>CAJTLJ010000001.1 GCA_910577475.1 uncultured Alistipes sp.
GAACTAACGCACCTCGCTGATTGCGGCTACAAAGGTAATACAAAATTTTTATCCGACAACATTTTTCAACGTTTTTTTGCAAAAAAATAGCGAGCACCCCCGCCGAGAACGGGAAACGACCCCTTTGCGTCACGAAAAAGGGGCGGCTTCGGCCGCCCCCGATCTCTGCGTGCGAAGATCACTCCGCAGCCATGTGCTGCCAGATCAGCGCCGAAGCGCCCAGAATCGCCGCGTTCTTGCCCTGGATGCCGCTCGGCAGCAGCTTCACCTTGTTCTTGAAGGTGAACATCATGTTCTCCTCCATGTACCACTGCGTAGGCTCGAAGATGAATTTGCCGGCCTTAGCCAGACCGCCGAAGAGGAAGATCGCCTCGGGCGAGGTGACGGTCACCACATCGGCCAGGGCGCGGCCCAGCATCTCGCCCGTGATGCGGAAAGCCTCCAGCGCCACCTTGTCGCCGTGCGAAGCGGCGGTCGAGATCATCGAAGCGTCGAAGTCCGAGAAGGCGATGTCGCGCAGTTCGCTGGGCTCGTTCATGGTAGCCATCAACTCGAAGGCCGTGCGCTTGATACCCGTGGCGGATACATAGGCCTCCAGACAGCCGCGACGGCCGCAGCCGCACTCGCGTCCGTTCCGTTCGACGATCACGTGACCGAACTCACCGGCGAAGCCGTCGTGGCCGTAGATCATCTCGCCGTTAGAGACGAATCCCGATCCGAGTCCCGTACCCAGCGTAATCATTACGAAATCCCTCATGCCCTTCGCATTGCCGTAGACCATCTCGCCGATGGTGGCGGCGTTGGCGTCGTTGGTCATCAACACCTCCACGCCGGGGAACTGCGCCTGCACGTCGGCCGCCAGGGGGAAGATACGGGACGCCTCATCCTGAGACGCGTTTTCGGGACGGTATTTCCAGAGGTTGGCCGGGCTTTCAATGGTTCCCTTGTGGTAGTTGGCATTGGGGGCGCCGATGCCGATACCCACCAGTTCGAAATCGAACGACAGACTGCCGACCATCGTATGCAACGCCTCGCAGAGATCGTTCACATAGGTCGGATAGTCCTCGAAATAGGGATATTTCTTGGTCGAAATGACCGATTCGGCGTACAGGTCGCCATTCTCATCCACCAGGCCGAAGGCGGTGTTGATGCCGCCGATATCGATGCCGATAGCCAGTTTTTTCATAGTTCAGATTATCTTTTCAATTTGTTAGGTTCAAAGGTCATGCGACGATTTCCGTCCACATTTTTATGTAAAGTTAAGTCAAAAATTCGGTCGTACCAAACTTTTTTTCTATTTTTGGGAGATAATTGAGCAATTAAACGGTAAGTCATGCAAACGAACGAACAACTACTCTCCATTTTCGAGAACTACCTGGCCCAACTGGAGCTGCCGTCGGAACCGGAGCTGCTCTACGCCCCCATCGACTACTCGCTGGCCGGCGGAGGCAAACGGCTGCGGCCGCTGCTGCTGCTGCTGGCATGCCAGGCTTTTTCGGGCGACTGCAAATCGGCCCTGAGCGCTGCGGCCGCCGTGGAGGTGTTCCACAACTTCACGCTGCTGCACGACGACATTATGGACCACTCGGCCGTGCGCCGCGGCAAACCCTCGGTGACGGCGAAGTGGGGCGAGAACGTAGCGATCCTCTCGGGCGACGCCATGATGATTACGGCCTACCGTCTGCTGTGCGAATCGCCCGCACACCTGCTGCCGCAGATCCTGAAGGTGTTCAACACGATGGCTATGGGGGTCTGCGAAGGTCAGCAGTACGACATGGACTTCGAGAACCGGCAGAAGGTGACCGTAGTGGAGTACATGCGGATGATCGAGCTGAAGACCTCGGTGCTGCTGGCCGGAGCCGCCATGATCGGCGCCCAGCTGGGCGGCGCCTCGGAGGCCGACAGCCGCAAGCTCTACAAGTTCGCCGTGGAACTGGGACTGGCGTTCCAGCTGCAGGACGACCTGCTGGACAGCTACGGCGACGAGCGACTGGGCAAACCCATCGGAGGCGACATTCTGGAGGGCAAGAAGACCTACCTGATGATTACGGCCATGAGCCGCGCCGGGGAGGCCGACCGCGAGATCCTGCGCTCGACCCACACCGACCCCGTCCTCACGCGCGAGGAGAAGATAGCCCGCGTGCGGGAGGTCTACGACCGGCTGGAGATCCCGCGGCTGACCGAACAGCAGATCTCGCTGCGGTTCGAGCGGGCGCTGGCGCTGCTGGATACGCTGAACCTGGAACCCGCCCGCACGGCCGGGCTGAAGGCGTTCGCCGAGGGGCTGATGAACCGAAAGAAATAGCGATGAAACGGACGGATATCGAAATCATGGCCCCCGTGGGGTCCTACGAATCGCTGCAGGCCGCCATTGCGGCCGGGGCCGACTCGGTCTATTTCGGGGTCGGCACGCTGAACATGCGGGCCAAGTCGGCGGCCAACTTCACCTTCGAGGATCTGGACCGGATCGTTGCCATCGCCCGCGAGGCGGGAGTGAAGACCTACCTCACGGTCAACACGATCGTCTACGACGACGAGCTGCAGGAGGTGCACCGCACCATCGACCGGGCCCGCGAGGCGGGCATCGACGCCATCATCTCGACCGACTTCGCTGCCATTCTCTACGCCCGGCGCACGGGCGTGGAGGTGCATATCTCCACCCAGAGCAACATCTCGAACGCCGAAGCGGTGAAGTTCTTCTCGCAGTGGGCCGACGTGGTGGTGCTGGCGCGCGAGCTCTCGCTGGAGCAGGTCGCCGCCATCAGCCGGGCCATCCGCGAGCAGGGGATCGTCGGGCCGAAGGGCGAGCCGGTGCGGATCGAGATGTTCGCCCACGGCGCCCTCTGCATGGCGATCTCGGGCAAGTGCTACCTGAGCCTGCACGAATCGGGCTGCTCGGCCAACCGAGGCGCCTGCCGCCAGGTATGCCGCCGCAAATACACCCTGACGAACAAGGAGACGGGCGAACAGCTGGATGCCGACGGACGCTACCTGCTCTCGCCGAAGGACCTCTGCACGATCGACTTTCTGGACCGCTTCATCGACGCAGGCGTCACGGTGCTCAAGATCGAGGGGCGCGCCCGGGGTGCGGAGTACGTGAAGCGGGTGGTCGAGAGCTACGACCGTGCCCTCCGGGCGATGGAGGCGGGCGAATACACCCCCGAACTGGCCGCCGGACTGAAGGAGCGGCTCGCCACGGTCTTCAACCGGGGATTCTGGGAGGGCTACTACGCCGGACGCCCCACGGCCGAGCACTCCGTGCACTACGGATCTGCCGCCACCTTCCGCAAGGTCTACGTGGGCAAGGTAACCAATTTCTACAAGAAGATCTCGGTGGCCGAGGTGCTGGTCGAGGCCGCCCCGCTGCGCCGCGGCGACCATCTGCTCTGGATGGGCGAGACGACCGGCGTCGTGGAGCAGACCGCCGAAACCATCCACCTGACCGACAGCCCCGTGGAGGAGGTCGCGCAGGGCTCGCTCTGCGCCGTCCGCACCGATGCGCTCATCCGCCGGGGCGACAAACTCTATAAAATGGAGCCGGCGGATGCCGGCCTCTGACGCTGCGCGATGAACTACCCCGACGGCGACATAAAGTTCGTTCCCGGAATCGGCGAGGTGCGGGCCAGGCTGCTGGAGAAGGAGCTGGGCATTCGCACCGCGGGCGACATGCTCTGGTATTTCCCCTACCGATATATCGACCGCACGAAAATATACTCCGTCCGCGAGATCACCGAAGAATTGAGCGGCACCCTCATCCAACTGCGGGCCCGCGTGACCGGAACCGCCTATGCGGGAGTCGGCCGCAAGCGCCGCTTCACCGTCTCGGTCTCCGACGCCACGGGCTCGGCCGAGCTGGTCTGGTTCCAGGGCATCAAGTGGATCGAGAAACGCATCGAGGTGGGCCGCGAGTACCTGATCTTCGGCCGACCGGCCTTCTACCGCCACGAGCTCTCGATCGCCCACCCCGAGATCGAGACCATGGAGCAGGCCCTATCGCGCAAGGTCGAGAGCGGCATGCAGGGCATCTACTCCACGACCGAAAGGCTCTCGAGCACCTTCGGCACGAAAGGTCTCTACACGGTGATCTGCAACCTCTGGCCGCTGGTCGCGGAGTCCATCCGCGACTACATGCCGCCGGCCGTGTGCGAGAAATACGGGCTCGTCCCGCTCCGCGAGGCGCTCTACAACCTCCACTTTCCGCAGTCACCCGAACGGCTAAGGCAGGCGCAGTACCGCCTGAAGTTCGACGAGCTGCTGGGCGTGCAGCTGGGCATCCAGTCGCGCCGGACGGAACGGGTAACCAGAAACAACGGATTCCTCTTTCCGAAGGTGGGCCCCGTCTTCACGGATTTCTACAACGAGAAGGTCCCCTTCCCCCTCACGGGCGCCCAGAAACGGGTGATCCGCGAGATCCGGAGCGACACCGTGACGGGCTGCCAGATGAACCGGCTGCTGCAGGGCGACGTGGGCAGCGGCAAGACGATGGTGGCGCTGATGTCGATGCTGCTGGCCGTCGACAACGGCTTCCAGGCCTGCATGATGGCACCCACGGAGATTCTGGCCCGCCAGCACTTCGCCACCGTCACCCGCATGCTCGACGGACTGCCGGTCCGGGTGTCCATCCTGACCGGCTCGTCGAAGGCGAAGGAGCGCCGGGCGGCGCTGGAGGGGATCGCCTCGGGCGAAGTACAGCTGCTGATCGGCACCCACGCCCTGATCGAGGACAAGGTGCAGTTCCGCAACCTGGGCTTCGTGGTGATCGACGAGCAGCACCGCTTCGGCGTGGAGCAGCGGGCCCGCCTCTGGACGAAGAACGCCCGGCCGCCCCACATGCTGGTGATGACCGCCACCCCCATCCCCCGCACGCTTGCCATGACCCTCTACGGCGACCTGGACGTCTCGGTCATCGACGAACTGCCGCCCGGACGCCAGCCCATACGCACCTACCACTATACGGACGCCGCCCGGCTGAAGCTCTTCGGATTCATGCGGGGCGAGATCGCGAAGGGACGTCAGGTCTACGTGGTCTACCCCATGATCGAGGAGTCGGAGAAGATGGACTACAAGAACCTCTTCGAGGGTTACGAAGCCATCTCGCGCGACTTTCCCCTGCCCGAATACGTCACCGAGGTGTGCCACGGGCGGATGAAGCCCGCCGACAAGGAGGCCTCGATGGCCCGCTTCAAGAGCGGCGAGGCGCATATCCTGGTAGCCACCTCGGTGATCGAGGTAGGGGTGGACGTTCCCAACGCCACGGTGATGGTGATCGAGTCGGCCGAACGGTTCGGCCTCTCGCAGCTCCACCAGCTGCGCGGCCGCGTGGGCCGGGGCGGCGAACAGTCCTACTGCATCCTGATGTCGGGCGAGAAGCTCTCCCGCGAGTCCCGCGCCCGGCTCGGCGCCATGTGCGAGACGAACGACGGATTCCGCCTGGCGGAGCTCGACCTGAAGCTGCGCGGCGCGGGCGATATCAACGGCACGCTGCAGAGCGGCATGGCCTTTGACCTCAAAATCGCCAACCCCACGCAGGATGCCCAGATCCTGACGCGCACCCGGGAGGCCGCCGAGGAGATCCTGCAAGCGGACCCCACCCTCTCCGCCCCCGGGAACCGCGGTCTGCTGGAGCTGAAGAACCGCTACTCGGGCGAGGAGAAGATCGATTTTTCGCAGATCTCCTGACCCGGGAACATACTGTGACGACCGATTTTAACGTTAAGTAATAAAACAAGGCCATGAAACGACTGCTCGTCTTCCTCCTGCTGCTGTCGCCCGCTGCCGCCTCCGCCCAGCTCTACCACCCGGGCGAAGAGTTGCGCTACAGCGTCAGCTACCGCGCCAAGTTCTTCCCCAACACCGAGGTGGCAACGGTCACCGTCCGCACCTCCGAAGAGGAGTTCGAGGGGAAAAAGGTCCGCAAGGTGGTGGGACACGGCAAGACGCTGCCCACCTACCGGCTCTTCTTCACGCTGGACGACTCCTACACCCTGCGCATCGACCCCGCCACGCTGCGCACCCTCGAATACGAATCGGATGTCCGCGAGGGGAGCTACACCTTCCGCAGCCGCTTCGACTACGACTGGGAGCGGCTGCAGGTATCCACGCGCTGGACCAAGCGCGAAGAGACCGAACAGCGGAAAACCATGCCGCTGACCCGGGAGAGCATGGACGCCGTGTCGCTCTTCTTCAACATGCGCTCGGCCTCGACCGACCAGTTCCGCGAAGGCGAGCAGCGCACCCTGCAAATGGTCCTCGAGGACACCATCCGCTACCTGAACTACCGCTTCGTGGGCCGCGAGGTGAAGAAAATCCGCACCATGGGCAAATTCCGCACGCTGAAGTTCGCCTGCCAGATCGGCACCTCCGAAGGGTACTCCTTCACCGACGGCGACGAATTCTTCATCTGGATCTCCGACGACCGCAACAAAATACCGCTCTGGCTCGAATCGCCGATCCGCATCGGCTCGATCTGCGCCTACATCACCGGCACGAAGGGGTTAAAATATCCGTTGGAGAGTAAAATAAAATAGTTATCTTTGCGGAAAAGAAACATTATCTTATGGAAGACTACAGAAACGATTATCCGGAATACGACGACGAGCCCGGCGCATCGTCGCCCGACAAGTCCATCCGCGGCTACCGCGTGGTCATCATCCTGCTGGCGGTGATTCTGGCCGCCATGTCGATCCTCTACTTCAACATCCACCGGCAGCAGATGGCCGACTACGAATTGCTGCAGGTCGACCGCGACTCCATCCAGAACAACCTCTCCCACCTGATGGACGACTTCGACAACCTCCGAATCAACAACGACTCCATCTCGGCCAGCCTGGGCATGGAGCGCGAGCGGGCCGACTCGCTGATGGAGCGCCTGAAGAAGGAGCGTTCGTGGAGCTACGCCAAGATCAAGCAGTACGAGAAGGAGGTGGGCACCCTCCAGACCCTGATGCGCAACTACCTGCGTCAGATCGACTCGCTCAACACCCTCAACAAGCAGCTCATCAGCGAGAACGTCAGCTACCGCAAGGAGATCTCGACCATCTCGCAGCGGGCCGAACTGGCCGAGGAGAAGGCGGCCGAACTGGACAACATGGTCAAGCAGGGTTCGGTGCTCAAGGCCCGCAACATCCGCCTGACGTCGCTGAACACCAAGAGCAAGGAGGTGACGCGCATCAAGAACGCCGCCCGCCTCAGGACCGACTTCACGCTGGCCGCCAACGAACTCACCACACCGGGCGACAAGACCGTCTACGTCCGCATCCTGGCTCCGGACGGCTACGTGCTCTCCTCCGAGGGGGCCCCGACCTTCGACTACGAGGGCGAACGCCTCTCCTACTCGGCCCAGCGCAGCATCGACTACCAGAACGAGGACATCGACGTCGGCATCTTCTACAACGGTTCGGGATTCACGGCCGGAAAATACACCGTTCAACTCTACGCCGAGGGCCGCCTGATCGGCTCCGCGGAGATCGTCATGCGTTAGGATCATGGACATCGCACAGACCAAGCGGCGGGAGAACATCGCCGAATACATCCTCTACCTCTGGCAGCTGGAGGACCTGCTCCGGGCGCTGCAATTCAGCCCCGAGGCGATCTATTCGCAACTGGTCGCACCGCGCGACATTCCCGAGGAGGGCAAGAACAACTTCCTGATCTGGTACATGGAGATCGGCAACCTGCTGCGCCAGGAGGGCAAGGAGCAGATCGGCCACCTGGACCACACCCTCCACCTGATCGGCGACCTGCACAACCTCCACCTCCAGCTCATGGAGCTGCCCGTCGGAGCCCACTACCGCACCACCTTCGCACAGCTGGCCCCCGAGCTGCCCCGCCTGCGGCTGGTGCTGGGCAAGGAGGCCGCCGAGATGAGCGACACCGAGCTCTCGTTCCGGGCGCTCTACGCCGCCATGCTCTACCGCATCAAGGGCGAAGGCGAAAAGTCGCCCGTAGGGGACGTGATCGCCCTGATCTCGCCCGTCATCGGCGAATTGGCCGCCCTCTACGGCAAGGTGGAACGCGGCGAGATCGACCTCTTCAAAACGGAGTAACGCCCATCGATACGCGATCGGGGCTGTCTGATTCAGACAGCCCCGATCGCGTTATCAACGATAACACCCGAAATGTTGCTCCGAACTTGCGAGGAGCCCTCTCTGCGGGTGCCGACCGGTTAAAAATACTCTTCGCGGTAGGCGTAGTTATCCCGGATGCGTTCGAAGGCTTCGGGCGAACGCTTCAGACGCTCCGTCTCGCGCCGGCAGTCGAATGCGGTGTCGATGGTGCGGCAGAGCTCTTCCCAGCCGATCTCGCGGGGACGCGAGGGGGGAGCGGCGGCCGGATACCACCCCGACAGCGGAAGCGAGAAACACTCGGCCACGGCCTGCACGCTCAAAGCCGAAGCGGTCGCCTTGCCTTGCAGCGAGTAGCCGGCAATATGGGTGGTAGCCACCTCGGCCCCGGCCAGCAGTTCGGCGTCGAGCCTGGGCTCGTGCTCCCAGACATCGAGCGCATAGGGATGACCGCTCCGCAGAAGGGCCTCGCCCGAGACCACCTCGCCGCGCGAAGAGTTGATGACCGTGGCTCCCGGGGGGAGCAGACCGAGCAGCCGCTCGTCACAGAGGTGGCGGGTCGAGTCGTCGAGCGGCGTATGGAATGTGATCAGGTCGCTGCGGCGGGCCACCTCGTCGAGCGGCAGAAAACCCAGCCGCTCGCGCTCTTCGCGGGGCGGATCGCAGCAGAGGACACGGAAGCCCCAGCTTTCGGCATATCGCTTCACGAGCGCCCCGACATGCCCCACCCCCACGATGCCGAGGGTGCGCTCTTCGGGCCGCCAGTCCTGCCGGCGAGCGAGGTGCGCCAACACCCCCGCCACCCATTGCAGGACGCCGCGGGCATTGCAGCCGGCGGCGGTCGCGACGCGGATGCCGCGCCGGCGGCAGTAGGCAAGGTCGATATGATCGAAGCCGATCGTGGCCGTGGCGATCAGCCGCACGGAGGAGTCGCGCAGCAGCTCCTCGCCGCACCGGGTCCGGGTGCGCACGATCAGGGCATCGGCTCCGTCGACATCGCGCGGACCGATTTCCCGGCCGGGCCTTCGGATCGTATCGGCCCACGGATCGAACACCCCGTCGAGAAACGGGATGGCCTCGTCGGCGACGATTTTCAAGGATTTTCCCATTTGTATTCGTTTCTGGAATCAGCGGACAAATATAGCTATAAAATAGGTATTGATAAACTTTTTTTCTATCTTTGCGCACAAAGTTTGTGTAAAATAACCCTGCGAAATGGACTGGAAAGATTTCGATCCGAACGGTGTCGGCGTCGACAACGGCAACTATTTTTCGCTCCCCTGCACAGCGGAGGAGTCCGACCTGGTGCTGCTCTCCGCCCCCTGGGACGTGACGGTCTCCTACGGAGCCGGAGCGGCCTATGCACCGGATGCCATGATCGGAGCCTCGTCCCAGCTCGACCTGTTCGACGCCGCGGCACCGGACCAGTGGCGCCGCGGAATCGCCACGGCACCGGTCGACTACGCCCTGCAGGAGCGTTCGCAGCGGCTGCGCGGCGACGCCGAGAAGGTGATCGACCACCTGGAGCACGGCGGATCGGCAGACGACGACGCCGTAAGCCGCAAGATCCGGCGCGTGAACGAAGGGTGCACCGAAATGAACGAGAATCTCTACCGCCAAGCCTCGGAATGGCTCGACCGGGGCAAGCTCGTGGGGCTGGTCGGCGGCGACCACTCGACCCCCTACGGGGTGATCCGGGCCATAGCCGAGCGGCACGAAGGGGCGGGAATCCTGCACATCGACGCCCACTGCGACCTGCGCGAGCGGTACGAAGGATTCGAATTCTCGCACGCCTCGATCATGCACAACGTCCTGCGCGATTTTCCGCAGGTGGCCCGCATCGTCGAGGTGGGCGTGCGCGATTTTTGCGACGCGGAATACCGCCGCGCCCAGAGCGACCCGCGGATCGAGATGTTCGACGACCGGCGGCTGGCCGAGGCGGCCTTCGAAGGGATCTCCTGGGCCGAGCAGTGCCGCCGCATCGTGGAGTGCCTGCCCCGCGAGGTCTATGTCAGCTTCGACATCGACGGCCTCTCGCCCGACTGCTGCCCCCACACCGGCACCCCCGTGCCGGGCGGACTGACGTTCCGCGAAGCCTGCTTCCTGCTGGAGAGCGTGGTGCGCTCGGGGCGCCGCATCGTGGGTTTCGACCTGGTGGAGGTCGTCCCGAAATACGAAGAGCGGATGGATGAAATCGTCGGCGCCCGCATGCTCTACAAACTCTGCGGCCTGACCCTGAAGTCGAATCCGAAGGAGACTGATTAATTTATACGAGATATGAGACTATTTTCGATGTACAGCTGGACGCGAAAACGTCACGTACTGCACGCCTACGGGCTGCATTTCATGGAGGCGCCCTGGGCGGGCGGCGTAGTGTTGCTCGTCTGCGTAGCCATCGCCATGCTGCTTGCCAACCTGCCCTTCACAGCCGGATTCTACCACGACCTGCTCCACACCAGCCTCGCCGTCAACATCGGTTACGGCAGCGAAAACTGGATCTTCCCCAAGGAGATGACCGTGGAGAAGTTCATCAACGACGGTCTGAT
The DNA here is from genome assembly GCA_910577475.1 of uncultured Alistipes sp. Taxonomy (GTDB): domain Bacteria; phylum Bacteroidota; class Bacteroidia; order Bacteroidales; family Rikenellaceae; genus Alistipes. The sequence continues at coordinate 10,610 of CAJTLJ010000001.1, forward strand.
GGTGATCTTCTTCTTCACCGTCGGACTGGAGATCAAGCGCGAAATCGTCTGCGGACAGCTTTCGAGCGTGCGCCGGGCCATCCTGCCCGTGCTGGCCGCGGCCGGCGGCATGCTGGCGCCCGCCCTGATCTTCCTGCTTTTCAACCACGGCACTGGAGCCGTCAACGGCTGGGGAATCCCCACCGCCACCGACATCGCCTTCGCCGTCGGCATCCTCTCGATGCTGGGCGACCGCGTTCCCGTCTCGCTGAAGGTGTTCCTCACGGCGCTGGCAATCGCCGACGACCTGGGCGCCATCATCGTCATCGCCCTCTTCTACGGCGGCACCATCGAGTGGGGCTGTCTGGCTGTGGCGCTGGCTATCATGGCGGCGCTCTACCTGATGAACCGCATGGGCGAGACCCGCATGATGTGCTACCTGATCCCCGCCATCGTCGTCTGGAGCCTCTTCTACTACTCGGGCATCCACTCCACCATCTCGGGCGTCGCGATGGCTATGCTGATCCCCATGAAGCCCCGCTACTCGAAGGAGTATTACTTCCGCAAGCAGGCCTGCCTGACCGAGTCGCTGACCCGCTCCGCAGAGACAGGTGAATTCCCCGACGAGGAGCACCGCTACTACCTGAGGCGCCTGAGCCGGCTGGCGCACTCGTCGATGGGCATGAGCTACCGGCTGGAGCACGTCCTGACGCCCTACGTCACCTTCCTGATCATGCCGATCTTCGCACTGGCAAACGCCGGCGTGGTGATCTCCTCGGCCGAGTACTTCAACATCTTCCACTTCTCGCACGAGATCGGTTCGGTCGGCATGGGCGTATTCTTCGGTCTGCTGATCGGCAAGCCGCTGGGCATCTTCACGGCCAGCTGGATCGCCGTGAAGAGCAAGTTGGCCGTGATGCCCGAGGGGGCATCGTGGAGAATGCTGTGGGCGGTCGCCTGCCTCGGCGGTATCGGCTTCACGATGTCGATCTTCGTCGACACGCTCGCCTTCTCCCATCCCGAGATGATCGACCGCGGCAAGATCGCCATCCTGATGGGATCGACCGCCGCCGGCATCCTGGGATCGACCCTGATCCTCCTCTTCTCGAAATCGAAAAAAGAGCGCCGGTATGAAGCATAGACAGCGCACCCGGCTCACGACCGCCCTCCTGCTGCTGGCCGCGGCAGGCTCGCTGCTCGGCTGCTCGAAGCGCGGAGGCGAGGCGACGGCCCTGAACTCGGAGACCGACTCGGTGGCCTATATCCTGGGAATGAACATCGGCCGCAACCTCTGGCAGATGGACTCCGCCCTGAACGTGCAGGCGGTCTGCGAAGGGGTGGCCGACTACTTCGCCCGCCGCGAGCGGATGACGCCCGAGGAGGCGCAGGCCTACTACCTGAAGTACGTCAACGTCTCGAAGCCGGAGCATATCCGCGCCTACGAGGAGCGCTATCTGGAGGACATCCGCCGCAACAACCGTTCCTACGCCCGCACCAAGTCGGGCGTGACCTACACGGTCGGTGAGATCGGCGACGAATCGCTCACGCCCAAGAACCCGACCGACACCGTATCGATCCGCTATGTGGCGCGCACGGCCGACGGACGGGTGTTCCACTCCTCGTTCGAGCGGGGCGACACCACCCGCACGGCCCTCTCGGCACTGCCCGAAGGGTTGCGCGAGAGCCTGACGCTGATCGGCAAGGGCGGCCATATCGACGCCTATGTCCCGGCCCGGCTGGGCTACGGAGCCGCAGGCAACGATTCGCTGGGGGTAAAGCCCAACGCGACGCTCTACTACGAGGTGGACCTGCTGAACATGGAACGCCCCGAGAGAAGGAACACGGCGCGCGGCACCCGCCGGACGACCCTGGACCTCTGATCGGACCGGACGACGATTTTAACGCGAAAACGAACCAACTGACGAAGTTTTACGTATCTTTGTCTCCGCTATCGAGCAACGAATTACTTAACACATAAAAAAACATGAAAAAGATCTTTTTTGCAGCGGTACTGGCCGGAGCCGTGATGCTCACCTCCTGCGGACCGAAAAGCCTGATTACGAAGGGTAACGAAGCGCAGTTCGACTCGCTCTCCTACTCGCTGGGAGCCCAGATCGGTTCCGGTCTGAACTATCAGATGCGCAACATCCCCCTGGACTACGACAAAGTGGTCGAAGGTCTGACCGACGGGGCCTTCGAGAAGGGCGACATCACCCCCATGGAAGCGGTCGACCTGTTGCAGGACTACTTCATGAACAAGCGCGGCGAGCGCATGCGCGCCATCGCCGAGAAGCGTCATGCTGCCGACAGCATCCGTCTGATGGGCGGCGACTCGACCAAGGTGGAGTATCCCGTGGCCGATCCCGAGATGTTCGAGAGCGAGAAGGAGCGCGCCGACATCTCCTATGCGCTGGGCCTGAATACGGGCAGCGGCCTCTCCGAAATCGAGGTTCCGCTCCAGACCTACTGGATCGGCAAGGCCATCAAGGATGTTCAGGAGGGCAACGCCCAGATGGACGAGCGCACGGCCGGCATGTTCTGGAACAACTACATGATGATCGTTGTTCCGGCCCAGAACAAGGAGAAGTCCGAGCAGTGGCTGGCTTCAATCGAGAAGAAGTCGGGCGTGCAGAAGACCGAGTCGGGCCTGCTCTACAAGGTCGAGAAGGAGGGCGACATGAGCATGCGCGCCACCGACGATCGCGACGTGGTGAAGGTACACTACAAGGGTACGAAATCGAACGGCAAGGTATTCGACGCCTCGCGTTTCGCCGACATGCCCAAGATGCGCCAGGAGATCATGAAGAAGCAGATGCCCGAGGCCTACGACAAGGACGAGCCCATCGAGTTCCCGCTGAACCGCGTCATCAAGGGCTGGACCGAGGGTATGAAGCTGGTCGGCAAGGGCGGTAAGATCACGCTGTGGATCCCCTCCGACCTGGCCTACGGTCCCCGCGGCAACCGCGGCATCGGCGGCAACGAGGCCCTGCGCTTCGACGTCGAGCTGATCGACGTGACGCCCTACGAGGAGCCCGCTCCCGCAGAGACGGCACCCGCCGAAGAGCAGCCGGCCGAGGAGTAGTTCCTCCAACCGAACGAACAACGAACCCGTCGTCCGAACCCGGACGGCGGGTTCGTTTTACGGAGCACTCCCCGATTTTATACGACTTTTTCGCATTTCTTTACGATTTTTCGAACAAATTGCGGGGGAAACCGCTATATTTGCATTCGAAAATTGAAAATCAACCGTTTATGATGAAAAAACTACTCGCTTCCGTCGTGCTGGGCATCGCCCTGACGGCCTGCGTGAGCCGCGGCGACGCCGACCGAATGCAGTCGCAGATCGATTCGCTGCAGCGAACCGTTCATGCGAAGGAGGCGCTGATCGACGACGTATTCGCCACGATCGGAACCATCTCCGACAACCTCGAACAGATCAAGAGCCGCGAAGGCATTCTTGCCATCCCTCAGGAGAAGATGGCCGACTCCTCGGCCCTGAACCGGCTCAACGAGGAGGTGGCCGCCATCGACCGGCTGATGGCCGAGAACCGGTCCCGCATCGCCGAGCTGGAGCAGAAGGCCGAACAGCTGCGGAAAGCCAACATGAAGATCAAGGGGCTGAACAAACTGATCGCCGACCTGAACGCCCGCATGGAGGCCCGGGACGCCGAGATCGATTCGCTCCGGACGCATATCGGCGAGATGAACCTGCGCATCGCCGAACTGAACGAAGAGGTGGAGGCCCGCGGCGCACTGGTGGAGGCGCTGTTTGAGGAGCGCGACCATCTGGTGAACACCATCGACGCCAAGACGGTGGAGATGAACACGGCCTACTATATCCTGGCTTCGCAGAAGGAGCTGATCCGCGATCAGGTGATCGTGAAGAAGGGCTTCATCGGCCGGACGCTGACCCTCAACGAGACTCCCAACCTGGCCCTCTTCACCCCGGCCGACATGCGTCTGTTCAAGACCGTGCCGATCGGCCAGAAGGGCGTGACCGTGGTGACGACCCACCCCGAGGGCTCCTACTGGCTGGTGGAGAGCGAAACCCGCAGGAACGAGGTGGAGTCGCTGGTGATCCTCGACGCCGAGAAATTCTGGTCGCTGTCGAAAATACTGGTTATCAGCTACAAATAACGGACGGAGTATCGTCAGCAGGATAAAAGGGGCCGGAAATGCGCATTTCCGGCCCCTTTCGTTCGGTATCCTCCCGATTTTGCGGGGATAATTTTGATTTTTGATTTCGGGTATCTATCTTTGTGGAAATATCGCATACACACAGCCATGTCCAACAACTATCGAAATCTTACCGCATCCGAGATCGCCGCTCTGGAGCGGGCGGGTAACCGGTCGACGGATTGGTCGAAAGTCGAAGTATGCGGGAGCTTCTCGCCCGATCAGCTCTCGCACACCACGCTGGAGGGGACCGTCCGCATCGGCAACGGCACGACGATCCGCAATTCGACGATCCGGAACTACGCCATCGGCGACTCGACGCACATCGAAAGCGTCACCCGGATGGAGTGCCGCCACCGAAGCGCATTCGGCAACGGCGTCCTGGTAGCCACCATGAACGAGTGCGAAGGCCGCCGCGTGAAAATCTACGACCGGATGACGGCCCAGACCGCCTATGTACTGGCGCTCTACCGCCACCGCCCCGACACCCTGCACCGCATCGAGGCGTGGATCGACGCCCTGACCGGGGAACGCAGCTCCGACATCGGCGAGGTGGGACGCGACTGCACGATCGTCGGCGCCCGGTTCATCCGCGAAATGCGGATCGGCGACCGCGTGACCGTCGACGGAGCCTCCGCCCTGGAGAACGGCACCCTCTGCGACGACGCCTACATCGGAGTCGACGTCAAGGCCTACGACTTCATTGCGGCCGAAGGGACCCGCATCGCCAACGGCGTGACGCTGGAACGCTGCTTCGTGGGCGAGAGCGTCATTCTCGACAAAGGCTTCTCGGCCGGCGAATCGCTCTTCTTCGCCAACAGCCACTGCGAAAACGGCGAAGCGGCCTCCATCTTCGCAGGCCCCTACACCGTATCGCACCACAAGTCGTCGCTGCTGATCGCCGGCATGTTCTCTTTCTTCAACGCCGGCAGCGGCTCGAACCAGAGCAACCACCTCTTCAAGAGCGGAGCCGTGCACCAGTCCGTGCACCTGCGCGGCTGCAAGTTCGCCAGCGGCGCCTACATCATGTCCCCCGCCCTGGAGGGGGCCTTCACCATGATCCTCGGCCACCACTCCTACCACCACGACACCTCGGAGTTCCCCTACTCCTACCTGATCGAGAAGGAGGGGCGCTCGATGCTGATGCCGGGCGCCAACCTCGTCAGCTACGGCGCCGTGCGCGATATCGAAAAGTGGCCCAAGCGCGACAAGCGCCGCGTGAAGCGCGACCGGATCAATTTCGAGGAGTACAATCCGTATGTCTGCCGGTCGCTCGTCGCCGCGGTCAACACGCTCAACATGCTGGCCGGGGAGGATCCCGACGCCGAGACCTATACCTACAAGAAGGTCTTCATCAAGGCTTCGCTGCTGAACCGCGGACTGAAACTCTATAACAAGGCGATTGTTGCCTCGCTGGGGGCCATGCTCTCCAAAGGCGCCGCATCGCCCGCCTGCGACGGCCGGGGCCGCTGGCTCGACATCGCGGGACAGTACATCACCAAGCGGGCCGTGGACGAACTGCTCGACGCCATAGACCGCGCTGAGGTGCGGACGCTCGAGGCGATGGAGAGCCGCTTCAGCGACTTCTTCGAGCGATACGACGACTATGCGCACGACTGGGCGCTGGGCATCTATGCCGAACTGCTGGGCCACGAGCCGAGCGCCGAAGAGGTTCGCGAAGCCGTCGAGGCGGGGGCGAATGCCCACACCGCCATGCGCCGCACGACCGACGCCGACCGCGACCGCGACTGCTCGATGGAGATGGCCGTCAGCTACGGCCTCGACAGCGACTCGCCCGACGAGGTGCGCGCCGACTACTGCAATGTCCGGGGACTGCCCCTGACCTGAATTTCAATTTAAAAAGGAAAACAGCAAAAGGTATAAGGGTGCGAAAAACTCAAGCAGCACCCTAACGGCAAGCAAGGACGGAACAACATTATTAAAAGTATAGAACGGCTTTCGGTAAGAATCCGACCGGACGATAGACGAGTGGATAAAAAACAGCAACGCACTCCGATAAAGTCCTCCCTTTCTCAAAGGGAGGATTTAGGAGGGAATGTCGGGACTGAACATAAGGGTGCGAAAAGCGCAAGCAGCACCCGAACGGCAAGCAAGGACGAAAACGACATTATTAAAAGTATAGACCCCTTATGTTTTTGGAGAATGCCAGCCAGAAAGGCTGGATCGAAGTGATTTGCGGCTCCATGTTTTCGGGCAAGACCGAGGAGCTGATCCGCCGCCTGAAGCGGGCGAAGTTCGCCAATCAGCGCGTGGAGATTTTCAAACCCCGGATCGACGTCCGCTACTCGGAGGAGGAGGTTGTCTCGCACGACTCGAACGCCATCCGGTCGACGCCGGTCGAATCGGCGCAGACCATCCTGCTGATGGCCGCGGACGTGGATGTGGTGGGCATCGACGAGGCGCAGTTCTTCGATGAGGGAATCGTCGACGTGTGTCGGCAGCTGGCCGACAACGGCGTTCGAGTCATCGCCGCCGGACTGGACATGGACTATACGGGCAAGCCGTTCGGACCCATGCCGGCCCTGATGGCGACGGCGGAATACGTCACCAAAGTGCACGCTATCTGCGTGCGGTGCGGCAACCTGGCCCACCACTCGCACCGGCTGACCGCCGACGAGAAGCAGGTAATGCTGGGAGCGCAGAACTCCTACGAACCCATCTGCCGCCACTGCTTCGCCGAGCTGAAGAAGCGGTCGTAACGACAAACGACGGACAGAGAAAGTGCCGGGTGGATCACTCGGCACTTCTCTTTTCGGAGAGAAAGAACGAGAACTGCACGCTTCCGTAGCTTCGCTGCTGCCAGAAATTCGGATGGGCGGAGAAATCCTTCCCCTTCGAATGCTCGAAGATCAGCATCCCCCCTTCGCGCAGCAGACCGCCCCCCAGCACCAGGTCAATCACCTGCCCGCTCTCCTCCAGATCGTAGGGGGCGTCGGAGAAGATCAGGTCGAAGCGTTTGGTGCAGGCCTTCAGATAGAGGAAGGCGTTGGCCTTGACGGCGAAGAGATTGCGAATTCCCAGCTGGGCCGCCGTCTGGCGGATGAAGCTATGGTGGACGCTGTTGATCTCGACCGAAGTCACGCTCCGCACCCCGCGCGAGGCAAATTCATAGCTGATCGACCCCGTACCGGCGAAGAGGTCCAGCACGTCGCACTCTTCGAAGTCAAGCAGGTTCCCCAGCACGTTGAAAAGGTTCTCCTTGGCGAAGTCGGTCGTAGGACGCGCCCGCAGGTTGCGGGGCGGGTTGATCGACCGGCCCTTGTATTGTCCGCTGATTATTCGCATACGATTCGTTTGAATTGAGATTTCAACACCGTTCGCAACCCGGCGGCTTCGGAGCCCGACAGCCGAAGAGTCAGCCCTTTCAGCGAAGCGATCCTGGCAAGCTCGCCCACGTAGTAGAGCACGTCCGCCTCGCCGGCGGCACGCACCGCCTCGGCGAGCGTCAGTTCGCTGCCGCGCAGCAGTTTGATGTAGAGCAGATCTTCGTGCAGTTCCAGCACGAGGCTTTGCGGCTGCTCGCTCATCCGCAACAGCGGCGACGAGAACCGTACCTTCTCCGGCAGGCGGCCGAAAGCCTGCTCCGCGACAGCCATCACGGCCACGCGTCCCGCCCGTTCGTCGCTCCACACCGCCCGCTCCGAGGCATCGCAGGCCAGACCGCTCCACGCGAGGAAGCTCTCCGCCAGCCCGGCGCGGAACAGATCGGCAGGCACCAGCACCGTCTTGCGCCCCAGCAGTTCGACCGTCAGCGGTCCCTTCGGCAGTTCGGGAAAAGAATGTCCATCCGACCAAAGACGGATGGACATCTCATCGTTCGACGCCGGAGCGTCAGTCTTCCCAGTTTCCGGCCTCATTGTTGGCATTTTCCATCGAACCGAACTTCACTCCGGCATAGCGGTTGAAGTTGTTGACCTCGTTGTCGATCATGTTGATGATCTCCTGACGGTACTCGACCGTATCCAGGAAAGCCTTGTAGGGGATGCGGCACTCCACGACGGGAACGACCACGCCCGAACCGGTGGTCAGCTGACCGGCCTGGAGGATATACTGCACCTTGCGCTCGGTGAAGGGCACGTAGCGCAGCTCCTTCACCTGGTCGGGAGTGAGGGTCTTGGGGGCGAAAATGGTATCTATGACAGCGATCGTGAAGGTCTCGACGTTCTTCTTGCCGGCCTTCTTGAGCTGTGCCAGACCCACGGAGTCGTCCTCGTCGACGATCTTGCGCTCCAGCTCGAGCTCCTCGTTGAGCACGAAGTTGATGAGCGAATCGAAATCGCCGGTAAAGTGCTGGTACTTGGTCTTGAAGGCGCGCTCGGCCGTCCGGATATCCTTGATACGGTCGATGACGAGCGCCTTGCGCTGATTGGTCTCCTTCTCGAAGCGGATCGGCGTAGCGATCTGCTGGTAAATGACGTAGATCAAGCCCAGAATAACGATGGCGAGGGCCACTTGTACAAGTTTTTTAATCATTTGAGTATTTGTTTTTAAGTTCGTTCCTTTCTATCTTTGCCGTGAAAGACGGCCAAACCTGCAAAAAAATGTTTAGCACACGTATTGCGACCCAAATTTACGCTAAAATTTGTTTCGAAGCAACTCTTAGCCAAAAAAAAATCATAGAAAAACTCTCTGAGTATCTTGCCGATGACGATCCCTCGAAGATTTTCATTCTCAACGGATTCGCCGGGACGGGCAAGACGACGCTCATTTCGGCCTTTGTGTCGGCGCTTAAGGATTTGAATATCAAAACCATTCTTCTGGCACCGACGGGACGGGCGGCCAAGGTGCTGGCCCGCTACTCGCACGAGCGGGCGCTGACCGTCCACAAGCGGATCTACCTGGAGAGAACCAACGCCGCCTACGAATCGAAGTTCTCCCTGGGGCCCAACCGCGAGCAGGACGCGCTGTTCATCGTCGACGAGGCCTCGATGCTCTCCAACGACACGACGGGCGGAGCCCTTTTCGGCTCCGGGGCCCTGCTGGACGATCTGGTGACCTACGTCCGCAGCGGCAAGCGGTGCCGGCTGATGCTGGTGGGCGACAACGCCCAGCTCCCGCCCGTGGGGGCCGAGAACAGTCCGGCGCTCGATCCGGTCTTCATGTCCCGCTACGGCGAGGTGGTCTACGGGTCGATGGACGAGGTGGTCCGTCAGGAGGCCGAGTCGGGCATCCTCTTCAACGCCACGCTGGTACGCTGCATGCTCGAACGGGGCATCTACGCCGTGCCGCGCTTCAGGACGGACTTTCCGGACATCCGGAACCTCGACGGCGGGGAGTTTCTCGAGACCTTGCAGGAGTGCTACGACCGCTACGGACGCGACGAGGTGATCGTCATCACCCGCTCGAACAAGCGGGCCAACCGCTACAACGAGGGCATTCGCCGCAACATTCTCGGAGCCGAAGAGGAGATCGAGAGCGGCGACATGCTGATGGTAGTCAAGAACAACTACCACTTCACCGAGCGCATCGAGGAGTGCCCCGTCGGCTTCATGGCCAACGGCGACATCGTACGCCTGCGCCGCCTGCGCCGCTTCGAGGAGTTCTACGGCTTCCGCTTCGCCAACGCCGTGCTGTCGTTTCCGGACTACGACGACACGGAGATCGACTGCAAGATTCTGCTGGACACCATCGCCTCCGAGTCACCGTCGCTGACTGCGGAGGAGAGCCGGCGTCTCTTCGCCGAGGTGGAGCAGGACTACCTGGACATCAAAAGCAAGATCAAACGGCTCAAGGAGATTCGCGAGAATCCGCACTACAACGCCGTGCAGGTGAAGTTCGCCTATGCCGTCACCTGCCACAAGGCCCAGGGCGGCCAGTGGCGGGCGGTCTTCATCGACCGCTTTCTGTTCGGTGACGAGCAGATGACCCGCGACCGGATGCGCTGGCTCTACACGGCGCTCACCCGGGCCTCCGACCGGCTCTATCTGGTGAATTTCCCGGAAGAGTTCATCGAGTAAAAGATGGAAAACGAAACCGACAGACGACTATGACGACCGAACTGCACCCCCTGAAACCCTTTCTGCCCACCGAGGCCCGGCTGCTGATGCTGGGCAGCTTTCCCCCGCAGCGCAAGCGGTGGTCGATGGAGTTCTTCTACCCCAACCTCCAGAACGACATGTGGCGCATCGTGGGGCACCTGTTTTTCGGCGACCGGCAACACTTTCTCGACCCCGGCGGGCGCCGCTTCGACCGGGAGCGGATCGAGGCCTTCTGCCGGGAGCGGGGGCTGGCCCTCTACGACACGGCCGAGGAGGTCGTCCGCCTGCGCGACAACGCCTCGGACAACTTCCTGCAGGTGGTGCGCGAGACCGACATCGAGGAGCTGCTGCGGCAAATCCCCCGCTGCCATGACATCGTAACCACGGGACAGAAGGCAACCGATACGCTCCTGCGACGCAGCGGGGCGCAGGCCCCGCCCATCGGCAGCTGCACGACCATCCGCCTGGCCGGCCGCGAGGTGCGGCTCTGGCGCATGCCCTCCTCGTCGCGGGCCTATCCGAAACCGGTCGAATGGAAGGCGGAATACTATCGCGAACTGTTCCGCGCCTGCGGCCTGTTACAAAAATAATCACCCCGCCAAACCGCGCCTCCGGCTGTTTTTCGTATATTTTCCGTATATTTGTACCAATTTACATTAAATTCAAGAACGATTTGGCAACTGAAAAGAAATACGTGGAGACGCCCTTGATGAAGCAGTACTACAACATCAAGGCCGTGCATCCGGACGCGATCCTGCTCTTTCGGGTCGGCGACTTCTACGAAACCTTCGGCGACGATGCCGTGAAGGCGAGCGGCATTCTGGGCATCACCCTCACCCGCCGCGCCAACGGCAGCGCCTCCTACGTCGAGCTGGCCGGCTTTCCCTACCATGCCATCGACACCTACCTGCCCAAGCTGGTGCGAGCGGGCGAACGCGTAGCCATCTGCGAACAGCTCGAGGATCCCAAAACCGTGAAGGGGCTGGTCAAACGCGGCGTGATCGAGCTGGTGACCCCGGGCGTCGTGATGGGCGACAACATCCTGTCCGGCAAGGAGAATACCTACCTCGCCTCGGTCTATTTCGGCAAGCAGACCACCGGCGTCGCCTTTCTCGACATCTCGACCGGCGAGTTCTACGTGGCCGAGGGCACGGACCGCTACGTGGACAAGCTGCTCTCGAACCTCGCCCCCAAGGAGGTGATCTACCAGCGGGGCTGCGACGAGCGTTTCCGTCAGGAGTTCGGCACGCGCTGGTACACCTACCGGCTCGACGAGTGGGTCTTCGGCGAGGAGGTCAACCGCGAGAAGCTCTGCAAGCACTTCGGCACCCGCTCGCTCAAGGGGTTCGGCATCGACCACCTCACCAGCGGCATCTCGGCCGCCGGAGCCATCCTCTACTATCTGGAGTTCACCGAGCACCGCGACATCTCGCACGTGGACGCCATCTCCCGCATCGACGAGGACGACTACGTATGGATCGACAAGTTCACCATCCGCAACCTGGAACTCTTCTCCTCGAACGGCTCGCGCGACCGCTGCGGCTTCGCCGACGTGATCGACCGCACGCTGACCCCGATGGGCAGCCGGCGGCTGAAGCGCTGGGTCGCCATGCCCGTGAAGAGCATCGAGGAGATCGACCGCCGGCTGGACGTGGTGGAGCACTTCACCACGGAGACCGACCACGCCGAGGCCGTGCGCGAGCAGATCGCCCTGGTGGGCGACCTGGAGCGCATCGTGTCGCGCATCGCCACGGGGCGCATCCTGCCCCGCGAGCTGGTGCAGCTCAAGAACGCACTGACGGCCGTCGACACCCTGAAGTCGCTGCTCCAGTCGACCGACGCGGATCGGCTGCACGAACTGGCCGAAGGCATCGATCCGCTGGCCGAGGTGCGCGAGCGCATCGAACGCGACATCTACCCCGACCCCTCGAACCAGCTGCAGAAAGGGGGCGTGATCGCTCCGGGCGTCGACCCGGAGCTGGACGACCTGCGCCGCATCGCCCTGCACGGCAAGGAGGTGCTGGACACCATCCTGCGGCGCGAGACCGAGCGGACGGGCATCCCCTCGCTCAAGATCAGCTACAACAACGTCTTCGGCTACTACATCGAGGTCCGCAACGCCCACAAGGAGAAGGTTCCCGAGGAGTGGATCCGCAAGCAGACGCTGGCGAATGCGGAGCGCTACATCACCGAGGAGCTCAAGGAGTACGAGGCCAAGATTCTGGGCGCCGAGGAGAAGATGCTGCTGATCGAGCAGCGGCTCTACCAGCAGCTGATCGCCGACGTGGCCCGGGCGATTCCGGCCCTGCAACGCGACGCCGCCGTGGTGTCGCGCACGGACTGCCTGCAATCGTTCGCCCGTCTGGCCTGCGAGCGCCGCTACACCCGCCCCGAGCTGAACGAGGGCAAGCGGATCGAGATCCGGCAGGGTCGCCACCCGGTGATCGAGATGCTGATGCCCGTAGGCGAGGAGTACGTGCCCAACGACGTGGTGCTGGACGACAAGGAGCAGCAGATCATCATGATCACCGGACCCAACATGTCGGGTAAGTCGGCCCTGCTTCGGCAGACGGCCCTGATCGTGCTGATGGCGCAGATGGGCTCCTTCGTCCCGGCGGCCGAGGCCCGCATCGGCATCGTCGACAAGATCTTCACCCGCGTGGGAGCTTCGGACAACATCTCGCAGGGCGAGTCGACCTTCATGGTCGAGATGCTGGAGTCGGCCTCCATCCTGAACAACATCTCCGACCGCAGCATCGTCCTGCTGGACGAGATCGGCCGCGGCACGAGCACCTACGACGGCATCTCGATCGCCTGGGCGATGGTCGAATACCTCCACAACCACCCCGCGGCCCACGCCAAGACCCTCTTCGCCACCCACTACTACGAGCTCAACGAGATGGAGCAGATGTACCCGCGGGTGAAGAATTTCCACGTGAGCGTCAAGGAGGTGAACAACACGGTGGTCTTCCTGCGCAAGCTGGAGCGGGGCGGCACGGAGCACTCGTTCGGTATCCACGTGGCCCGGCTGGCCGGCATGCCCTCGTCGGTGGTGAAGCGGGCCGACGAGATCCTGAAGAATCTGGAGATGGTCTACGGCCAGAACGAGATCGTCCCCTCGACAAGCCTGCGCAACCGCGGACGCCGCAAGGTGCAGGGCTCGGTGAAGGAGGCGGCCGAGCAGGCCTCGCGGGCGCAGGAGATGCAGCTCTCCATGTTCCGGCTCGACGATCCCGTGCTGATGCAGATCCGCGACCAGATCAAGGGCATCGACATCGATGCCCTCACCCCGCTCGAAGCTCTCAACAAGCTGAACGAAATCAAGAAGATAACGGGGCTGTAGAGGAGCCGTCCGCAGTCGGAGGAGTGGTGTGTGCCGGAACACGAGTTCGGCACACCTCTTTTTTCGCCCCGGTTTGCTTTTTGCCGGGATTTTCCTATCTTTGTGGAAACGAAATCCGGAATCGGCATGAAACGCATACTCTCCGCCCTGGCGGTTCTGCTCGGCATCGCATCGATGCAGGCTCAGGAGCCCGCCGCCCTGCAACACCTCCGCAAGCGATACAACTACGTCGGCAAACTCTCCGACGGTCTCGTCCTGATTCACCGCGGCGCCGAAAACACCCATCCCTCCCTCGGCCGCTACCGAACCGACGGCCAGTTCGGCTATGCCGACACGACGGGGAAAGTAGTCATCGATCCGACCTGGAACTACGCCACGGATTTCGAGGAGGGCTTCGCCGTCGTGGGGCGCGGCAAGGGGGCGAAACGGAAATTCGGGCTGATCGACCGCACGGGAAAGGAGGTCATTCCGTGCGAATGGGACGCCGTCTCCCACCCCTCGGACAACCGGGTGCTGTTGCAGCAGGGCCTCGGCACAGACCGCTGCTACGGCTTTGCCGACACGACGGGCCGCATCGTCCTGCCGGTGCGCTACCCGTTCGCCCGCACCTTTTCGGAAGGGCTGACCGTCATCGGCAAGGGGAGCTGGATCGAGCTCTCCGAGGAGTATAAGAACAGCAAACCCAAATACGAATTCCAGGGAACATTCGGTTTCATCGACACGCTCGGAAATAACGTGACGGAGCCCGTCTACGAGGAGGCCTATTCATTCCGCAACGGACTGGCGCCCGTCGCCCGGGCCGGGAAATACTACCTCAAGTGGGGCTATATCGATTCGTCGGGCGCCGAGCGGATTCCGTTCGACTACTACGCAGCCGACCCCTTCTCCGACGACGGTTACGCCGTCGTATCGCGAATCAGCGGCGGAGCCCCCAAATGGGGATTGATCGACCGCACGGGGCGCATCGTCATCCCGGTGCAGTACGACCGCATCTCCCGTTTCAAAGAGGCGGTCTGGGTGGGCTCGGGCGACGACCCCTGCGCCTACACCCTGCTGGACCTCGACGGGAAGCCGCTGATGGACCGTCCGGTCTACGACCTGAACGACAGCGGCAAGCTGGGCCACTGCTCGGCCGCCCTGCCCGACGAGAACGGGATATTGCGCTACGGAATCGTCGACTCGCGGGGCCGGATCATCCTCCCTTTCCGCTTCGACGGAATTACGATCTTCTCGGAGTGGAACCCCGCCACGAGCGAGTACGAGGAGCGCGGCATCGCCGACCTCGACGGAGCCTCCCACCCCTTCACCCTGCGGAAACGGTGACCGGCCCCGCCGTGGGATCAACCGCCTTTTCGAAACGTTCCCGCGGACAGCAGCGACAGTCACAATGCTCAATTGTTCTGTATCTGTCACCTTTCGACTTCGCTATCGCTTCGCTCGAGGTGACAGAAATGATTGTCATTCCGAGCGAAGCCGCAGGTGCAGTCGAGGAATCCCGACGGTCGGACGGGCGTAAATCCGTGCGAATCGCACCGGCGAATGTTCCGTTTTGTCGGGATGTTTCGACTTCAGGGCTGGCCGCCCCTTCGCTCAACATGACATATAATCGTGCATTGTGAATTGTAATCCGCCCGGGGCGGCTAAAAAAAGAGGCGCGCCCCGAAGGGTGCGCCTCTGCTATGCTCCTGCTAAAGAGCTTATTTAACTGCGTTAACGATTGCTTCGAATGCCTTCGGCTCGTTCATAGCCAGGTCGGCCAGCACCTTGCGGTTGAGCTGGATGCCCTTGGCGTTGAGTTTGCCGATGAATTGCGAATAGGTCAGACCGTAAGCGCGGACACCGGCGTTGATACGGGTGATCCACAGCGAACGGAAAGTCCGCTTCTTGAGCTGGCGGTGTGCATAAGCATACTGCAAACCCTTCTCGACCGTGTTTTTGGCGACGGTCCATACGTTTCCCCTTGAACCAAAGTTACCTTTGGCAAGTTTCAAAACCTTTTTTCTTCTTGCGCGGGACGCAACTGCGTTTACTGAACGTGGCATAGTTTGAAAGTTTTTGACGAGCTGTCAGCGACAGGTTTCTCTCCTGTTCTTCGGGGCTGTTTCGCTCTCGGTTAATAAAATCCCTCCGGTCAATTACTTAACCAGCAGGCTCTTGATTTTTGCCTCATCGGCGGGCGACACCGTGCTGGAGTAGCACAGATTACGCTTCTGTTTTTTCGTCTTTTTGGTCAGGATGTGACTGTGAAAAGCGTGCTGACGCTTGATCTTACCTGTGCCGGTGAAAGTAAATCTCTTCTTTGCAGCGGCATTAGTTTTCATTTTCGGCATTGCTGTAAAAGTTAAATTAGTTAAACATAGCGTGCAAAGATAGTAAAAATTCGGGACACGATGCACGTTTTCCCGAATTTTTCTCCTTTTTCGAAGTCGGAGCCCCGGCGAACGGCTACAGCGTCTGCGTCACGCCGTTGTAGTGGATCGTGGTGTAGATCGCGTTGTTCGTCACCGTATAGACCACCTGCACCGATGAGGAGGGATAGTCCGCGGCCGGATAGTCGCCAGGGCTTGTCAGACGCGCCGTCTCGGTGCCGCCGGTCGGCTTGGTGGCGCTCAAGGTCTTGTCGGGCTGATAGAGAAGCGGCGTCGACTCGCTCACCTGATAGCTCATGCGGGTCGTGGAGGCGTTGTTGAAAGCGTAGAAGGTGTTGCCGTCGGCCTCGCCGTACATGGTGAAGCTGTCCTCGCCGTGGTTCTTGAAGCTCAGGTCATCCCCCTCGGTCGAAGGTTTCCAGCAGAGCGAGCCCGACCAGTCGGAGACGAACTGCGGCGTGAGGGCGAAGCAGGACGCCATCCCCTCGAACTCGATCCGGTAGATGCCGTCGGCCTGACGCCAGAGGCGGGTCTGACACTCGGTCAGCCGGTAGTTGGTCGAGGCGTACTGGTTGCTGCCGTAGAGGTACATCACCTCGGACTCGATCTCCGCGCTCCAGGGGTTCTCGGCCGTAGCCTCCGAGAGCGACACGCCGCCGGTGCGCACCAGATAGGTCCCTTCGCGGCGATAGGCGTCGAGCACGGCGGGCGTCGAGGGCACGAACCGGATCCGGTACTCGCCCGGCGTCTCCTCCGACTCCTCGATCATCGCCCCGCGGCCGAAGAGCAGCTCCTTGAGCGAAATCTCGGTCTTGCGGAAGATGACCGTCAGCTCGTCGAAGCTCTTGTCCTGCACGGCGGCCTCGTCGATCAGCATAGCCATCCGCACGGCGGCCGCAGCCGGATCGGTCGCCACCGAATTCTGGATCACGGAAGCGTTATAAATAGAGATACCGGGGCGGATATTGGCATAGGGATCGACCGACCCGCCGTTGTCGTCGTTCATGCAGGAGGTCAGCGAAAATGCGGCCAGCGCGGCCAGTGAAAAGAGTTTACAGATCTTCTTCATCATCAATCGTTTTTTTGAATCACATAACGGAAAGCGGAACGGTTTTCGTACTTCGTTTCCGGCGTAAAGATAGCGATTTTTCGAAGATCGCGCTCTTTTTCGGCGAAAGATTCTCTTTTCCCGGGAAAAACGGTATCTTTGTAAAAACCGCCGAAACATGAAACGAACATCGACACCTCTGCTTATGGCTACCGCACTCACCGTCGGCTGTGCCGACGACCGCACCCCCGCCTACCCGACCGACACGCTCCCGACGCCGAACGGCCGAACGGTGCAGGTCACCTTCTTCAAACACGCCTCGCTGGCCTTCGATATCGACGGCCGCAGGATCTATGTCGACCCCGTGGGCTCATTCGCCGACTACGCCTCGCTGCCGAAGGCAGACCTGATCCTGATCACCCACCACCACTACGACCACTACGATCCCGAGGCCGTCGCCCTCGTCTCGCAACCGGGTACCCGGATCGTCTGCGACGCCACCACGGCCGGGCTGATCGGGGAGGCGGGCGGCGAGGTCTGGGCCGCCGTCGCACCGGGCGAGCAGCTGCGCCCCTTCGACGGGCTGTGCATCGAGACCGCTCCGGCCTACAACACCACGGAGGGACATCTTCAGTTCCACCCCCGCGAGCGGGGCGACGTGGGCTACCTGCTCGAGTGGGACGGGCTGCGCATCTACGTGGCAGGCGACGGGGAGAACACCCCCGAGATGAAGGCCCTGCAGGCCGTCGACGTCGCCTTCCTGCCGGTGAACCAGCCCTACACGATGACGGTCGACCAGGCGGTCGACGCCGTGCGGGCCCTGCGTCCCCGCATCTTCTACCCCTACCACTACGGTCAGGTGGAGGAGCGCACCGACCTGGAGCGGCTGCGCCGCGAGCTGGAGGGGATCACCGAGGTGCGCATCCGGGAGATGGAGTAGCCGCACAAGGGGTTCTGCCCCCGTTTTTGGATGGAATTGACATTTTCCTGCACAAATTTAAGTGCGGGAATGTCGATTTTTCACGTCCTTTGTGCAACCGAAAAACCGAAAATCAGAACCATGAAGAGACTTCTATTCCTGACCGCTCTGGCGCTGGGCCTCGTCTCCGGCCTGCGTGCCCAGCAGCCCGCGACGCTCCGGCCCGACGCCGAGACCCTGATGCACGAAATGCGCGCCACCCCGTCGCCGCTCGACGGCGAGACGGTAGCCGACCGCAAGGTATCGTTCCAGTGGCCGCTGCCCGAGGCGATGAGCACCCGCGAGACGGGGCTGGACGGACCGCTGAACGCGGCCAAACAACCCAAAGTGGACAAACGCACCCTGCGCTACCGTCTGCGCTGGTCGCCCGACGCCGAATTCCGCAGCGGGGTGACCGAGGTGGAGACCCGCTACCCCTTTTACAACCCCGACCGCGACCTGAAGCCCGGCGTCTGGTACTGGCAGTACGGCTACGTGGAGAAAGAGGGGGTGAAATGGTCGCCCGTCCTGCGGCTGACCGTGGAGGAGAACCCCGCGAAATTCTGCCCGCCCGCCCTGAAGGATTTCCTGCCCCGCTTCGCCCGCATGCGCCACCCGCGCGTGCTGATCGACGGCCGCGAGTGGGACCGCCTCATCGAAGAGACCAAAGGGCTCGCCGACCGCAAGGTCTACATCCACCGGGCCGACAAGGCGCTGGCTACCCCCATGAAAACCCTCGACGACATCAACACGAAACTGGTCGAAGGGCTCAAGAACGAGATGCAGCGCAACGCGATGCTCACGCGCGAAAGCCGCCGCATCGTCGATCAGGAGGAGGCCAACACCGACGTGCTGATCCGCGCCTACCTGCTCACCCGCGACCGCCGCTACGCCGACGAGGCCCTGCACCGCGTGAAGGTGATGGCCGGCTGGGACGGCAGCGACAAGCTCTCGGGCGACTTCAACGACGCCACCCTGCTCTCGCTCTGCTCGCAGGCCTACGACGCCTTCTACGATCTGTTGAGCCGGCAGGACCGCGCCCTGCTGCTGGAGAAGGTGCGGATCATGGGCACCAAGTTCTACGACCGATACAACAACCATCTGGAGAACCACATCGCCGACAACCACGTCTGGCAGATGACCCTGCGCATCCTCACGATGGCCGCCTTTTCGGTCTGCGGCGACCTGCCCGAGGCCGACGTGTGGGCGGACTACTGCTACAACATCTGGCTGGCCCGCTTCCCGGGACTGAACCAGGACGGCGCCTGGCACAACGGCGACTCCTACTTCGCCGTCAATTTCCGCACCCTGACCGAGGTGCCCTATCTCTACAGCCGCATCAGCGGGTTCGACTTCTTCAGCGACCCCTGGTACCGCGGCAACGCCCGCTACGTGATCTACCAGCAGCCCCCCTTCTCGAAGTCGGGCGGCAACGGCAGCTCGCACCAGAAGATCCTCGCCCCCAACGGCACCCGCGTCAGCTATGCCGACGCCCTGGCGCGCCTGACCGGCGACACCTTCGCGGCCGACTACGTACGGACCATTCAATCACGCCAGCCCGACATCCTGCAGCAGGGATGTACGGGCAAGGCCGGTGGACTGGCCTGGTTCCGCCTGCAATGCCGCCGTCCGCTGCCCGAAGGCGACGGACTGGAGGCCCTGCCGCTCGGCCAAGTATTCCCTCAGTCGGGTCTGGCCTCCTTCTCCACGGCGCTCGCCGACACGGACCGGAGCGCCATGCTCTCGTTCCGGTCGAGCCCCTACGGCAGCACCTCGCACGCCGTCGCCAACCAGAACGCCTTCAACACCTTCTTCGGCGGGCAGTCGCTCTTCTACAGCAGCGGCCACCACATCGCCTTCGTCGACCATCACAGCATACTCTGCCACCGGGCATCGCGCGCCCACAACACCATCCTGGTCAACGGGCTCAACCAGCGCATCGGCACCGAAGGCTACGGCTGGATTCCGCGCCACTACGTCGGCGAGAAGATCGGCTACGTCGTGGGAGACGCCTCGAACGCCTACGGCAAGGTGATCTCCACGCTCTGGCTCGACCGTGCTGCCGCCGCCGAGCTGGAGTACAGCCGCGAAAACGGCTGGGACGACACGCCTCTGACCCTTTTCCGCCGCCACGTCATCGAGCTCGGCACGAGCGGCTACACGGTAATCTACGACGAGCTGGAGGCCTCGGAGCCCGCCGAGTGGGACTACCTGCTGCATGCCGTGCGCAACCCCATCGACTTCGGACCGGCCGGCGACGGTGCGCTCCGCATCCGCACCACGAACGACTTCGGCGCCTCGGATGCCTTCCTCTACGGAGCCGGCCCCTTGCAGGCCGAGACGACCGACCGGTTCTTCCGTCCGGCCGTCAACTGGCTGCGGGCCGACGCCGACGGCAAGTTCGAGTCCTACCCCGACCACTGGCATTTCACGGCCCGCAGCGACCGTCAGGCCCGTTACCGGTTCCTGACCATCGTCCACACCCACGCCGGCACGGAGCCGACCGCGGCCCCCGAGGTGCTGTCCGACGGGTCGATCCGCATCGCCGGCTGGCATATCGAGGCGAACCGCACGACCGAAGGGGCCGCAGCATTCCGCATCACGGGTACGCAGGCCGACAACGTCGACGTCGAGATCGGCTACACGGCCGGGGAGCCGACCCTCATCCGCGAAAAGGGCGGCGAAGTCCTGCTGACGGACCGGCTTCCGCAACTGGAGATCTGAAAAAAGCACCGGGGCTGTTGAAAAACAACCCCGGTGCTTTTTTCTGTCACTTTGAGCGGAAAGCGAAGCCCGCAGTCGAAAGGTCCCGACTCCCCTGAATATTCACCGTTGCGGTTCGCACGGACTCCCGCCGATACGACCGTCGAGATCCCTCGACAGGCTCGGGATGACAGAGAAAAAACAAGATTTACTCGGCAATCTTCTCGATCTCGAAATCCGCGAAGCGCACCGCCTCGTCGCGCAGCTGGCCCTTCAGCGCCCCGTCGTCGCCGATGCTGCGATAGATGCCCCACTTGGGACGCAGACCGGCCGTCCCCGTCCGCCAGAGATTCCGGCTTACGTTTTCGAGCCGCAGCAGCTCCCGGCCGTCCGCGATCCGGGTCAGCACGAGCGAATAGCTCCCCTCGCGGGCGAAGCGGACCCGTTCGGTCACGGCCACCCATTCGCCCAGCAGATCGGTCAGATCGATCCGGGCCAGATAGTCGTTTCCGGCCCCCTCCTCCGTGGGCGGCACGTGAATCACCTGAAACTGCTGCCTTCCGTTCGAGAGGGTGCGCGGGGAGAAGGTGATGAGCGGCAGCGACACGTCGGCCGTCCCTTCGCGGTTGTCGATCCCCTTGAGCTGGTGCACATGGCAGAACTTCAAGGTGGTCCGCATGCCTGCGGGGAGGCGGAATTTCCAGCGCATCTCGAGCGTCTCGCCCTCCTGGGCCACCATCGACGCCGGCGAGTGGCCGTCGGTCTTGATCTCGTTGCGCTGCCGGTCTCTCTTCTGGGGATTGCCCTTGTCGTCATCGTTCTCGACATGAATCCGGAAATCGAACACCCAGCGTTTCAACTCCTGGTCGAACACCTGCCGGATGTGCCGGAAAGGCTCTTTCGCATGGTCCCCCGATGTGTCGGGCGCCTCCTGGTTGTAGCCCTGCGCCACGATGAGGGCATAGGTCCCGGCATCGTCCCCGTCCGCCACGAGCGTCCCCTCCCCCTGCCGTACCAACGGCCAGCCGGGCAGATCTTCGGGAACGGGCGGCGCAGGCTCCTCCTGATCGGGACCCGAGTTCGTGCCGCCTCCTATAGGGGCCGGAATCACGAACGAATCCCCGCCGCAGGAGATCATCGCCGTAAGAGCCAGGAATAAAATCGCTTTTTTCATTTGGTTCACCAATTAATTTTCGTATCTTTGCCAAACAGGATTGGTCGACCAATTCCCGCTTTACAAAAGTAACAAGAAAATTACACAAAACCTAAAACCGATGAAAAAAATTCTCCTTGCGGCGCTGCTGTTCGTCGCCGCGACCGCCGGAGCCCAAACGGCGCAGAAGGTTCCCACGAACCGCTATTCGATGAAGCTGCAGCCCAACGAGGACGGCACCTACTCGCTCCTGAACGAGGCGCGCTACGCCAAGCTGGTCGACCTGACGAAGATCGACGACCTGCTGGTGCCCTACGAGCACAAGAACGACCGTCTTTCGAGCCGCGACTACAAGGGCGTCGAGACCCGCGAAGTGGTCTACAAGAGATACGACGGCTACGAACTCAAGCTCGCGATCGACCTGGCCGTGAGCGGCGAGCCCACCCCCGTGGTGTTCTATTTCCACGGCGGCGGCTGGGAGCGGGGCAACAACGGCGCCATGCGGGTGCAGTCGCAGTACATGGCCCGGCAGCACAACGTGACGGGCGTGCGCGTGAGCTACTCGCTCGCTCCGCAGAGCGACGACGTGACGGTCGAGGTCTCGATCCGGGACGTCCGGGACGCCGTGCAGTACATCCGCGACCATGCCGCCGAACTGAACATCGACCCCGCACGCATGGGCTTCATGGGCAACTCGGCCGGTGCGCATCTGGCCGCCGTGGGAGCCATGACGACCCCCGAAGCGAAGGCGCTCGTGGGACTGTCGGGCATCTACGATCTGGAGACGGCCGCCATCTCGTCGCGCGCCAAAAAGGAGATGCGCGTACGCTACTTCTGCGACAAGAACCCTAAGGTGCTGCACGACGCATCACCCGTAAACCTGATTCCGAAAAAGCGCCGGCCCGCCGCCCTGCTCATCTGCGGCACGGCCGACATCACCGTGGAGTGCGGGCAGAGCAAGGCCTTCGCCGAGGCGCTGAAGCGCCGGGGCGACGACAAGGTCGAGCTGGTCGTCTACGAGAACTACGACCACAACCTGAGCGCCAAGGCCTCGGACAAGATGGAGGAGGTATTTTTCCGTGCCATGGATTTCCTGGCTGCCAATCTCTAAACGGCCATGAAACGTCTGTTTCTGCTCTCGGCCCTGCTCGGGCTCGCCCTCTCCGCTTTCGGAAAGGTGGAGGTTCCGGCCCTCTTCTCCGACCACATGGTGCTCCAGCAGCGGAGCACGGTCGAATTCCGGGGCACCTCCGACAAGCGGGAGGTGACCGTCGCCCCGTCGTGGGGCGACCCCGTAACGGTTCGCGTCCGCAACGGCCGCTGGCGGGCCGGCATCGCCACGCCCGAAGCCTCCTTCGCGAAGCACCGGATCACCGTATCCGACGCCGACTCCGCCGTCGAAATCGAAGATCTGCTGATCGGCGAGGTGTGGATCTGCTCCGGCCAGTCGAACATGTACATGCCTCTGCGCGGCTACTCGGGACAACCTGTCGCCGGTTCGTTCGAAACGGCACTCGAAGCCTCGCGCTACGCCGACCGCATCCGCATGATAACCCTGCCCAAGCGCGAAGCCGACACGCCGCAGGAGGAGTTCGAGGGGCGCTGGGAAGTGCCCTCCCCGCAAACGGCGCTGCTGATGAGCGCCACGGCCTACCACTTCGCCCTCGCCCTCACCGAAGCGCTCGACCTGCCGGTCGGCATCGTCTCCGCCAGCTGGGGCGGCTCGGCCATCGAGGCCTGGATGTCGCCCGACGACCTGCGGGAGATGGGCTACGACACGGAGACCATCAACTCCGACCCGAAGATCGAACCCCGCCGCCAGTGCTCGAAGCTCTACAACGGTCTGATCGCCCCCGTCGAGGGGTTCGCGGCCCGCGGCTTTGCCTGGTATCAGGGCGAATCGAACCTCCGCACCGCCGACCGCTACGCCGAACAGATGGAGCGTCTGGTCCGTTTCTGGCGCACGCAGTGGGGCGATACGAAGGCCCGCATGCCCTTCCTCTACGTACAGATCGCCCCCTATGAGAACAAGGACGCAGCCGGCACGGAGGCTCCGCGGCTGATGGAGGCGCAGATCGACGCGCTGGAGCGCATTCCGAATTCGGCGCTCGTCTGCACGACCGACACGGGCGAGAAGAGCTGCATCCACCCCGCCGCCAAAAGGACCGTCGGCCAGCGCCTCGCCGCCCAGGCCCTGCGCCGCTGCTACGGCGTGAAGCTCCCGAACGAGATGGTCGAGGGCGTGCGGTTCGAGAAGGCGGAGTTCGCCGACGGGAAAGCCGTCGTCACCTTCCTCAACGCCCGCTACGGCCTGACCCCGCAGGGCGAGCCGATCCTCGGGTTCGAACTGGCCGGCGCCGACGGCGTATTCCACCCCGCCGAGGGGCGGATCGTGAAGTCGAAGCCCGTGGTCGAGGTCGCCTCGCCCGCTGTCCCGCAGCCGGTGGCCGTGCGCTACGCCTTTCGCAACTTCACCCCCACCAACCTGCACAACACGCTGGGACAGGCGGTCTTCCCTTTCCGCTCCGACCGCTGACGCGACGGGAAAACAACAGAAACGGGGTCCGGTTCATAAACGAACCGGACCCCGTTTCCTTTGCGAGCCTACCCGCTACAGGTCGAAGTAGAGCAGCGACAGACAGTCGCTCTTCTCCGGACGGCAGCCGATCTCGCCCGCCGTCCGCACCCACTCCTCCCGGCCGAGGGCACGACCCGCCGCATAGAGGATGCGGGCTCCGCGGTCCCGCTCGAAAGGCTTGATCTGCCGGTGGGGCCAGGCGGCCGGTTCCCGGTAGTAGGGCTCCAGATAGGCCACCGCCTGCTCCAACGAACGGCCCTCGGGCGAACGATAGCTCCAGAGCGAATAGCCGGTGTCGGCCGTCAGCTCAGCAGAGAGGGCGACAGCCTCCAGCGCGAAGGTCGAGTAGTGGAGCGAGAGCGTCCGCTCCAGCTCCAGCGGCAGCGAACCGTCCTCGGCGATCTGCCCCGCCAGACGGGGTGCCAGCGAATGCTCCGCTATCTGGCGGGCCCGCTCCCGGTCCCCCAGCCAGGCCACCATCATCAGCCGGATGGCGTCATACCAAAGACCGTGGTTGTTGGCCGAGCAGATCTCCTTGCGGCCGTTCTCGCTCTCCTCCAGCCAGCGCAGGAACTCCGTCGTCCAGCGGCGCAGACCCGCCTCGTCCTCGTCGCTCCAGGCCTTCGAACCGCGCAGCCATGCCGCCGCACACAGGGCGTAGCAGAAACGGCGCGAATCGATGATTCCCGTACCGCGCACGGTCGTGCGGCCCGGAATCAGCTGGGCATAGGCCATATTGGGATTCATCCCCCGTTCGGGGTCGAGAAACCAGCCGCGGATCCACTCGGCGCACTTCGCGGCGTAGCGCTCCTCGCCCGTGACGGCATAGCAGAGCGCCAACGTCCGCGCGGCTTCGCCCAGCAGACCCGAGTTCTCCCGCTCGGGATAGTCGTACACCTCGGGGTTGCGCTCGCCGTCGCGCCGCACATAGGGCAGGCCGTCCGGTTCGGCCGGATCGGGCCACCAGTAGGGCGAGAGGGTCATGTAGTCGCGACGGTCCCCGCTGGGAGGCAGTTTCCGCTTCTGGGTTACGTGAACCGGCTCCCGGTCCAGGTACTCCCCGGCCAGCTCCTCCAGAGCCGCCACCGCCTCCCGGGCCTTCTCATCGCCGGCCGCATAGGCCTGCCTCACACGCTCCAGCCGCTCGGCGGGAAAGATCGACTGCGCGGCGACCGCTCCGGCCGTAAGCAGCACGCAGACTGTAAGGACAAGTGTTCGTTTCATCATGCAGTTCGAAAAAGACGGGCGATGCCGCGCACCGCCCGTCGGGTTCATCTTCAGACGGTCCTCCGATTAGGAGAAGAGGGTACCGCCGTTGATATCGATGTTCGTACCGGTCAGGTAGGAGGACTCGTCGCTCGCCAGGTAGCAAACCAGATCGGCCACCTCCGAAGCCTCGCCCTCGCGACGCAGCGGAGCCGTGTTGTGCAGGTTCTCGCGTGCCTCGGGCTTGGTGAAGCGGTCGTGGAACGAGGTGTTGATCATACCCGGAGCCAGCGCATTCACGCGGATACCCTGAGGACCCAGCTCCTTAGCCATGGCGCGGGTGTGGCACATCACGGCAGCCTTGGCCGTAGCGTAGACCGAAGCGCCCGGGCCGCCGCCGTCGCGGGCAGCCTGCGACGAGAAGTTCACGATCGAACCGCCGGCGGGCATCATGGGCACGACCTCGCGGGTGCAGAGGAATACGCTGCGCATGTTGACATCCATCAGGAAGTCGTACCACGCCTCGTCCTGCTCGACGATCTTCTTGCGGCCTACGATACCGCCCACGACGTTCACCAGAATATCCACCTTGCCGCCGAAAGCCTCGCCGGCCTTGGCGAAGAGGTTCTTCACATCGGCAGCCTTCGTCATGTCGCCCTGCACGGCGATCGCCTCGCCGCCATCGGCCTTGATCATATCGAGCGTCTTTTGCGCATCGTCGGGGTTGTCGAAATAGTTGAGGCACACCTTGGCGCCCTCGCCTGCCAGTTTTACGGAGATAGCACGACCCAGGTCGCGAGCGCCGCCCGTAACTACGGCTACTTTTCCAGTCAATCTCATAAGTGTAACTTTTAGAGTTTAATTAAGGTTATTGAATTCGTCTTGTTATGCGTCATTATTTCGCAACCTGCTCGATGCGTCCGCCGAAGAGGAAGATGCAGATCAGGCACAGCGGCACGAGCGAGGCCCCGAGCACGAAGAACGAGGTCCAGTTGCCGCTCTGCGTCAGGTAAGGAATCAGCAGCGTCGACACGATGGTGCCCAGCACGGCCGAGGCTCCGCCCAGTCCGGCCAGCGAACCGACCGCCTTGCCGGTCTGGAAATCCGAAACGAGCGTCTGGATGTTCGTCATCACGAACTGATAGCCGCCCAGGATGAAGGCCATCATCACCACGGCCATCATGGCCGACGAGGCGGTGGCGGCCATCGCCATGCCGGGGATGATGAAGCAGCTGCCGACGATCATGGCCGTCTTGCGGGCGAAGTTGACCGAACGCCCCCGGTTGATGAGCAGACCCGAGAACCAGCCTCCGGCGATGGAGCCGATGGCGGCGCCCACGTAGGGCACCCAGGCCGACATGGCGATCTGCTTGATATCCAGTCCGAACACTTCGATCAGGTAGATCGGCAGCCAGGTGACGAACATCCACCAGATGGGATCCAGGAAGAAGCGGCCCAGAATGACGGCGTAGTTCTTCTTCTCGCCCAGCAGCTGGCCCCACGACTTGGCCGTGTCGCACGACACCTTGCACTCGGGCTGACCCGAGAGGATGTAGTCGCGCTCCTTATCGGTAATCCAGGGGTGTTCCTTCGGACCCTTCTTGTTGATCAGCAGCCACGGAATCACCCAGACGATGCCCAGCATACCGACCACCACGAAGGTGATGCGCCAGCCGAAGGCCAGGAAGAGGGCCGGGATGATGATGGGAGCGACGATCGAACCCATCGACGCGGCACCGCCGAAGATGCCCTGCGCCAGCGCGCGCTCCTTCTGGGGAAACCACTCGGCATTGGACTTGGTGGTTCCGGGCCACGGACCCGCCTCGCCCAGACCCAGCATCACACGGAAGAAGGTGAGCGACTTCAGCCCCGTGGATACCGAGGCCAGCGCATCGGCACCGCCCCACAGCAGCGCCGAGAGGGTGAAGCCCCTGCGGGTGCCGATCTTGTCGTAGATCTTGCCCGATACGAGCTGGCTGATGCCGTAGGCCACCATGAAGAACATGGTGATGATAGCCAGCATATCCTTGGCCTGACGCTGCTGATCCTCGCGCGGAAGCGAGGTGTCGATCAGCCCCAGGTCCTTGGCGATGCCGCCGTACTGCGTGTATTCGATGACGTCGCCCGTCCGGGTCGCCTCGGCAGCGGGTACGGTTACCGTTTCACCGTCGCGCTGAAAGGTATAGGTGTCGGCCTCTTCATCGAACGTACAGTCGGCAAGCGCCACCGTCTGCTTCGTGTTGGCCACCCACATGTAGTTGAGCGTACCGCGGTCCAGATAGTTGATGATGGTCACCAGCGCAATGAGCGACAGGACGATCCATCGTAAACCCCTCACTTTCATTTCGATCTCGCTTTGCAGGGGTTACTTCACGAAATCGGCGCGATGGGGCGAGAAGGTATCGATCAGAATGCCCTCCTCCAGGCAGACGCAGCCGTGCAGCACGTCGGGAGCCACGTAATAGCCGTCGCCGGCACCCAGCACCTTCTTCTCGTCGCCGATCGTCAGCTCGAACTTGCCGCTTGCCACATAGGTGGCCTGGCTGTGGTAGTGCTTGTGCATCATGCCCACCGAGCCCTTCGTAAACTTTACTTTCACGATCATCAGCTGACCGTCGTAACCCATGATCTGACGGACCACGCCCTCACCGGCGGGTTCCCATTTCAATTCGCTTTCCAGTTGGAAAACACCGTTCCAAGTCTCCATAATATTGATTTTTTAAAGTTAGTACATTCTTACATCATAATTTCCCGTCCACTCGTAACGCTCTCCGCCGACCTTCACGCGGTGCGATGCCGCCGGGTCGCCGTCGTAGGCCACGCAGAGGACCACCGTGCGGCCGCCCTCGAAAGTAAAGCGCGCCACCGTGTAGTCGGAGGTGTCGGCCAGCACCTTCGCCTCTCGGCACGAAGCGGTCAGATTGGCCGACTGCTCCACCTGCAGGTCATAGGTGCCATGGGTCTCCAGCGCCGAACAGAAGGTGTGGTTCCTCTTCCCCTGCTCGCGGATCAGGAAAGCCGGCTCGTTGCGCAGGTAGAAATCGGGGTCGTTCGCCCCCGAGCGCACCAGCCGCAGCTCCGTTTCGGGAGTCGTGGCGGTCGAGAGGCTGTAGAAGCGGTCCCCCGCGATCCAGGTGTAGCAGGCCGTGTTCGAGGCGGTGTTGCGCCCCTCGGCCTCGACCCAGATATGCTGGTAGCCGTTCTTTTCGCCCAGCGGAACCATCCGGTCCACCGCCCGCTCATAGGGGAAATTGAGCGAAATCATGTGTCCGTTGTACCAGTAGGGCAGGTCGTAGCGGTGCTCGGCGGCGCTCTCGGCCTTCACCAGATCGAGGATCAGCGGATACTGGAGGAAAGGCGTCGTGACATAGGCCGTCGTGCGGCGCATCGCGATCCCCTCGTAGGCATTCCGGTCCACCGCCGACACGATCTGCACGTCGGGACGGTCGAAGTCGGCGAAAAGGATCTCGGCATGGAAGTCCGAGGCGCGCTTGATGTCGGCGTCGAAGTGGCTGCGGCCGTCCGCCGTCAGGGTGTTGTGGGCGATGGTCTGCATGGCGAAGCCCTTGTTCAGCTTCGTGTAGTGGCCCTTGTACTTGGCCTCGATGTTGATGAAGCGCGAAGCGCCGTAGTCGGTCAGAATCTCGTTGCCGTTGTCGTAGTAGGCCATCGTCAGCTTGTCGTAGTGGCCGTGGCTCAGGCCGTGCGAGGTGGCCTTCAGGGTCACGAGCGAGTTCAGGGCCGGGTCGGTCGACCGGATGGCGGCCACGCCGCCCTCCGTGCCGTCGCGGCCGTCGCGATAGAGGGCGCTCCGGAACTGCAGGGGACGGGCCTCGCCGCGGGCGATGTCGCGCGCCACGGCATAACCGGCGTCCGTAGGCAGGAACTTGCCCTGATAGCGCTCGGCGATATCGAGCAGCTGCTTGTTCGAGGGGTCGGCCTTGTAGGCGATATCGACCGCATAGATCAGCTCCTGCGCGTCGTAACCCTTCAGCAGCGCATCGTTGAAGCGCAGGAAACGCCCCTCGTAAGCCAGCTGGGTCAGCGTGGCGACCGCCTTCGGAAGGATGCCGTCGCGATACCGGAAGATGCCGATCTCGGGCCGGTTGTGGTCGATGCACTGGGCGAAGACCACGAACGGCCAGATGGCGTAGCGCTGGTAGTAGGCCCCCTCGGTGAAGTAGCCGTCGGGCGAGAAGAGGTAGTCCAGCTGACGGATGAAACCGCCTCTTTTTCCGCTCTTGTCCGAGCCGTAGAGGGCCCGATCCACCAGATCGTCGTCGCCCATCGCCATACCGATCATACCCACGGCGGCCGTAGCCCAGGTGCCGTGGTTGTGCATCTTGTTGAACACCTTGTTATTGGCCGTATTCCCGTCCATGCCGTTCATGATGAAGTCGGCAATGGGACGGAACAGGTTCTCCTCCACCCTCTTCCGCTCGGCATCCGAGAGGTAGTCGTACACGCAGTCGTAGGCGATGGAGGTATGCACGAGCCATACGCTCTCGTTGAGCGTCTGCCAGAAGATGCGACCCGGCGTGCCGGAGAGCTGCACGGGGTGGAATCCCAGCGTGGGATAGAGCTCGGCGTACTTCAGCAGCATGTCGACCACATAGCGGGCATAGCGCTCGTCGCCGGTCATCTGCCAAGCGACGCCGCAGTCGAACATCTGATAGTAGTTGAGCTTGTGCTGCTCGTGGGTGTAACCGCCGCCGCCGTCTTTGGGCTGCGGCACGACGAGGGGCAGCGAAAGAGCCTTGTCCGCCCCCTTCAGGGTAGCCTCCAGCGAGCGGTCGAATGCGGGCACCGTACCGCGCCCGGCACGAATCTCCTCCACGCCCTGCCGAGTCAGCAGCAGCGAGGGGTGTCCCTGCGCCCAGGCTCCGGCCGAGAGACAGATCGTGAGAAGCGTAAACAGAATCTTTTTCATGGTTCGTAGTTCGTTTGGTATTATTTGCGTCGGAAGTCGAAATGCTCGGCATCGACGTAACGGGGTTTGTTATGGGTGATGCCCCCGCGAACGACCTTTTCGGTCATCGTGAGGATGCGGCCCGAATTCCAGAAATTGCAGTTGCGGATGTCGATCTTCTCCCACGAGGTCTCGTCCAGCCGGATCGAGACGCCGCCCCGGCCGCTGTTCGAGAAGTTGCACTCCTCGATCGTCATGACCTGCGGACCGATGGCCCGGATCACCGAGCCGCGCTCCTTGTTGCAGCAGTCCTCGAAATTGCAGCCCCGGATAGTCACGTAGGGACCGGCGGTCGACTCGTCGCTGCCGCCGCGGTAGATGTTGATCGGCAGCCCCAGCAGCCGGTAGAACGAGCAGTTCTCGATCAGCATGTCGTCGGCGCTGTAGCGGCCCTTGTCCTCGCGCTCGTCGGCATAGTTGACGGCGTCGCCCGAGAGATTGCGGAAGAGGCAGCCGCGAATCGTCACGCTCTCGCCGAAGGTACCCTTCGTGCCCTTGACAGCGAAGAACCCGCCCTCGCCGAAATCGGCGAACTCGCAATCCTCCACCGTCAGCCGATAGGGTTCGATCATGTCAACAGCAGTCGAAATGCCGGCCTTTGCCAGCGGCTTGCCCGGCTCGGGACGACCGCTGAAAGCGATGCCGCGAACCGTCGCGTCGCCGCAGCCGTCGGCAAGGGTAATCATATTGTCGGTCTTGTCGCCCGCGAAACGAATCACGGGACGCTCGGCGAGCCCCTCGGCCGCAGCGATGACCAGCTCTTTGTCCAGGACCAGCGCCCGGTCGATCACGTAGTCGCCTCCCGAGGTGGTGAGCCAAATGACATCGTGCTCTTTCGCCCGCTCCACGGCCGTGGGCAGGTCCTCGCCGGCCGCCACTTCGATCGGGCCGAAATAGCACTCCATAAAATCATTCGAGACCGGATGGCGTCCGGCACCCGTCCCCTCGGCCATCTCCCGATAAGAGGGGACTGCGGGCACCTCGGCCTTCACGCTCCGGAAACCTTCGGCTTTGTAATTTCCGGCGAGTTCGACCTCGTTGTTCCGGAAGGTTACGCCCTTCACGTCGTCGATGACGATGTAAGGCTCCGCCAGCTTCCTGTTCACGATCGTATTGTTCTCGAAGAGCACCCGCTCGGGAGCCAGCGTGCGCTCCTGGTCCTTGCCCGTGCCGAACTCGATGTTCGTGCAGTCGATGAAGAGGTTGTCGCGGATGTCGATATCCTCCACCAGACAGTAGCGGTTCGGAAGCGAGTTGGGCACGGCGTTCATCAGCGCGAGCGCCGAGAAGAAGCGGCCGCCCGCCAGCGAATAGAAGCGGTTGTCGTGAATCCGGTGGCCGGCATTCACCACGCGCACACCGCCCGTATTGCGCTTGCCGTTGCCGACGAAGATATTGCCGTACACCTCGTTGCGGTCGCCGTGGCGCAGGGCCAGCACGCCCTCGCACTCCCAGAAGCGGTTGTTGCGGATGATGTTGTCGCTCGACTTGATCGACACCACCTCCACCTCTCCGTTGCAGCGGTCGAAGAGGTTCTCCTCGATGATCGTGTTCGACGACGAGTAGGCCTCGTGCGAGGTGCCCACGCGGATGGTCTCGGCACCGTTCGATCCGTAAACCGGACGATAGCCGAACCGGTTGTGGTCAATCCGGTGGTAGTTCTGCAGGTTGCGCTCCTCGTTCAGAATCACCACGAGGGTCACGCCCAGATTGAGCTTGCCGGTCAGATTGCAATGGTCCACGCGATTGTACCGGCCGTAGAGGGCGATATAGCTGTTGGCGATGTCGCGCCGCACGGGATTGTAGCGGTCGATGACGCAGTTCGTCAGGCGGCAATTGTTCGCCACCTCCTTTCCGCAGCGGAACTCCACCACCGCCCCTTTGGGGGCGCATCCGTCCAGAAAGTCGAGGCCCTCCACCTCGATCCACTCGCCCGCCAGACGCAGGCTCGACCGGCCGGTGATGACAGCCCCCTCCGGATCGGCCTCGATGCGGATGGGCGCCTGCTCGGTGCCGTGTCCGACCCATTTCAGTTCCAGATCCCGGTAGGTGCTGCTCTCGATTACGATGCGGTCGCCCGGAGCGGCCGTCTTCAGCACTCCGGCCACCTCGCCCAGCGCCACGCGATACTCCTTCGCCCCAGCCGCAAGGGCCGTCAGCAAGCAGAGCAGCAGGATCGTTATTCTCTTCATTCGGTTCATAGGTTGTCTCTCTATAAATTCGGCATTACCAGTTTATGCCGGCCGCACGGCGGATGTTCTCCACCGCCCCCGCCACGCGGGGCAGCTCCGGTTTCTGCGCCGCCACGGGGAGCTCCACGCCCACCTGACGACCTCCGTAAATCGTATTGTCGCGCCAATCGATGTCGGCGGCCGGCTCGGCCGCACAGTTGACGGCATAGTCGCCCGCCGAGGACAAAGATACGACATTATTCTCAATGACCGTCTCCACGACCGGCATCACCTGCGTCGAAGAGCCGTAATTCACCTGAAAGGCGTAGCGGCAGTCGACCGCGACATTGCGCCGCACGGTGGCACGCTTGACCTGCCAATACCCGTTCAGGGCGGGGTCCTTCTGTCCGCGCACCAGACAAATGGCCGTCTTGTAGCCCGTGCCGCGCAGGTTCTCCAGGTAGTTGTTCTCCACCGTGTGATCCTCGCCGATCACGCGCACGCCGCCCGTTCCCTCCATGCCGTTGCCCAGAAAGAAGTTGCCCGTCACCAGACAGCGGTTGCCGTGGCGCAGGGTCAGCGAACCCTTGCTCTCCTCGAAGAGGTTGCCGCGGTAGATGTTTTCGCACGACTTGTTCGAGACGATCTCAGCCTGCTCGCCGTGGCAGTGGTAGAACCAGTTCCCCTCGACCGTGCACCGCGCGTCGTCCATCGACGTCTCGCTCGTGCCGATCCGGATGGTCTCCTGACCGTTCATCGCCTTGCCGTCGCCGTCGAAAAGGGTCAGGGGGCGTTCGAAGCGGTTGCAGAGAATCCGGTGGCCGGGCACGATCCCGCTCTCCATCCACACCACCAGCAGCGTACCCATGTTCCGCTTGTCGCGGAACGTGCAGTTGCGCACCGTGTGGCTGCGTCCGTAGAGCGACACCCACTTGGCGTCGATATCGGCGGCCTGGGCCGTCTTGTCGCCCGTGATGGCGCACTGCTCGACGATGCACCCTTCGGAGCCGCGGTCGAGCGTGATGACCGCCTTGCCCTTCACGGCAACGGGATTCTGCCACCAGAAATCGCGCACCACGACGCCCGAGCCCTTCACCGCCAGCCTTGAAGTGCCCGTAAAGCGCACCTCGCCGGGCTCCTCGGCCCGCAGCACCACGGGATTCTCCGCCGTGCCGGCCGCCTTGAGGGTCACCGTCTGGTCGGCGAAGAGCCCCTTGCTCCAGACGATCTCCGTACCGGCGGCCACCTCGCCCAATGCCGCCACCTCGTCGGCCGACGACACCCGCACGACCTTCGTCCCGGGATCGGCAGGCTGTTCGGGTTTCGTCCCGCAGCCCGGCAGGGGCTCGGGAATATCGAGCGTATGGCCGTTGCAGCTCCAGATCAGAAGCAGAAAGGCGGCCGTGGAGATAAGATGTTGCATCCGCATCGTTGTCGACAATTTATCGTTTTCGGGGATTCATCGTCCGGGAATCCGGTCGTCCGCCCTTGAGGCGGACGACCGTTCCGGATTCAAAACCAACCAAAACCTTTTTCCGTTATTCGTTCAGCGTCTTCGACCAGTAGAAATCGAACTTCACGTGTCCGTTCAGATCGGTAGCCGTTCCCGTAGCGGCATCGCCGCAGGTCACCTCCTTCACCACCATGTAGCCCTGCTTGCAAATATCCTCGTCCGCCGCGGGCTTGGCTCCCTTCGTGTAGGTGACATATTGCACGGCGATCACGTCGCCTGCTACGAATTGGTTCGCGGTGCCGAATGCGGGAGCCGACGATCCGGCCACCTTCTCGATCTCGGTCATCGAGGTGAACTCGCCCGCCTTGACGGCATCGAAGGTCGCCCCCTCCTTCAGAACGTTGTAGAAGATGATCGGCGTACCGAAGGTGGACGACACGGCCGTCTTGCCCTCCTCGTAGCGGTGGGTCTTCAGCTGCGATGCGGAGTTGGCCGGATTCTGGAAGGCCAGTTTGCCGTTGCTGGCCGCCGAGAGGAAGATATAGGGCTGCACGCCGTAGTACTGCTCGGCCGTCACACTGGCCTTGTTCAGGGTGTTGGCCGACGTAATGGCCGCATTGGACGCACTCAGTCTGGCGAAGGCGTCGACCGCCTCGTTCACCCACGTATCGGTCGAGATCACCTCGCCCGAGTCGGGCAGGAAGAAGGCGTTCGTCCAGGCATATTCGGGATAGGGATAGTTCTTCACGGACGAAGAGCCCGAACCCATCGTGACATCCTTGTAGTAGTAGAAGGGATAGATCGTGGCCGTGCCGAAGTCGACCTTCGTGCCGCCGTTGTAGAGCACCTCCACGGCCACCTCGGTAGCCTCGGTGAAGGTCACGCCGTCGGGTACGATGAACTCGGCCTGCACGTCGTTGGGCTCGCCGGCCAGTTCGGCCGCTACGCCGTCCACGAGGAAGCCCTCGACCGAAGCCATGTTCTCACCCGTAACGGTAACGACCTTGCCCAGATAGAACTTGCCGTCCTCGGCCGTCATGCCCTTCAGCACCGGCTTGGCAGGGCCCTGCGGGGTCGTATCCAGACGCCAGGCAGCTGCCAGCACCACCGGCTGGGCCGGTTCGCCGTAGACGCCCCGGATGTCGGCCGCCGTCACGACGGGATCCGTCGCATCGATCGACGAGGGGAACTTCACCTTCAGCGTCGAAGCGGTCTGCTCCAGCACGATCAGCTCGCTGTCGCCCCACTCGATCTCCGAAAGGAGGTCGAGGTATTCGCCCGTCATCGTCACTTCATCGCCGATCAGGGAGTTCGTGCCCTCGGGCTGCTGCAGGGGGTCGACACGCGGCGTCTGCATGCGGAAGAGCACTTCGCCCGTCACGTCGATCTCGTTCACACCGCCCCACACGGCAGCGATAGCCACCTCGCTCTCGCCGGCGGCGTAATTGCCGGCCGGAACGGCGAAGCTGACGGAGCTCTTCTCGGCACCGGCCACCACCTCCGTAAAGGCGTCGGAGAGGATCGTCCGGTCGGCGAAGCGGATCTCGGTCACCTGCTCCAGATTGCGTCCCTCGATGGTAACCACCGTGCCCACCGTACCCTCGGCGGGCGAGTAGCCCGAAGCGAGCGCGTCGGTCACCGGTACGGTCACGTAGTATTCGTAGCGGAAAACGATGTTTCCGGTGCGGTCGAGAACCAGCAGATCGGTGCGGTAGGAGTCGTCGCGCTGGGCGAGGTCGAGCACCGGCACCTTGAACTTCAGGGTCTTGATCGTCTGCTCGACGATCTCGGCGCTCACGCCGTCGAAGGTCACGTCGCCCACCTGGTCGAGGTTGAAGCCCTCGGCCGTCACGACCGTGCCGACATAGGCGCGGGTCGTCCCGCTCTCGCCGTTGGAACCCGTGGCGTCGGGGGCGAGCTTGCGGGTCGTGACGTCGATGGCCGGGACGTGGCCGTCGGGTTCGGTCGAATCATCGCCGCAGGCGGTCAGCAGTGCCGCTCCCGCGAGCAGCGCCGCCATACCTTTCCATATGTTTTTCATAAGAGTCATCGTTTCAAATTATTTCACTTTCGAATAGTCGTAGTCGTACTTCTGCCAGTAGATGTTGAAGGTGTAATCGCTCAACGTGGCGGGCTTCGAGCTGTTGGCCTGATCGATCCTGAAATTCACTTCGGTGATGTGCAGCAGACCGATGCGCTTCACGTTCGAGGCGTAGTTCAGCTTGTTCTCGGCATCCTTCGCCGGGCCGTTGTGGTCGTAGTAGAGCACCAGCACCACGGCGTCGGGCTTCACGTTCAGCACGTCCGACTTCTTGTCGCCGAACAGACCGTCCGCCCACTCGCTGTCCTTGAGCTGCGCCGAGGCCGAACCCACGCCGATGCCGGCCACCGTTTTGGCCTCCGCATCGATGGGGAAAAGGCTCTCGTCGATGTTCTCGATCTGACCGGCGCGCACCTTGTCGATGAGCTCCTTCTCGGCGGCGTTGTTCTCCTTCAGGGCGCGGAAACCCATGACGGCCGTACCCCAGCAGTTGCCGTTCGCACCGGGCAGGCGGTTGGCGTCGCCCGAAGCGTTGGCTACCCAGAAGTTCTTGAGAAGACCGGCCGAGCTGGCGGGCGAGTTGATCGACACCACGCAGCTGTTGTTGCAGTAGAAGTAGAAATAGGGAGGGACCGAGCCGTACTCTTCGGCCGAAACGGCGGGAATCTGCGCCTCCTTGCAGGTGTTGCCCTGATACTGGTAGGCCACGGGGTCGAGCGACGTGCGCCAGTCCATGTTGGCGTAGACGTGGCCCGTCTCGGGCGAGAAGAAGCAGGCGAGCTGCTCGGCGGCCTTGCCGTGACCCCAGACGCGCATGTTCTCCCAGTACTTCACGAAGGGGACGTATACCAGGAATTTCTCGGCCAGCGTATAGCTCTCGTGTCCGTCGAAATAGGAGGCGACGAGGGAGGTCTCGGTCTCGCCGTCGGCGAAGTCGCCGGCCGGCACCGTGAAGGTGAGCTTCGCGTGCTCCTTGAAGAGCTGAGCCTCGAACTCGCCCACCAGAATCTTGTCGACCTTGTCCAGATAGCTGCCCGTCACGGTCACCGAACGGCCCACGGCGGTGCGCTCGAAGGTCACGGCGTCGAACGAGGGCTTGTAGCGCTTCACCTCGATGGCGGGAGCCTCCTCCATCGGAGTCTCGACGCTCTCGCTGCCGTTGAAGTAGCGCAGGGTGATGCGGGCCCGGTTGTTCTCGACGTAGGGGCACTTCACCACCAGCTCCTCGGAGTTGCGGCTCACGATGGCGGCCTCGTTGCCGGCGGTCATCCCCTCGGCCGTGAAGATCACGGCCTCGACGGCTCCCATGTAGCGGCCGGCGATGAGCATCTGGTCGCCCATGTCGACCGACGGCTGGAGGATGGAGGCGGTGATCTCCGGAGCGGCGTAGCTGTAGACGAAATCGCTGCCCGAAACGCCCGTTCCGGTGGGGTTCTCCAGCGCGATGCGTCCGCTGCGGGCCTCGGCCGCAGCCAGGATCGACAGACGCGTATCGGATACGCGCTCGACGATGGGAACCTCTACACCGTCGATCGTGGCTCGGGTCACCGTGTTCAGAAACGCACCCGTGATGACGATCTCCTCACCGACGGGGGCCGATGCGGGAGAGAAGGAGTCGATGCGGGGAGCCGAAACGACCTCCTCGTCGACATACGTCTTGTCGCAGGACGCGGCGAACAGAAGGGCCGACGTCGCGACAAAACCCAATATGCGGTTGATTGACTTTTTCATAGGGACAAAGGGTTAATATCCGACATTCTGTGCCACGTCGGGGTTGATGTTGATGACCGAGATCGGAATCGGGAGCAGCGTCTGCCACTCGGCGATGGGGTTCACCGTGTAGTTGTAGCCGGAATAGAAGCTCTCGGAGGCCAGATAGTCGTTGACGACCGACACGGCCGACCCCCAGCGCAGCAGGTCGAACCAGCGCTGGTTCTCGAACGAGAGCTCCACGCGGCGCTCGTCGCGCACGGCCATGCGGAACTGATAGCGGGAGGTGAGATCGGCCGAGGTATATTCCCGGATGCCGGCGCGGCTGCGGACCATATTGAGATACTTGAGCGCCTCGTCCGTGGCGCCTTCCGTCTCGTTGATGATCTCGGCGTAGAGCAGCGCAATGTCACCCACGCGGAGCACCGGCCAGTCGTTCTCGGCGTCGTATTCCGAAGCCATGTCGGGATCGAGGAACTTGGTCATGTAGCGCTCGTCCTTCCACAGACCGGTGGTGATGTTCGTATAGCCCTCCGAAAGGACCACGGCCTTGCGCAGATCGGCCTTGTCGCCCTCGGCATTGGCATTGTAGGCGGCCAGGATGTTGTCCGAGGGGAAGTTGTAGTGCTTGGGCGAACCCATCACCACGCTGTTGCCGTTGTTCATCGGCCCGAAGAGGGTCGTGAAAGGCGAGCCCAGCCCCACGTTTCCGGAGAGGTAGCGCACGGCGAAGATGATCTCCTTGTTCATCTCGTTGTCTCGGGCGAAGATCTTGTCATAAGGAACCAGGTCGGCACCCGTCTGCGGGTCGCCCACGGCCGCAAGCACCTCCTTCAGAAGCCCTTTAGCCAGCATGTACTTCTCCTCGCCCACGGCGTAACGGGTCATGTAGACCTTTGCCAGCAGCGCCTTGGCCGCCACCATCGTGGCGCGTCCGGTCTGCGAATCGGGCAGTCTGTCGGGGAGCAGGCCGTTCTCGACGATCGAGTTCAGATCGCCTTCGATGAGGGCATAGACATCCTCCACCGGAGAACGCTGGAGGCGGCGCGCCTCGTCGGCGCCTACCTTCTGCGTCACGACGAAGACCGGTCCGTACAGCCGCACCAGATTGAAGTAGAGCATGGCGCGCAGGAACTGCGCCTCGCCCTGATACTGGGCGCGGAGCGTGGGGTCGTCCACCACACCGAGGTTCGCCAGCACGTCGTTGGCCCGGTAGATCACGGCATAGGTGTCGTCCCAGTAGTCGCCCACCCATTGGTGCGAGGTCTCGATGGTGCCCTGGTCGAGCTGTTCGATGAGCTTCGAGTCCTGGCTGGTGGAGCCCGTCACGCGCATGCGGGCGTTGTCCGTGCGCAGCTCGGTCAGAGCCCATTCGTTGTAGAGCACGGCATGGAGACCGCTGTAGGCGCCGACCACCAGGTTATTGACCGCTGCCGCGTCGGTCACGTACTGATCGGACGCGATCTCCGAATAGGGATATTGATCCATGTTGCAGGCGGCGAGCAGCGATGCGGTCGCCAGAACCAGCATATAGTGTAATCTTTTCATTGTCGTCGGTCGTTTAGAAGTTAAGATCGATGCCGAAAGTTACGGTCGACATGAGCGGGAAGCCGCCGCGCTGGTAACCGGAGATCAGCGGGCTCTCGTACTGGCTCGAGGTGAAGCGCGACTCGGGGTTCACGCCCTTGTACTCGTCGCTCCAGAGATAGGCCAGGTTGGTACCGGTCACGTAGAGACGCAGGCCGCCCAGATGGAGCTTTTGCGCGATCCGCTTCGGGAAGGTATAGCCCACGGTCACGTCGCGCAGACAGAGGTAGGAGGCATCCTGCAGCGGATAGTCGGTCAGCATGAGGTTGTAGCCGGTCTTGCCGAAGGGGGTCTTGCCGTCGCCGCGGTAGCCGTCGCTCACCCAGCGGTCCTTCAGATAGGCCTTGTTATACTTGTGCGACTCGTTGTAGAAGACGTCGCCGTTCAGCACCGTCACGCCCTGTACGCCCTGGAGCAAAACCGAGATGTCGAAGCCGCCGATGCGGAAACTGTTGGTCATACCCCACGTGAAGGAGGGATAGGGATTGCCCAGCGCGACGCGGTCGTTGTCGTCCAGCACGCCGTCGTTGTTGATGTCCGCGATGCGCAGACCGCCCGGCACGTCGCTCGCGAAGTGGGGATGGGAGGCGATCTCATCGGCATTGTTCCAGACGCCTATCGTGCGGAATCCGTAGTACTGGATCAGCGGGTCGCCTACGCGGGCGATGTAGCTCTCGTTGCGCTCGCCCTGGCTGATGACCTGCGCCTCGCCGCCGATCTCGAGCAACTTGTTGCGCGAGAGCGAGAAGTTGATGCTGGTCTGCCACTGGAACTTCGAACGCTGGATGTTGTAGGTGTCCAGCTGCACCTCGACGCCCGAATTGCGGACCTTGCCGATGTTGTTCCAGTAGGAGGTGAAGCCCGTGAAGGACTGCGAGGGCTGCTCGAAGAGCAGGGCGCGGGTTACCGAATAGTAGCCGTCCACGGTCAGGTTGACACGGTTGTTAGCCATGCCGAGGTCGAGACCGAAGTTGAACTCGTCGGTCTGCTCCCAGGTGATTCTGGAGTTGGCGAGCGTCTTCTCGGTATTGGCGATGCCGGGAACGAGCGAGCCGTTGCCCGAACCGGTCACATAGTTCGAGCTGCTGAGCAGTTCGAGAGCGGCGGTATGGGGTACGCTGTTGTTGCCCGTCACGCCGTAGGATGCACGGAGCTTGAGATTCGAGAGCCAGCGCGAGCTCTTCAGCCACGGCTCCTCGGACATGCGCCAGCCCAGCGACACGCTGGGGAACCAGGCGGTGCGGTTGCCTTTGGTGAAAAGCGACGAGATGTCGGAGCGGATCGACGCGGAGAAGAGGTACTTGCCGTCGAAGCTGTAGCTTACGCGGGCGAGCAACGACTGGAGAATCTCGTCGGGCAGGCGGTAGGTGCCCGTACCTGCGGTCTTGCCATTGTTCACCGCGGCCAGCTCGTAGATAGTGGCGGCGTTCAGCGTGTGGATGTTGTCCGTCGGGAAGCCCGTAGCGGTCAGCGACACGTAGTCGCTGCGGGTGCTCTGCGCCGTATAGCCGGCCAGAATATCCAGGTCGTGACGGCCGAAGGTGCGGTGGTAGTTCAGCGTGTTCTCGGTCAGCAGGTCGATGAAGAGCTGGCTGCGGAACGTGGCCTCACTGGGCGTGCCATCCTTCAGGGCATCCTTGTTGGCATAGGAATAAGCGGGCGAGTAACGCAGGTTGAAGCCGTTCGAGGTCTTGAACTGGAGCCCCTTGCAGATGTCGATAGTCAGGTAGAGGTTGCCCGTTCCGGAGAAGCGCTCGCTCCAGCGGGTCGTGTTCT
Organism: uncultured Alistipes sp.; assembly: GCA_910577475.1. Lineage (GTDB taxonomy): Bacteria > Bacteroidota > Bacteroidia > Bacteroidales > Rikenellaceae > Alistipes. The sequence goes on from CAJTLJ010000001.1 coordinate 51,829, forward strand.
CCATGACGCTCTTGGGGTTGTTGTTCGCCGAGTTGAAGGGCGAGCCCTTGTCCCAGGTGGGGTTGCCGTACTCGTCGGGGGCGCCCGTCGGGGTCACGATGTTGTTGAAGTGGCTGCCGCGGGCGAAACCCGTGTAGCCGGTGAAGGCCGTCGACCAGGCGTTGTGCCGCACGGGCAGGAACGACGGAGTACGGTAGAAGTCGATGAAGTTGTTGCGCGGACGGGTGCCCTTCTGATAGTTGGCCGCCACGTTCACGCCGAACTTGACCGCCTTCGAGAGGTCGGCATCCAGCTTCGAGCGGAAGGTCACCTTCTGCACCTCGTTCTGGAGCATGATGCCCTGATCGCGGGTCCACGACGCGGACGAGTAGTAGCGGACGTCCTTCTTGCCGCCCGACACCGAGAACTGCACGTTGGTGATGCTGGCCGCATCGCGCAGGCCCTCGCGCTGCCAGTCCGTAGCGCCCATGTTCGACTCGACCCATGCAGCAGCACGATCCTGCGCCTTCACGGCGGGACCTCCTACCGACTCCTCAAACTGCTGCAACTGGAGGTACTCCGTCGCGGTGAGCAGATCGTGCAGCTGATAGGCCCACTTGACGCCCTGATAGAGCTTGACCGAGTATTTCGCCTTGTCGGCCGAACCGCTCTTGGTAGTTACCATGATAACGCCGTTGGCGGCACGCGAACCGTAGATGGCGGCCGAGGCGGCGTCCTTCAGAATTTCGATCGATTTGACGTCGGCGGGGTTGATGTCGGCCAGCGTCAGCGAGCCGGGGAATCCGTCGACCACCACCAGCGGCTGGCTGTCGGCCGAGATCGAGCCGGTGCCGCGCACGCGGATCGAGGGGGCGACACCCACCTCAGAGGTGGTATTGTTGATTTGAAGACCGGCGATCTGGCCCTGCAGGGCGGTCGTCAGGTCCGATGCGGGACGGTCGGCGATGGCGTCGCCGTCGAGTTTCGAAATCGAACCCGTGAGGTGCGATTTCATCTGGGTACCGTAACCGATCACGACCACCTCGTCCAGCGCGGCGGCTTCGGCTTCCATCGTGACACGGATTTCGGTCTGCGAGCCGACCGGGATCTCCTGGGTGCGATAACCCACGAAGGAGAAGACCAGTACGGCATTGTTATCAGGAACCGCCAGTTCGAACGATCCGTCCAAACCGGTGGAAACGCCCGTCGGGGGGGGGTCGCGCAACACGACGGAGACACCCACCATGGGGCCTTCGCTATCGGAGACCACTCCTCGTACCGTACGCTTCTGAGCCAGCGCCGAGGCCGCTCCCGTCAAAACCACGATTGCGACGACCAACGCTTTGAAAAGTAGATTCTTTGCCATAAGCGATGAAGTTTTACATTTGTTATTCAGTTAGTTAGTTTCAGTTTATCGCCTCAAATCTGGTTAACCATTCTGGTCTGTCAATCTGGTTTACCAATTCTATTTACCGCAAAGTTAAAAGAAATTATCTTGAAAATGAAATTTTTCGTTAAAAATATCGCAGAGAAAATCCGAAAAAAACGACGATCGGACGAACGTGAGAGAAGCGGGGCGACGAACCGCCCTGCCGCCGCCGAAAGAAAAAGAAAAAGTGCGGCCCCGAAAAGGAAACCTCCTATTATATATAGTTACGAAACGCAGCGCGCGGGAACCCCGATCGAGGATTCCCGCGCGCCCGAATCGAAAGGTTCGGCCTCTACCGTCCGCCCTTCTCCGCAAAGCGGATCTCCTGCAGCAGTTCGCCGGCTCCGGCGTACTTCTCGATTACCCACATCACGAAGCGGATATCGACCGACACGGTGCGGGCCGCCCGGGGATGGAACCAAAGGTCGCCGGCCATCGACTCGCGGTTGCCGTCGAAAGCCAGTCCGATCAGCTCCCCGCGTCCGTTGAGCACGGGCGAACCGGAGTTGCCCCCCGTTATATCGTTATCCGTCAAAAAATTGACTGTCATATCACCCCGATGGCACCAGCAGCCCCAATCGCGCTTCGCAATCAGGCCGCGCATCCGGTCATCCACGCGGAAGTCGTAATTATCGGGATCGTGCTTCTCGGCATAGCCGCACGGCGTCGAACGCCAGCCGCAGCGCACGCCGTCGGCCGGATCGAGCCCCACTACCCTGCCGAAAGTCAGACGCATCGTGGAGTTGGCATCGGGATACTGGGGCATACCCTGCGCCTCGCGGTAATCATATTGCAGGCTGCGGTAGCTGGCCTCCAGCGCATCCACATCGACACCCGCCCCGAGCTCGGCCTGCGCAACCGCCGAAGCGAACTGCGGAATGCCGACCGAACCGGCCAGCTCGACCAGCGGATCGCGCTGCAAATCGCCCACCGTACACTCCCCGGCGAAGCGGGCCCCATAGCTCGAAGCGTCGCGGCAGAAGGAGCCGTCGAAGGCTTCGGCGGCCAACAGCCCGGCATCGCCGCCGAAGCGGTCGAAAGCCCCGGACAGCGCATCGCCCCACATCGAGCGGGGAACGTTGTCGGTAAAGTGACGGACGCAGCGGATCAACAGCTCGCGATCGGTCTGCGCATCGTAGTTCCCGGAGAGCGGACGCCCGCCCGAAGCGAGCCGACTGAAGAGCGGCGACCCGGGCTTCAAGGTATCTGCCGGGTCGAGCTTGGCCAAAGCAGAAGCGATCCGGTTGGCGGCGATCAGCGCCTGGCTGGGTCCGAGCCAGCTCTCCTGAAACCAGGTGCGCACCTTCATCGCATCGCGGCGGGCCGCATAGCCGCGCTCCAGATCGGCGATCAAGGTTCCGTAGCGGGCCGCACGGTCGGGATCGGCAGCAATCCACTGCTCGATGGCCCGTTCCTCGTCGGCACGGTGCGACCGCACGTCGTAACGGCGCAGGCAGATATTCTCCCAGCGGGCGTAGTCGGCGTAGTTGCTCAGATTGAAATAGCTGTCGGAGTAGGCCATCCGCACCTCGGGGTCAGCCTCCATCCGCCGGCGGATGATCTCCATCCGGTCATGCCGGCACCGCTCTACGATCGGATTCCTGACCGTGCGCTTCTCCTCGGCGGCGAACGACGATCCGTAGCGGTGCGTCCGGCCGGGAAAGCCGATCACCATCGCGAAATCACCCTCCCCGACACCGCGCGTCGAGACACTCAGCACCCGCCGCGGGCGGATGGGGACATTCCCGGGCGCATAGTCGGCCGGACGCCCCTCGGCATCGCCGTAGACGCGGTAAAGGGCGAAGTCGCCCTTGTGCTGCGGCCAGCTCCAGTTGTCGGTCTCACCGCCGAAAGCGCCGATCCGAACAGGGGGTGCCCCCACCAGACGCACGTCCGTATAGACTTCGTAATGGAACAGCCAGTAGGACCGGCCGCCCCACATGGCCACGCACGACGCCTCCAGCCCCTTGCGGGCATGGCGGCGCTCCATCTCGCCGGCCAGTTTGCGGCTGCCCATGATTCCCCATCGTCCGGTGCGCTGCAACTCGTCGCGATAGGCCTGCGCTTCGGCGGTCACCTCCTCGACGTCCCGCAGAAACCAGACCGTCTTTCCCTTAACGGGCAGCTCCTCACCACGGCTCCGGGCCCAGAAGCCCTCCTCCCGGTAGTTATGCTCGGCCGTGGAGAGCGCACAGATATCGCCGAAGGCGACATGGTGATTGGTAATCATCAGCCCCTCTTCCGAGATCATGCTGCCGGTACCCAGGCCGCCGTCGATCGCCACCACGGCGTCACACAGCGATTCGGGTCCGCCGAAGATCTCCCCGGGCTTCATCTTCAGCCCCCGCCCGCGCATTGCGGGATAGACCTGCTTCAGCAGGTTGACGAGCCACATGCCCTCGTCGGCCGCCGCACGGCCGACGAGAAGCAGGGCGCAGAGCGTTAACAGAATCCGTTTCATAACCTACTCTTCAACCGTCCGGCCCTCGATCAGGAAAGCGATGCGCGGCTCCGACTCCTGGAAGGTGCCGTCAGCCATGCGCAGGGTCCACTTCTCGGCCTTGAATATCTCGTTCCAGATCCGGTCGGGGGTCCACATCGTGCTCACATAGTGCAGACGCAGCGCCGGCGAGCAGTCGCGCAGGACGAAATCCACGCTCAGGATACCCTCTCGCGTGGAGAGGAAGCTCTTGAAATAGGGGAACCCCATCCGCACGGGCATCTTCTCGATGCCGGCCATCGGCAGTTCGTAGATGGCACGGGGGTACTGTATCGAATCGCCCCAGCGCTCCAGATTCTCCACGAAACGGCCCTTCAGCTTCTCCACGTCGGCGAACATCGTCTCGGCGAAGCTCCGGCGCGAAACGGTATCGCCGAGGCGGAAGCTCTTCAGTTCGAAGTGCATCGGAATGGGCTTCACCTCCTTCTTGGCGTTGGGGAAAGCGTACTCCTCGACCTCGACGATCTCACGCAGGGCCTTCTCATCGAGCGCGAGAGCGGGATCGACGTACAGCCGCACCCGAACCGGGCAGTCGAACTCCGACGTGAAGCCGTAGAAACCCTCGCGGCCGAAGAAGAGCAGCCCGAAGTGGGACATGTCCATTTTGTCGCGCAGTCCCTCGACACCCAGCTCCAGCACCTGCAGCACGGGCACCGTCTCGTCGGGCGTCTCGTACTTGCGGATCGTGGGCGAGAAGAGCGACTCCTGCAACTTGCGGTCATTCGTCACGGCCGGATCGTAGAGGATCTCCACGCCGTGACGCCGCACGAAGGTTCTCAGACCGTAGACGCCCGGCACGGTCTGCATCTTGGCGGCCAGCGCCTTCGAGCTGCCGAAGCACTTCACCGACAGCAGTCCGTCCATCGAGAAGGTCTCCAGATGCTCCACCTTCTCGTAGTCGCCCCACTTCTCGTCGATGGTGGGCAGCTCCCAGCGGTTGCCGAAGATCAGCGCGAAGATGAAGAGCACGACAGCCAGCACGCCGGGCAGCCAGCGCAGGCTCCGGCGGCGGTTCACCTGAAGGGCGCCGGTCGCACAGGTGGAGATGCACTGTCCGCAGAGCGTACAATCTACGTGACGCACCTTGTCGAAGTGGTGGATATCGATATGGTAGGGGCACTTCTTCTCGCAGGCACCGCAGAGGTTGCAGTCATGCTCGTCGCGCGTGACGGCCAGCAGCGGGAAGAAGCAGCTGCGCAGCTTGATCACCTCGATCAGATAGCTGCCGCCGCAGGCGACGGCCAAAGCCCACACCCATCCGTTCGCCACGCCCAGATAGCCCAGCAACCAGGTACCGGCCAGCACGATGACAAAGAAAGGGGTGAACTTGAAGAGGTTGCTCACCGCACCCAGCGGGCAGATGTAGCGGCACCAGAACATGCGGACGAACACGCTGCCCAGAAAGAGCAGGACCACCGAGGTGCAGGCCATCCAGAAGACGATCTCCCCCTTGAAGCCCGTAGCCAGGGCGTAGTAGGGATCGAAGCGCTTGCAGAAGAGCTCGCTCGACGAGACGGTATAGTAGAAGACCACGAACAGCAGCACGTACTTCACGACACGCAGCAGCCGGTCGACAGCCGAACCCGATCGCAGGTCGGCCTGCACACCGAATCTGCGGCCCAGCTTGCCGAGCCACTCGCCTGCCGTTCCCAGCGGGCAGAGATAGCCGCAGAAGAGCTTGCTGAAGAGGATGACACCCACGCCCAGCACGATACCCATCATGATCTGGAGCATCGACATGGAGCAGGCCAGCGAATGCCGCTGCAGATAGGTGGACAGGGCCTCCAGACCGCCGAACGGACAGTAGGCTTCGACATCGACGGGCTGCTCGGTCCAACGGGCATGGAGAATCGTCCCCACGATCGCCGCCAGTACGCCCCACTGCAACAGATGTTTCAGGAAATTCGGATGTTTCTTCGTTTTCATAGGGTCATTATTTTGGAGTTTACTTACAAAGATAGGTAAAAAACGGTACGGATCGTCGGTCCGCACCGTTTTTTTCATTCGTTCTCCGAAAAAGACTACTGCCGGTCTTTCACGCAGCGCACCGAGTAGCCCGACGCCCCGTTGCCGTAAGCTACGGAGACCTTGTTGTTCGAGGCGTTGTAGGTCGACATGAGCGAATAGTACTGCGCGTTGGTCAGCGAACCGTCATCGGCCTTCCTGACCAGATAGCAGGTCGATCCGGCCACGTAGGTCATGGCGCCGTAGGTATCGCCGTAGTTCGTCACGAGGTAGGAGCCCGTACCCGTGAACGAAGCCTTGTTGCGGGCTCCGGCGAAGATCCAGTTGAAACCGGCTTCGTTCAGCGTCGGAATCAGGGCACCCTTCGCTGCGGCATCGTAATAGGGGGCCGACGTATCGGTCAGCGCTCCGTTCGCATTTTGGCCTACCAGACCGGTCAGCTCGGCATTGGTCGGAATGTGCCATCCCTTGGGGCAGATGCCCTGGCAGCCCTCGAAGCTCTCGGCATTCTCCACCGTGATCTTCTTCACGCCGAATGCCGTGGCGAAATCGTAGAGATAGCCCAGCGCGGGCACCAGCGCGGGATCGGCCTTCTTTTCGGCATTCGCAGCGGGATACCAGATGCCCGCATCCGCTGCCGGATCGCCCGAAGGCGTCTTTCCGGCAGGCACGATCCGCAGGTTCTCGGCCATCCAAGTGTTGCCGTCGGCCAGCTTCACGGTCCGATAGCTCTCGCCGTCGTAGACGAAGTGGTCGTCGAACTCCTCGAACGGGACCTCGGTCGTCTCACCCAACTGGCCGCCATCCTCCCAATCCTCGATGTCACCGGACAGCGACACCTTCACCTCCGCAGGCAGCACCTCCACGTTCATCGAGTACTGCGCGCCCGACTGGAGCGTCGAGGCGGTGAGCCGCTGGGTGTGCACCTCGCTCTTGCCGCCGTCGTTCACCGTCACGTCCACCCGCAGGCCCACGGTCTGCGGAACCAGGATGGCGGCGTACTTCGTTCCGGCAGCCACCTCGCGGGCCTCGATCGTCACGGCGGCGGCGCCCTCGCGGGCGGCAGCCGTCTGCGCTTCGACATTCACGTCGGCCGTACCGATCGAGTTGGAGATCGAAACACCTTCCACGACCATACCGTACTCGTTCTTCACGTTGATGACCAGCTTCACCAGCTTGTGGCGGAAGGTCATGCCCACGGCTGCGACCGAAGGGGTCACACCCTCCTTGCGGGCCATCATCAGGTCCGAAGCGCCGTATCCCCCGGCACGCTGGTCCTCGGCCACCGCGAACTGCGTCGGCACGACGTCGGCATAGGGATAGTAGGCCGTCAGGGTCGAGGTCAGCCCCAGGTCGTCGTACCAGAGCAGACCCGATGCCGACACGAAGTTACCGTCGGCGAAGGTCAGTTCGGTATTCTCGGCATACAGACCGTCGGCCGTCGTGATGGTGAGGCCCACGGCGTCGCCCGTTTCGAAATCCACCTCGGTGGCACGGGTGATCGTCGGGTCGATCCGCACGGGTGCCGATGCTCCGGAAACGGGCGTATCGGCCTCTTTCGAGCAACTTACGACTGCGCAAGCCGCCAACAGGATAAAGATCTTTTTCATAAGCATATGTATTAAAGTTATTCCTACCACTTGTAGCCCAGTGCCAGCACCGCCTCCACGCGGTTGGGCTGGGGAATGTATTTCAGGTCGAAGCCGTGCTCGTAGCGGGCCGAGGCGTCGGCATAGAAACCCTTCGCGATATTCACCCTCAACCCCAGCAGACAGCCGATGCGGGTCGCCGTACGATACTCCCGGCTCCAATCGGCATAGCTGTCGAGCCGCTCGGGATAGGCGCTTCCGACCGCGATGTTTCCCGTCGTGCGCTCCCGGTCGGCGCAGCTGCCCCACGCTACGGAGAGTCCGCCGGAGAGTTCGACGCGGCCGACCGCCCAGATACCCTCGGTCCAGAGGCTCCAACTGCGCAACGACTCCTCGCGCACTTCGGGCCAGAGCAGCGACGACTGCCGGCGCAGCAGATCGAAGTCGGCACCGAAGCGCAGATCCGACGCCCCGCACATCCACTCCCACTCCAACCGGCTGGAGAGCGAGCGCTCGGCATAGACGGGCACCGTACCCCAGACGACGGTATTCGTCACGCCGCCCGTCGTCTCGCGCGAAAGCACCGACTCCTCGTTTTCGCGGCGGTTCCAGCCGACGGTCGCCCGGACGAAGTGGCGCGACCGCCCGGGGCCGAAGAAGGCGACCAGGTGGGCTTCCAGTCCGTCGCCTCCGAACTCGTGCCAGACCGTACCCTTTTCGCCCGTATCGCCCGAACGGCGGCGGTAGATGAGATCGGCATAGAGCATCCGCCATTGCAGTTCCAGCGAGGCGCCGTGCAGCATCTCACGCACCGGAAAGGCCGAAATGCCGGCATCGGTCAGATGGATATTGTTTCCGGTCCAGAGACTCCGGTCGCCGTAGAAGAGACCCTTGTCGAAGAAGGCCTCGTAGGAGAGCGGCGTGGAGCCGATCTCGTCGGCCTCGATCCGCTCGCTGTTCTTGCCGAACAGGTAGGCGGCGCCCACGGCCCAATCGCCGGCACGCCACTGCACGGAGGGTGCGATCTCGAAATCGAGCCGCGTATTCTTGTGCCTGAGGTCCTTGCGCTTGGCGTAGTTGGCCGCCGCGAAGTCGACCAGCAGGCCGCCCCGCCACTGCCGGCCGAGATCGACCGCCATTTCGCCCCTGAAAGCATAGGTCTCACGGTTCTTGCGACCGGGAGTGAACTCGTAGATATCGAACGGATAGTATCCGGGGCGGATGAACATCGAGCCGCACATGTCACGCCCCTGGAAATAGTCGTAGGAGAAACCTCCCGCGAAGGAGATCTTCTCGAAGTGGCGGATCGACTCCGTGCGGACGCCGGCCGAAAATCCGTCGGCCGACCGGGAGTGGTCGGTGAAGGCTCCGTTCTGCTTGCCCGCCCACACCTCGGCATAAGATAACGAGAGGGTGTCGCCGCGCAGACCGGCCCGGTCGGGACCCGTATTCCAGGCATTGCGCCGTTCGACGGTTTCGAACCGCTGCGCCCGCAGCGCCGCCGGGGCGCAGGTCAGGGCAAGGAGCGTCAGAAGCGTATGGAACAGAATCTTTTTCATTCGTGCAGAGATTGAACCTCCCGCTCGTAGAAGTCGTTGGAGGAGTTGTTGGTATCCTGATAAATTTCGAATCCGGCCGCGGCGGTCGCCGTCTCGTCGAGACGCCGGTGGAGCGTATGGCCCAGGTACGAGGCCGACAGGTAGACGAAGCCGGCATCCACGGCATCGCTCAACCGCTTGACGTTATTCGACGACGAACCGCTGTAGACCTCCACTCCGTCGAGAATCCACTCCCAGGGGATCTTCACGCAGATCTCGCTCGAACCGGGCTTGGTGACGGTCGACGCCGCGCGGTCGGCCAGATAGTCGTCCATTTCGACACCGACGGACCGGAACAGCACCACGGTCGGGGAGCTGAGCGACAGGATGTAGCTATTCGAACGCCCCACCTTGACCGCCACCTCCATGTAGCGGGCCGGCTGAATCCGGTCGCCCGGCACGGGATGGTAGGTCGTGTTGGGATAGAGAGTCGGATTGTAGCATACGAAGTACTCCCCACGGTTCAGATCGACCGACAGCGGATATTGCAGCGTGTGATCGACCGCACCGTTGATGGCCACCACGGCGTCTTCGCCGGGTGCCAGCGGAAACTGTTCGCCGTCGCCGGGGAAGCGCCAGACCGCCTCGACGACAGGGGCGTACTCACGGAACAGGGTGGCACCCGTATCGGGATCGGTCGAGGTCCAGACGTTGCCCGACGTGGAGTTGGAGTTGTAGGGCTCCAGCGTGCCGAGGCAGAGGCCGTCGAGGCAGTGGGTCTCCGAGGAGTTGTTGTGCAGGATGACGTACCGGTCCGCCTGATAGGTTCCCTCAAGCGGCGCCCGCGAACAGCCGCCGCAATAGATCTCCTTGATCAGGATGTTGCCGGGGCGCGAATAGCTCAACGGCAGGGTCAGAGCCAGATCACCGTCGGTCAGGCGCACGCGGTCGGTCATGCCGTTGAAGATCGCCTCGCCGGCGTTGTCCGAGACGGCGACACGATAGATGCCGCGCGTCACGCGGAAGCGGGCGCAGCCTCCGGCATCGGTCGGAGCCGTATAGCGGCCGGCCGACGAGACCTCCTCGATCGCGACCTCGACCCCCTCGCGGCAATAGTCGGCATAGGCTTCGGGATAGGTTATCCGGACCTCCAGCGAGAGGAGCGCCTCCTCGTAGGGGGTCTCGGGCAGCGACGTGCAGGCTGCCAGGAACAGAGCGAGTATGAGACTGGTACGTTTCAACATAGGGCATCAGAATTTCAGGCGCAGCGTCACTCCGTAGTAGAACCCGGGGGTGAGGATGACCCTCGTACCCGTAGCGAAGGAGGAGACATAGCGGCGCGAATTGGTGAAATTATTGGCGTAGAACGAGATGGAGGCGATGTCGCCGATCTCCTTCGTGATACTCAGATTGGCTGAGAAGTAGGGGTCGTAGCCGTCGGGGGCGTACTGATAGACGTTCCCCGAGCGGAGGATCAGGCTGGCGAAGGCGGGATCCGCCGCCTCGGCATCGGTGAAAGGATGCACTGCGCCGGCGGTATCCATGTAGTAGAGCGGCCGGATGGCCGTATATCCCTCGTCGTCGTAGACGCTTCCGCCCGTCGGATTCCCCTGCTCGTCCACCTTATAGGCGTACTCGCGGCCGTCGTAGCAACTCAGATTCTGCGACCGCTTGACCAGCGACGCCTCCAACCGCAGCGTGACGATCATCCGGATCGACGGGATGTGGGTCGTCGTGGTCAGGTTCATGTCGAGGGCGTGGCTCTTGCGGCCGTTGTAGGTCACGGTCGCCGAGCCGCCATTGTCGGCATAGATGCCCACGTATTCATAAGAGTGCCCGGGATTCGCAGTGCTCGACACCGAGGGGTAGTACCAGGCGTGTCCCTCCTGCACATATTTCGTATAGCCGTAGGCGGCATCCAGACGGATCTCGGTCCGGATGGGCCTGATGGTGGGGAACTCGGCCGTCAGCTCCACGCCGCAGCGGTCCACGGGCGAGCCGTTCTCCTGCACCAGCGAGCGGGTGAAGGTGCGGTTCACGAAGTCGAGCGGCAGGGCCACCCAGCCCTCCTCCATGCGGTCGGCGTCGCGCACGAACATCTCTCCGGTCTGCGAGTCGACCTTCAGCAGCGGATTCGCCGGCATCGCATACCCCTCGGGCAGACCGTACTTGTTGAAGGCGGCCGGCAGATACTCCGTCTCGGTCGTATAGGGGTTCTTCGTGCGGTTGAAGTAGGCCGCCAGCGAAATGCGGGTGCCGCCGAAGTTCATGTCGACCCCCACCTCGGCATTGCGGTTGCGCTGCCACCGCAGATCGGGATTGTAGCAGATTTCGTAAGGACGGGTATAGTAGACATAGGAGTTGCCACCGCTCCACGAAGCGTCGAACATGCGCACGTCGGTGTACTGCGGACGGGGATAGAGCACGCCCAGCGAGGGAAGTTTCTCGACCAGACCCCAGCCGCCGCGGATCGTGATCCGGTCCGAGAGGCGCCAGCGGATGTTCAGACGGGGCGACCAGGTAGAGGTGTTCCTGTAGTCGGTGCCCTTGAGGAAAGTGGTCTCGCCGCGCAGACCAGCCATCAGCGACACGGAGGTGGAGCCGACCGGAAAGGTGAAGTTCTCCTCCAGCCAGTAGGCCAGGTTGTGCATGTAGGGAATCTCCTCGTAGGAGTAGGGGCGATAGCCCGTGGGGGCCAGATCGGGGACCTCGTAATACTCGCCCCGGCCGATGTTGCCCTCGGCACGCCACGCGATGCCCGCCTTCAGGTTGCTCAGCGATGCCCCGCCGTTCCACGAGCGGATCCACTTGGCCTTGAGCGAAGCGGCATAGTTCAGCTCCCGCGAATCGATCACCTGGTCGGAGTAATAGGTGGGCGGCAGCATCGTCGCGAACCAGTACCCCTCGCCGAGGCTGTGCACGGCCGGCTGGCTCGTACCGTTCGAGACGAAGAGCCTCGTATCGGTCCGGTTGTCGGCGTAGTTCACCGAACCGTCCAGCGCCACGTCGGTGATCCAGCTACGGTTCAGCAGCCACACCAGCGAGGCATTGGCCCGAAGCACGTTTTCATGCCCCCGCGTCCGCTGCCCGCGGAAGGCGTCGGGGTCGTCCTTCGAGTTCATGCCGCCGACATTTCCGGAGAGGCCGGCGGAGAACCTCCACACATGGGCGAACGTATTCGAATAGTTGAGCGAAAGATTGGTGCGGGTGTAGGAGGTATAGGGGGTCACCGGATCCTTCGTGGCGCGGGTATACTCGGCCGAGGCGTTCAGCACGCCCGCGTCGCCGCCCAGGTCGAAGCCCTTCGAGAGCGAAGCCTGCTTCGTGCGGGGATTGGTCGCCAGCAGCACCGTCCACGGGGTCTTTCCCTTGCGGGTCGAGATCTTCACCACGCCGCTGCTCACGTCGCCGTACTCCGCCGAGGGCACGCCCGTCACCACCTCCACCCGTTCGATGTTGGTCGAGGCGATGTTGCGGGTCGACAGTCCGGCCGGATCGCCCAGCGAGGCGTTTGTCGACAGCCGCACGCCGTCCACCTCGACGGCCGTGCCGAAGGTGGCGTTTCCCTCAGTCGATCCGCCGCTGCGCAGCGAAAAGCGGTTGTCGTCCTCCCGCGTGCCGAAGAGGTCGGGATTGACCGTCTTGCCTCCGGGCAGCAGCGACACGACATCCGAAGCGTTGACCAGCTGCATGTGTTCGAGGGCGTTGCCGCCGATCGTGCGGGAGGTGGACATGGCGCCCGAGCTCTCCTGCGCAGTCACCACCACGTCGTCCAGCTTCAGGTTGTCCTCCGTCAGCTCAAAGAGCAACGGACCCTTGCCGGGCACCTCGACGGTCCGCTCCAGCGGCACGAAACCCAGGCAGGTGACCGCCACGGCCTGCTCGCCCGCCGGCACCCCCTTCAGCAGGAAGTTGCCGTCGGCATCGGCCACGGCCCAGAGTCCCAGCCGCGGCAGTTCGACGACGGCCATCGGAACCGGAGTCCGGCTCTCACGCACCACGACGCGGCCTTTCACGTCGGCACGGGGCTGTGCCTCTGCGACGAACGGCGAAAGCACCGCGAACATCCATACAACAAGCAGCAGTTTCTTCATCGGAATCCATTTTTTCAAAGGTCCGCCAGTTTCACGGACCGAAACCGGGTACAAAAGTAGCGAAACGAAAAGCGGATCGAAATACCGAAAATCAGGTATTCCAAACAGCCCGTCGGCCGATCTTGCATGCCGGCCTGCCACAAATATAGGAAAAATATCCCGAAAGTGTATTTCCGTCGGTAAAAAAAACGCCGGCCGTAAGACAAAAAGGAACTGCCGCCCCTCCAAAAGACAGGGAGGCGGCGTGCACGATTCCGGATACGGCCCTTTCAGAAACGGCCGATACAGTGTTCCAGCCCGATGCCGTGAGAGCCTTTGAGCAGGACGAGGGCATTCACCACCGGACGGCGCGACAGCTCCGCCTCCAGCTCCGCCCGGGTGGCGAAGAGACGGACCGGCGGGCGCTCCGCCGAGGGTTCCAGCGCCGCGAAGGCATCGGCGAAATGCGGTCCGACCAGCCATACATCGGCCCTGCCCGAGAGCGCCTGCCTCAGGATCTTCAGATGCTCCCCGCGCGACCAGACGCCCAGCTCCAGCATATCGCCCAGAATGAGCAGGCGGCGTTCGCGTCCCCCGAGCGGCATGTGCAGCACATGGTCGACCGACGCCGACATGCTCGAGGGGTTGGCGTTATAGCAATCCACGATCAGCGTATTGCGGGCCGTTTCGGTCCGCTGCGAGCGGTGGTTGTCGGGATCATAAGAGGCCACCGCGCGCTCCAGCTGCGGACGGGCGATTCCGAAAAAGCGCCCCACGGCCATGGCCGCAGCGATGTTCATGCGATTGTACTCCCCCTCCAGCCGGCTCTCCACGCCGTCGGCCAGTGCCGTCGGGTAGCGCTCCAGCCTGAGCCCCGGGCGCTCGGCGGCCATCGCCGTCAGCACGGCGTCCTCCTCCCGCACGAAGGCCCGGCCGCCGTGAGCGGCCAGATAGTCGTAGAGTTCCCCCTTGCCGCGGCGAATCCCCTCGGGACCGCCGAACCCCTCGAGATGCGACCGGCCTATATTGGTGATGATGCCGTAGTCGGGCTGCGCAACGGAGCAGAGCAGGGCGATCTCGCCACAAGCGCTGGCACCCATCTCCACCACGCCGAACTCCGTGTCACGGGTCATCGACAGCAGCGTGAGCGGCACGCCGATGTGGTTGTTCAGGTTGCCCCGGGTGGCATGGACCCGGAACCGTTCGGCCAGCACCCGGCTCACGAGCTCCTTGGTCGTGGTCTTGCCGTTCGAACCGACGACGCCGAGGATCGGAATCCCCAGCCGGCGCCGGTGCTCGCGCGCCAGCTCCTGCAAGGCCGCGAGCGCATCCTCCACCACGACCAGACGGTCGCGAAGATCGGGGCGCGAAGCGGCGACCGACGGATCGTCGACCACAGCGAAGGAGGCCCCCCGGTCCAGGGCATCGGCGGCGAAGCGGTTGCCGTCGAACGAAGCGCCGCGCAGGGCGAAAAAGAGCGATCCGGGGGCGATGTTCCGCGAATCGGTCGTCACCGCCGGATGGGCGGCGAAAAGATCGTAAAGCGTCGTCATATGAACTTCTCCCCTTCGTTGTATTTCACCTCGTCGATGAACTTGCGGATGTGCTGCTCCTCGGCCCGAGGACAGATCATCAGCACGTCCCCGGTATCCACCACGATGTAGTCCTTCAGCCCGCTGATGACCGCCGCCTTCTCTTTCGGCAGCGAGATGATGCACGAACGGGTGTCATAGGTGTAGCACCGCTCGTCGGGCTTGGCATTGGCATAGCGGTCCTTGCGGACGTGGTGGTAGAAGGAGCTCCAGGTGCCGACGTCGCTCCAGCCGAAGTCGCCGCAGCGCACATAGGCGTTGTCTGCCTTCTCCATCACGCCGTAGTCGATCGAGATGGAACGGCACTCGGCAAAGACCCGCTCGACGGCGGCCTCCTCGCCGGGGGTGCCGTAGGCGGAGAGAATCCCGCGGAAAAGAGACGAATTCTCGGGCAGATACCTCTCCAAAGCCCGAACGATGTCGGCCGCTTTCCAGATGAAGATGCCTGAGTTCCAGAAGAACTCGCCGCACTGCAAAAAGGTCTGCGCCAGCTCCAGCCCGGGCTTCTCGGTGAAGCTCTTGACCTTCGAGATCACCTTGTCGTCGGAGATCTGAATATAGCCGTAACCGGTCTCGGGACGGCTGGGCCGGATGCCTACGGTCATCAGCGCGTCGTGCGTGTCGATGAACGCGAGACACTCGCCCACAACCGAGCGGAATGCCGTCTCGTCGAGAATCAGGTGGTCCGACGGGGTGACGATCATCCGCGCATCGGGATCGCGGCCGAGCAGCGAATAGGCCGCATAGGAGATGCAAGGCGCCGTATTGCGGCCTATCGGCTCGCAGAGCACCTGTCCGGGCTCCAGTTCGGGCAGATGCTCCAGCACCAGCTCGCGATAGCGGCGGTTCGTGACTACCAGAAAATTCTCCGCGGGGATCATCGGACGGAACCGCTCGAACGCGTGTCGGATGAAGGACTTTCCGGTTCCCAGAATGTCCTGGAACTGCTTGGGGCAGCTCTGTCGGCTCAGGGGCCAGAACCGGGCCCCCACGCCCCCTGCCATGATGACGCAATAGGTATTCATTGATCGTGTATGTCGTTTTTCAATTCGCTATTTTTTCGCCCGGCATCCGGGATCGGATAACAAAGATAAGCATAAGCGAGGGCAAAAACAAGTTTACTCGTATTTTGCCGGGCGTAAGCGGCTAAGGCAAAGCCAAAGATCGGGATAAATTCGGGTTTCATATGGCGAAGATCGGCCCGGATCATACTGCGCGGAGCGTTTCCCCCGCCCCGAAAGAGGGAAACCGGATTTTTTTCGTATATTTGCCCGTTAAAGTTCGGATTTAAATTTTACGGAAACGATGAATATACGTCTTTTCACCATCCCCAACTGCGTGACGCTCTGCAACCTGCTCTGCGGATCGGCGGCAGCCGTCATGGCTTTGGTCCACCACAACCTGCCCGCCGCCTTCGCGCTGGTCATTGCCGCCGCCGTCTTCGACTTTCTGGACGGCTTCTCGGCCCGCCTGCTCAAATCCTACTCCGGCATCGGCGTCGAGCTGGACTCGCTGGCCGACATGGTCTCCTTCGGATTCGCTCCGGCAGCCATCCTATTCACCCTCTTCGGCACGTCGGAGAGCCGGTGGGAGTGGAGCGAAACGGCCCGCGCGGCCGGAGCCTGGGTTCCCTTCCTGATAACCGCCTTTTCGGCCCTGCGACTGGCGAAATTCAACGTAGACGACTCGCAGCACACCGAGTTCCAGGGACTTACCACCACGGCCAACGCCATGTTCTGCGCCTCGCTGGGCTGGCTCTCGGCCGAGGGAGAAATCACCCTGAGCGCCGAGACGATCGTGCTCATCGCACCGGTCATGTCGTGGCTGCTCGTCTCCCCCGTCCGGATGTTCTCCTTCAAATTCGAACGTTTCGGATGGCGCGGCAACGAACTGCGCTACCTCTTCGCCGTCGTGGCGCTGGTGCTGCTCGGTCTGCTGAAGGGGGCTGCGATTCCGGTCATCATCCTGCTCTACATCATCGTCTCCACGGTTCGCTGGATCGGCGGCCGGAAATCGGTAAAGCCCTGACGAATTGCTGTTTCAAGAAATTTCAGTATCTTTGCGGCGAATCTCCTCGCTACGGAACATGCGGAAAACATCGACCATCATCTTCCGGCTCCTGCTCTGGGGCCTGCTTGCGGCACTCCCGCAGGTCGCTTTTCCGCAGCTGGACGCCAAAACGCTGATGCAGGCCCAACGCAACGGAATCAACAATCCCCTCTACGGCAACAATCCCTACGAAAACGGGGAGGACGAGGAGAACCTGCCGCCGAATCCGGCCGATACCGCCAAGGAGAAGCGGATCCGCAAGCCGCTGGAGTCCTATTTCTTCAACGACTCGATCCGGGCGCTGAACAATTTCCTCTGGACCATCAGCCGCGACTACAACCGCGTGAAGATCGAACCGCTGGACACCACCCTTCAGGATTGGCGGATCGACTACCCCTTCTACCGCAAGGGGGTGGGCGACATCGCGCTGGGGCCGCTGGGCCAGGCCTCGATGCCCACGGACTACTTCGAACGCCCCCGTTACGAGAACTTCTCCTTCTCGCAGGCCTATGACGCCTACACCTACAATCTGGAGAACGTCCCCTTCTACAACGTCAAGAAGCCTTACCTGCAGATGACCTATCTGGAGTCGGGCCAGAAGAAGTTCCGCGAGGAGCAGTTCGGGCTGACCGTGGCCCACAACATCTCCCCCTCGACGGGCTTCAACATCAACTACAAGGCGCGCGGCACCCGCGGCCAGTACGACCGCTCGCGCACCAAGAACCACAACCTCGAGGTGGCCTTCTCCCACACGGGCAAGCGCTACTCGATTCATGCCGCCTATATCAACAACCACATCGAGCAGGAGGAGAACGGCGGCGTGGTAGGCGAATGGGCCATCGTCGACACCACGTTCGAGATGCCGTCGGGCGTGCCGATGCGGCTGGCGTCGGCCGAGGCGGAGAACATCTTCCGCAACAACGCCTTCTTCGTCGAGCAGTCCTACGGCATTCCGCTGCTCCCGGTCACCGAGAGCGACTTCTCGATCGCCCATCTGCCGGCCGTCTACATCGGCCACACCTTCGAATACAACTCCTGGAGCAAGATCTACTCCGACATCCGCTCGACCTACGTCGACGACCGGGGTTCGCGGGACGAGAACGGCAACTTCGTCCCCACGGAACACTCCTTCTACAAAAACTGGTACATCAATCCGCTGCAGAGCCGCGACTCGATCTACGAACGGATCATCTCGAACCGGTTCTTCGTCCAGGCCCAGCCCTGGAACCGCAACGGAGTGGTGGGAACCCTCAACGGCGGTGTGGGTCTCGACCTGCACACCTACTCGCAATTCGCGATGGATACCTATCTGACCGGCGAATACCGAAAGACTAAAAAGACCGGATTTTACGTTTACGGTTCTATCGACGGCAAGATCCGGCGGTATGTCGACTGGGGAGCCGACTTCAGGCTCTACCCCTCGGGCTACCGCAGCGGAGACCTCTCCGTAGGCGCCAACCTGGCGCTCTCGGCCAAGGTGAAAGGACACCCCCTGATTCTCGAAGGACGCTTCCGCATGGAGCGCCGCTCGCCCTCCTTCTGGGACGAGAATCTATTCTCAAACCACTTCGTGTGGTTTACTCCTCTATCGAAGGAGACTGACACTCGATTCGAAGTCACGTTCCGGGTCCCGGACTATGCGCTCGAAGTGGGCGCGAAGCAGGGCGTCGTGACCGACAAGATCTACTACGGCGCCGATGCCCTGATTACGCAGGCCCCGGGAGCCGTCAGTCTGACGAGTGTGTATGCCCGCAAGGATTTCCGCATAGGCGGATTGCACTTAGACCACAGGGTATTGTTGCAGTGGAGCTCGGATCAGGAAGTAATACCTGTACCGCTTGCCAGCGCCTTCCTCTCGTACTACTACGAGTTCTGGGTGGTGCGGAACGTGCTTCGATTGCAGATCGGCGCCGATTGCCGCTATAACACGAACTACTACAGTCCGGGTTATAATCCGGCCTTGTCGGCCTTCTACAATCAGCGGGAGGTTCGAACGGGAAACTATCCCTACACGGATCTCTTCGTCACGGGCAAGTGGAAGAGAATGCGCATATTTTTGAAATACCAACATATCAACAAGGGGCTCTGGGGCAACGGCGAGTACTTCTCGACGGCCCGTTACCCGCTCAACCCCGGTATGTTCAAGATCGGCCTCTCCTGGGGGTTCTATGATTAGCGCGCTCTACGGCACGGAAAAAGCTGCCCGCAAAGCACTTTTTTATGTTGAATCTTAAATTAAAGAGAACTCTTTTAACAGTTGCGTTCTTAACCTTACTGACTACCTTCTACGGTTTCGAGGCCCGGTTCGCGGAGCCCGCAACGGATGCCGCAGCATCGGAGCTGGCGGCTGTCGAACCGACCGATCCGGCTGTCCTGCCCCTTGCGGAAAGCTATCAGATCTCGGTCTACGACAACATCATCCGCCGCATCAGCGGCGAGGAGGGGAACGACTGGCGGCTGATGAGCGCCATCGCCTATCACGAATCGCGTTTCACGCCCGACATCGTGTCGCGGCGCGGCGCAAAGGGGCTGATGCAGATCATGCCCGTGGTGGCCCGCCAGTTCGACGTGCCGCAGGAGCAGCTGCTGGACCCCGAGACCAACGTCCGGCTGGCGAATCTCCTGCTGAACGAAATCGCATCGACGCTGCGCCTGCCGGCCTCGGTTCCCGAAAAGGATCGGATGAGCCTCATTCTGGCCAGCTACAACGGCGGCATCGGCCACGTGAGCGACGCCCGCCGGCTGGCACGCAGCCACGGGGAGAATCCCGATTCGTGGGAGGTCGTCGCCCGCTATCTGGAGCTCAAGGCCGACCCCGCCTACTACGAGGACGAAGTGGTACGCTGCGGCCGTTTCACGGGTTACAAGCAGACCCGCGCCTATGTGGACGACGTCATGAAGCGCTACGACCGCTATTGTCAGGTGGCGAAATAATTGCGAAGAAGATAAAAAAGAGGGGAGTGTGTCGTCTGCACACTCCCTTTAATGTATATTTCCGGACCGCCTACTCCAGAAAATGGTTCTGGGGAGCGGTATAGGAGAAATCGGTCAGCGACTTCAGGTGGGTGCGGATCATGGCCGCGGCAGCCTCCTCGTCGTGCTCGCGAATGAACCGCAACATCTCGCGATGTTCGAAGAACACCTCTTCGCTGGGTACCGAACAGACCTTGTATTTCTGGTAGTAGCGCAGCACATCGGGAGTGATGATGAGCAGCAGCGACGCGATGACGGGATTATGTCCCCCCTGCGCGATGGCCTGATGATAGGCGAAGTCCTTGCTGACGCGCTGATCGGTGTGGAACATCGACTCGCATTCGGACAGCGCCGTCTCGATGTTGGCGATATCCTCGTCGGTCCGGTTGCGGGCGCAGAGACGCGCTGCCTCGATCTCCAGCAACTCGCGGACATGCACGAGCGAGGCGAAGTCGTACTTGTCGATCTTCAGGGCGTCGGTAATCAGGCTCTCGAGCACCTGCATCTTCTCCTGCGCCACCACGGTGCCGCTCTGGGGATAGGTCTTGACGATGCCGAAGAACTCCAGCTTCTGGAAGGCGGTGCGCACGTGGGCACGGCTCACGTTGAGCTGGGCGGCCAGCCGGCGTTCGGCGGGCAGACGCTCGCCGGGCTCCAGACGACCGCTGTAGAGCAGTTCCTTTATGTGTTTCAGCACGGTGTCGACTTGTTGTGCTGTCGAGGTCGCATTCATTTTTTGATTATCACTTACGAATTTGGGACTACAAAATTAGTCAAAAAACCAGTTTCACCAAATCGATTCCGCGAAAAAATTTTCCCGAAACGCTGGCCGTTTTACGAAAAATCACTATTTTTGGTAAACCAATCAAGACGAAACCGATGAAAAAGAAGAGATTGTTCATGCTGACCGGGCTGCTGACCCTCTGGATGGGAACGGCCGCCGCCCAACCCTATCTGGTGGATGCCGGAGCGGCCGAACGGGTGCGTACGGCGGTGGAGCGGGGCGACACGAGGCTGAAGCCGCTTTACGACCGCGCCCTGCGCGACGCCGACAAACTGCTTGCCGAGCCCGATCCGGCGGTGACCGACAAGGGGATGACTCCCCCCAGCGGCGACAAGCACGACTACATCAGCATGGGGCGTTACTGGTGGCCCAACCCCGACACGGAGGACGGACTGCCCTACGTCCGTCGCGACGGACACTCGAATCCCGATCTGAAGAAGTTCGACCGCGACCGGCTGGGGCGCTTCTCGGCGAACCTGCGCCGGCTGACCGGAGCCTATCTGCTGGCCGGCCGTCCCGAACACGCCCGCAAGATGGCCTCCATGCTCCGCACCTGGTTTCTGGACGAACGCACCCGCATGAATCCGAACGGCACCTACGCCCAGATGGTTCCGGGGCGCCATGACGGGCTGGGGCGTCCCGAAGGGGTATTGGACCTCTACTCGCTGATCGACGCCGTGGACGCCGCGACGGTGCTGGAGCGGGACCGTCTCCTCTCGAAAAAGGAGATGAAGGCCCTGCGCGGCTGGTTCGCCGACTACGTGGAGTGGCTGCTTACCAGCGAGAGCGGACGGGGCGAATATGCTGCCAAAAACAATCACGGCATCGCCTACGACGTGCAGACGGCGGTCTTCGCCCTCTTCGCCGGTCGGGACGAGGTGGCCCGCGACCTGATCGCAGCCTTCGCCGAACGCCGGCTGGAGAGGCAAATCGAGGCCGACGGCAGGCAGCCCCTCGAACTGGCCCGCACGACGGCCTTCGGCTATTCGACCTACAACCTGACCCACATGCTGGACATGTGCGTGGTGGCCCGTTCGCTGGGGATCGACCTCTACGACGCAGCCGACGGAGCCATCGACCGCGCCATCGGCTACCTGATCCCTTTTCTCGGGAATCGGGAGCAGTTTCCCTACAAACAGATCAAGGATTGGCGGGGCGTGGAGCAGAATTTCGCCCAGCAGCTGCTGCGGGCGGCGCGCCTGAAGGAGAACGCCGCCTATCGCCGCCTCTACGAGCAGTACCGCCCGGAAGAGGATGCCCGGCAGGCACTGTTCATCCTGATGAACGAGTAAGAGCCACCCTCGCAAAACACAGCCGGATCGGACTTTCCTGCCCGATCCGGCTGTGTTTTGCAAAGACCCCTACAGCAGGAAAAGCAGCAACAGCTGGGCGATCAGCACGCGCAGGAACATGCAGACCGGATAGACCGTCGCATAGGCCACCGAGGGCTTGTCGCCCTCGATCGTGTCGTTCGCATAGTTGAGCGCCATCGGATTGGCCATGCTGCCGCACAGCAGGCCGGCCACCGTTCCGAAATCGAGTTTCGCCGCCCGCAGAGCGACCACCGCCACGACGACGACCGGCACGAAGGTAACCAGAAAACCCAGCAAGAGCCACAAGGCACCCTCGGGACGCATCACCGTAGCGAAGAACTGCGCCCCGGCATCCAGCCCCAGGCAGGCCAGATAGAGCGACAGCCCCAGCGCCCGCAGCATCAGGTTGGCGCTCTGGGTGGTGTAGGTAATCATGTGCAGGCGCGGGCCGAAAGTGCCGATCAGGATGCCCACGATGATGGGTCCGCCGGCCAGTCCCAGCTTCACGGGCATCGTGACGCCCGGCAGGGAGAAGGGGATGCTGCCCAGCACCAGACCCAGGATGATGCCGATGAATACGGCGACCAGATTGGGCTCGTTCAGGCTCTTCACGGCGTTGCCGAGAATGCGCTCGACATTGCGGATCGCCTCCTGCTCGCCCACGACCGTGAGGCGGTCGCCCAGCTGAAGGGTCAGGTCGGGCGTAGCCAGCAGCTGAACCCCCGAACGGTAGACCCGGCTGATGTTGATTCCGAAATGGTTGCGCAGACGCAGCGAGCTCAGCTTGCGTCCGTTCAGCTCGGGCCGCGTCACCAGAATGCGCTGCGACACGAGCTGGCTGTCCACGGCATTCCAGTCGATGTTCTCCTTGTTCCAGTCCTTGTGCTGAAGCTCGCCGAAGAGCATCGTCAGCGCCTGCACCTCATCGGGCGAGGTGACTACCAGCAGCCGGTCTTCCAGCTGCATCAGCTTGTCGGAGGTGGGAATCGATACCCGTCCGTCACGCCAGATGCGCGAGATAACGAAGCGATGGTGGCTCCCCTCGGCGACCTCGCGGATGCTCAGCCCCTGCAGGGCGGGATTCGTGATGCGGAAGCCAGCGATGAAGACACTCTTTCTGTATTCGGCATCGGGGGCGGGCAGATCCTGCGGCCTGACGAAACATTTGCGGACGAAGATGATAGCCAGAATAACCCCCACGACGCCCAGCGGATAGGTCAGCGCGCAACTCAAGGCGGCGCCGCTGGCATCGAACCCCAGCTGCACGAGGGTCTGCTGGGCGGCACCCAGCGCCGGCGTGTTGGTGGTCGCACCGCAGAGAATGCCCGACACGTCGGGCAGCGAGACGCCGCAGAGTGCCCCCATGGCCACGGCCAGCAGCGTTCCGGAGAAGACCACCCCCATAGCGACGGTCAGCATCGTCGCACCGCCGGCGCGCATCGAGGAGAAGAATCCCGGGCCGACCTGAAGCCCCAGCGCATAGACGAAGAGAATCAGTCCGAAGCTCTCGGCATAGGAGAGCATGCGCGCATCGATGCTCAATCCGACGTGTCCGGCCAGAATGCCGACGAAAAATACGAACGTCACCCCCAGCGAGATCCCGCCGATGCGGACCTTCCCCAGCAGGATGCCCGCCGTGGCGATCAGCGAGAGGACGACGACGGCCTGAATGGCCGAATGTTCGGTGAAAAGCGTAACTAACCAATCCATAATTCGTTCCGTTAACCGTCCGGCCGTTTGCATCCGGTCGGAACGCATCCGCCGCCTCACCTTTCGACCGAGCGGCGGACAGCGGGGGCAAAAGTACGAAAAATTTTCCGATCCGCCCGCATCCCGGGGCCGAAGAGCTCCGGCGGAGCCGTTTTTTGATTATTCGAAATTTTTCGTTAGATTTGTCCTCATTATCCGGCTGTCGGACAACTCATAAAAAACAGATACATGGAAAATCGGAAACCTCAGAACACCCTCCCCGAAAACGCCTATCGCGAACTGAAGCCGGGCGAGGAGTACGAACCCCTGATGCCCGCCTCGGCCTCGCCGGCCGAGGTGACCCCCTACTCGGTGGGTATGGGCATCCTGATGGCCGTCGTCTTCTCGGCCGCCGCGGCCTTCCTCGGACTCAAGGTCGGCCAGGTATTCGAAGCGGCCATCCCCATCGCCATCATCGCCGTGGGCATGGGCTCGATCCTGGGCAAGAAGAACATGCTGGGACAGAACGTCATCATCCAGTCGATCGGCGCCTGCTCGGGCGTGATCGTCGCCGGAGCCATCTTCACCCTCCCCGCCCTCTATATCCTGGGGCTCGAGGCGCAGTTCTACCAGGTGTTCCTCTCCTCGCTGCTGGGCGGTCTGCTGGGCATCGTACTGCTGATCCCCTTCCGCAAATACTTCGTCAAGGAGATGCACGGCAAGTACCCCTTCCCCGAGGCGACAGCCACCACCGAGGTGCTCGTGTCGGGCGAGAAGGGGGGCAATCAGGCCAAACTGCTCGCCGTAGCCGGTCTGGTGGGCGGCCTCTACGACTTCGCGGTCGGCACCTTCGGCCTCTGGACCGAGGCGATATCGACCCGCATCGCCCAGTGGGGCGTCGCCGCGGCCGACAAGTACAAGGTGGTCTTCGGGCTCAACACCTCGGCGGCCGTGCTGGGTCTGGGCTACATCATCGGACTGAAATACGCCGTCATCATCACCGCCGGCTCGTGTCTGGTGTGGTTCTTCATCGTGCCGCTGGTCGGCTCGATGGCCGAAGCGGTCGACCCCGCCGCGCTCACGGCGCTGCTCGGCGTCACCGCCCCCTCGATCCTGAACGATCCGCAGCAGATCCTCACCCCCGAAAACCTCTACCAGTACATCGGACGCCCGATCGGCATCGGCGGCATCGCCATGGCCGGACTGATCGGCATCGTGCGCCAGGCGGGCATCATCCGCTCGGCTCTGGGGCTGGCCGTCACGGAGCTGGGCGGCAAGAAGCAGGAAGAGGGGGGGGGAACCGCCGAGCGCACCCAGCGCGACCTGACGATGAAGCTGATCCTCACGGTGCTGGTCGCCGCCCTGCTGACTACCTTCGTCTTCTTCCAGTTCGGCGTGCTGAACGACTGGATGCAGTCCGTGGTGGCTATCCTGATCGTCTTTCTGATCGCCTTCCTCTTCACCACCGTAGCGGCCAACGCCATCGCCATCGTGGGCACCAACCCCGTGTCGGGCATGACCCTGATGACGCTCATCCTCTCGTCGCTCATTCTGGTGAGCGTAGGGCTGACGGGTACGAGCGGCATGACCGCCGCCCTGATCATCGGCGGCGTGGTCTGCACGGCCCTCTCGATGGCCGGCGGCTTCATCACCGACCTGAAGATCGGCTACTGGCTGGGCACCACCCCGCGCAAGCAGGAGGCCTGGAAATTCCTCGGCACGATCATCTCGGCCGCCACCGTGGCCGGCGTGCTGATTATCCTGAACAAGACCTACGGTTTCGACGCCGAGGCCAACCCCGAAGCGCTCGTCGCCCCGCAGGCCAACGCCATGGCGGCCGTCATCAAACCGCTCATGACGGGCGGACAGACCCCCTGGGGGCTCTACTTCATCGGTGCGGCGCTGGCACTGGTTTTGACCGCTATCGGCATTCCGGCGCTGGCTTTCGCGCTGGGTATGTTCATCCCCATGAACCTGAACGCACCGCTGGTCGTGGGCGGTCTGATCGCGTGGTTCGTCTCCGGCCGCTCGAAGGATGCCGCCCTGAACAAGGCTCGCACCGACCGCGGCACGCTGATCGCCTCGGGCTTCATCGCCGGCGGCGCCCTGATGGGCGTGGTGAGCGCTCTGCTCAGTTTCTACGAGGTGGACTGGAAACTGACCGAATGGGCCGCCTCGAACGCCGCCGAGTGGACCGGTCTGGCTGCCTACGGCCTGCTGATCGGCTACTTCGTCTGGCACACCCTGCAGGCGAAAAAGGAGGAGTAAAAACATTTTGAACCGAAAGCATATGGAACTCAAGGAACGTTTTCTGAAATACGTATCGTTCGACACGCAGTCGGACGAGAACAGCGACACCTTCCCCTCGACCGAGAAGCAGAAGGTGCTGCTCGCCTGCCTGGCCGACGAGATGCGCGCGCTGGGGATGACCGAGGTGACGATGGACCCCCACGGCTATGTGATGGGCACCGTCCCCGCCACGAAGGGGATGGAGAACGCCCCCGTCATCGGCTTCATCGCCCACGTGGACACCTCGCCCGACATGAGCGGCGCCGACGTCAAGCCCCGCGTGATCGAGGATTACGACGGGTCGGACATCGTGCTGAACGGCCAGCTGACCATGCGCGTGGCCGATTTCCCGGAGTTGAAGCTCTTCGAGGGCCACACCCTGATCCACACCGACGGCACCACCCTGCTGGGTGCCGACGACAAGGCGGGCGTGGCCGAGATCATGACCGCCGCCGAGTACTGGATGACCCATCCGGAGGCGCCCCACGGCAAGATCCGCATCGGCTTCACCCCCGACGAGGAGGTGGGCCGCGGAGTGGACTACTTCGACGTGGCGGCCTTCGGCGCCGATTTCGCCTATACGGTCGACGGCGGATTCGAGGGTGAACTGGAGTACGAGAACTTCAACGCCGCCGGAGCGAGGATCCGCATCCAGGGCCGCAACGTCCACCCGGGATACGCCAAGGGCAAGATGCTCAACGCCATCGATATCGCCTGCGAACTGAACGCCCTGCTGCCCGCGCAGGAGCGCCCCCAGTACACCGAGGGGTACGAGGGCTTCTACCACTGCGTGGGCTTCAACGGCACGGTGGAGCAGGCCGACCTGAGCTACATCATCCGCGACCACGATGCCGACAAATTCGAACAAAAGAAGAACTACCTGTGGAGTTGCGTCGACCTGCTGGTGAAAAAGTACGGGCCGGGGGTGCTGAGCCTCCAGATCAAGGACCAGTACTACAACATGCGCAAGATGGTCGAACCCCATCCGCAGGTGATCGAAAAGGCGAAGCAGGCGATGGAGATGGCCGGAGTCGTGCCCATCGTGCGCCCCATCCGCGGCGGTACGGACGGCGCCCGGCTCTCGTTCATGGGGCTCCCCTGCCCCAACCTCTTCACCGGCGGCATGAATTTCCACGGCAAGTTCGAATACTGCTCGCTCACGACCATGCACCGGGCCGAGCAGGTGATCCGGAACCTGGCCGAACTGTGGAGCAAATAGGCGCCCGATGGACCGTTTCGGATACATGAAGGTGGCAGGGGCCATCCCCTCGGTGCGGGTGGCCGACTGCCGTTACAACCGCGAGCGCATCGAGGCGCTCGTGCGCCGGGCTGCGGACGAAGGGGCGGAGCTCGTCGTCTTTCCCGAACTCTCGCTGACGGGATACACCTGCGGCGATCTGTTCGGCCAGCCCCTGCTGTTGCAAGCTGCCGAAGAGGCGCTCGGCGAACTGGTGGCCGCCACGGCCGACTGCCCCGTCGCCGTTGTGGTGGGCATGCCCGTCGCTTCGGGCCCCGCGCTCTACAACTGCGCCGTGGCCTTCGCCGAGGGGGAGATTCTGGCGGTCGTGCCGAAGATCCACATCCCCAACTACACCGAATTCTACGAGGCGCGCTGGTTCGCACCGGGTGCCGACGTACGCGGCAACAGCCTGACGCTCTGCGGTCAGGAGGTGCCCTTCGGCGTCGATCTGATGCTGAAGATCAACGGCGTGGAGTGCGGCATCGAGATCTGCGAGGACCTCTGGGTCCCCGCCGCTCCGTCGGCCGACCTGGCGCTGGCCGGAGCGAAGCTGATCGTCAACCTCTCGGCATCGCCCGAGCAGGTGGGCAAGTACGACTATCTGCGCACGCTGGTCCTCCAGCAGTCCGCCCGGCTGCGGGCCGGCTATCTCTACGCGGGAGCGGGCTTCGGCGAGTCGTCGACCGATCTGGTCTTCGCCGGCAACGTCCTGATCGCCGATCAGGGCCAGCCGCTGGCGGCGAGCGAGCGCTTTTCGCTGGAGGAGCAGCTGCTGACCGCGGAGATCGACATCGGGCAGATCGACACCGAACGCCGGCGCACCACGACCTTCCGCCCCGCCGCCCCCACAGGCGAATATACCCTCTGCGAGTGCGAATTCGCCCCGAAGCGCTGCGAACCGCAGCGGGCGGCGGACCCCACCCCCTTCGTGCCGGCCGATCCGGCCGTGCGCGACGCGCGCTGCGAGGAGATCTTCAACATCCAGAGCAACGGACTGGCCCAGCGCCTGCTCCATACGCACTGCCAGCGGGTCGTGATCGGCATCTCGGGCGGACTGGACTCGACACTGGCCCTGCTGGTCGCCGTCCGCACCTTCGACCGGCTGGGGCTCGACCGCCGGGGCATCCACGGCATCACGATGCCGGGCTTCGGCACCACGGGCCGCACCTATCGCAACGCGCTGGAACTGATGCGCCAGCTGGGCATCACGCAGCTCGAGATCCCGATCTCCGCCTCGGTCGAACAACATTTCCGCGACATCGGCCTGCCGGCCGACGACCGCTCGGCCACCTACGAGAACGGACAGGCCCGCGAGCGGACGCAGATCCTGATGGACTACGCCAACAAGGTGGGCGGTCTGGTGATCGGCACGGGCGACCTGAGCGAGCTGGCGCTCGGTTGGGCGACCTACAATGGCGACCACATGTCGATGTACGGCGTCAACGGATCGGTACCCAAGACCCTCGTACGCCATCTGGTGCGCTGGGTGGCCGACCGCGAAACGGGACCGACCCGCACCACCCTGCTGGATGTGATCGACACGCCGGTCAGCCCCGAACTGCTGCCCGCCGACGAGAAGGGCGAAATCGCCCAGAAGACCGAGGATCTGGTGGGTCCCTACGAGCTGCACGACTTCTTCCTCTACCACTTCATCCGCCGGGGATTCGCCCCCGACAAACTGTTGATGCTGGCCCTCCGCGCCTTCGGCGACCGCTATCCGCGCGAGGTGATTCTGAAGTGGATGCAGACCTTCTTCCGCCGCTTCTTCGCCCAGCAGTTCAAACGTTCGGCCCTGCCCGACGGACCGAAGGTGGGCAGCGTCTCCCTCTCGCCGCGCGGCGACTGGCGGATGCCCTCCGACGCATCGGCCGCCGTATGGCTCGACGCCGTGGAAAAACTGAAATAAAAAAGAACCGAAACATGAAAAGAATCGCATGGATAACCGCCCTGCTCTGCTGCATGACCGCAGAGGCCGGGGCACAGGATTGGAAAGGCCTGCTGCGCGGGCTCTTCGGCTCGTCGGACAAGCAAACCGAACAGCCCGCACCCGAACCGGCTCCGAAGCACCTCACGGCGCAGCAGCTCGTCGGCACGTGGGTCTATGCCGGGGCCGTCATCCGCTACACGGGCGAGGATCTGCTGGCCTCGATGGCCGTCGGCGTGCTGGAGGGCCAGATCGAGGAGTACTGCGCCAAGGCGGGCGTCGTCGCCGGACGCGACCGGGTCACGCTGGACCGCAGGGGCGGAGCGCTCGTCCGGATCGACAAGCACGAAGCGAAGGGGAGCTACCGCTACGACCCCGCCACGGGCTCGATCTGCGTCGAGATCGACATCCGCGGCAAGCGGGGCACCCTGACCGGCACGACCGAGTACGAGAACGGCACGCTGACCCTGCTCTTCGACGCCCGCGAAGCGCTCGACGCCATGATGGCGGCGGCCCCCGGGCTGGCCCAGAACGAGAAGATCAAGATGGCCTCGGCCCTGATCGACCAGTACCCGGGGCTGAAGATCGGCGCCAAAGCGACCCGGTAAGCGGAATAGCCAATAAGAAATGAGCAATCGGAAAGGTTTCCGATTGCTCATTTTTCATTGAAAATACCCCACAGGCTCGGGGTGACAGCTATGCTGTCATGTCGAGCGGAGGGCGAAGCCCGTAGTCGAAACATCTCGGCGCTGCGGAACATCCGCCGGTACGATTCGCACGGGTTCACGCGAATACGACCGTCGAGATTCCTCGACTATACGCCTTCGGCTTCGCTCGGAATGACAAAAAAATGTCACCTTGAGCGAAGCACCGAAGGTGCGCAGTCGAAAGGTCTCGACTTAACATAACTTTCACGAATACGGTTCGCATGGATTCACGCGAATACGATCATCGGGACTCCTCGGCAAGCTCGGGGTGACATTCGTGCGTGCGCGGCACCGGGATGACAGAGAAAAAAATTACAGGAACAGAATTGCCAGCGTCATGACCAGAAATCCGCCGCAGAATCCGGCCAGGATCTGGAGTCCGTTGTGGCAGCCCAGGTAGAGACGCGACGAGGCCAGCAGGCCGCTTCCGACGACGGCGACCAGCAGCGGTCCCATCAGGTCGCCCACCCCGGCGATGCTCAACAGCGAGAAGAGCGCCACGACAGCCCCCATGCCCGTCAGGTGCAGGCTGATCTTCCAGCGCAGAGTCACCAGCAGGCAGAGGATTTCGCAGCCGGCGGCGGCCACCATGATCTTGCGCAGCAGGAAAGCCGAGGGGACTTTGACGAGCGTCAGGGCGCAGAGCAGATAGAAGAGCGCCCCCAGCGCCAGAGGCAGGTAGCGGTCCCGGCGCCGGTCGATCCTATAATCGGCGAGCCTGCCCAGCGCGCGGAGCACGACGAGTGATAGAGCCGGCAGCACGAGCGTGAAGAGCACCACCACCCACACCAGATAGATCTTAACGCCGAGCGCATAGTGCGAGAAGACCGTGCGCGTAAAGAGCAGCACGAGCATCATGTAGAGCGGCACGAAGAAGGGGTGCAACAGCCACGACACGCCGTGAGCCCCCTGCCGGTAGGGGTCGCGTATCGGAAACGGATTTCGGTTCGGAGCGCAGCTGTTCATCGTCGGAATCGTCAGATCTGTTTGCGCAGGCGGGCGACGGGAATGCCCAGCATCTCGCGGTACTTGGCCACCGTGCGGCGGGCGATGCGGTACCCCCGGTCGTTGAGCATGTCCATCAGGGTCTCGTCGGTCAGCGGACGGCGCTTGTCCTCGTCGTCGATGCAGCGCTGCAGGAGGGTCTTGATCTCGTAGCTCGATACCTCCTCGCCGCTCTCGGTCTGCATCGCCTCCGAAAAGAGCGACTTGAGCAGGATGATACCGAAGTGGGTCTGCACGTACTTGCTGTTCACCACCCGCGAGATGGTCGACACGTCGAGCCCCGTGCGGTCGGCGATATCCTTCAGGATCATCGGCCGCAGCTTGCTCTTGTCGCCGTCGCGGAAATACTCCCGCTGATAGTCCAGAATCTCCTGCATGGTGCGCATCAGCGTATCGTGGCGCTGCTTGATGGCCGAAATGAACCACTTGGCCGAGTCGATCTTGTTCTTCACGAACTGAATCGCCTCGCGGTCCTCCTGGCGGACCGTGCCGTCCGAGGCCACCATGCCGCGGATCATCTCCACGTAGCGGCGGTTCACCTTCACTTCGGGCACGTTGTAGGAGTTGAGCGACAGATCGAAACGTCCGTCGTGGTAGTCCAGCATGAAGTCGGGGATGATGTAGGGCGTGGCGTCGGTGCCCCCTTCGGAGTAGAGGTTGCCCGGCTTGGGCGAGAGGCGGCGTATCTCGGCGAGCGCCTCGCGGAAATCGTCCTCCGAAACCTGCAGGCGGACGATCAGTTTCTCGTAGTGCTTCTTGACGAACTCCTCGAAATGCGACGTCAGGATCTTGCGGGCCAGCCGCCGGGTGCGGCTCGTCATGGGCAGCTGCTCCATCTGCAGCAGCAGGCACTCGCGCAGGTTGCGGGCCCCGACACCGGCGGGCTCCAGCTCGTGGATGATCCGGAGCAGCCGCTCCAGCTCGTCGGGCGAGGTCTCGATGCCCACCGTAAAGGCGATGTCGTCCGCAATGGATACCAGATCGCGGCGCAGGTAGCCGTCCTCGTCGATCGATCCGACCAGATAGACCGCCAGCCGCAGCTCCCGCTCCGAAAGGCTGCGGTAGCCCAGCTGCTCCACCAGATACTCCTGCAGGGAGCGGCCGCCGGAGAGGTAGACCGGGCGCTGCTTGTCGTCTTTCGAGAAGTTGTTGATCCGGCTCTTGTAGGAGGGGGTATCGTCCTCCTTGAGATACTCCTCGACGGAGATGCGCTGGGGCTCCTCCGTCTCGTCCTGCTGGGGCTCCTCCTCCAGCACGATATTCTCTTCGATCTCCTGTTTGATGCGCTGCTCCAGCTGCACGGTAGGCAACTCCAGCAGCTTGATCATCTGGATCTGCTGCGGGGAGAGCTTCTGCTGGAGCGAAAGCACCTGTTTCTGATTGATTGCCATAAAGCTACACCATTCTAATCCAACATCGGAAATCGGAATCGTTCATTTATTCAAAACCGCCGCACGGTCGTGCCCGAAGCCCGGTCGTGCGGCGGAAAGTCAGGTCGTTGCCGACAGCGGCGGAAATCTCCGTCGCCGGGGATCAGAACTCCGCGTTTTTCGGAGTTCGCGGGAAGGGCTGTACATCGCGGATGTTGCCCAGTCCGGTTACGAACATCAGCAGACGGTCGAAACCCAGGCCGAAACCCGAATGGGGAGCCGATCCCCACTTGCGGGTGTCGAGATACCACCAGATATCCTTCTCGTTCATGCCGAGCTCCCGCACTCTCGCACAAAGTTTGCCATAATCGTTCTCGCGCTCCGAACCGCCGATAATCTCGCCTATTTTGGGGAAAAGCACGTCCATGGCGCGCACGGTCCTGCCGTCCTCGTTCTGCTTCATGTAGAAAGCCTTGATCGCCTTGGGATAGTTGATGAGGATGACCGGGCGCTTGAAGTGCTCCTCCACCAGATAGCGCTCGTGCTCCGACTGGAGATCGTCGCCCCACTCGCAGGGGAACTCGAACTTGCGGCCCGAAGCCTTCAGTATCTCGATGCCTTCGGTATAGTCCAGACGCTTGAAATCGTTGGCGACCACGAAGTTCAGACGGTCCAGCAGCTCCGGATCCCACATCTTGTTCATGAACTCCAGATCCTCGCGGCAGTGCTCCAGCGCATAGCGGATGAGGTATTTGAGGAAATCCTCGGCCAGCTCCATGTTGTCCTCCAATTCGTAGAAGGCGGCTTCGGGCTCGATCATCCAGAACTCCGAAGCGTGGCGTACGGTGTTGGAGTTCTCGGCGCGGAATGTGGGGCCGAAGGTGTAGATGCGGCCCAGCGACAGGGCGCCCAGCTCGCCCTCGAGCTGGCCCGACACGGTCAGGTTGCAGGGCTTGCCGAAGAAGTCCTGCGTGAAGTCCACCTTGCCCTCCTCGTTGCGGGGCACGTTGTTCAGATCCATCGTCGTGACGCTGAACATGGCACCGGCACCTTCGCAGTCCGACCCCGTGATGATGGGGGTGTGGAAGTAGTAGAAGCCGTGGGTGTGGAAATATTCGTGGATGGCGAAAGCCATGGCGTGACGGATGCGCAGCACGGCCCCGAAGGTGTTGGTGCGGGGGCGCAGATAGGCGATCTCGCGCAGGAACTCCAGCGAGTGACCCTTCTTCTGCAGGGGATAGGTCTCGGGATCGGCCGTACCGTAGATCTCGATCTTCTCGGCCTGCACCTCGACCCCCTGGCCCGAACCGGGCGAGGCGACGAGCCTGCCGTCGACCCGCAGGCAGGCGCCCGTCGTGATCTGCCGGAGCTGTTCGTCGCCGAATTTCTGAAGGTCGACCACCACCTGCACGTTCTTCACGCACGAGCCGTCGTTCAGGGCGATGAAGGCCACGTTCTTGTTGCCGCGCTTGGTGCGGACCCAACCTTTTACCACCACGTCGCTGTCGACCTCGGCCGATGCCAGCAACTCTACAATCCGTCGTGTTTTCATATCGTTCGTTCTCTTTGGCTGTTTGGATGCGGAATCCCGTCCGGATTCCCCGTTATTCAAGTTTACAAAGGTAGCCATAATTTGGGATTTGGCAAAAAAAAAGTACCTTTGTCGGGAGATAAACCGATTTTTCCAGGTCATGAAAACCCTGCTACTCCCTATGGTGCTGCTCCTGTTCGGACTTCCGGTCCGCGCGCAGGAGGCCCGCCTGTTCCGCTCCGAAGCCGTACCCTACGACAACCGGCACGACGCCGCGGTGAACGGCGACCGCACCCGCAGCTCGCAATACATCCCCTTCAAGCCCGAGGTCGAGGGGCTCGACGGCCCGACCATCTGGCTGGGACAGACGCTCGAAATCCCCTTCGTGTGGACCGACGGTCTGACGATGCTCCACCTCGAAAACGTCGGCCAGGCCTACTCCGTGTGGGTCAACGACAGGCAGGTGACGGCCTCCGCAGACGGGTTCACCCCCATGGAGTACGACCTGACCCCCTATATCCGGCAGGGCGAAAACCGGTTCCGGATCGGGCTGCACCGCTCCCGGGCCGAGGAGTTGCAGCAGGGGCTGCGCCTGCAGGGCGAACGGCTCTCGGGGAGCTATCTTTTCAGCCAGCAGCGGCGTTCGATCGCCGACTACCGCATTGCGCTGGTCCCCGACTCGCTGAGGAGGTTCGGAGTGCTGAAACTCGAAATCATCGCCCGCAACGGCTACAACTACGAGGAGCCGGTCAACGTGGCCTACGACATCTACTCGCCCGAGGGCAAGCTGCTCGACTTCTCGGACCGGCCGGTCACCATCGCGGGCCGCTCGCAGGACACGCTCCGCTTCTCCCCCTTCATCTACCACACCAACGGGCACGAATGGGGCGACGGCCGGGCCCCGCTCTACCGGGTGATGCTCTTCACGAAGCGCGACGGCAAGATGTGGGAATACATGCCCCTGCAGATCGGATTCAGCGACATGCAGTATCGCGACGGCCGGTGGTACCGCTTCGGCAAGCCCTATGCGCTGAAACCCGCGGCCTGCGATGCCGGAGCCGACCGCGAAGCGACGAAGGCGGCGATGACCGCCCTCCGCAAGCAGGGATACAACACGCTGAAGCCCTCCTTCCCGCAGCCCCACTGGTACTACGACCTGGCCGACGAACTGGGGCTCTACGTCATCGACTGCGCCGCCATCAGCGCCCCCGACCGGCGTTCGGACCGCAAGAGGGGCGGCACCCCCGCCAACGACCCGCAGCTGGCGGACGAGTTCGTCCGCCGCGTGCAGAACATGTACTACCGTTCGCGCAACCACACCTCGGTGATCGCCTTTTCGCTGGGCAACCCCTCGGGCAACGGCTACGCGATGTACAAGGCCTACGAGTGGCTGAAATCGGCGGAGCGAGAGCGACCGGTGTTCTACGACGATGCCGACGGCGAATGGAACTGCGACTGAAGATGAACATCGAACTGATCGTAATCGGAAAGACCGACTCGAAGGAGGTGACCGCCCTGGTGGAGATGTACGCCCGGCGGGTGAATTTCTACTGCAAGTTCGCCATCACGGCCCTGCCCGACATCCGGAACACGAAGAACCTGTCCGTCAAGCAGCAGCGCACGGCCGAAGGGGAGATGCTGCTCAGGCAGTTCGCCGAGGGCGACTACGTGGTGCTGCTCGACGAACGGGGCGAGGAGATGCGCTCGGTGGAGTTCGCCTGCTGGCTTCAGAAACGCATGAACGGCGGAACGCGGCGGCTGGTGCTGGTCATCGGGGGCCCCTACGGCTTCTCGGAGGCGGTCTATGCCCGGGCGAACGCCAAACTCTCCCTCTCGCGCATGACCTTCTCGCACCAGATCGTGCGGGCGCTCTTCGCCGAACAGATCTACCGGGCCTTCACCATCCTCCACAACGAACCCTATCATCACGAATAAGATGCGCACCCCACCCCGAATAGCGGTCCTGAGCCGCAACGGCCTGACGGGCATCGGACTCAAGAGCCTGCTGGAGAAGATCATCCCTGCGGCCGAGGTGGATCTGTTCGATGGTTTCGAGGCCTTCGCCGCTGCCGATCCCGACCGCTATTTCCACTGCTTCGCGGCGGCCGACACGGTCATCGGGCACAACCTTTTCTTCCGCGAACGGCTCCACAAGACCATTCTGCTGACCGACGGCACGCCCCAGCCCGCCCTGAGCGGATTCCACGGGCTGAACGTCCGCCAGTCGGAGGAGGGGATCGTGCGCGACATCCTGCGGCTGCACCAGC
The DNA here is from genome assembly GCA_910577475.1 of uncultured Alistipes sp. GTDB lineage: Bacteria > Bacteroidota > Bacteroidia > Bacteroidales > Rikenellaceae > Alistipes. The sequence goes on from CAJTLJ010000001.1 coordinate 87,635, forward strand.
ACGCCCACCGCGAGGGATATCGCGGAGCCGCCGAACCGGAGGCTTCCCCCGCGTCCGAACCCCTCTCGCCGCGCGAGATCGAGGTGCTGCGGCTGGTGGTGCAGGGGCTGCTGAACAAGCAGATCGCCGACCGGCTGCGAATCGCCCTCACGACGGTGATCTCCCACCGCCGCAACATCATGCAGAAACTCGGGCTGCGCTCGGTGTCGGCCCTGACGATCTACGCCGTCACGAAGGGATACGTCGACGCCAACCGGATCTGACCCCCGCTCCTCACAAATGAGGATTGCGCGGACGGAACTTTTGTCGTTACTTTGCAGCAAATTTTCCCGCCGATGCACCCTTTCCGACATATCCTCCTCTGGCTGGCCCTGCTCGGCCCGTGCGCCGCTGCGGCCTCGGGGCGCGGCGGGGAGATCGACACGCTCGTCACGGTGGAGGATGTCCGCATCACGGTGCGCTCGCTCAAGGAGGCGCGAACGCCGATCGACTCTCCGGTCGCCGTCTCGCACTTCGGCCGCGAGGAGGCCGAGCGGCAGCGAATCGCCACCCTGCGGGACCTTTCGGCCCTGGTTCCCAACCTGCACGTCCCGGATTACGGCTCGCGCATGACCTCGTCGGTCTACGTGCGGGGTCTGGGCGCCCGCATCGACCAGCCGGTGCTGGGGCTGCTGGTGGACGACATCCCCGTGATGAACAAGGACGCCTACGACTTCGACGTGACGGATATCCTCGGCATCGAAGTGCTCCGGGGGCCGCAGAGCACCCTCTACGGCCGCAACACGATGGGCGGCGTGATGCGGATCCGCACCCGCTCGCCGCTCGACGGCGAAGGGGTCCGCGCCGGAGTGGAGTACGGCAACGGCAACACCCTCAGGGCCCGCGCATCGGGCTATTTCCGGGCTACGCCCCGCTTCGGCATCGGCGCCGCGGGATATTACACCGCCTCCGACGGATTCTTCCGCAACGCATACGACGGTTCGCCCTGCGACCGCGAGCGCTCGGGCGGAGGAAGCCTGAAGCTGCAGGGACGCTTCGGACGCACCGAGATCCGGAACACCCTCCGGTTCTCCCGCACCGACCAGGGGGGCTACCCCTACGCCTCGGTCCGCACCGGACTGATCGCCTGCAACGACCCCTGCGCATACGAACGCACCTCCCTGACCGAAGGCCTCACGGTTCGCCACGACGGCGGACGGATCGCGCTGGAGAGCGTCACCTCCTATCAGTACCTCGACGACCGGATGACCCTCGATCAGGATTTCCGACCCGAAAGCTACTTCACGCTCGTTCAGGACCGCCGCGAACATGCACTGACCCAGGAGTTCGTCCTGCGGTCGTCGGGCCCCGGCCGCTATCGCTGGCTGGTCGGCGCCTTCGGCTTCTACAAGCGGATGAGGATGCAGGCCCCGGTCACCTTCGGGGAGCAGGGAATCCGCGAACTGATCGTCGACAACGTTCGGGACCACACGGGATATGCCCCCGTCTTCTATCACGACGAGTTCCCGCTGGAGAGCGACTTCGAAAATCCGGTCTGCGGAGCGGCCCTCTACCACGAATCGTCGCTCGAGCTGGGACGCTGGCAGCTGACGGCGGGGCTCCGGGTGGAGCACGAGCGGGCGCGGCTGGACTACCGCAGCTCTACGCTCTACCCCTGCCGCATCCAGCAGAACGAAATCGCCCCCTTCGCCATCGACGGACGGCTGAAGAGGCGCTTCACGGAGTGGATGCCCAGGTTTTCGGTGCTCGTGCACGCGGGCCGCACCCGGATGAACACCCTCTATCTGTCGGCCGCGAAGGGCTTCAAGGCGGGCGGATTCAACACCCAGATGTTCTCCGACGTGCTGCAAAACGTCCTGATGGAGAAGATGGGCGCCGCCTTCGACCGGGGCTACGATCCCGACCGGGTGGTGGGTTACGATCCCGAGGAGAGCTGGAACTACGAACTGGGCGGCCACCTGCACCTCGCGAAGGGCGACCTGCAGATCGACTGGGCGCTCTTTTGGATCGACTGCCGCAACCAGCAGCTCACCGTCTTTCCGGAGGGGCGGACCACGGGCCGCATGATGACCAACGCCGGCCGCACCCGCAGTCTGGGCGGCGAACTCTCGGCAACGGCCCGGCCCTGGCCCCGGCTGACCCTGCAGGCCGCCTACGGCTACACCCGCGCCGAGTTCCGCCGTTTCCGCAGCGGAGACGACGACTTCAGCGGCAAGCGGGTCCCCTACGCCCCCGAGCACACCCTCTCGGCCCGCGTCCGCTACGAGATTCCGGTCCGCGGCAGGCTGTTGGAGCGGATCGTGCCGAGCGTCGACCTGCAGGCCGTCGGACCCATCCGCTGGAACGAGGCGAACACACTCGTACAGCCCCTCTACCAGCTCACCGGACTCTCCGTGCGCTTCGAGCAGCGGCACTACGCACTCGATCTCTGGTGCCGCAACCTGACCGGCACGCGCTACGACACCTTCTATTTTCTCTCCGTAGGCGAGGAGTTCGTGCAGCGGGGCCGGCCGCGCACCTTCGGGGTCGCCCTGCAACTCGATTTCTGAACATCAACGAACCGAAAAAATAACGAAACCATGAAAAGACTCTTTGTGCTGATGCTGGCGGGCCTCTGTCTGTCCGCCTGCGGCGACGAAAACGAAACGCCGCCCGCCCCCGTCGTCGAGCCGGCCGACTATGCCGGATTCCGCGGCCAACTCGCCGTCGCCCCCAATCCCGGCAGCCCCTTCCAGCCCTTCATGGAGCAGGAGGTGGAGTTCCGGGTCTTCCGCGAGAGCGACACGCAGATCTCGATCCTGATCCCCAAGATCAAGTTTGTCAAGGAGATGCCCGTCTACGTCGCCTTCGAGCTGCGCGACCTGCACGACACCGCCCCGACCGATCCGGAGCAGTTCCTCTTCGCCGTGGAGGAGTGCCTCCCCTACTGGAACGGCGCCCCCTACGATCCCGATCTGGATCAGGACGGCAAGCCCGACGGCATCTACCGGATCACGAACCTCCGGGGCAGCTGCGCATCCGAGAGCGGTCTGCTGGAGGTGGAGTTCGACTGCTACTCGATGCACGTCACCTATTCGGGCCGCCACGACGAAGCCACGAAGCCCTTCCGGCCGTAACGGCGGCACACCCTGCAAGAGCCTCCGGACCGAATCGACCGGTCGGAGGCTCTTTTTTTGCATCATATCCTGAATTTTATTCCTATCTTTGCGCCGATAAACGAAAACCGACAAACCCAATAAACAAGCGCGTATGAAACCCGAATACAAACCTTTCGTAGACGAACTGATCGAACTGGCAATCAAGGAGGACATCGGCGACGGCGACCACACCTCGCTCTGCTGCATCCCGGCCGACGAACACGGCCGCATGCGCCTGCTCTGCAAACAGGAGGGGGTGCTGGCCGGCGTGGAGATCGCCGAGCTCGTGCTGCGCCGCCTCGACCCCGAAATGGCCTTCGAGCCGCTGCTGGCCGACGGCACCCGCGTGAAGCCCGGCGACGTGGCCTTCTATGTCTCGGGCCGGCTGCGTTCGCTGCTCCAGGCCGAGCGCATCCTGCTCAACATCATGCAGCGCATGAGCGGCGTGGCGACCCAGACGGCCGTCTACGCCGACCGGCTGAAGGGCTACAAGACCAAGGTGCTCGACACCCGCAAGACCACGCCCGGCATGCGCGTGCTGGACAAGATGGCCGTGAAGATCGGCGGCGGCGAGAACCACCGCATCGGCCTGTTCGACATGATCCTGCTGAAGGACAACCACATCGACTTCGCGGGAGGCGTGGAGAAGGCGGTCCTGGGGGCCAAGGCCTACCTGCGCGAACGGGGCAAGGAGATCCCCATCGAGTGCGAGGTCCGCACGCTGGAGGATATTGACCGCGTATTCGCGGCCGGAGGGGTCGACCGCATCATGTTCGACAACTTCACTCCCGAAATGACCCGTCAGGCCGTGGAGAAGGTGGCCGGACGCTGCGAAACGGAGTCGAGCGGCGGCATCACGCTGGAGACTCTGGCCGATTACGCCGCCTGCGGGGTGGACTTCATTTCGGTCGGCGCGCTGACCCACCAGATCCGCTCGCTCGACATGTCGCTGAAAGCCTGCTGATGAAACGGTTGCTCCATAGTCACACCGCCCTCACGGCACGACGTATCGCCCTGCTTTACGTCGTGCTGGCACTTTGCAGGCTGATCTTCTGGAGCTACAACCGCCCCCTGATGGGCGCCGTCGAATCGTGGGGAGGGGTGCTGAAGGGGTCGCTTCTGTTCGACACCGTTTCGATCCTCTATGCCAACGCCCTCTACATCGTGCTGGCGCTGCTGCCCCTCCCGCTCCGGGTGCGCGAGCATCCGCGCTGGCAAAGCCTGCTCTTTTGGCTCTACGTCTCGGTCAACTCGGTGCTGCTGGTGGCCCTCAACCTCGCCGACGCCGTCTATTTCCGCTACACGCAGAAACGTTTCACGGCCGACGAAATCTTCTTCGCCGACAACGGCAACTCGCCCCTGCTGGCGATGAAGTTCGCCGCCGAGAACTGGTACCTGGTGCTGGCCGGCATCGCGCTGATCGGCCTGCTCGCATGGAGCTACGGCGGCCGCATCGTCGCCCGCTCCCCCCTGCGCAGCGCGTGGAGCTACTACCCCGCAGCCACGATCGTGCTGGCCCTCGCCGCCGGCCTCTCCGTGGGCGGCATCCGGGGCGGATTCACCCGCATGACGCGCCCAGTCACCCTCTCGAACGCCACCCTCTACGTCCCGACGAGCGCCCAGGCCAACGGCATCCTGAGCAACCCCTTCTGCATCCTGCGCACGGCCGGAAGCAGCGGGCGGATCGAGGTTCCGGACTACCTCCCGCCCGAGGAGGCCGACCGGCTCTTCAGCCCCGTTCACCGGCCCGAAGCCGGCACGGGAGGTTCGCTGCGGGGGCGCAACGTCGTCGTCTTCATTCTGGAGAGCATGTCGGCCGAGCACTCGGCCCATCTCTGTCCGGAACTCTACGCCGACAACCCGGAGAAAGGCTTCACCCCCTTCCTCGACTCGCTGATGCGCACGGGCTACTGCTTCCGCCGCATGTACGCCAACGGGCTGCGGTCGATCCAGGCCATGCCGGCCGTGCTGGGGAGCATCCCGTCGTTCAAGACCCCCTTCGTGCTGATGCCGCAGTCGCTGGGCGAGAGCCGCCAGCTGCCCCGCATGCTGCGCGACAAGGGGTACGAAACCGCCTTCTTCTGCGGGTCCGAAAGCGGTTCGATGGGCTTCGGAGCCTACGCCCGTTCGGCGGGCATCGAGCGGCTCTACGCCCGCGAGGAGTATGAGGCGCGCCACGGCAAGGGAGATTTCGACGGTTACTGGGGCATCTGGGACGCTCCGTTCCTCCGGTTCGCCGGCGAGGAGCTCTCCGCTCTGCCCGAGCCCTTCTTCGCCACGCTCTTCACCCTGAGCGCCCACCACCCTTTCCGGGTTCCCGAGGAGCTGGCCGCAGAGCTTCCGGCGGGCCGCACGGCCATCCACCGCTGCGTGGCCTACGACGACCGCGCCTTCCGCGACTTCTTCGAGCGGTTCGGAGGCGAGAGCTGGTTTCGGCGGACGCTGTTCCTCTTCGTGGCCGACCACGTATCGTCGGAGCGTTACGGCGCCGCCTCGGGAAGCTGGCCGGGCGACCACCACATTATCGGATTCCTCTACGCCCCCGGCAGCGACCTCCGGGGCGAGAGCGACGAACCCGCCCAGCAGATCGACCTGATGCCTACCGTGCTGGGGCTACTGGGCAACGAGGAGCCCTACTTCGCCTTCGGCCGCGACCTCTTCGGCGAACCGGAGCGCACCCCCTGGGCCGTGGCCTACGAGTCGGGCTACGAGGTGGTGACCCCGGAGGGCGCTGCCCGCTATCCGGAGGATGCCATCCCCGACGATCCGACCGGCCGCCGCCTGAAGGCCCTCGTACAGCAATACTACAAGCATCTATCCGAAAAACGTTATGTCGTCGATTGACAGCATCCCCTTCAAACCGATCGAACTGGCCGACAAGCCGATCATAGAGTCCTTCACCCTGCGCAGCGACTGCCGCAACTGCGACATGTCGTTCGGCAACATCTTCTGCTGGCGGGAGCACTACCGCAGCGCCTGGGCCGTGGTCGACGGATTTCTGGTGATCCGGTTCCGGATCGGCGGCGGAGGCAGGCTCGGCTACATGCAGCCGCTCGGCGAGGGTGATTTCACCCGCATCCTGCCCGCGCTGGCTGCGGACGCCCACCGGAACGGCCAGCGGCTGCGGCTGATCGGCCTCTCGGACGCCGGGTGCGAAACGATGCGGGGCGGCGACTGCTCGGAGTTCGCCTTCGACGCCGACCGCTCGCTGGCCGACTACATCTACCTGGCCGAAGAGCTGCGCACGCTCCCCGGCCGCAGGTTCCAGCCCAAGCGCAACCACATCAACCGCTTCACGTCGGAATACGACTACCGCTACGAACCGCTCGTCCGCGAACGGTTTGCGGAGTGCATGCGGCTCGAGGCGGACTGGCGGCAGGCCCGCGCCGGACAGGGGCACACGGCGGAGATGGGGGCCGAACAGCGGGCCATGCAGCAGGCCTTCGACCACTTCGAGGAGCTGGACATGTCGGGCGGCTGTCTCTACGTGGGCGACCGGCTCGTCGCCTTCACCTACGGCTCGCCGATCAACGGCGACACCTTCGACTGCCACGTCGAGAAGGCCGACACGGCCTACGACGGCGCCTTCACGATGATCAACCGGCTCTTCGCCGAACAGCTGCCCGCACGGTTCCGCTACGTCAACCGGGAGGAGGACATGGGACTGGAAGGGCTGCGGCGCTCGAAACGCTCCTACCACCCCGTTTTGCTGTGGAACAAATGCACGGCGATCCACCTGCACGCCGACGAACGGGCCTGCAAGGCGCTCTGGCAGGAGGCGTTCGGCGACGACGACCGTTTCGTCGACCGCTTTCTGATCCGCTATTTCGACCGCCGGAACATGCTATCGGTCACGGAGCAGGGGCGTCTGTCGGCCATGCTCCACCTGCTGCCTTTCCGGAGCGAACTGGGGCGCACGGGCTACATCTACGGCGTTGCGACCGCCGCCGACCGCCGCCGCTGCGGGCTGGCGACCCGGCTGATGCACGAAGCGATCGACCGGGCCCGGACCGAAGGGTACGACGCCCTGATGCTGATCCCGGCCGACGAGGAGCTGCGCCGCTTCTACGCCCGCTTCGGATTCCGCGGAGCCTGCCCCGTCCGCTTCACCTCTGCCGCCGACTTCGATTTCGGAACCGGGTCGCCCGAGACGGACCTCGCGGCCATCCTCCCGCTGAATGAGGAGGTCTCCCTGCCCGACACCCTCAACTGCCGCTTCGGCAGGCAGCTCTCTCCCGACGAATGATTTTTCCCTCGAAAAGCGAATAATTCACAAATATTTGACTATATTTGTAGGACATTCGCCTACATACGCTCTATCGCCGGCAGAACGGGAACGACAACCTAAAAAATACTGTTATGAGCGATCTTGAGAACAAACGCCCCGGGGGAGGGTATTGCCCGCCCGGGATTATTGTGGAGCGAATCGACATCGAATGCGGCTTCGCGAGCTCCCTCGATCTGTCGGGAGATGACAAGCAAATCGACGACCTCGAAAACTGGGAGGGGTGGGACTAACCTTAAAAACGAAGCGAATCATGAAAAAACTGACCCTTCTGGCGAGCCTGCTCGCCCTATTCGCAGCTTGCAGCAAGGACGCCCCGATCGACGAGGGCGGACGCACCCTTATCCCGAACAGCCGGCTGACCATTCTCGGCTCGGCATCGGACGACGAATCCCGCACCCAGTTCTCCGACGGCGAGACGGGCTTCATCCTGAACTGGGTCGCCGGCGAAGACCGGATCGGCCTCTTCATGCGGGCCGGTGAAACCAGGATCGACAACCTGCCTTACGCGGCCGACCGTTCGGAGGCCACCACCTCCTTCACCGCCACCGGCGAGGAGGCCGACTGGGCGGACGAAACCACCGCACACGACTTCTACGCCTGCTACCCCTACGACCCGACGGTGACCGACCCGACGGCCGTGCCCCTCTCGGTGCCGGCCGTACAGACGCAGCTGCGGGCCGGCGACACGGAGCATCTGGCCGCACTCGACTTCCTCTACGCCGCAAGCGAGGGCATCTCGAAGCCCGAGGACGGCCGTGTCGTCCTCCGGTTCCTCCACCCGCTCTCGGTGCTGGAGTTCGCCATCTCCTCGGAGATCGACCTGACCGACGTCACGACGATCATCCTGCGATGCACCGACGAGCAGGAGATCCTCTCGGCCGAAGGGGCCGCCATCGACCTCACGAGCGGCGAGGTGGACTACTCCGCCGCCACGGTCTCGCACGAGATCGCGCTGGAACTCGCCGAACCCGAATCCTTCACTGCCGGCGAGCCCGCCAAGCGTTTCTTCGCCCAGATCACCCCGGGCCACGGGGGCAAGCAGCTGCAGGTCATCGCACGGTCGCAGGGGCAGGAGATCCTGCTGGGTACGAAGTTCGTCCCCGCATCGGGCATACCGGCCGGCAGGAAGGCCCGGATCGGCTTCGGCGTCTCGGCCAAGGTCCGTCTGTCGAACAACGGCACGGCCAACAGCTACATCGTCAGCCGGCCGGCGACGCAGTATCTGTTCAACGCCACGGTGAAGGGCAACGGCAAGGCCGCCCGATACGAGTGGACCGACGGAGCGGGCAATCCCCGCACCAAAACCCTGACGGCCGCCGACATCGCCATCAGACCCCGCAGCGCCAAGCTGCTCTGGACGACCGAATCCGCAGAGACTCCCGTGATCGAAAACGTCGCCTGCGACCCCTCGACCGGCATGATCTCGTTCGAGACCCCCGCCACGTTCATCGACGGCAATGCCGTCATCGCCGCCTACGCCTCGGACGACTGCACGGGCGACGTGCTGTGGAGCTGGCACATCTGGGCACTCCGCGACTACGACCCCGACGGCAAGGCTTTCCGGGTGGGCGACAGCTCCATGTTCATCATGGACCGCAACCTGGGGGCCACGGCGGGCGGACGCATCGACGACGGACAGAAGGCGGCCTTCACCGTCGGTCTGACCTACCAGTGGGGCCGCAAGGACCCCTTCCCCGGACTGGGCGGCGGCAACTCGAACCTGACCTGGGCCGACGGCGGTCTGGGCGGTCAGGGTACGGTCACCTACTCGCCCGACGGATCGATCGCCCACACCACCCGCTACGGCAGCGATGTGCAGGGTGTCCCCAACAAGGTCTACCACTACGCCCAGAGCGGCGTGACGGACGGCATGCAGCAGGTCGACGCGACCTCCTTCACGAACGACGTGGAGGGAGCTGTCGCCCAGTCGGTCAAGGAGCCGTGGCGCTACCACACCGTTCCGTCGAACGCCAAGATCCCCTACGTCGGCACGACCGACGATCCGGCCGACTGCGCCTGGCTGTGGGGCAACCCGACCGGCAATCCCGACGGCGGCGAAAAGTCGATCTACGACCCCTGCCCCGCCGGGTGGAAAATCGCCCCGTCGGGCATCTACACCACGCTCTCGGGCCTCAACCGCGCCAACGGAACGCTGGGCGCCTATCTGGGCGGCACCTACTTCTACTTCCGGGGCGGTCTGCGCGAAGCCGGCACCGGCTACTACGCCGGCAGCGTCAACAAGGAGGGCAACCTCTGGACCGACAGCCGGGCGACCCGCTTCCTGCTGACCGACACCGGCATCAATCCGGCAGACGGCAACGCCAACCCGTCGTGGGGCATTCCCGTGCGCTGCGTGAGCGACCGGCCTATCGACCTGTTCGCCAACGCCGAGGATTTGAGCGCCGCGGGCACCTCCAACGCCTATGTAGTCAGCAAGGCGGGCACGCTCTACAAGTTCAAGGCCACGGTAAAGGGCAACGGCAACAACCCCCTCCCGACCGGCACGGCGGAGCTCGCTCCGGTCAAGGCGCGCATTCTCTGGGCCCAGCAGCAGATACGCGCGAAGGACGGCAGCTGGCCCCAGAACGACGGCAGCGACCCCACCCTGAGCAGTACGATTCTCTACAGCTCGGTGACCCTGAAGGAGGGCTACATCTATTTCCGCACGAACGAGAACATGGAGAACGCGAACGTATTCATCGCCGCCACGGACGAGGCCGGCACCGTGCTCTGGACCTGGCACCTCTGGTGCGTGAACGGATACGATCCCGACGCCACCGCCCAGACGGTAACGGCCAAAGGCATCAACAGCACGATGCTCGACCGCAACCTGGGCGCCTTCGGGAATCCGGGGCTCGTCGCCGACCCCACCTATCAGGACTACGTATCGGCCCGCGGACTCTACTACCAGTGGGGTCGCAAGGATCCCTTCCCCGGATTCCGCAGCATGGCCGGATTCAACTCCTACGTCACGTGGAGCGACGCCGAGGGTGCGACCTCGACCAGCATCACCTGGTACGACGGCACGTGGAACCAGAACTACATCCGCCGAAACACCGACCTGGGCTTCGCCACCCTCGACGAGACCCTGGCCTACATCGCCGCCAATCCGATGGTATTCATCTCCGTGGGTCTGGACAACTCGCCCAACAACTGGACGCAGGGTGCGAGCGAGCCCGCAGCCGGCACCGAGGCCGAATGGGGCATGCTCTGGGGCAACCAGCAAAACCTGGCCCGCAGCCCGAAGTCGATGTACGACCCCTGCCCGGCCGGCTACCGGGTCCCCTCGACCGACCAGCTCCGCTTCGTGACCTCCCACAGCGAGAACATCTCGCCCACGTGGCTCAAGCAGGCCCCCTGGAAAGCCAACTGCCGGGAGGCGATATACGATGCCGCAGGCAACAACGTCAGCGCCTACAACGCCGAGGGCAATCCCTTCTACAACGAACCCTACGGTTTGAATTTCTACATCCACGGCACGAAAAGCGAACTTCAGGAGGGAGACGAAGGGTATGATCCCGAAGCGGCCAACACGGGCAAGGCTCCGGAGGATGCCGCGGTATCCTATTTCCCGGCCCAGGGCTGGGCCTGCTTCACGGGAGTGGTGATCGGCGTGAACAGCTACCAGAGCTCGGCGCAGATTCTGATCCAGGCCAATGCTCCGAGCGGCAGCACCGCCAACGGCGGACGCACCTACCGCATGCGGGCCTCGCACGACGGCTATTTCTACTTCAACGCCGACGACGGCGCATGGGCCGAGCGCTCCGGCACGGGCCTGCCCGTCCGCTGCGTAAGGGAGTAACGACAGGCTGCATGGCAGAAAAAGGGCCGTCTGGAAACAGACGGCCCTTTTTCTGCGGTCAGGTCCTCCGCCCGCGGTAACGGCTATTTCCGAAAATTTTTCGTATCTTCGCCTCCCGAAAAAACCGTTCAACAACATTACATCATGAAAATGGACAAATGGCTATTGGCCTGTGCAATCGCAATGCTGTCGATTGCCTGCTCAGACAACGAGGAAGAGATCATTCAACCGACACCCGCACCGGCCGAAATACGGGTGCTGACCTTCGAGGACGCCGACTACAAGGGAGGAGATAACCTCGTGGGCGAACGCAATTGGTCGTCGCTCGTCGATCTGGAATACGAAGGGCCGCTTCTCTACCCCACCGACAACACGCTATACCGCTGGGCGGACGACAACAACACCTTTCTGGCTTCGGAGTTCCCGAACAACTACGGCGACTACAAGTTCTGGGGCGGCGGCGAGGCGCTCTCGCACTACACCCTGACCGACTACACGCAGAGCACCTTCCAGCAGCAGCTCTCCGTCGCCTGCATCCACCCCGATACAGGCTTCGGCGGTCACGAGGGCTCGCGGAACTTCTGCGTACACAACGGATTCGTCAACGGCAACACCGCCTCGGGACTCCGTTTCAGCGACGGAAAGGCCCGCATCGTCGACCACCTGTGGGTCGTCAACACGGCCTACGTGCTGAACAACGCCCTGATCGGCGACAACTTCAACCCGGCCTTCGGCGACGAAGACTTCCTGAAGATCGTCGCCACGGGCTGCGCGGCCGACGGCCGGACCGCTACGGCGGAGTTCACTCTGATCGAGGGACGCAAGGCCGTCACGGAGTGGACCCGCTGGGACCTCTCGCAGCTGGGTGCGGTCGTGAAGATCGAATTCGACATGCAGGGCAGCAAGAACAACGAATACGGGCTCTCCACCCCCGCCTACTTCGCTTACGACGATATCGCCGTCCGTTTCTGACGAGCGGCTTCCCGACCCGGAGGGCGTGTGTCGAAATCCTTGTTTCGACACATTAAGGTAATATAAGGATCGGACCAAATCCCGGGCATAGCGCAGCGCAGACTCCCGCTCTGTCTCTATTTTGCGGACCCGATCAGCGGCGAATCGGAATAAAAAAGCTATCTTTACGGCATGAAGTCACGCACTGCCCATCTTTTTATCGTGCTGTCGTTCGCAACGGCGGCGCTCTTCCTCTTCGATCTGACGACGGGAGCCGTGTCGATTCCGCCCGGCGACGTGTGGGCGGCCCTCACGGGCGGCGAGGTACCGGAGGCGACGGCGAAAATCGTCCGCTCGATCCGCCTGCTGAAGGCGGTCGTGGCGGTGGCGGCAGGCGCGGCGCTGGCCGTCAGCGGTCTGCAGATGCAGACCCTCTTCCGCAACCCGCTCGCCGGACCCTATGTGCTGGGCATCAGCTCGGGCGCGAGCCTGGGCGTCGCGCTCTTCATCCTCGGCGCGCCGCTGTTAGGCGCCGCAGGTCACGGTGCGATGACCTCGCTCGGCATCGCGGGGGCTGCATGGGCGGGATCGGCGGCCGTGCTGGCCGTCATCGCCGCCGTAAGCCGCCGCATCCGGGACATCATGGTCATGCTAATCCTGGGCATGATGTTCTCCTCGGGAGTCGGCGCCGTGGTGCAGATTCTCCAGTATCTGAGCCGCGAGGAGGCCCTGAAGAGCTTCGTCATCTGGACGATGGGGTCGCTGGGCGACGTCACGGGGGGACAGCTCGCCCTGCTCCTCCCCGCAGTCGGAATGGGGCTGGCACTCGCCGTCGCCGTCATCAAACCCCTCAACCTCCTGCTGCTGGGCGAGCAGTACGCCCGCACGATGGGGCTCGACATCCGCCGCTCGCGGCAGCTGATCTTTCTCTCGACGACCCTGCTGGCCGGCACCGTCACCGCCTTCTGCGGCCCCATCGGCTTCGTGGGGCTCGCCGTGCCGCACGTCGCACGGATGCTTTTCGGCAACGCCGACCACCGGGTTCTGATGCCCGGAGCGGCCCTGGTCGGAGCCTGCGTGCTGCTCGGCTGCGATATCGTATCCAAACTGCTGACCCTGCCCGTCAACACGATCACCGCCCTCGTGGGCATTCCGATCGTGGTGTGGGTCGTCGTCCGCAATCAATCCATCGCCTGACATGATCCGCATCGAACACCTCACCCTCGGTTACGGCGGGCGCAACCTGCTCGAGAATGTCTCGGCAGCCATCCCCGCCGGCTCGCTCACGGCCCTGCTCGGCCGCAACGGAACCGGCAAGTCGACCCTGCTGCGGGCGCTGGCCGGGCTGGGCGAACGTCGCGACGGACGGGTCAGGCTCGACGGCACGGAGCTCGACGGCATCGCCCCGCAGCGACTGGCCGAGACCGTGGCTTTCGTCGCCACCGAACGGGTTCGCATCGCCAACCTGCGATGCCGCGACGTCGTGGCGCTGGGACGCGCCCCCTATACCAACTGGATCGGACGGATGCAGCCCGACGACACGGCCGTCGTAACCCGTGCGCTCGCCTCGGTCGGCATGTCCGACTACGCCGACCGCACGATGGAGCGCATGTCCGACGGCGAGTGCCAGCGGGTGATGATCGCCCGGGCCCTGGCGCAGGAGACCCCGATCATCCTGCTGGACGAACCCACCTCGTTCCTCGACCTGCCGAACCGCTACGAACTCTGCTCGCTGCTCGCCCATCTGGCGCACGACGAGGGCAAGTGCATCCTCTTTTCGACCCACGAGCTGGATATCGCCCTCACACTCTGCGACTCGGTGGCGCTGATCGACCCGCCGCAGCTGCACCACCTGCCGACTGCGGAGATGATCCGCAGCGGCCACATCGAGCGGCTGTTCAGCAACGACACCGTGCGGTTCGACGCCGCAACCGGAACCATTTCGATAAGCCGAGAGCAATCGGGCTTACACGAATTGCCGAGCAAGAAATGGAAAAAAGAGATTCAACGATAATATGCGGCAAGCCATGAAATCGCAGCAGGAGCTAACCGAAATTCTCGGCTTCATCACCGAATACGCCACCTACCAGCTCGGCTCGGGAGTGCACACCTCGCGTGCGGTGCGCAACTCGCGACGGATCGGCGAGGCGCTGGGCGTGGACGTCCAGCTGTCGAGCTTCCAGAAGAGCACCATCCTTACGGTACTCGACCCCGCGAGCGGCGAGGCGGTGACGCGCGTAGTGGCCATACCGGCGCTGCCGATCAGCTTCGAGCGCAACTCGGATTTGAGCGCCTTGAGCTGGGATGCGCTGGACGAGCGGCTGCCGCTCGACGAGATCCGCCGCCGCTACCGCACGCTCGTGGAGAAGCCGCGCATGGATCCGGTCTTCACACTGATCGTCGTCGGACTGGCCAACGCCTCGTTCTGCCGGTTGTTCGGCGGCGACTGGACGGCCGTTGGGATCGTCTTCACGGCGACGCTCGTCGGCTTCGCCGTGAAGCAGCGCTTGACGGCGCACGGCATCAACCACTTTCTGATTTTCATCTGTTCGGCCTTCGTCGCCTCGCTCTGCGCCACAGCCGCCCTGCGGTTCGACTGCGCGGCCGAGATCGCACTGGCCACGAGCCCGCTGTTTCTGGTACCGGGCGTGCCGCTCATCAACGGTGTCATCGACATCGTGGAGGGACACGTGCTGATCGGCATGAGCCGGCTGGTCAACGCCACGCTGCTCATCATCTGCATCGCCGTCGGCCTCTCGGCCACATTGTTAATGGTTAAAGACTCCCTGCTATGATCGTTGCGGACATCCTTCTCGACGCGCTCTTCGCAGCCGTTGCCGCCATCGGATTCGGAGCCATCTCCGATCCACCGATGCGCACCTTCCCCCGCATCGCGCTGCTCGCGGCCTGCGGTCATGCGCTGCGCTTCGCCCTGATGCGTCACGCGGGGCTGGACATCGCCTCGGCATCGTTCATCGCGGCTTTCACGATCGGCATGGGCAGCCTGTGGCTGGGCCGCAGCGTCCGCTGCCCCATGACGGTGCTCTATATCCCGGCCCTGCTGCCGATGGTGCCGGGCATCTACGCCTACAAGACGGTCTTCTCGCTCATCATGTTCCTCCAGTCGCTCGACCGGGCAGACGAGGGGATGCACTACATGCAGGCGTTCTTCCTCAACGCCACCGTCTCGCTGAGCGTCATCGGCCTGCTCGCGGCCGGAGCGACACTGCCCATCTTCGTATTCAACCGCCGCGCCTTCTCGATGACGCGGCGCAAACGACAAAACAATTAAGGTTATCATGGAAATCTTCTGGAACACGATTGCGGCCTACAACGCCGCGACATGGCTTGCGCAGATCGTCTTCACGGTCATCGCGGCCCTCCTGCTCGGGCTGCTCTACCTGCGACCCGCACCCGCTGTGCGGGTGGCCATGAAACTCTTCATGGCGCTGCTCAACTTCTGGATCGCAGGCGTCTACTACATGGTCTACTGCCGGCCGCGCGAGTATCACGGCATGCTGGCCCTCTTCTGGGCCGTCATGGGCGGCATCTGGATCTACGACCTGTGCATCAAGCACGCCTCGCTCGAACGCACCGGTCAGCACAACGGGTTCGCCATGCTGCTGCTCGCCATGCCGCTCCTCTACCCCTTCTGCTCGCTGGCACTGGGGCGCTCGTTCCCGATAATGACCATGCCCGTCATGCCCTGCTCAGTGGCGGTCTTCACCATCGGCCTGATGCTCGCTTTCTCCGAGCGGGTCAATATCGTGCTGGCGATGTTCCTCTGCCACTGGGCCCTCATCGGCCTGTCGAAGGTCTACTTCTTCGGCATCCCCGAAGACTACCTGCTGGCGTGCAGCACCGTGCCGGCGCTCTACATCTTCTTCCGCGAATACGTCCGCGCGAACGCCGACCGGCCGTCGAAACCCTCGGGACGCGTGCTCGATGCGTTGCTGCTCGTGCTCTGTCTGGTCATCGGCGTCTTCTTCACCTTCACGCTGCTCCACCAGCTCGACCTCTTCTCGGAGATCTGAAACCAGAGTACAATCGTACATTTCTGCGACAAAATGGCCTGTAAAACGGGCCGAGAGGGTGCGGCCGCAGCCGAAATCGCTATCTTTGCGTACCAACCTAAACCCCTTGTCCTATGAAGAACCGCACGCTGCTGATGCTGCTGTTGTCGCTGACCTGCCTGCCCCTGACCGCCCAGATCCGGCTGGAGGGCGACCGTCAGGCCGACATCCATCCCGAACTGATCGCCGGCGCCTGGACCGCCCGCTGGATCTCCGTCCCCGGAGAGCCGCTCGACGGCTTCGGCGTCTACCACATGCGCAAGGCGTTCGATCTGGAGACCCTCCCCGAACGCTTCATCGTGCACGTCTCGGCCGACAACCGCTACAAGCTCTACGCCAACGGGCAGTTCGTCTCGCTCGGCCCGGCCCGCGGCGACATCTACAACTGGAACTACGAGACGGTCGACCTCGCCCCCTATCTGAAGCCGGGGCGCAACGTGCTGGCCGCCGTGGTCTGGAACTTCGCCCGCCTGAAGCCCGAGGCGCAGATCAGCTTCGGCCGGACGGGCTTTCTCCTGCAGGGCAACACCGCCGCCGAGGCCGCCGTCAACACGGACGGCAGCTGGCTCTGCTGCAAAAACGAATCCTACGCACCCCTCACGCTGGCGGCCAGCGGCGTCTACTACGCGGCCGGCCCCTGCGAACGGCTCGACGCCTCGAAATACCCCTGGGGATGGGAACTGCCCGACTATGACGACAGCGGCTGGAAAAAGGCCTGGGCCAACGACTGGGCCACCGGAAAGGACCACCGCCGAAGCTCGGGACGCCGGCTCGTGCCCCGCCCGATACCGCCCATGGAGATGCGTCCCGAACGGTTCAAGCGCGTCCGCAAGGCCGAGGGGATCGAGGTGCCGGCGGGTTTCACGGACGGAAAGGCTCCGCTGACGATTCCGGCCGGAAACCGGGTGACGCTGCTGCTGGACAACGACAGCCTCACGACGGGCTACCTGAACCTCCGCTTCGCCGGCGGCAAAGGCGCCGAGATGACGATAGCCTATGCCGAAGCGCTCTTCGAGCAGCCGGGCGGCAAAGGCCTCGCGAAGGGTAGCCGGAACGAGACCGAGGGGAAACATTTCTCGGGCTATGCCGATAGAATCATCGCTGACGGAGGAGCCGACCGTTCGTTCACGCCCCTCTGGTGGCGCACGTGGCGGTTCGTAGAGCTGACCGTGGAGACGAAGTCCGAGCCGCTGGTCATCGAGGACCTGCACGCCACCTTCTCGGCCTACCCTTTCCGGCGCGAATCGACCTTCGAGGCTCCCGGACACGACGACCTGAAACGGATTCTCGACATCGGCTGGCGCACGGCGCGGCTCTGCGCCCACGAGACCTACATGGACTGCCCCTACTACGAACAGCTCCAATATTTCGGAGATACGCGCATCCAGGCGCTCGTCTCGCTCTACAACACGCGCGACGACAAACTGGTGCGCAACGCCATCGAACAGGGACGCCAGTCCATCGTCGCCGAAGGGATCACGATGAGCCGCTATCCCTCCGATCCCTATCAGCTGATCCCCTCCTTCTCGCTGTGGTGGATCTGCATGGGGCACGACTACTGGACCTACCGCGGCGAGGACGCCTGGCTGCGGAGTCTGCTGCCCGCCCACCGGGGCATTCTCTCCTGGTACGAAGGGCTGCTGAAGTCCGACTACAGCCTCGCCTCGGTCCCCTACTGGTTCTTCGCCGACTGGGCGGCGGAGTTCTACGGCGGCGACCCGGTTCGGGAGAAGGAGGGCAACTCGGCCTTTCAGGATCTGATCTATCTGATGGCGCTGGACGCCTCGGTCCGGATGGAGCAGGCCTTCGGCAGCCGGACGCAGGCGGAGCACTACGCCGACATCGCCGCAAAGATCCGCGGCACGATCCGCACGAAGTACTGGGATGCCGAACGGGGTCTCTTCGCCGACACGCACGACCACCGCAGTTTCTCGCAGCACGTCAACGCCATGGCTGTTCTGGCCGACATCGTGACGGACGACGAGGCCCGGGTGGTGATGACCCGCACGCTGGAGGACAAGTCTCTGATCCAAACCACCATCTATTTCCGCTACTACCTGCACCGGGCGCTGGCCCGGGCCGGGCTGGGCGACCTGCTGCTCGACAACCTGCAAATCTGGCGCGACCAGATGGCGCTGGGTCTGACCACATGGGCCGAGACCCCCGAGCCGAGCCGCTCGGACTGCCACGCCTGGGGCTCCAGTCCGAATATCGAGTTTTTCCGCATCATACTGGGAATCGACAGCGACGCCCCGGGATTCGGCAGGATCCGCATCGCACCCTCGCTATGCGGTCTGAAGCAGGTTTCGGGCTCCATACCCCACCCCGCCGGCACGGTTTCGGCCGATTACAAGATAGACAAGCGCGGGAGGCTGACGGCCCGGCTGACCCTGCCCGAGGGGACGACGGGACGCTTCATCTGGCAGGGTGAGCAGCACGAACTGCATGCCGGCGAGCAGGTATTGAAATTATAGAAAAGATAAGGAAAGGTACGGAGGAGCCTATTTAAGAATAAGCTCCTCCGGTCTTATTTTCGGGACATAGTGCACACCGTCCCGCCGGTAGTAGGTCCGGTCCTCCCCGGCGCCGATTCGGACCCGTTCGATCCGCTCGATGCTCCGGCCGACCGCCACGATAAGCAGCGGCTCGCAGGGGAGCGAGAATTCGCGGCGGATGCGTTCGCGGTCGAACGCCCCGATGCACAATCCGTTCAGGCCGATCTCCACGGCGCGAAGCAGCATGCTCTGCACCGCGATACCCAGATCGATATCGACATACCGATCCTCGGGAACGGTCGAGCAGACGATGATAAAGGCGTTCGGCTCGGTTCCGGGCAGCGGCAGGTGCAAATCGGGCAGAGCCCCTCCCATCCTTACGCAGGCCAGTACGCGGGGCGCCTCGTCGGCCAGCACCGGCCGAAAGCGCAGCACCTGCTGATTGCGAGCCGACGGGACGGCCGCATTCACCTCAATGAGGGTGCGGAGCTGGTCCTCCCGCACGATGAACCCGGCGTCGTAACCCCGGCAGCTGCGGTTTCGGGCCAGCAGCCGGCCGAGCGTCATCGCCGGTTTGCGGGGCGCCGTTCGCGCCCGGTACTCCTCCATCTTGTTCTCCAGATAGTTGTCTGCCATGATTTCGATAGTTCGTCAGGTTATATCACGCGCTGCGCCTGCGGGGCAGCCGCGGGAACAGTTTGCGGAACCGCACCAGAAAAGGGGCAATCCGGCCTCCGGCGACGATGATCGTCACGGCGGCGAGAATCAGTGCCATGCCGGCCGTCGTGCGGAGCGTCAGCCGTTCGCCGAACACGGCCACACCGAAGAAGACGGCCGTAAGGGGTTCGAGCGCCCCCAGAATGGCCGTCGGCGTGGAGCCGATATATTGAATGGCCCGCGTAGTCGCCACCAGCGACACAACGGTCGGGAGCAGGGCCAGCGCACCCAGGTTGAGCCACCGCACGGGATTCGCGGGGAGTTGCAGCCCTCCGCCGAATCCGATGCGCGCGACGAAGAGCACCCAGCCGAAGAGCAGGACGTAGAAGGTCAGTTTCACGGTCGGGATCTCCTTCAGGCGGGGCAGGTTGACCGCCACCAGATAGAGGGCATAGGCCAGCGACGAGAGGAGTACCAGCGCAACGCCCGCGGGGT
Organism: uncultured Alistipes sp.; assembly: GCA_910577475.1. Classification (GTDB taxonomy): domain Bacteria; phylum Bacteroidota; class Bacteroidia; order Bacteroidales; family Rikenellaceae; genus Alistipes. Next base: position 107,533 of record CAJTLJ010000001.1, read on the forward strand.
CGAGCGTCGCACCGTCCCCGCTCCGGTAGAGCAGGCCTATGCCGGTCAGCGCCAGGGCGATGCACCCCGACGTGAGGAGAGTGATCCGCTCGTGGAAAAAGAGCGCCATAATCAGGGCCACCAGAATGGGATAGACGAAAAGCAGGGTCGAGGCGATGCCGGCGGCCATGTAAGTGAAGCTCAGAAAGAGCCCCAGCGAGGAGAAGGCCATCACGCCGCCCAGCGCCGCCAGCGGGACGATCTCGCGGCGGTTCAGCCGGAACGAACGGCCGCGGGCGCGGATCATGCACCCCAGCAGGGGCAGCGCCAGCAGGTAGCGGAAAAAGAGCACCGAGTCGGGCGACATGCCCTCCTCGTACAACGGCAATGCGAAGAGCGGATTCATGCCGTAGGTTGCCGCCGCCACCGCTCCGTAGAGGACCCCTTTCGTCTTTTCGTTCATCATTCCATCGGTTTTCGACCGCAAAGATAGCGCATCGCGAAGAAAAATGTACTCCGAGACGGTTAATGTTCCGGAAGGTCGAGACCTTTCGACTGCGGGCTACGCCCTTCGCTCCAGGTGACGGATTCTCTGTCATCCCGAGCTTGTCGAGGGATCTCTGCATGCCGGAACATTCGCCCTCGCGATCCGCACGGGTTCCCGCTGATACGACCGTCGAGACCCCTCGGCTCCGCTCGGGGTGACAGCCGTACGCCGAATAAGAAACGAGAAACCGGGACGATCCGCGGTTTCTCATTTTCAGGCAACGCTATCGGTTCGACCGGCGCTTCAGGTGCGGTTTGCGGCCCTCGTCCCAGTCGGAGTGGTCGGAGTCCGCCGGATCGTTCAGCTTGAGGAGCGGCAGCAGGAAGAGCCAGGTCGTGATGCAGAAGGGAGCCGTCAGCGCGGGCAGCCCCACCGGCGTCAGCACCACATTCATCGCCGCCTGCACGAAGACCGTCAGGACAATTCCCAGCAGGGTCCACAGCGCCGTGCGCCACGACGGTTTGTAGAAGATGGAACCCAGTGCGATGCCCGTCAGCACGGGACTGAATCCGTAAAGGCCCCCGGCGATCGAAGCGCCGGCGCCCTGAAACAGCAGAATCGTACCGAGCGAGAGCGCCGAAGCCACGGCGGCCCAGAAGGCCGACCAACCGTTCGAGAGGGCCAGTCCCACCAGAAAAAGCAGGCCGGTGACCCACGAATCGATCAGAAAGACCTGCGCAACCCCCTTGAGAGCGTAGACGATCAGATCGAGCCACCCTTCGGCGACGCTGACCGAGAAGGAGGCCGGAAAGGCCGGATCGGCAAGCCCCTCGACCGGGAGTCCCTTCATGGCGTGCGCGGCGGCCAGAAAGAACCAGGTCATCAGCACGAAGGGCATGGTGAAGGAGTTGACCCGCCAGGGGGCCATCACCCGGTTCAGCCCCTCGCGGACCCATACCGTCGAAGCGGCGCAGAGCAGCATAGCCAGCCAGCAGAGGGGCGTGGGCCGCAGAAAGGTCATGAAGGCGCACCCGACCAGGATGCCGTTGAACCCCCACAGCCCCTGCCGGCCCTCTTCGGGCTTCAGGCCGAGCAGGGCTCCCGTTCCCGTCGAGACGACCAGACCGGCCACGGCACCCCAGGCCACGGCCATCCGGCCCTCGATCCAGGCACCCCAGAAGATACCTGCCAGAAAGAGCAGCGAGGTCCAGACGCTCTTCTGAAACATCACCTGACCGGCGCCGCACAACGTACCGGAGAGCACCTCCGCCACCGTTCCGTTTTTCGTATTCTCTTTTTCCATATCGACTGAAAGTAAGTTGTTTGACAAGAATCGAGGAGCGCCGTTCAACGCCACGGGAACTCGGGCGGCAGGGGGCGCCCCTTCACCGTCCGGCGCACCGTGGAGCAGAAGTCGCGCACGGCCTGTTTCACCGTGCCGCTGTCCATGCCGAGCACCCGGAAGCTCAGACCGCACCCGTCGGGCAGACGCAGGATGCCCGTCGCCAGCTGCCGCTGGGGGTCGGAGATGCACTCCGTCGCGGCATAGATCGCCTCGGCGCATGCGGGCGGGGTCAGCACCACCGCATTCGCGAAGACGTCGTAGCCGCCCATCGCGCCCCGCGTTTCGGGGCTGCGGAATGCAGGCCGGATGACGAACTTCTCGCGGAACAGCAGCCGTTCGTCGGGCCCGTAGGCGCGCGAGGCGACAGAGAGCAGGTCATAGGCGAAGCGCTCCCCCTCGTGGTGGCGCCGCCCTGCGAGGTAGATCTCCGAGTAGAAGAGCGTCGCCGAGGGATCGACCCGAAACTCCGTGTCGGACCAGAAGCGGGTCCGGCGGCACGGGATCGTCGGTTCGGGCAGAAACTCCAGATAGGCCCCGGCCTCCAGCCGAAAGGTCTGGCGCAGGGCCGAAAAGTTGTAGCGCATGGCGGCCAGTTTGGTCGCCGCCCCGGTCGACACGTGCGCCGAAGCACCCCGCCTCACGGTGATGTGCTGCTCGTAGCGGTCGCCGTCGACATTGGGGCCGCCCGACGAGAGGATATAGACGCAGGGCAGGTCGGGCAGCTGCTCGTCGAAATAGAGGGCCTGCTGCACGATCAGCGGCGCCCGCCGCTCCCAGTCGCGCAGGATGGAGCGCCCCGAGGCATCGAGCTCGAACCCCAGGCGCAGATAGCCCGACTTGCCGGGGGTTCCGACCGCCATGGCCGGCGGGTCGGAGAGGTAGGGCGTCATTTCGCGCACGGCGGAGAAGTCGGTCATAACGCCTCCTCGGCTTCGGGCACGACATCGAAAAGGGCCATCCGGCAGATCAGCCCGACCAGCTCCGCGATACCCTCGCCCGTCATGCAGTTCGTGAACAGAAAGGGTTTTCCGGGACGCATGCGCTCCGAATCCTCGCGCATCACCTCCAGACTGGCGTGCACGTAGGGGGCCAGATCGGTCTTGTTGATGACGAGAATATCCGACTGCGAGATGCCGGGACCGTCCTTGCGGGGAATCTTGTCGCCCGCCGCCACGTCGATCACGTAGATGAAGAAATCCACCAGCGCCGGGCTGAAGGTGAGGGTGAGGTTGTCGCCGCCCGACTCGATCAGCACGACGTCCGTGTCGGGGAACTTGCGCTCCATCTCCTCCACGGCGGCCAGGTTCATCGAGGGGTCCTCGCGCACGGCCGTGTGGGGGCAGGCTCCGGTCTCCACTCCGATGATGCGATCCTCGCACAGCACCCCCTTCAACATCTTGCGGACGTGCTTGGCATCCTCGGTTGTCACGATATCGTTCGTGATAATCAATACTTTCAACCCCAGTTTCAACAGATGGGGCGTCACGGCTTCGATCAAGGCGGTCTTACCCGACCCGACCGGGCCGCCTACTCCGATTCGGCAAGTAGACATAGATACGATTTCTTTAGATCAGTTCATAAACATCCGCATGTTTCCCTTTTCGTGCCATGCGGCCAGCACGTCGGCTTCGGGGGTGAAGAGGTTCATGTCGTCGAGCGTAAGGTCGCGGGCCTCCCTATAGAGTTCGTCGCACAGATCGCCCAGCCGGTAGAGAATGGCCTGCGTGTCGAAGTGCGACACCCGCACGCAACGCAGGGCGGCACTCAGGATCAGATTGGCAACGCCGTACTGGTGCGAGGCGAAAAGGCTCTCTTCGTCGAGCTCCGCAGCCGCGAACAGCACCGCCTGCGCCACCGGATAGCAGTCCGGCGTCCGCTCCCCGCGCACCGCCGCGGCCCACGTCGCCGCGAAAGGGTCCGCCAGCAGCCGCTCCGAAAGCTCGGTCAGCTTGCGTCCCATCCGCTGCGTCATCCGCCGGTTCTCGTCGCCGGGCTTGCTCGCCCACACCCGGGCATCGGCCGTCAGCACCCCCTCCAGATCGCACGCCGCAGCGGCCCGGCGGGCACAGAGCGCCGCCACGCCGTCCGAGAGCGCCGCCTGCACGGTCATCGTCCGGACATACTCCTCCAGCGACGCGGCATCGCGCACGAGTCCCCGGTCGGCCGCCGTCTCCAGCCCGTTCGAGAAGGAGAAGGCCCCCACGGGAAAGGCCGAGTCGGAGAATTCGGCCAGGCGAAGCAGCCGGGCCACTTTGGACCGTTTCATCACCCGTGCACGTGTACGTGAGTATGCCCGGCCTCGCCGCCGCAGGCGTCGTGCTGGTGGGCCGGATGCTCCGTCCCCCCGAAAAGCCGTCGGATCTCGTGCGGCGCCAGGTAGGGAATCACCTCCTCGCCCGGCTGAAACCGGTAGGTGATCCCCTCGATATGGTGGGTATCCATGACGCTCGACATCACCTTCCGATCCACGGTCAGCGGCACGTAGACCTTCTCGTCCCGCACCACGGCCGGCCAGTGCTGGTTGCCGAGGGCGTGACCGAGTTCGACGGCGCGCTGCAACTGCTCCTCGTGCGGCCAGGCATAGAGCCCCCTGAGGTCGATAACCAGCACGTCGTTCAGGCGGACATAGACCACGACGGCCCGGTTCCTATCGGCATCGTAGGCCAGAATATCGCCGTTGAGCACCCGCGTATTGCGCTTCAGGGCCACGGCATAGTCGCCGCCACGGTCGCCACGGGCCACGAAACGGCTCTTCTGCGCCGTCCACTGGTCCAGTTCGACCCGTTCGATATCCGCACCGCGCAGCGTCTCGGACCAGTCGGGCATGAAGATGTTGCCGACCACTTCGGTATAGATTTCCGGTTGTCTCTCCATAACTCCGTCTCCTTTAACTGAACCAATACATCTGTCCGAGCGGGAATCGCTCCGCAGGTTTCACGTTGACCAGCTCGCCGTCGATCCGCACCTCGAAGGTCTCGGCATCGACATCGATCCGGGGCATGCCGCCGTTCAGATACATGTCCGCCTTCGTCAGCTGACGGGTCCGCAGCACGGGGCAGACCATTCGCTCCAGCCCCAGCTTCTCCTTCACGCCCAGCTGGAAAGCCGCCTTCGAGACGAACGATATGCAGCTCTTGGGCATCGCCCTGCCGATGCCGCCGAAGGCGGGACGGTAGTACATCGGCTGGGGCGTGGGCAGCGACGCGTTCGGGTCGCCCATGTTCGACCAGCTTATCATGCCCCCCTTGATGACCATCTTGGGCTTGGCGCCGAAGAACTGCGGCTCCCAGAGCACCAGATCGGCGATCTTGCCCTTTTCGACGGAACCCAGATAGTCCGACACGCCGAACGTGACGGCCGGATTGAGGGTCACCTTAGCCAGGTAGCGCCTTACGCGGAAATTGTCGTTGCCGGCGGCATCCTCCTTCAGCCGGCCGCGGGCCGACTTCATGTAGGAGGCCATCTGGAAGGCCCGCATGAACGATTCGCCGACACGTCCCATCGCCTGCGAGTCGGAGGAGATCATCGACAGCACCCCCAGATCGTGCAGCACGTTCTCGGCCGCCTGGGTCTCGGGACGCACGCGGCTCTCGGCGAACGACACGTCGGAGGGGATCTTGGGATTCAGGTTGTGGCACACCATAATCATATCGAAGAGCTCGGCCTGCGAGTTGATGCCGAAGGGGAGCGTGGGATTGGTCGACGACGGGAGCACGTTGGGCATCGAAGCCACCTTCAGCAGGTCGGGCGCATGGCCTCCGCCGGCCCCCTCGGTGTGGTAGGTGTGGATCGTGCGGCCGTTCATGGCGGCGATCGTATCCTCCACGTAGCCGCCCTCGTTGAGCGTATCGGAGTGGATAGCCACCTGCACGTCGTAGCGGTCGGCGACATCGAGCGCCACCCGGATCGCCTCGGGGGTCGAGCCCCAGTCCTCGTGGATCTTCAGACCGCAGACACCCGCCTCGATCTGCTCCGCGATGGGATGCGGCATCGAGCAGTTGCCCTTGCCCAGCATGCCGATATTGACCGGCATCCCCTCGATGGCCTGCAACATGCGCTCGACGTTCCACACGCCCGAGGTGATGGTCGTGCCGTTCGTGCCGTCGGTCGGACCCACGCCGCCGCCGAACAGCGTCGTGATGCCGTTCGAGAGGGCGGCCTGCGCCTGCTGCGGCGCGATATAGTGGACGTGGCCGTCGATACCGGCCGCCGTCAGGATCAGATGCTCGCCCGAAATGGCATCGGTCGACGCCCCGGTCACCAGATCGGGATGCACCCCGTTCATGGTGTTCGGATTTCCGGACTGTCCGATGCCGGCGATCTTGCCGTCCTTGATGCCCACGTCGGCCTTCACCACTCCCAGCACCGGGTCGATGATCGTCACGTTGGTAATCACGAGATCCAGCGACCCCTCGCTCGAATCCATGCTGTTGGCCAGCCCCATACCGTCGCGCAGCGTCTTGCCGCCGCCGTAAACCACCTCGTCGCCGTACTGGCGCAGGTCCTTCTCGATCTCGACATACAGATCGGTATCGCCGAGGCGGATCTTGTCGCCCACCGTGGGGCCGTAAAGGTCGTTATAAACCTGTCTGGTTATCGTTGCCATACTCTCTACTTGTTCTCTGCGTTTTTCTTCCGTTGCTGCTCCTGCTCGTATCGGGCGTATTCATCCTCGGCCTTCGCCTCGGCGATGCTCTTGAACCCCTGCTGCGCCATGCGGAGAATGGACTGGCCCCGCGTGGGGAGGTAGATCGGCGTATTCTCGTCGCCCGTGTAGCCCATCACCAGACCGTTGAACCCGATCACGCGGCGCTTGCCGGCGAACGGCACCAGCTCGATCTGCTTCTCGTCGCCGGGCTCGAAACGTACGGCCGTCGTGGCGGGGATATTGAGGTGGCAGCCGAAAGCCGCCGGGCGGTCGAACTCCAGATAGCGGTTCACCTCGAAAAAGTGAAAGTGCGAGCCCACCTGAATGGGGCGGTCGCCCGTATTGCGCACGGCGATCCTCTTCACCGGACGGCCGACGTTATATTCGATCTCCCCCTCGGCGAAGATCACTCCGCCCACGCGCACCGGACCGGCCGGCGCGAACCCGGGCTCCGAGGGGTAGAGGGTCGATTGGTTGGTATTTTCCATATTCATGCGATTTTAAGAATTTACTACTTGATGGGCTGGTGGATGCTTACCAGACGCGACCCGTCGGTAAACACGGCCTCGACCTGCAGCAGCCCCACCATGTCGGCCACCCCCTCCATCACGTCCTCCTTGCGGAGCACCGAGGCGGCATCCTTCATGACCTCCTCCACGGTCTTTCCTTCGCGCGCGCCCTCCAGCGCCGTGGAGGTAATGTAGGCCACGGCCTCGGGATAGTTGAGCTTGAGCCCCTTTTCCTTTCTGCGCTCGGCGATCAACCCGAGCGACAACAACATCAGCTTGTCGATCTCTTTCGGTGATAAATGCATACCTGTTTCGGTTCAAGTGAGTTCGGCGAACTCGGTTACTGTTTTTCGCAACCCCATTGCAAAACCTTTGCCACAGCCCGAGCGATCGGGATTTGGAACGGAAGTTGTAACTTTGACCGCCGGAAACAACTATAAAACATCGAAATCATGCTGAAACTGATGCTCGTCGCCGGTGCCGGCGGCTTCTTCGGAACCTGCCTCCGCTACCTGAGCGGCAAACTCTTCCACTGGCTCGCCCCCGCCTCGGCCTTTCCCTGGAGCACCCTGACGGTCAACGTCGTGGGCAGCCTGCTGATCGGCATCTTCTACGGACTGGCCGACCGCCACAACATGCTGACGCCTGCCATGAACGTCTTTCTGATTACGGGCTTCTGCGGCGGCCTGACTACCTTCTCCTCCTTCGCCGACGACCTTTTCCTGCAGCTGCAAGGCCGCGAATTCCTCCACTTCGCCCTCTACCTCATCGGCAGCCTGGCACTGGGACTGCTGATGGTCTGGGTCGGCCGGATGCTGGTCCGGGGCTGAATACCGGCCCCCGGCCGACATCTCCTTCCGGCAGCGACGCGAACGAATATGCAAAAAAACGACGAAAAATGTTGCCGGATAAAAATTTTGTATTACCTTTGTAGCCGCAATCAGCGAGGTGCGTTAGTTCAGCTGGTTAGAATACGTGCCTGTCACGCACGGGGTCAGGGGTTCGAGTCCCCTACGCACCGCAGAAAGACGACTGAGATTCAGTCGTCTTTTTTGTTCTTATAAACATCTTCTTTTTTAAGCAGAATCGAATTACACGCCGTTCATATTCTTCGCACGCAGAGAGGGTGTCGTGCTGTATCGGTCCCGCCGACGGAAGTACACGCGCCCAAAAGGCAATTTCGATTTCGGCCAAGCAGCCCCGGTTGCCTCGAAATATATGGGTACTTTTCTCACGCAGGCCGATCGACTGGTAAGTTATGCCGAACAGCGGATTGATTGGGAGTATCTGTGCGAATCCGCATTTGCGATGGCGCATGCGGCTGTCTGCTACTACCGAACGCTCTTTTACGTTTACCACGGATTCGAGGCGGATACCTGCGACGTGCAGATCCTGCACCACCGTTCGCGTACATTTTCGGGTGAATTACCCCTTCTGTTCGAATCGAACGAATCTCGGTCGATCCATACTGAACAGATTTTAGCTAATGCACGGTACGATCCGAAATTCCTTATCATGCCCGGTGAACTAATACAGCATCCCAATCGTGTCCGAAAGCCCGGCGAGTTGGTGACCGGTCTCTGCAAGAAACGCATTGCCCTTTACGAAAGGCGGGCCCGGTAACGCCGTATATAGGAAACCGGAGCTTCGGGAGGATCAGACCTCTCCGAAACTCCGGTTTCATTATCGGCGTATTGCGGTGGGAACATGCGGATATCGACGATGTTTCCGTCAGCGGCGGATCATTCGTCGGTCTGCGACTCCGTCATATCGAAACTCACGGTTGCACCCTCCTTCAGTTCCGACCAGCCGAGGAACGGTTTTTCGGCTGCACGTCCGTCAACGGTCATGCGGCTGACGTATCGTTTTGAAGGCGAGTTTTCGGAGGCTTCGATCACGACCTCGCGGCCGTTTTCGAGGTGAATGACCGCCTTGCGGAAGAGCGGCGAGCCGACGGCGTATTCGTCGGCACCGGGGCACACGGGATAGAACCCGAGCGCCGAGAAGACGTACCACGCCGAGGTCTGTCCGTTGTCCTCGTCGCCGCAGTAGCCGTCGGGCTTGGCGCTGTAGAGACGGTCCATCACCTCGCGCGTCCACCACTGCGCCTTGGCGGGCTGCCCGACGTAGTCGTAGAGGTAGATCATGTGCTGCGCGGGCTGGTTGCCGTGGGCGTAGTTGCCCATGTCGGCCACCTGCATCTCGGTGATTTCGTGGATGCGGACGCCGTAATAGCTGTCGTCGTAGATGGGCGGCACGACGAAAACCGAATCGAGCATTCGCACGAACTCCTGCTTGCCGCCCATCGCATCGGCCAGCCCCTCGACATCGTGGAAGACCGACCAGGTGTAGTGCCAGGCGTTGCCTTCGGTGAAGGCGTCGCCCCACTTGTAGGGGCTGAAGGGCGACTGGAACGTACCGTCGGCATTCCGGCCGCGCATGAGCTTCGTTTCGGGGTCGAAAACGTTGCGCCAGTTGTGCGACGCCTTTTCGAGCATGGCGGCATCCTCTTCGCGGCCGAGTTTGCGGGCCACCTGCGCGATGCACCAGTCGTCGTAGGCATATTCGAGCGTGCGGGCTACGTTTTCGTGGATACCCACGTTGTAGGGCACGTAGCCTAACGTGTTGTAATATTCATGACCGAGGCGTCCCGTGGAGCTGACCTCGGGGTGCACCTTCGTGCGGCCCGAAAGCATCGCCTCGTAGAGGGTTTCGATATCCTCCTCGGGGGTGATGCCCTTGAGGATGGCATCTGCGACGACGGATGCGGAGTTGTTTCCGACCATGCAGCCGCGGTGGCCCGGCGAGGCCCACTCGGGCAGGAATCCGCTCTCGCGGTAGGCGTTGGCAAGTCCGGCCTGCATCTTCGCGTTCTCGGACGGGTAGACGAGGTTCAGCAGCGGGAACAAGCTGCGGAACGTGTCCCAGAATCCGGTATCGGTGTACATGTAGCCGGGGAGCACCTGACCGTTGTAGGGGCTGTAATGAATGGGGTTGCCCTCGGCATCGATCTCGTAGAACTTGCGGGGAAAGAGCGTCGAACGGTAGAGGCAGGAGTAGAACGTACGGTACTGCTCCTCGGTGCCGCCCTCGACCTCGATGCGGCCGAGCACCTCGTCCCAGCGCTCCTGCGCCCGGGCCTTCACGGCCTCGAGGCCGTCGTCTGCGAGCTCCGTTTCGAGATTCCAGAGAGCCTGCTCGTGCGAGATGAACGAGGATGCGACGCGGGCCGTCACCTGCTCGCCGCGGCGGGTGGCGAAATAGACCGCCGCCAAGGCATGGTCGCCCTCGATAGTCGATCCTTTGGTTTCGCGCGTGCCGTCGAAGGTGCGGAAGGAATCGAACGGCCTGTCGAAACGCACCACGAACCAGTTGCGGAAGTTGTCGGGCACGCCGCCGCTGTTGCGGGTGGTGTAGCCCGCCACGGTGCAGTCGTCGAGAATCTCCACCCGCGACCCGCGGTCGAAGGCGTCGACGACGACACCCGATTCGTCGCTCTCCGGAAAGGTGAAGCGCATGACGGCCGCCCGCTCCGCGGGTGCGATTTCGGCCCGCACGTCGTGGTCGGCGAGGTAGACGCTGTAATAGTAGGGCCGCGCCTCCTCGGACTGGTGCGAGAACCAGCTGCGGCGGCTCTCTTCGTCGATTTTGTCCTTGCCGCGCACGGGCATGAGGGAGAACTGCCCGTAGTCGTTGATCCACGGCGAGGGCTGGTGGGTCTGCTTGAACCCGCAGATGGTGTGGGCGCCGTAGGTATAGGCCCAACCGTCGCCCATTTTGCCGGTCTGCGGGGTCCAGAAGTTCATGCCCCACGGGAGGGCTACGGCGGGATAGGTGTTGCCCGTCGAGAGCGAGTAGTCAGATTGCGAACCGACGAGCGTCGAGACATACTCCGAGGGACGTAGTCGATCCTCCTGCGGCGGGTTTCCGCAGCAGGCGGCCGAGAGTACGGCAAGGATCATGAATGCGTATTTCTTCATCATCTTATTGAGTTTAGTAATTCTACCTTTCCGTCGTTCACGAGCTTGAGGATCAGCTCGCCGAACAGGGTGTTCTGCCATGCGAACCAGGGACGGGTGAAGTTTGCCGCGTCGTGGCGCGAAAACGATTCGTGGATGAATCCCGTCCCGGCATCGGTGGTCATGAGGGCCACGATGCAGTCGCGGATCTCGGCATCGTCGGTCGACGTGAAAGCCCGCATCATGATGCTCATCGGCCAGATCATCTCCACGCCGATATGCGGACCGCCGATGCCCTCGCCCGCCGCACCGCGCCAGAAGTAGGGATTCTCCGTACTCCATACGAAACGGCGCGTATTTTCGTAAATCGGATCGTTGCGGTCTACATCGCCCAGGTAAGGCATCGCCAGCAGCGAGGGCACGTTGGCGTCGTCCATGAGCTGCACGCCGCCGAAGCCGTCGACCTCGAAGGCATAGATCTTCCCGAATTCCGGATGTTCGACCACGGCGTACTTTTGCAGGGCCGCAGCCACTTCGTCGGCCAGGACGGCGCACCCGTCGGCCAGCTCCGGCTCGTTATTGACCGTCCGCAGGATTTCGGCCGCCTTGCGCAAGGAAGTGACGGCCATGAAATTGGAGGGAACGAGGAAGCCGAAAGTCGTGGCGTCGTCCGAGGGGCGGAACGCACTGGCAATCAATCCCACGGGCTTCACCGGATTGCCGCGCCCCACGTGACAGCGGGTGTCGAGCTGACGGTCCGTGCGGCGCAGGAAGATGTAGTCTCCGGGCCCCTCCTTCATCTGCTGCTCCTTGAGGGTTGCCAGGATGCTGCGCATGGCGTCGACCCACTCCGGGCCGAAAACGGAAGTGTCGCCCGTGGTCTTCCAGTAGCTGTGCGCCAGCCGTATGGGATAGCAATGCGAATCTATCTCCCACTTGCGCTCGAAGACCCACGGCGATTGCTCGTTGCCGGGGTAGCCGACGTCCTCGCCCCGCCCCGTGGGACCGTCGTTGAACGCGTTGGCGTAGGGGTCGATGTTAATCAGCTTGAACTGCCGGCGGATGACCCCGGCAATCATCTTTTGCAGGGCCGGGTCGGCCGCGCACAGCTGCACGTAGGGCCACACCTGCGCCCCCGAATCGCGGAGCCACATGGCGGGGATATCGCCGGTGTAGACGTAGGTGTCGGGGTTGCCCTCCCCGTCCTCGCGGTAGTGCACCGTCGTGTCGAGGGTGTTGGGGAAGCAGTTGCGGAACATCCAGCGCAGACGGTCGTTCGTCAGCAGGGCGCTGACACGCTCGATCTCGGCCTCGACGGCCTCCGACCGGAAAAGCCGCTCCTCAGGAGCGGGCCGCTGGTCGGCATACTCCGCCGGTTCGTCGGCGCAGTACCACACCCGGGGCTCGGCGCCCATCTCGAAGCGTAGCTCGGCGCCGCGCATGATCTCTGCGTAGTCGATATAGGGTTTGGTATAGGGCCGTCCGTCGAGCCATACGCGCCGGATGTACTTGTTTTCGTTGGAATTGTTCTCGGCAACGATGGTGAAGGTGCCGCCCGGAACGTCGATCTCGGCCTTGTCGAACAAGGGAGAACCGAACCAGTAGCGGCCGCCTGCGGGCTCGGCCTCGTAGATGCCCAGCGACGAGAGCACGTACCAGGCAGACATCTGCCCTACGTCCTCGTTGCCCGAAAGGCCGTCGGGCTCGGCATGGTAGAGCGTCGTGAGCACCTGGCGCACCTTGTCGGCCGTCTTCCACGGCTGCCCGAGCATCGCGTAGAGGTAGAGCGTGGCGTGCGAAGGCTCGTTGCCGTGCGCATACTGACCGATAAGGCCCGAAATGTCGGGCGAGGTCTCGGCACCCTCGATGACGGAGCTGACGGTGAAGAGCGAATCGAGTTTTTCGATCATCCGGCCCCGCGAGCCGAAGCAGTCCTGCAATCCCTGCACGTCGTGCGGCGCGAGCCACGTATACTGCCAGGCGTTGCCCTCGCAGTAGTCGTCGGCGCGGTGCTCCGACGAGAAGGGATTGAAGGGGGTGCGCCAGTCTCCGCGGCTGTCCCGGCCGCGTATGAAGCCGGTCGAGCGGTCGAAATAGTTGCGGTAGGAGCGGCTGCGGGCGGCGAAATACTCCGCATCGCCGGCCTTGCCCAAAACCTCGGCGGCCCGGGCGGCGGCACCGTCGGCCACGGCATACTCCATGTCGTAGGCCACGGCCTCGTTGAAGAGGTCGCAGGGGATATATCCGTATTTCATGCGCAGGCCGTTGCCGCGGTCGGGGTTCATGGCAGTGCGGCGGATAGCCTCGAAAGCCCGCTCGCGGTCGATGCCGGGGATATTCTTGACGATGGCGTCGGCCACCACCACGATGCCGGGATTGCCCACCATGCAGTCGGTCTCGTTGCCCCACAAGTGCCATACGGGCAGACGCCCCTGCTCGTCCGCGATGTCGAGCATCGTCCCGACGATGCCGGTCATGCGTTCGGGCTGCGTCAGGGTCAGCAGCGGCATCTTGGCGCGGTAGGTGTCCCAGAGCGAGAATACGGTGTAGGCCGCATGTCCGGGGTCGGCATGCACCTCGCCGTCGGCGCCGCGATAGGCGCCGTCGACGTCGCAGAACGAGACGGGAGCGATCATCGCATGGTAGAGTGCCGTGTAGAAGATCTTGCGGGCGGTGTCGTCCGTGGTCTCTATGCGCACTTTGCCCAGCTCGTCGTTCCACGCCTTGCCGGCCGCCGCTGCCGTGGCGTCGAAGTCCCAGCCGGGGAGCTCCGCCGCGAGATTCGCGCGGGCCCCCTCGACGCTCACGGGCGACAATGCTACTTTCAGTAGCACCTGCTCGCCGTCGGCTGTTGCGAACGAGGCTCGTGCGTAATGGTCTCCTACCCTCTCGAATGCGAACGGTCGCGAGAATTCGGCGGAGAAATAGACCCGCTGGTCCTTGGCCCAGCCCGTGGAGTGTCGCCAGCCCTCGATGCGGCGGTCGCCGACCGCCTCGATGCGGGTGTCGGTCGCCTTGTCCCAGCAACCTCCGTTTTCGAGGTCGATGACGATGTCGGCATCCTCGGCCGCAGGGAACGTATAGCGGTGCAGCCCCACGCGCGCGGTGGCGGTCATTTCGGCCAGAATGCCGTAGCGGGTTAGCGGTACGGAGTAGTAGCCGGGCCGTGCGACCTCACGCGAACGGTCGGCGTAGGACCAGAGGCCCGAGGCGGGGTCGGCCTCCTCCCCGCGGGCATAGGTCACCCCGCCCGTGACGGGCATGACCGTGATGTCGAACAGGTCGCCGATACCGGTGCCGGAGAGGTGGGTATGCGAGAATCCGATGACGGTCGAATCGCTCTCGTGGTAGCCCGAGCACCAGTCCCACTGCTGGGGAATGCTCGTGGGCCCGAGCTGCACCATGCCGAAGGGGACATTGGCGCCGACGAAGACGTGACCGTGGCCGCCCGTGCCGATTTTCGGATCGACGAAGCGGGTGTAGTCGTCGCCGGACAGCGGGGCCTGCGTGCAGGCTGCGAAAAGAAGCAGTGTTCCGGCCAGTAATTTTGTCAGGTTCATGTTATTTGTCGGTTTTAAGTTCGAAGGTCAGGTTCCGGCCCCGCAGCAGTTCGTCGTGCTGGAGACGGTATTTCGCGAGCGGCTTGCCGCCGAGGGTCATGCGGCGGATGTAAGGGCCGTCGCCGTGCTTCTCGATGGTGAGCGTGCCGTGCGGAGTGTCGATCTCGGCCCGGTCGAAAAGGGGCGTCGTAAGCGTGTAGTACGGCTCGCCCGGGCAATCGGGATAGAGCCCCAGCATCGAGAAGACGGCCCAGGCCGACATGGTGCCCGTGTCGTCGTTTCCGGGTATTCCGTCGGGGCGGGTGGTGAAGTGCTTGTCGAGCAGCCGTGCGACCTCGCGCTGGGTACGCCACTCCTCGCCGGGGAAGCGGCTGAAAAGGTAGGCATAGGCGATGTCGGGTTCGTTCGCAGGGTCGTACAGGCCCTCGTCGAAGACGCGTTGCAACTTCTCCACGAACTTACGCTTGCCACCCATCGCACGTGCCAGTCCCTCGACGTCGTGGGGCACGAAGAACGTATAGTTCCAGGCCGAACCCTCGTGGAAACCCGGAACGGGCTCGAAATTCTCGCCCTGCCGCGGATCGAAGGGGGCGAGGAACTCCCCGTCGGGGTTGCGCGGACGCAGGGTGCCCGACTCTTCCGAGTAATAATGTTTCCAGCCCGCGGCGCGGCGGCGAAGTTCGGCGGCGAATTCGTGCTCGCCCCGCTCGGCGGCGAGCCACGCCAGCGCGGCGTCGGCGACGTAGTATTCCAGGGCATGCGACACGGAGTTGTCGCCCGAATTGTCCCCAGCGAAATAACCCAGCGGAATATAGCCCCGCTCGATGTAGGGGTCGATGTCGGGCCGCATGGGATTCTGTGCGCCGGGGGTCGTCGCCGAACGTTTCATCGCGGCGTAGGCCGCCTCCATGTCGAAGTCGCGCAGCCCCTTGCGCCACGTGTCGACGAGGACGGGAACGGCCGGGTCGCCCTCCATGGTGAAGGTCTCGCGGCCGTAGAGCTCCCATTTCGGGAGCCAGCCCCACTCCTGCGACATGGCGACCATCGAACGCACCATATCGAGCTGCCGCTCGGGATATGCGAGCGTCAGCAGCTGGTGGACATTGCGGTAGGTGTCCCACAGCGAGAAGACCGTGTAGCGGTCGCCGTCGGCCGAAACACCCGTTTCGCCCGAGCGCTCCATGAGCGGATACTCCCCGTTCGTGTCGTTGAGCAGATTGGGATGGATCAGCGTATGATAGAGCGCCGTGTAGAAGACCGTCCGCTGCTCGGGCGTGCCGCCCTCGACGCGGATGCGCGAGAGGTCGTCGTTCCAGCGCCGTTCCGCCGCGGCATGCAGCCCGTCGAACGAATCGCCGGCCGCCTGCTCGGCATCGAGGTTGCGGCGGGCGTTGTCGATGCTGACATACGAAATGCCCATCCGCACCTCGACCTCCTCGCCCTCGCGCAGGTCGTCGAACGTGAACCAGTAGCCCACGTCGTCGCCCGAGAGCTCGCGGCCGTACTGCGTATAGAGCTTGTACTTGCCGTTATCGGGCGTCCACTCGGCCTCGACGCCCGTCATCGGGCGCTGCTTCTTCCAATAGCCCGAGGCAGACGGGGTACGGGAGACGCGGAGTACGAAGTAGACCGGGAAGACCTTCTGCGGGTTGTAGCAGAAGGTACCGAGGAGCTTCGAACCCTCGATCTCAGTGGCGCTGACGCGCCGCACCGTGGCACCACTCTCGTTGGTGAGCCCCTCGCCGAGGTTCAACAATATATGGCCCGTACCCTCCGGAAAGGTGTATCGTTCGGCCGAGGTGCGTGCCGTAGCCGTAGCCTCGGCACGGATGCCGTAGCGGTCGAGCGTCGCGGCGTAGTAGCCCGGCGAAGCGGTTTCGTCCCTATACGTCGTGCCGTACTCCCGGTAATCGACCGTGAGCGGACCCGCGGTAGCCATAGTCAGCAGGGCCCCCATTTCGGGACAGCCCACGCCG
Organism: uncultured Alistipes sp.; assembly: GCA_910577475.1. Classification (GTDB taxonomy): domain Bacteria; phylum Bacteroidota; class Bacteroidia; order Bacteroidales; family Rikenellaceae; genus Alistipes. The sequence continues at coordinate 123,996 of CAJTLJ010000001.1, forward strand.
CTCAAGGCCCCGTGGGCGAAGCCCGTGAAGAACTTGTTATGGAACTCGTAGGGCGTCGACCACCACCGGGCGTCCTTGTCGTAGAGGTTCGCATCGGAGCCCATGACGTTGAACGGCACCACGGACATCATGCCGTGCGGCACGACGGCGCCGGGATTGCAAGTGCCGAAGTTCGTCGTCCCGATAAAGGGGTCTACACAGTCGACGGGCCGCTGGGCATGGACGCTGCCCGCGAGCGACAGGACTGTAATCAGGGCGGCTATTGCTTTTCGCATAATCACAGATGGCTTGTCAACAGTTTCATCTCTCCTTCGGGGATGAAGCGGATGCTTCGGGCCGCGGCGGGCACGAGCAGCGTTTCGCCCTGCCGGAGCGGGGTTTCGCCGCCCTCGTCGTCCACCAGCACGCCCCGGCCGGCGAGACACATCACCACCAGGAACGAATCGAGCTCCGAAAGGTCTTTTTCGGCCGGAGCGTCGAGGTCGTAGAGCGACGTCGTGAAGTAGGGGCACTCCACGAGCTGCGTCTCGCTATTCTTCTCCGACGCGTAGTGCGACCGGTAGTCCGGCAGTACGGTGTAGTCGATGGCATCCTTCGCCAGCTCGGTGTGCAACTCGCGGGGCTTGCCGTCCTTGCCCAGTCGGCCGTAATCGTAGATACGGTACGTCACGTCCGAAGTCTGCTGGATTTCGGCGACGAACGACCCTGCGCAGATGGCGTGCACGCGTCCCGCGGGCAGGAAAAAGAGGTCTCCGGGCTGCACGGCGTAGTCGCACAGCACGTCGGTCAGGGTGTTGTCCGCCACGCGGCGCTCGTACTCCTCGGGGGTGATCTTCTGCGAGAAGCCCGCCTTGAGGTGGGCGCCGTTATCGGCGCCCACGACGTACCACATCTCCGTCTTGCCGTGCTTGCCGTGACGCATCTGCGACAGGGCATCGTCGGGGTGCACCTGGATCGAGAGGTCGTCGCGCGCGTCGATGAACTTCACCAGCAGCGGAAATTCGGTGCCGAAACGCTCGTAGACGGACTTACCGACGAGCGTCTCCTTGAGCTCGTCGATAAGCTGCGGCAGCGTGCGGCCCGCATAAGCCCCCCCGGCGACTACGGATTCGTCGCCTGCGACGCCCGAGAGCTCCCAGCTCTCGCCGATATTGGGCATGGATGTATCGATGCCCTTGTAGGGCGCTATCTTGTCACCGCCCCAGATCAGGGATTTGAGGATAGGTTCGAATCTGAAAGGTTTCATTGTTCATTCTCTTTTTTGTCCAACATGGAGAGGGCGAATGCGTAGGCGCCGACGGAAATGGCGCGGCTGGCGCCCAGCTTCGAAATCATCACGCCGATGCGCTTCTGCGGGTCGTAGGCCACATAGCGTTCGGAGCCATACACCTGCAGGGGACGCATGTCGCCGCGGGCGAAGGCCGCGAACTCGGCCTCGTCGTCCAGATCGTAGACCTTCATCTGCACGCGGTCGAGGGTGTCGCCGTTGAGCTGGCGCATCTTCGCGCGCAGCTCCCCGAGCAGCGCCGGCATGATGTATTTGCGCGCTGCGGTGATTCCGCCGCCGATCACGATGAGTCCGTCCGTCAGGGTCACGGCCGTAGCCATGGCGTCGCCCGCGATCTCGCCCAGTTCGGCGAACGCGGCCTTGGCGGCCTCGGCATCGCCCTCGCGCTTCCCGTCGGCGATCTCGCAGATCTCTTTGGGTTCGAACCCGTGGTCGGGATTACCCGAGAGCTCGCCGTAGACGCGCTTCACGGCACGCACGGCCACCCCCTCCTCGACGATGACGTCGGGCATCTTCTTGTGGCGCAGGCAGAAGGTCTCCACGCACGAGTTGTCGCCGCGGTTCAGTTCGCCGCCCACGACCATGCCCACGCCGAAGCCCGTTCCGAAGGTGTAGCCCAGCAGATTGCGGTAACGCTTCGCGCTGCCGGCCTTGTCCAGCCGGGCGTTCACCTCGGGCAGGGCGCCGCCCAGCGCCTCGCCATAGGCGAACAGGTCGCCGTCGTTGTTGATGAAGACCGGAATGCCGAAGGTCATTTCGAGGAACGGCCCGAGAGCCACGCCGTCGCGGAACGAGGGGAAATTCGGCAGATAGCCCCCGATGATGCCGTTCGGATAGTCGGCCGGACCGGGGAATGCGAACGAGATGGCGACGGGTTTTTCGTCGAGGCGGTCGATAATCTGGCGGAATCCGTCGACCATCGTCGCGAGACATTTGTCCAGATCGTGAGCATTCGAGGATACGGTGATCGGCTCGACGATGAACTCATTGGCGCGCATGGCGCCGAAGACGAAGTTGGTGCCTCCGGCGTCCAGCGTGATGACTGTGCGGTTATCGTGGGAATACATGGCTTCAGAGGATATTGGTTTTCTTCGTGAACTCGATGATTTCAGGAATATAGCCGAACGCGAGGCCCGTAACGGTGTCGGCGCAGCCGTAGTAGACGGCGATGCGGCCCGTCGCAGGGTCGTGGAGAGTCGCGCAGGGGAACGTCACGTTGGGAACGTCGCCCATACACTCGTAGGTCTCAGTCGGCGCGAGCAGGTAGGCGCCCGTTCTCGCCAGGACCTTCCACGGCTGTTCGAGATCGAGCAGGGCCGCGCCGAACGAGTAGTTGAAGCCGTTGCAGGTCTGGTGCACGCCGTGATAGATCAGCAGCCACCCCTCCGAGGTCTCGATGGGAACCGGGCCGGCACCCACCTTCGTGCACTGCCAGGCGCTCTTCTCGAACTGCGAGGGGCGCATGACCAGACGGTGGCGTCCCCAGAACTCCAGGTCGGGCGATTCGGAGTAGTAGATGTCGCCGAAGGGGGTGTGTCCCCGGTCGCTCGGACGCGACAGCATGGCGTAGCGGTCTCCGATCTTGCGGGGGAACAGCACGCCGTTGCGGTTGTAGGGCAGGAAAGCGTTCTCCAGCTGGTGGAACGTCTCGAAATCGGTCGTCCAGGCGATGCCTATCGTCGGCTCGCCGCAGTAGCCATTGCACCAGGTGACGTAGTATTTGTCGCCGAGCTTCACCACGCGCGGGTCGTAGCCGTAGACCCAGGTCCCGACCTCCGGGTCGGCACCTTCGAAGCGCACATCCTCCTCGGCGATGTCCCAGTTCAGACCGTCGACCGAGAAGCCCACGTGCAGCCGCATGCGGATGTTGGTGTCGTCGCAGCGGAACACGCCGGCATAGTTGTACTTCCCTTTCTTGAAAGGCACGACGGCCGAGTTGAAGATCGAGTTCGAGGTCGAAAGCTGGTCGCGCTCGATGATCGGATTGGCCGAATAGCGCCACATGATGTGCCGGTAGCCTGCGGGACGCTCCTCCCACGGCATGTCAGGGAGAGCCTCTCCCATGATTTTGAGGTTGTTCATTGTCTTATTTCTTTTTAGTTTGTTCGTCATAGGTAAAGGGTACGAGGCGCGTCATCGCGAAAACGGGGACGGTAGCCAGCAGCACGGCGACGAAGAAGGTCCGGTAACCGAGCATGTCGCTCAGGTAGCCCGAAGCCATGCCGGTCAGCATGACCGAGAGGTTCATGATTCCCGACGCGAAGGCGTAGTGCGCCATCTGGTGTCTGCCCGGTGCGACCTGCTGCATCATGAAGAGCGTGAGGCCCACGAATCCGAATCCGTAGCCGAAGTACTCCATGACGATGCCTCCGCCGACGAGCCACATGTTCGAGGGCTGGAACCACGCCAGCAGGGCGTAGACCGCGAACGGGAGGTTGAAGACGCACACCAGCGAGAAGAGCGTGCGGCGCAGACCCCGGCCCGCGATGTAATACCCCGCGAGCAGCGAGCCCAGCAGGAATGCCCCGGCGCCGAACGTGCCGTAGTAGAGACCGATCTGCTGGTTCGTGAGACCCAGACCGCCGGCAGCCGTATCGGCCTTCAAAAACAGCGGCACGATCTTCATCACGAAGCCCTCGCCCAACCGGTAGAGGATGATGAAGGCGATATAGACCCAGATGTGGCGCTTCGCGAAGAACGACACGATGACCTCGCGCAGACCGGCGAGGCCCTCGCCGACCGTGTGGCTCTGCGAAGCGGCCGCACCTCCCAGAGGGAGTGCGCGCATGTGCCAGAAGCCTGCGGCGAGCATGAGGCCGGCCAGAACCAGGAAGATGACGCTCCAAGCCGACCGCGAAGCGGCGATGCCGGCGCTGTCCGCGGCGGCGAAGTACTCCATCAGCCACCCCGCGAGCCAGACCAGACCGCCCGTGGCGACCAGCTTGGCGAGGTTGTAGAACGCCCCCTGCCAGCCGATGTACTTCGCCTGGTCGGAGGTCGAGAGTTCCGACATGTAAACGCCGTCGGCCGCGATGTCGTGCGTGGCGCCGCTGAAGGCAACCACGGCGAACAGGGCGACCGTCACGGCGAAGAACGCCGGCAGGTGCAGCGCCAGCGCCGCAAGGCCGAACAGCAGGCCGCTGGCGAGCTGCGTGGCTACTACGAAAAACTTCTTGCTGCGGAAAAGCTCCAGAAAGGGGCTCCACAGAAACTTGATCGTCCACGGCCACATGATAAGCGATGTCCAGAAGGCGATCTGAGAGTCCGTGACGCCCAAATCCTTGTACATCACCGCCGAGACCATGTTCAGAACCACGAACGGCAAGCCCATCGCGAAGTAGAGCGACGGCACCCAGCGCAAGGGGGATACGGGAGTATTGTTCATCTGCGTAGTTGTATGTTTGTTTTCCGGCATCGCTCCCCGGCCGCAGCCGGGGAGCGATGCGCCGTTATAGGAACAGTTTGTCGAGCATCAGGGCCCGCTCGGCCGTCAGCGTCCGGATGCGCTCGATCTCCTCGGCATACGTCCGCGCCGGCATGTTGGCCTCGTTGCTGTATTGGTAATAGAAGGGCCACACCGTGAAGTTGGCCTCTACGGCCTTCGTCATGGCGGCCGACATGCGGTCGAGTTCGCGGTTCGTCAGGGCGATGAGCTCGTCGCGGCGGGCGGCCCAGCGTTCGCGGACGAACGCACGGAACGTCTCGTCGCTCCAGAAGCGCCAGAACCAGTCGTTCTCGACATAGGGAGGCATCCAGAATCCGGCATGAATCATCAGGTTCAGAAGCGGCCGATACTGCGAGTGAGGCACGCGCTTATCGTTGTTCCACCCCTTGTCGCAGTCCCAGATCGGGCCGAAGAAGAACTTGTCGACGCCGCGGCGCTTGTAGAGATAGGTGCTCGTGTAGCCGTCCAGATCGCCGGCCAGCTCCTTGATGATGATGAAGTCGGCCAGCGTCTTCTCGTCGAACCACTTGCGCCAGCCGTTCTGCGGATCCTTGTAGTTCGAGGCGTAGAGCGCCTGCTCGGCCTTGCCTATGAAGTCGGAGATATAGGCGTACTGTTCGGGCTTGCACTCGTCGTCCTTGGGGTATTTGTAGGTCATCTTGATGCCCTTCACAGCCGAGTAGAAATTGCCTTCGTGGATGTCGGTCTCGACGATGTACCCGCCGCTGATGTCGTCGGACGAGGATTTGTCGTCGAGCTTGTCCACGGCGATGCGCCCCTCGGCGCGCTCGACCTGGTCGCTCATCTGGTAGACGCCCATGTACTCGCCCTCGAGATGCTCGGTGCGGCCCGAGTCGCTGTAATAGTAGTCGCCCGTGTAGTAGAGGTTGACATATTTCGACGCCGCCGTGAAGAGCACCGCCTTGGGATCGTGATACCCCTCCGCAGCGTTGAACAGCAGACGCGAATATTCGAATGCGATATGGGTGCGGATCAGCGACTTGTCCATGTCCTGCGACAACAGCACCCAGCTCTTCGCCTTGGCGTGGTCGAGACCGATGGGGCTGAACTTTTCGGGGAACTTCATGCGGAACGGCTTCTTGGGCAGGCCCCATGTCGAGTTGCCGCGGCCGCGCATCTCGATCGTCTTGCCGTTCTCATCGGTGTTCCACCACCCCCCTCCGGTCGCACCGGGGGTCTTGTCATAGAGTTCGATGGCCGTCTGCACGTAGTACTCCTTGCCCGAAATCAGCGAAGAGGGACGCACGTGGAGCACAGCCAGCTCGCGGTTTATCTGCGGGCAGTTGAGCGATATGCGGTAGCTTTTCCGGTCGCCGTTCTGGGCCTCGATGTCGAGCGTCACGTCGTCGGCGAACGACAGCGGCGTCACGCCCGACACGATTTCGCGGCCATCGACCGTCGCACGGGCGCCTTCGAACTCGAAGGTGGGAATCATCATCTCGGGTTCCGCCCCCTCGATCCATTTCAGATACATGGCCTCGAGCGTAGCGGCCTCAGTGTCGAACCGGAATTCGATTGTTTTCGTAAGATTGGGGTTCTTCTCGCGTTCGATCGCGAAGGAGAGCAGTTCGCATGCGTCGTCGAGCCGTTCGAGCTGCGTGACGACGATTTCGACGGGCTCGCACTCGGCGGCCGCTGCGGTGACGGTCGCCGTGCGGCTCTCTCCCTCGTTGGGGGCTACGGTCAGGGTTATATTGTCCGTTTTGAGCGTCGGGTTATAGGATACGACGCACCACTTCGCGTCGCTCGAAACCTGCACGCCGCCGCGATTCGTCGTAAGGGTGGTCTTCAGCGTGGCCCCTTCGACCGGAACGTCCGTGAATTCACGGGTCGAAACGGTAAGGAACGGGCCGGGCTTGCGCTCCTGCTGGCTGATGGCTATTTCGACAGGCTCGCACTCGGCGGCACGCACCGTGACGGTCGCCTGACGGCCCTTCTCGTCGGGGTTGGCATATACGGTTATTTCGAGGTTGTTCTGCTCGGTATCGGCCTTGAGTTCCGCCTCGCACCACTCGGCGGAGGACTCCACCTCGACGGTGCGGTTCGACTCGACGGTCGCGCGGAACGTCGTGCCGTCGGCGCCTGCTTCGTCGAACGAGGCCGAGTAAACGTTCAGATAGGGTACTTCGGGTCGCGGCTGCTCCTCGATGATCTGTTCGTCGCCGTCGGAGCATGCTCCGAGAAGAGCGCCGCAGAGGAGAGCGCACCCCATCAGTATGTATCGGAAAGGATTGTTCATGAAATTTCGGGTTTCGTTTCAAATTGGTTTTCGGGGGGGGGAGTGCTCCCGCCGGGCTCTTGACCCCGCCCGCGCCAGAGCGGGTTCGATTCGAAAGCAGCCGGGCCCGAAGGCCCGGCCGCTGACTTTGATCGTTTGTTCGTAGTTACGGATTACGGAAGACTGGTCTCCACCCAGTTCATACCCCAATCGCCCTCCTGCTGGTTGCCCGCAGCACGGACATTGATCTCACCTACCATGTGGTTGCCCGACGTCGAGTAGTCCTTGACCGTGTAGGAATACTTGTCTCCCTCCTGATGGCCGTTGAGTTTCCAGTAACCCACCAGACCCTCCGATGCGGGATCGACGTGATAGAAGTGGTTCTCGGCATTGATCTCCTCCTTGGTCAGAATGCGGTTCCAAATACGGGCTTCGGACATGTAACCGGGGAAGTAGCGCTCGGCATTGTAGGCGTAGCCGATCCAGAAATAGCGATTGTAGTCGCTCTCCCAACCGGAGTTGGCGATACCGAAGCTCGGTTTGAGCGTATAGAAAGTGGTAGCGCGGTAAATGAGCTCTCCGTCGATATAGAAGCAGATTTGGCCGCCGCCCCACGTTACGGCAAGATGATACCAGCGGTTGAGCTCGGTGAGCTTCAGAGCGGAACTCGTGTAATTACCGGTGTTGGTAGCCAGCTGAATCTGATTCCAGTCCAACGTGGCATCGCCGAGGCGGAGCAGGAACTTGCCTTCGACGCCCATTACAGTCGAGAGGGTGCCCTTCGTGCGGGCCTCCTGAATATTTACCAGCGCCTCGAGGGTACCGGCCTCCAGGTTGTTGAGCGCAGATGCGTTTTGGAGCGTCGAGGTCATGAAGTAGCAGCGCGACTTACGCATATCGGCCACGCACTCGATCAGGCCCTTGGGCTTCTGCGAGATCTCGATCCGGGCCTGAACGGGCTCGGCGTTGTCCGGAGCATTCTTTTCGGTGAGGGTCACCGTGCAGGTGCGAGCAGGCGAATCGCCCAGCTCGGCAATGGTGAAATTCAGGTTGTTCTCCGCGTAGTCGACGAAGGTAACCCAGCCGTCGCCCTCCTCGCTGACCGCTACGTCGAACTCGACGTTGGTCGTCACGGGAACGATGATCGACTGCGACTCGACGCTGAGGTAGTAAGCCGTCTTCTCGGGCTCGATGATCGTGCGGGGCAGCTGGGTGATCTTCAGCGTAGCCGCGCCGGTCTTGGCGCCCTTGATGGTTACGGTAGCTTCGCGTGCGGTCTCACCGTCGTTCTGCGCCATGGTGAAGTATGCCGTAACATCCTTCTCCGTACCGCCCTCGGTAGGACGGGCCATCGCATAGGTCAGCCAGCCCTCGACATCCGAAACGATTTCGGCATGCAGGTCACGGGTGTTTACGTCGGTGTTCAACTCTACGGCCAGACGCTTCTCCTCGGTGTAGGCCAGACGCATCTCGCTCTTCGACTTGATCTCGAGGAGCTCGGGAACAGCTGCCGCCACGACGATCTGGAAGGGAACCTCCTTGCTGCCCATCTTGAAGAGATAGTCGGCAGTCACGTCCTCGTAAGTCTCGTTGGGATCGACGTCGAAAACGACCTCGGCACCGTCCTCACCGGTCGTTGCGGACGGGTGAACGAAGCCATACGATCCTTCGAGGGTCCACTCGCCGGAGCTCGTAACGAACACCTTGACCGTACCGCCTTCTGCAGGCAGCATATTGGCCCCCTCGGTATAGATCACTTCCAGCTGCTCTTCCGTCTGCGAGGCCTTCTTGGTAAGGGTGATCTGGAAAGTAGCGTGCTTCTTGCCGCAGACGAAGTCGTAGGTGAATACCTGATCCACCTCCTTGTCGTTGGGCTGTACGGTGAACTCCACGATGTCGCCTTCGACACCTTCATTCACCGACGGCAGCACGTATGCGTTCTCGTTATCGGCGAGCGTCCATTTTTTGGAGCTGGTAACCATGGTCGACACCTTGCCGCCCTTGCTGCTGACCGTAGCCGAGGTCGGCATCAGAGAAATCGCATCCTCCTTGGGCTGTTCGATGGGGGTCACGGGATCGTCATCGCTGCAGGACGTACCCATCAGGAGAGCAGCGGCGGCGAAATAAAATAATTTAGAAAATTTCATTTTTCAGGTTTTTAGAAAATATTCTTTACAACCGTAAATTAAGGTTTGGTTAGACCCGGCCGGCGGCATCCCGGCCGAAGCCGGGACGCGCCGCGTCGGATCGGAAATTAGTTGATCGGGTGCGGGTTCGGATCGTAGCGGCCCTCGCCGAGCTTGTTGTAAACGTTCTTCGGTTCGAGGACATCCTGACCGTAGCAGCCCTTAGCCATGTTGCGGAACTGCTGGTAGGAGTGCGCGCGGTTGCTGTTGACCGTACCGGTTCCTGAAGGGTCGAATGCGAACCACATGATCCAGCCGTAACCGTTATCCATGATCTGCTTGGCTTCGCTCTCCGACATGGTGCTGCCGTAGTTGAGCTGGATCGAGTTGCCGGCGCAGCGGTCTCTCTCCATGCCGTTGACCGGTGCGGCAGCACCGCCGTAGTCGGCACATACGTTGTCGATGAACTCACCGGGCAGGTGCTCGACGCCGTCGATGGTCACCGAAGGCAGGGTCGAATAGATATAGCCGAGGTAGTAGAGGTGTACCCAGGTCTCCCAGGGGCAGAGCTCCGTCATGGCCTTCTTGGTCTCGTAGCAGAGACGGGCGGCATGCGCCGCGCTGGGGGGAGCGAACCAGAGCGTGGTCGAATAGCCGTAGGTCGAGTACTCGTCGTCGAAGCCTACGCCGTCGAGCTTGTAGTCGAGGCAGATCTGAGCCAGCTCACGGCCGAACTGCTCGCAGCCGTAGTCGGTCAGACCGGCCAGACCGGCCTGGTCGTGGTTGCCCAGAATGTCGAGCAGCACCTTGATGCCCTTCTTGCGCAGCGGCTGGAGCAGCTCCTCGGAGTTGTCGAGCAGCGCCTGCACGTTGGGGTTGGCGCTCATGTAAACCTTCTGCTTGTCGGGATCCCAGTTGATGTTACCGGCGAAGAGCACGACAGCATCGAAGAAAGGCTGACCGTCCTCGAGAATGTACTCGATAGCGTTAAGCGGGTTGCAGTCGTTGACCTCGAAGTAGCAGATGTTGCGGATCTTCTTCGAGCTCTGACGGCTGACGAACAGGTCGACATAGGCGTCAGCGACGGTCAGGTTCTCCGTCTCGGCTACGGCCTGCAGGGGAACCATGTAGGTGGTGACGTATGCGATCTGCTCGGCGCTCGGGGTGATCGTCACCTCGACGGTTGCGGAGGTCTCGCCGGCGGGAACGGTCAGGATACCGTCGTTAGCCACAGTGCAGAGGCCCTCGGGGAATACCACGTACTCGGTGCCGTTGTCGAAGTTGACCTCGTCGACATGCTGGCCGTCCAGAGCGATCTTCACGCGCACGTCGGCTGCGGCAGCCTTGTCGAGCGTAAAGGTCAGGGTCTTCGTGACGGGATCCACGGCGTCGTGTACGAACGAGATGTTCAGATCATCGGCGCACGAGAGCGAACCGCTGACCTTTTCGGGAGAAACGGGACCCTCGTTGCCGGCCTTCTGGGTAACGGCGATCTTCACCGACTTCTCGCCCTCGCTGGCCTTCACGACGATCTGGCCTACGTTGGCATCGCCCGTGTTGTCCTTGGCGTTCACGATGAGCTTGTTGTCGCGCTTCTCGGCCGTCATCCACGACTCGGGATAGGTGAACGTCCAGTCGGGAGCGTTGGTCGAAACCGTCAGCTCGACGGCCGTGTTGTTCTTGGCCTCGAACTCGATGGCATCGGCCGGAGTAACGGTCAGCACGGTCTCGCCGGCAGGAACACCCTCCTGCAGCACGTTGATCTTCACGGGCTCGGCGTTGCCGGCGGTAATGGTGATACGACCCGGACGAGCAGCCTCCGCAACATTGGCTTCTGCATTCACCTTCAGCTTGTTACCGTCACGCGTAGCGGTAATCCAGGCGCTCTTCTCGAAGGCCCATGCACCCGCATCGGTCTCGACGGTAAGCACCACGTCCTGGTTGCCGTCCGCTGCGAAAGAGATCGCGGAAGATGGGGTCACCTTCAACGTGTTCTGCGTTTCCACTTCGTCCGATTCACTGCAGGAAACGAACGATCCCGACAAAATGGCAAAGAAACTTGCCATAAACATCGAAAATAGTCTTTTTTTCATGTATTAGTTAATTAATGGTTAATAAAGTTGGTAATATCGTATTGCGCTACTCCATCGGAAGAGCGACATTTACCCAGTTTACGTCGGACTCGGTCTTCAGATCGAAACCGTAGGGGCCGTAGTCCCGGATGTTCTTGCCCGGCACACGGTCGTCGAACTTCCAGTAGGCCACCAGACCTTCGGATGCCGGATCGATCTTGTAGAAGTGGTTCTCGGAGCCGATCTCTTCAGCCGTAAGCGCCTTGTTCCAGATGCGGACCTCGCTCATCATGCCGTCGAAACGACGCTCGTAGAAGAGCTCGCCGTCCGTTGCCAGACGATACGAGTGGCCGATCCAGAAGCAGCGGGGCTTGCCTTCCGTCTCGTCGGAGTGGGGAATGGCGAAGTTGACGTTCTCGATCGTCACGGGGGCTCCGTCCGGACCCGATACCGCAGCCTTGGCCGTCTCCTTCAACTTGCCGTCGATATAGACGCTCACGGTGCCCTTGTCGAACGACACCGCAATGTGGTGCCATGCGAACGGAGTCAGGTTGAAACGGTTGTCGGCATCGGCCGGAATCTTGCCTCGTGCGGGAGCGGTCGCCTCTTCGGAAACTTTCTTGGCGAAGGCCACCTGCAGCTGGTTCGTGGGACGGCCGTCATCGCCGAAACGCAGCATGAATACATCCTCGATACCCATGATGGTCGAGATGTTGCGGTCGAACGAATTGGCGTAGATCAGCGCCTCGAGCGTGAAGCTCTCCATATCCTTCACGGCTTCCGTCTCTTCCGTCCACTCGGGATATGCGAGGTTGTTCTGCATGTCGGCCACCACGTTGATAAGCGATGCCTTCGAAAAGACGAAGTAAACCGTGCTGGCGCTCTCGAGAACCTCCAGACCGTCGGCCGCGGCGATGCGCATGGGAAGCACGTAACGCTGCTTCTCCTCGATAGGGAGCTTGTCGAGGTTCTTGAAGGTGAACGTCAGCGGCTCGCTCTCCACCAGGCCGGCCGCAATCGTGGTCGAGGCCAGTGGCTCGTAATAACCGCCAGCGGGAAGCAGCTGCGCCGACATATCCTCGTAGAACATGCGGTAGTGATCCAAAAGCTCGGGAGCCTCGACGAACGTCACGTTCAGGTCGCCCGGCAGGGGCTGAGCCACGGCCACGGTAATGTCGCACTGGCTCTCGCTCGTCGTTTCGAGATTGTCGCGCTTGATGAAGATGTCGTCAACGAACGAACGCCCCGAGATAAAGACCTTGTTATCGAAATGGATCTTGCTCTCCTGATCGCCCTTGCAACTGCCGAAGCCGGCGGCCGCCAGGAGCAGCATGGCTAACCCTAAGCTATTTTTCATCGTTGTTTTCATTTTCGGAATCATTTTCTGGTTCGGGGTTCAGAATTGCTATCGCCTCCCGGATTCTTTTGTAGGTCGGCGAGTTGAAATAGTCGTCCTGCGCATTCGATGCGGCGAGACCCACCTTGTCGCACTTCACGGTGGAGGAGGTCTTCGGATCCATCACCCACTGTGCCGCGACCTGAAGGGTGGCGCCCACCTGCGCGTCGTCATTGCCGTCGGCAACGGAGGGCACCGAGGCCTCCAGCACGACCCTATCGCTCGGGACACCCGACGTCAGCTGCTCGCGAACCTGGCGCGAGATGGGCACCGAAGCCGACGCCTTCTCGGTCAGGATGATGATGTAGTCGCTGTCGGAGACGACCGTCTGGTTCTCGATCGTCGCGATGTAGGCCGGATAGCCGCGGAAGAAGAGCAGCTTCTCGGGGTTGGCTTTGTGCCACTCGTCGATAGCCTCTACGAACGGTACGGCAGCGCTGCTGTCCGCACCGCCGAGATAGGATACGACCAAACCGTCGAAACCGTATGCGATGCAGTTGGCGAGCTGTTTCTCGGTCTCGGTGCGACAGTAGGAGGCGAACTGCTCGTCCGTATAGTAACCCTCGTCCGCAGTGCCGCTCGCCGCTTCCTTCATGGCATTCCATACGTTACGGATAGCCGTATAATCGACGACGTTGAGCGTGCGGGTAGCTTTCGTGGCCCGCACCCGGGCGATTTCGGCGACTACGACGGGGTGCAGTCCATCCACGTCGCTCATCAGGAAGAAGTCCACGCTATCGGGCATGGCCGTCAGATGCTGGTTCTGCCGGTTCGGTTCGGCGGCAGAGCCCTTGACATGCATCATCGTGACCATATGCTCGCCGGCCTTGAACTCCCGAATGGCTGCCTGCGCGACCGGGTCGTCCTGCCTCATCGGCGGCAGATAATCTTTGTTTTCGGCTTCCGTCCACTCGCTGCATGAGCTCAGCACGGCTGCTGCTGCGAGAACCAGAATAAATATGCGCTTCATTGTAAATTTCATTTTAGTCTGAATTTGGGTGAATTTACTTGACAGCCGGATTGCAATCCCACCACATGCGGGTAGCCATGTTATCAGGACCGCCGAGCATCTCCACGGCTTTGGCGTAATTCTCCGGATTGTTGGTCACCTCCTCGGCCGGATAGGGCATGCGCCGTGCTCCGAGGGTGAGGTTGCGGATACCCTGCGAGTTGTTGCCCACGGCGGACTCCATGGCCGGAATCAGATGCGGATAACCCGTGCGGCGGTAATCGGCCCACGCCTCGTTGCCGAGATTGAAGTTGGCGATCCACTTCTGGGTGATGATACGCTCCTGCATCTCCTCCTTCGAGGCGCCGTCGTTCCAGGCCACGCCCAACTGCGAGAGCTGCGTGGAGTAGGAGTTGGCGCCGCCGTTGGGATCCATGTAGGTCTCGGGCAAGGTCGTGCCGGCCAGGTATTCGTCGACACCCGCGACACCCCACTGCGCGAACGAGAGGCGCACACCCTGCTCGTAGAAGGTGCGGGCATCGCCGCCCATGTTCCAGTTGAACACGCCGGCGGCTTCGGCCTTCAGGAATGCCACCTCGGCAGCGTTCATCCACTGCACGGGCGTCTGCATGCCGTCCACGAAGTTGACGCCCGAATAGAGCAGGCCGACCTTGTCGAGGCTCGGGATCGCGATGCCGCGGCGCATGCCTACGTATTCGGGTGCGGACTCTCCGGTGAACTGCGCACGGCTGAAATACTTCTCGCGGCGCGGATCGTCGAAACCGTTCATGTAGCAGATGATGTCGGCTGCCACGTGGGAGTCGCCGCCCGTCTTCGAACCGTTGGGCGTGTTGTACATGCAGGCGGTATAGAGCGGATTGCCGTCCTTGCCGAACGCGGACGCCGCGAGTTTCGCATTGTCATCGTTCGACTGCATGACGCCGACCGGATGCGACACGGCCTGCTCGCCGAGCTGCTGCGCGGTCAGACCGTTCGAGCTTCTGAAATCGGTGTAGACCACGCGCATGGCCAGACGCAGCTTCATCGAGTTGGCGAACCGGCACCACTTCACGGCCGTGCCGTCGAAGATCTTGTCGGCCGTGGGCGTAATGCTCATACCGATGTTCTCGTCGAGCATGGCGATGGCTTCGTCGAGTTCGTCGAACATCTGGGAATAGACCTGCGACTGGTCGTCGTAGGCGACCTGGATCTTTCCCGAGGTTCCGATCTCGGAGTAGGGAATCGGTCCGTATGCGTCGGTCACGCGGTTGAGCACGCAGACCTTGACGATCTTGCAAATCGCCAGCACCATCGGATTATCCGAAATGCCCTCCACGCTGGACATGTTGTTGTAGAATTGAGGGATGATCTTGTCGCTGTACATGAATACGCGCGTCCAGTCGTCGGTCGGATTGTACTTGGAGATGGTGTTGGTCCAACCGCCGTTCGCATCGGCATAGTAACCGCCCTGCGTGCCGCCCAGCAGGCAGTCGGTGAACTGGGCCGTATTCACGTCGGTCGAGACGACAGCTCCGAACATACCCGAGAGACCCGCGGCGATGGCGTAGTCCTTGGCCGCCATCTGCTCCTTGTCCACCTCGTAGGGATTGCTGTTTATTTCGAGGTAGTTCGACGTACATGCCCCGAACGTGCACAATGCGGCCAGGGCAATCGTCGCTTTTATCTTTTCGTGTTTCATAACGTAGCGGTTTTAGAATTTGAGTCGGAGGTTGAATCCGATATTGCGCATCGAAGGCATCATGAAGTAGTCGATACCCTGATAGTAGTTGCCGGTCGAGGCGATGCTCTCGGGATCGAACGGAGCCTTGTTGTAGATCATCCACAGGTTGCGGCCCACCAGCGAAATCGAGATCTCGCAGACATCGCGCAGCAGCTTGCGGGGCAGCGTATACCCGATCGAAACCTCCTGCAGGCGCACGTTCGTCGCGTCGTAGGTATAGAACTGGGGAATGGCGCTGCCGCTCGAGATCGCCGAATACCAGGTGTAGGCATCCACCAGATCGCCGCCGTTGACTCTCACGCCGCCGGCATCGCGCGCAGCAGCCGTAGCCTCCGAGACACCGTACTGGTCGAGCATGGCCTGCGTGCGCGAGAAGACGATACCGCCCAGACGAGCCGAAACCATGAATCCGAAATTGAGGTTCTTCCAGCGGAAGTCGTTGCGGAACGACATGTTCGCGTCGGGAAGCACGGAGCCGAGCTTGATGTACTTGTTCACATCCTGAATCGCCTCCGTGACGACCGAACCGTCGGCGCCAATGTAGATGGCGTTGTTGTCATCGTACTTCAGGTCGCGGCGCGAGTAGATATCGCCCAGCGTGCCGCCTTCCTGCAACAGGAACCGCGTATCGCCCAGACCGCCCATGTCGAGACGATCGACTGTGAAACGCTCGCCGGTTACGGCGTTGACCGCGTCGGTAGCCAGCGTGACGATCTTGTTCTTGTTGGACGAGAAGGTATAGCTGCTCTCCCAGGTGAATTTGTTCCACGTGTTCTTGTAGCTCAACGCCAACTCGACACCGCGGTTGCGCACGTCACCCGACTGGATGAAGAACTTCGAGTAGCCCGTACCGCCCGAGAGCTGCGGATCGAACGTCTGGTTCGAGGTGTTCGAGCTGTAGTAGGTGAAGTCGAGGTTGAAGTGGCGCAGGAAACGCATCGTCACACCCACCTCGTACGACTTCGTGCGTTCGGGCTTGAGGTCGTAGACCGGATACTGGGTCTGCGTGTTCCACGACATGCCGCTCTCGTTCCACGAATAGAGCGGGTTGGCGATGTAGCGCTCGAAAGCGACACCCACCGAGGCGAACGAACCGCGCAGCTTGACGTAGGAGAGGAGCTCGGGCATGTTGCCGATGATCTGCGACAAAACGACCGACACGCCGACCGAAGGATAGAAGAACGACTTGGTCGACGAGTGCGGGCCCGCCAGCTGCGAAGGCCAGTCGTTGCGGCCCGTAAGCGTCAGGTAGTAGGCGCCTTTGTAGCCGACCTCGGCCGAAGCGAAGATCGACTGCGTCTGCTCGCGCCAGCCCTCCTGCAGGTTCACTGTCTTGGCCGAATGGCTCAGGTTCTGGATATTGAAAACATTGGCCAGACCCGGTTTGTCGCCGTCGTCGATAGGGCCGCGCACCTTCGTGGCGTCGAATTTCATGTCCGAGAACGAGGCTCCGATGTTGGCCTGCAACGACCAGTCCTCACCAAACGACTTGTTGATGTTGACCAGCACGTCGCCGTAGGTCTGGCGGTCCCACGTCTTGGTGATACCGTACAGACCGTTCGACGAACCCTCGGTCAGCTGAACGTTGGACGAGGCGTACATCTTTTCGGTATAAGTGTTGTGCGAGTTGTCGAGTCGGATGCGGCCCGATACGCTGAGCCAGTCGAGAATCTGGTAGGAAAGCGATGCGTTGAACATGTAGCGGTCCTTACGGTTCTCGCGCAGGTTGCGGTAGTTGGCCCAGTAGGGGTTCTGCATGGTGATGCTGCAATCGCCCATCGGCCAGTACTGCTTCGAGATCTTGTCTACGGGATCATAGCGCTCGTACATGCTGGCATCGGCCCAGTCGTCGCCGCGCGGGAAGAGGTAGGCGCCCGTCAGCGGATTGCTATAGATACCCTGGTTGACCATGTTGCGGTCCTGCTGCAGCACGTAGCTCGCACCCACGTCCAGCGTCATCTTGTCCTTGAGGAAGGAGGTCGTGTTGCGGAACGTGAAGTTGTAGCGGTCGTAGCTGTTGTTGGGAACGATTCCGTCTGAGTTGATCGCTGCGGCCGAGAAGTAGGTCTGGTTCTTCTCCGTACCGGTGGAGAGCGAAACGCTCTCGGTATTGGTTATGCCGGTCTGGAAATAGTCCGAACGGGGGTCGTAGCCCATATGGTTGGCGCCGTTGAGACGCTTGCCCCAGCTGTATGCCTCGACATTGACCGGGGTGGAAAGGTTGCCCGTACCGTAGCGGTTCTGGAAAGCGGGCAGGACGAAGGGGCTCATGATGTCCAGACCTACGGATGCCGTCACCGAGAGCTGGCCGGCCTTACCCTTCTTGGTCGTCACGACGATTGCGCCGTTGGCCGCATCCGAGCCGTAGAGAGCGGCGGCGGCGGCACCGGTCAGCACCGAGATGGATTCGATATCCTCGGGATTGATGTCGGCGATGGGATCGGTCGTACCCTGCGAAGAGAATTCGGATTCGGTGCCGCCGTCCTTAGCCTTGGTGAACATAGGCACGCCGTCGATGACGTAGAGTGCGTTCGACGACTGCGAAATGGATTTGGTACCGCGCATGACGACCTTCGACGCGCCGCCCACACCGGCCGACGAGGCGTTGATATTCACACCGGCTACCTTGCCGTTGAGTGCGTTGATGAAATTGACGTCCTTGTTCGACGTGATTGCGTCGGCGGCTACCTGCTGTACGTTATACGACAGCGCCTTCTCGGAGCGCTTGATGCCGAGTGCCGTAACGACAACGGTATCGACGTCGACCGACTGCTCCTTGAGTACGATATCGATTTTGGAGCGGGAGCCGACCTCGACCTCGCAAGGCTCATATCCCAGATAATTGATAACCAGTACGCAGTTCTCTGCCGAGGGGGGGGGAATTTGCAGAGAATAGTTACCGTCGATATCGGTGCTGACACCGATGGTCGTACCCTTGATGACGACCGATGCGCCGATGACGGGCAAGCCGTTGGTGTCCGTCACCTTTCCCGATACCTGCATGGCGGTTGGTACGTTTTTTGCAACCTTATCCGACTTGGTAACGAGAATATTCATACCTTCGATGATATAGTCGAGACCTGTACCGTCGAATAACAGCGGCAGAATTTCGGGTACGGTTTTATCCGTTGCGTCTACCGAGACGGTGATTCGGGTGTCGTCGATATCCTTGTTGAAAAGGAAAAGGTAGCGCGATTGCTGTTCGATTTCATTCACCACCCGCTCAATCGGGACCTTGTCCAGATGAATGGATAACCGGGCGGTTTGGGCGTTTGCCTCCGCGATACTCATCGCGAGGCACGCTGATATGACTATAAACAGATTCCGGATTTTGTAGAATCTTGTTTTATTCATACTTCTGTTCGATTAAAGGTAATAGTTAAATAGTAGGTTTGAACACATCTCTATCTCTGTTACCGGCCTGCGGATGTTCCGGATCTGCAGGATTTTTTCGATAGAGTCTTTAGGTATCGTATGTTTGGCTTACTCCATAGGCATTCCGTGATTTACCTGTTCGACATCCGTTCTTATATTTTGTAATTGCTCTCTCCGTTATACTTATATAATATAAATGACATTGCTCTCCTCGTCGTGTTCGAAGGTGAACTTGGCGACGTGCTGCAGGACTCTCAGCGCATGGTCCACACCGTCCGCGATGCGGATCTTGCCGCTGGCGAACTCCGCGACTGGCATCGTGGCGCACCGATAGACGAACCGCACGTCGTAAATCTTTTCGAACTTGCGCATCAGCACCTCGAAGGGCACCCCCTTCAGGCTCAGTATACCTTCGGTCCAAAGTGCCATGGCGGGATCCTCCGTCCGCGTCACCACCAGATTGCCGTCGATAAGATCGACCGTCTGGTCCGGATTCAGGTATACCTCCTGTCCGTCGGCCGAGACCTTCACCCTGCCGCGGAGCAGCGTCGTCGAGAAGCTGTTCTCGGCTTCGTAGGCCTCGACGTTGAACTTCGTGCCCAACACCTCGATCTTCGAAGCAAAAGTCTCCACGACGAACGGACGCCGGGCATCGGGCACTACATCGAACATCGCCTCGCCCGAGATCTTCACCTGACGGTCCTTGCGGCCGAAAACGACCGGATATTCGATTTTCGACCCGGCATTGAGCCATACGTGCGTGCCGTCGGCCAGATCGATACCGATCCGCTGCCCGGCCGAAACCTCGAACGTCGTCGTGCGACCCGATATTTCGCGATACACATGTTCGTGCGTACCGTATATACTGCCTGCCATAAGCGCCAAGACGGCGGCCACGCGCATGACGCGCCGTACGAGCGGACGAAGCGACGGTTTCCGGTTCTCCGTCCGTACCGCCGGCCTGCCGATGACACGGTGCATGAGGACCCCTTCGAACAGAAAGCGGACGCGATCGATCTCCCGCTGGTGTGCCTCGGGGTCCTGTTCGTACCACTCCTTCACCGCGAGCTCCTCCTCGCCGGTGCATTTTCCGACGAGATAACGGTATATGATCTCTTCCTGCATTACTTTCTGCTTTGTTTACATAAATATATGAATAAATAGGGGCGGTGGTACAGAAAAACGGCCCGAACCGTACAAATAAATATTTTAAGCAATTTACGTAAAATTTTTACAAAGGTCGGATTGTCCGATATCACGCCTTACGCCGACGATTTTCGGGGCATCGTAACCGAAAAGTAAGCAGCAACTTCGGACAAATGTTTTTTTCTATCATAAAATCTATATCTTTGTAAGTGAATACAGCGATATGGACAAAAAGGCATCAATATACGGTCGGGATTTTACGTTCGATGAGGTCGGCAATCACTTTTTTGCCCACATCGAATCGTACCGGCTGCTCGCCTACTCCTATGTTCGCGACAGGTCGATCGCCGAAGATATCGTCTCCGACAGTTTCCTGAAGCTGTGGGAGCGCAAGGACGATCTCTCGCCCGAAAAAGGCGACTATCGAAGATATATCGTCACGATCATCAAGAACGCATGCTGCGAATACCTGCGTTCCCGCAAGATACGCACGAGAATCAAGCAGGAGATTCAAGACTCCGAGGACTGGAAGCTGCAGATCAGCCTCCGTTCGTTGGAAAATGCCGAGATCGAAAACCACCTGTTCTCGAGCGACACGGAGCGGATCATCATGGAAGAGCTCGAAAAACTGCCCTCCCTCACGCGCGAAATATTCATCGACAGCCGATTCCGATTCCTCTCCCATAAGGAGATCTCCGAAAAATACAACCTGCCGGTGCGGCGGGTCAAATGGGAGATCACCAAAACGCTCGACGTATTGAAAGTGGCGCTGAAAGACTATATGCCCGCATGGATCTTGCTGGCCTGCATCCTCGGGAACAAGCCCGACCTGTAAAGGACCTTGCCTCGGGTGACTCCGCTCCGTTTCCCGCATCCATCGCCGGGCAGGTTATTGCCGGCAAAGCATGCGGCATAAGACAACACGCACTCGAACGAATATCGTACTCCGCCATTTTTGAGGCAATCAGCTTATCGATCCATATCGTTTCGTTCGGGTATATTTTTTTCGCCCCGGAATGGAGACGAAACCGATACGCCGGGACCGACATAATTATTTCCGTCTTTACGGATACGGATCATCGACGGATGCGCTCCGGTTGCGAGATTTTCGACTTGCACCACAGAATGCCGACATCTGTCGCCATGTGAGCCTGCGGATTCACTCGACAGCCGAAAACAGCGGCAAGCCACGAAGAGAGCGCATATGAAAAAAGCGGCCGCATCGCTGGACCGCTTTATCTTCATTAGTGGGAACATGCGGATTTGAACCGCAGACCTCCTGCTTGTCGAGCAGGCGCTCTAAACCAACTGAGCTATGCTCCCTTCATCAAAAAACCACCCACATTGCTGTAGGTGGCCTTTTTCGGATTGTGGGAGCTGAGGGATTCGAACCCCCGACCCTCTGCTTGTAAGGCAGACGCTCTGAACCAGCTGAGCTAAGCTCCCTTAAGTATGGCTTGGGACTGCAAAGGTAATTAAAAAATTCGAAACTCCAAAATTTTTCGCAATTTTTTTTAATTGCCGTTCGGTGCTTCGGAAGGAACTCTCAACCTCCACCTTTCACAACCCTCGCGCATCAGCGCCTGAACAAGGACTTGAACCTAGGACCCCATGATTAACAGTCATGTGCTCTAACCAACTGAGCTATTCAGGCTTTTCAATGAACTCGGAGACTTCGTTGTGTCTCGTTTTCGGTGTGCAAATATATGGCAAATTTTTATTCTTGCAAAATTTTTGTGCTTTTTTTTGCAAAAAAATATAACTTTGCAAAAGGATAAGATATGAGAACGATTCGTCACATACTGCTTACCACACTGGTTATCTGCCATTTGGGCGCTTTCGGGCAATCCACGCTGCAATTCGTCTCGAAAGAGTGGAATTTCGGCTCCATCCGGGAGGAGAGCGGCCCGATCGCCCACACTTTCGAGGCGACGAACCGCAGCGAGTACCCTGAGGTGATCCTCGATGTCACCTCGACCTGCGGCTGCACGAAGCCCCTCTTCACCCGCCGGCCCGTCCGGCCGGGCGATACGACGGCCGTCACGGTTCGGTTCAATCCCGCCGGGCAATCGGGCCTGATCGACCGGACACTGGTCGTCTACGGCAGCGGAAACCGGGTAATCGAGCGGTTGCGGATCACGGGACGCGTCGAGCCTCGCGCGCGCACGATAGAGGAAAGGTTTCCGATTGTCGCTGGCGAGGGCATCCGCCTTACGAACAACTTCCTCCCGTTCGAGACCCTGCCGCACGGCCGGGAGACGGGGGCCGAAATCGGCATCGCGAACGATTCGGAGTCGCCGCGCTCCATCCGGTTCGTCGGCGAGCAGACGAGCGGCCTGCTCGCGATCGAGGCTCCGGAGACATTGCAGCCGGGCGAGGAGGCGAAGATCCGGATCGTCTACCGCATTCCGGCCGATTGCAGACGTTACGGCACGGTGGAGGACCGCTACTCGCTGTCGGTGGAGGGTCGCCGGCAGCATGTCCGCATAGCTGCGCGGGGCGTGCTCACGGATGCCCCCCGGGCCGCCGGCACCGCGATACCGGTAGCCAGGCTGAGCTCGGGAGCTGTCCGGACGGGCGACCTGAAACGAGAGGGCGATAGCGGCTTCGTTTCGCTATCGCTCCGCAACGAAGGCGCGGGCGAACTGCGCGTCCGGGCCGTAGAGACCCCCGAAGGGGCGTTCTGTTCGCTGAAGGCGGGCATGCGGGTGGCGCCGGGCGGAGACCTGCCGTTCGAAGCCGGCATCGACCCCTCGGGGCGGGATTTCGGCGTCGCGAGCGAGCGGATCCTGATCGTCACCGACGACCCGAAGCATCCGGTGCTCCGGCTGCGGATCACGGCAAATATCATCGACTAAAAACCATATTCAGAAAGATATGTACAAAATACTCGAAAAACAACTGCTGGCCGAAGGCATCTACCGGATGCGGATCGAGGCTCCGCGCGTGGCGCGGGCCGCGCTTCCCGGCCAGTTCGTGATCGTGCGGGTCGACGAGCAGGGCGAGCGTATACCGCTCACCATCGCCGACTACGACGCCGGACAGGGGTGGGTCGACATCGTCACGCAGGCGATAGGCGTCTCGACCCGGAAGATCTGCGCCCGGGAGGCGGGCGAATTCCTGACCGACTTCGCCGGGCCTCTGGGCCGTCCCTCCGACTTCGTGAACGAACCGCTCGAAGAGGTGCGCAAGCGCCGCTACCTCTTCGTCGCGGGCGGCGTGGGCACGGCCCCGGTCTATCCGCAGGTCAAGTGGTTGCGGGAGCACGGCGTGGAGGCGGATGTCATCATCGGCGCCAAGACCCGCGCGATGCTCATCTACACGGAGGAGATGCGCGCCGCGGCGTCGCACCTCCACATCGCCACGGACGACGGCTCGGAGGGATTCCCCGGCCTAGTGACCGACCTGATCGCCGACCTGATCGACAACCGGCGCGAGCACTACGACGTCTGCGTCTCGATCGGGCCGATGATCATGATGAAATTCGTCGCCCGCACCACGGCCCGCTACGGACTGAAAACCATCGTTTCGCTCAACGCCCTGATGGTCGACGGCACGGGCATGTGCGGAGCCTGCCGCGTAAGCGTGGGGGGCAAGACCTACTTCACCTGCGTCGACGGCCCCGAATTCGACGGCCACCAGGTCGACTTCGACGAGGCGATGCGCCGTCAGGGCATGTACCGGACGCAGGAGCAGCGGGCGGCAGCCATCTACGCCGAGCGTGCCGCAGGACATCAATGTAAAATCGGACTGGACAAATAGAGAGCTATGGCAAACAAGATACCGCGCGTACCCGTGCGCGAACAAGACCCGAAAGTGCGGGCCGCCAATTTCGAGGAGGTCTGCTACGGCTACGACGAAAAGGAGGCGCTGCTGGAGACCACCCGCTGCCTGGACTGCAAGAATCCGCGCTGCGTGGCGGCCTGCCCCGTCAGCATCCGGATTCCCGATTTCATCCACGAACTGAAGAACGGCCGGGTGGCCGCAGCAGCGGCCGTCATCGCGCGAGACAGCTCGCTGCCGTCGGTCTGCGGACGCGTCTGCCCGCAGGAGACGCAGTGCGAAGGGGCCTGCATCCTGGGCATCAAGGGCGAACCGGTAGCCATCGGCAAGCTGGAGCGCTACGTGGGCGACTGGGCGCTGGAACACGAACCCGAGGTGACGGCCGCCCCGCGCAACGGCCGCCGCGTCGCCGTGGTCGGCAGCGGTCCGGCCGGTCTGGCCTGCGCCAGCGACCTGGCTAAGGCGGGCTACGAGGTACACATCTTCGAGGCGCTGCACAAGGTGGGCGGCGTGCTGGTCTACGGCATTCCCGAGTTCCGTCTGCCGAAGACGCGGATCGTGGAGCGCGAGATCGACGCCCTGCGCCGGCTGGGCGTAACCATCGAGACCGACGTCATCATCGGCCGCACCCTGACGGTCGACGCCCTGCTCGACGAGGAGGGATTCGACGCCGTTTTCATCGGTTCGGGCGCCGGACTGCCCCGTTTCATGGGTATTCCGGGCGAGAACCTCAACGGCGTGATCTCGGCCAACGAATTCCTGACCCGCGCCAACCTGATGCGTGCCTTCGACGCCGACTACGACACGCCCATCCAGGCGGGCCGCAAGGTGGTCGTGGTGGGCGGCGGCAACGTAGCGATGGACGCCGTGCGCACCGCCAAGCGATTGGGTGCCGAGGCGACAATCGTCTACCGGCGCAGCGAAGCCGAACTCCCGGCCCGCACCGAAGAGGTGCACCACGCCAAGGAGGAGGGCATCGAGTTCCGCATGCTGACCAACCCCACCGCCGTGCTGGGCGACGAGCAGGGGTGGGTGCGCGGCCTGCGATGCGTGGAGATGACCCTGGGCGAACCCGATGCCAGCGGACGCCGCTCGCCCGTGGTGAAGGAGGGTTCCGAATTCGAGGTGGCATGCGACGTAGTCATCATGGCGCTGGGCACCTCGCCCAACCCTTTGCTGTCGGCCACCACCCCGGGTCTGGAGACCGACCGCCGCGGCTGTCTGGTAGCCGACGAGGCGGGCTCGACCACCCGCGAAGGGGTATTTGCCGGCGGCGATGCCGTTACGGGCGCCGCCACGGTCATTCTGGCGATGGGAGCCGGACGCCGGGCCGCCGAAGCCATCGACCGATACATTCAGAAAAAAAACGGAAAATAATGAAGCGAGTGCTTGCAATCGCACTGGCCGCGACGCTGTTCGCCGCCTGCGACGACGAACCCAAACAACTCGTCGGCACCATTTCGGACGCGACGATGAACGGCATAACGGTCTGCGGACCGGACGGCGGAGAACATCTCTTCCCCATCGAAGGGGCCGACCTGAGCGAGGCCAACGGACTGCTGGCGGGCTCGCCGGTCACCGTGGAGTACACGGGAACCCCCGAACGGGTAAAACGAGTGCTGAAGGTATCGACCGACGCCACCTATGCCGCCGCCGTGGGCGACTGGACCCGGCCCGACCCCATCGATGAAAACGGAGTGATGGGCATCCGCCTGCAAACCGGAGGGGCCGCGGAGTCGATCCGCATGGCGACGCTGGTCTACACCTCGTGGGAGCTGCTGGAGGAAGCGGGCAAAATCCGGCTCAAGGGCCGCAGCATCGGCAACGGACAAACCGTCGACTTCGAGGAGACGGCCGAGATCTCGGAACGGGATGGTCGCCTCACGCTGACGACCGACAACGGAACCTTCTACACCCGGGAACGTTAGCCGCCATGCGAATCTCGTCCGTTCTGCTCGCGGGGCTGCTCCTCGCGGCCTGCGGGTCCGACCGCATCACTACATTCGAGGGCACCCTCTCCGAGGCGCAGTTCAACGCCCTGACCCTGATCGGCGAGCAGGGTAACCCGGTCACGTTCCGCACCGAGGAGGCCGAATTCGAGTTCGCCGACAAGCTGGCGACGGGCTGCCGGGTGAAGGTCCTCTACCGGGGCCGCATCCGGGAGGGAAGCGCCACGGCCGTCCGGATCGAGGTCGACCCGACCTGCGCCCGCCTGCTGGGACGCTGGATCGAGGCGGAGGACGGCATGGGAATGGGCATCGAGTTCGAGGCGGGCGGCACGGCCCGCTCGATCGGCATGCAGACGCTGATCTTCACCGGCTGGGAGCAGCTGCCCGACGGCGGACTGAAGCTCAACGGCTACAGCATCGGCAACGGCAATACGATCACCTTCTCCGAGGAGTGGGAGATTCAGGAGCTGGAGCCCGACCGACTCACCATCGCCCAAAGCGACCTGACCCTCCGTTTCCGCCGCGAAACGGAGGAGGACGCCCTGGCCCGCGAGGAGCGCGAAGCCGCCGCCGCACAGCCGCAGAAGCGCTAATTGCAAAGCACCTGACAAGCAATCCGGCCGTGCGGGAACTCCCGCACGGCCGGATTGTTCGTTTTTATCCGCCGCCACCCCGAGCGAAACCGTTCTCGTTGTCATTCCGGGCGGAGCCGCAGGCGAAGTCGAGGAATCCCGACCGGCATACCGGCGTGAATCCTTGCGAACCGCAAGGACGAATGTTCAGCGATGTCGGGATCTTTCGACTGCGGGCCATACGGCCCTCCGCTCAACATGACATTTTTCTGTCATTCCGAGCGAAACGAAGTGTAGTCGAGGAATCCCGACGATGCACGGCGCAATCCTTTTGGAAACCGCAAGACGTTGCATCCTGGACAGACCCGGCGTCTTACGCCGGTGTCACCCCGAGCGTAGTCGAGGGGTCTCGACGGTCGGATCAGCGGGACCCCCTGCGGACCGCAAGGGCGGACGTTCCTTCAGGTCGGGACCTGTCGACTGCGCGTCTTCGACGCTCCGCTCAAGGTGACATAAAATAACGGGCATTTGAGATCTGCTCTCAAATGCCCGTTATTTTTATACAACACTCTGTTCCGAGGCTATTTCCGGAGCAGAAGCTCCACCCGGTCGGCGATCTCCTGCGGCTCGATGCCGGAGAGGCAGCGGTAGTCGCCGAACTTGCAGGGTTTCTTTCCGTAAACCGAGCAGGGGCGGCAGCTAAGGTCGCTGCGCTGGACGATCCCTTCGGTCGTGCATCCGTAGCCCAGAAATCCCATCTTGGGATGGGTAGCGCCCCACACCGAAACGACGGGGGTGGCGGTCAGCGATGCCAGGTGCATCACCAGCGAATCCATCGAGACCACGCAGTCGAGGTTGGCGATCAGGTCGATCTCCTCCTTCAGCTTCAACCGGTCGGCCACGGCCGTCACATTGTCGAAACGCTCCTCCTGCGCCTTCGCGAAGGCCAGTTCGCCGCCCATGCCGCTGTGGATGAAGACCCGGTCGTGCCGTTCGCTCAACAGACGGACCACCTCCGCCATGCGGTCGAGCGGATAGATCTTGCCCTGCTGGGCCGAGAAGGGGGCCACGCCGATCCAGACACCCCGCTTCTCCCCCATCGGATTGGGCCGCTCCGTGCGGAGGGCCGGAGCCGGATCGTCGAAGCGGAATCCCAGCCGGCGGAAGACATCGCAATAGCGTAGCACCGTGTGACGCAGCGGCTCGATGCACTCGGCGCTGCTGCCCATGCGGAGCCACTTGGCGAAACGGCCCTTGCGGATCGACCGCACGCGAATCCCGTGCAACCGCATCGAGAGCCGGAACAGCTGCGACCGCAGCACGTCGTGCACGTCGGCCATCGCATCCACCCCCAGCGCCCGCGCCTCGCGGGCCAACCGGAGGATGCCCCGCACCCCCTTGTGCTCTCCCTTCGTGTCGATGAAGAGGAAATCGACATCCACCCCCTCGAAGAAGGGGCGGAACAACTTGCGCGTCACGACGGTGATCTTCAGTCCGGGGTAGGCGTCTTTAAGCGCCTTCAGGGCATGCGGCAGCATCGCCACGTCGCCCATGGCCGACGAACGCATCACCAGCAGATGCCGGGGCAGACGCTCGTCCGCACTATTTTTTGGCATAGAGCACGGGGTTCAGCGACGGGTCGTTGTACATCTTCATCTGTTTGTAGACCTTCATGTACTTGCGTCCCGAAGCGATGTCGTCGAAGAGCTCCTCGATGGCCTGCGACAGATCGACCTGCTGGGTCTGCAACACCTCCAGCTTCTTGCGGCAGGCGGCGCGGTGGTCGTCGTCGACGTCCGTGCGGACCGTTTCGCAGTGCATGTGGTAGATCTTGAGCGCCAGGATCGAGAGGCGGTCGATGGCCCAGGCGGGGGTCTCGGTGTTGATGCGGGCGTCGGCCTGCGGGGTCACCTCGCGGTATTTCTCCAGCATATAGGAGTCGATGTACTCCACCATGTCGGTACGGACCTGATTCGACTTGTCGATCCGGCGTTTGAGGGCCAGCGCCGCAACGGGATCGATCTGCGGATCGCGGATGATATCCTCCAGGTGCCACTGCACGGTGTCGACCCAGCACTTCTCGTAGAGCAGGAAGTCGATGCTGCCGTTCGTATAGGGGTTGTTCACGGGGTGGTCCACATCGTCGAAACGGTGATAGTCGTCGATCACCTGACGGAAAATCCGGTTCGCATTTTCGGTAAACATATCCAAAGTCTTTTGTCGGTTTATAATTGTAAATTTCGGTAGAAAATTTTACCTTTGCTACCAAAGATTTAACAAAGATAATGAATATTTCGAAAAAAGCAATCTTTTTGCTCCTTTTCGTCACGGGCGCACTCCTTCAGGTCCGGGGGCAGAGCCGAACGGTCCGCCAGACGCTGGAAGAGTACGTGGCCCGCTACCACCCCATCGCCGTCGCCCACATGGAGCGCTACGGCATCCCGGCCAGCATCACGCTGGCGCAGGGCATTCTGGAGTCCGACTGCGGCAACAGCCCCCTCTCCCGCTCGTCGAACAACCATTTCGGCATCAAGTGCAAGAGCAACTGGACGGGCGAGCGGGTCTACCACGACGACGACGCCAAGGGCGAGTGTTTCCGGGCCTACCCCTCGGTGGAGGCCTCCTACGAGGACCACGCCGAGTTTCTGGACCGCCAGCCCCGCTACGACTCCCTCTTCTGCTACGCCGCCACCGACTACCGCAGCTGGGCACGCGGGTTGAAGGCCGCCGGCTATGCCACGGCGCCCGACTACGCCCTGCGGCTGGTGCGCATCATCGAGAACAACCGGCTCTACCTCTTCGACCGCGAAGGGGGCGAGCGGCTCTATGCCGCGGCCGCCGAAGGAGAGAGCGGTTTCGCCGCCCAGAGCAGCGTCGGCGAACCGGCTCTCGCGGCCGGAGGGGTCGACCCCGACGACTACCGCGTGACGATCAACGCCCACAACGGCTACAACGTCTATCGCACCAATGGCGTCTGCTACGTGCTGGCCAAGGAGCACGACTCGTTCGAGAACATCGGACGGCAGTTCCGCCTTTCGCCCCGCAATCTGCGCAAGTTCAACGACGTGGATGCCGATGCGCAGCCGCTCACGGGCGAGGTGATCTACATCGGCCGCAAGAAAAACGGCTGGGAGGGCAACGCCCGCCTGCACACCGCCGTCGAGGGCGAAACGCTCTACTCGGTGGCGCAGTCCTACGCCATACGGATCAAGTCGCTCCGCAAGATCAACCGGCTGAAGAGTACCGAGGTGCAGTTCGCAGCAGGCGACCAGGTAAAAATCAGAAAATAACACGTTCGACCGATCATGGACAACAACACGCTCCGGCAACGGATCCAAGAGACGCTCATCAAGAAATCGGCGCTCAAACAGAAAATTTTCGACAACACGTTCGCCATCTTCAACGAACTGAAGGAGACCCTGCTGGAGATGGCCTCGGAGATGGACGACGAACTGGAGGGCAGGCTCGACAAGCGGGTCCGCATCGAGTACCGCGACCGCGGCAAGTTCGAGACACAGCTGCAGATAGCCAGCGACCTGCTCATCTTCCAGATGCACACCGACGTCTTCGAGTTCGACGCGAACCACGCCATCTGGCAATGCCCCTACGTGCAGTCCGACCGCGACAACTCCTACTGCGGCGTCATCAATGTCTACAACTTCCTATCCGACTCGTTCAAGTACAACCGCAACGCCGACGAAGGCTACCTGATCGGCCGCATCTTCATCAACCGCGAGCGGTGCTATTTCGTGGAGGGCAAGCGACAGAACTCGCTGCGGGCCATCAATTTCGGCAGCCGGGAGATCGACCGCGGCGCCCTGATCGCCATCCTCGAGACGGCCATCCACTACGTGCTGAACTTCGACCTGCTGGTGCCTCCCTTCGAGGCCTGCAAGCGGGTGACCGTCGACCAGTTCAACACCCGCATGGACAACTCGAAATTCATCACGGGCAAGCGACTGAATTACGACTTCAACGTAGACGACATTTAAGATGAGAAAGACCATACTGCTTTTCGGAGCGCTCTGCATCGCGCTCTCCGCCACGGCACAGAGCACGGGCGAACGGGCCGCGGCGCTCTACGACCGCTATCACGCCCTGCGGAACACCGCCTCGACGGGCAAGATCGAGCCGGCCGCCGACGGCGAACACTTTCTGCGCCGGAGCGCCGAAGGGATCGAGATGTTGAGCTACAGCGACCCCTGGGAGCGCGAACTGCTCTACGCCGCCGACGGTCGGCAGATCTCGGACTACGCCGCAGCGCCGAACGGCGACCTGCTGATCGCCTACGGTTCGACCCCCATCTACCGCCACTCCTTTTCGGTGGACCGTCTGCTCTGCATCCGGGGCGGGGAGACCCTGGAGGTCTCCCCGGAGGTGAGCGGCAAGCGCGACGCGAGCTTCTCGCCCGACGGAAAACTGATCGCCTTCTCGAGCGGCAACGACCTCTACCTCTTCGATCCGGAGAGCCGCACGACCCGCCGCCTGACCGACGACGGCGCCTGGAACCGAATCATCAACGGCACGACGGACTGGGTTTACGAGGAGGAGTTCGGCTTCACGAAGGGCTACGCCTTCTCGCCCGACGGGCAGAAGCTGGCCTACCTGCGCTTCGACGAGAGCGAGGTGCCGCTCTTCGAGATGATGCGCTTCGACGGCCGGCTCTACAACCGGGCCTATGCCTTCAAATATCCCAAGGCGGGCGACCGCAACTCCACGGTGACGATCTGGACGATCGACCTGCAAAGCGGCGAAAAAGAGGCCGTCTACACGGGCCCCCAGACGGATCAGTATATTCCGAAACTGGGCTGGACACCCGGCGGCGAGCTCTATTTCTACCGCGTCGACCGGCGCCAGCGGTTGTTCGAAGTGGTGGTCGACCGGCCCGACGAACAGCAGGTGATCTACTCCGAGCAGTCGCCCCGCTACGTGGAGCGCCCCATCGGCCAGGTCCTGACCTTCATCGACGGCGACCGGTTCGTCGTCCGCGAGGAGACCACGGCGGGCTGGTGGCACCTCTACCTGCACAGCATGGTCAAGGGGCGCCTGAAGGCGCTGAGCTCCGGACCGTGGGAGGTGACCGCGCTCGTTCACGCCGACAAGCGCGGCGTGTGGTACCTCTCCACCGAGCGCTCGCCCTTGCGCCGCGACCTCTACCGCATCGACCTGCAAGGCCGCCGCAAGCAGCGGCTTACCGAGGGCGAGGGGTGGCACGCCATTCAGCCGGGAGCCGGCATGAAGTACTTCGTCGACAACTATTCGTCGGCCGTCGCACCCAACCGCATCTCCGTCCGCCGGGGCGAGAAGGGCGAACCGGTGCGCGACTTGGTGCTCAAGGAGAGCCCCGCCGACCGGGCATACGCCGCAGGCGAAGTACCGGTCAAGGAGTTCTTCACTTTCCGCAACGGGCAGGGCGACGAGTTGAACGCCTGGATGATCCTCCCGCGCGATTTCGACTCCACAAAGCGCTACCCCGTCCTGCTCACCCAGTATTCGGGTCCGGGATCGCAGGAGGTAGCCGACCGCTGGCGGCCCGACTGGACCGACCTCCTGCCGCTGGAGGGCTACATCGTCGCCTGCGTCGATCCGCGTGGCACAGGATTCCGAGGCGAGGAGTTCAAGAAGCAGACCTACGGCGACCTGGGCCGCCGCGAGGTAGCCGACCAGATCGACTTCGCCCGCTACTGGGCCGCGCAGCCCTTCGTGGACGCCGGCCGCATCGGCATCTACGGCTGGTCCTACGGCGGCTTCATGGCCCTGAGCTGCGCCCTGAAGGGCGACGGACTCTTCCGCATGGCGATCGCCGTGGCCCCCGTCACCTCGTGGCGCTACTACGACTCGGTCTACACCGAGACCTACAACGGTCTGCCGCAGGAGTTCCCGAAGGGCTACGACGAGAATTCGCCCCTCCATTTCCCCGAAAAGCTCTCGCCGAAGACCCGGCTGCTGCTGGTGCACGGCTCGGGCGACGATAACGTGCACCTGCAAAATACGATGGAGATGGCCCGCCGGCTGAACCGCGACGGAGCACTCTACGACATGATGATCTATCCCGACCAGAACCACTCGATGCTACCGGACGACGCTCGGAACATCCGGGTGAAGATGCTGGCCTATACGCTGGAGAATCTGTAGCGTGGAACACCGTCTCTGCTTCCTTAGCCCCGCGGGGCCGCTTACGCTCGTGGAGCGCGACGGCGCCCTCGTCGGACTGCGCTTCGAAGCGGAGGAGGATACCGATCCTTCGCCGCTGCTGCTGCGGGCCCGCGAGGAGCTGGAGGAGTATTTCGCCGGCCGCCGCCGGGAGTTCGACCTGCCGCTCTCGCCGCACGGCACCCCCTTTCAACGGCAGGTATGGCAGGCGCTGCGAACCATCCCCTACGGCTCGACCTGCACCTACGGACAACTCGCCGCTGCGGTCGGAAATCCCAGGGCAGCGCGGGCCGTCGGCATGGCTAACCACCGCAACCCCCTGCCGATCCTGATCCCCTGCCACCGGGTCATCGGCTCGACCGGCAGTCTGACGGGCTACGCCGGGGGAGTGGAGCGAAAAAGGCTGCTGCTGTCCATCGAGGAGCCGATCCGATAAACGATGCGGGCTGTCCGAATGAATCGGACAGCCCGCATCTTCCATAAACATACGCACTATTTGTTCTCTACCCGGTAGCGCTGCTCGACCGTTTTCCAGTCGATGAGCGGCCAGATGGCCTTCACGGCATCGGCGCGGCGGTTGCGGTAGTCGATATAGTAGGCGTGCTCCCAGACGTCGATGCAGAGCAGCGGCTTCATGTGGTAGCGCATCGGATTCCCGGCGTTCGACTCGCTGATGATCGAAAGACGTCCCGAATCCTCCTCGACGAGCCATACCCAGCCCGACCCGAAGAGCGAGACGCAGGCCTTGGTCATCTGCGCCTTGAAGGCCTCGAACGAGCCGAACCACTTCTCGATGGCCGTCATCAGCGGACCCGTGGGGGCGTTCTGCGGCTTGGGCGAGAGGGCTGAGAAGTAAAATTCGTGATTCCAGGCCTGGGCGGCGTTGTTGTAGATCGGCCCCTCGGCCTCCATGACGATATCCTCCAGCGGCATGCCGGCGAAGGGGGTATCGACGATCAGCTCGTTGAGCTTGTCGACATACCCCTTGTAGTGCTTGCCGTAGTGATACTCGATGGTCTCCGCCGAGATGGCCGGAGCCAGGGCGTCGTTCGCATAGGGCAACTCCTTCGCCTCGATGCGGACGGCGGTTGCGGTGTCGTTGTTGTTCATGACAAAACAGGTTAAAAAGGTGAATAAAATCGTAAACATGGCTGTCGGTAAATATGATTTTCACCACCAACGGAGCAAATCGGATGCCCCGAATGCGGGATTTTCGTTTTTTTTTCGTAATTTGGTATCCGATAAACCTTAAAACTTCCTTTTTATGAAACTACCCTATGCCGAACCCTACAAGATCAAGACGACCGAGGCGATCCGCACATCGACCCGCGAGGAGCGCGAGCAGTGGCTCGCCGAGGCGCGTTACAACCTCTTCAACCTGCGCAGCGACCAGGTCTTCATCGACCTGCTGACCGACTCGGGCACCGGCTCGATGAGCGACCGGCAGTGGGCCGGGATGATGACGGGCGACGAGAGCTACGCCGGCGCCTCCTCCTACTATCGCCTCAAGGAGACCATCGAGCGCATCTTCGGCATGCCCTACTTCCTGCCCACCCACCAGGGCCGCGCCGCCGAGAACGTGATCTTCTCGGCCCTGCTCAAGGAGGGCGACGTGGTGCCAGGCAACTCCCATTTCGACACCACGAAGGGACATATCGAGTTCCGCCACTGCTCGGCACCCGACTGCACGATCGATGCGGCCGCCGACACGCAGCTCGAAATCCCCTTCAAGGGCGAGATGGATCTGGAGAAGCTGGAACGGGTATTCAAAAGCCACCCGAAGGAGAAGATCCCCTGCACGGTGCTCACCATCACCAACAACACGGCCGGAGGACAGCCCGTATCGATGAAGAACATCCGCGAAACGGCCGAACTCTGCCGTCGCTACGGCATTCCGCTGCTCATCGACTCGGCCCGCTTCGCCGAGAACGCCTACTTCATCAAGACCCGCGAGGCCGGCTATGCCGACAAGACGATCAAGGAGATCGTGCGCGAGATCTACCAGTATGCCGACATCATGACGATCTCGGCCAAGAAGGACGGCGTGGTGAACATGGGCGGCTTCGTAGCTATGCGCAGCGAGGAGCTGCGCCGGAAGGCGATGACCTTCGGCATCATGTACGAAGGCTACGTCACCTACGGCGGCATGTCGGGCCGCGACATGGACGCGCTGGCCGTGGGCCTGGACGAGAATACGGAGTTCGAGCAGCTCGACGCCCGCATCCGTCAGGTGAAGCTGCTGGGCGACCTGCTCGACGAATACGGCGTACCCTACCAGCGCCCGGCCGGCGGACACGCCATCTTCATCGACGCCAAGAAGATCCTACCCAACCTGCCCAAAGAGCAGTTCATCGCCCAGACGCTGGGCTGCGAGCTCTACCTCGAAGCGGGCATCCGCGGCGTGGAGATCGGCTCGATTCTGGCCGACCGCGACCCCGATACGCACGAGAACCGCTACCCGCGGCTGGAGCTGCTGCGACTGGCTATCCCCCGCCGGGTCTACACCGACAACCATATCCGGGTGATCGCCGCCGCCTGCCGCAACATCTACGAGCGCCGCGACGAGATCACGAAGGGCTATCGCATCACCTTCGAAGCGCCCATCCTGCGCCACTTCACCGTGGAGCTGGAGCCGGTGAAGTAACTTCGCACACCGAAACATCAAGCCCCGGATATAGAAATATCCGGGGCATTTTCGTTGCAGATAACCATAAAAAAGGAGGGGCCGTCCTTTCGGACAGCCCCTCCCTGCATATCGGTCGACTAATACTCGATCTTAGCCAGACGCTGGTAGCCGTTGTAACGCCACTTGGCATTCTCCTCGGCGGCCTGGAACAGCTCGTTCGCCTCGGTCGGGAAAGCCTTCTGGAGCGAGGTGTAGCGAACCTCCTTCATCAGGAAGGCCTGGAACTTCGACCAGTCGGGCTCCTTCGAGTCGTAAACGAACGGATTCTTGCCCTGCTCCTCGAGCTGGGGATTGTAGTGCCACAGGTGCCAGTAACCGCACTCGACGGCCTGCTTGCCGATGGTCTGCGTACGGGTCATACCGCCCTTGATACCGTGGTTGATACACGGAGCGTAAGCGATGATGAGCGAAGGACCGGGATAGGCCTCGGCCTCCTTCAGCACGTTGAACAACTGCTGCTGCGAAGCGCCGATCGAAACCTGGGCGACATATACGTAGCCGTAGGTCATGGCGATGGCACCGATATCCTTCTTACGAATGCGCTTGCCGCTGGAGGCGAACTTGGCGACGGCACCCACGGGGGTAGCCTTCGACGACTGGCCGCCGGTGTTAGAGTAAACCTCGGTATCGACGATCAGGATGTTCACGTCCATGCCCGAAGCCAGCACGTGGTCCACACCGCCGAAGCCGATGTCGTAGCCCCAGCCGTCGCCGCCGATGATCCACTGCGACTTCTTCACGAGCCAATCCTTCATTTCAAGGATCTTCTTGCAGGCGTCGCAGCCGCAAGCCTCCATCAGGGGCAGCAGGCGAGCCGTCACCTCGGCCGACTTCGACGACGAACCGCGGTTCTCGATCCACTCCTTCATGACGCCCTTCAGCTCCTCGGAGCAGCACTCGCACTCGGCGATAGCGCCCTCCATGATCTTCTGGATGCGGTCGCGGAGCTTCTCGACACCCACATGCATACCCAGACCGAACTCGGCGTTATCCTCGAACAGGGAGTTGGCCCATGCGGGACCCTGACCCTTGGCGTTGGTGCAGTAGGGGGTGGACGGAGCCGAACCCGAGTAGATGGAGGTACAGCCGGTAGCGTTGGCAACCATCATCTTGTCGCCGAAGAGCTGCGAGATAGCCTTGATATAGGGGGTCTCGCCGCAACCGGCGCAGGCACCCGAGAACTCGAAGAGCGGCTGAGCGAACTGCAGGTTCTTGACCGACTTGGTCTTGTCGACAACCTCCTTGTAGCCCACCTTCGCGTTGCAGTACTCCCAGTTTGCGGACTGTGCGAGCTGGCTGTCCAGGGGTTTCATGACGAGAGCCTTCTCCTTGGCGGGGCAGACGTCCACGCAGTTGTTGCAACCCGTACAGTCGAGCGGCGACACCTGAATGCGGAACTTGTAGGCCTTGGTCTCGCCCAGACCCTGCTTCCACTCCAGACCCGATGCGGCGGCCTCTTCTTCGGTAGCCAGGAACGGACGAATGGCGGCGTGGGGGCAGACGTATGCGCACTGGTTGCACTGGATACAGTTCTCGATCTTCCACTCGGGAACGTTCACGGCAATGCCGCGCTTCTCCCAGGCAGCCGTACCGTTGTCCCAGGTACCGTCCTCACGGCCGTTGAAGGCCGATACGGGCAGCAGGTCGCCCTTCAGGGCATTGATCGGATCGACGATGTTCCGGACGAACTCGGGACGGGCGGCATCCACGGTGTGGGCAGCCTCGCGGACCTCGATCGAAGCCCACTCGGCGGGCACCTCGATCTTCTCGACGGCGTTGCCGCCGGCGTCTACGGCCGCATAGTTCATGTTCACGATATCCTCGCCCTTCTTGCCGTAGGACTTCAGGATGGCGTGCTTCATCTCCTCGACAGCCTTCTCGAACGGAATGACGTTGGCGATCTTGAAGAAGGCCGACTGCATGATGGTGTTCGTGCGCGAACCCAGACCCAGCTCGGCGGCGATCTTCGTGGCGTTGATGATGTAGAAGTTGATCTCGTTCTTGGCGAGGTATGCCTTCATGTGGTCGGGCAGCGTCTCGCAGGTGGTCTTGGCGTCGTGCACCGAGTTCAGCAGGAACGAACCGCCCCGCTTCAGACCCTTCAGCACGTCGTACTTGTCGACATACGAAGGCACGTGGCAGGCCACGAAGTCGGGCGTGGTCACCAGGTAGGGCGAGGTGATCGGGTTATCGCCGAAACGAAGGTGCGACGAGGTGTAACCGCCGGACTTCTTCGAGTCGTAGGAGAAGTAAGCCTGGCAATACTTGTCGGTCGAGCCGCCGATGATCTTGATCGAGTTCTTGTTGGCACCCACCGTACCGTCGGCGCCCAGACCGAAGAAGAGGGCCTCGAACGTACCGGGCTTCGCCAGCGAGATCTCCTCGCCTACGGGCAGCGACAGGAAGGTAACGTCGTCGTTGATACCCACGGTGAAGTGATCCTTGGGCTCGGCTGCGGCCAGATTCTCGAACACGGCCAGCATCTGTGCCGGGGTGGTGTCCTTCGACGACAGACCGTAGCGGCCGCCGATGATCATCGGACGGTTCTCCTTGTCGTAGAACATGTCCTTCACGTCCAGATAGAGGGGCTCGCCGTTTGCGCCGGGCTCCTTCGTGCGGTCGAGAACGCATACGCGCTTCACCGAAGCGGGCACGACGTCGAAGAAGTACTTCGACGAGAACGGACGGTAGAGGTGTACGTTGATCATACCCACCTTCTCGCCGCGGGCGGTCAGGTAGTCGATGGTCTCCTTCAGGGTCTCGCAAACCGAACCCATCGCAACCACGATGTTCTCGGCATCGGCGGCACCGTAGTAGGTGAAGGGCTTGTACTCGCGGCCGGTGATCTCCGAGATCCGCTTCATGGCGTCGGCCACCATGTCGGGCACGGCGTTGTAGAACTTGTTCGAAGCCTCACGCGTCTGGAAGTAGATGTCGGGGTTCTGGGCGGTACCGCGGGTAACGGGGTGCTCGGGATTGAGTGCGGCGGCGCGGAAAGCTTTCAGGGCGTCGCGGTCGAGCATCGAGGTCAGAGCGGCCTCGTCGATGAGTTCGATCTTCTGAATCTCGTGCGAGGTGCGGAAACCGTCGAAGAAGTGCAGGAAGGGCACGCGGGCCTTCAGCGACACGATATGAGCGATACCGGCCAGGTCCATCACCTCCTGTACGGACGAGGTGGCCAGCATGGCGAAACCGGTCTGGCGGGTAGCCATGACATCCTGGTGGTCACCGAAAATCGAAAGCGACTGGGCGGCCAGTGCACGGGCCGATACATGGAATACGCCGGGGAGCAGCTCGCCCGAGATCTTGTACATGTTGGGGATCATCAGCAGCAGACCCTGCGAAGCGGTGAAAGTCGAGGTCAGGGCACCGCTCTGCAGCGAGCCGTGCACGGCACCGGCGGCACCGGCCTCCGACTGCATCTCGACCACCTTGACGGTCTCGCCGAAGATGTTCTTGCGTCCCTGCGCGGCCCACTCGTCGACGAGTTCGGCCATGGTGGACGACGGCGTGATGGGATAGATAGCCGCAACCTCCGAGAACATGTAAGCCACATGAGCCGCAGCATAGTTACCATCACAGGTAATGAATTTCTTTTCTGCCATTTTTCTTGAAAAATTTTAGATTAGTTTGTATTTATCCGTATCGTTTTTTCAAATCTGCATAATCGCTTTGCAAAGGTAGCACTTTCCCATGAAACTACGATACCGATCCGCGAAATATTCTCGGAAAATTTATCGACAAACCGGGATTTTTTATCAATCCGCCAAACGGGAACGGAAAGGCCGGCCC
The DNA here is from genome assembly GCA_910577475.1 of uncultured Alistipes sp. Classification (GTDB taxonomy): domain Bacteria; phylum Bacteroidota; class Bacteroidia; order Bacteroidales; family Rikenellaceae; genus Alistipes. The sequence goes on from CAJTLJ010000001.1 coordinate 162,708, forward strand.
TCCATTCAAGGAGGGCCGGCCTGCGATTCCGCCACCGAAACCCTATCGCTTCAGCCGCACGTACCAGCCGAGCTGATCCTCGGCCGGCGCTCCGTCGACCACCAGATAACGGTGCACCGTCGGGTCATCATCGTCCCAAGTGATATAACAGTTGAGCACGACCTCCGTCTTGCTGCCGTCGCCCCAGTCGACCGTGAACGGCTCGCCCTGATAATTCTCCGCAGGTGCGAACTCACCGAAAGAGATGCAGTAGCCGTTATATTGGCCCCATCGCAGACCGAACGGATTGGGCAAAAGAGCACGAACCTCATCCTCGAAAAGATCCAGCCCCTCGTTTTCGAACCGGACATACTCCTTTCCCTTGTAAATCACCTTCACCTGATCGAGCAGATTACCCTCGACCGACGGATCGAGCAGATTTGCACCTGTCTCGGCATCCTCCACGGCAAAATAGACCGAGTAGTTCCAGAAATCCCAAACAACATGCCCCTTGTCATCCTTATCGCATGCTGCGAAGCTGCACAAGCAGGCGGCAGCCAAAAGATACTTGAAAAACGTTTTCATAAATTCCAAAACTATTTATTTAATCAATAATGTCTATAAATATACGAATTATTATCCGATTACGAAAAATATTTTCATGAAAACATCGCATGTCCGAAAGGCGAAATCGGCAACGGCCGAACTTTACACCGAAAACGATTCGACCGATCATTCCGTACAGACGACATACGCTCCGAAACAGCCTGCGAGGCCGCCACCGAACCCTATCGCTTCAGCACGATGTACCAACAGTTGTTATAGAATCCGACGGGCGGAACGTTTCCGCTCAATATGGGATTATAATTTCCATCGAGAGCCGCTCTGACCGCCGGTATCCCATTAGCCTCCAGATAAGGGGTTTCGTAGTAATTCTCGGTAAATCGGAACTGCACCTCCGTCGTCTCTCCTCCGTCGCCCCAATCCACAGAGAGACTTGCCTCAAGTCCTTCCAAAGGGCAATCAAACTGGCCGATCGAAAGACAATACGGATCATCGGGACGCATTTTCGTATAATGTCCCCATCGCATCAGAAAGCGCTCGCGGGTTGCGGTATAAATGCCGATGCCGCTCTCTATGTCATATCGATACACATTCCCGTCATAGGTTATCCGGACATCCTCCAACAAACAATTTTCGACCTCGGGGTCCAGTAAATCCTCGCCGGTATCTGCATCGGTTACTACAAAGAATATCGTAGCCGTACGAGGTGACAGAGCTTCGTGCAGACACTCTTCTTTCTTTTTCTCGCATGACAATGCACTGCACATACAGGTGACTGCCAAAAGATATTTCAATAATGTTTTCATCATGTTTCATTTTTAAGTTTTAGTACCCTATCATGAAAAATTGTCTATCCAACAAACAATCCTCAACCCACACGATATCACCAGCTTCTTTATCGACAAAATCGAAATCCAACGGTCGGGTCGTATCGAATACGTGATGCGCATAATAGCCATCGCACTTACCTCCCCAACCGAAATTACAGTGGACCAAATTGACCGATTCTTCCGACAGCATGGTCTCTATATCTTTAGCTCCCGGCATAATCTGCGAATAATGTTTTGTTTCCCAGCGTTGTCTAATATAACTATCCCAACCATCTACCAGCCAGCCATGAGTCTTCTTGGTAGCAGTCTCTCCACGTAGATAAAACGGTTTCCTCTGCAAATAGACTGTTATGTAAGCATTGTAATAATTATATTCGACAAGGCCGGCTTCCGACCATCCCAAATTGCGCATTGTCTCAGCAATATCTTCTGCAAATGTAGGACTTTCTTCATCGGTATATGTTGTACGCAATGGTATTCCGACCACACGGCAAAACCAAGCGGCTTCATCCACATTCTGCATCAATACATTCCGATCGAACCCAATACCCTCTACGATCAGCGGATCAGGATAGGGTAATGCAACCATCAGTTGAGCGAATGCAATAGGGCCACAACCCGCCGGACAGTTACCGTCACTCCAATATTTCGGAGGACAAAATTTATTATACGGATCAACTTGTTTCCATTTCGTTTTCACCATCGGTTTGCAAAAGGTGCGATTAAGAATCGAATCCCGATAAGTCGTAGAGACAAGAAGAGCAGGAGGCTGGGACCTGTTGGCTAAAAGATTCCGAACTCCCGCCTCTTTGATCAGATTCGTCAAATATATCCGAATATCCCTCTCCGGATCATCCTCTTCGAGGCCGGCTGCGCGAGTAGCATCTGTTCGGAAAAGGTCTTCGGACGTCAATACCGTTTCATCCAAAATCGCGAAAACAGATGAAATCCGACGATCGGCTCCTAAAACAGCCGAACCATTGCCCTCACCGAAAGAAACCACGTAGAAGAGATTCTCCAAGTCGGGAATATCGGCGGAGCGGGTCGTTTCGAAAACATCCGAAGCCTTTACCGTCCGGATCGAAAGCGGCTTCCGGACACCGCCCGCACGGGTTTCATCCGAACCGTCGATCTGCTGCAAAGCTACGGCAAGCGACTGCAGAGCCTCGGATTCGGGAACCGCATACGGCGATACCGGCTCGGGAACTTGAGATGACAATACGAAATTTTCATCCGCATCCCGCGTGCATGAAAGAAAAAACATCCACGCACTGAAAAGAAGGAAAAGTCGTTTCATAGTGGTAGAAATCAATAGTTACTCTTCACAAATATAAGAATTATCATCCGATTACGAAAAACATTTCCATGAAAACATCGCATGTCCGAAAGACTAAATCGGCAGCGGCCGAAAAAGAGGGGTGACGGCGGTTCGGATTTTGGAGATGAAAATCGTAACTTTGCAGCCAAAACGATACGACCGATGATTCCATACAGACGACATACGCTCCGAAACGGCCTGCGGGTGGCGGTCAACCGCGACCCGCTGTCGAAGCTCGCGGCCGTAAACCTGCTCTACTGCGTGGGGGCCCGCGACGAGAATCCCGAGCGGACGGGCTTCGCCCATCTGTTCGAGCACCTCATGTTCCGCGGCACCCGGCAGGTGCCCGACTTCGACGGCCCCGTGCAGCTGGCCTGCGGCGAGAACAACGCCTTCACGAACAACGACTACACCGATTTCTATATCACCCTGCCGAAGGACAACATCGAAACGGCGCTCTGGCTCGAGAGCGACCGCATGACGGGACTGACCCTTACGCGCGAGACGATGGAGACCGAGAAGCGGGTGGTGATCGAGGAGTTCCGCCAGCGCTACCTCAACCAGCCCTACGGCGACCAGCTGCTGCTGCTCCGCGAGCTGGCCTACACGCGCCACCCCTATCGCTGGGCGACCATCGGCCGCACCCCCGAGCATGTCGAGCGGGCCACCGAAGAGGAGGTCACGGACTTCTACCGCCGCTACTACCGCCCTTCGAACGCCATTCTGACTCTCTCGGCCGATCTGGAGGAGGAGCGCATGATCGAGCTGTGCGAGAAGTGGTTCGGCGACCTGCCCGACGACGGCACGTTCCGCCGCGACCCGCTGCCGGCCGAGCCCGAACAGACCGCCGCGCGGCGGTTGACCGTAGAGCGACCGGTTCCGGCCACGTCGCTCACGGTCGCCTATCCGATGGGGCCGCGGCTCTCGCCCGACTTCTTCGCAGGCGATCTGGTCTCCGACCTGCTGGCCGGGGGCGAATCGGCCCGGCTCTACGACGAACTGGTCCGCCGCCGTCAGCTCTTCTCGTCGGTCAATGCCTACATCACCGGGAGCGTCGACGCCGGCCTCTTCATCCTCACGGGCCAGTTGCTGGAGAGGACGGCCGAAGAGACGGCCGAGGAAGCGCTGCTGGAGGCAACCGCACGGCTCTGCGACCCGGCCCGAATCACCCCCTACGAACTGGAGAAGGTAAAGAACAAGTTCGAAGCCAACACCCTGTTCGGCGAGCTGAACGTGATGAACAAGGCGATGAACCTGGGATTCTACGAAATGCTGGGTGACCTGCCCCTCATCAACCGCGAGGTGGAGATCTACCGGTCGGTCACGGCCGAGACGGCCGCCGACTTCTGCCGCCGCACCTTCCGCCCCGAAAAAAGTTCCACCCTGACATACCGCGCCGCCCGATGAAACAACCCGCCATCCGCATCCCCTCATCGCTGGAGATGCCCCGCACCGAAAGCCTTACGCTCCGGAACGGACTGAAACTCTACACCCTGCGGGTCGACAACTTCGAAGTGGTCCGCATCAGCTTCGTATTCCACGCCGGATCGGTCACCCAGAACGCCCCTTTCGTCGCCGGCACGACGGCCAACCTGCTCGCCGAAGGGAGTTCGCGCCTGACCGGCCGGCAGATCGCCGAACAGCTCGATTTCTACGGCTCCTATTTCGAGGCGAGCCTCGACCGCGACTACGTATACATCAGCTTCTGCTCCCTGCGCCGCTATTTCCGCGAGACGCTGAAAGCCGCCGAGGAGATTCTCCTGCGGCCCGTTTTCCCCGAGCACGAGGTGGAGACCTACTGCCGCAAGCGTCGGCAGCAGCTGGCCGTGGAGCGCACGAAGGTCGACACGCTGGCCCGCGAGGCCTTCGCCGGGGCCCTCTTCGGTCCGGAACATCCCTACGGCATAGCCTACCCGGAGAGCGCCTACGACACGCTCGAACGCCGGAGCCTGACCGACCACTACCGCCGTCTCTACACGGGCGGCAACGCCATCGCCGTATGCAGCGGCCACGTCGGCGAGGAGGAGCTGAAAGCCATCGTCGAACTGGCCGAACAGCTCCCCGAGGGGAGCGCTCCCGAGTTTCGCTTTCCCGAGCCCGAGAGCCGTCCGTTCGTCCACATCGAACGCCCCGAAGCCCTGCAATCCTCGCTGCGCATCGGACGGCTGCTCTTCCCCCGCAACCACCCCGATTTCACGGGGATGCAGGTCGTCGCCACCGTGCTGGGCGGCTACTTCGGCTCACGGCTGATGCGCAACCTGCGCGAGCAGCACGGCTACACCTACGGGGTGATGGCCTCGGCCGTCAACTTCGACCGGGCGGGCTATCTCGCCATCGCCACGCAGGTCGGCGCCGAGGTAACCCGACCCGCCCTCGACGAAATCTTCCGCGAAATCGACCGGCTGCGCCGCGAGCCCGTGGGCGAGGAGGAGCTGACTCTGACGAAACGGATTCTGACGGGCGAAATGATGCGCATCCTCGACGGACCGTTCGGTATCGCCGACGTCGCCATCGAAAACATACTCTCGCACGAGGGAGAAGGGGCTGTGAACCGGCAGCTGCAGGAGATCCGCACCATCACCCCCGAACGCATCCAGTCCCTGGCCCGGCAATACCTCGATCCGGAACGGCTCGTCACGGCAGTCGTCGGCCCCACATTCCGATAAGGACGGGACCAACCGTGCGGTTCGCCTGGGCGGGATCATTCGGCTTCGGGAATTCAGACGACACCCGGCCCGGGGTGCCGGCTTACCGGAGGTCGCGACAGAATACGGACATGCGGCCGCCGTCCGAATTCGGAACCGTATCGAAAAGGGAAAAGCCGCACTTCTCCGCCACCCGGCGGGAGTTCCGGTTCTCTTCGCGGAGCGTGATCCAGAGCCGCCCGACGGAGAGCTCCTCCCGGCACCGGACGACGAGCCGTCCGACAGCCTCGGGGGCATAGCCTCGTCCCCAATGCTCCTCGCCCATCCAATACCCGATCTCGCGCTCGCCGGGAGCGATGCCCGTGTAGTGGTGCGCGGCGGCCGGCACCAGACCGACGCACCCGATCGGCTCCGCCGACCCTTTCCGGACGACGGCCCAAGTTTCGGGCTCGCTAAAGACGGTGCGGATCACCTCCGCACTCATCTCGACGGAGGTATGGACCGGCCAGCCGGCCCTCGGCCCGACCCGTTCGCTTCGGGCGCACCGGTAGAGCGCTTCCGCATCCGACGGCCGCCACGGCCGCAGGATCAGACGTTCGGATTCCAACATCATAGTCCTAATCAAAAAAAAGAGGACCCCGGCATCGACTGCGGGGTCCTTCCGTGTGACATATTCGGGAAACTACTCCTCGACCTTGTCGCCGTCGTAGGCCCACTTCACGTAGACCGAGCCCCACGTATAGCCTCCGCCAAACGAAGCCAGAATGAGATTGTCGCCCTTGCGGAGCGCGTTCTCGTAGTCGTAGAGGCATAAGGGAATCGTCGCGGCGGTCGTATTGCCGTTGCGGTCGATGTTTATCATACACTTCTCGCGGCCGATACCCATACGGCGGGCCGTAGCGTCGATAATGCGCAGGTTCGCCTGGTGAGGCACCAGATAGCGGATATCTTCGGACTTAAGCCGGTGGCGCTCCATCATCTCGACCGAAACGTCGGCCATGTTCGATACGGCAGCCTTGAATACGGCCTGTCCGTCCTGCGTCACGGTGTGCCAGTTGTTAGCCAGCGTCTCCTGCGAAGCCGGATAGCGCGAACCGCCCGCCTTCATGTAGAGGTGCAACTCGCCCGAGCCGTCGGAGTGGAGAATCGAATCCACCACGCCGAGCCCCTCCTTGTTGGGCTCCAGCAGCACGGCGGCGGCACCGTCGCCGAAGATACAGCAGGTATTGCGATCCTTGTAGTCGATAATGGACGACATCTTGTCGGCCCCCACGACGATCACCTTCTTGCAGAAGCCGGTCTCGATGAACTGGGCACCGGTCGTGATAGCGAACAGGAAGCCGCTGCAAGCCGCCGACACATCGTAAGCGAAGGCGTTCTTGCAACCCGCCTGATCGGCGATCAGATTACCCGTAGAGGGGAAAAACATGTCGGGCGTCACCGTGGCACAGATCACCAGGTCGATATCCATCGGATTGACATGGGTCTTCTCCAGCAGGTTCTTGATAGCGCGTGCACCCATATAGGAGGTTCCGAGCCCCTCGCCCTTGAGGATATGACGGGTCTTGATGCCGATGCGAGACATGATCCACTCGTCCGAGGTGTCCACCATCCGGCTCAGCTCCTCGTTAGTGAGCAGATAATCGGGCAGATACGCACCGACGCCCGTAATTGCAGCTGTAATCTTCTTCATCAACTCTTGTTTTTAATGTTGGAATACGCTCCTCAACCGCTCGGCCAGATCCGCCTGAGCGACCCTTTCGGTGGAGAGGATCATACTCTTGATGGCCAGCGGCGAGGATCCGCCGTGACCGATAACCACAGGGGCGTTGACACCCAACACGGGCGTTCCGCCCACGTTTTCGTAGTTCATCGCCTCCCAGAACTTGTTGTTTCCGCCCAGAGCCTTGTTGATCCGGTAGAGACCTTCGGCCATCTTGAGCACCGTATTACCCACGAAACCGTCGCAGACGATCACGTCCGCCACCTTGCCCGAGAAGATGTGCGAGCCCTCGACATTGCCCACGAAATTGAAACGGCCGTCGGCCTTCATCAGTTCGTGCGTCGCCTTGGCCTGCGCATTTCCCTTGGCCTCCTCCTCGCCGATATTGAGCACGGCGACGCGGGGCCGTTCGATGCCCAGCACCGCTTCGGCATAGATCGAACCGATCAGACCGTACTGCACGAGCACCTCGGGCTTGCAGTCCACGTTCAGCCCCACGTCCAGAATCAGGGCGGGGCGGCCGGAAGCCGTGGGGACCAGCGACGAAATGGTGGGACGGATCACCCCTTCGATCGGCTTGACGGCATACATCGAACCGACCATCATGGCGCCCGTGCTGCCGGCGCTGGCGAAACCGTGGATCAGCCCTTTAGCCAGGTAACCGAATCCGACCGCAATGCTCGAATCCGACTTCTGCTGGAACGCCTTGGCGGGATGGTCGCCCATCTCGATCACCTCGGTCGTCGCCACGATGTCGAAACGGTCGGCCGGACAACTCTCCGCAGCCAGAATGGCCCGGATCTTCTCTTCGTCGCCGAACAGGACGATACGGCTCTCCGCACCGAGCTCTTCGAGGGCCATGACGGCCCCTTTGACGGCTGCCTCGGGAGCGTAATCGCCGCCCATGGCATCAACACCAATCTTTAACATTTCTTCGCGGGTTGTTAGTTACACTGAAATGCGTTGCACGGAGGCATAACCGTCCGTGCAACCCTTGAAAAGCCTATTCAGCGGCCTTCTTCTCGATAGCCAGCTTGCCACGGTAGAAACCGCACTCGGGGCATACGCGATGGTAGAGCACCGATGCGCCGCAGTTCGAGCATACGACAACCGTAGGAATCGCAGCCTTGTAGTGGGTTCTTCTCTTATCGCGTCGGGTCGACGAGACTTTGTGTTTAGGATGTGCCATTGTTTTCTCTATTTTTTAAGTTTAACGTATAATCGTCGTCTTAATTGTTCTTGTCGTCACCGCCCTCCATCTTCCGTCGGAGCTCCGCCAGCCGGTCGCGCGACTCGGACGAGAGGGTCGAGGGCTCCTCGGCCTTGGCCTCCAGTGCGTCGAGCTCCTCGCTCGAGACGATCCGGAAGCGCCGCATCATCTCGGCGTCGCAGCCCCCTTCGGGATGGACCCGCTGGTAGGGCAGCGAGAGGATGATGCTCTCGTAGACGTACTGCGTCAGGTCCACCTCGTCGTCCGCCGGCGACAGCCACATCACCTCGCCGTCGTACTCGCGCACCTCGTCGGAGAACTTGACGACCAGGTTGCCCTCGAAAGCCACCGGAATCTCGCAATCCTCCAGACAGCGGTCGCAGGGCGCGGTCACGCTGCCCAGAATCTGCACCTCCATGTCGAGCATCGACTCCAGCCGGCGCAGTTCGACGCGTACATGGCAGTTTCCATGCTGGATCTCAGCGTTTTCGAACATTTCGAAAAGCGCGTCGCCCACCTGGAAATCGTAGGTGTACACACCCGGTTTCAGCCCCCGGAAGGGAATTTTGCAGCTGTTATCCACGTCCATTTTCACGCAGTTAGTTCGCAAAGGTACGAAATTTTCGAATATCAGCAAAGTTTTTTCCGCTTTAATATCTTTTTGCGTATCTTTACCGTTCCAACCTACAACCGTAGAAAACGATGAAAAGCTACCGAATCGAACTCTCCTGCTCCGACGAAAACTGGTGGAGATACAACGTGGTGATGACGGCCGAAGGGCTCGACAGTGCCGGAAACCGCTGCGGCTACCACGCCGTAGAGGACCGCATCGCCGAGACGGGAGAGCGACCTGCAGAGCGCCCGGCCGACTACCCCGCCGACCGGATCACCCGGCTGGAGTGCGGCCCCTGCGAACGGTTGCAGCTCTACCTCTACATCCTCCCCCACTGCCTGCCGGCTGCGGTCGAGACCGAACACACGCCCCCGTTCCTGGCCCGGCTGAGACTCTTCTGCGACGGCAAACCGCATCTCGAGAGGACGATCGACGTCAACCCCTGGGGCGGCTACGCGGGGTTCTTCGAGTGGGAGTAGCGCTTGTCAGCAAACTGACAAAACGGTCCGTCTGCGGCCGCCGTTCGTCGGAACGGTCCCGGAATTCGCACAATCGGACAAAATTCAGCGACACCGCCTTTTTCGGCACGGGATTTGTCCCTATTCGTAACAGCTGCGGCAGTACCGCAGTGAGGTTTCTTCATTTATTTAAGTTTGGGTTAGTAGTTTGAAGGGGAAACCCTTCGGGGCAGCAGGCCGTCGAGACGACGCCCTGCTGTTTTTTTTGCCCCCTTCAAGCCCCTTTCGTCGGACGCATGCAATAACCTTTCATCGGTCAGAAAGAGTTCTTACCTATTAAATAAAGAAGGTCCGGCGATAATCGCCGGACCCCATCCGAACGGTTTCGGTCCGTTCGTCAGAAGATTCCCGTGTAGGTGGCCGGGGTCAGGGCGCGCAGCTCGCACTTCACCGCCTCGGAGACCTGCAGGGTCTCGATGAAGTCGGCGATCGACTCGGCCGTGATATGGGTGTTCGTGCGGGTCAGAGCCTTCAGCGCCTCGTAGGGTTTCGGATAACCCTCGCGGCGGAGGATGGTCTGAATGCCCTCGGCCACCACGGCCCAGTTGTTCTCCAGGTCGCGGGCGAGCGCCTCCTCATTCAGGATCACCTTGCCCAGCCCCTTCAGCAGCGACTGGAGGCCGATGAGCGAATGGGCCACCGGCACACCGACGTTGCGCAGCACGGTCGAGTCGGTCAGGTCGCGCTGCAGACGCGAAAGGGGGAGCTTGGCCGACAGATGGGTGTAGATCGCATTGGCTACGCCGAAATTGCCCTCGGCATTTTCGAAATCGATGGGGTTGACCTTGTGGGGCATAGCGCTGGAGCCTACCTCGCCCGCCTTGATCCGCTGTTTGAAATACTCCATCGAAATATAGGTCCACATGTCCCGGCAGAGGTCGATCAGAATGGTGTCGATCCGCTTCAGGGCATCGAATATGGCCGCCAGATTGTCGTAGTGCTCGATCTGGGTCGTGTATTGCGAACGGTTCAGTCCGAGCGTACCGTTGACGAAACGGTTGGCGAAGGCCACCCAGTCGATACGGGGATAGGCCGCGCGGTGGGCGTTGAAGTTGCCCGTAGCACCGCCGAACTTGGCCGGCACGGCCAGCGCGTGCAGCTGGGCGATCTGCTTCTCCAGCCGCTCCACGTAGACCATCAGCTCCTTGCCCAGCCGGGTCGGCGAGGCGGGCTGTCCGTGGGTGCGGGCCAGCATGGGCACGTCGTGCCACTCGGCTGCGAAGTCGCGCAGGCGAGCCTGCACCTCCTCCAGAGCCGGATAGAGCACCTCGCGCAAACCCTCCTTCAGCGAGAGGGGGATCGAGGTGTTGTTGATATCCTGCGAGGTGAGCCCGAAATGGACGAACTCCTTGCAGGCGCTCAGGCCGATTTCGTCCATCTTCTCCTTGAGCAGGTACTCGATGGCCTTCACGTCGTGGTTGGTGACCGCTTCGATCTCCTTCACGCGGCGGGCGTCGTCCGTCGAGAAGTCGCGGTAGAGCGCGCGCAGCTTTTCGAACGACGAAGGATCGACCTCCGCCAGCTGGGGCAGCGGCAGTTCGCACAGAGCGATGAAATACTCCACCTCCACGCGGATGCGGTAGCGGATGAGCGCCGCCTCGGAGAAATAGTCAGCCAGTTTTTCGGTTTTGCCGCGATAGCGGCCGTCGACGGGTGAGATTGCGGTAAGATCGTTCAGAGACATGGGACGATTGTTTTTAGATTTTTTCGCGCTGTAAAAATACGACTTTTTGACGGAGATTCCATAATAATTTCAAGGAATCGGCAATTTTTTCTAACTTTGCGACGTTAGTTCCGAAATAGAGTTTTCAAAGAACCGATCCTAACTGAATGATGAATTTTCTGCTGTTGCTGATCGATGCCGTCGGATCGTTCATCCGGCGCAACCCCATTTTCTGCCTGGCGGTCCTGCTGCTGGCGGTTTTCGCCCCCTCACTGATGCAGGGCATCGCACTGGTGGTCCTCTACGTCATCCTGGGCATCGTCTGCTTCTGGGCGGGCATCTTCCTCTGGCTGCGCTGGCGCATCGGCCAGGCACAGAAGCGGATGGGAGAGGAGTTCGAGGCGCGGCAGCGCACGGGCGGCTTTAGGGGCTTCGGCAGCCGTCAGACGCCGGACCGCGAGGGGGAGGTGAAGATCCGCCGCACCTCCGACACCCCCGAAAAGCGGGTGAGCCGGGACGTGGGCGACTATGTGGATTTCGAGGAGACCAAAGAGGAGAAAAAATAGAACCATGTTGAAACTGTTCGAACAGACCGGTCGTTATTTCCTGCTGATGGGCAAGGTCTTCTCCCGTCCGGAGAAGCTGGCCATCTACCGCCGCCGCATCGTCTACGAGGCCGATGCCCTCGGCATGAACTCCATCGGCCTCACAGCCATCATCTCGGTCTTCATCGGCGCGGTCATCACCCTGCAGATGTCCATCAACCTGGAGTCGCCCTTCATTCCGAAGTACCTGATCGGCTACGCCACGCGCGAAACCATGATCCTGGAGTTCTCCTCGACGGTCGTGGCGCTCATTCTGGCCGGCAAGGTGGGATCGACCATCGCCTCCGAGATCGGCACCATGCGCATCACCGAGCAGATCGACGCGCTGGAGATCATGGGCATCAACTCCGCCTCGTACCTCATCCTGCCGAAGATCGTCGCCGCGGTGCTCTTCTTTCCGTTCCTGACGATCCTGAGCATCCTGATCGGCATTGCGGGCGGCTGGCTGATCGCCGTGCTGACCGGCATCATGATCCCGGACGACTACGTGGAGGGTCTGCTCTACGACTTCAGGGTCTACTCCATCGTCTACTCGCTCATCAAGACCGCCGTCTTCGCCTTCATCATCACCTCCGTATCGGCCTACTGCGGCTACTACGCCGCCGGCAACTCGCTCGAGGTGGGCAAGGCCTCGACCCGCGCCGTGGTGGCCTCGTCGATCGTCATCATGATCTTCAACCTGATTCTGACCCAAATTCTGCTGATATGATAAAAGCCGACCACCTCGTCAAGTCGTTCGACGGACGGACCGTTCTGAAGGATATCTCCGTGGAGTTCCTGACCGGCAAGACCAACCTGATCATCGGCAAAAGCGGTTCGGGCAAGACCGTGCTGCTGAAGAGTCTGGTCGGCCTGCACGAAGTCGATTCGGGGAGCGTATGGTACGACGATACTGAATTCTCGGCTCTGGGATTCCGCGAGCGCAAGGCGATTCGCAAGGATGTCGGCATGATCTTCCAAGGGGGCGCCCTGCTCGACTCCTCCACCGTGGAGGAGAACGTCAAGCTGCCGCTCGACCTCTTCACCGACCGGAGCGAGGCCGAGAAACTGGAGCGGGTGAATTTCTGCCTGCGCCGCGTGAACCTCGACTCGGCCAACCGACTCTACCCGTCGGAGCTCTCCGGCGGCATGATCAAGCGGGTGGCGATTGCCCGGGCCATCGTGCTTAACCCCCGCTATCTGTTCTGCGACGAGCCCAACTCGGGCCTCGACCCCCAGACCTCCATCGTGATCGACAACCTGATCCACGAGATCACCCAGGAGTACGGCATCACGACCATCATCAACACCCACGACATGAACTCGGTGATGGAGATCGGCGAGAAGATCGTCTTCATCTACGAGGGCCGCAAGTGGTGGGAAGGCACGAAGGAGGATATCCTCTCGGCCGACAACCGCGAACTGAACGATTTCGTCTTCGCCTCGGCGATGGCCAAGCGCGCCCGCGGAAACCGATAGCTGTGCTTACGGAACGAAACCGCCGGATCGGTACGAATGTTGTCCCCTCGAAGCGGTATCGACATGCCGTCGGCGCCCTGCGGAACCCGAAAAGAGAAGAAATACTAAAATTTTTTACTTATTTATTTGCGTAATAGACGGAAAGTATATACTTTTGCATTGTGAAAAAAATAACGCATCCCGCAGCGGGCCATCCGGAGGGCGGAACAGCCGACGGGGCAGGTGCGGAACAAGTTTGAAAAATCAAGGTTTTACTAACATAACATCAAAAAATTATGGCAACTATCAAAATTGGTATCAACGGTTTCGGTCGTATCGGCCGTCTGGTATTCCGCGCTGCCTGCACCCACGAGGACATCGAGGTAGTAGGTATCAACGACCTCGTACCCGTAGACTACATGGCCTACATGCTCAAGTACGACACGATGCACGGCCGTTTCAACGGCACGGTTGATTTCGACGCCGAGAAGAGCCTGCTGATCGTAAACGGCAAGGCTATCCGCGTAACCGCCGAGAAGGATCCCGCCAACCTGAAGTGGAACGAGGTGGGCGCCGAGTACGTAGTCGAGTCGACCGGTCTGTTCCTGACCAAGGAGAAGGCTCAGGCTCACATCGCAGCCGGTGCCAAGTACGTCGTGATGTCGGCTCCCTCGAAGGACGACACCCCGATGTTCGTTTGCGGCGTCAACACCGACACCTATGCCGGCCAGACGATCGTTTCGAACGCCTCCTGCACCACCAACTGCCTGGCTCCCATCGCCAAGGTGCTGCACGACAAGTTCGGCATCACCGACGGTCTGATGACCACCGTTCACTCGACCACCGCTACGCAGAAGACCGTAGACGGTCCCTCGATGAAGGACTGGCGCGGCGGCCGTGCCGCTTCGGGCAACATCATCCCCTCGTCGACCGGCGCTGCCAAGGCCGTAGGCAAGGTGATTCCCGAGCTGAACGGCAAGCTGACCGGTATGTCGATGCGCGTTCCCACCCTCGACGTTTCGGTTGTCGACCTGACCGTCAACCTCGCCAAGCCCGCCAAGTACGACGAGATCTGCGCCGCCATGAAGGAGGCTTCGGAGGGTGAGCTGAAGGGTATTCTGGGTTACACCGAGGAGGCTGTCGTTTCGTCGGACTTCCTGGGCGACCCCCGCACCTCGATCTTCGACAAGGCTGCCGGTATCGCACTGACCGACACGTTCGTGAAGGTCGTATCGTGGTACGACAACGAGTGGGGCTACTCGAACAAGGTCCTCATGCTGATCCAGAAGATGTACGCCTACAACAACAAATAGTAGTCGATACGTTCGAAAAAAGAGGAGGCCTCACCGGTCTCCTCTTTTTTTATGTCCGTCCCTTTGGCATTATCCCCGAAATGACAGAAAATTTTTCCATCTTTGCGCTATCAAACAGAAACTCCGAACATGAACTGGAAATCGATCTGCGCCGTTGCGGCGCTGTGGCTGCTGACGCTGACCGCAGCAGCGGAAAACTACCCCTATCGCAGCGACCTGCTGTGGGTCACCGTACCCGACCACGCCGACTGGCTCTACCGCACGGGCGAGCAGGCCACCATCGAGCTGCAGCTCTACCGCTACGGCATGCCGCTGGATGGGCTGCGGGTCGATTACGAACTGGCCGACGACGGCTTGGCGGCCGATGCGAAAGGGAGCGTCACGCTGAAGCGGGGACGGGCCTCGATACCGGCGGGAACGATGCTCAAGCCCGGATTCCGGGACTGCCGGCTCTTCGTCGACATCGACGGCAAACGGTACGGACACCACATCAAGGTGGGCTTCTCGCCCGAGCGGATCGAGCCTTACACCCGGATGCCGGATGATTTCGGGCTTTTCTGGGCGCAGAACAAGGCCGAAAGCGCCGCCTTTCCCCTCCGATTCACGAAGCAGCGCATGGAAAAGTACTGCACGGACCGGGTGGATTGTTACAAGATCCGGCTCGACCTCAACAAGCGGGGGCAGGCCGTTTACGGCTATCTGACCCTCCCGAAGGGTGCGCAGCCCGGGTCGTGTCCCGCCGTCTTCTGCCCGCCCGGAGCCGGCATCAAGACCATCAAGGAGCCGATGCGCCATCACTACTATGCCGAACAGGGGTGCATCCGGCTCGAAATCGAGATTCACGGCCTCGACCCCGAACTGCCGGAGGAGACCTTCCGCGAGATCAGCGCCGCCTTCAACGGCCGCGAGAACGGCTACCTGACCGACAACCTGGACAACCGCGACAACTACTACCTGAAACGGGTCTACCTGGCCTGCGTACGGTGCATCGACCTGCTGACCTCGCTGCCGGAGTGGGACGGGCGGAACGTCATCGCCCAGGGCGGCAGCCAGGGCGGAGCGCTGGCGATCGTCACCGCCGCACTCGAGCCGCGCGTGACGGCCTGCGTAGCCAACCACCCCGCCCTGAGCGACATGGCCCGGTTCCGCATCGGCGAAGGAGACGGCTACCCCCACTTCTCGCGCATGCAGGGGATGGATACGCCCGAAAAGCTCCGCACGATGGCCTACTACGACGCGGTGAACTTCGCGCGGCTGATCCGGGTTCCGTGCTACCTCACCTGGGGCTACAACGACGACACCTGCCTGCCGACCACCAGCTACGCCCTCTACAACGTGCTCGACTGTCCGAAGGAGGCGCTGATTACCCCCGTGAACGAACACTGGACCTCGGAGACCACCGGACGGGGACAACTGGCATGGATCATGAAACACCTCAACCGCTGAACCGAAGAAGATGGAGAGTTGGATCGAGACGATCACGCAGTTTTTCGCGGCATGGGGCTACTGGGGCATGCTGCTGGCAGCCCTGGCGGCCGGGAGCATTCTGCCCATCGGCTCTGAGGTGGTTTTCGTGCTGCTGCTCAAGAGCGGTCTCGACCCGTGGCTGCTGATGGCGGCCGCCACGGCGGGCAACACGCTGGGGGGCATGAGCTGTTATGGCATGGGGATGCTCGGCAAGCGGGAGTGGATCCACCGCTGGGCAGGCGTCAGCGACGCCAAGATCGACCGCGCCTCCCGCTTTTTGCAGGGCCGCGGCGCCTGGATGGGCTTCTTCTCCTTCCTGCCCTACGTCGGCGAAGCCATTGCCGTCGTGCTGGGGCTGATGCGCAGCAACTGGGCGGTCACCACCTTCTCGATGGCCCTCGGCAAGTTCGGCCGCTATCTCCTGCTCTATCTCGCTTTCCGCGGAATCATCCCGATGTAATAAAAAGGAGTGTGCCGAAACAGGAACTCGGCACACTCCCTTCATTTCGGGGTCAGTCGGCTATCTCTTATAGCGTCTGACCGATGCGGTGTGCGTCGTGGCGGCCTTGCCGCAGGCGGCGGCGCGGGCTTCGGGATCGACGAACTCCGAAACGGGGAAGGCTCCCGCCTTCGTGAAGACGAGGGTTTCGCGCAGCACCTTGCCGGCGTTCTCGTCGGCACCGATACCTACGGCGAGGATCGTGTGCTCCCTATCCCACTTGCAGAGGTAGAGCTTGCCGGTAGGGCACCACGAGCCGCCACCGTTCATCAGCCCCTGAGCAATTTCGGCGTCGGACATGGCGGAGGTGGGGTCCGAAGGATCCTCCTCGACCAGATTGCCGTACCAGACGGTGGATTTCTCGGCCGCAAAATTTACCTCTACATAAGCGAGGCCCTTGCAGTCGGCATACTTCACGGGATCGCGGGCGTAGAGGTCGTCGCCGTTGAAGTACTTGTGCGTCGCCGTCACCACGGCATCGCTCTCGACATGGGCGAGCGTGACGATGGGATCGGAGATCCGCACCTCGCCCTGCGGCAGGCCGAACTCGTCGATGGCGGCCACCCAGACGTAGTAGGTCGTGGCAGGGTCGAGAATCTTCGTAAAGGAGTAACCCTGCTCGCCGCGCAGACGGTTATAGTCCAGATTGCTCAGGTCGTCGGCCACGTACTCCGTCACGTATCCTTTCATGTCGTTTCTGACGGCCTGATAGTCGGCATCGGCGATCAGGTCGAACATGTACATCACCGTCTCGTCCGAAGGGCGTACCTTCACATTGACGCTGCGCGACGTAAGCCCGCTCCACGTGATGTCGTACCGGCAAGCGGCCGGGTCGGTCGCCGGCTTCGCGGTGCGCTGCGGGTATTTGTAGATTCCGGTCGTGGCCGAACCGTTCGCATAGCCGAAAATCAGCACCCAGTACTCCGTATCCGTTGCGCAGACCTGCTCGCTCTCGTAGGTCTGCACGCCGGGAGCCGCATACCAGTCCAGCATGAAGCTGTCCTCCATCAGGATGGCATCCAGTAGCTCCTGATCGGTGAGGTCCCGATAGGCAAAGGCCGGTCGCGTACAATAGTAGTAGGGAAAGTCGAGATCCGTCGGGGTGATCGTAAAGTCGAAGCCGTCGTAGGCCACCTTGTCGAACTCTACCGAAAACGCCACCTCGTCGGTGCCGAGCGCCCGGGTCCGGAATTCGCTCTTCACGATCCCGGTGTTCACCTCGCCCTGCCCGTCGAGACCGGCCGCAAAGGCCCAGTATTCGGTGTCGGGAGTCAGCCGCTGGAAGTTATAGTGCTGCACCCCCTGCTCCGTCAGCTGCCCGAGCGCCTCCTCGACCGAACCGAGGTTCTTCACCGCCTCGGCCATCATATTCTTCATGTAGACGGCCAAATCCCCGGCGTGGTGCTCGTCCAGAACCGCCTTCGGAAGCACGTCGTAATAGTAGCTCGCCTCGTTGTCGGCCGGCGTGACGGTCATCTCCACGGAGACCGCCGTGGGTTCGCCGAGCCCGATCACGAAGCTCTCCTTCGGCTGGGGAGGGGACGGAACGGTCCCCTTTTCGTCGCCGTCGCCGCAAGCCCCCGCAGCGAGAAGACCCGCAAGGGTCAGACAACGGAAAATCAGTTTTTTCATACGCTGTAATTTTATCAAGTTCGAAGGCAAATATAACTTTTTCCTACTGAAAATGCAATAGCTCTCAAAAAAGGGGCCATGCCGGCCTAAAAAAGAGAGAGGGGATCTCTCCCCTCTCTCTCGTTCTGTCGGTATACTCCGAACTACTTGGCAGCCTGCAGGGCCTCCAGGTCGTTCGTTGCCGTAACCACCAGGTTGTTGTACTGCGGCATACCCGTACCGCCGGGGATCTGACGACCGCAGATGACGTTCTCCTTGAGGTTCTCCAGCGGATCGACCTTCGCCTGGATGGCAGCCTCGTTGAGCACCTTGGTGGTCTCCTGGAAGGAGGCCGCCGAGATGAAGCTCGAGGTCTGCAAGGCGGCGCGGGTGATACCCTGAAGGATCTGCGTCGAGGTGGCGGGCACGATGTCGCGCACCTCCACGGGCTTCATGTCGCGGCGCTTCAGGCTCGAATTCTCATCGCGCAGCTTGCGCACCGAGATGATCTGGCCCGGCTGCACGGAGGTGGAGTCTCCGGCATCGGTCACGACGACCTTGTCGTAGAGTTCGTCGTTGACATCCATGAACTCCCACTTGTCCACCACCTGATCCTCGAAGAAGCGGGTGTCTCCCGGATCCTCGATCCGCACCTTGTTCATCATCTGACGGACGATGACCTCGAAGTGCTTGTCGTTGATCTTCACACCCTGCATGCGGTACACCTCCTGCACCTCATTGACGATGTACTCCTGCACCTTCGTCGGTCCGAGGATATTGAGGATGTCCGACGGCGTGATGGCACCGTCCGAAAGCGGACTGCCGGCCTTCACATAGTCGTTCTCCTGCACGATGATCTGACGCGACAGGGGCACCAGATAGCGCTTCACGTCGCCCTGCTTCGAGGTGATGACGATCTCGCGGTTACCGCGCTTGATCTTGCCGAAGGTTACCTCGCCGTCGATCTCCGACACGATGGAGGGATTGGACGGGTTGCGGGCCTCGAAGAGCTCGGTCACACGCGGCAGACCACCGGTGATGTCGCCTCCCGACTTGCCCACGGCACGCGGGATCTTGATCAGGATGTCGCCGGCCTTGATCTTGGCATTGTCCTTCACGACGACGTGGGCCGAAACGGGCAGGTTGTAGGCCTTCACCTCGTCGCCCTCCTTGTTGATGATCTTGATGACGGGGTTCTTGGTCTTGTCCTTCGACTCGATGATCACCTTCTCCGAGAGACCGGTCTGCTCGTCGCGCTCGTCGCGGTAGGTAATACCCTCGATCACGCTGTCGTATACGGCCTTACCCTCGTGCTCGGAGATGATAACGGCGTTATAGGGATCCCACTCGCAGATCAGGTCGCCCTTCTTGACCTCGGCGCCGTCCTCCATGAAGAGCGCGGAGCCGTAGGGCAGGTTGTGGGTATAGAGCACGATCTCGGTCTTGGGATCGACGATGCGGAACTCCGCCTGACGCGAAATGACGAGATTGACCGCCTCGCCCTGCGCGTTCTTGGTCTTGATGGTGCGCAGCTCATCGATCTCCAGACGACCCTCGTACTTCGAAACGACGTTGGTCTCGACAGCCGTACCGCCGGCCACACCGCCGACGTGGAAGGTACGCAGCGTCAGCTGGGTACCGGGCTCGCCGATGGACTGGGCGGCGATGACGCCGACCACCTCGCCCTTCTGGACCATGCGCGCCGTAGCCAGGTTGCGGCCGTAGCACTTCGCGCAGACTCCGCGACGGGCCTCGCAGGTGAGCACCGAACGGATCTCGACCGACTCCAGCGGCGACTTCTCGATCGCCTCGGCAATCGCCTCGGTGATCTCCTCGCCGGCCTTGCACATCACCTCGCCCGTGATGGGGTGGATGACGTCGTTCAGCGCCGTGCGGCCCAGAATACGGTCGTAGAGGGTCTGCACCACGTCGTCGTTGCGCTTGATGGCCGTAGCCGTCAGACCGCGCAGCGTGCCGCAATCCTCCTCGTTGATAATCACATCCTGTGCGACGTCCACCAGACGACGGGTCAGATAACCGGCATCAGCCGTCTTCAGGGCGGTATCGGCCAGACCCTTACGGGCACCGTGCGTGGAAATGAAGTACTCCAGCACCGAAAGACCCTCCTTGAAGTTCGAGAGAATCGGGTTCTCGATAACCTGCTGACCGCCCTCGACACCCGACTTCTGCGGCTTGGCCATCAGACCACGCATACCCGAAAGCTGACGGATCTGCTCCTTCGAACCACGGGCTCCGGAGTCGAGCATCATGTAGACGGGGTTGAAGCCGTCCTGATCGCTCTTCAGCGTGTCGATCACCGACTTGGTGAGCTTGCCGTTGATGCTGGTCCAGATGTCGATAATCTGGTTGTAACGTTCGTTATTGGTAATAAGACCCATGTTGTAGGACTCGATCACCTCGTCGGCACGATCGTAGCCCTCCTGCACGAGCTTCTGTTTCTCTTCGGGGATGATGACGGCATCCAGGTTGAACGACAGACCGCCCTGGAAGGCCATGCGGTAACCCATGTTCTTGATATCGTCCAGGAACGCAGCCACCTTGTCGGCACCGGCCTTCTTCATCACCACGGCGATGATGTCGCGCAGCGAACGCTTCGTCAGCACCTCGTTGATGTAGCCCACCTCTTCGGGAACCACCTGGTTGAAGAGGATGCGGCCGATGGTGGTCTCCTTCAGGACGCGGACGCGGTTGCCCTGCTCGTCCAGATCGTCGACCATGCACTTCACCACGGCATGCAGATCGGCCCGCTTCTCGTTGTAGGCGATGATAGCCTCCTCGGGACCGTAGAACACCAGGCCTTCGCCCTTCACGCCCTTGCGGGGTTTCGTGATGTAGTACAGACCGAGGACCATGTCCTGCGAAGGCACGGTGATCGGGGCGCCGTTGGCGGGGTTCAGGACGTTGTGCGAACCCAGCATCAGCAGCTGGGCCTCCAGAATGGCAGCATTGCCCAGCGGCAGGTGCACGGCCATCTGGTCGCCGTCGAAGTCGGCGTTGAATGCCGTACACGACAGCGGGTGCAGCTGCATGGCCTTGCCCTCGATCAACTTGGGCTGGAACGCCTGGATACCCAGACGGTGCAGCGTCGGGGCACGGTTCATCAGCACGGGGTGACCCTTGATGACGTTCTCCAGAATACCCCAGATCACGGGATCCTTGCGGTCGATGATCTTTTTGGCCGACTTCACCGTCTTGACGATGCCGCGCTCGATGAGCTTGCGGATCACGAACGGCTTGTAGAGTTCGGCGGCCATATCCTTCGGAATACCCATCTCGTGCATCTTCAGCTCGGGGCCGACGACGATGACCGAACGGGCCGAGTAGTCGACACGCTTACCCAGCAGGTTCTGACGGAAACGGCCCTGCTTGCCCTTGAGCGAATCGCTGAGCGACTTGAGCGGACGGTTCGACTCGTTCTTCACGGCATTGCTCTTGCGCGAGTTGTCGAACAGCGAGTCGACAGCCTCCTGCAGCATGCGCTTCTCGTTGCGCAGAATCACCTCGGGAGCCTTGATCTCGATCAGACGCTTCAGACGGTTGTTACGGATGATGACGCGACGATAGAGGTCGTTCAGGTCGGAGGTCGCGAAACGACCTCCGTCCAGCGGCACCAGCGGGCGCAGCTCGGGCGGAATCACGGGAATCACCTTCAGCACCATCCACTCGGGCCGGTTCTTTCCGTTCGATGCGCGGAACGACTCGATGACGTTCAGACACTTCAGAGCCTCGCTCTTACGCTGCTGCGACGTCTCGGTCGATGCCTTGTGGCGCAGGGCGTAGGACATGGAGTCGAGGTCGACCTGCTGCAGAAGCGTATAGATCGCCTCGGCACCCATCTGGGCGACGAACTTCTCGGGATCGGAGTCGTCGAGCGCCTGATTGCCCTTCGGCAGGGCGGCCAGCACGTCCAGATACTCCTTCTCCGAGAGGGTCTGCAACTTCTCGATGCCCTGCTCCGAAGCGGCGCCGGCATTGATGACGACATAGCGCTCGTAGTAGATGATCGCCTCCAGCTTCTTCGAGGGGATACCCAGCAGGTAACCGATCTTCGAGGGGAGCGAACGGAAATACCAGATATGCACCACGGGAACCACCAGCGAGATGTGACCCATGCGCTCGCGGCGCACCTTCTTCTCGGTCACCTCCACGCCGCAGCGGTCGCAGACGATACCCTTGTAACGGATCCGCTTGTACTTGCCGCAGTGGCACTCGTAGTCCTTCACCGGGCCGAAGATACGCTCGCAGAACAAACCGTCGCGTTCGGGCTTGTAGGTGCGGTAGTTGATCGTCTCGGGCTTCAGCACCTCGCCGCTCGACTGGGCCAGGATCTCCTCGGGAGAGGCCAGGCTGATCGCGATGTGGCTGTATGCGGTATTCGCCTTGTTATCTTTATTGATTGGCATGATATATTCGCTTTTTACTTACTCTAATTACCTACTCTAATTTCACCGACAGAGCCAGACCGCGCAACTCGTGCAACAGCACGTTCATGGCCTCGGGGATACCGGGTTTGGGCAGGTTGTCGCCCTTGACGATCGCCTCGTAGGCCTTGGCACGTCCCATCACGTCGTCTGATTTGATGGTCAGGATCTCCTGAAGGATATTGGCGGCACCGAAGCCCTCCAATGCCCAGACCTCCATCTCACCGAAACGCTGACCGCCGAACTGGGCCTTACCGCCCAGCGGCTGCTGCGTGATGAGCGAGTAGGGACCGATCGAACGGGCGTGCATCTTGTCGTCGATCATGTGGCCCAGCTTCAGCATGTAGATCACGCCCACGGTAGCCGGCTGGTCGAACATCTCGCCCGTGCCGCCGTCGTAGAGGTAGGTACGGCCGCTGCGCGGTACGCCCGCCTGAGCCGTATATTCGTTGATCTGCTCCAGCGAAGCACCGTCGAAGATCGGCGTGGCGAACTTCAGGCCCAGCTCGCGGCCGGCCCAGCCGAGCACGGTCTCGTAGATCTGGCCCAGATTCATTCGCGAAGGCACACCCAGCGGGTTCAGGCAGATGTCGACGATGGTTCCGTCCTCCAGGAAGGGCATGTCCTCGTCGCGGACGATCTTCGCCACGATACCCTTGTTACCGTGACGGCCGGCCATCTTGTCGCCCACCTTCAGCTTGCGCTTCTTGGCGATGTAGACCTTCGCCATCTGGATAACGCCGTTCGTGGGGATCTCATCGCCGTTCGTGAGGTTGTACTTCTCGCGCTTGATGGCGGCGTCGGTCTTCTTCCACTCGATCGTGTAGTTGTTGACCGTGGTCTCGATCAGCGAATCAATATGGGCGTCGCCCGTCCACTTGCAGTCGTCCAGGTTGAGATAACCCATCGCGACGCCCGTCTTCTCGTCGGTCGACTTCAGGCCGATCTCCTCCAGCAGCGCCCGCGTGATCTTCGTGCCGGCCGGATAGAGCTCCACTCCGAAATAGTCCGAAATGCCGGTCGTCGTCTTGCCGCCGATGAGCTTCATGAGCTTGTCCACCAGCACCTTCGTCAGGTCGGCGATCTGCGAGGCGAACTTGGCGTCCAGTTTCTCCTGCGCCAGCTTCTCGGCATTCTTGCTCTTCTTCGACTCCTTGCCGGCGCGGCTGTAGAGTTTCGTATCGATCACCACGCCGTGCAGCGAAGGCTGGGCCTTCAGCGAAGCGTCCTTCACGTCGCCCGCCTTGTCGCCGAAGATGGCGCGCAGCAGCTTCTCCTCGGGCGAAGGATCGCTCTCGCCCTTCGGGGTGATCTTGCCGATCAGGATGTCGCCCGGGTGAACGTTGGCGCCGATGCGGATGATACCGTTGGCATCCAGGTCCTTCGTGGCGTCCTCGCTCACGTTCGGAATGTCCGAGGTCAGCTCCTCGACGCCGCGCTTCGTATCGCGCACCTCCATGATATACTCGTCGACGTGCACCGACGTGAAGATATCCTCGCGCTGGATGCGCTCCGAGATCACGATGGCGTCCTCGAAGTTGTAACCCTTCCAGGGCATGAAGGCCACCTTCAGGTTGCGGCCCAGCGCCAGCTCGCCGCCCTGGGTCGAATAGCCCTCGGTCAGAATCTGGCCCTTGGTTACGCGGTCGCCCGTCAGTACGGCGGGTTTCAGCGTGATCGAGGTGTTCTGGTTGGTCCGACGGTAGCGGGGCAGCTCGTAGGTAGTCACCTCCGGCGCGAACGAAGCGACGATCTCGTCCTCCGTGCGCTCGTACTTCACCTGAATCTTCGTGGCATCGGCGAATACGACCTCGCCGTCCTTCTCGGCTACGATCTGGATGCGGCTATCGATAATCATGTCCTTCTCGATACCCGTGCCGACGATCGGGGATTCGCAGGTCACCAGGGGCACGGCCTGGCGCATCATGTTCGAGCCCATCAACGCACGGTTGGCGTCGTCGTGCTCCAGGAAGGGAATCAGGCTGGCAGCAATCGAGGCGATCTGGTTCGGAGCCACGTCCATCAGGTTCACCTCCTTGTCCGTCACGACGGGGAAGTCGGCGCCCAGACGCGCCTTGATGCGGTTGGGCTGCAGGAAGTTGCCCTTGTCGTCAATAGGCATGTTCGACTGGGCCACGATCTTGCCCTCCTCCTCTTCGGCAGAGTAGTAGCGGATGTGGGAGTTGTCCATGTCGATCTTGCCGTCGTTGACCGAGCGGTAAGGGGTCTCGATGAATCCCATGTCCGAAATCTTGGCATAGACGCACAACGACGAGATCAGACCGATGTTCGGGCCTTCGGGAGACTCGATCGGACACAGACGACCGTAGTGCGTGTAGTGCACGTCTCGCACCTCGAAACCGGCACGGTCACGCGACAGGCCGCCGGGGCCCAGGGCCGAGAGACGGCGCTTGTGGGTGATCTCCGACAGCGGGTTGATCTGGTCCATGAACTGCGAGAGCTGCGACGTTCCGAAGAAGGAGTTGATTACGCTCGACAGCGTCTTGGCGTTGATCAGGTCGACCGGCGTGAAGACCTCGTTGTCGCGCACATTCATGCGCTCGCGGATGGTGCGGGCCATGCGGACGAAGCCGACCGAGAACTGGTTCGACAGCTGCTCGCCCACCGTGCGGACACGACGGTTCGAGAGGTGGTCGATATCGTCCACTTCCGCCTTCGAGTTGATAAGCTGAATCAGGTACTTGATGATGGCGATCATGTCCTCGCGGGTGAGGGTGCGGATCGCCGGGTCGATATCCATGTTCAGCTTCTTGTTGATACGGAAACGACCCACGTCGCCCAGATCGTAACGCTTGTCCGAGAAGAAGAGCTTCTCGATCACGTCGCGGGCCGTAGCCTCATCGGGCGGCTCGGAGGCGCGCAGCTGTCTGTAGATATAGACCACGGCCTCCTTTTCGGAGTTGCAGGTATCTTTCTGCAACGTATTGTAAATGATCGAGAAGTCTACGCCCGACGCATTCTCCTTGTGCAGCAGGATCGTCTTGGCGCCCGACTCGATGATCTTGTCGATATGCTCCTCCTCCAGCACGGTCTCGCGTTCGATGATGACCGTGTTGCGCTCGATGGAGTAGACCTCGCCGGTATCCTCGTCCACGAAGTCCTCCAGATAGGAGGAGAGAACGCGCGCTGCCAACTTGCGGCCCAGCGCCTTCTTCAACGCACTCTTCGAAACCTTGACCTCGTCGGCCAGATCGAAGATCTCCAGGATCTGCTGATCCGTCTCGAAACCGATGGCACGCAACAGCGTCGTTACGGGCAGCTTCTTCTTACGGTCGATGTAGGCATACATCACGTTGTTGATGTCCGTCGCGAACTCGATCCACGAACCCTTGAAGGGGATGATGCGGGCCGAGTAGAGCTTCGTGCCGTTGGTGTGCATGCTCTGGCCGAAGAATACGCCCGGCGAACGATGCAGCTGCGAAACGATCACACGCTCCGCACCGTTGATGACGAACGTACCGCGCTCGGTCATGTAAGGGATGGTACCGAAATAGACGTCCTGAACCACCACGCCGAAATCTTCGTGCTCGTCGTCCGTGCAATAGAGCTTCAACTTGGCCTTCAGGGGTACGCTGTAAGTCAGACCGCGCTCGACGCACTCTTCGATCGAGTAACGGGGCGGGTCGATATAGTAGTCGATAAATTCCAGAACGAAGTTGTTCCGGGTATCTGTAATGGGGAAATTCTCCTGAAACACCTTGTAGAGGCCCTCGTTTTTACGATTCTCGGCCGTGGTGTCCATCTGGAAAAAATCACGGAATGATTTAAGCTGCACCTCCAGCAGATCGGGGTAGGGCACCCGATTCTTGACTGTCGAGAAGCTAATTCTTGGTTGTGTTTTTGTTGCGGACATCGGTATGATCCTAATTTAGTTGAAGTGTAAGTAACTCGGGGTTATTTACCCTATGACTCGCAGGATTGTCATATCCCACTAATGCCCTCAGTGTAAACACATTACACCCTGAGAGCATCTCCATCGCCAGAAGAACGGACACAGCTCGAAACGGCACTTCCGTTCTTTAGACCAGAAAAGGCATAGAGCTTACTCCGATGTAAGCCCTATACCTGACTGAGTTCTGAAACCTAAGTAGGCAACTACTTAACCTCAACTTCAGCACCTGCCTCCTCGAGCTGAGCCTTGATCGACTCGGCCTCCTCCTTGGAGACACCCTCCTTAACGGCCTTGGGAGCACCGTCAACGAGAGCCTTGGCGTCGCCCAGCGACAGGCCTGCCAGGTCCTTAACGACCTTGATAACCTGAAGCTTGGCCTGACCAGCCGACTTCAAAACTACGTCGAACGAGGTCTTCTCCGCAGCAGCGGCCTCACCGGCGCCAGCAGCAGGTGCAGCGACTGCAACAGCAGCAGCAGCGGGTTCGATACCATACTCCTCCTTGAGGATCGTTGCCAATTCGTTTACTTCCTTAACTGTCAAATTTACCAATTCTTCAGCAAGTTTCTTTACATCTGCCATAGTTGTAATGTTTATTAAATTTTGTTTTGAATTCTTGTGTTAGTTGTTTCTTTCTTCGAGCGTCTTCACGAGGCCCGCAATCTTTTGGCCTGCATTAGCCTGCAATGCAGAAATAACATTCTTGGCAGGAGACTGCAGCAGGGCGACGATATCGCCGATAAGCTCCTCTCTGCTCTTGATGTTGCACAGAGTCTCCAACTGATTGTCGCCCACGTATACGCAACCCTCCACGTACGCAGCCTTCAGAACCGGCTTGTCGCACGACTTGCGGAACTCCTTGATAAGGACCGCGGGGGCCTTGCCCGTGTTAGCGAACATGATCGAGGTGGAACCCTCCAATACGCTCACCAGATCGGCATCGGCTTTCTCTACCCGCTCCAGCGCTTTGGCCAGCAAGGTATTCTTCACCACCACGAGCTTGATATCGCTCTCGAAGCACTTGCGACGCAGCGAAGCGGTCTGCTCGGCGTTCAGGGCCTCGATGTTGGTGACATAGAAGTGAGGATAAGCGTTGAGCTTCTCGGTGAGACTGTTAATCACGGCCAGTTTTTCTTCCTTAGTCATCTCTTGATCCTCCTTCTTTACTTGTTATCTACCGATTTAGCGTCGATCTGCAAACCGGGGCTCATCGTGGTCGAGAGATAGATACTCTTCACATAAGAACCTTTTGCAGCGGACGGCTTGAGTTTCAGGATCATGCTCAATACCTCATTGGCATTGCCCACGATCTGCTCGGGCGTGAAAGAAATCTTGCCCACCGAAGTGTGCACGATACCGAACTTGTCGACCTTGAAGTCGATCTTACCGGCCTTCACCTCCTTGACAGCCTTACCGACCTCCATCGTGACCGTACCGGTCTTGGGGTTCGGCATCAGACCGCGGGGACCCAGGATACGACCCAGAGCACCGACCTTACCCATTACGTTCGGCGTGGTGATGATCACGTCAACGTCGGTCCAGCCGCTCTTGATCTTATCTACATACTCGTCCAGACCTACGTAGTCGGCACCTGCAGTCTTCGCCTCCTCCTCCTTGTCGGGAGTACAGAGCACCAGCACGCGGACCGTCTTACCCGTACCGTGAGGCAGCGTCACCACGCCGCGAACCATCTGGTTCGCCTTGCGAGGATCCACGCCCAGACGTACGTCGATATCCACCGAAGCGTCGAATTTCGTAAAGGTAATTTCCTTCAGAAGAGCCGCAGCCTCAGCCAGCTTGTAGACCTTTCCAGGCTCAACCTTTGCGTAGGCGATCTTTTGATTTTTTGTCAACTTACTCATTCTTACAGTCTAATTACAGGTTAGGAAATTCGCCGACGACGTTGATACCCATACTGCGAGCAGTACCGGCGACCATACGCATAGCGGCCTCGAGGGTAAAGCAGTTCAGATCGGGCATCTTGTCTTCGGCAATCTGCTTAACCTGGTCCCACGTTACCTGACCTACCTTGTCGCGGTTGGGCTGTGCGGAACCACTCTTGATCTTGGCTGCCTCCTTGAGCTGGATGGCTACGGGCGGCTGTTTAACTACAAAGTCAAACGACTTATCGCTGTAAACGGTGATGATGACCGGAAGGACCTTTCCTGCCTTGTCCTGGGTGCGTGCGTTGAACTGCTTGCAGAAGTCCATGATATTGACTCCCTTGGAACCCAACGCCGGACCGACCGGAGGAGAAGGATTGGCGGCACCACCTTTGATCTGCAATTTAATAAATGCAGCAACCTCTTTTGCCATAGTTTCCTTTGGTTAATTATTCTTTTTCTACTTGTGTAAAGCTCAACTCCATCGGAGTCTTGCGACCGAAAATCTTCACGGAGACGGTGAGCTTCTTGCGCTCGTCGTCGACACTCTCAATGGTACCTTGGAAGCTTGAGAATGGGCCGTCCGTAACTTTGACGACCTCGCCGACGAAGAACGGAATCTCGTTCTCCTCTTCCATCTCGTTCAGAGAATCGACCCGGCCGAGAATGCGACTCACTTCCTGTGGACGAAGCGGCGTCGCAATCATCTTACGGCTCTCTTCCTTGGTGTCACCCAAGAAACCCAAAACGTTCGGAATATTGCGAATGGTTATCGGAATTTGTCCTACTAATGCGGCCTCGATCAGCACGTAACCCGGATAGGAGACCTTCTCTTTCGAGATCTTCTTACCGTTGCGAATGGTATAAACCTTCTCCGTGGGGATCAAGACCTGTGAGATGTAGTCCTCCAAATGGTTATGGCGGATTTCGGCCTCAATATACTCCTTGACCTTATTCTCCTTGCCGCCGATGGCCCGGACTACATACCACTCTTTCTTAATCTCGCTCATCGTTATACGAAAAATTAACGACCAAGATTGCCCAAGGTCTTATAGATGGCTGCCATCAGGTTCTCGAAAGAGAGATCCATAGCCAGCACGACGATCGCGAAAATCAAAGAGGCGACCATCACGACGATGGTCGAACTCTGCAGAGATGCGAACGATGGCCAGGTTACCTTGTTGACCAGCTCGTTATAAGATTCTTTGATGTAGTTGCTCATAATGCGTTTTCTTCTTGGCAGGAGCAGAGAGATTCGAACTCCCATCAACGGTTTTGGAGACCGCTATTCTACCCTTGAACTATGCTCCTATGAAGTAGCGTGGCCGAAGCCACACTACTCTTTATGATCGGGGAATTACTCTACGATCTTCAGGATCTGACCGGCACCTACCGTACGGCCACCCTCGCGGATTGCGAAACGCAGACCCTCGTTCAGAGCGACAGGGTAGATCAGGGTTACCGTGATGGTAACGTGGTCACCGGGCATCACCATGTCTACGCCGTCGGGCAGAGCAACCTCACCGGTTACGTCCATCGTACGGAGGTAGAACTGGGGACGATACTTGTTGTGGAACGGCGTGTGACGGCCACCCTCTTCCTTCTTCAGGATGTAGACCTCGGCGGTGAACTTCGTGTGAGGAGTGATCGAGCCGGGCTTGGCGACTACCATACCGCGCTTAACCTCCTTCTTGTCGATACCGCGGAGCAGCAGACCTACGTTGTCACCGGCCTCGCCCTCGTCGAGCAGCTTGCGGAACATCTCCACGCCGGTGCAGGTCGAGGTCAGGGTCTTCTCCTCCAGACCGACGATCTCAACGGGATCGCCGACCTTGATGATACCGGTCTCGATACGGCCCGTTACAACGGTACCGCGGCCGGTGATCGAGAATACGTCCTCGACAGGCATCAAGAACGGCTTCTCGTTCTCGCGCTGCGGGATAGGAATGTACTCGTCGACAGCGTTCATGAGCTCCATGATCTTGTCCTCCCACTGAGCCTCGCCGTTCAGGCCACCCAGTGCGGAACCGCGGATGATGGGAGCGTTCTCATCGAAATCGTACTTGGCAAGCAGATCGCGAACCTCCATCTCAACCAGGTCGAGCATCTCGGGATCGTCAACCATGTCGCACTTGTTCAAGAAAACGACGATCTTCGGAACGTTCACCTGCTTTGCCAGCAGAACGTGCTCGTTGGTTTGGGGCATCGGACCGTCGGTTGCGGCAACTACGAGGATTGCACCGTCCATCTGAGCGGCACCGGTAACCATGTTCTTCACATAGTCGGCGTGGCCCGGGCAGTCAACGTGAGCATAGTGACGCGAAGCGGTCTGGTACTCGACGTGAGCGGTGTTGATCGTAATACCGCGCTCCTTCTCCTCGGGAGCGTTGTCGATCGAGTCGAACGAGCGGAGCTCCGACAGACCTTTCTTTGCCAGAACGGTCGTAATAGCGGCGGTAAGGGTGGTCTTACCGTGGTCAACGTGTCCGATGGTACCGATGTTCACATGCGGTTTCGAACGGTCAAATTTCTCTTTTGCCATAGTTTTACTGTATTAAAAATTTACAAAAATTACGTCTTTTCAAAGTTTCAAGTTCATTCGCCGAACAAACGCGCGATACGCCTCGCCTCCCTTTCGGGGATAAAGAGCGCACCACTCGCGGTTCTGACTGGAGCGGAAGACGAGGCTCAAACTCGCGACCCTTAGCTTGGAAGGCTAATGCTCTATCAACTGAGCTACTTCCGCAAAAACACACCGTATCAGAATCTCACCCTCTTCGGCTCGAAGCCTCGGATTTGCAACTCCAACCGGCGTTTTCTCGTGGGAAGAGATGGATTCGAACCACCGAAGGCGTAAGCCAGCAGATTTACAGTCTGCCCCATTTGGCCACTCTGGTATCTTCCCAAATATGTTTCAAAACTTCGTTCGCCGTCCTCCCCGCTCGTCTGCCCCGATCCTGCGACCCGAGAGCCGATGGAGGGATTCGAACCCACGACCTGCTGATTACAAATCAGCTGCTCTGACCAGCTGAGCTACATCGGCAAATCTTCCGTTTTGGTTTGCAAAAGTAGGTATATTTTTTCAATCCTCCAAATTTTTCGGTGAAAAAATTTACTTCCCTCTCAAAGAACCTTTTTTCGATCCGCGCCCCCTGTTGAGCGTCTAAATCGGGTGCAAATATAAGAATTTTATTCAGAACTCCCAACATGTCGTCAAGAAATATCGCCCGAAAGGCATTTTTTTTTGCAGAACGTCACATTCGGGGGCTCACCTATTAATATATAGACAAAAAAAACGCCGGGAAAAGCGGCATCGAGTTAAAAAAAAGAATACCTTTGCGGACGGAATCGCATATGAACTAAAACGAATCATACTATGCTTTCGAAAAAGATGGAAGAGGCGTTGAACGCCCAAATCAATGCCGAGTTCTGGTCGGCTTACCTGTACCTCTCGATGTCGGTGGCTGCCGCAGCCAAAGGCCACAAAGGGGTGGCGAACTGGTTCTCCGTACAGTTCAAGGAGGAGCAGGCGCATGCGCAGATCTTCATGAACTACCTGCTTTCGCGCGGCGGCCGCGTGGTGCTTGCCCCCATTGCCGAGGTGCAGACCGAATGGTCTTCGGTGCTGGAGATGTTCCGCAACACGCTGGAGCACGAGCGCAAGGTCACCTCACTGATCCACAACCTCTGCTCGATCGCGGCCGACGAGCGCGACTTCGCATCGTCGAGCACGCTGAACTGGTTCGTGGACGAGCAGATCGAGGAGGAGGCCAATGCCCAGGAGCTGATCGACTCGCTCACGGCGGTCGACGGCGACAAGATGGGGCTCTACATGATCGACAAGGAGCTCGCCGCACGCACCTACGTGGTCCCCACGCCGCTGGCCGGCAAGGAGTAACACCCTCCGTTTCCGGAATCCGGTTTGGGCCCGCCGATGGCGGGCCCGATTTTTTTTGCCGCTCCCGGCCTTCCCGCCTGACAAAATGCGGGCAAACTTGCTTTTACACTCGCTAATGCTTATCTTTGCCCGATTTTCCAACTTCAGGTTAGGTTATGAAGACACTCAAAGAACTCTACCGCATCGGCATCGGACCGTCGAGCAGCCACACGATGGCGCCGCGCAACGCCGCCGAGCAATACAAGGAGCGCCATCCCGAGGCCGCGTCGTTTCGCGTCACGCTCTACGGATCGCTGGCCGCCACGGGACGCGGCCACATGACCGACGTCGCGATCATCGACGCCCTCTCCCCGGCCCCGACGGAGATCGTCTGGCAGCCCCGGACCGTCCTCCCCTTCCACACCAACGGCATGAAGTTCGAAGCCATCGACACAGCCGGCGCGAGCACCGACCCGTGGACGGTCTACAGCGTGGGCGGCGGAGCGCTGGCCGAGGAGAACAAGCCCTGCGGCGAGTCGCCCGACATCTACGAGATGACCCATATGAGCGAGATTCTCGCCTGGTGCGAACGCACGGGCAAAAGCTATTGGGAGTATGTGGACCTGTGCGAGGAGCCCGACATCTGGGACT
This sequence comes from uncultured Alistipes sp., assembly GCA_910577475.1. Lineage (GTDB taxonomy): Bacteria > Bacteroidota > Bacteroidia > Bacteroidales > Rikenellaceae > Alistipes. The sequence continues at coordinate 195,468 of CAJTLJ010000001.1, forward strand.
ACCTGAGCGAGGTGTGGAGCGTGATGCGCGAAAGCGTGGCCCGCGGACTGGACGCCGAGGGAATTCTCCCCGGGCCGTTGAATCTGGGCCGCAAGGCGTCGAAATACTACATCCGTGCCCTGGGCTACAAGCAGAGCTTGCAAACCCGCGGTCTGGTCTTCGCCTATGCACTGGCCGTCAGCGAGGAGAACGCCTCGGGCGGGCGGATCGTCACGGCCCCGACCTGCGGCTCGTGCGGCGTCGTGCCGGCCGTGCTCTACCACCTCCAGAAAGGTCACGGATTCAGCGACACGCGCATTCTGCGGGCACTGGCAACGGCCGGACTGGTGGGCAACATCGTCAAAAAGAACGCCTCCATCTCGGGTGCCGAGGTGGGGTGTCAGGGCGAGGTGGGCGTCGCCTGCGCCATGGCGGCCGCGGCGGCCAACCAGCTCTTCGGCGGATCGGCCGCCCAGATCGAATATGCGGCCGAGATGGGGCTGGAGCACCACCTGGGCATGACCTGCGACCCGGTCTGCGGACTGGTGCAGATCCCCTGCATCGAACGCAACGCCTATGCCGCCACGCGGGCGCTGGACGCCAATGTCTACTCCTCCTACACGGACGGCACGCACCGCGTATCGTTCGACAAGGTGGTGGAGGTGATGAAGCAGACCGGACACGACCTGCCGTCGCTCTACAAGGAGACCAGCGAGGGCGGTCTGGCGAAGGACTACCACCAGATGGAATAGAAGATTTATTTTCCGGATCGAAGGTCGGGGATGGCGCGCAAGCCGTTCCCGACCTTTTTTCGTTCGGGGCGCCTCCTGCGGACGCTTTGTCCCAAATTAAAAGAACATAGTTAAGGTTCAATCTTGATTTTCAGAAACTTTTTGCCGAAATTTGCAGGAACAATACCCCGGAAGTGTCATTATTTCGAAAACATTTTCTATCTTTGCGATGCCGGAGGGCCGCGAGGCTGCCGGCCGACATATTGAGATGAAAGTGTTTCGCTTTTATTCCTGGCGATAAAATTTGGCGATTTTAAGGAAACGGGAATAAGCAATGACACTCATCGCTTGTATTGGCATAGGAGGTACTCTGCCTTGTGCTATACAAGTGTGGGGTATTGTTTATTTGTTTCCGGGTACGCCAAGACCTATCGCCAAATAAACGAACGGCTCCACACTTTCCTTTTTTAATAACCCCATCTCGCCCGGAGCCGGGAGATAGCAACGAAAAAACTATCGACCTACGAATAAACGATCGATTCGGAACACTCCGGCAGTTTCAATGTCCGCGACTGCACGGAGCGGAGCGACATGCGGACAGAAACCTTTCAACCCTTATTTATCATGATTAAAAAAACCGTTCTTGCAGCTGCCGTAGCCGCATTTGCCAGCAGCTGCGCCGTAACCAGTTCTTTCGACTATCAGTCGGTGGAGACACGAAAAGTGGAGCCCCAGATCGAGGCCGTCACCACTCCGCTGAACGCCGAGATCACCGTTCTGCGCGACAGCAGCGGCGAACTGCTGAAAGCCGAAAGAACCATTGTTTTCAAGGCCGGTGCCGACTTCATCTCCGGCACGATGACCGACAACAAGATCGAGCAGTTCCGCAACATCGCCCTGAACCGCGTGGCCCAGGACTACAAGGCCGACCTGCTGGTAGGCGCCCTCACCGACGTGAAGTACACGAAGACGGACGACCGCAGATCGGTCGAGGAGCTGACCGTCCGCGTATCGGGCTATCCGGCCGTCTACTCCGACTTCAAGAGCGTGGCCCCCTCCGACGAGTGGATGCTCGATTACTACCTGATGAAGCAGAAAGCCACCGTCATCAACAAGAACACCCACGAAACGCGGGTCAGCAAGGATAAGAAATAAACCGACACGACCATGAAGAAACTTATCGTTTTAACTGTAGCGGCGCTGGCGCTGCTCTGCATCACGGACGCAAGCGCGCAGATCGTCCGCGGAAGTTCCTCGGTATCGTCGCTCTCCTCGACAAAGCCCCCGCAAACGGGTGTCCGCTATCAGGGCGAATTCAACTTCGGCTACGCCACGGGCGGCCAGCTGAAATTCGACGACGGCGACAAGGAGAAGACGACTTTTCACGTCCCTACATCGAGACCGTCCACGGCGTGCGCATGCTGAACGACTACCTCTTCGTCGGTCCGGTCTCGGCTTCCAGTATGCCTACGGCAAAGTCTACACCGACCCGGACTACGACAGCAGTTTGATCTGGGACACGGTCGCTATTCCGCTGTTCGTAAACTTCAAGGGCTACTATCCCCTCTCCAACGGCTTCGCCCCCTATATTTCATGGAGCATCGGCGGCGGCATCTTCGCTACCAGCGGACTCGACGACCCCGAGTACGACGAAAAGCTGAAGGGCGGTCTCTACACCACCTTCGGAGCCGGTTTCAACTACCGGAAATTCAATTTCGGCTTCGGTCTGATGCACCAGGGCATGAAAGCGGTGGATACGGAAGACGGAGAAGTTTACGACAAGAGCAGCGTAAACTCCTTCTACGTACAACTCGGCTTCAAGTTTTAGCCCATCCCGGTGAGTAAAGGGAGCCCCGGCATTTGCACGCATGCCGGGGTGTTTTGTATTCCGGAGCTATCGGCGGCGCAGGCTGCGGACCCCGTCGCCGACCCACGCGATCAGCGAGGTGAGCCCCACGATCCAGCCCCACTGGGCGGGCGAGAGCGGGCAGGTGCGGAACACCTCGCCGCCCCACTCCACGATGGCCGCCTGACCCGCACCGATCAGCAGCAGCACCAGAAAGAAGGTACGGCATCCCCTGAGGTCGCGGAACACGGAGCGGTGCGTCTCGAATCCTTTGGCATTGAAAAGGTTCCAGAACTGCAGAAAGACGAAGGTCGTGAAGAAGAGGGTCAGATGCTCCAGCGTGAGCACCCCGTCCGTATGGTGCCACCAGCCCAGCATCGCCAGCAGAACGGTCACGAAGCAGAGCCCGCAGGCCAGAATGGTGCGGCGCATGGCGGGCGATACGATCGACTCGTCGCGCGAGCGGGGCTTGTCGTTCATCACCCCGGGATCGGGCGGCAGCGAGGCCATCGCCATCGCCGCGAAGGTATCCATGATGAGGTTGACCCAGAGGATCTGAACCACCGTGAGGGGCATTTGTGCATCGAAGAGCGAACCGAAAAGGACGATCACGATGGCGGCGAAGTTGACGGTGAGCTGAAAGAGGACGAACCGCTGGATGTTGCGGTAGAGCGAACGGCCCCACAGCACCGCGGTCGCGATGGACGAGAAGGAGTCGTCGAGCAGGGTGATGTCGCTGGCCTCCTTCGCCACCGAGGTCCCCGACCCCATCGACAGCCCCACGTTGGCGAAGTTGAGTGCCGGAGCGTCGTTCGTCCCGTCGCCCGTCACGGCCACCACCTCGCCGCGCCGCTGCAGGAGGCGCACCAGCCGCTGCTTGTCCATCGGCCGGGCCCGGGAGAGGATCTTCAGGTCGGCGACCCGCTCCAGCAGCTCCTCGTCCGACGCCGAGGCGAACTCCGCGCCGGTCATCCGGCTGCGTTCGCCGTCGTCGTCGCTCCACAATCCGATCTTGCGGGCTATTTCGGTCGCCGTCACCGCCGTGTCGCCCGTCACGATCTTCACCGCGATTCCGGCATGCAGGCAACGGCTCACCGCGGCGGGAACCTCCTCCCGCACGGGGTCCGAGATGGCGACGGCAGCCGCGAAGTGCAGGCCGCCGCCCGCCAGCGCCTCGTCGCAAGTCGCCGCTCCGGTTTCGCCCCAGGCGACGGCCAGCGTCCGCATGGCCCGACACTGAAAATCGGCGAAGAGCCCGCGCATCCGCTCCTCCTCCCCGTCGGGCCGGCACATCGCCCGCACGATCTCGGGGGCCCCCTTCACGGCGAGCACGTGCGTCCCGGCGACCGTGCGGTAGAGCGTAGCCATGTATTTCCGCTGCGAGGAGAAGGTGATCCGGTCGAGAATGACAGCCCCGTCGCGCAACGCTTCGTAATCGTATCCCCGTCGGCGCAGCCACTCCAGCAGGGCCCCCTCGGTAGGATTGCCGACCGGACGCCCCTCGCCGTCGAGAAAGGCCGTCGTATTCAGCGCCACGGCCTCGGCCAGTCGCTCGTCGTCCGTACCGGCAACGGTAAAGGCCTCCTGCACGGCCATGCAGTTGCGGGTCAGCGTACCGGTCTTGTCGGTGCAGATCACCGTCACGGCACCCATCGTCTCGCAGGCGTGCATCCGCCGCACCAGGTTGTTCGTCCGGAGCATCCGCCGCATGGACATCGCCAGCGACAAGGTGATCGACATGGGCAGCCCCTCGGGCACGGCCATCACGATGACGGCCACCGAGACCATGAAGATCTGCAGCACCTCGCGCAACACGGCCAGCCACCCCAGGTCGGCGATCCCCTCGAAAAGAAAGGCCTTGACGAGCAGCAGGACGAAAATCGCCCCGGAGAGGGTGATTCCGACCTTGCCGATCTGCTGCGAAAGCCGGGTCAGCTGCCGGTTCAGAGGGGTAGGCTCGCCGCTTTCGATGGCGGATTGCTCGGTCACGCACCCCGCCTCGGTGCCGTCACCCACGGCCGTCACGGTCATGACGCCGTAGCCGTCCACGACGGTCGTCCCGCGCAGGAGCATGTTCGACGGGTAGGTCGCCTCGGGGTCGAGCCGTTCCGGATCGGCCAGTTTGCCCGCCTCGGGCTCGCCCGTGAGGGTCGATTCGTTCACGCGGAGCGATACGGCCTCGCACAGCACGCCGTCGGCCGGCACGGTATCGCCGCTCTCGACATGCACCCGGTCGCCCACCACCACGTCGCGGCGCGGAATCTCGCGGATCGTCCCCCCGCGCATCACCTTGACGGGGATATCGTCGTTCACCCGATTGAGCCGCCGGAAGCGGCGCATGGCGTCCCACTCGAAGAGAAACCCCACGCAGGTGGCCAGCACGACGGCGACCAGAATGCCGACGGTCTCGGTGAACCGGCCGTCGACGAAGGCGATTCCGAGCGACAAGGCTCCGGCCAGCAGCAGGATCCGGATGATCGGGTCCTCGAACTTCTCGACGAAAAGCCGCCAGACGGAGTGGTCTTTCGGCGGCGTGACGACATTCGTTCCGTGCAGACGGCGGCTCTCCTCCACCTCGGAAGGGCTCAGCCCCGCAGGGCGGTGTTTCGGTGCGGTATTCATGGCAAGAGGGGTTTCTAACTAAAATTGAAGGTGCGGGTCGAGGCGTCGAGACGGATGGCGATGAAGAGCAGCACGGTAAAGGCCAGCAGCGAGGAGCCTCCGTAGCTCATGAAGGGGAGCGGTATGCCCATCACGGGCATCAGCCCGATGGTCATACCCACGTTCACCAGCACGTGGAAGAGCAGGATGGAGGCCACGCAATAGCAGTAGATGCGGCCGAAAGGCTCCTCCTGCCGCTCGCCCATGCGCATCAGGCGCAGAATGAGCAGGCAGTAGAGCGACAGCAGAAAGAAAGCGCCCAGAAATCCCCACTCCTCGCCGACCGTGCAGAAGATGAAGTCGGTATGTTTTTCGGGGACGAAGCCGTACTTGATCTGCGTTCCCTGCAGGAATCCCTTGCCCAGCAGGCCGCCCGAACCGATGGCGATCTTCGACTGGTTGACGTTGTAGTCGGTGCCCAGCGGATCGCTCATCACTCCCAGAAAGCTGAGGATCCGGTTGCGCTGGTGGTCCTTGAGGATCGAGTTGAAGATATAGTCGGTCGTGGGCAGAAAGATCATCGAGCAGACGAAGAGCCCCAGCACCAGAAAGGCGTTCGACAGCCGGTGGCGGAAGCTGTAAACGGCCGCCACGGCCACGCCGGCGAGCGTGGTTGCCAGCAGGCAGCTATAGTAGCTCGCCTGCGACGACAGAAACGCATGCAGCAGGAAATAGGCCGCGGCGGAGCCGAGGAAGATCGAGGCCAGAAAGACGATGCGCGACCGCCACCGGCCGTTCATCATCGCCTCCGAAAGGGTGCAGACCAGCAGCATCAGAAGCAGCAGGGCGATGGGCGAGAGCAGGAACGAGACGATGAAGAGGGCCGCGATCATCAGAATCGGGATGCAGAGCCACTTGTTCAGCCCCTCGCGGTAGAGGACGAAGAGGAACGATCCGAGCACGATTCCCGACCCCGTGTCGTTCTGCAGCACGATGATCGCGAGCGGGATCAGCAGCAGCACCCCCACCCGGAACAGGTCGCCCGGCCGGGAGATCGAGAAGGAGTATTCGCTCATCAGACGGGCCAGCGCCAGCGCCGTGGCGATCTTCGCCACCTCGACGGGCTGCCACCGCACGGGGCCCAGTTCGAACCACGCCTTGGCTCCGTTCACCTCGCGGCCGAACAGCAGCACGGCGACCAGACAGAGGATACCCGCGCCGTAGGAGACATAGGCCCATTTATGGAACAGGCTGGCGTCGAGCAGCAGCACCAGCAGGCCGAAGGTCCAGGCGACTCCCACCCAGACGAGCTGCTTCATGTAGAAGTTGCCGAACGAAAAGAGTCCGCCCGTCGAATCCTCGCTCGACGCCGAGGTGATGCAGAGACAGCCGAACAGCACGATCAGCAGATAGCAGATCACCGCCATCCGGTCGATTCCTTCGAAAACTCCCGATTTCAAGTTACTTGGCATAGGACGGATAATAAATTTGCATCTGTTTCACGCGCTCCACCAGTTCGGGCCGCGTGATGGTGTCGGTCAGGTAGAACTCCTCCAGCAGGCTGGCGATGGGCAGAGCCGCCGAGGCGCCGAACCCGGCGTTCTCGACATAAACGGAGATGGCGATCTTCGGATTGTCCTTCGGAGCGAAACTGAGGAAGGTGGAGTGGTCGCGGCCGTGGGGGTTCTGCGCCGTGCCGGTCTTGCCGCAGACATCCAGCCCGGGCAGGAAGGCCATGCGCGACGTTCCGGCCACATGCACGCCGCGCCACATGCCCTCGACGACGGGTTCGAAGTACCGGGGATCGACCTTCGTGTAGCGGCGTTCGTAGAAGCGCCGGTCGATCGAGTCGCGCCCCTCGATCCGCTTGACGATATGGGGAATGTAGTAATAGCCCCGGTTGGCGATGATGGCCGCCAGGTTCGCCATCTGGAGCGGCGTACAGCCCAGCTCGCCCTGACCGATAGAGAGCGATATGACCGTCAGCGAGTTCCACGAACCACGGTAGCGCTTGTCGTAGAAACCCCGGTCGGGCACGTAGCCGTTGCCCTCGCCGTTGAAGTCCGAATCGAGCTTGCGGCCGAAACCGAAGCTCTTCACATACTCCTCCCATACGTCGAAGCCCTCCTTGACACTGCCGTAGCGGGGGTTGTCCAGCACGTTGCGCAGCACGTAGCAGAAGTAGGCGTTGCAGGAGTTGGCTACGGCGTTGCGCAGGTCGAGGGGCGAGGGGTGGGGATGGCACTTCATCTTCTTGCTGCCGTAGCTGTAGCCGCCGTGGCAGGGATAGGCGTTGGCCGGGGTCAGCACCCCCTCCTGCATGCCGACCAGCCCCTGCACCAGCTTGAAGGTGGAGCCGGGGGGATACTTGGCGCTCACGGCCCGGTTGAAGAGCGGACGGCGCTTGTTGCCCAGCATCTGCATGTAGTGGTTGCCGCGTTCGCGCCCCACCAGCTCGTCGGGGTCGTAGGTCGGCGAGGAGACCATCATCAGGATCTCGCCCGTCGCGGGTTCGATGGCCACGGCAGCGCCGATCTTGCCCTCCATCAGCTCCTCGCAGAACTTCTGCAAGCGGGCGTCGATGGTGCAGACGATGTACTTTCCCGCCTCGGGCAGGGTGTCGAGACGTCCCTCCATGTAGGAGCCCTTCGTGGCGCCGTGGGTGTCCACCTCGGTGATCTTCACCCCCTTCGTACCGCGCAGGACCTCCTCGTAGGCCGACTCCACGCCGCTCTTACCGATGTAGTCGCCCATGCGGTAGTAGTCGTCCCGGTCGATGTCTCGCTGATTCACCTCGCCCACGTAGCCCAGCAGGTTGCCGCCCACCTTGCGGGGATACTCGCGCACGGTGCGGTAGACGGTGAAGAAGCCCTTGAAATTGCAGGCGTCGAAGCGCAGTTTGTCCTCCTTCGAGACGAAGTTCGTCACCAGACAGGCCTTGCGGGGGCTCATCCGGGCGTCGGCGAGCTTGCGCATCAGCCGTTTCTTGCTCAGGTTCAGGATCGAGCACATGCGCATCGTGTCGAATCCCGCACGATCCATCTCGCGCCAGACCACCATCAGGTCGTAGCACTCCTTGCTCTTCACCAGGTACTCGCCGTTGCGGTCGAACACCTCGCCGCGGGGCGGGTACTGCACCTCGTGCCTCAGCGCGTTGCCTTCGGCCAGCCGTTTGTATTTCGTGTCCAGAATCTGCAGGTAGAACAGCCGGCAGCCGATCACCGAGAAGATCAGCAGGACGACGAATTGCAGGGTCCGCATGCGGCGGAAATCATCCAGACGGCTCATAGCATCGAGATTTTGGAGACGAAGAGCTGCGAAGTCAGCCAGACGAAGCAGACCGTAACCAGCGTGCTGACGACGAAGCGGATCAGCACGAAGGGCAGCAGCGACCACGAGAGGCTTTCGAGCAGAAAGAAGGCGAGGTGGTGCAGCGCCACGAACGAGAAGAGGTAGAGCATGAAGGAGTAGTTGCCCAGCCTCCACACCGTCGGCACGCCGCCTTCGCGGACATTTTCCTTGCCGCAGGCCGATTGCAGCACGGCCCGCCGCGTGAAGGCGGAGAGAAGGGTTACGGCCGTATTGATCCCTTCGAGCCCCATGGCCCAGTCCGTCACGATCCCGGTCGCCAGACCGCACAGCAGCATGACGATGGGGGGGGTCTCCATCGGCAGCAGCGCGATGAAGGCGATGTAGACCAGCGGCGAGAGGTAGATGCTCACCGCCAGGTTGTCGAACAGAAAGGTCTGGAAAAGCACCGAGACCAGAAACAGCAGGGCGTAAAAGAGTATGCGGACCATTTATCGATAGCGTTTTTTGAGTTTGGCCTCCAGCCCCCGCAGCTCCTCGAAATCGCGGCTGCGGGCCAGAATCACATCCGAGAGGGCGCTCATGTCGGCGGCCAGCCGGACGCGGACCGTGTAGTAGGTCTTGGTCTCGTTCAGGGAGAAGCTCTCCACCGTTCCGATCGGAATATCGGCGGGGAAATAGTCCGAGAAGCCGGTCGAGATCACCTCGTCGCCCACGTGGATGTCGGCATACTTGGAGAGCTCGTCCATCGTCACGTAGCGGCTGTCGGTCCCCGACCAGCGCACCGAGCCGTAGTAGGCCGGATCGTTGCGCAGCTTGCCGCTGGCCTGGAAATGGGGGCTGAGGATCGAAAGCGCCACGGCATAGTTCTTCGACACGCTGACGATGTATCCCGCCATGGCACCGTTGGCGGCCAGCAGGGCCATGTCGGACTCCACGCCCTCCTTCGCTCCGCGGTCGATGACGATGAAGTTCCGCGAACGGTTGATGCTGCTCGCCGTCACCTGTGCGGTGGTGTAGAAGTAGGGAAGCGTGTCCGCCGCATCGGCCAGCACCTCCAGCCGCCCTTCGTTCTCGGCGGCCCGATAGCGGGCCAGCTCTTCCTCCAGCGAGATGATGCGCTCGCTCAGCCGCCGGTTTTCGGAGCCCAGCGAGCAGAAGTGGCGCACCCGCGTGAAGAGCCCCTGCACACCGCCCACCACCTGGTTCGAGCGGGTGAGCAGCCGGGCCTGGGTATAGGCGTTCGACTGGGCGTAGTGGTTCAGCGCCAGCACCTCGAAAAGAATGAAGAGCACCGCCACGTAGACGCTGCGTATGAATTCGAACAGCTTCTGCAAAATCGTTGAATTTCTTTCGTCCGTTTCTCGCCTCGGCAGAGCTCGAATTCCATTCGGCTCTGCACCCGGCTTATCGAAACGGGTCCTCCTTGAATCGAAATAAAGCCGGCGCAAACAGAATGCAGGAATCCGTCTCCGCCGGCAGGGTAATCGGCCTTCGCCCTCCCCGAATGGAACCGTCCGCCGCGGACGCCTACTTCATCAGGAAGGAGAAACCGTTGATGTTTTTCAGGGCGATGCCCGTACCGCGGGCCACGGCGCGCAGCGGGTCCTCGGCGATGTGGAACGGGATGCCCGTCTTCTCGCTCAACCGCTTGTCGAGCCCCTTGAGCAGGGCGCCGCCGCCGGCCAGGTAGATACCGTTCTTCACGATATCGGCGTAGAGCTCGGGCGGCATGGTTTCGAGCACCTTCATCAGGGCAGCGTCCAGCTTGACGAGCGACTTCTCGAGTGCATAGGCGATCTCGTTGTAGTTCAGCGAGATGGTCTGCGGCAGAAAGGTGAGCATGTTGGGACCCGTCACCTCGAAATCCTCGGGTGCCTCCTCCAGTTCGGGCACCGCTGCGCCGATGGCGCACTTGATGGCCTCGGCCGTACGCTCGCCGATGCGGATATTGTGCTGCTGGCGCACGTAGTTCTGAATATCGGTCGTGAAGACGTCGCCGGCCACGTTGATCGACTCCGAGCAGACGATGCCGCCCAGCGAGATGCAGGCGATCTCCGACGTACCGCCGCCGATATCGATCACCATGTTGCCCTCGGGAGCCTCGACGTCCAGACCGGCACCCAGAGCGGCCGCCATAGGCTCGTAGATCATGTAGACCTCGCGGCCGCCGGCGTGCTCGGCCGAGTCGCGCACGGCGCGGATCTCGACGTTGGTCGACCCCGAAGGGATGCAGACCACCATGCGGAGCGAGGGCGAGAAGAAGCTGCCCGAGGTCTTGACCTTCTTGATCATGCCGCGCAGCATGAGCTCCGTAGCGTTGAAATCGGCGATCACGCCGTCCTTGAGCGGACGGATGGTCTTGATGTTGGGGTTCGTCTTTTCGTGCATGCGCCGCGCCTCGTGACCGATAGCCACCAGACGGCCCGAATGGACGTCCAGCGCCACGATCGAAGGTTCGTCGACCACCACCTTGCCGTTATAGATAATCAGCGTATTGGCCGTACCGAGGTCAATCGCCAACTCCTGTGTCAAAGAAAAAAGTCCCATAAATACGTATCGTATCGTTTTCGTTCCAGTCAATCGATTGATTCCCAACACCCGGCAAAGACCGCTTCCGGTCACTGCCCGCCTCAGGCCGGCGCCGGGCCGGGGAATACGCACAAAGGTAGGAAAAAGATGGATACAATTTGCAAATTTTCCGGGTTTTTTATTTAATTTTGTATTACGAATTTTTTAATGCGAACAATTCCGATGGATTTCAAAATAATGCAAGGCGCCCGGTGCGCCGTGATCGGCTACGGCAGTTGGGCGACGGCTCTGGTAAAGGTGCTAACCGAGCGCGCGTGCGAAGTGGGCTGGTACGTCCGCAACCCCGAGGTGCTGGAGTCGCTGCTCGCCGAGGGCCGCAACCCCCGCTACCTCCAGGACGTGGAGTTCGACAGGGCGCGCATCCGCCCCTCCGACGACCTGAACCGCGTGGTCGACGAGGCCGATGTCATCCTGCTGGCCGCCCCGTCGGCCTTTCTGAAAAGTTTTCTCGAACCGCTGACCGTCTCCCTGAAGGAAAAGTTCGTCCTCTCGGCCATCAAGGGGATCGTTCCCGACGACTACCAGACGATCGTGGAGTACCTCAGCAGCCGCTACGAACTGCAACCCAGCCAGATCGGCATCATCACCGGCCCCTCGCACGCCGAGGAGGTGGCGCTCGAACGGCTCTCCTACCTCACCGTGGTCTGCCCCGATCCGGAGAACGCCCGCACGCTGGGCGAGATGTTCTCCACCCCCTACATCAAACTCTCCTACTCGACCGACCTCTACGGCGTGGAATATGCAACGGTGCTGAAGAACATCTATGCGCTGGCCGTCGGACTGGCCGTCGGACTGGGCTACGGAGACAATTTTCTGGCCGTGCTGATTTCGAACAGCGCGATGGAGATGAGCCGCTTTCTGAACGAGAGCGGTCCCGACTCGGACGGACGGAACACGCTGGTATCGGCCTATCTGGGCGACCTGCTGGTGACCTGCTACTCGGTCTTCAGCCGCAACCGGCGGCTGGGGCTGCTGATCGGGCGCGGCAGCTCGGTCAAGGGGGCGCTGGCCGAGATGACAATGGTGGCCGAAGGCTATTACGCCGCCGACTGCATCCGCCACGTGAACCGCAAGCACAAGGTAGAGATGCCCATCGCCGACATGGTGTACGAGGTCCTCTACCGCGGAGCATCGGCCCGCAAGGCCATGAAGGCACTGACGACTAAACTCATATAAAAAAGCATACTTTATGAACGCAATCAAACTGGACATTTCGAAGTCGGGCATCGCAGTCCCGGCCGAAATGCAGCGCAAGGCCGAAGAGGCCAACGCCCTGCTGCACTCGAAGAAGGGTGCCGGCAACGACTTTCTGGGCTGGGTGAACCTCCCCTCGTCGATAGACGCCGCACAGATCGAAGCCATCCGCACGCAGGCTGCCAAGCTGCGCGAGAAGGCCGAAGTGATCGTCTGCATCGGAATCGGCGGCTCCTACCTGGGCGCCAAGGCGGTGCTGGAGGCGATGAGCGACTCCTTCAAGCTGCTCCACAAGAAACAGACGGAGCCCGTCGTGCTCTTTGCTGGCCAGAACATTTCGGAGGATTACACCGCCGAGCTGCTCGACGCCCTGAAGGAGTACTCGATAGCCGCCATCGTGATCTCGAAATCGGGCACGACCACCGAACCCGCCATCGCCTTCCGCATCATCAAGGCCGAGATCGAGAAGCGCTACGGCAAGCAGGAGGCCGCCGAGCGCATCGTCGCCGTAACGGACCAGGCGCGCGGCGCCCTGAAGACCCTCTCGACGAACGAGGGCTACCCCACCTTCGTCATTCCGGACGACGTGGGCGGCCGCTTCTCGGTGCTCACCCCGGTCGGACTGCTGCCGCTGGCCGCCGCCGGCGTCGACATCGCCGAGCTGGTGCGCGGTGCGCAGGACATGGAGCGGGCCACGGCTGACGGCGTGCCCTTTGCCGAGAATCCCTCGGCCGTCTATGCGGCCGTGCGCAACATGCTCTACGAGCAGGGCAAGAAGATCGAGATTCTGGCCTCCTACGAGCCCAAGCTGCAATACGTGGGCGAGTGGTGGAAGCAGCTCTACGGCGAGAGCGAAGGCAAGCAGAGCAAGGGCATCTTCCCGGCCAGCGTCACCCTGACGGCCGACCTGCACTCGATGGGTCAGTACATCCAGGAGGGCGAGCGCCAGCTCTTCGAAACGGTGATCTCGGTAGCCGCTCCCGCCCGCGAAGTGGTGGTCGAGGCCGACAAGGAGAACCTCGACGGCCTGAATTTCCTGGCCGGCAAACGGATCTCGCAGATCAACCGGATGGCCGAGCTGGGCGTGCAGCTGGCCCACGTGGACGGCGGCGTACCCAACCTGCGGGTGGAGATTCCGGCCATCGACGAGTATGCGATCGGCGCGCTGATCTACTTCTTCGAGAAGGCCTGCGGCATCAGCGGCTATCTGCTGGGGGTCAACCCCTTCGACCAGCCCGGCGTGGAGGCTTACAAGAAGAACATGTTCGCCCTGCTGGACAAGCCCGGCTACGAGGAGGCTTCGAAAGCGATCAAGGCCCGACTGTAAGCCGCACAGGTCACGAAAAAAAGGCTGTCTAACTCGATAGACAGCCTTTTTTTCGTGCCGCGGGGCTAACAATAGTTCTCCACATCCGCAAGCGTGATGGTATCGGCCGAGAGGATGGTCAGCCGCTCCATGACGTTGTGCAGCTCGCGGATATTGCCGGTCCAGGGCATCGAACAGAGCCGGTCGAGCGCTTCGGGGTCGATAGACTTCTTCGGAATCCCCTGATCGGTGCCGATCTTGCCCAGAAAGTAGTCGACCAGCTGCGGGATGTCGGTCGCCCGGTCGCGCAGGGCCGGCACGCGAATCACGATGACGCTCAAGCGATGGTAGAGGTCCTCGCGAAAGTTGCCCTTGCGGATCTCCTCGCGCAGATCCTTGTTCGTCGCAGCCACCACACGCACGTCAACCTCCACATCCTTGTCGCTGCCCACACGGCTGATCTTGCTCTCCTGCAGGGCCCGGAGCACTTTCGCCTGGGCCGAAAGCGACATGTCGCCGATCTCGTCCATGAAGAGCGTCCCGCCGTCGGCCTGCTCGAACTTGCCTTTGCGCTGCTTGATGGCCGAGGTGAAGGCTCCCCGCTCGTGTCCGAAGAGTTCGCTTTCGATCAGCTCGGAGGGGATGGCGGCGCAGTTGACCTCGACGAAGGGCGAGGCGGCCCGGCGGCTCTCGGCATGCAGCCAGCGGGCCACGAGCTCCTTGCCCGTGCCGTTCTCGCCCGTAATCAGCACCCGGGCTTCGGAGGGGGCCACCTTGCCGATCAGGGTCTTCACCCGCTCGATGGCCGGAGAGGTCCCCACGATGGGCTCGACGGGTCCGCTGCGGGCGCGCCGGGCACGCGTCGGGCGGGCCGCCGGAGCGGAGGCAGGTTCGGCGGACGCCTCCACGGTGCGGTGGAGGGTTTTCAACAGACGGTTCATATCTATAGGACGGGTAAGATAGTCCTGCGCCCCACTCTGCACGGCCCGGATCGCCGAATCGATGGTCGGCTCAGCGGCCAGCACGATGAAGGGGATCCCGGTCTGCGTCACGTCGCTGCCCTCCTCAGCGAGGATGGCGTCGAAGTTTTTCCGCTCGCAGAGCCCCAGCGCCTCGTCGCGGCTCTCCACCCCCTCGGTCGAGAATCCTTCGTACTCCAGCCGCTCGCGCAAGGTGTTTCGCATACTTTTTGAATGATCCAGAATTAAAACCTTTGCCATAAATTGTTTTTGTAAAAAAATTCCCTACTTTTGTACCAAAGTTACGACAGAATCCGCCTTGCGGCCAAATCCGCCCCGGAATCCGGAAAACACCGGAAGGCCAGGGCTTTTCGACGAAAAGAGAGCAGACAGAAAGACCGCACGGATCATATTTCGGAAGATTTGAAGCAACCCCGGAGGTTGCGTAATGCAATGAGAAAAAACTACAACAACACGCGCAAGAAGTTATTCCTGCCCGAATACGGCCGCCATATCCACGAGATGGTCGACTCCCTGCTTGCCATCGGGGACCGGCGCGAGCGCAACCGCCAGGCGCGGGCCGTAATCGCCGTGATGGGCAACCTGTTTCCGCTGCTGCGGGACACGACCGACTTCACCCACAAGCTGTGGGACCACCTCTTCATCATGTCTGATTTCCAGCTCGATGTCGACTCGCCCTATCCGCGCCCCACGCGGCAGGAGCTGACCGTATCGCCCCATCCGCTGCGCTACTCGCAGAGCCGGATCGCCCACAAGCACTACGGCAAATACGTCGAGCAGATGATCCGCTCGCTGAGCCGGAATGACGACCCCGCCGTCGTGTCGCTCACGGTCGACAACCTGGCCCGCTACATGCGCACCAAGAGCTACGAATACAACCAGGAGCATCCCAACAACGAGGTTATCCTGAAAGATATAAAACAGATGTCCGGAGGGACCATCGAAATAGACGAAGAGTCGATCAACAATCTCCGAAGCGACTACAAACAGCACCTTTCGCCGCGTCCGCAAAAGGGCCGCCAGCAGAACCAGTCGGCCCGGAACGGGTATCAGCAGCAGAAGTCGCGCAGCGGATATCAGCAGCGCGGCTACCAGAAAAACAACCGCCCCCACAATTCAGCGAAATAATTCGTCGTTTTTACGAAGAAATTCGTTATATTTGCTTTAACTTTCACAAGCCAAGATGAAGAAGATCCT
Organism: uncultured Alistipes sp.; assembly: GCA_910577475.1. GTDB lineage: Bacteria > Bacteroidota > Bacteroidia > Bacteroidales > Rikenellaceae > Alistipes. The sequence continues at coordinate 211,203 of CAJTLJ010000001.1, forward strand.
TGTCATCGCGCTGACCGCCACGCTGTGCGGCTGCCAGTCGTCGAAACTGAAGATATCGGGCCGCTTCGTGGGCAACGAGGAGAAAACGGTCTATCTGGAACGCGCCTCACACCCGCAGCGGACGCTCGACTCCGCCCGGCTGGACGAGGCCGGCAATTTCCGGATGGAGATCAAGGGGGCGGAGCGCATGCCCGAGCTCTACAATCTGGTCTGCAATGGCGAGCGCATCCCCCTGCTGCTGAGCGGCGGCGACCGCATCGTCGTGGAGGCGCTGGGCAACCTGACGCGCAATTACACCGTGGAGGGAAGCGCCGAGTCGGATCTGCTGCGCACCTTCTATCAGTCCTACACCGACGGGGTGCGCAAACTGGACAAGCTGGCCGCCACCTACGCCCGCACGACGGGCAGCGAGCGGCAGAGCGCCATCCGCAGCTACTCCGAGGAGTTCCGCCGCATCAAGCGCGACCAGCTGCGCTTCATCATCGAGAACAAGCATTCGCTGGCGGCCGTCTATGCGCTCTATCAGCGGCTGCCGGGCGATCCCTACCTCTTCAACGGCGAGAGCGACGTGATCTACTACCGCACCGTAGCCGAGGCGCTTCATGAGAGTTATCCCGAATCCGCATTCCTGAAGTCGCTGGAGAGCGACATCGAGAAGCTGGAGGCCCGCCGGGAGGTGCTGGCCAACGTGCGCGAGAGCGGCTACCCCGATCTCGAACTGACGGACATGTACGGAAAGAAGGTCCGGCTCTCGTCGCTCGACGGCAAGATGATCCTGCTGGAGTTCTGGTCGGCCGAACTGGGCAACAGCAACGCCCTCAACGCCGAGCTGAAGCAGATCTACCACCGTTTCGCCGAGCGCGGATTCGAAATCTATCAGGTGGCCGTCGACCAGTCGAAGCCCGTCTGGATCAACGCCGTGCAGGAGCAGGAGCTGCCCTGGATATCGGTCAGCGACCTGCAGGGACGCAACTCGATCGCCTGCCGGCTCTACAACGTCGAGAAGCTGCCTACCAACTTCCTGATCGACCGTGGCGGCAACATCGTCGCCCGCGACCTGCACGGCAAATCGCTGGAACGGAAACTCGAAGAGTCGCTCTGATGTTCTATTTCGCATCGGACATCCACCTCGGAGCCGGAACTCCCGCGGAACAGCGTGAAACGGAGCGGGTTTTCATCCGCTGGCTCGACCGCATATCGGCCGATGCCGAAGCGGTTTTCCTACTGGGCGACCTCTTCGATTTCTGGTTCGAATACCGTCGCGTGGCACCCCAGGGGTGCGTCCGGGCGCTGGGCAAACTGGCCGAGCTGACCGACCGCGGCATCCGCGTCGTGCTCTTCACCGGCAACCACGACATGTGGGTGGGCGACTACCTCGCCCGGGAGTGCGGAGTGGAGCTGCACACCGCCCCCGGCGAAGTGACCCTCGCTGGGAAAAGGCTCTTCCTGGCCCACGGCGACAACATGAACATCCGCCGCCAGCCCATGCTGCGGCTGATGAACACCCTTTTCCGCTCCCGCACGCTGCGGTTCCTCTTCTCGTGGCTGGTCCATCCCGATATGGCGATGAAGTTCGGCCGCTGGTGGAGCGGCAAATCCCGCAAGTCGCACGGTCAGCACCCACCGACGGCGGCGATCACGGAGCCCCTGCGGGATTACGCCCGGCAATACGCCGAACGCCATCCGGAGGTGGACCTCTTCATCTTCGGGCACATGCACGTCGCCTGCGACCGCACCGGGGAGCGTCCCCGCGTCCTTCATCTGGGCAGCTGGGAGCGGACTCCGACCTATGCCGTGCTGGACGACGCCGGCATCCTGACCCTGAAAACCTTTACCCGATGAAACAATATCTCGACCTGCTGCACCGCATCCGGACGGAAGGCACCGTCAAGGGCGACCGCACCGGCACCGGCACGATGAGCGTCTTCGGCCATCAGATGCACTTCGATCTGGAGAAGGGATTCCCCCTGCTGACAACCAAGAGAGTCTTTCTGAAAGGGGTGATCCATGAACTGCTCTGGTTTCTGCGGGGCGACACGAACATCCGCTATCTGGTCGAAAACGGCGTACACATCTGGGACAACGACGCCTACCGCTACTACGGAGAGCTCTGCACCGGAAAAGGCATCGGCCCCATCGACCGCGACGCCTTTCTCGCGAAGGCAGGCGAAACCTCACCGCTGGAGGGGTATCGCTACGGCGACCTGAACCATGTCTACGGCTATCAGTGGCGCAGCTGGCCCCGCCCGGACGGCGGCACGATCGACCAGATCCGCCTGGTCGTCGACACGATCCGACGCAACCCCGACTCGCGCCGCATGCTGGTCTCGGCCTGGAATGTCGCCGAGGTGGAGCAGATGGCCCTGCCGCCCTGCCACGTGCTGTTCCAGTTCTACGTGGCCGACGGCCGGCTCTCGTGCCAGCTCTACCAGCGCAGCGCCGATACCTTTCTGGGCGTCCCCTTCAACATCGCCTCCTACGCCCTGCTGACGATGATGACGGCACAGGTCTGCGGCCTGCGCCCGGGGGAGTTCGTCCACTCGCTGGGCGACACCCATCTCTACCTGAATCATCTGGAGCAGGCCGACCTGCAACTCGCGCGCGAACCGCGGCCGCTGCCCGTCATGCGGCTGAACCCCGAACGGCGGGAGCTCTTCGACTTCCGCTACGAGGATTTCACGCTGGAGGGTTACGACCCCTGGCCGGCTATCAAGGCTCCCATGTCCTTTTAACAGAAACGCACCATGATCTCGATTATCGTAGCCGTGGCCGAAAACGGCGTGATCGGCGACAAGAACAGCCTGCTGTGGCATATCTCCGAAGACCTGAAACACTTCAAGGCCATTACCTCGGGGCACCCCGTCGTGATGGGACGCAAGACCTACGAATCGCTCGGACGGCCGCTCCCGGGCCGCACGAATGTCGTCGTCACGCGGCAGGAGATCGAAATCGAGGGGTGCCGCGTCGTCCACTCGCTGGAGGAGGCTCTCGCGCAGTTCCCCGCCGACGAGGAGATCTTCATCATCGGCGGGGCGGAGATCTATGCCCAGGCACTGCCGCTGGCCGACAAATTCTATCTCACGCGGGTCCACCACCCCTACGACGGCGATACCCGCTTTCCGGAGTGGAACCCCGCCGAGTGGCGGCTGGTCGCCTGCGAGGCGCAGAACTGCGGCGCCCGATACCCCTACCCCTTCACCTTCGAAACCTACCTGCGCCGATAAACGGAACCCGTTCGGGGTTGTACGAGATATTATGCGCGACACCCCCGCCGTAGATATTTCACTGCTTGAGTTTCGTCCGGGTTGGAAACGCTTGCAGCTGCCGAGCGGTGTCGCTGTAAACCCTCGACCGCACTCAGGGGGCGGCTATTCGAACCGCCCCACCCACCATTACCTTTTGCAATGGTTCTCATCGGCACAACTGTCGGCCTCCGATGTCCAGACCGCTCGGAGTGACCGTGCAAAAAGAAACGCCCCAGATCTTTCGATCCGGGGCGTTCGATTTGGTGAAATCGAATTAGAGTGCGTTCACGTGCAGCTGCATGGCACCTTTCAGGTTACCGGCCTTGTTCTTGTGGATGATGTTGTGCTTGGCCAACTTGTCCAGCATGGCGGTTACCTTCGGCAGCAGCGCCTCGGCAGCGGCCTTCTCGGTGGTGTTGCGCAGGGCCTTCACGGCATTGCGGGCCGTCTTGTGATACAGACGGTTGTGAGCACGCTTCGTCACGGTCTGACGAATTCTCTTCTTCGATGACTTATGGTTTGCCATAATCGTTTTTGTTTTTATTTTTTACTTTTTCTGTCTCTTCATTTCGGGGGAGGCTCCCTATTTAATTTACCGCCCCCTCCGGTGTTGTCCGACCGTGGTCGGCTTCGGATAAGCCCGCTGGCCCGCTCCTCGAATTGGTCACCCGTCGGCAGCTTTCAATAAAAAAAGGTGCCCATCGATCTTACTCGCGGCCCCCTTCAATCACTTCCGGCCTCCTCGTGTAGCCCATAGCAGAATCGAACTGCTCTTTCAAGAATGAAAATCTTGCGTCCTAACCGATAGACGAATGGGCCTTACCGCTATTGTCCCGATTTTGTCGTTACTTTAGCGGTGCAAAGGTAAGATAAAAAAGCGAACTGACAAAAGAATTCGAAAAAAAATGTATTAGAATCATAAAAAAACAAAAAAAGTCGAAAAAATTTGCAGAATTAAAAAAAAGCCTCTATATTTGCACTCCGAAATCAGACGGGATGTAGCTCAGCCCGGTTAGAGTACACGTCTGGGGGGCGTGTTGTCGCAAGTTCGAATCTTGTCATCCCGACTAACCGAAATCCTTGATATTCAATCGAATATCAAGGATTCTTCTTTCTTGGTATATAGTCCAAAAAATGGCGGTGGTACACAAGTGGTACATAAATGGTCGCTATCCGAGAATTTCAATCTCAGTCGTTAAGTATTTGGTTGTTGGATGGTTGCTGTATTTGGGCCTATACAGTCGCTCCGAACAGGCAGATAATGAATTTTATCGAGTCTCCGGCTACATGAGCCGTAATCGCACCGCAGTATTTTCTGTCGGGGTTTAACAAAGCGACCTGCCGGGTTGCGGCAGGTCGGGACAACTAAGAACGGTCGGGATAAAGACTCGGAAAGGATGTGGATAACAACTTACAGCTATGGGCTTTATCCGCGACCGGAATTATATACGAGGATGTAATAATTATTTGTCTTTCTCCAATTTACGGGTGCGATAGATAATAAGCAAGCCTAAACAGAAAATTCCAACGGCAATTTCTAATATGAGTGTAATGGCTGTTGATGTCCAATTATCCAGTCCTCCATGCTGATATCTGTAAATTCCAATCAGGGCGGGACTTGCAAGAGATGATAACAATAGGAGTGCTTCGAGGTATTCATTCAATGTTTTCGCCCATGTATGTTTCGTGCATAGATTTCTCCAATAGCAAAAACATATCACAAATAATTTGTAAATGATCAAATAAAAAGCAACTCCTCCGAGAATCAATGAAAAAATAAGCATGATAAAATAGTTTTTGGATGATTAATCGATTTATTCTTCCCAATTGCCGACTTCATTATTAGCTTCTTCCATCGAGCCGAATTTGATACCGGGATAACGGTCGAAAACATTTACTTCTTCATCAATTAGATTGATTATTTCCTGCCGGTATTTAATCGTATCGAGGAAGAGTTTGTAGGGGGCACGAACTTCTATGAAAGGGCCGGTACGATTAGAGGATGTCTTGGTAAATCCGGTTTCCATGATAAACTCGTTGTCGGAATTGGGAATGTAACGGAGTTGCTCGATGTCGCATCTTAATTCGGTTGGATTTGTATAAAGAAATCTCTCCAATTCGTCGAAATTTTCGGCATAACGCTGATATTCGGCTCTGAACGCACGCTGGGCGGTGCGGACATCCTTGATGCGTTCGATGGCCTGTGTTTTGCGTTCTTTTAATTCGTTTTCAAAATGGATAGGTGTTGATATTTGTGGGCTTACTATTATTGCAGTAAATAAAAACAGAATTATCGGCAATAGAGAGATGATTAATCCTGCTATTGCTCTGCCCTTGGGGTTAATGCGGAGGCCTATAATAGAAAATATTAGTCCCAATAACCATAAATTCCCTATTAAGACTGGTAAAATAAGTGTGAAAAACAGACTCTTATCGTTTAATGAATTTATGATGTACCCTTCGAAAGAAAATAATATGAATGACATAAGGACTAATACAAGTCCGGCTGTTCCAATGCGATTATTTTGTATTTGAGTCTGTTCATTGTTGTCTGAGCTAATAGTTGTATTCATGGGAAAAGATTATAAGTTGAACGTAAGAACGCTGCGGCATACACTAAAGGTGCTATTATATTAATATTCTTCATGAGAGAGGTAATAATAGACCAAACAAGAGCCGATTAAGAATAGTAACAACATGACTGATGAAATAATTATTCCTGCCGTTGTTAGTTTCGTTTGACGATAAGTTGCTCCAATACAGGAAATAATAAGGGATGCTGGCGATATGACACCACTTCCAAGAATTGAAAAAAGAGATAGTATAAATCCTAATTTACCCATGTTATACATTGCTTTTTCTGTCGCTTGGGTTGATGTTAAATTTGCTGAAATATTGTTTGTGATTCTTTGCATATAGTTAATTTTTTATATTTTATAATAAAATTGAAGCTATGCCGGCAAGGGTTCCGATCAGTGCAACTAAAATAATCAGATCGATTATCGAAATGATAAAGCCCGTAATCGCTAAGCCTCGTGGGCTTTTGAATATACCGATGAAAGACAGTAGGAATCCCAGAAACCAAACCACCCAGCCTACTCCCGGGAGCCATGATAGAATCAGGGCGATAAGAGATAAAACGAATCCGGCGGTTCCTGTCCCGTTAGATTGACGAACGGGCTGCTGAATGATGATTGTCTGGTTATGATCTGTCGGCGATGTGGTTCTCGGATTCGAGGTCGGGCAGATTGGATGCCCGCATTTCAGGCATGATGGGGCGTAGCGGGATATTTCCGTCCCGCAGGCCGGGCAATGAATCAATAGCGGTTCTGGTTGTGAGGTTTCAACAGCGGGCATTTCATCCGGCGCCTGCGGAACTTGGGACGGAGCAGTGGGCGAAATAGGTTTTTTACGCAAGTACCGAAACGTGAAAACGAATAAAAGAATGATGATGATTGTAAATACAATGCCGCTCACTCCGCCGAGGTATTCCTGCCATACAGGCGAGTAAAATTCTTCCATAGTTTTATTATTAGATAGTTAAAGGTAGTGTTACATGGCTGTTTTCCTCCAAAGCGAAGTTGGCGTTTCTTCTCCGTTCATGTTTGTAGATGTAACCTCTCCGATCTTTTCAATCTGCAAGGCCCTGCTGTTGTGACCGAGATAGATTCCTATACGGTTTGCAATAATAGCATTCCGATTCCGGATGTCGCCTTCGTCCGCATGTGCGATCAGCATACGTTCGTAACAGTCTTGGAAATCTTGCGGAAAACAATTAGTAATTCGGTGCGAGTCAAAGGTGAGTTCGGCGATGTTCTCGTAAATGTACTTGTGCAGCGCATCGTTACCTAATTCTTTGAGAATAGAGTAGGCAGTCGGAGGTTTCATATTACAGCGAATTTGGTGTAAAGATTTAATTGTAGTATGGTGGTAGTTCTCTACGTTGGAGTTTTGAAAAAACAACTACAACTTTTCCCATAATTGAGATTCTGTGATGCGTCCGAATGGATTGACGTTCTTTTCCCGAATATCAAGTTTGATAATCCCTAACTCGTCCGAATGATCCAAGAGGTAAGTTCCGATCTGTGCATGGAGGCTGTGAAATGACCGTGTCTTCTCGGTTTTGGTGGCGGCAATGAGCATTTCGATGTAGTCATGTTCGTGCTCGTCGGCCAATTTCCAAATGAACAGGCGAGTGCTGAATTGGGTAGGTAATTCGGCAATAATAGCAGATGCTTTTTTCTGCAAAGATTCCGTAATGAATGACATAGCAACGAGTTTTATGTTGCCATCCGGCTCCTGTATGGCTGGGTTAGTAGTAAAAAGAAAGTGTGGAGTCAGTTTCGTTCATCTCAAAGAAGGTTGTGGCGAACCCATAGCAAAATAAACGACGCGATACCCCACACTTGATAGATATGGGGTAACGGGCACACAGAATGCGCCCTGCCATGATCTAAACAAGAATGAGTGCTGTTCGTTGCCCTTTGCTATTGAAAATTGCCACATTTTCTTTGAAAGGCGTGCGAAAACACTTTCAATATGTCCGCCGCAGTCCTTGCGGACGTTGGCAATGACAAAGTTAGAAATTATTTTCGCTCGAACAACACTCGATGGGTATCGCCGTATAAATTTCGGCGAAATCGGCTCCGGGATTCTCTACGTTCCGAGGCTGTCATAAAAAAAAGCCGAAACCCTTCGACAAGGTTCCGGCTCGGCGTGCAGGACGGCGGGCTACTTGAACGTCACCCCGTGTTTCTTGCAAATCCATAAGAAGGTCTCGATCCCGATTTTCCGGCTCCGCAGACATTTGGCGAACTGCTCGTCGCAGTCGGTCGGGTAATACTTCTTGGAGTGCATGCTGACCAGATGAAATAGCCGCAGTCCCTCTTCCTTGCCGTATTCGTGCGCCAAGGCGCATCCGATGCAATACCAGTCGTGATAGTCGTCGGTGATATCCTTCTTCTCTTCACGGATTTTCTTGATTAATTTATAGACCTTTTCATCGAGCAGCTCCTTTTCCCGAGCCGTCCGGACTTTGGCCCTTGCCGTTCTTTCTTTCAGCACGCCCCGATAAGGCTTCGCGTGCGGATTGATGTATGGGTAGGCATCGTAACTGGCTCCCAGCAAGCGGCAGACATCGCAACATCCTTGGTCGGCGACGAGTCCCGTTTTCTCGTAGATCTCCCGGACCAGAGCGTCGAACTGTGCCAGGTGCATGTCCGGGTGAGCGATGCGGAAAATCAGGCACAGGCCCTTCCCGCTGATCGACATGCTTGCACATAACAAGCTGTCGAAGGTCTTGGCGACGAGTTTCTTCTTCTCGAACCACTCCGGCCCGAATACGCCGTTGTCCTTGTGGTCGATGTCGATGCATATGAACCCGCTGTGCTGAACCAGCCCGTCACGGCTCCGAGTCTTGAATATTCCGCTGGGGGTGATGCACGGCAGGTTGCGTTTAATCCGTTGGCGGACCTTCTCGTCGGAGGTCGTGCGGAAAGCGATGACCGATTTCTTGAATTTGGCAGTCTTGAACCACTTTATCAGGTCAACATAGCCGTGTGGTTCTGTCGCGAAGTAGTTCTCGAACACGGAAACCCAGATCGGAGGGAGTTCCGGGGGATTCGAACCGACTGTTTGTCTTTCCGTATACCCATTGTCATATTCGTTTTCTTTCATGTTAGAATTATCTTTTAGGGGCGACCTATTTATATTGTATATCGTTGAGTATTTGTAAATTGTCATTTTCTTCATCTTCAGTTTTTGTGAAAAATTCGTTGAGTTCTTCGCTGTTATTCTTTTTGATTGCCTTCTTCTTGTACTTTGCTTGCCGTTTCCGTTCGTTGGCATCCAGCTGGGGACGGATCAGTATGAAGGTTCGCATCTGCTCCCCGTTGAGATCCGTCGGTTCCTCGCCGTAGAGAGCATATCTCATAATCACATCATAGAGGTGTAATCTTGCCCTGTTCTTCATCGAGGCCAACGCTTCATAAAAGGTACGGTAGAAGATGAACCCTTCACGGGGCGGAACCTCCGGGTCGAATGCGGGCTTGGTCGTTGTTGTTTCAGTTTTCATGGTTAATGTTTTTTTAATTGTTTTATTTTCCGGATGTTTTCCTGTTCGATCGTCGGGTGTGATTCGCTCTGCAACCAGTCGAGAATCTCCTCACGGTTAAAGTAAAGTTTGCGGCCTTTATGCTCCGGTTTGTGGAACGGTATCTTTCGTTCACTTGTGAGCTTATAGACCGTAGAGATACTGTACCCTGTAAGCCGGGCAACGTCGGCAACTGTCAGCACCTCTTTGTCCGGAGCGCGGCTCGGAGTTAGATGCCCCATAATTTTGTCGATTGATAAGATCTCTTTCAATTGTCCTACCGTCAGCATGGCGATCGGAGTGTCGTCGGTAATGTTATTCATATTCTTGTAAATAATTTAAAAGTTTACAACCTAATTTACCGGCCGAACTATTTAATAGCTCTTAATATTATATAATCCGCTGTTAAACAGCGGATTATATAATATTATTTTTTCCTATATGGGTTCATGTTATGGGAAATCTTCATAAATGGCAGGAATATGTTGAATATTAGTAACATATCGACCTTGTTTTGGCTCTTGAATAATTTGTACAGGACATCGTATATATGATAGATCGTAGCGTTTGAGGGTGCATGAGTTTCTCGGATTATTTGTGTTCGAGAAATTTTGTCCACATTAAAAAAGACGTGGTGGTAGTAGAACATACAATAGCCTATATACATCCAAATTCGGAAATCGGCCTTGGATTTGTCGAAGATGCTATTTCTGAATATAGAGAAAGTCCTTCCGCATCTTTTACATAAGCGTAATTTTTCATTATTCTTTCTGAAAGGGCCGTTTTGGCAGCTGCCGCAATGCGCGCATCGTCGCTTTTTGGGCTTTGATTCAATATCAAAATCAACACAAGTCTTGGCGTACAGTTTTATAAGACTATTTTCGGTGGGGAACCGTTTGATGAACCTTTTATAACTGACAGGCGATGATTGGAAAAAATACATATTCGGTTGATTTTAAATCGTATATTTGTGCTAATAGCGTAAAAAGGCGAGCAGAATTAAACCGTGACGGCCGTTAGAGCACTTTCGCCGCCTCGTTGATCACGCCGTTGTCGAAGCTGTCGAGGTATATGTTCGTGGTCTCCAGATCGGTATGGCCGAGCATCTGTGAAATCACCTCGCGCGGGATGTGGTTGCGCTGCAAGGTCATGGCCGCCGTATGGCGGGAAACGTAGCTCGTCAGGTGGAAATCGATTCCGAGTTCCTCGGCGAGCAGGCGCAGGTATTTCTGGTATTTGCTGTAACGGGTTCGAATGTGCATGTAGAGCCGCTCTCCCGTATAGCCGGAGCGGGTGACGACCGGCAGCAGGAAATCGTCCACGGTCGGTGAGCCCGCTTGCAGGCTCCCGATCAGTTGCCGGATTGCGGGCGTGATTTTGATCGAAATCGGTTTGACCCCTTTCTGCCGCTTGATCTTCTGCCGCTTGTAGACGATATAGTCGCCGTCCTCCATCTGTTTGATATGGGCGCCATGTCGATGAACGATATGCCGTAACAATAATAGGAGAATAGAAACAGCTTGCGAGCGTATTCGCATTGCGGATTGCTGGCCGTGGTGCTTTTGAGTTTCGATAACTCGGCGACAGGCAGGTAGCGTTTGGCGGTCGCCTCTTCGAGATTGGAGACCTCGAATCCGCCCCGTCCGAACGGATAGGTCGCCACCGAGCCGATGCCCTCCGCATTGGCCCGGTTCAGAATGGCCCGTAACGCCTTGAAATAGAATTTGCGCGTATTGCCGCAACAGCCCCGCTTTTGAAGAAACATATCGAATCCCCGGACATAACGCAGGTCGATGTCGGAAAAGAGCCGTTGATCCAGCTTCCGGTCATAGCTTCTCAACATATCCTGCGTCTGCTTATAGGTTTGGGAATTGCCGATATGTCCCGTCGCGTGCAGTTCCGCGATACGATCGGTGAAATAGGCGTTGAATTTTCCCTGTTTGGAGGTGTTTAGAAAGGCGTCCTCGAACTGGTTCAGTGTCCAGTCGATACCTTCGATCTCGAAGCGTTCGACGATCTCGCGGGCGCGAACCTTGTACTTCGCCAGCAGCGCATTGTCGGCTTCGCGTTGTTTATTCTCGGCCTTCTGCTCGGCTCCTTTCAGGTTGCGCAGGATGATGAATTGCTCGCCGGCCTCGTCCCAATATGCGGGATCGGCGTAGAGATCGAGCGCGATGTATTTGCGTCGCTTGTTTTTGGTGATACACAGCCTGACCGCGTAACGACCGCTGCGGTCGGCCTTGTCGTGGCGACGTGGAAATCGGATGGAATGTGCCATTCTATCTGCATTCGTGTTGATAAAAAGATGATTGCGCCACCGACATTGCGTTACGAGTTATGAGTTACTTGCAATAGAATGGCAACAAACTATCTCAGCACTAATCGTATACGCGGGATTATCGATTCCATTTATACGATTACAGAATAACTCGCACGTGGCATTGCAAAAATAGAACGGCAATTAAGGGATTCCAAGTATTTTAAAATTTTGTATCTTGAATTTTGAAATTATATGCTGTTTAATCGCAATATATACAGATAGTTATGTGTTCTTAATTTGCCGTTGAATCTGAATAATTCGGATGTGTCAATTTTGATTTTGGATGAAAATAATTGCAATTTGTGGATAAAATTATAGTGTGTCGGCTTTTGGCGAATACATCCGAAATAATGAATTGAATTAGTATTTTTGTATGGAATGAACAGCCGAAATTTTATAAGGTGTAGATATGAATCCTAATACGGAACATGAGAAGTTTGCCCAAGAAATTTATCAGGGGTTACTGAACGAAGAAAGTATTAAAGCAATCCAAGTACAGCACAATGTGAAATTGCGCGGTAAATCGGGGCAATTGCATCAGGTTGATGTCTATTGGGAATATGAACTTGCGGGAGTGAATCATAAAGTTGCAATCGAATGCAAGAATTATAATAAACCGGTCTCTGTGGGTAAGGTTCGGGATTTTTATGGCGTTTTATCCGACTTGAATAATGTTAATGGAATTATGGTCACCAAAGTGGGATATCAAAAAGGTGCAAAAGAATTTGCGGCCCACTATGGTATTAACCTGAAGGAGTTAAGACTGCCAAATAAAGAGGAAAGCATAATCGGGCGGTTAGAACTTAATCTTAATATATCCATTACACGACGTTTATTCTTACTGGATGATGAATGGGCCAAATCCAGCATAAATTTGGAGGGTTATAGGAAATATCTTATTTTTTTTTAGTGGGGATAATGATTGGACAACAACTGATTATTTCCCTTTAGAAACATTGCCAGACGCTAAAATATGTGATAAAAATGGCATCCCAATTGTGTCTTTTGATAAGCTTGAGGATAAATTGCCGTCCGAAAATACAGAACCAGAGTATATTTTCAATTTTGAAGATGCTTATGTCGATACTTGGAATATGGGGCGTGTTAAAATCAAAAAGGTGAAATATGTTTTTATACAGGAACGAGAGAAGAAAGTGTTTGATATTGATGCCCGATATTTCATAAAAGCAATTCTAAAAGATGTCTTGAACGGAGAAATAAAAGTTATTGCACCCGGACTGAAATCTACAAAGTAACCCAAAGATTGTTTTAGCAAAAGATTGTCCGGAAATTATTATCTTTGACCTTGTCGAGGTACTCCGCCTCGACAAAATGCAAATAAAATTTGCTTTTATGTGCGGCTTGTTCGTACCTTTGTTACGAAGTATGCCGAAACTCTATATCATAGCGGGTTGCAACGGTGCAGGGAAAATGACTGCATCTATACCGTGTTGCCCGAAATGCTGGGATGCCGGGAGTTCGTCAATGCCGACGAAATAGCAAAAGGGCTGTCGCCGTTCAACCCCGAAAGCGTGGCGATCGAGGCAGGACGGTTGATGCTGCAACGAATGGATGATCTTTTGTCCGAAGGCGAGAATTTTGCGTTTGAAACGACGTTGGCGACCCGTTCCTATGTGAAATTCGTGGAGCGGGCGCAGGCGAAAGGCTATTTTGTGTCGTTGCTCTTCTTTTGGTTGCCGACACCCGAACTGGCCGTCGAGCGTGTTGCGACACGAGTAAGCGAGGGCGGACACAATATTCCGTCGGATGTGATTCGGCGACGTTACGCGAACGGTATTAAGAATTTAACGACCCTTTATACTCCGATTTGTGACTATTGGACAATCTATGATAATAGAGCTGCCGATGGTATTCACAAGGTTGCTTGGGGTGTCAAGGATGAAATAAAAGAGATTGTCGATCCGTTATCTTATCAAAAGATCGTAGGCTATGAGCGAGATTGAGATTAAGCAAATGCAGGAGAAAATCGATGCAGGCATTTTGCTTGCCCAAAAGCGTCTGATTGAAAAGACCAAGAAGGAGGACGGAGAACTGGTTGTCGTGCGCGACGGAAAGGTCGTGCGCATCAAGGCCCGCGATCTGAAATAGGAATTTTGGGTCGGTTGTCCGAATGAATAATCCCCGGCATTTTTGGATGTCGGGGATTCACTTTTCAATTTTGATCGGGTAGGCGGACGGCGTGTGGTACACAAGTGGAACACGCAAAATCGCAACAACTCCCGATAATGGCAAACTGCAACTCTTTGAGTGCGTGGAAAATCCGCTGGAATATAGTTCGTTAAATTTATTGGAAAAAGTAAAATTTAATTCTGGGGGGGGGTGTCGCAAGTTCGAATCTTGTCATCCCGACTAACCAAAAGCCTTGATATTCAGCTGAATATCAAGGCTTTATTCTTACATCACAAACACCCCTATCCGACTTATTCTTTCTCGACAATCGGATTCAGCAAATCGATAGCATTCACGATATGACTCCAGTACGCTCCACGATAACGGTCATAATTATAGTTGATAGCCTTAGCCAATCTAGCATTATCGACATAATCGATATCGAAAGTCAGCTTGATTTCATCCGGAGTCCGCCCCTCCGATATGATCTCCAACGAGCGTCCCGTCCGTTCAAAACTTTGGGCATAACAATAAAATATCTCCGCCAACCCCCAAAGAGCTGCTTTTTGAGCATATCGAGTCGGCTCCTGAAACATTTCCGTCGGAAATATTTGAGGAATACGATCCGCTATCTCCTGAACAGAAAGTTGTTTTCTGGTAATTTGGAAATAAAATCGAGGATCGACCGATCTGATATAGACAAGCATGAGCATTGACTGAGGAAATACATACTGATTGCAGGCGCATGATGACAGCACCAACCGAGCATGTACAAACAACTTCTCGACCTGCCGCAAGGAAAGATTCTTCGCCTTGACGATCTCTTTAGCACATTTTAAAAAACGATCCGAATCATCCAGAAATTCAGCATACGGACGACGGTCTATATCTTCAAGAAACAGCTGGAAACCGAAATATTCATAGAGATATTTGCAATACGATTCGACATCGGGCTCCGGCAGCAGGTATTCTACGTCGATAAACCGGCGCAGATACTCCTCCGCATCAATTAAGTCGCTGCCATAATGCCCTCGTATTGCATTACATAGCTGCACCTTGTCAATGGACAATACAAAAACGATCCCTTTTATAGAGAAAAAGTGCTTGATCCGCTCCAAGATCTCGACCGCATAATCCGGACGACATCTATCCAATTCATCCACGATGAAAACGAGCGGCTTATTCGGGACAGACGCCTCAATAAAATCGGACAGTTCCTTTTTGAAAGCTACGAGTTTGTTTCTTTTATTTTCATACTCGGCAACTTCTGTCTTGAATATCTCCGCACCTACCTCAAGAACATCTTTAGCGACTTCCGCCACTGCCTCTCCGCAGTAATGCTTCACGATCCCTTTGGTTAACGCCGGAATAGCCTTGACGGCAATCTTGCTTCCTATATCCAATATCGAATCTAACGTTTTGGCGGTCTCGGTCGTCTTCAGCCGTTGCAACTCTCCCAGCAATGCGACCATCGGATCGGATATAAAATCGTTCTCCCAAGCATTGAAATAGATCGACTTTATATTCTGCTGTTTCAAATATGCCGCCCACATTTTCACAAATGTGGATTTTCCAGTCCCCCACGCACCGTTAACAGATAAAACGAAGCCATCCGCATAATTTTTTACAATCTGCGTCAATATCTCCGCATTGGGTTTGCGGTTCAATCGGCAATTGACAAATGGATTATCCGTAGGAACGGAAAGGTCGGAATGTCTGTATTTCATATTGCATCATATTTTAAACAAAGATAATGGAATATATTGCAACTTAACATGTTTTTTTAAAAAAAATACCTGAGAAATTGATAGCATGGCATCTCCCTTACGGTTTGAGCAACAACGAAAATGCGGAAAAAGCGTCCAGAAAATCTGAACGCTTTTTAAGGGGGTGGAAGATGGGATTCGAACCCACGACCTTCGGAACCACAATCCGTCACTCTAACCGACTGAGCTACATCCACCATATCGATCGGCTTCGCCAACCGAGGTGCAAATGTAAGGCATTTTTTCGTTCCGTGCAAAAAAATCGCAAGAAAAATGAACCGAACAGGCGAAAAATGACAAAATGTCAGGCTTCGCGCGGGATTTCTGACAGAAAATCCTGCCAAAAGGACCGATAAACCGTTTGGCATATCTCTTGATAAAATGGGAGGTGTCGGCTCTCGTAAGAACCACACAGCGAACAGAAAAGAGATATTCAACAATAACTAAAAAGAAAAGCTATGAACGTAAAACCGTTAGCAGACCGGGTGTTGATCCTGCCCAACCCCGCAGAGGAGAAGACCGCAGGAGGTCTGTTCATTCCCGACACCGCCAAGGAGAAGCCGCTGGCAGGCAAGGTAATCGCCGCAGGTCCCGGCACCTCGGAGGTGAAGATGGAGGTAAAGGCCGGCGATCAGGTGCTCTACGGCAAGTATGCCGGCACGGAGATTCAGATCGATGGGGTGGACTACCTCATCATGAAGCAGAGCGACATTCTGGCAATCATCTAATTCGAAACTTTTCAAGCGTAAACGACAATGGCAAAAGAGATCAAATATAACGTAGAGGCGCGCGAAGCCCTCAAGGAGGGTGTGGATGCGCTGAGCAACGCCGTGAAGGTAACCCTGGGCCCGAAAGGCCGCAACGTGATTATCGACAAGAAGTTCGGAGCTCCTCAGGTCACCAAGGACGGTGTGACCGTAGCCAAGGAGATCGAGCTGGAGGACGCCTTCGCCAACATGGGCGCCCAGATGGTCAAGGAGGTAGCCTCGAAGACCAACGACGACGCCGGAGACGGCACGACGACGGCCACGGTGCTGGCACAGGCCATCATCGGCGTGGGTCTGAAGAACGTGACGGCCGGTGCCAATCCGATGGATCTGAAGCGCGGCATCGACAAGGCCGTATCGAAGGTCGTCGAGTCGCTCCGCTCGCAGAGCGAGGAGGTGGGCGCCGACAATGCCAAGATCGAGCAGGTAGCCACCATCTCGGCCAACAACGACAACAACATCGGCAAACTGATCGCCGAGGCGATGGCAAAGGTCAAGAACGAAGGCGTGATTACGGTCGAGGAGGCCAAGGGTACCGAAACCCACGTAGAAGTGGTCGAGGGCATGCAGTTCGACCGCGGCTATATTTCGGCCTACTTCATCACCGATCCCGAGAAGATGGAGGCCCAGCTGGAGAAGCCCTACATTCTGATTACCGACAAGAAGGTATCGACGATGAAGGAGCTGATGGGCGTTTTGGAGCCCGTAGCCCAGAGCGGCCGTTCGCTGCTCATCATCGCCGAGGATGTCGACGGCGAGGCGCTGTCGGCCCTGGTAGTCAACAAGCTGCGCGGCACCCTGAAGATCGCCGCCTGCAAGGCTCCGGGATTCGGCGACCGCCGCAAGGAGATGCTGGAGGATATCGCCGTACTGACCGGCGCCACGGTCATCTCGACCGACAAGGGCATGAAGATCGAGGACGCCTCTCTCGCCATGCTGGGTACGGCCGACAAGGTTACGCTCAACAAGGAGAACACCACCATCGTGGACGGTGCCGGCGATAAGGCCGCCATCGCAGCCCGCGTGGCCCAGATCCGCGCGTCGATCGAGAAGTCGACCTCGGACTACGACAAGGAGAAGCTCCAGGAGCGTCTGGCGAAGTTGGCCGGCGGTGTGGCCGTCCTCTACGTGGGCGCCGCCACCGAGGTGGAGATGAAGGAGAAGAAGGACCGCGTAGACGATGCGCTGGCCGCCACCCGCGCAGCCGTCGAGGAGGGTATCGTACCGGGCGGCGGTGTCGCCTACATCCGCGCCACGGCCGCACTCGAAGGGATGAAGGGCGACAACGAGGACCAGACCACGGGTATCCAGATCGTGAAGCGCGCCATCGAGGAGCCGCTGCGTCAGATTGTATCGAACGCCGGCGGCGAGGGCTCGGTAGTCGTGAACAAGGTGAAGGAGGGCCAGGGCGCCTTCGGTTACAACGCTCGCGACGACCGCTACGAGGATATGCTCAAGGCCGGTATCATCGACCCGACGAAGGTGTCGCGCGTCGCTCTGGAGAACGCCGCATCCATCGCCTCGATGTTCCTGACGACCGAGTGCGTGCTGGCCGAGAAGAAGAGCGAGCAGCCCGCCATGCCCCCGATGCCTGCCGGCGGAATGGGTGGCATGATGTAATGAATTCCGATTTATAAGCGGTCTCTTCCGCACATCATTCGCGCGGGGTGAATGGGACGTACGCAAGTACTACCCATCCACCCCGCTCTTCGTGATGCACGAAATAGCCTCGCCTAAAATCAAAATTCACACATCCGGTTTAACAAAATCTATCCCGAGATCATTCGAAATTTTTCTCGCGAAGATAGCCACGCCTAAAATCAGAATTCGATCAATACGTCATCCCGAGCGAAGTCGGGGGATCTCGACGTATCACGGCGCACGCCCATCGGAAGCCGCAAGATTACCCATCCCGAACAGAACCGGCGTATATAATAAGGAGCTGTCCGAAATTCATCGGACAGCTCCTTGTCGTATTTCGGCCGAAGATCAGAATCCGCCGTCGACGACCCAGCTCTTTTCGGAGTTGTCGTTGCGCAGGGCCATCATCAGCCGGTCGGACTTGCCGTCGGCGCGCAGGATCTCGCAGGGGACGAAGACACCGGCGTAGTCGCCCGAACGGACCGGCTTGTCTACGGAGAGGATCACGGCCCCCTTGTAGACCGACTTCAGGAGTTCGCGCACCTGGGCGCCGTAGTAACAGAACGCCTCGTCGAGCAAGGTCTCGTCCCAGCTGTTCATCGCCTTCAGGATGCGGGTCGCAGCCTCCCGCGCAGAGATTCCGGCCAGGCGGTTGCCCGACGGCCCGCAGGAGAGATCGATCCACTCGATCCCGCCGGGCACGGCCGTCAGCGCGGCCCGGTCGACCGGTTCGTCGTAAGCGATGCGGTCGCTCTCCAATAGGACGACCCGATCTCCGCCAGGCAGGAGCGCCGTGATGCGAACCTCCGTCAGCCGGCCGCTCGCCTTGTCGAAGCGGTACTCCCGAAGGGTGTTGGATTCGCTGATCGAACTATTGAGCGCATAATCGCTCTGCCGGAAATCGCCCTGTGCTGGCATTACCACCCGCAGGCGGACCGTCGGACCCTCTTCATCGACCTCATAGGCCGCCCCCTTCGTGCGGGCGGCGAGACGCTGTTCAGAGAGCATCAGCAAGCGGGGATCGAGCAGGATCTCCAACTCCTCCACGGCGTTGAGCCCACCGGTCGGGGCGAAGAAGCCCTGCCCGGCCTCGGGGCACCACATCCGGATTGTCCTACCGTCGTCGACCACGATCCGGCCCGGCTTTTCCACACGCCAGCGGAGCGTGTCGCCGTATTCGACCGTCACGGTGTGCGGTACGAAATCGAGCCTCGGATCGGTAAAGGAGAAGTTCTCGTGCGGCCGGGTGCGGACCCACAGCTCCATCCGGAAGGTGCGCAGGTCGCTCATGGCGGCCACAGCATTGCCGAAATACTTGCGGGCGGCATAGGCCGGAGTGCGGAGCGAGAGGGTGACGGCCACGACCACCACAGCGGCTGCGGCGATGGAGCCGACCCAGCGGAGGATGCGGCGGGGTGACGGACGCGAGGGGGCCGTGCGGGCCGCAGCGAGGATCCGAGCATCGAAGTCGGGCGACGGTTCCACGACGCTGCGGGGCGTCACGGCATCCAGCACCCTGCGGGCGGTCTGAAGTTCGGCGGCGCAGACAGGACACGAGGCAAGGTGTTTACGCATCGGCTCGGACATGGGCTCGCCACCGGCGAAATCGGCTATTCTCTCTTTGAAATCGTTGCAATTCATCGTTTTTTCGTTTTTACAGATTCAACATCTTTTTCAGATTTCCAATACCGGCAGCGAAGCGGGACTTGACAGTCGTCGCAGGGCAGTCGAGCACCTCGGCGATCTCGGTAAAGCGGAGCGAGGAGTAGACATGCAGGCGGATCGCCTCGGCCTGAGCGGCAGGAAGGTCGCCCAGCAGCGCTTCGATCCGGGCAGCCTCCTCAAGCGCCTCCCGATCCTCGGCAGGATAAGCCCCGTTCGGATCGATCGGTTCGAGACGGGGTGCGCTCCGCCTGCGGCGCAAACGGTCGTTGCAGCCGTTCACCGTGATCCGGAAGAGGTAGGCTTCGGGCTGACGAACCGAGCCGGACGCCAGCGCGGCGAACCGCAGAAAGGCCTCCGACACGACATCCTCCGCCTCCTCGCGGGAACCCAACCGGAAAAAGGCGAAGCGGAAAAGTCGTCCGCGACACTGCTCCACCAGTCGCTCAAGCTCCACGCAAAAATCTGTTCTCTGGTATTCCATGTTTTTCAAGTTTTGGTTTTAACGCGCGTTTCGATTCTAAAGACGCAAGACCGAAGGAAACGACGACGAAAACGATAAAAAAAAGCGTGAAAAAAATTCACGCTTTCATCTCTACGGCTCTTTATCCTCACCCCTTCAGCAGGATCTGCGCCTGCTCCAGGGCTGCGGCGGTCACCTCGGCACCGGACAGCATCTTGGCAATCTCTTGGGTGCGCTCCTCGGCCGAGAGCCTGCGCAGCCGGGTGCGGCCCTGCTCCTTGTAGACCACGAAATGAGAACGGCCCTTCGATGCGACCTGCGGCAGATGGGTGATATCGACCACCTGCATGGATTCGGACAAACTGCTGATGATCTGCCCCATCGCATCGGCGATACGCCCCGACACGCCCGTGTCTATCTCGTCGAAAAGGATGGTCGGCAGCTGCATCCGCTTCGCCAGCAGCACCTTGATGGCCAACATGACACGCGACAGCTCACCGCCCGAAGCGATTCTCTCGACCGGCTGCGGGGCTGCTGTCCGGTTCGAAGAGAAGAGATAGCGCACCTCGTCGCCTCCGGAAGGGGTCAGCGACCCGCTCTCCGTGAGCGAAATCCGGAAAACCGTCTCGGCCATCCCCAGCGACTGCAAGGTCGCAAGGACGCTCTTCTCGAAAACCGGCACCACCTTCGCCCGGGCATCGTGCAGGCGGTCAGCCAGTTCCCGGGCCCTCCGCTCCGCCGCCGCCAGCGCCTCGCGGGCCGCATCGAGCGCCTCGTCGCCGTGGACGATCGCATCCAGCTGCGCCGCATAGCGGTCGCGCACGGCAATCAGTTCCTCCAGATCAGCGGCCCGGTGCTTCCGGATCAGCGAATAGAGCGTAGCCAGCCGGTCGTCCACCGTCTGCAACCGGGCGGGGTCGGCCTCCACGCGCTCGCAGGCCACGGCGACCGTACTCTGTATGTCCTTCAGCTCCTGCAAGGCGGAATGCAGCCTCTCGCCCCACTCTGCCGCCGCCGGATACTGCTCCCGAATATGCGACAAGGCCGTCTCCGAGGCCTTCAGCTGCGGCAGGATACCCGTCTGCTCGTCGTCCAGCGCCCGCTGGAGAGTTCCCAGCGCCTCGCCGATCCGGTCGGCATGGGCCAGCACGGCCTGCTCCTGCTCCAGTTCGGCGACCTCCCCTTCGCGGAGCTTCGCCGACACCAGCTCTTCGACCTGAAAACGAAGCCACTCTTCGTCGCGGCGCCCCGCCTCGGCCGCTTCGCACAGCACTTCCAGTTCGCGCCTCGTCCGCCCCGCCTCGGCATAGGCCCCGGCATATTCGGCACGCAGCGCCCCGTTGCCGCCCAGCGTATCGAGCGCCTCGGTGCGGAACGCCTCCGACGAGAGGATCAGGTTCTGATGCTGGGAGTGGATATCGAGCAGGCGCCCGCCCAGCTCCTTCACCGTGGCGAGCGGTGCGGGCAGGTCGCCCACGAACGAACGGCTCTTGCCGGCCGGCGTGATGATGCGTCGCAGGACGACCTCTTCGTCGTAGTCCAGCTCGTGCTCCTCGAAAAAAGGCTCCAGACCGAGCCCCCGGAGCGAGAACAGCCCCTCCACGACGCAGTTTTTCGCAGCATCCTTCATGGCCGAACCGTCGTTCTTGTTACCCAGCAGCAACCCCAGTGCCCCCAGCAGAATCGACTTGCCGGCACCCGTTTCACCCGTTATGATGTTCAGATGCTCGTCCAGCTCCAGTTCGAGGTGGTCGATCAGCGCGTAATTTTCAACCGTCAGACGTCGTAACATAATCCGATCATTTCAACAACAGGGACTCCATCCGGTCGACGATCCGCGCCGCCACCTCGCTCTTCGGCATCAGGGGAAGCCGCTCGGCGCCCGACCGGTCGATCAGCGTCACCCGGTTCGTATCCACACCGAAGCCGGCACCGGCATCGCGCAACGAATTCAATACGATGAAGTCCAGATTTTTCTTTTCCAGTTTCGCGGCGGCATGCTCCCCCTCGTGGTCGGTCTCCAGCGCGAAGCCCACCAGCAGACGTCCGCCCTTGCGGCGTCCCAGCTCGGTGGCGATATCGCGCGTGCGCTTCAGGGGAATCGACAGATCGTCGTCGCTCTTCTTGATCTTTCGGTCGGCCACCGCCGCCGGGGTATAGTCGGCCACGGCTGCGCACATCACGCCGCCGTCGGCTCCTTCGAAAGCCGCCACGGCAGCCTCGTACATCTCGGCCGCGGTCTCCACCTCCACCCGCTCGACCCCCTGCGGGACGGACAACTGCGTCCGTCCGCTGACAAGCGTCACGCCGGCACCCCGCCGGGCCAATTCCGCCGCCAGGGCATACCCCATCTTGCCGGTCGACCGGTTGGTGATGTAGCGCACGGGGTCTATCGGCTCGATGGTCGCCCCCGCCGTCACGACGAAGCGTTTACCGCTCAGGCTCTTTTTTTTTTCGTCGAAGAGCCCTTCGACGAAGGCTGCGATCCGCTCGGGCTCGGCCATGCGGCCCTTGCCCTCCAGCCCGCTCGCCAACTCGCCGCTGTCGGGCTCGACCACGGCGACGCCGCGCCGGCGCAGCGTCTGCAGATTCTCCTGCGTCGCCGTATGAGCATACATGTCCAGGTCCATCGCCGGAGCGACCGCCACCGGACAACGGGCCGAAAGATAGCTCGTCAGCAGCAGGTTGTCGGCGATGCCGTGCGTCATCTTCGCCAGCGTATTGGCCGTAGCCGGAGCGATGAGCATCAGATCGGCCCACTCGCCCAGCTTGACGTGCGAATTCCAGGCTCCGTTCTCCGGGTCGAAGAACTCCACCAAAATGGGACGGCGCGACAGGGTCGCCATCGTCAGGGGGGTGATGAATTGTTTGGCCAGCGGGGTCATGACGACCTGCACCTCGGCGCCGGCCTTTACCAGCAGACGGCAGAGCGCCGCCGCCTTATAGGCCGCGATGCCCCCCGTGATTCCCAGCAGAATGTGTTTTCCCGATAACATGATTCGGCATTTTTAACGGCGATATCCGGCAGTCGGAAAAACGGCCGGATATTTACCTTCGGATGAAAGCTCGCGGCTACTGGTTGGGAGCAGCCATCTTATAGTCGATCTCGCCGTCGAGGAACTCCTCGGTAGCGATGATGACGGGCTTCGGCAGACGCTCGTAGTAACGGGAAATTTCGATCTGCTCGCGGTTCTCGAAGGTCTCCTCCATGGTGTCCGTAGGCGACGAGAAGTCGGACAACTTCCGGGTAAGCTCGGTCTTGAGCTCGGTCGAAATCTGGTTGGCACGACGTGCGATGATGTTCACCGTCTCGTAGATATTGCCGGTGTCCTTGTCCAAATCCACCAGCTTGCGGGTAATGGTGTTGTTGGGAATGTTCTTCTTGATCTCCATGATTTATAAATCGTTGTCTTTATTGTTCCTGTCCTGGTAGTCCTTTGCCTCCTTCGCCATGCGGTCCAGCTCGCGCAGATGGGGGGAGTCGGGGAATTCGTACTTGAAGGTGTAGTACGAGTCGAGCATCGAGAGATAGCGGTCGGCCTGCTTCGACTCGATCGAGTTGTGGGCCAGCTTGTACCCCGACGAGACGATCAGATACATGATCTCCTCGCGATGCTTCGAGTCGGGGTATTTCTTCAGGGCCCCCTTCAGGGCTACGATCGCCGACTTGTGGCGCCCGATCTTATAATAGGTATAGGCGTTCAGGTACGCCTTGTCGTGCAACCGTTCGGTCAACTCCTGATTGATGAGCCTGAACCGGGGCGTGTACTCGCTGTCGGGATAGTGGGAGATGAACTCCGTAATGGCGATGATCGCCTGCGAGGTCATGGTCTGATCGCGCTTCGGACCGGGCGAGAGGTAGTAGTAGCACATGGCGTGAAAACCCTCGGCATCCTCGATGAAGACGCTTCGGCCGAACTTGCGGCGGAACTGGTCGAACAGCTCGACGGCCGTATCGTAGTCGCGGTTCTTGTACTTGCAGTGGGCGTTGTAGAAGAGGATGCTGTCTTCGCGCGGCGTTCCCGGGTAGTAGGGCAGCGCCCCCTCGAACAGGGTCGAGGCGCGGCTCCACTTCTTGGCCTCGTAGAGCTCCAGCGCCTTGGCATAGATCAGATCCGGCTTGCCGCTCTTGAGAATATTGCTCGTTCCGGCACATCCGGTCAGGAGTGCCGCCAGGAGAATCACCCCTGCGAAATATGACGATAGCTGCTTCATCGATAAAAATTTTCCCGTACCCTGTTCAATGCGCATAAGCGCACAAAGTTACGCATATTTTTTTTATTTCGAACGAGATTCCGCCGGATTTATTACATTTTTCGCCTTTTTTACCGGCCCGCCCCGCCCGAGCGGCAGCCGGCAGCACAAAAAAACGAGGAGCCCGACCTGTCGCCGGGCTCTCTCGCGTGCGTCCGATTCGGACAAGCGGACTATTTCGTCGCCTTGACGAAAGTGCCGTCCTTGTCGAAATCCAGATAGGTATTGTCGGCCAGACGCAACCGGTAGCCGTCGGAGGTGGTCTCCATCATAACGACCGACTGACCGGGGTACTTACCGCTGGTGTAGCTGCGCACCTTGTTCGGGATCAGCGACATAGGGATCGACCCGTTCTTCATGATGATCTGCGAGCAATCGCCGCTGCCACCCTCGAACGACACCTGGTTACCGCTGTTGAAGTAAACGGTGTACTTGTCCCACGATGCCTCGCGGTCCATCTCCACGCGCTTGATCTTCTCGGAGGAGAAGTTGCGACGGATGAACTCCTGCGAGTTCTGGGGCAACTTGTCGAAATTTACCTCCTTCGGTGCGGCGGTTACGCCCAGGGCAGTCGCAACGCAAGCGACAAACAAGAAAAATTTTTTCATGACTTTTAGTATTTAAGTGAATAAACCATACTCCGAACCCTGCAAATCGTATTCCATTTCGAACTTCTTCATACGAAAAGCTCGGATCGGAGCGTTGCTCAGGGGCGTAAGTAGCGGATTCGTTTGGCAGTTCGGAAAATTATCCTTACCTTTGTGGGCTTTCGCGCACGCGCGGAGGCAATCCCCTATTTATTAACTTTTTAACGAGCGATTGCATCGCAACCAAATTTTTCCGCAATGGAAGAGAACAAAACTGTAGTTTCGAACGAGAATTTCGACTGGAATGCGTTCGAAAATGATCTGGGCGTTTACAACCAGTCCAAGGACGAAATCGCCGAGGAGTACAACAAAACCCTGTCGAACGTAGCCGTAGGCGAAGTCGTAGAGGGTACCGTCATCGGAATCACCAAGCGCGAGGTGGTCGTAAACATCGGTTACAAGTCGGAGGGTATCATCCCCGTGGCCGAGTTCCGCTACAACCCCGATCTTCAGATCGGCGACAAGGTGGAGGTTTACGTCGAGTCCGCCGAGGACAAGAACGGCCAGCTGGCCCTCTCGCACAAGAAGGCCCGTCAGCTCAAGAGCTGGGATCGTGTCAACGAGGCTCTGGAGAACGACGAAATCATCAAGGGTTACATCAAGTGCCGCACGAAGGGCGGTATGATCGTCGACGTATTCGGTATCGAGGCCTTCCTGCCCGGTTCGCAGATCGACGTGAAGCCCATCCGCGACTACGACATCTACGTAGACAAGACCATGGAGTTCAAGGTCGTGAAGATCAACCAGGAGTTCCGCAACGTGGTCGTATCGCACAAGGCCCTCATCGAGGCCGAGCTCGAGGCGCAGAAGCAGATCATCATGTCGAAGCTCGAGAAGGGTCAGATCCTGGAGGGTACCGTCAAGAACATCACCTCCTACGGCGTATTCGTAGACCTGGGCGGCGTGGACGGTCTGATCCACATCACCGACCTGTCGTGGGGCCGCGTAAGCCACCCCGAGGAGATCGTGGCGCTGGACCAGAAGATTCAGGTCGTCATCCTCGATTTCGACGATGCCAAGAAGCGTATCGCACTGGGTCTGAAGCAGCTGACCGCACACCCCTGGGAGGCGCTGGACGCCAGCCTGAAGGTGGGCGACATCGTGAAGGGCAAGGTGGTCGTCATGGCCGACTACGGCGCATTCGTAGAGATCGCCGCCGGCGTCGAGGGTCTGATCCACGTGTCGGAGATGTCCTGGAGCCAGCACCTGCGCTCGGCACAGGAATTCATGAAGGTAGGCGACGAGGTAGAGGCCGTCGTGCTGACGCTCGACCGCGAGGAGCGCAAGATGTCGCTGGGTATCAAGCAGCTCACTCCCGATCCCTGGGCCGACATCGAGACCAAATATCCCGTCGGCACCCGCTGCAACGCCAAGGTGCGTAACTTCACCAACTTCGGCGTATTCGTCGAGATCGAGGAGGGCATCGACGGTCTGATCCACATCTCCGACCTGAGCTGGACGAAGAAGGTGAAGCACCCGGGCGAGTTCACCCAGATCGGCGCTCCCATCGAGGTCGTCGTGCTGGAGATCGACAAGGACAACCGTCGTCTGTCGCTGGGCCACAAGCAGCTGGAGGAGAACCCCTGGAACGGCTTCGAGAGCCAGTTCACGGTCGACAGCGTGCACGAGGGCACCATCACCGAGCTGACCGAGAAGGGCGCCGTCGTATCGCTGGGCGAGAACATCGAGGGCTTCTGCCCCGCCCGTCACCTCACCAAGGAGGACGGCTCCACCCCGAAGGCCGGCGACAAGCTGGAGTTCAAGGTGATCGAGTTCTCGAAGGGCACCAAGCGCATCACCCTGTCGCACGTCCGCGTGTACGAGGAGGTGAAGCGCGCCGAGGTCGCTGCCGAGAAGGCCGAAAAGAAGGCTGCCGCCGAGGCTACCAAGTCTTCGGTCAAGAAGATCAACGCTTCGGTAGAGAAGACCACGCTGGGCGACATCGCCGGTCTGGCCGCTCTGAAGGAAGCCATGGAGGCCGCCAGCAAGGAGGAGTAATCCCCCCCGGCACCGCATAGCCGCGCGGGCCGTCCGAATCGGACGGCCCGTGTTTTTTTCGTGGAAATTTCCGCCCGATGCGGAGGCTGCCGCGACTGTTGATGATGAAATTCCGCCCGTTGGTTGATTTCGTTTTTTAATTGGACGAACTATTTCTATTTTTGCCGTATATTCTCTTCGGAGCGGTACGCTCCGGGAGCCTCGAACGAAAACGAAACAAACGGATAACATGAAAAAAGCAGAGTACACGGAACCCCGTATGGAGGAGTTTTTACTCGTCGTCGAAACGGGTTTCGCCGGATCGTACCAGATTCCGGAACAGGGAGAAGACGACGGATTCGAAGATACGTATTAACAGAAAGGGTGAAAGCGAAATGAAGAAGAGACTTTTATGGATCGCCGCGCTGCTGATGGCGGCCGGCTGTTCCGATACGAACGAAGAGCTGCTCGCCCCGAACGGGGAGACCGAGCCTGAATTTACGCCCGAAATCCATTACGTGCGGGTCGGTGCCGCAACGGACGGCGACGTGCGCGCCTCTTACGATGAAAACCTGAGAACCTACTGGGAGACGGGCGACCGGATGCTGGCGCTGATGGGCCTCACCCCTCAGACGCTGTGGAGCGGTTACAACAGAACCTACACGGCCGGCACGATCGCGCTGGAGTCCGGAGCCGGCACGAACGAGGGTATCTTCGCAGGCAGCTTGGAGACTCCGTGGACCGACAAGGGCGACCAGTATTTCCACTTCGCCTACCCGGCCGAAGCGGGCACGCTCACGCTGCGGGCCAATTCGGGATTCAATGCGAAGCACCCGGCCACCTGCTCGATCACGATCCCTGCAGAGCAGAGCGGTCGCTGGGTCCCCTACATGTGGGCGACGACCGGCGAGAAGAGCTCGTGGGACAAACTCGCACACGTTAAATTCAACATCCTGAACGGATCGCTGGCCATCCGGGCCTACGAGAACGACCGGACGACCACCAAGCAGTTGAGTGCCGTCACAATCCGCGTAACGGGCTCAGGCTCGCTGGTCGGTACCTACACCGCCACGACGAACGACAGCTTCGCGAATGCGGAGTTTCAGCTGACGAACGCCGGCCAGACCCTTACGGCCACCGGGCTGGAGCGTCTGGAAAAGGTCGGCGGCCTGTACGAATACCGGCTGAACGTCGTGCCGGGAGAGGTCGATGGGCTGGAGCTGACCCTTACGGGTGCCGACGGCACGGTCGTCACGCGCCGCGCGAACGCCAAGACCTTCCGAGCCAACACCCGCAGCGGACTGAACGTCTACTGGGACGACGCCACGATCACGATGGACCGCGCGACCTCGTGGTTCGAGGATCAATCGCTCGAAGGCGGCCTGCTCTACCTGCAGGCAACGGTAGCGGGCACGACGGCGGTCGAGGAGATCGGCTACACGCTCGACGGCACGGACCACCCCGTTTCCGCCGCCACCGCACTGGACGAGCGCATCGCCCTCCCCGCCGGAAAATACGTTGTCGGCGCCTACGCAAAAGTGAACGGCAAAACGATCCGCTCCGAATCGAAAGAGACGATCGTCACACCGGTACCCACCCTGACGAACGCCATCCGCTCCTCCTGCACGAACAACGGCCTCTACCGGACAACGAACTCGCTCGAAGGCAACAGGATTGAGGTCTCCTACACCCTCTCCGACCCGTTCTTCACCGAGGTGCTCGCCTCCGTCGAATTGGTATGCGACGAAGGGACGCTGCTCGACCTGCTGAAGGAGTCGGTCTATGTCTCCTCGGACCTGCGCACCTGCAAAGGTTGCCGCGCTGTCGCCGAGCTGCAGAACGGCTACCGAATCGAAGGCACCCCCTACGACACGACCCTCTCCGGCATCCCTTGCGACTATCAGTTCTACGGGAAGAACGATAGCAGTCTGGGGCAGGAGGGCTGGATTACCAGCCGCACCAAATGGAACTCCTCCTATCTGGATCTCATCAACAACGACGCCACCACGGCCAAGAGATTCTGCATGCCGGAACAGGACGAGATCTCATATGAACTGAATCTCAAGTACTATTATTACGTCTGGAACTTCAAGAAGCGTTCCGCCACGATCTATGCAGGCGCCTCCGCCTCGCAGAACGGTCCGTCCGACAACGCCTCGGCCCACACCATCGAGAGCAATGCCAACGCCGGGCAGCTCGGCCGGACGAATCTGAACGGATCGGTCCTGCTGGAGCCCGGAAAAGCATGGTTCATGATTTCGCACAACAATCCGGACGCATCGGGTAACACCTATTTGGGATTGCACACCCTCCACCTGCAGTACGCCCATCCGGACGAGTAAACTTCCGAAGTACGAACATTTTAAAGGGAGTGTGCCGAAAATCATATTCCGGCACACTTCCTTTAAAATGTCCAAGCCCCCGGGATAACGCACCTGCGAGCAATGAAGGGGGTATATCGTTATCTCCGGAACAGGCACCGTTTTTGCGACGGCGGAAGGAAAATCATACGACGATGCATGCAACCCCCGCGACCGCCCGCTCCTATTGGCCGCATATCCTGCTGCTGATCTGCAACCTGATCTGGGCGATGGACTATCCGTTCTACCACATTCTGGCGCCCGACTACCTCCATCCGATGACCCTGCTGACGCTCTCGCTGCTGGTGACGGCCCTGCTCTCGCTCACCCCGCTGATCCGCCAGCGGGCCGAACGGGTCGATCCGCACGACATTCCGAAGCTGGCCGCAGCCGCCCTGCTGATCGGCGTGATGCGCAAAGGATTTCTGATGTTCGGTCTGTCGCGCACCTCGCCTATCGACGGATCGATCATCAACACGCTGGGGCCGCTGCTGATTCTGGTGCTCTCGGTTGCGATAGGAATCGACCGTTTCACCAAACTCAAGGTCGCCGGACTGGCGCTCGGGCTCTCCGGAGCCATTGCCGTCATCCTCTGGGGCGGCAGCGCCTCGCACGAACACTCGGGGCTCGCCGGCAACCTGATGATTCTGGGCGGCGTGGCAGCAACGGCCGTCTATACCGTCTGGTTCAAGAAACTGCTGACGAAATACCGGGCGACGACCGTCCTGATGTGGGTCTACTGCATAGCTGCCGCCGTCACGCTTCCCTTCGGCATCGGCCCCGCCCTGCACACCGACTTCTCAGCCTGGGACACCCGGGCCATCGTCGCCTTCCTCTTCGCCATGTGCTTTCTGACCTACCTGCCCAACTACCTCTTCAACCGGGCGCTGCAAGGGGTGAAGCCCGCCGTCACGGGCATCTACAACTACCTGCAGCCCATAGCGGCCATCGCCGTGTCGGTCGCCATGGGGCTCGACCGCCTGCATGCGGATACAATCTTCTTCGCTCTGCTGACCTTCACCGGCATCGGGCTCGTGATCGGCTCCTACACCCGCGAACGGAGTTAGCGGCAACGAAAAAGGGCTGTCCGGATTCGGACAGCCCCATCACTTCTAAAGGTATCGGAGGAACTACTCCTCTGCGGCAACTACGCTGAACTTGATGGCAGCCTTCACCTCGCGGTGCAGTTTGGCTACGGCCTCGTACTCGCCTACGGTCTTCACGCCCTCTACGGCAATCGCCTTGCGATCCACCTCCACGCCCTTGGCGGCCAGCGCCTCGGCCAGGTCGGTCGACGTTACGGCACCGAAGATCTTGCCCTCCTCGGCCTTCACCGTGATAACGAGAGGCAGGTTGGCGATCTTCTCGGCCAGCGCCTGGGCGTCGGCCAGGATCTTGGCGTCCTTGTGGGCGCGCTGCTTCAGGTTCTCGGCCAGCACCTTCTTGGCGGCAGCCGTTGCGGCCTTGGCATAACCCTGAGGAATGAGGTAGTTGTTGGCATAACCGGGCTTCACGTTCACGATGTCGTTGGCGTAGCCCAAATTCTCGATGTCTTTGATCAGAATGACTTCCATAATACTCTCCTCCTCTTAATTATTTCATACAATCGGTTACGAAGGGCAGGATGGCGAGGTGACGGGCACGCTTCACGGCCTGAGCCACCTTCTTCTGGAACTTCTGCGAGGTACCGGTCAGACGACGGGGCAGAATCTTGCCCTGCTCGTTGAGGAACTTCTTCAGGAACTCTCCGTCCTTGTAATCTACATACTTGATACCCAACTTCTTGAAACGGCAATACTTCTTCTTCTTGACGTCAACCGAAACGGGATTGAGATAGCGAATCTCAGACTGCTGTGCATTGTTCTCCTGTGCCATAGCTTACTCCTCCGACTTGTTAGAAAGTTTCGCACGACGCTTCTCCGAGTACTCTACGGCGAACTTGTCCTGCTTGAAAGTTAAGAACCGGATGATGCGCTCATCGCGGCGATACTGGGTTTCGAGGGTGTTGATGATCGAACCCTCGCCGGTGAATTCCACCAGGAAGTAAAAACCGGTGGTCTTCTTCTGAATGGGATAAGCGAGCTTCTTGAGGCCCCACGACTCCTTGTTCACAATCTGACCGCCGTTCTCGGTAATGACACCCTGGAATTTGTCAGCGACCTCCTGAACCTGTGCATCGGACAGGACCGGCGTGACGATGAAAACGGTTTCGTAATTGTTCATGACGTTTAATAAATTAAATTCATTCGCTTTATTAGCGGCGCAAAGGTAGGAATAAAAAATCGATTTCACAACTCCCCTCCGGATTATTTCGCTCGCGGACAAAGGAAAAGGGGACGATTATAGGAATCGTCCCCCTGTTTGCGGGCAACCGCACGCCGTCAGCGGTCGATATCGATCAGGTTGAACTGCAGATCGAACTTCAGGTCGGTGCCGTCGTCGAGCTCCACCTCCCAGTCGCGGCGGTCGCGCTCGATCTTCACGACCTTGCGCTCGGGAAAGCGCTTTTCGATCAGGCGGGCGATCCCGGAGGGAACCAGTCCGGCAGGCAGGGCGCGCGGCGTGCAGTCGATCTCCTTCCACTCGCCGTTACCCAGGAAATCGATCTCCGTACCGTCGTAGAATTTCACCTCGTAGACCGACCCCAGCCACTCGTACTCCTGTTTCACCGAGGCTACCTGGTCGGCATCGAAATAGCGGTTCACCGTCGCACGGGCCGCCTCGGGCAGCTCTTCGAACCGGATCAGTTTGTCGCCCGCGGCCCACGACGCCGCCCAGACGACCAGTCCCATGAGGGACAAAACGATTTTTTTCATAGACGCAATCTTTTACTATTCACAATCCTTTCCGCAAATATAATACAAAAGCGGCTGCCCCGGAGCGGCGGCGGCAAAAAAACGGCAGGCACAATCGACCAAAGATATACTTATAATACCAATTTTCAAGAATTCGGGTACAAAAAATTTGGCCGACGGGGTTTATTACTTTACTTTTGCACCGATTTTTTGTACCAAATGCCGGTTTCCCGATCCGGGTGCGGCCGGCAGAACAAACTAAAAACGAAATTGATTATGAAGAAATTTTTCCTCGCCGTCGCAGCCGTCGCATGCAGCCTGTCGGCCGCTGCCGAAGGGTATCAGGTCAACAACCTCTCCTCGCGTCAGAACGGTATGGGCCACGTAGGCACGGCCATGAAGCTGGGCTCCGAATCGGTCTGGTTCAACCCCGCTGCCGCCGCCTTCCAGCAGTCGAAGTTCGACATCTCGTTCGGCGTGACGGGCATCGCAGCGAAGGCCACCTACACCTCGCTGCCCGACTACCGGGGCGGCGAACTCTCGCGCGCGGTCTCCGACAACAAAATCTCCACGCCGCTCTACTTCTACGCCAACTACAAGCCGACGGAGTGGATGTCGGTCGGTCTGGCTTTCAACACCCCCTTCGGCTCCTCGATGAACTGGGGCAACGACTGGCAGGGGGCCCACCTGATCCAGCAGATCGATCTGGCGTCCTATAACTTCCAGCCCACCGTGTCGTTCCGCATCGGCAAGCACCTCTCTGTCGGTGCCGGCCTGATGGTTACCTGGGGCAGCTTCGACCTCTCCAAATCGCTACTGCCCGTGGGCGCCTCCACGAACGCCACCCTCAACGCGCTGGCCGGACGGTTGAACCCCGCCCTGGCGGGCACCACCCTCTTCGATGCCGCCGGCAACCGGGCCATCGCCTCGGTCGACCTGGAGGGCAAGGCGAAGGCCGGCGTAGGTGTCAACGTGGGCATCATGTGGGACATCAACGAGCAGTGGTCGCTGGGCTTCACCTACCGTTCGCGCATCGACATGAAGGTGGACGACGGTTCCATCGGCCTGCGTCTGATCGATAATCCCCAGATCGCCGCCGTCGTATCGCAGGCCCTGCCTATGGTCATGGACGGACTCACCCCCGAGGTGGTCGCCGCCTCGAAAATCAAGACCGAACTGCCCCTGCCCGGCTCGCTGACGTGGGGCGTCAGCTTCCGCCCCGTGCAGAAGTGGGAGTTCGCCGTCGACCTGCAATACGTGCTGTGGAGCGCCTACGATCGGCTCGATGTCGACCTGATTCTGCCGACCGGCGTGACGGTCCCCCTCCAGCAGAGCGAAAAGAACTACTCCAACACGCTGGCCTTCCGCTTCGGCGGCCAGTACCACGCCCTGCCCTGGCTCACGGCCCGCATGGGTATGTACGTGGACGAGAGCCCCGTCAGCAGCGACTACCTCAACCCCGAGACCCCCTCGATGACCAAGCTCGCCTACACGGCCGGACTGACATTCCGCCCTGCGAAATTCTGCTCGCTCGACGTGGCCTACGGATTCGTGAAATCGGCCGATCCCGAGCGCACGGGCTCGACCCCCGCCACCAACATCATCACGGGCGACATCTCGGCCTTCTCGGGCAACTACACGGCCCGCGCGCACACCTTTTCGATCGGAGCGCGGTTCTCGTTCTGATATTTGAAAAAAATTCGTATATTTGCGGTGCGGTTCTTCGGAATCGCACCGTTTTTGTCCGTTGCAGGACAAAACAACCGTTACGAAACAGAGCATGAAAATCGAATTCGACATCCGGCTCGACAAGAGCCCGCAGCCTACGACAGACGACGAACGCTTCATGCGCATGGCCATCGACCTCTCGAAACGAAGCGTCGAAAAGGGCGGCGGTCCGTTCGGGGCCGTCATCGTGCGCGACGGCGAGGTCATCGCCTCCGGCTCGAACAGCGTCACCCTGCTGAACGACCCCACGGCCCACGCCGAGGTGTGCGCCATCCGCGAGGCCTGCCGCCGCGAAGGGACCTTCAGCCTGAAGGGCTGCACCATCTACACCTCCTGCGAGCCCTGCCCCATGTGCCTGAGCTCGATCTACTGGGCCGGGATCGACCGTATTTTCTACGCCAACACGCGCGGCGATGCCGCAGCCATCGACTTCGACGACTCGTTCATCTACGACCAGATTCCGATGGATCCGGCCGACCGGACCATCCCCTCCGTACAACTGCTGCACAAGGAGGCGCTGGAGGCTTTCCGCCTCTGGGACGAAAAGAGCGACAAGGTGGAATATTGACGATACCGAACCGCACGCATGGCGGTCCGCAACGGCTCCATAGTTCAAGGGATAGAACGAGAGTTTCCTAAACTCTAAATTCGCGTTCGAGTCGCGGTGGAGCTACTTGAAACCGGGGAAGACGATGTCTCCCCCGGTTTATTTTGCCCGGACCCGAATCAATCCAGCAGCCCGTGCGCGTCGGCATAGCGGACCGCCTCCATCGAATTGCCGGCATTCAGCTTCTCCAGAATCCGCTGCGTATCCAGAAGAGCTTCGAACTGTTGCTGAGAGACTTCAGTTTACATTGTCCCGGCAAAACCCCAGATACGCTATCCCCCTATATTTTCGCGACATACGCCCATAAAAAAAGGAGGCGGCCGATGTTTCGGCCGCCTCCCTCCAGCATCGAACCGCTATCGATGCAGCTTGCACTTGGGCATTTGAGCCGCCGAGGCGGATTCGGTGATATCCAGCACGAGCATCGGACCGTTCCACTCGCCGCGAATGGCATGACCGCCATCGTCGGTCGCATCCACGACCACCTTGTAATCGTCACCGCTCTTCGTAATGGTGAAGCTGCCGCTGTCGATGGGCGCCATGTCATAGGGCGTACCATCGGGATCGAGGCGCGAGAAGTCGGCAAACCAGGAATAGAGCGTATCGCCCGTGTAGAGCATGAAGCCGGGGAATGCGACGCAGTTGCCCGGAGTCCAGCCCATCGTGTAGGTTCCCGAAGGAACCGATGCAGCGCCCTGCCCCTTGGCTACCAATATCTCGAGAGTCATATAATGACCGGCGATAGGAGCCTGGGTATTCGGATCGAGATTGATCCAGATCATCCACGAATCGTAGTCGGGATAGAGATAGGAGCCCATGTAGAAGGCCACGCAGCTGGTTCCGGGTGCGAACGACAGATCGACATCCTTCGTCAGGGTCGACAGCGGACGCTGCGGCAGCGGGAAGTTCTGCGAAGTATCATTGTCGTTGTAGTTCTTCATGCGGAACTCGCCCTCGTAACGGCCCGTTACGGGTACGCCCTCCTCGGTCTTGAAGTCGAAATCGAACCGGTAGGTGTCGGCACCCGTCTTGGTTACGGTCATCGTTCCCTCCGTGAGCAGGCCGCGGGTACGGATGCCCGTTCCGCTGTCGATGTAGGTGATATGGGTATCGACCGGATAGACGGTGCCCAGGAAATCCATCATCTGACCCGGATCCAGCGTCATCGGGATGGCGGTCGACGAACTCGCCTTACCGGCCGTAATCGTGTAGACGCCCTCCTCGAGCGGTGCGGGATCCTGATTGTAGTCGACGAGCTTGTGCATGTAGGGAGAGAGCTTGAGCATATAGCCGTCGGTCTGGAAATCCTCGCCCGACACATCGCCCGTGTAGAAGGTAAGGCTCATGTCATCGGCATGGGGCATCCACCAGCAGCCGTAGTAGCGGGTCGAGAAGGCACTATAGTGCTCGAAGGTCACGTCCACCGGCTCGGTGAACACGCCCGCATTCGACGAACCGGCGAATACGAACGAGATGCGGCCCTCGTAGGTCGCCTTGATCGGACGGCCGTCCAGCAGCACCATTACAGCGGTGATCTTATACCCGTCGGCATCCTCCTCGACCGTCACCACGCCGTCCAGCATGGGCTGAGGGGAGACCTTGTTGTCCTCGCGCGTGTAGAAAACCGAATAGGTATTGGTCCAGGTACCCGGCACACCCTCTTCGCCGCTCACGGTGTACTCGCCAACCGGAAGATGGATATCCGACTGGTCGGGAGCCATCTCGCCGTAGAGGTCGAGCACGATCATCACGTCGCCGTTCTGCGCGGGTTCGCCGTTGGAATCGGGGCGGGCATTACCGATCGTCACCACGTAATTGGCTACCTGGGTGTTGCTGTCGAAGGAGTACTCCGCGAAGGAGAGGTAGTTGAGCTTCATATCCTCCAGCGACCCCATTCCGGAGTCGGTCGTCGACATCTCCAGCGGCTCGGAGAGCTTCGTCGAACCGTCCCCGCCCTTCACGGCCGCAACGATCCGATATTCCGTATTCGACTCCAGACCGGTGATCTTCTCTGCCGAAGCGGCATTGAGCGTAGCCACCGCCGTTCCCGATGCAAGAATCTCATCCGCCGCAGGCAGCGTCTCCCCCTCCTTCATACATACATAGGAGCAGGCCACGGCACCCTTCGTAGTCACCGTAAAGTTCAGTTCGTAGTATCCGGCGGCACCTTTCGTCAGGTTCACCGAGAGTCCGGAAACAGGTACGGGCGGCACTTCGGGTTCGCTGTCGGAGCAGGCGGGCAGGAAACCGCAGCAAAGAACGACCGCACCCAGGAGCGCAACCGTCCGCAACAAGAAATTCTTCATCGTCATTTTAGTTGTTAAGTGAAACATTTTTCTGTCCGGCGCCGCCGCATCCGCGGAAAACCTCTGTCCGGCGGAGCGATTGCCGTCAACGTAAAGATAGAATATATTTTCGAATCATGCAAGCATTTTCGTCCATCGGAAGCATTTTTTTCGCCGACAGGTTCGCCGACCCGAAAAAAAATGCGGATCCGGCTTTGGCCGGATCCGCAGATAGCATTGCCGCACGGGCGGCAGGCGAACGGACTACAGGTTCTTAATCACCACCGTAAACTGGGTGCCGTAAGAGTTCCCGTTCACGGGGCCCAGGTTCACGGCGCTCCCGTCCTCCGCACGGGCAATCACGTTCTCGAACTGGAACATGTAGCCGTTGCCCGATTTGGATATGCCGATGCGGCCCGACTCGATTTCGAAATCCTTATCAGGATCGGTCACCTCGACACCCCAACGAAGATACCGTCCACTGAACGTATTGTTCGTACCGCCGTTTGCGTCGAAAGTATATACGCCTGCACCGAAGGGGTCGGCATAAAAATCGATCGTAAGCGGACCGTTCAAGGTGTGGAAGACGATCTGATAGTGATTGCCGTCGTGGGCCTTCAGTTCCGCCTCATTAATACCGTAGAGGGGATATTCGATCGGCTCGGTAGAAATGCCGCCACCGTAGCACGGGCCCTGATAGGAACCGACGAATATCTTCGTCTCCTCGTCGGACATAGTCACAAGTTGGAAAGCGATCTCGTTGATATCCTGATCGGGCATTGCCGACAAGACACTGATCCAGCTCTTTTCAGGAACGATCATCCCATATGCAGGCTCGATGCCCGGAGTATCCCGATACATGACGACACTATTTGAAAAATCGATCACGCCATCACTTTCGGCAGGCATGCCCGAGAAGAATCCGTTCAGGTAATCCATGCTCGTCTCGGTTTCGAGGAACAAGGATCCGCACCATGTAAACTCCTCCATCATCAACTCCATATTCGTAGCGGGCACGTCGGCAAGAACAACCATACCGGACGTATCCATCCAGGAAATCTGCGGATAGATCTGCCCCAGCTGAACCACTTCGGGCATATTCTCGATAGGACCTTCGTAAACGATATGGAATTTCGTACCGTTGTCACCGACTGCATTGGCATCGATATGATAGATATTGTTCTCCAACATCACATCGATCTCGCATGCGGTCAGGACATCGGCGGTAGGATTGCCGTAATAGCCCGAAATCGAGGTTTTCGGAAGCAGCGTGCCCCACTCCAGCGAATAGTTATTCGACGGGAGGTAAGCAGCTTCGGCACCGGCCTGGAAATCGAATACGATTTCGTAGCTCCAGTCGGCATTGTTCAGCTTCACGTAGAATTCGCCGGGCTGCGGGTCTCTGATATCCATCAGAATAGCCTGCGAAATGACGATCTCCACGGCTTCGGCAGCAGCTTTGGTACCGGCCACCTCACCGTCGAAGAGAATGCTGAACAAACGTCCACCGGCCGTCAGCTGACCTTCGATATGGTAGAACACACCGCCCATTTCGGTCGTCTCCTCCAGGTCGGCCTCGACAAACAGTTCGCCCTCCTCGATGGCGAGCGTCTCGCCGCCGATCTTCAGATAGCTGTACTCGTTTTTGCGCAGTGTGCCGGGAGTAGTGCCATCTGCCACCGTAAACTCGTACGAAGGCAGGTAGTCGCTGCCGGCCGACTCGATATAGAGATCGAAAGCAGCTTCGTTACCCTCGGCATCGGTCAGAGTCAGGCCCCAGTTGTTCGCCGCAGAAAATTCAGCCTGAGCCGCCTCGGCCCAGAACTCCTCGATCTCGACCACCTCGCCGGTGGTCTTGGCCTTCAGCGGCTCGGAGAGCACGGCCTTTCCGTCCTCGCCCTCCACGGCAGCGTAGATCACATACTCGGTTCCGGGGGTAAGCGGCTCGGCAACCAGCGTCTGCGCGCCTTTGGGATCAGCAGAGGTGCAGCCCAGCACCTGTTCGGCGGTCACCTCGCGACCGTTATCCTCGAAGTAGACCCAGGCAGCCTTGACGGCATTCACGGGAGTGAGCGTGAACTCGATGGCCTCGTCGGACACCTTTCCGAGCTCCAGCGTCACCGACGCCTCCTTCACGGAAGGTTCGGGCTGGGGAACGGGATCCGGCTCATCGTTGTCCGAACAAGCGGTGAACGCAACAGCGGTAGCCAGTAACGACACCATCAGAGAAAAAAGTCTCAAATTTTTCATCTGCAATCTGAATTTAAGTTAAAAATAAGGTTTCCGACCCGAATCCGACCGATTTGTCAGGCGACCCGATCGGGGTTTCGTTTGACAAGATAAGAATTTTTTCTCTAAATCCAACACCCCGCAGCAGAAAAAGCGGTGAATAACAACCAAATCCGCCTTTCGAACCGCAATCCTGCCGGCCCCGAAACGAAAAATCGAAGCCCGGAACGCCCCCTCCGACTTTCAATTCGTCAGTTCCTGAGGCATTCCAGGCCCTTTTTATTTTTTATTAAAAATTTTCCCTGCCGGGGAAAAATCGCATGTACTGACGCCGTTGGGCGAGCGGATCGTCCGAATCCCCGTAGTCCATGCGGGCGCGAAACTCTTCGATCCGCCCGAAGCCGTGCCGCTCGGCCCAGCCGTCCAGATAGCGGTTCATGCGGCCGATCGCCTCGAAGCCGGAGCGGTGGATGGCCGTACAGACCTCCACGGCGCAGGCCCCGGCCAGCAGGGACTTCACTACGGCCTCGCCGTCGTGCACCCCGGTCGTGACCGCGACATCCAGCTGCGGCAGCGCCCGGACCGCAAGCGCTGCGCTGCGCAGCACGTTCCGCAGTTCGGTGGGCTGGCTGTAGGGGTCTCCCGGCGTGAAAACCATCCGCTCCACGTCGATATCGGGTTCGAAGAAACGGTTGAAGAGCACCACACCGCGGGCTCCACGGGCCAGCAGCGCGTCGGCGAGGTGGAGGAAATTCGTCAGGCGCATCGGGAGCTTCACCGACACGGGAATGGCGACGGCCTCCGTCACAGCCTTGACGATCCCGGCGTAGGAGCGCTCGACCTCCGCGGCGGAGAGATCCCGGTCCGTCGGTTGCAGAAAGATATTGAGCTCCAGCGCATCCGCACCGGCACGCTCGATGTCGGCGGCATAGTCGACCCACGACGACGCCTCGCCGATGCAATTCAGGCTGGCGATGATCGGAATCCCCGCCCGGCGCACCCGCTCGATCAGCCGCAGGTGCTCGGCCCGGTAGGCGTCGTCCAGATAGCGTTCGAGATATTCGCCGGCATCGGTGGTCGGAACGGCCGGATCGGCCATCGACGCGGCCTGATGCAGGATCTGCTCCTCGAAAATCGATTTCAGCACCACGGCGCCCGCCCCCTCGGCGGCACACCGTTCGATCGTGTCGGCATGAGCCGTCCAGGGCGAACTGGCAACGATCACGGGGCTCGGCAGCTCCAGCCCCAGATAGAAGGTTTTCATAATGCGGCAGATTTTCCCCATCCCGAACCAATTTCGTGCCGAACTGCCTCCGCCGTTATACCCTATTATTTAAGGTATTATATGGATAGCCGTCGCCCGCCTACCTTTTGTAGCCGATGGGACGGCGACAAGAGGGAACCTGCTGCGGCTTCACCGAGAGGGCCGCAATGGCTTCGTAGATGTCGTCGAGCTCCCTGCGCATATCCTCCGAGAGGTCGTTCACAGCCTCGGCATTCTCCTCATCGTTCCGCTCCAGCAAAGCCAGCTTCGCCCGTATCTCCGCCAGCTCGGCCGTGACGGTCGAGGTTGTGGCGATGTAGTTCCGCATAGTCACGAACGCACGCATAATGGCTCGATTGGCAAGTATGGCCGATCGCTATGCAACACGCTCGACAGCATGGCGACGCCCGTTTCCGTGAATGCGACCGGCTGTCACCTTGAGCGGAGCGACAGCGGAGTCGAAAGGTCTCGAGTTCGCCGAACATTCGCCGGTGCGGTTCGCAAGGGCTCTTGCCAATCCACCCTCGAGACCCCTCGACTGCGCTCGGGGTGACAGCCTTTGCCGTCATGTTGAGCGGAGGGGCGACCAGCCCCGAAGTCGAAACATCTCGACTTGACGGAGCATCCACCATTGCGACCCGCACGGGTTCACGTCCGTCCGACCGTCGAGATTCCTCGACTACGCCTGCGGCTTCGCTCGGAATGACAGCACTCTGTCACCTTGAGCGGAGCGACAGCGAAGTCGAAAGGTCTCGACCTATCGGCGCATTCACCCTCACGACCCATCCCCGCAGTGCGCCGAATCGGCCGGCTGAAACCCTCGGAAAAACCGGCGTGACAACTTTTTGCAAAAAAAAGTCGTTTTATTATTGCATTTAGAAAAATTTGTACTATTTTTGAATCGCGATCCGCCGATAGGCGGGCGCCTTCGTTCGGAAAATCTTGGAGGATTTTATAAGTGACGAAGTGAAAAGCAGCCCGGCGGGTCGTGGTCCCACGCCCCGGATGTGGTTCGACATGCTGCAATTTGCGGGCGTGGGCATTTTCACTTATATCACTTAGGGCCTCCTCCAAGAGCCTTTCCGAATATAAGGGGTCCATTGCTCGCTTTTTTATCTCGGCAGGTCGCATAACTTGAAAAACGAAAAAAGTTATGCTATCTTTGCAGTCGAGAACGGTTCCGTAGAACCGACATATATCTAAAGGTTAGGACAAACCTTTATACCTTACCGGTAAAACTCGCGACAATCCTTTGGGTTGGTTTTAAGTCTGGTGTAAATTTTGTCTGAAACCCTTGTCATGTCTGCGGCTTTATGCCGCAGGCAGACTGGGGCGCAGGGCAGTTACCAGACAAAGGCTCGCGAGGCCGACCGGAAGGGCTGCTTCTGCGCCTCTTCTTTTTTATAGGCGCAATCAAAACAACCAAACACCCCCAAACGTTATACGCCGGCACCGAGAAGACATATTCCATACGACTTGCACAGTCTGCAAGGATTTCGACCGTCGGGATTCCTCGACTACGCCTGCGGCTTCGCTCGGAATGACAATCACTTCTGTCACCTTGAGCGGAGCGTCAGCGGAGTCGAAAGGTCTCGAGTTCGCCGAACATTCGCCGGTGCGAATCACAATGGCTC
Source organism: uncultured Alistipes sp. (assembly GCA_910577475.1). Classification (GTDB taxonomy): domain Bacteria; phylum Bacteroidota; class Bacteroidia; order Bacteroidales; family Rikenellaceae; genus Alistipes. Next base: position 253,068 of record CAJTLJ010000001.1, read on the forward strand.
TCGACATTTCACCGTCGAGACCCCTCGGCTGCGCTCGGGGTGACAAAAAAACGGCGGAAAGAAATCTTTCCGCCGGCCTCTTTATTGTCTACTTCTCTTTGGGAGGATAATTCATCGGAGTGAAAAATTCCCCTAAAGTTATATGATAAAAATCACAAAGAACAGCCAACGATACAGTTGTTGGATTTTTAGAACCATTTTCGAAATGAAAAATGTCCAATCCTGTATGTTCTATCAGATATTCCTGCGACAAGCCGTGAATCGAACGCAACTCTTTCATCCGAAGTCTTATTAACTCGGATAATTTTTCGTCGGTTCGTTTCGGCTTGCGAAATTTCATGTTACAAAAATGTCTCGCATTTGCAACTTTTTACTCTGTCTATATGTCCAGATAAAAAATTATTTGTATATTTGCACTCAGAAGTTACGAAAAGAGTGTAATTTATTGGAAATGAGCGTAGGTTAATTGCTCTTGATAGTAATAGGTTACGATTTAGTTAGTTATCTACTGCATTATCCTTCTGCGCGTTGCGTAACCTTCAAAGAACTCTTCGTATGCAAAAGTAGCTATTTAA
>CAJTLJ010000002.1 GCA_910577475.1 uncultured Alistipes sp.
CAACGCATGCCCATCTTTTACCACCGGAGTTTTCAACCCAAAACGATGCCGTCTCAGATATTATGGGGAATTAGTACCAATTTCTCAGTGTTATGCCCCTGTAAAAGGTAGGTTGCATACGCGTTACGCACCCGTGCGCCGGTCGCCATCATAAGTATTGCTACTCATATGCTGCCCCTCGACTTGCATGTGTTAAGCCTGCCGCTAGCGTTCATCCTGAGCCAGGATCAAACTCTCCATTGTAAAAATATAAAATGTTTCGTTAGAGTCCTGACTACTTATCTTTCCTAAAAGGAAATGACAGATAAATACTACATTTCTTTTCTCTCAATATAACCAGTAATTCAAAGAACTTCGTTTTGAAAACCCACCTCACTTTTGAGGTGAAGCAGGACTGCAAAGGTAAGTCGTTTTTTCGAACCTTGCAAATATTTTCAGAACTTTTTTGCAACTCTTTTTAACCGACCCTCTCATAACCTCCAGCAAGCTCCTTTATTGTAAACTCCCGTTGTTATTCGTGAGGGGTTGTTTTTCGTATTGCGGGTGCAAAGATAGTGACTATTTTCAAAACTGCAAACATTTCCACGTCTTTTTTTCATAGAAATACGCATTTCTATGCTGTTTTCACCATATACCTATTTATAAATATAAAGAAAATACCCTCGCGGAGCATGCTCCGCGAGGGTCGCATTGGCGGAACCGACGGGTCAGACCTTAGCCTTGGCCTTTTCGACCTGACGCTTCAGGGCATCGAGTGCGCAATCCACCGCCTCCTCGAAACTTTTGGCCCGTTCGTCGGCAATCAAATCGTTTCCCGGCAGATGAAGCGTGACAGTAGCCACCTTATTTCCCTTCTCATGGTCCTTGTCGAGTTTCAAGATGACGTCCACTGCGGTGGCACGCTCGGCAAAACGGTCGAGTTTTGACATTTTGTTCTCTACGAATTCGATCAGACGCCGGTCAGCGTCGAATCTCACGGACTGAATGTTTACCTTCATAACCTTGAACGATTAAAAGTGAATACTATGTCGTCTACTGCTTCGACCGCTTGTTCCCGTGCCCGCGGGGATGGGCGGCAGCGTAGATCTTCTGCAACTGGGCAATGCTGTTGTGCGTGTACACCTGGGTCGCCTGCAGGGAGGCGTGACCCAACAGCTCCTGTATCTCGCGCATGTCGGCTCCGTGGTCGAGCAGATGGGTGGCGAAGGTGTGCCGCAGCACATGCGGGCTGCATTTCCCCAATACGCCCTCCGCATGCAGTTCGCTCTTCACGATGCGGTAGACCCGGGTCCGGGAGATACGATCCCCTTTCGGTGTTAAAAATAACGCTTTTTCTCCGTTTTTGCAAATATTTTGCCGCTCGATTTGTTCCAGATAGCGGGCGATCTTTCTGCGAAGCGGCTCGACAATGGGGACCGACCGCTCCTTGCGGCCCTTTCCCAGAACCCGCAGCGACCACAGATCGGCCGAGAGGTCGTCGCGGTCGAGCCCGACCAGTTCGGCCAGACGAATTCCGCAGGCGTAGAACATCTCGACGATCAGGGCGTCGCGCAGCGACGTGAAATCTTTCTCCCGCTCCTTCTCGGCGCACTGCGCAAGGATCCGCTTCATCCGACTCTCCGGAACGAAGGTGGGGAGACGGCGTGCGGTACGGACCGAAGCGAGCCCGCGGAAAAGATCCTTTTCGACACAGCCGCTGCGAAGCAGGTAGCGGAACAGGCTCCGCAGCGAGGAGAGCTCGCGATTCATCGACGAAGCGGCGATCTTGCCCCGCTCCGTCCGATAAAGGATCCACTCGCGCAGCAGGGGAAGCGTAACCTCCCGCGGATCGAAAGGCCGGATCGGAGGCTCGAGTTCCGTCTCGCACCAGGCGACGAAACGGTAGATATCACGGCGGTAATTGTCCACCGTGAGGGGAGAAAACCGCTTCTCAGCCTCAATATAGTGCAGAAAACGCTCGATCATGCCCAACAAAAATAAGAAAGTTCGGACAGAAACGCAAATATCATCCCCCGGACGGCCCCGCCGCCGGCAATCCGACAGATCGTCCGGAGCGACATTCCCTCCGCCGCCGGCTTGCGATGCCGAAAAGTTTTTGTAATTTTGTCGCCCGATCCGCCCGGCAGCCGCGGTCGGAACAACCTTAAAAAGAGAAGAGAACATGATCGAAGAGATTATGGAATACAACCGGCGTTTCGTCGCCGAGAAGGGTTACGAACGTTTCGTCACCGACAAATACCCGAACAAGCGGATCGCCATCGTCACCTGCATGGACACCCGCCTGGTCGAGTTACTCCCCGCCGCTCTGGGGTTCCGCAACGGCGACGTGAAGATCATCAAGAATGCGGGCGGCACCATCACCAATCCCTTCGACAGTACGGTCCGCAGCCTGCTCGTCGCCATCTACGAACTGGGCGTGCAGGAGGTGATGATTATCGGACACACGGGTTGCGGTGTGCAGGGGATGGACAGCGCCGAGATGCAGCACCTGATGAAACAGCGCGGCGTTCCCGAGTCGCACATCACGCTGATGAAGCACTGCGGCATCGACCTCGACCAGTGGCTCCACGGCTTCGACGACACCGAATCGGCCATCCTCGAAACGGTCGACCTGGTTCGCAACCATCCGCTGATCCCGCAGGACATCGCCGTGAAGGGTTACATCATGGACTCCATCACCGGAGCCCTGACACCGATTCAGGAGTAGCCGGAACTTTCACCGATAAAAAACGTCCGGAGCTTCTGCTCCGGACGGCAAAAAAACACACTTTACAAACTAACTAAAATTTTGCTTTATCTTCGTCCGACTCGGCTCCCGGCGCCTACTCGCGGTCCGGGCCCTCGTCGTATATCGTATCCTTCACGTCGTCCAGCTCCACCAGTTTATGCACGATGGCGTAGATCGTCAGGCCGGCGGGCGAATGGATCTGCAATTTCGCGGCGATGTTGCGCCGGTGGGTGATGACCGTATGGACGGAGATGAAGAGGCGGTCGGCGATCTGCTTGTTGGTCAGCCCCTTCACCACGCAGACCACGATCTCCTTCTCGCGCTGGCTCAATGCGTCGCGCACCGGCTCCTCCGTCCGCACCTTTCCGACGCCAGCGCTATTTGTCCGTTCGCGCTCCAGCCGCTCGACCACCGGCACGAAGAGCCGGTTCTCCACCTGGTTGTGCGACGCCAGATCGGCCTCACAGGCGAAGATGTCGAACAGCACGCCGTTCAGCTCGTAACCGTCCTCCGCCGGGTAATACTGCACCAGAATATTCTTCAGCTCCGTCAGCCGCGCCTCGATCTGGTCGTGCTGCGACCGGAAGGTACGGATCGCGTAGTCGCCGGTCGCCTTGCCCTCGAGCAGGGCGCGGACGTAGGGGAACACGGTGGTCTCCTCGTACTCCAGGTGTTTACGCACCTCGGCCGCATACTCGTCGTAAAACCGCAACACGGCAAAAGCGATATCTCCGTGCCGGCAATCGATCGCCTCGATCAGCTTGCGGCGGATCTCGGGCAGGCGGAACGAGAGGTAGTAGTCGTGCGAATTGTGGAGATAGCGCAGAAAGCAGGTGACCGAAATCTCGCACTCGCACTCCGAAGGGGCATACGCCTCGTCGAGCATCGTATTGACGATAGCCAGAAAGGTCGGCGCATCGACCCCGGCGCGGGCGCAAACCTCCTCGACGGTCCGGTCGCCGAACCCGAGCGAGATGCCGAAGCGGCTCATGACGAGCAGCACGGAGTAGTTGTCTCCCACCAATTCGCTCATGCGATCCGACCGAAGGTATTTTTTCACGGCTGTCATCTTGCAATCTCCTTGTTTCCGTGGGCAAAGATAGCGACTTTCGGAAGAACCAGAAATACCGAAAAATAGGGATATCGCCCGTTTTTTTGGATATTCGGGCAAAAAAGGCTATCTTTGAAGAACAATCCGACTATCAAAACCGACCGAATATGAGGGGCATCTCCTATACTATAATATCGGCAGCAATCGTCCTGCTGTCGTTCGCCCGAGCGGAACTGCGGGCCGAGACACCGGGCCAGCTGCCCCGCATGCTGCAACGGCTCGACGAGAAGATCGAGCAGCGCGACAACTACCGGGCGATGCACGAAGAGCGGATCGACCACCTGAAACAGATTCTGCATCGCACCCCCATCACGCCCGAACAGCGGTACGACGTACACACCATGCTGATCGAGGCCTACGAAGCCTACCAATTCGACTCCACGCTCTACTACCTGGATCGGAATCTGGAGCTGGCCCGGCTGACCGACTCGCGCTACCGCACCGATGAAACCCTGCTCCGGCTGGCCCACCTCTACTCCACCTCGGGCTACTACCTCGAAGCCTCGGAGATCCTCTACCGGAAAATCGACACGACCCGGCTCGACAGCGACCTGATGAGCCGCTACTACCTCACCTTCAGCCGATTCCTGAGCGAAACCCACGAATACTCGGGCGACATGCGTACCTCGGAGGAGGCCCGGCAGAAACTCGCCTACTACACGCGGCGCATGCTCGAAACCCTGCCCCGGGACTCCGACACCCACCGCCGCTACCTGAGCGAGAAACTGATAGACACCGGAGAGATCGACCGCGCGGACGCCATCGTCGACAGCCTGCTCGCCAAAGAGCCCCCCACGACCCGGAACTACGCCATCTACGCCTACACGAAATCGATGATCGAAGGGCGGCGCGGCCACGCCGACGAACAGATCGCCTGGCTGGTCCGTTCGGCCTGCGCCGATCTGCAATCCGCCACGCGCGACAACGCCTCGCTCTGCCTGCTGTCCGAGATTCTCTTTCTGAGCTTCGACGACATCGACGGCGCCTTCCGCTACATCCGCATATCGATGGAGGACGCCCTCTTCTACCACGCCCGCCTGCGGCCCTGGCAGATCGCCTCGGTGCTGCCCATCATCGAGCAGTCCTATCAAGCCCGGCAGAAACGGCAGTTCCGCATCATCGTGGGGCTGAGCATCGCCCTGCTGGGGCTGTTCCTGCTTACGGCCGTCATCGCCGTGGCCGAGACCCGGCAGAAACGGCGCCTCAGTCTGATGCGCCGCGAGCTCCAGCAGACGAACGAACAGCTGAACGACTACATCCGCAAGCTCTCCGAGATCAACGAGGACCAACAGATTCTGAACGACGAGATTCTGGAGGCCAACGCCGTCAAGGAGGAGTATATCGGGCTGTTCCTGGGCATCTGCTCCGACTACATCGACAAGCTCAAGGATTTCCAGCGCACCATCCGCCGCAAGCTGGCTACGGAGTCCTCGTCGGCCGTACAGAAGGAGCTGGGGTCATCGAAGATGGTGGACGGCTATGTGGAGGAATTCTACAACACCTTCGACAACGCCTTCCTGCACCTCTACCCCAACTTCGTGAACGAATTCAACTCCCTGCTGCGGCCCGATGCCCATATCGAGCCCAAGAAGGGAAAACTGCTCAACACCGAACTCCGCATCTTCGCACTTATCCGGCTGGGCATCAGCGACTCGTCGAAAATAGCCGGACTGCTGCGCTACTCGGTCAACACCATCTACAACTACCGGGCGAAAGTGAAGAACAACGCCATCGGGTCGCGCGAAGACTTCGAGGAAAAAATCAAGAAGATAGGTACGTTCCAACACGAAAACTGACGCCCGAAGGCCGCGAGCAGCCGTTCCCAAGCCCCGAAACCATTTCGGAACTCCACTTTTTTCCGTTCGAACAAAATGCGCTGTATATTGATACACAGTGCATTTTTCATCCACACCCCCTCCCCGGTTCCACCTATTGGTCCCCGCCCGCTTGTCGGGAGCTATTTTGTCCCTAATTTTATATTCCGAAAAGAACGGAAAGAATATTTATTAAAAAATTATAAAATACGACCCGCTGATCTTATGAAACTGAAATTCTCACTCCTCACCGCCCTCTCCGCGGCCCTACTGGCCGCCGGATGCTCCACGTCCCCCCGTTCGTCGCAGTACGACCCGGAAACCGAAAAGAAGATCGAAAATCTGCTCGGCCAAATGACGCTAGAGGAGAAGATCGGCCAGACGAATCAGCTGAGCTGCTATTTCGTGCCCGAAGAGATGGCGCAGGTCCTGCGCAGCGGAGCCGTCGGCTCGGTGCTGAACGCCCTCACGCCCGAGGTCGCCAACCAGTTGCAGCGCTACGCCGTGGAGGAGAGCCGGCTGGGCATTCCTATTATTATAAGCCGCGACGTGATCCACGGCTATAAGACCGTCTTCCCCATTCCGCTGGGCCAGGCCGCGACATTCGATCCCGAGCTCGTGGAGCAGGGGGCCCGCGCCGCCGCCGTCGAAGCTACGGCGGCCGGTATTCGCTGGACCTTCTCGCCGATGCTCGACATCGCCCGCGACCCGCGCTGGGGCCGTATCGCCGAGGGTTCGGGCGAGGATCCCTACCTGACGACCGTCATGGGTGCCGCCATGACGCGGGGCTATCAGGGCAACGGAATCGGCGACCCGACCTGCATGGCCGCCTGCGCCAAACACTTCGTCGGCTACGGAGCCGCCGAGGGAGGCCGCGACTACAACTCGACCAACATCCCCGAGCGCCTGCTCCGCAACGTCTATCTGCCTCCCTTCGAGGAGTCGGTCCGCAACTGCGGCGCCATGACCGTCATGACCTCGTTCAACGACAACGACGGCGTCCCCTCGACCGCCAACAGCTGGCTGCTGAAGCAGGTGCTGCGCGACGAGTGGGGATTCGACGGCATGGTCGTCACCGACTGGAACTCCGCCGGCGAGCTGATCGCGCACGGCTTCGCAGCCGACGAGGCCGATGCGGCCCGACTGTCGCTCACGGCCGGTGTCGACATGGACATGATGTCGCACACCTATTTCAACCACATCGCCGACCTGATCCGCGACGGAAAGGTAAGCGAAAAGCAACTGGACGACGCCGTCCGCAACATCCTGCGGCTGAAGTTCCGGCTCGGGCTTTTCGACAATCCGTACGTCGATCCGGAGTTGAGCACCCGGGTGAACTACTGCGAAGAGCACCTCGCCGCCGCCCGCCGGTGCGCCCTGGAGTCGGCCGTGCTACTGCAGAACGAGAACCGCGTCCTGCCCTTCGACCCGTCGAAGATCAAGCGGCTGCTCGTCACCGGACCGCTGGCCGACGCTCCCTACGAGCAGATGGGCACCTGGACCTTCGACGGGGAGGCTTCGCACACGGTAACGCCGCTGGCGGCACTCCGCGAGACCTACGGCGACCGCATACAGATCGACTACGAACCGGTGCTGGCATACAGCCGCGACACCGCCACCCCGGCCGAGCTCGCCGCGCTGACCGCCCGCGCGGCCCGGGCCGACGCCGTACTGGTGGTCGTGGGCGAGGAAGCCATTCTCTCGGGCGAGGCCCACTGCCTGGGCGACCTGAATCTGCAAGGCTCGCAGCGCGAGCTGATGGCCGCCGCCCGCCGGAGCGGCAAGCCCGTCGCCACGATCATCATGGCCGGGCGTCCGCTCACCATCGCCGAAGACCTGAAGAACACCGACGCCCTGCTCTACGCGTTCCACCCCGGCACGATGGGCGGCCCCGCACTGGTCGACCTGCTCTTCGGCGTCGCCAGCCCCAGCGGCAAGACCCCCGTCACCTTCCCGATGGTCGTCGGACAGATTCCCATCCACTACAACCACAACATGACGGGCCGTCCCGCCGCAGGCACCGAGACCCTGCTGAAGGATACCCCCGTAGGGGCCGGTCAGACCTCGCTGGGCTGCACCTCGTTCCTGCTCGACGCCGGATTCCACCCGCTCTACCCCTTCGGCTACGGCCTGAGCTATACGACCTTCGAATACGATGAGATCGCCCTCGACAAGCAGGAGTACGCGGCCGACGACACCATCCGCGTCTCGTTCCGCCTCAGCAACACGGGCGACCGCGACGCTACGGAGGTGGCGCAGCTCTATGTCCGCGACCTGGTGGGCTCGATCTCCCGTCCGGTCAAGGAGCTGAAGGCCTTCGCCCGCATCGACCTGAAGGCCGGAGAGAGCCGCCGCGTGGAGTTCGAACTGCCCGTCGGCCAGCTCGCCTTCTGGGGGCTGGACATGCAGAAGCGGGTCGAGCCCGGAGCCTTCCAGCTGTGGGTGGCCGGCGACAGCAACAGCGGAGAACCCATTCCTTTTAACGTAAAATAAAACCTTATGAGAAAACTTTTCCTCGTCATTTGTGCAGTGCTCTGCGCCACCGGCCTCTACGCCCAGGGGACGAAGGTACAGGGTACGATCACCTCGAAGGAGGACGGCCAGCCGCTGGCGGGCGTCACCGTGATGATCAAGGGCACGTTTACGGGTACGTCTACCGACGCAAACGGCTCATACGCAATCACCCTTCCCGGCAAGGGGGGGGGAACACTGACCTTCTCCTATTTAGGATATAAAGATCAGGAACGGACGGTATCCCCCTCGACCACGACGCTCGACGTGGTGCTCGAATCGGATGCCATGATGCTCGACGAAGTCGTCGCCATCGGCTACGGCGTCATGCGCAAAAGCGACCTGACGGGTGCCGTAGCCTCGGTAAGCGCCGAGCAACTGCAGAAGACCCCTGCCGCCGGTCTGGATCAGGCCCTGCAGGGACGCGCGGCCGGCGTGACGGTCAACTCCTCGACCGGACAGCCCGGAGCCGCAGCCGAAGTCCGCATCCGCGGTATCGGCACGGTGAACGACAGTTCGCCGATCTATGTCGTGGACGGTGTAATCACCAGCGACATCAATTTCCTCAACCCGAACGACATCGCCTCTACGGAGATCCTGAAGGACGCCTCGTCGACCGCCATCTACGGTTCGCGCGGTGCCAACGGCGTCATCATCGTGACCACCAAGAGCGGCAACAAGAACAACTCGAAAGTAAACGTCGAGTTCAACGCCTACGTGGGCATTCAGAACCGCTGGAACAAGCTCGACCTGATGGGCAGCGCCGAGCAGGCCCGGACGGAGATCACCATGCAGGGCCAGCAGTCGCAGATCAACTTCTTCAACCAGAACGGATTCAACGCCTGGCTCTCGGCCTACAAGCTCGGCAAGTCGAGTTTCTATCCCGTGATTGCGAGCGACAAGAATCCCGACGGTCTGAACTACGCCGCCATCGACACCGACTGGCAGGACGAGGTGTTCAGGAAGAACGCCCTGATCCAGAATTACCACGTATCCGTATCGGGCGGCAGCGAAAAGAGCTCCTACGCCTTGAGCGCCAGCTATTTCAGCCAGGAGGGAACAATCATGGGGTCGAACTTCAAGCGACTGACCCTGCGCTCCAACACGAACTACACCGTCACCAAGTGGCTCAAGATCGGCGAGAACATCTCGTTCGTCAGCTCCGAAGGCCGCAACGCCATGAACAACAACGCCAGCCCGGGAGCTTCGATCCTCTCCGCCGCGCTGGCTATGGCCCCCTGGGATCCCACCCACTACCCCGCCGGTTCGGTCAACGCCGCCGGCGAAGACTTGAGCGGACGAATCGCCGCCTCGTCGAACTTCCGCAACGTTACCAACCCCTTCTCGATGGTCGAGCGTTCGCACCCGCTGAACCAGACCGACCGCTGGATCGGCAACGTCTATCTGGAGCTCCAGCCCGTGAAGGGTCTGACGTTCCGTTCGGAGGTGAGCATGGATCTGGCAAGCACCCGCGACCGGCTCTTCAAGGACGCCTACTTCTACTCGGAATACGACAAGGCCGACAAGAACTACATTTCGCGCAGCATGAACCGTGCGCAGACCATGCGCTACGAGAACACGCTGACCTATCGCAACGACTGGGGCAAGCACAGCTTCTCGGCGATGGTCGGCCAGACCACCGAGGAGTACAAATACTACTTCATCGGCGGTGCCGGCGCCTCGATCCTCAACCCCTCGCCCAACAACTGGTATCTGAACCAGGCGACCGACGACCGCACCGAGTCGAGCGACTCGGCCGCCCGCACCCGCATGTTCTCGCTGCTGGGCCGTCTGCACTACTCCTATGACAACCGCTACCTGGTTACCTTCAACTTCCGTGCGGACGCCTCGTCGAAGTTCCCCGAGAACCTGTGGGGCTACTTCCCCTCGACGGCACTGGCATGGCGCATCAGCGAGGAGCCATGGCTGCGCGGCAGCGACGTGCTGGACAACCTGAAACTGCGCGCCGGCTGGGGACAGATCGGCAACGACAAGATCAACACCAACAGCTTCACGCAGGTGATGTTCAACTCGGGCCCCAGCTTCGTGGACTACCCGCTGGGTCTGAGCCCCGTACTGATCCCGGGCGCCACCGTGCTGACCTACGTCAACACGGGCGGCAAGTGGGAGACTACCGAGCAGTGGAATCTGGGCGTCGATTTCGGTCTGTGGAACGGCAAGCTGACCGGTACGGTCGACCTCTTCCTGCGCGACACGAAAGACATGCTGCTCAACGTAACGGCTCCGGCCCACGTGGGCAACCGCTATTCGTCGACGGCCAACGTCGGCACGGTCCGCAACCAGGGTATCGAGCTGAGTCTGGGACATGCCAACCGCATCGGTTCGGTCCGCTACACAATCGACGGAAACGTCTCGTTCATCCGCAACCGGCTGACGGCCCTGAACGGCGGCGAGCGCGTCTACGGCGACCGCTCGATCTGCGACGTGGGTCTGCCGCTCTACTCGCTGTGGGGATATGAATACGAGGGTATCTACCGCTCGGACGAGGAGGTCGCACAGCACCAGTACGCCGTGACGAACCTCTCCGAACACGCCGGCGATGCCCGCTACAAGGACCAGAACGGCGACGGACGGATCGACGACAGCGACCTGGTGAAGATCGGCAACCCCTTCCCGTGGCTGACCTACGGCCTGAACCTCTCGCTGGAGTGGAAAGGTCTCGACGTGGCGCTCTTCTTCCAGGGCGTCTACGGCAACGAGATCTACAACGCCGTGCGTGCCCGCACCGAAGGCAAGGGACAGGAGGCGACCCTGAGCACCTCGATGCGCGACGTATGGAGCGCGTCGAACCCCGGCGGATCGATTCCCAACCCGTGGGGCAGCATGCGCAATTTCGAGAACTCGAGCCGCTTCGTGGAGGACGGCTCCTACCTGCGCCTGAAAAACTTCTCGATCGGCTACACGCTTCCCCAGCGCTGGACCAAGAAGATGCACATGAACCGCTGGCGTTTCTACGTCACGGCCAGCAACCTCTTCACGATCACCGATTACACGGGTTACGATCCCGAGGTGGGCGGCGGTGTCGATTACGGCAACTACCCCCAGTCGCGCACCTTCATCTTCGGTACTAACATTAACTTCTAAAAAGTCGGATACCTATGAAAAGATATATGATTCTTCCGTTGCTGTGTCTGGCCGCCGCCACCCTGACGGCCTGCAACGACTGGCTGAGAGAGGATGCGCCCGGCACGACGAAGTTGTCGGATTTCTTCACCGGAGGCGAGACCTGCCGGCAGGCCGTCGTCGCCTCCTACGTGCCGCTGATGTGGGAGTATAACGGAACCTATTTCAGCGAATGGTTCATCGGCGACGTCATGTCGGACGACGCCCTGAAAGGGGGCGAGAACACGGGCGACATGGCCAACGCCTACGACCTGGAGAACTTCAAGACCATCACGACCAACGACCTGTTGCTGCAATACTACCGGGCCCAGTATCAGGGCATCAGCCGCTGCAACCTGGCCATTCAGAACATCCCGGCCGTACTGCCCGACGACACGATGGACGAACGGCTGAAGGAGCGCTATCTGGGCGAGGTCTATTTCCTGCGCGCCTACTACTATTTCCGTCTGGTCCGTGCTTTCGGCGATGTTCCGATGCCGATGGTACCGCTGACCAGCTCGAACGAATGGCGGCAGCCCCGCTCGCCGAAGTCCGTAATCTACGGACAGATCCTCTCCGATCTGAAAAACGCCGAGGCAATGCTTTGGAAAAAGAGCGAGTCTCCCGCCGAGGAGACCGGCATCGCCACCAAAGGCGCCGCACAGGCCATGCTGATGAAGGTGAACCTCTACCTTAAGGATTACGACGAAGCCCACAAATGGGGCACGGCCCTGATGCAGCAGGCCGACGAGGAGGGCGAATACACGCTCTGCAACAACTACAACGACAACTTCACGCTCGAAGGCGAGAACGGTCCCGAGTCGATCTTCGAGATCCAGTACATGGAGGATCCCACCTCGGATTTCGGCGAAGGTTACGGCTTCACCCGCGGCACTTTCACGCCGATCCTGATCCGTTCGCGCTCGTCGAAGCTGGGCGCCGGCTGGGGCTTCAACAAACCGACCCAGAACCTTTACGACGAGTTCGAAGCCGGCGACCCGCGCCGCGACTGGACGATCATCAATCCCTCGGACGAGCAGATCGAGACGCCCGAGCAGGAGATCTACCTGGGCTGCCGCTACCTGAACCGCAAATACGCCCTGATGACCTCCGACGACAACTCGACGTGGTACCAGCTGACGCACCAGAGCCGCGGTCCGATCAACAACAAGCAGATCCGCTTCGCCGACGCCCTGCTGATGTACGCCGAGGCGTGTCTGGGCAGCGGTCTGGATCTGGACAAGGGCGAGAAGGCGCTGAACCGCGTCCGCGAACGCGTCGGCCTGAGCCAGGTGGAGCTGAACGAGACCACGTTGCGCCACGAGCGCCGCGTAGAGCTCGCCATGGAGGGTCACCGCTGGTTCGACCTCTGCCGCTGGGGCATCGCCAAGCAGACGATGGATGCCTACAAGGCGACCGAGACGCCCGAGGCACGGGCCGAGATGTCGGAGTTCGTCGAGGGCAAGCACGAGCTTCTCCCCATTCCGGCCGAAGAGGTCCGTCTGGGCAACCTGACGCAAAATCCCGGTTATTGACCGGTCTCGAAAAACAACAAACCAATTAATCAACCAATTTTAACCAATTAAATCCTTATGAAAAAGTTTTTCAGCATGATGGCTGTCGCAGCGATGGCCCTTGCAGCAAGCTGCTCGAGCAATGACGATCCGGTGCCCGCACCCGTTCCTACGCCTACCCCCACGCCGAATCCCGACGTAACGGCTCTGGCTACCCCCGCTCCGGTGAAGGGCGAGGTGAAGGATACCGAGTTCACGGTATCGTGGCCCGCCGTAGCCAACGCAGCCAGCTACACCTACACCGTCAACGGCGCCAACCCCACCTCGGTAGCCGGCACCTCGGCCACCGTAACGGGCCTGACCGCAGGCACCGAGTACCAGTTCGCCGTGAAGGCCGTATCGGGCGATGCCACGAAGTACTCCGACTCCGCCTACTCGGCCACTCTGACCATCAAGACGACCGGCGGCACCATCGGGGGAGACACCGCCGCTTCGCTGAAGGGTTCGGCCTATTTCCCCATCGTTCTGGATGTAGTGTCGATCGAGAACATTCTCGACAAGGTCGTAGCTGACTTCCGTCCGAACGAGGAGACCCGCTTCCTCTATGTATGGACCGACACCTACACCGCAGGCACCGCCGCAGGTCTGAACTTCTTCGGCAATACGGAGGGTTACACCAGCCTCGTAATGGGCAGCCAGGGTTGGGCCGGCGCAGGCTTCTGCGTGAAGGACGGCGCTGCCCGCGACAAGCTGGCCCAGATCATGGATGCTCCGGCCGAGTGGTATCTCCACATCGGTATCATGAGCGCAGCCACCGACACCTATGCCCACACGATCCGTCTGACCGACGGCAGCGCCAACGTGGACCTCGTTCTGAAGGCCGGCGGCGACTACAACTACACCCGCAACGGCGAGTGGCAGGAAGTAGAGGTTCCGATGAACTATTTCACCGAGAAGGGCATCACCTACCGCACCGGTAACGACGACGGCGACTTCAACGTCATTGCCATCGTGGACGCCGACAACCAGCCCGTAGCCGCCCCCGGCACCGAGGTCAACTACGACGCCATCTTCTTCTACAAGAAGTAATCATCCGGGAGCCGCGGCTCCCGACTTTGGCGGAACGGGTTTGAATGCACCCGTTCCGCCCCGAAAACAAAAACCGAAAAAAGATGTTCCGAAACTTACTGATCATTCTCAGCGGGCTGCTGCTCGCTGGCGCAAGTTGTTCGAACGGTTCCGAGGAACCGACTCCGGCGCCCAATCCCGACCCCATGCCCTCGACGCCTACCCAGCTGGCCGCTCCGCTGCCTCTGGAGCTCAGCGACCTGACGACGGACAACGGCTTCACGGTGCAGTGGAGTGCCGTAGCGCATGCCGACAGCTATGTTTACACGGTCGACGGCGGCGAGGAGAAGTCCACGACCGACACCCGCCTCGCGCTGACCGGTCTGGCAGCCGAAACGACCTATACGGTCAAGGTCAAGGCGCGGTCGGACAACCCCGCCGCATGGAGCGAATCGGGCTGGGGAGCCGTCACGGTAAAGACCAAGGCAGGGACGAGCCCCGCTCCCGAGCGCAAGGAATACAAGTTGGTCTGGTCGGACGAATTCGACGGCTCGACGCTCGACACCGAATCGTGGAACTACCAGATCGGCGGCGATGGCTACGGCAATCAGGAGAAACAGCACTATACCGACCGGCCGGAGAATGTCCGTCTGGAGGAGGGCTGTCTGGTGATCGAAGCCCGCAAGGAGGTTTACGGCAAGAACTCATACACCTCAGGCCGCATCAACACGAAGAACAAGCGGAGCTTCGCCTACGGCAAGATCGAGGCCCGCATCCAGCTCCCCAAAGGACGCGGAACGTGGCCCGCGTTCTGGATGCTGGGAGCCAACTACGACGTCTACCAGTGGCCCCGCTGCGGTGAGATCGACATCATGGAGCACGTCGGCAAGGAACCCACGATGATCTCCCACGCCCTGCACACCTTCAGCAAGAACGGCAGCAACGGCCAGAACTGGAATGCCCGCAAATACATCGACGACATCGAGGAGGGTTTCCACACCTACACGCTGGTCTGGGAGAAGGACTGGGACAACGGCGACGACATGCTGCAATTCCTGGTGGACGATCAGGTCACGGCGACCTACTACCAGCCGCACGGCTCGGACGACGACTACAAGGTCTACCCCTTCAACAAGGAGTTCTTCCTGATCTTCAACATCGCCGTGGGCGGCACCTGGGGCGGCACGATCGACGATTCGATCTTCGCCAACCCCGTGCTCATGAAAGTGGACTACGTACGCGTTTACCAAAGAGTCGAGTAACCCCATGGAAAGAATCCTGCTCTCCCTCTTTACGCTGGCCGTCGCCATGTGCGGCTGTTCGGACAGCAACGACACCCCCTGCCGACCCGACGACAACGGCACGGTCCCGACCGTACAATTGGCCGCCCCCTCGCCCGCACTCTTCCAGGGATCGCTCACCGAGACCTCGTTCATGCTTCAGTGGAGCGCGGTCCCGCACGCCGACTACTACCGCTACCGCCTCGATTCGGAGGCCGAGCAGACAACGCGCGAAACCTTCGCGAGCCTGACTGGGCTGAAGGCCTGCACGAGCTACACCGTTGCCGTGCAGGCATGCTCCGACGACAGCGCATACGGTTCCTCCGACTGGAACCAGGTGACTGTCACCACGACTGCGGCGGAGAATCCGGGCCCCGGAAACCCCGATCCCGGAAATCCGGACCCCACGCCCGACAACCCGACCACCGGCGTCGAGATTCCGGGCTACCGCCTCATCTGGTCCGACGAGTTCGACGCAGCGACGCTGGATCTCGGGAAATGGCTGATCGAAGATAACGGCGACGGCGGCGGCAACAACGAGCTGCAATACTACGATGCCCGCGGCGTATCGATGGGCATCGAGCCTACGACCGGCCGCAAATGCCTGATTCTTACAGCCAGAAAGGAGAACTACCGCGGCAAGAGCGCCTCGTCGGGACGCATCAACACCAGCCGGTCGTTCGCCTTCACCCATGGGCGCATCGACGCGCTGATCCGGCTGCCGCAAACGGCGAACGGACTATGGCCGGCCTTCTGGCTGCTGGGCGCCGACTTCGCGCAGGTCGGCTGGCCCGCCTGCGGCGAGATCGACATTCTGGAAATGGGACACGCCGACGGCATCCGCAACGGCTCGCAGGACCGTTACCTGAACGGCGCCTGCCACTGGGGGCACTACGCCGGCGGCGGCTACCCCAACTACGCCCGCCACAGCGAAGCTCCCTACTCCGTGCAGGACGGGTTCCACCTCTTCACGCTGATCTGGGACGAGCAGGCGATCAAATGCTACCTCGACCTGAATCTCCACCCCGATGCCGAGCCCTATTTCGCGATGAACATCGACGACCGGAGCAACGACAGCGCACCGGGCAACTACTTCCACCACGACTTCTTCATCATCTTCAACCTGGCCGTGGGAGGCAACTTCCCGGGCATCTGGAACATCGGACAAGTCACGGCGCTGAACGGCGGCGAGGCGCACATGTACGTCGACTACGTGCGTGTCTATCAACCGATATAGAGCTGCGCAGAGGCGCGATTCCGCCCCCGGTCCTTGGACCGGGGGTTGTTTTATTCCCCGAAAGAGCGTAATTTTGCACGCAGGTATGGACGATACGTTGAGCGCCGCGCTTCGGGCCTGGTACGAAGCCAACAAACGCGACCTGATGTGGCGCCGGACGCGCGACCCCTACCGGATCTGGCTCTCGGAGACCATCCTCCAGCAGACGCGCGTCAAACAGGGCGCCGCATATTACGAACGTTTTCTGAAGGCATTCCCCACGGTCGCCGAGCTGGCCGCAGCTCCCGAGGATCGGGTCATGAAACTCTGGCAGGGGCTGGGATACTACTCCCGGGCCCGGAACTTGCACGCGGCGGCGCGGCAGATCGTCGAGCGGTTCGGCGGGCGCTTTCCCACCGCTTATGCCGACGTCCGCTCCCTGCCCGGCGTAGGCGACTACACCGCCGCCGCCATCTGTTCGTTCTCATGCGACCAGCCGAGGGCCGTGGTCGACGGCAATGTCTACCGCGTCTATGCGCGGCTTTTCGATCTGGATCTCCCCATCGACACGACGGCCGGCCGACGCGCCTTCGCGACCCTGGCCGACGAACTGCTGGACCGCCGCCATCCGGCCGACTACAATCAGGCCGTCATGGAGTTCGGA
The DNA here is from genome assembly GCA_910577475.1 of uncultured Alistipes sp. GTDB lineage: Bacteria > Bacteroidota > Bacteroidia > Bacteroidales > Rikenellaceae > Alistipes. The sequence continues at coordinate 17,030 of CAJTLJ010000002.1, forward strand.
GCCCTCCACTGCACGCCGGCCTCGCCCCGCTGCGACGGCTGTCCCTTCGCCGACCGCTGTCTCTCGAAGGCGGCCGGCACCGTCTCCCTGCGCCCGGTCAAAGCCGGGCGAACAGCCACGCGCGACCGCTATCTGAACTACATCGTGCCCATCTGCGACGGCCGGACCCTGATCCGCCGCCGCAACGGCCGCGACATCTGGCGGGGGCTCTACGAATTTCCCCTGATCGAAACTCCGACCGCCACCGCCTTAGAACAGCTGCCGCTCGGGGAGCTGTTGGCCGGGGAGCCGTTCCGACTGCTGAAAAGCACCGCCATGCCCCGCCACCAGCTGAGCCACCAGACGCTCCATGCCCTTTTCCACCGCATCGGAGTCGACCGCCTGCCCCGGCCGGAGGGGTACCTGACCGTCCCGGTCGCTTCGCTGGGCGACTACGCCGTTCCCCGCCTGATCGAAAAATACCTGGAGCAGGCCGAAGACCGTCAGAAGAACTGATCCCACCGATAGGTGACGGTGAAATAGGTGCGGCTCGGCGGGAAGGTCCGATAGGTTTTCAAAAACTCCGGAATCGTCAATCTGTCGGGCCGCTCCTTCGCAACGTCGTCGACGAGGATTCTGAATACCGCATGCGGTACATGCGAGAGGAACGCGCATCGGCACCGCCGGCGACATCCCGGAGCATCCTCCGATGCGGTTCGTGACGGTCGAAACGTCGGGATTCCTCGACTGCGCCTTCGGCTTCGCTCGGAATGACAGAGCAATGCACGATGCACAATTCACAATGCACGATTATTTTGTGTCTGTCATGTCGAGCGGACGGACGATAGTCCCGGAGTCGAGACATCTCGACAGTACGGAACATTCGCCCATGCGATTCGCACGGGTTCCTGCTGATACGACCGTCGAGACCCCTCGATTCAGCGGCGCTTCACTCGGGGTGACAGCTTTGCTGTCATGTCGAGCGGAGGGACGCAGGCCCGGAGTCGAGACATCTCGACGGTACGGAACATTCGCCTATGCTGCCATCGGACCGCCTGACAGCCAAAACAAAATAACAGCGCACCGCCGAAATATTCCGGCGGTGCGTCCGATCTCGAACAATAGTCCGCTATTTCTTCTCGCCGTAGGCCAGGTCGCCGGCATCGCCGATACCGGGAACGATATAGGACCGGGAGGTAAGCTCCTCGTCCACGGCCGCGCACCAGACGGTGGTCGTGGCACCCGGCATGTGTTTCTGCACGTAGTCCAGCCCCTGCTCGCTGGCAATCACGGCGGCGACATGCGTGTGGGCGGGCTGTCCGCCCTTCTCGCAAAGGGCCTCGTAGGCCAGCACGAGCGACGAGCCCGTCGCCAGCATCGGATCGACCAACAGCAGCGTCTTGCCCTCCAGCTCGCCGCACGAGATGTACTCCACCTTCACCGTGAACTTGCCGTCCTTCGTGCTCTTTCGATAGGCCGAAACGAATGCGTTCTGCGCATCGTCGAAGTAGTTCAGAAAACCCTGATGGAACGGAAGCCCGGCCCGCAGAATCGTGGCGAGCACGATCCGGTCGTCAATGGTCTGCACGACAGCCTCGCCCAGCGGCGTCACCACCGTCCGGGGCGCATAGTTCAGCTCCCGCGAGATCTCGTAGGCAGTCACCTCGCCGATCCGCTCCAGATTGCGGCGGAAGCGCATGGCGTCCTTCTGGATTTCGCGGTCGCGAATCTCCGAGATAAATTTGTTGAGCAGCGTGTTTTGCTGATTCAAAACATGAACGGTCATATCAAAAAGGTTTTGAAGGTTTCTTGCGATCAGTAGAGGAAATTATTGAACGGATAACGTCCCGAATGTATCTCACGAACCATACCGTAGAGGTCCGACCGGAACTTTTCGATGTTGATCTTCGCCAGTGCCGAGAGGAAAATGCAGGGAGTGTTGGCCTTGGCTATCCAGCTCTGCTTCAGGTCGTCGAGCGACAGATTCTCGCGCGTAGCCGGGGTCAGGTCGTCCTCCTCCTTTTTAATATAGGTATAGGCATCGACCTTGTTGAAGACCAGAAAAACGGGTTTGTCCCCGGCACCGATCTCTTGCAGGGTCTGCTTCACCACGGCGATCTGGTCCTCGAACTGCGGATGCGAGATGTCGACCACGTGCAGCAGCAGATCGGCCTCGCGCACCTCGTCGAGCGTCGACTTGAAGGACTCGACCAGCTCGGTCGGGAGCTTGCGGATGAATCCCACCGTATCGGAGAGCAGGAAGGGCAGGTTGTCGAACACCACCTTGCGGACCGTCGTGTCGAGGGTGGCGAAGAGCTTGTTCTCGGCGAAGACCTCGCTTTTGGAGATGAGGTTCATCAGGGTCGACTTGCCGACGTTGGTATAGCCCACCAGCGCCACGCGGACCAATGACCCGCGGTTCGAGCGCTGAACGGCCATCTGCCGGTCGATCTTCTTCAGTTCCTCCTTGAGCTTGGCAATCCGGTTGCGGACGATACGGCGGTCGGTCTCGATTTCGCGCTCGCCGGCGCCGCCGCGGGTTCCCGTGCCGCCCCGCTGACGCTCCAGGTGGGTCCACATGCCGGCCAGACGGGGCAGCAGGTATTCGTACTGCGCCAGCTGAACCTGAGTCTTGGCATAGGCCGTCCGGGCACGGGAGAGGAAAATATCCAGAATCAGCCGGGTGCGGTCGAGCAGCCGGCAGGGCATCGCCTGTTCGATGTTGCGGGTCTGCGACGGGGAGAGCTCGTCGTCGAAGATAGCCACGTCGATCTCGTTCTCCTTGCAGTAGACCGCGATCTCCTCCAGCTTGCCCGGCCCTACGTAGATGCGCGACGAGGGCTGCGGGAGGCGCTGCGTGAAGCGCTTCACGGTCTCGATATCGGCCGTTTCGGCCAGGAATTCCAGTTCGTCGAGGTATTCGTCGGTCAGCCGGGGCTCCTGTCCGTCGCGGATGACGGCGACCAGCACGGCCCGTTCGCGGCGGTTCTCCTCGACCGGAAGGGTCTGTTTCTGTTGCTGCGTTTTCGATTCGTTCATCTATGGGAATTTACTACCTTGTCTGCGTTCCATGAATAAGGGTACCCCGCAAATAGGATACCCTTATCGATCGAGCGTCGAAACGCATCAGTTCTGAATGCGGAAATCGACGGGCAGCGTGTATTTCACGCGCACGGTCTGGCTGCGCTGCTTGCCGGGCGACCATTTCGGCGACTGGTTCAGCACGCGGATGGCTTCCTCGGAGAGCGAGCGGTCGGGGGTCTGCAAAACGACGATGTTCGTAAGACGGCCGTCGCGCTCGATGACGAACTGCAATACCACGCGGCCCGAGATGCCGTTCTCCTGCGCTACCTGCGGGTAACGGACCTTGCCCTGCACCCAGTTGCGGAAAGTGGTCAGGTCGCCGCCCTGGAACTTGGGCATGGTTTCGGCGCTGATGAAGGGCTCGTCGTCCTTGATCTCCTCCTCCTTGACCTCGACTACCTGAACGATTTCGGTATCCTCATCGAACTCCGAGAAGTCGACGTCGGTGGTGATCTTGGTATCGTTCTTCACAATGGAGAGCATGTCGGCGATCACCTTCATTTCGGTCTTTTTGGGAGCCTCGGGGGGTTTCTGATCCTGACGGGTCACCTCGATCATCTCCTCTTCCACTACGGTTACCTCCTGTTCCAGCTGTTCGATACGGTGCTCCTTGGGAGTGTACAGGAAAGCTCCGATAACCAGCAGCAACGAAATCACCAATCCGATTTCGAGAAACAGACCTCGCTTGTTTTGCAGGTCGGCCTTAGGTGTTTTTTTAAGTTCCATCTATGAATTTTTTAATTTGTTAGCAAGTGGTTTCGGGTTGTCGTCAGCGCCTTACAGCGCTATACACCCACAAATATAGGGAGATTTTTTGAAAAACGGAGCGTTCGGCTGGAAAAATCTTCATTTTTTAGCTACTTTTGTCTGCTCAAACACGAAAACCGGTACGTATGGCTCCGCTCCGACCCCTATATGGACTGACACTGAATGGACTCGCCGAACTGGCCGAGGCGTCGGGAATGCCCCGCTTCGCGGCCCGGCAGATGGCCCGCTGGCTCTACGTGCGCGGGGCGGCCTCGATCGACGCCATGACCGACCTCTCGGCCCGAAACCGGGCCCTGCTGTCCGCGGAGTACGAAATCGGGCTCCGGGCTCCGGAGGGGGCTGCCACCTCGCGCGACGGCACGAAGAAATACCTCTACCGCACCGCCGAGGGCTCCTTCGTCGAGTCGGCCTACATCCCCGACGGAGAGCGGGCCACGCTCTGCGTCTCCTCGCAGGCCGGCTGCCGCATGGGCTGCCGCTTCTGCGCCACGGGCCGCCAGGGGCTGCAACACTCGCTCTCGACCCGCGACATCCTCAACCAGATCGCCTCGCTCCCCGAGCGCGAACGGCTCACCAACCTGGTGTTCATGGGGATGGGCGAGCCGCTGGACAACCTCGACAACGTGCTGGACGCGCTGGAGATTCTCACCGCGGAGTGGGGCTACGGCTGGTCGCCCACCCGCATCACCCTCTCCACGGCCGGAGTGACCCCCGCCCTGCCCCGCTTTCTAGAGCGGACGAAGGTCCACCTCGCCGTCAGCCTCCACAACCCCTTCCACGAGGAGCGGGCCGAGATCATGCCCGTCGAGCGGGCGTGGCCGATCCGCGAGGCGGTCGAGTTGCTGAAGCGCTACGACTTCACGCACCAGCGGCGGGTATCGTTCGAGTACATCCTCCTGAGCGGCATGAACGACACGCCCCGCCATATCCGCGAGCTGTGCCGGCTGCTGGACGGACTGAAGTGCCGCATCAACCTGATCCGGTTCCACAAAATACCCTCGTCGCCCTATTTCTCGCCTCCGGAGGAGCAGATGATCCGGTTCCGCGACGCCCTGACCGCCAAAGGGATTCAGACCACCATCCGCGCCTCGCGCGGAGAGGACATCCAGGCGGCCTGCGGACTGCTCTCCACCGCCCGGCAAAACGAAAAACAAGCCGAATGAAAACCGAACTCATCGAAAAATACTTTCCCGGGATCACGCCCCGCCAGCGGGAGCAGTTCGCCGCGCTGGAGCCGCTCTACGCCGAGTGGAACGCCAAGATCAACGTCGTGTCGCGCAAGGACTTCGACCAGCTCTACCTGCGTCACGTCCTGCACTCGCTGGCTATCGCCCGCGTCTGCCGGTTCGCCGCCGGAGCCCGCATCCTCGACGTCGGCTGCGGCGGCGGATTCCCCTCCGTGCCGCTGGCCATCCTCTTTCCCGAGGCCCGCTTCACCGCCGCCGACTCCATCGGCAAGAAGATCCGGGTGGTCGAGGAGGTGAGCCGGGCACTGGGGCTGGAGAACCTCTCCCCCCGCTGGGGCCGGGTCGAGCAGATCGACGAGCGGTTCGACTACGTGGTCTCGCGGGCCGTCACCGAGATGCCCGAATTCGTGGGGTGGATCTGGGATAAGATCGACCGGGGACAGCGGGGCACGCTGCCCAACGGCATCCTCTACCTCAAGGGAGGCGACCTTGCGGAGGAGCTGGCCCGCACTCGCAGGCGCTGGACCCTCTACGACATCGCCGAGCTCTTCGACGAGGATTTTTTCGCCACGAAAAAGGTGGTCTACACATCGAAGTGACCCGGCCGGTGCATCGGCCGCGCTTTTTTCATACCATTCAATTCCTCTTTCCTGTATCGTCGAGCAGGCAAGGCGCCGATTCGGCGTTTTGCGCCGGCAATCTGCAGCCACCCCGGCGAAGAAGTGCACGATGGTTCTTGAAGGCGAACATTCTGCTGAGTCGAGACCTTTCAGCTTCGCTTTCGCTCCGCGCAAGGTGACAGAATGCCGTCATTCCGAGCGAAGCCGCAGGCGCAGTCGAGGAATCTCGACGGTCGGACCGGCATGAACGATAGTGATTCGCGCCGGTGAATGTGCCGTCAAGTCGAGATGTTTCGACTGCGGGGCAAAGCCCCTTCGCTCAACATGACAGCAGGGATGTCGCAGAATAATTGCGAATCGTGAATTGCCAATTGTGAATCGGCCTGTGCGCCGCCTGCGAAAAAAGACTACCCTTTCCGCTTGTAGCGCGAGGGCGAGGTGCCGGTGTGCTGTTTGAAATACTTGCCGAAGAAGGACTGCGTACTGAAATTGAGGCTGTAGGCGATCTCCTGGATGCTCATGCCCGAATATTTCAGCAGGGTCTTGGCCTCGAGGATCACCGACTCGTCGATCCAGCGGGCAGCCGTCCTGCCGCTCACCTCCTTTACGACCGAGGAGAGGTATTTGGGCGTGATGTTGAGCTGCCGGGCGTAGAACCCGACGTTGCGCTCGCGTTTGTTATAGCGTTGCAGCAGGCTCGTGAACTCCTCGAAGATCAGCTCTCCGCGACCCTTCGGTCGGTTGGCGGGCCGTTCGCGCTGGTTCAGGTCGGTGATGATGTAGAAAGCCGTCGTGAAGAGGGTGCGGATGATCTCGTGGCGGTAGCGCTCCTTGTCGCTCCTCAGCATGGTCTTGATAAGCTGAAAAACCTGACGTATCTCCCCCACATCGGCGGAAGTGGCGTGCAGGACGGGGTCCTTGCCGAAGCGCATGTAGACGGGCAGCGAGGTAGCCAGATCGATCTGAATCTCATTGACGAACGATTTGGAGAAGGCGATCATGTAGGCCGAGGCCTGCTCCGTGTAGCCGACCACGTTGATAGCCACTTCGGGGGTGAAGACCACCACGTCGTTGGGCCGGACGAGGTATTCGTTCAGGTTGATCGAGAGGGTGGCTTCGCCGCTCATCATCACGATGGCCGCGAACCCGTCGAGCGACACGGGCCGCCCGAGCGAAGGGCTGTTCGGGTCGAGAGCCAGAATGACCAGGTCGTCCGAAAGGTAGTACACCTCCTTCATCTCCTGCTTGATGCGGGAGATCGAGATCTTGTCGGGACCGCTCTGTTTCTGTATCGTCTTCTTCGTCTGCATACGGTTTCTTCGGATGTTACTGTCGGTTCTCGCGCTGGCAGCGGATGCGCAGCTCCCCCTTCAGGCACTCGACGTGGAGCGGGAACTCGGCGCCTTTCTGGCCGTCGACGTCGGTCGGCTCATTGAGCGTCGACTCGATGTCGAGCCGGCGCACCCGCAGCCGGCGGACGATCCGCGGGTTGCCCCCCAGCAGGTAGCGGCCCATCGCCCAGGTCGAGGCCAGAAAGTTCCGCTTTTCGAGCATCAGCACCTCGAACAGACCGTCCCGCACGCTGGAGCGGCGGGCCAGGTGGAATCCGCCGGCCGTCTCGCCGTTGAAGATCAGCACCATGAGCGAATTCAGATCGAAGCACTGCCCGTCGGCACGCACCTGCAGCGGCACGGCGTGCATCGACCACGCCTCCTTCACCCCCTCGATCAGGTAGGCCAGTTTGCCGATGCGGTGCTTCCGCTTGTCGGGGGTGCGCTGGGAGGTGGTCGTGAAGACCCCGAAGCTGAAGATGTTGACGAAATAGAGGCCGTTCACGCAGCCGCAGTCGATCCGCTCCTCCTCGCCCCAGGCGATCTGCCGCGCCGCCTCCAGCGGGTCGTGCGACATGCCCAGCGCCCCGGCGAAGTCGTTGGCCGTACCGGCCGGGATCACCCCCAGCTCCAGATCGAGCCCCGCCGCCTTCATGGCGTTGACCGCATAGTTGACCGTGCCGTCGCCGCCGGCCACTACGGCCAGCGCGAGGTCGCGGTGTCCGTCGAACGGATTGCGACCGAAATCGATCTCCTGCGGCGTCATGACATAGCCCGCGTCGCGGAACAGCGCCACAACTGCCTCCACGTTCCGACCGATGCGGCCCTTGCCCGACTGCCGGTTATAGAGAAACAGCGCCTTTTTCAACGTATTCGACATGTTATTCCAGAATCAGATTTCGCATGGCCGGCGAGACATAGGTTTCGAACCCCTCGCCACCGTCGGCCAGAATGAAGAGCACCTTCGCCTCGGGATGTACTGCGACCCATCGCAGAGCCTCCTCGGCCCCGAGTGCCATGAACATGGTCGCCAGCGCATCGGCTCGGGCACAGTCGTCGGCCACCACCGTAGCCGAAAGCAGGCGCGAAACGACGCTCCGGCCCGTGCGGGGGTCGATCGTGTGGGCGACCTTGTTTCCCGCGGCGTCGATGAAAAAGCGCCGGTAGTTGCCCGAGGTAGCCAGCGACCCGCCGCTCAGGGCGACCCGCACCTCCGACGTCTGTCCGTAGGCTACGCCGTCCACCGGCCGCTCGATACCGATCCGCCACGGATCGCCGTGCGGGTTGACGCCCCGGCAGCGCACCTCGCCGCCGATATCCACCAGATAGTTTTCGGCCCCGTACTCCTCCAGCAGCAGCGCCACCCGGTCGACCGTATAGCCTTTGGCGACGGAGTTGAAGTCGAGCTGCACGCGCGGATCGCTCTTCACCAGCCGCCCGTCGCGAACCGACACCTTGTCGCTGCCGACGAACTCGAGCAGCGAATCGAGGTTCGGCGCGGCCGTCCGCTCCCGCCCGGCGAATCCCCAGGCATCCACCAGCGGCTTGACCGTCACGTCGTAGCGGCCGCCGCTCAGGGCTCCGATTTCGCGGGCCAGCGTCCAGTTCCGCACGATATGTTCGTCCACCGAGTCGGTCTCGTTCCGGTTGAGCCGGCTCAGCAGCGACCCTTCGTCGAAGATCGACATCGAACGTTTCATGGCGCTGTCGACCCCCATGATCCGGCGGTAGAGTTCACCGGCGGAGGGCTCCCCGACACAGGCCGTCACCCGAAGGGTCGTGCCCAGCATGGCCCCCTCGACGATCCGGTAGTCCGGCTCGCGCCGGCAGGAGGGACAGAGGGCCGCAAGAGCGGCCAGCAGCAGAAGCAGGGTTCGGTTCTTCATGGTTCGATGCGTTTGATTCGGAGCGGGTTCGGCGGCGGCATGTCCCGTCGTCCGCGCCCCGGGGATCCGTTCTTCGGGACAAAATTACTATTTTCGCCGCTTGTTTTCAAAAAAAGGGGCCGAAATCGCGAATATTTCTGACGGACGGTGCTTTAATTCTAAAAAAATATGTACCTTTGCGCCACGCTCTGGCGTCATTCGGTAAGGAGGATACGTCGTAGAGTGCAACTTAAAAATCTTAAGAAAATGGGTTATTTAACCGCAGAGAAAAAGCAAGAGCTTTTCGGCCAGTACGGCAAGTCTAACACCGATACGGGTTCTCCCGAGAGCCAGATCGCCCTGTTTTCGTACCGTATCAACCACCTTACGAACCATCTGAAGAGCAACAAGCACGACTTCGGCACCCAGCGCGCCCTGCTGCGCCTGGTCGGCAAGCGCCGTCAGCTGTTGGAGTACCTGAAGGTGGTTGACATCGAGCGCTACCGCTCCATCGTCAAGACGTTGAACCTCCGCAAATAAGCCTGCGAGGTCGATAAATGGGGCCCCCGAATGCGTGGGGCCCTATTTTACGAAAGAAAATCACATTTGGAAGTTATATTATGGAAGAAAAAAAGCTGTACAATGCCGTTCGAAAGTACATCACGCTGGCCGATGGCCGCGAGATCATGATCGAAACCGGCAAACTGGCCAAGCAGGCCGACGGCTCGGTGGTCGTTAAGATGGGCGGTACCATGCTGCTCGCCACCGTCGTAGCCGCGAAGGACGCAAAACCCGACACCGATTTCATGCCTCTGCAGGTGGAGTACAAGGAGAAGTACGCCGCCGCCGGACGCTATCCCGGAGGCTTCATGAAGCGCGAAGGCAAGGCGAACGACAGCGAGATTCTGGTCGCCCGTCTGATCGACCGCGCCCTGCGTCCCCTGTTCCCCGCCGACTATCACGCCGAGGTTTACGTGACCGTGAACCTGATCTCGGCCGAGAAAGATATTCAGCCCGATGCCCTGGCCGGTCTGGCCGCATCGTCCGCGCTGGCCGTGTCGGACATCCCGTTCGGAGGCCCCATCTCGGAGGTGCGCGTGGCCCGCATCGACGGCCAGTACGTCATCAACCCCAACTACTCGCAGATGGAGCAGGTCGATCTGGACATCATGGTGGCCGGTACGATCGACAACATCCTGATGGTCGAGGGCGAGATGAAGGAGGTGTCCGAGGAGGTGATGCTCGGCGCCATCAAGTTCGCGCACGAGGAGATCAAGAAGCACTGCGCCGTGCAGATCGAGCTCTCGAAGGAGCTGGGCAAGGACGTGAAGCGCGTATACTGCCACGAGGTGAACGACGAGGAGCTGCGCCGGCAGATCATCGCCGAGCTCTATGACAAGGCTTACGCCATCGCCACGAGCGGCACGATGAAGCACGAGCGCGAGGATATGTTCAACGCCCTGGAGGCCGAGTTCGCCGCCCGCTATACCGAGGAGGAGCTGGTGGAGAAGGCCCCGCTGATCCACAAATATTTCCACGACGACGTACAGAAGAAGGCCATGCGCAACATGATCCTCGACGAGGGCAAGCGCCTGGACGGCCGCCGCACCGACGAGATCCGCCCCATCTGGTGCGAGACCGACTATCTGCCCTGCGCACACGGTTCGGCCGTCTTCACCCGCGGCGAAACGCAGTCGCTGGCAACCGTAACGCTCGGCACGAAGCTCGACGAGAAGGTGAAGGACGAAGTGCTGGTACAGGGTACCGAGCAGTTCGTGCTGCACTACAACTTCCCGCCCTTCTCGACCGGCGAGGCGAAGGCCGCCCGCGGCTTGAGCCGCCGCGAGATCGGCCACGGCCACCTGGCCTGGCGCGCCCTGAAGCCGATGGTTCCCGTCGGCGAGGAGAACCCCTATGCCGTACGCGTGGTTTCGGACATTCTGGAGTCGAACGGCTCCTCGTCGATGGCTACCGTCTGCGCCGGCACGCTGGCACTGATGGATGCCGGCGTGAAGCTGAAGAAGCCCGTTTCGGGCATCGCCATGGGTCTGATCTCCGACTCCGCGACGGGTCGCTGGGCCGTGCTGAGCGACATCCTCGGCGACGAGGATCACCTGGGCGACATGGACTTCAAGGTGACGGGCACCTGCGACGGTATCACCGCTACGCAGATGGATATCAAGGTAGACGGACTGAGCTACGAGGTGCTGGCCAAGGCGCTGGAGCAGGCTCGCGTAGGCCGCCTGCACATTCTGGGCAAGCTGACGGAGTGCATCGCCGAGCCGCGGGCCGAGTACAAACCCTTCGTACCGCGTCTGGTTCAGATCACCATTCCGCAGGATTGCATCGGTGCCGTGATCGGCCCGGGCGGAAAGGTCATCCAGGACATCCAGAAGACCACCGGCACGACCATCACCATCACCGAGGACGACAACAAGGGTTACGTCGACATCTTCGGCGAGAACAAGGAGGCGATCGACGGTGCGCTGGCCCGCATCAAGGCCATCGTGGCCCAGCCCGAGGTGGGCGAGACCTACAAAGGCAAGATCCGTTCGATCGTATCGTTCGGCGCCTTCGTCGAGATCCTGCCCGGCAAGGATGCCCTGCTCCACATCTCGGAGATCGACTACAAGCGTTTCGAGACCATGGAGGAGACCGGCCTGAAGGAGGGCGACGAGATCGAGGTGAAGCTCATCGGCGTCGACGCCAAGACCGGCAAGCTGAAGCTCTCGCACAAGGCGCTGCTGCCCAAACCCGAGGGTTGGGTCGAGCGCGAGCGTCGTCCGCGCGGCGAACACCGTCGCGAGGGTCGCAACGACCGCAAGGAGTAGCCGAAAGGAACAATCCGAAAAGTTTTTTTACGGGGTGGATTTTTTCCACCCCGTTTTTCGTACGGGAACGAAAATAATTACTATATTTGCATCGTTCCGGTATGCGCTTCCGGCGGGTCGAACACCGCAGAAGAGGTTTCGGACGGAAAAAGAGACAAACAGAACAAACAACACATTAAAACCAAATTCGTTATGAAAAACATCCTGAAAATGGGCCTCGTGCTCATGGCCGGCGCACTGGTGTTCTCCAGCTGCAACTGCTTCAAGAAGATGGCGAAGAACCGCGACGATGTTCAGATCACCTGCAACCCCGAGGTTCTGACCCTGAACAACGGCAAGGTCGTTGCCGACATCAGCGTCAACATCCCCGCCAAATACTTCAACGCCAAGGCCGTGGCTAAAGTAACCCCCGTTATCGTGTTCGAGGGCGGCGAGGTGGCCGGCACCCCCAAGTACTACCAGGGTTCGAAGGTGGACGAGAACTACACCGTAGTCGACAAGAAGGCTTCGGGAGTCTACACCCAGCATGTCGAGTTCCCCTATGACGCCCGCATGCGTCAGAGCGAACTGCAGCTCCGCATCGAGATCAAGTGCCCGAAGGGCGGCTGCAAGGAGCTGACGCTCATCAACGCCAACACCGGCGCCCTGCCCACCGAGTCCGAGGCCGCCCTGCTGGCTACCGAGTCTCCCGAGGGTCTGGCGCTGCGCAAGCACTTCGGTCTGACCGTTGCTTACGGCGTGAACACGCTGCAGTCCGATCTGGACTACGCATCGGCAATGGTTCCCATGGCCAACGACTACAAGAAGGTAACCACCACGGAGACCTCGGTGGACATCATCTACCGCATCAACGACTCGAAGGTGTCGAGAGGTGCCGTGAAGGGTCTGGACGGCTTCAAGGAGAACGTGGACGAGACCATGCAGAACGACCGCGCCACCCAGCACATCTCGGTGAAGGGCTACGCTTCGCCCGACGGTCCCGAGACCTTCAACGACAAGCTGTCGAAGGCTCGTTCGGAGTCGGGTAAGGCCGCTGTCGCCAAGCTGCTCAAGGATTCGGGTCTGGAGGTGGACGCCGCCGCTTACGGTGAGGACTGGGACGGTCTGAAGGAGCTGGTGGAGAACTCCAACATCCAGGACAAGAACCTCATTCTTCAGGTGCTGAGCCTCTACAGCTCGTCCGCACAGCGCGAGAGCGAGATCAAGAACATGGCCAGCGTATTCAACGAGCTGAAGAGCGACGTGCTGCCCAAACTCCGCCGTTCGAAGGTGGTGAACAGCACCGATCTGATGGGCAAGACCGACGCCGAGATCATGGAGCTGGTAAATGCCAAGAAATACGGCGAACTCTCGAACGAGGAGCTGCTCTACGCTGCCGAGTCGCTGGTGAAGTGCGGCGAGCAGAAGGTGGCCGTACTGGAGTACACCGCCAAGCAGTACAAGGACGTCCGCGCCTACAACAACCTGGGTATCGCCCTGGCCGAGAACGGCGATCAGGCCGCTGCGCTGAAGGCTTTCGAGCAGGCTGCCAAGCTGGGCTCGACCGACGCCGCCCTGAGCAACAACCTGGCTCTGGCTAACCTGGCTAACGGCAACGTGGCCGAGGCCGCCAAGTATTCGCAGGCCGCCGACAAGAAGGCCAAGGCTCTGGCTGCCGCCGCTCAGGGCAACTACAGCGAGGCTGCCAGAAACCTGACGGGCATCAATGCCGCCATCGCCTACACGATGAACAAGGACTACGCCGCTGCGAAGAACGCCATCGCCAAGGAGACCTCGGCCGAGGCCGACTACCTGCGCGCCGTAATCGCCCAGAAGGAGGGTGATCTGGCTACCGCCAAGGCTCAGCTGAACAGCGCCATCGCCAAGAATCCCGAGCTGGCCAAGAAAGCCGCTACGGATGTCAATCTGAAGGGCGTCAACTAATTGTCGACCCCGACAAAGCGAAAGGCCGGACCGGTTGGTCCGGTCTTTTTCGTTCTCATCCGACTTCGGATGCAGGTACGGAATCTTTTTTCACGAAATTTGCAGAACCCCGTTTGCGAATTGTCCGGAAATCGCTATATTTGCGTAGAAAAGTCTCTCCGGAAGCGAACGGCAGGAGACCCGGACCCCGGAAACGATCACGAGCTAACAACGATATCTATGGAATACGCAACCAAATTGCAGGAGTATGCACCGGCCCCCTCGGCGGAGGAGGTCGACGCTGAAGTGGCCCGCATCCGCGAAGCCGCCCTGCGCAATATGAACGTCGAAACCTGCAAGTTCTGCTATTCGGCCATCGACCTGACGACCCTTTCGTGCAACGATTCGGAGGAGTCGGTGACCCGGTTTGCCGAGCGGGCGGTGGCCTTCTACAAGGACTACCCCGAGATTCCCAATGTGGCCTCGATCTGCATCTATCCCTCGTTCGTGGAGACGGTAGGCGTTGCGGTGGACGGCACCCCGATGCGCATCACGAGCGTCGCCGGGGGGTTTCCGGCCGCGCAGACCTTCCTGGAGGTGAAGATGCTGGAAGTGTCGATGGCCGTGGAGAACGGCGCCGACGAGGTGGATATCGTCCTCAACGTAGGCAAGATGCTCAAAGGACACTACGACGAGGCAGCCAACGAGGTGGAGATGATCCGCGGCGAGATGGGCGAAGAGATCACCCTGAAGGTCATCATCGAATCGGGAGCCCTGAAGAGCCCCGATCTGATCCGGAAGGCGTCGCTGCTCTCCATGTTCGCCGGCACGGACTTCGTGAAGACCTCGACGGGCAAGATCGACGTGGCCGCCACGCCCGAAGCGGCGGTCGTCATGTGCCGCGCCATTCGCGACTATTACGAGAAGACGGGCCGCAAGGTGGGCTTCAAGGCCGCCGGCGGTGTCCGCACGCCCGAAGATGCCGTCCTCTACTACACCATCGTGGAGGAGATTCTGGGCAAGGAGTGGCTGACGACCGATCTGTTCCGCATCGGCGCCTCCTCGGCCGCCAACAACCTGCTCTCGACCATCGTGGGCCACGATGTGAAGTACTTCTGAAGTCCCAATCCCTGAAAAAGGGAGGTGCACCATGCACCTCCCTTTTTCATTCACGGTCGCCTCTTCCATCGGATTCCGGCAAAGGCCAGAACGGCTCCACGCGCACTCCCGCGGCGGAACGGGCTGAAGACCGTCGCTTTTCATCCGGCTTTTACTCTTCCCGTCTACCTACCTGCACCGAATCCCGTCCGGAGATCAGCTCCGTCGGGAGCGTATCCGCTGCGGTTTCCGGCGTTTCGGCCGCCGGTCCGGGCTTCGGGGAATAGGGGGCCGGCTGTGTAGGGATTTCAGTCGCCGGCCGCCCGTCCAGCACCATCGACGAGAAATCATGACGGTTCAGCGCCACCAGCACCATGACCGCCAGCGACGCCAGCACGGCCAGCGTACCGATCGTTCTCTTAATCATTCTCTTCTTGTTTTAACACCTCGATGGCCCGCGTTATCACGGGGTCCACCGGGTGGATGTTCGCATAGAATCCGATATCCTCCAGCACCGTATTGCGGCCGATGTAGGCCCGCAGCTGCGCTTCGATCAACCGCCTCGAACGGGCGATGTCGCCGCGGACGGGGGCTACCCCCTTACGGGCGGCGTAGCGGATGAAATCCTCGACCAGCGTCCGGTCGCCGTCCAGCGCGGCCTGCAACTCGGGCAGGGTCCGCACGGCTTCCAGCCGTTCACGATGGCGGTCGGCGTACTCGATGGTATAGCGATAGAGGATATTCCGCCCCGAAACCTGAATGAAGTAGGGACTCAAATCGGTCGTGTCGACCGGCACGAAGATGTCGGGCATGATGCCTCCGCCTCCGTAGACCGTGCGCCCCTTCGGCGTGGTGAACCGCAGCGAGTCGGCGAAGCGGATGCTGTCGGCCGAGAAGAGCTCGTTGTGTTCGTAGCGGTTCCAGAGGTCCATTTCATAGCTCTCGCCGTCGCCGTTGGTATAGGGTTTCTGTATGGATCGTCCCGTGGGGGTATAGTAGCGGGCCGTGGTGAGCCGCAACGCCGATCCGTCGTTGTAGGGTATCTGCTGCTGTACGAGCCCCTTGCCGAACGAGCGGCGGCCGATGATCGTACCGCGGTCGTTGTCCTGCACCGCCCCGGCCAGAATCTCGCTCGACGAGGCGCTCCCCTCGTCGATCAACACGGCCAGTTTCAGGTCGGTCGAACCGCCGCCGGAGCTGTATTCGCGCAGCTGTTTGTGGTTGCGGTCCTCGGTATAGACGATCAGCTGCCCCTCGGGCAGGAATTCGTCGGCGATCCGGATCGCCTGATCCAGATAACCGCCTGTATTGCCGCGCAGGTCGAAGATCAGCCCCGTCATCCCCTCGTCCCGCAGCCTGCGGAGTGCCTGCACGAGCTCGGCATGGGAGGTGCGGGCGAATTGCGAGAGCTTCACGTAGCCGATCCCGGGGGCGATCAGAAAGGCCGCCTCGATGCTCTTCATCGGTATCACGTCGCGCGTGACGGTCACCTCCACCTCGTCGGCTATGCCCTGCCGCTGCAAGGCAAGGCGCACCTGCGTGCCGCGGGGGCCGCGCAGCCGCCTGACGACGAGGTCCTGCGGAATTTTCCGTCCGGCCACCAGCGAGTCGTCGATCCGCACGATGCGGTCGCCGGCCTTCACGCCGGCCTTGTCGCTGGGCCCGCCGTGGATGACGTTCAGCACGATCACCGTGTCGGTAGCCATGTTGAACACCACGCCGATGCCGTCGAACTCCCCTTCGAGAGGTTCGTTCACGGCCTGCATCTCCGAAGCCGGAATGTATACCGAGTGGGGGTCGAGCTCCTCGACCAGCAGGGGAATCACGTGCTCGGCGAGCGAGTCGAGCGATACGGAGTCGACATACTGGTGCTCGATCAGCGAGAGCGTATAGGAGAGCTTGTTGTCGGGCAGCGAGATGCGGTTGAGCATCCCGCGCAGCTGTGATTCGGCGCTCGTACGCCCCAGAAACTGTCCCAACAGCAGTCCCAGCACCACACCCACGGCCAGCAGCAGGGGGAAGAGAACCGTATGTCGCGAATTACGATACATGTCGGAGTTTATTTATTCTTAAAAGTATAGGCGAATCCCACGCTCAGCAGAGTCTGGGTCTGCACGTCGTAGTTCTGCGCCCGGTTATAGTAGAGCTGGAAATTGATCTGCGTGGAGATGTATTTCGTGGCCTTGATCTCGACGGTATTCTCCCAGCGCACGATGGGGTGGATGGCCAGCGTGGGCTTGCGGCCGATCTTCTGGGCCATCGGCACCGGCAGTTCGTTCCAGGCGTCGAAATTGTCGTTGTAGGCCCCCAGGGTCCAGAACTTGTTTTTCGAGTTCATGTCGGTGATCCAGCCGTAGAAGGAGTAGAGCGAGGTGCGGTAGCGGAACCATCCGTTCCTGCCCCAGGTGCGGTCGAAATCGATCTGAATCGACGAACCGCCCTCCCACTTGGAGGTGGCGTCGGGATCCTCGATACCGTAGAGCAGCTTGCTGTTGACGATGTTGCCCGCCTCGTCGACGCTGTTGCCGCGAATGGCCGCGCTCTCGACGAAGGTGGCGCTCAGGGCCAGCGGCGAGAGGTTGATCTTCACCGGGAAGCTCTTCTTGGGGCAGACGTAGTTGAAACCGACCGAGATGTCGAGGTAACCCGGGGTCATGAAACGGCTCTTGCGGTGCTCGGCACCCTGCTCGGTACGCGACACGTAGCCGTTGGCGAACTGGCTGCGGAACTTCAGGATCGAACCGAACGACCAGTTCTTCGAGAATTTGTATGCCGGGGCGGTCGAGATCTGGAATTCGTCCTGATTCTTGAACCAGATGCCCTCTTCCGAACCGTCGGCATTCTCCACGCGCATCCGGTTGTAGCCGAACTTGCCTTCGGCCTTGGTCTCGATGGTGAACTTCTCCTTGGTGAAGATGTGATGCAGACGCAGGGCGGCGATCACGGCGATGGAGTTGTCGCCGCCGGCCGACTCGATCCAGGCGTCGTTGTAGGAGGTCAGCGTGCCTTGCAGCGACGTGCCGAACTCCAGGAAATTACGCTCCTTGCGAATGGCGGCCCGCTCGGCCCGGTAGCGGGCTTCGTTGAAATAGTCGGCATCGGCCGATGTGGTCTTGATCCGCTCCTTGAACTCGGCCTTTTTGCCGGCGTTCACTTCGTCGATAGAGATCTGTGCGGCAGCGGGCAGGACCGTCAGCACGCACAACAAGGTCCAGTAAAAATTCTTCATAGCAAGAGATTACAGTACTTATGTGCATCGGGGTTTTTCGGCACAAATTTAGGCAATTATTTATAAAATCCCTATTTTTGCAGACAGATTGAAAAAAGCTCTTACACGATGAAATACTTCGGTGCACACGTCAGTGCGGCGGGAGGCGTGGAGAACGCTCCGCGCAACGCAGCCGCCATCGGAGCCACGGCTCTGGCTCTCTTCACGAAAAACCAACGTCAGTGGAGCGCGCCCGCGCTCACCCCGGCACAGATCGACGCCTTTCGCAAGGCATGCGCCGAGACGGGCTACGCACCGGAGCAGATTCTGCCCCACGACACCTATCTGATCAACCTTGGACACCCCGAGGAGGAGGGACTCGAGAAGTCGCGCCGCGCCTTCGAGGAGGAGATGGCCCGCTGTCAGGCCCTGGGGCTGGACCGGCTGAACTTCCATCCGGGCAGCCACCTGCGCAAAATCTCCGAGGAGGAGTCGCTCGACCGCATCGCCGCCTCGATCAACCGGGCTCTGGAGCGCACCCGCGGAGTCACGGCCGTGATCGAGAACACGGCCGGGCAGGGTTCGAACCTCGGCTACAGTCTCGGACAGCTGGCCTATCTGATCGAACGGGTGGAAGACAAGTCGCGCGTGGGGGTCTGCATAGACACCTGCCACGCCTTCGCCGCGGGCTACGACCTTTCGTCGCCGGCGACCTGCGACCGCTTCTTCGAGGAGTTCGACCGCATCGTCGGATTCCGCTACCTGCGGGGCATGCACCTGAACGACGCCCTGAAGCCCTGCGGCAGCCGGGTCGACCGCCACGCCCCGCTGGGCGACGGCGCCATCGGCTGGGAGTGTTTCCGCTACATCGCCCGCGACAGCCGTTTCGACGGCATTCCCCTGATTCTGGAGACGCCCGACGAGAGCCGATGGCCGGCCGAAATCGCCGCTCTGAAAGCATTTGTGGCGGAAAAATAGAGGCGCTTCGGATTATTTTTGCTAACTTTGTGCGCGTTTTCGGACCCGGAAGCGACGTGCCGTCGCACGACGCGGTGTCCGCACCGGATCGAATATCGAACAATAAGGATAACTATGACTATCGAACTCAGCGAACAGGAGCAGCTGCGGCGCCAGTCGCTCACCGCGCTCCGCAACATGGGCATCGACCCCTATCCCGCCGCCCGCTTCGAGGTGACGGCTTCGGCCAGGGAGATTGCCGAGAACTACGACCCAGAACAGGGAAACTATCAAGAGGTGCGCATCGCCGGCCGCATCATGTCGCGGCGCATCATGGGCAGCGCCTCCTTCTTCGAGCTGCAGGACCACTCGGGACGCATTCAGGTCTACATCCGTCGCGACGACGTATGCCCCGAGGGCGACCCCACGCTCTACAACACCGTTTTCAAGAAGCTGCTCGACATCGGCGACTTCATCGGCGTGGAGGGCTTCGCGTTCCATACCAATACGGGTGAACTCTCCGTGCACTGCAAGTCGTTCACCGTCCTTTCGAAGTCGCTGCGCCCCCTGCCCGTCGTCAAGGAGAAGGACGGCCAGACCTTCGACGCCTTCACCGATCCCGAGGTGCGCTATCGCCAGCGCTACGTCGATCTCGCGGTCAACCCGCAGGTCCGGGAGGTGTTCGTGAAGCGGGCCAAAATCATGGCTACCATGCGCGACTTCTTCAACGAGCGCGGCTATCTGGAGGTCGAGACCCCCATTCTCCAACCCATTCCCGGCGGCGCTTCGGCCCGTCCGTTCATCACGCACCACAACTCGCTGGACGTAGACCTCTACCTGCGCATCGCCACGGAGCTCTACCTCAAGAAGCTGATCGTGGGCGGATTCGAGGGCGTCTACGAATTCGGCAAGAACTTCCGCAACGAGGGCATGGACCGCACGCACAACCCCGAGTTCACCTGCATGGAGATCTACGTGGCCTATAAGGACTACATCTGGATGATGGAGTTCACCGAGCAGATGCTCGAGCGGGTGGCGATGGCTACCAACGGCACCACGGAGCTCACCATCGACGGCAAGCCGATCTCGTTCAAGGCTCCCTTCCGACGCCTGACGATGACCGACGCCATCCGCGAAAAGACCGGCTACGACATCACGGGGCAGAGCGAGGAGCAGCTGCGCGAGGCCTGCAAGCGGCTGAACGTCGAGATCGACGACACGATGGGCAAGGGCAAGCTGATCGACGCCATCTTCGGCCAGTACTGCGAAGAGGAGCTGATTCAGCCCACCTTCATTACCGACTACCCCTGCGAGATGTCGCCCCTTTGCAAGCGGCACCGCTCGAATCCCGACCTAACGGAGCGCTTCGAGCTCTTCGTGAACGGCAAGGAGCTCTGCAACGCCTACTCGGAGCTGAACGACCCCATCGACCAGCTGGAGCGCTTCCAGGAACAGTTGCGCCTCTCGGAAAAGGGCGACGACGAGGCGATGTTCATCGACATGGACTTCGTACGCGCGCTGGAGTACGGCATGCCCCAATGCTCGGGCATGGGTATCGGCATCGACCGTCTGACAATGTTCATGACCGACCAGAGCTCCATTCAGGACGTTCTCTTCTTCCCGCAGATGCGTCCCGAAAAGAAGCCCGTGAACGATCCGGAGGAGAGATATACCGCCATCGGCATTCCCGCGGAGTGGGTGCCCGTCATCCAGAAGATGGGCTATCTGACCGTCGACTCGCTGAAGAAGCTCGCCCCGGGCAAGTTCTTCAACGACCTCTGCGGCTTCAACAAGAAAAACAAGCTGGGGCTCAAGGCCCCCTCGATGGAGGAGGTGAAGGGCTGGTGCGCCCCCGAAGAGTAGAAAACATAACGAACATAAAAGAATTTGTATCATGAGAAAGAAAATCGTAGCAGGTAACTGGAAAATGAACACCCTCCCCGCCGAGGGCGTCGAACTCGCCCAGAACGTAGCGGCCGGTCGTTCGACCGTGTGCGAGTGCGTGAACTTCATCGTCTGCCCGCCCTTCACCCACCTCGCACAGGTCGCAGAGGCCTTGAAGGGTTCGGACGTGGAGCTGGGTGCGCAGAACTGCGCCGCCGAGGCCAAAGGTGCCTATACGGGCGAAGTAGCCGCCTCGATGATCGCCGCACTGGGCTGCAAGTACGTCATCCTGGGCCACTCGGAGCGTCGTCAGTACTACGGCGAGACCTCCGCCACGCTCAACCGGAAGATGGAGCAGGCATATGCCAACGCCCTGACCCCCATCTACTGCGTGGGTGAGAATCTGGAGGAGCGCGAGGCCGGCAAGCACTTCGAGGTCGTAAAGGCCCAGATCGAGGAGGTGGTTTACAACCTCACCGAAGAGCAGTTCAAGAGCCTGGTGATCGCTTACGAGCCCGTTTGGGCCATCGGTACGGGCAAGACCGCCACGGCCGATCAGGCGCAGGAGATTCACGCCTACATCCGCGAGGTGCTGGCCGCCAAATTCGGCGCGGCAGCGCAGGATACCGCCATTCTCTACGGCGGTTCGTGCAAGCCCTCCAACGCAGCCGAAATCTTCGCCAAGGAGGATGTGGACGGCGGACTGATCGGCGGCGCCGCGCTGAAGGCCGAGGATTTTCTGGCCATCGGCAAGGGCTTCGAGAAGTAGGAAATTCCGTCCGGAACAACGCAACCGCCCGCTCGACACAGTGTCGAGCGGGCGGTTTTTTCTGTCCCGTCGGACAAGGCCCGCAACTGGAACGTCCCGACGCTGAGGACATGACCTTTGCGGTTCGCACGGGTTCGGTCAAGCCGGTTTCGCTGGGTGACGACACGAAAGGGGGCCGTCCAAACCGGTTGGACAGCCCCCTGAAAATCCGAATCGCAAATCGCTACATCTTCTTGCCGTAGAAGCGCGAAGCACGGCGCGGGCTCTTGGCCGCAAGGCTCTTGGCCGCAGCCTGCATGATGCTCTGGAAGCTGGGCACGAATTCGTCGGCGGGCGAAGCTCCCTCGGGCGAAATCAGGAACACCTCGCGGGTAACGGGCCCGTAGACGCCGTTCTCGTCTACCGCAACGGCGATGAACGAATACTCCTGATGCCACGGCATGACATAGGTACCGTTCACGTGGTCGTACAGCACCCCGTCCTGGCCCTCGTTATAGCCGTAGTCGACCAGGAAGAGGATCAGCGTATCGTCATCGAACATGGTGGCGTAGTCGCTCGTGGGATAGAAGCAGGAGTACCAGTGGGCGGCGCTGCCGTTCGGTGCGAGCGTATAGTTCAGCACACCGTAATCGCGGGGCAGATTTCCGTACTTCTCGGGATCGCTCTCGGCCAACTCCGTGCTGTTGAAATACTTGCCCTTTTCGAATGTAATGGCGGCATCGCTGACGACACGTGGCAGGGTCGTGAAGACTTCGCTGACAAAACCCCGCTCGGCAGCCGCAGCACCCGTAGTCAGGTCGACCGCGCAACCGAATACGATATATTCCACTTCGGGCTCGCCGTTCGACCAGTTGTCGTAAGCGGGACCCATTGAGTGGGAGTACTCCAGGAACTCGATCGGATCGACACTGTTCCAGTCGGCCGCATATTCGATCGACTCGGCGACCAGCTTCAAAACGGCAGCATCCGTATTATTACCCGTTTCAGCCAGCGCTGCCTCATACGCTTCGGCCTCGATGATATCGTAATAATAAGGGGTGCCGTTCGACGGCTCGATGGCGATGTCGGCCCCCTTGTGGGTCAGATTCGAAATCCGGATATCAAGCACAAGATCCTTCGGATCGCCGAAAGCGGCGGCCGTGCGAACGGGAATCTTGGTGAGTTTCGTCGTCGGAGCCTGATCCCAGCCGAACAGCAACAGGTAGTAATCGGTCTCGGGATCCAGCGAACCCATCGAGAACTCCGTGCGGCCGTTGGCACGATAGGAGTCCATGATCCCCATGCCGACATACATCTCGCAGAGCATCTCCATCACCGCCTCATCGCTGTCAAAGTTCTCATCGATCTCCTGCTTGGACTGAAGTCCCCACAGATAAGTATCGTTGTTCGTCGGAGTAATGGTTCCGGAAACGCTGTGGTAGTTCACTTCGCCGAACTCGACCGTGAAGGTGTTGTCGGAAGCGGTTGCGGCTTCGGTCTTGAACTCGACAAATTCGGGCTTCGTGTTGGGCTGGAACTGCCCGTTGACGCCGACCGCATAAGCGTAGTACTTGCTGTTGGGTTTCAAGCCGGTACGATCCACGCTGTCGGAGCCGGTGCTGCCCCACGCCTTGAGCAGCGCCTCGGGGGTCGCTCCGTAACGGTCCACGTTATACTTCACGACGAATTTCGTATAGTCCGTGAAAGCCTTCTCGTTGCCGCCGAACTCCTGATATGTGGCCTCGTCGATCATGTTGATGAAATAGACCACCGAGGCGGGAGTAGCCGTTACGGCCACCGTGCAGCTCGTCAGCGAAAGGTTCTCTATCCGGATATCGAACGTGGCGTCTACCTGCGGAATGGCTACGGTCTGGAAAGCGACCTTCTCCAGGGCAGTGGTGGCCTCGCCCGTCTCCGACAGGCCGTAGGCGTAGAGGTAGTACTCCGTACCGGGGTCGAGCTCGTTGTCCACCTCTACCTCGAGACGGCCGTAACGAAGGTATTCATTGATGAGCAGCTGGTCGAGAGTGATATCTTTGTACTTGGCCTCCTCCTTGAAGTCTTCGAGGTCCTGCCGGATCACCTCCTCGCCGGATGCGAGGCGGTCGAACTCCGTCTTCTCGATCAGCATGGCGATATAGGACATATGGGCATCGGCCGGTTCGACCGTGAAGATGCAGCTCGTAGTGGTTATATCCTTGACGGAAAGGGTAAAATTCAGCTCCTCGGGAGGCAGGGGAGGGATAGGTGCGGGCTCCGTTTTGTCATCGCTGCAACCGACGAAAGCCCAAGTCGCCATCAGCAGCAGAGCCTGGAAAAAACATGCAATTTTTTTCATAGCATGAAAAATTTAAGAATGAATAATGTACGGACAGTTCGCACTGCGAGCCAACTTAATTACAAATGTATGAATTTTTTTCACTATTCCGCATGTACGACCATAAAAAAACGATAAAATTTTCTGAACACGAAGATTTTCCGCCAATCCGTCATCGCGGGCCCGTCCGGCGCCGCAGTCCTTCCGAGAGGAGGAACGCTCCGCCGTGCAGAGAACTCGCTGAGGTAGGCTTGGAGAAGTTCCGACCGAAGAGACAAAAAAGGGTTATGCGATGTCCCGCCTAAGGATATAAAAAAGGGCTGTCCGACTTGTCGGACAGCCCTTCTGAGCAGTGCGGAAGGGATTAGTAACCCAGCGACTTCGAAGCTGCGTAGGAGATCTTCAGCGCATTGGCACGGCGAAGCTCCTGCTTGATGTCGGTTACGACACCCATCTTCGTATTTTCATCGGCCTTGAGGCAGATAGTCATCATGTTACGATCACTCTCGCTGAGGTTGTCGCGCTCGGAAGCTACGAACTGACCGATATCGCGCGGCTTCTTGTAGGAGTCGTTCAGCTGGATCTGGGGAGCGGTGCCGAATTTGGCCTGCATCGAGATCGACGGAGGACCCACGTGGATATAGCTCACCAGCGACTTCTTCTCGAGTTTCTGAACCTCGGTAGCCTGGGGCAGACGGTAACGCACCAACAGCTCCTGGTCACGCATGGAGGTCGAAATCATGAAGAAGAACAGAATCATGAAGATGACGTCGGGAAGCGACGCGGTAGAGATAGGGGGCAGACCTTTGTTGCCCTTCTTTTTCATTACTGCCATTACTTCTTTCCTCCCACTTGACGAGGTTCGGCCTCCGAAATCTTGAGGGGCACGGCCGTGGTGACGGCCTTGCTCTCGTCGTCGTTCAGATCGGCGAACTTCTTGTTAAACTTTTTCATGGCTACATCGTCGCGAATCTCGTTGAATGCGCGGGTCAGTTCGTTCTGCACCATGATATAAACCTGATAGCCGGTATCGCGGGTGGTCTGCAGCGACACGACGCCTTCGCTCACGGGATAGACCCATTTGCTGCCGTCGGCCAGTTCGATCTCCTTATCCTTCTTCTCGGGATAGGTCTCGTCGTCCATCGGATTGAGGACGAACTCCTGAACCATATCCTTGAGCTGTCGGAAGTCGACCGGGCCCTGCTGGCCGGGAACACCCGCCATGATCTGTCCGGCACCGTTCACCAGAACAAGGAACATGTTGCGCTCCTTGACCTTGATGTCCTCCTGTTTTTGATCCTCGGGCGGCATGGGCGGCAGCATACGCGCCAGACCCGTATCCACGTTCATCGTGGTGGCCACCAGGAAGAAGATCAGCAGCAGGAAGGCGATGTCGGCCATCGAACCGGCGTTGATTTCCTGGACTTTTCTTTTATCTCCTGCCATTTTCAAATGCTATTTGAGGGCGTTAGCGATCTCCGAGTAAACGGCGGCCAGAATAGCGCCGGCAGCAGCCACATAGGAGACCAAAATACCGGTCTCAGCGATAACGGCCTTCCAACCGTCGAAGAAACCGCCGTTCTGCAAGTCTACGATCTTCACGTCATGGCCGTTGGCGATGAAATAGGATGCACCGATCACGACGACGACCAGCACGAGCGAAAGGATCGAGCTTTTGATACCTGCGGGATTCTTGGCCATCCCCATCACGGCGCAACCCAGAGCCGACAGGATAGCCACACCGAAGAGGATGTAGCCCCAGATCAGGTTGAGGTTGATCGCCGCATTGAGGGCCTCGGGACCTGCTGCGACGGCATAGACCGTAAGCAGGAACGTGACCGCCAGCAGGACAATCAATAATATGTTCAATATCTTTTTCATAATTTTGAAACAGTCAACTCTTTATAGGTTTATTTCTTGTTGTATGCCGTCAGGATGTCCGTCAGCGTGATCGAAGCGTCCTCCATCTGGTTAACCAGCGAGTCGATCTTCGAAACGATGTAGTTGTAGAACAGCTGGAGAATAACGGCAGCGATAAGACCCATAAGAGTAGTCAACAGAGCGACCTTGATACCGCCGGCAACGAGCGTCGGGCTGATATCGCCGGCAGCCTGGATGGCGTCGAACGCACCGATCATACCCACGACGGTACCCATAAATCCCAACATGGGCGACAGAGCGATGAACAGACCGATCCACGACAGGTTGGCCTCCATCTGGCCGGTCTGGACCGAACCGTAGGAAACGACAGCCTTCTCGACGGCGTCCAGACCCTGGTGGTAGCGGTCCAGACCCTGATAGTAGATCGAAGCGATCGGGCCGCGGTGGTTGCGGGCAACCTCCTTAGCAGCGTCGATACCGCCCTTGTTCAGAGCCTCCTCCACGTTGGCGATGAACTTCTTGGTGTTCACGGTCGAGAAGGTGAGGTAGAGAATACGCTCGATGGCGATAGCCAGACCGACAACCAAACAGAAGAGCACGGGAAGCATCCACTCCCAGCCGCCCTCGAGGAACTTCTGCATCAGCACGTGGTGCATCGTCTCACCCTCTACGACGGTTTCAGCCTCGATGGCAGCGGCATTGTCGACAGCCTCGGCGGCTACCTCTTCCGTTGCGGGAGCTGCTTCGGGCTCCTGAGCGATTGCGTTTGCAGCGCCGAGCGTGAAAGCGGCTACTGCCAGAATCAAAAACAGTTTTTTCATAGTTGTTGAATTAAAATTTGATTAGTTTGTGTTTATTGTTTTAAGTTTTGTCTACGTCTCAAATTTTTTCGTTTTTTCCCGATTTTTCACCCCCGAAAAGCCGTTACGAACCGCCGGCGAGGGCAAAATCCGTTCCGAGTCATCCGAAGCGAAATATCGGCCAGCGCAACCCGAAGCGCACATAAACAAATGTACACCAAACACTTAACCCGAACGAACCAACCTCTCGGCTCTGCCGGGGCAATGTTTAAGGCCGCTTTGCAGTGCGAAATATAGAAAAAAAAATCGTCACTTGCAATGTTTTACGCCGTGAATTCTCCCCTTATCGAACGGCGCAGCAGATCGAGCGTCCGCTCGCGGGGAAGATTCTTGCCCAGCACGTACATCAGTTTGGTGACAGCTGCCTCGGTCGTCAGGTCGTAGCCGCACAGCACCCCGATACGCTGCAACCGCAACCCGGTTTCGTAGAGCTCCATCGAGACGGCACCGCCGCCGCACTGGGTAACGTTCAGCACGTGCACGCCGCGGGCGATCGTACGGCCGATCAGCTCCAGAAACCACTCGGTCGTCGGGGCGTTTCCCGACCCGAAGGTCTCGAGCACCACACCGCACAGCTTTTCATAGGAGAGCATGCGCTCCAGCAGGCAGGGGTCCATACCCGGAAAGAGCTTGAGAATCATCACCTCGCGACACATAGGACCGCCCACGCGCAGCGGTTCCGACGGCGAGGGCGCCGGCAGGATAGCGGCCGTATTGTAGGCGATGTTGACGCCCACCTCGGCCAGCGGCGGATAGTTGTAGGAGCGGAAGGCGTTCAGCGCCTCGGCGCTCCGCTTCGAGGTTCGGTTGGCCCGGAACAGCCGGTTCTGGAAATAGAGCGACACCTCCGGGACGCGGGGGCGGCCGGCGGCATCCCGGGCCGCCGCAATTTCGATGGCCGTAATCAGGTTCTCGCGCCCGTCGGTCCGCAGGACGCCGATGGGGATTTGGCTACCCGTGAAGACCACCGGCTTCGCCAGGTTCTCGAGCAGGAAACTCAACGCCGAAGCGGTATAGGACATGGTGTCGGTGCCGTGCAGGACGACGAATCCGTCGTAGCGTTCGTAGTTGTCGCGAATCACCCCAGCCAGCTCCTCCCAGCGCTCGGGAGTGACGTTCGAGGAGTCGATGGGGCCCAGCGTGCGGACCTCCAGATCGACGTTCAGCCTGCGCAGCGAGGGGAACTCCTCGTAGATGCCGCTGAAATCGAAAGGCACCAGCGCCCCCGTTTCGGAGTCGGTCTTCATGCCGATGGTACCACCGGTGTAGATAATCAGTATTTCAGGTCGCATAGTCGTATCTCTTTTTCCGTTCAATCGTTTCTATTTTCGTCGAGGCCGAACAGTTCCTCGGCCGTGCGGCTCGTCGCGCGGGCCACTTCTTCGGGCGTCAGCCCCTTGAGCTCGGCCACCCGCTCGCAAATGTAGACGATGTATCCCGACTCGTTGCGCTTCCCGCGATGGGGAGCGGGAGTCAGGTAGGGGCAGTCCGTCTCCAGCACGATATCTTCGAGGGCCATGTTCCGCACGGTCTCGGCCAGCGGGCTCTTCCTGAAGGTCACCACCCCGCCGATGCCGAACCTGAAATCGCCCAGCGCCCGCAGCCGGCGATAGGTCGCCTCGTCCTCGCCGAAAGCGTGGAACACGCCCCGCAGACCGCTCCCGCGGAATTCGCCGACCACCCGCTCCATCTCCGCCCAGGCATTCCGCGTGTGGACGGCAATCGGCAGATCGCACTCCAGCGCCAGCCGGCACTGTCGGCGGAACGCCTCGATCTGCTCGTCGCGGAACGCTGCGGACCAGTAGAGGTCCAGACCGATCTCGCCCACCCCGACGAAACGGATTCCGGCCGGCGGGTTTTTCAGCAGAGCCGCCGCCTCGTCCAGCTCCTCGCGCCAACGGGGATTGTCGTTCACCGACGTCGGGTGTAGCCCCATCATCGGCAGGCAGCAGTCGCCGTAACGCCGGCAGGCATCCAGCATCCGGCCGTGGGTCGACGCGTCGATGGCCGGAAAAAGGAGCCTTTCGACCCCCGCGGCACGGGCGCGGGCGACCGCTTCGTCGCGGTCGGCATCGAACTCGGGTTCGTAGATATGGGAATGGGTGTCTATGAGTTTCATCGTCTCGTCTTTACATATAGATTTCCGGGCTGCTTATGAACGGCACCCGACAACTCCAGCCCCATCAGCAGCACCGACAGCGCTCCCGGGTCGAGCCCGCACAGCTCCTGCAGCTGGGCCAGCGAGAGGGGATCGTTCGACCGGAAACACCCCAGCAGCCCCTGTTCGTCGGCTGTCAGCGGAATCTCCTTCCGGGGCTGGACCGGACGCGTCATCTTCGGCCGCAGGTCCCAGCCGAGTTCCCGGACGACATCCTCCGCCGAGAGCACGATCCGAGCCTTCTGATTGCGGATCAGGATGTTGCTGCCCCGTGCCGATTCGTCGCCGACGCGCCCCGGCAAGGCCATGACCGCCCGACCGTAACCGTCTGCGTAGTCGGCGGTCTGCAACGAGCCGCCCCCGACCGGCGACTCGATCACCACCGTCCCTTCGCTCAGTCCGGCGATGATCCGGTTGCGGGCGGGATAGAGATCACCCGCCTGCTTGGTAATAGAGGGCAGCTCGGTCACCACCGCACCGCCCCTCTCCACGATCTCCCGCGCCAGATGCGTATGGCTCGCCGGCAACACCTCGGGCAAGGCGCACGGCACCACGGCCACCGTCCTCAGGCCGCAGTCCATAGCCGCGCGGTGGCAGACCGCATCGATGCCGAAAGCCAATCCGCTGACGATCACCAGATCGGGAACCCGTTCGGCCAGGCCCCGGATCAGCGTCGGAGCGATCCGCTCTCCGTATCGGCTCATCTCGCGCGTCCCCACCACCGAAAGGCAGGGTCCATGAAGCGCCTCGACGGCTCCTCTTATATATAATACATGGGGATAGTCGTTTATCTCGCGCAACAACGGCGGATAGGCCGCATCGGTCGAGGCGACCGCCTGCAACCCGTGTCTGGCACAATAGGCCTCTTCGCGACGTGCCGCCGCAAAGCCGCTTCGTCCGAGCAGATTCTCCACGGCCTTTCCCCGCAGATGCCCCGCCTGACGCAATTCCGCCTCCGAAGCGACAAAAATCCGTTCGGCCGACCCGAAGCGGTCCAGCAGGTGCACCACCCCCTTCACGCCCAACCCGGCAGTCATCGTCAAAGCCAAATCCTCGATCTTCACGACTATTCTCGATTTTCGCTCCATAAAGGTACGAAAAAATCGGTCGCGTGCAACAATTTTTCACATTTCTGCCGCAGCCCGCCCCCGAAAAACCCGACCGGCTTTCCCGAACCCGGACCGACTCCCGAAAAGAGGCGGCCGATTGACACGATACCTCTCGACGAAAAGAGGTCCTCGCTTCCGATGCACAACCCCGACCAGGTCTATTTCATAGGTAAAATCGCCGATTCGTCCTAATTTTTCGTCAAAAAACACAGTTTTTCCGCAAACGACTTGCAGATATTGGATTAAGTTCCTATATTTGCACTCCCGAACCGCAGAACGGCACGAACATCGCTTCAGCAGCCGAAGGCGGCAAGGGAACGAAAAAGGGTCTGATGGCCGAGTGGCTAGGCAAAGGTCTGCAAAACCTTGTACAGCGGTTCGAATCCGCTTCAGACCTCAATTTTAATGCGAAAGTCCTTAGAAACTAACCACTTCCGAGGACTTTTTCTTTATCAGGGCCCAAAGTTGGGCCCGCTTCGGGGCTACGATATACCACTTCGGCGCATACAGAATATGTTGGTTTTATGTGAGTTATTATCACAAGATGCCATTTTCGTAATAGTCTGTTCGATTCCGTAATACTCCTGCTTTCCAGTCGTGGATCGTGGTCCCGATGTGGGCCCTTATCAGCCTCTATTATTTCGTTATTGCTTGTAATTCAGTAATAACAAGGCGTCGGCCTGCTCGTCGGCATCTTCGACAATGTCCCATACCAACCCATCTCCGAACAGGATTTGTATAGCGCCGCAAATGCGGTAAATCGTTCCGAAATTCAACGGGTTGTTCTCTTTTGCAATGAATAGCAGACGGTTGTTCCGGTAGAGTGAAATATCTCTATCCCTCATCGCATTGTGCAGTGCTTCGGCATAGGGTTGCAGGCCGTCCAGTTCGACGAACTTGTCGAATTTGTCGTTATCCGTGATATGGATGGTTAGTCGATGCATCGTTCGTTCCATAGATTAGTTCATTATTCGGGTGTAAAATCAAAAAACCGCCGCAGTCCGAAGATTGCGACGGTATTGACCGTAAGAGGTATTCCGGTCAGCGTTTGGCATCGACCAACTCCTGCAAATAACTTTCGTGGCTCGCTTTCTCCTCTTTGGTCGGCTTGCGGACAACGCCGTTTTCCTCGACGGAGAGGCGGCCGGTCTCGGAATAGAGATACCATTTTCCGATGCGGTTACCCATCGCATCCTCCTTTCCTTTTGCTTTTACGGACGAATTGGGGTAACGGTAGACACAGTTGTACCCCTCCTTCGAACGGCAGCCGATCCACCGTTCCTGCTCGTCGTACATGACGATATAGGATCTGTCTGCCGACGCATAGGCCTTGCGGTTGCCGTTGGGATATATCCAGTATTCATCTCCGTTATCCGCCAGCTTATAGACGGATCTGCCGTTTTCGTATTTCGTTAAGGTAAGCTTATTGTCATCGCCGTCCATTTCCCCCTTTTCGATCACGTTTCCCTCGCGGTCATAACATTCGTAGGGATAGTTTCCTTTGTAGTCGGCGGGTTTTATCCGCTGCGAGACGATCTCCGTGCCGGGAAATACGTAAACCAGCGTGCCGTCATAGTCGTACAGCGATTCCAGCTCTCCTTTTTCGTCATAGGTGCAGGCGCGGTATCTCTTCGATCCGTTACGCGTCCATGACTTGTGCAACGTGCCGTCGGCGCGGTATACTTTCACTTCCGTACCTTCATCGGAATTGGAGGAAGCTTCGTGCCAGTTCTGTACCAGTTCCGCCGTTTTCGAGGCCGTGATGCTGTCGTAACGGATGGTCAGGAATTCGTTGTTACCCGTGCGGGTGGTCTCCGAACGCTTGTTGCCGTTGGCAAAGTAGAGTACACAGGTTGCGACCTCTCCCGGTGTCTCGAACGTGTATTTTTCGGCCAGCCTGCCGTCGGGGTGGTAGCCGACCATTTCGCCTGTGAACTTCCCGTCTGCGAAGTGCTGTATGGTGCGGAGTTGCCCGTTTTCATAGTATTTTTCCAGCTTGCCGTCCAACTCGCCGTTTTTGTAGTAGCTTATCTCCGCAATGCTCCCGTCGGGGTGATACTCGACGAATTTGCCGTTAGGCAGTCCCTTTACGACCTGACATTCGCGGTATGGCTTGCCATTCTCGTACCACGAACGATTGACGCCGTTCATGCAACTGTACTCTTCTTTTGCGCCGGTCGATTCGTGCCAGGTCGTCTCCTCGATGATGATGCCCTTGTCGTACGTCCGCTCGATGCGAGGCTTGCGCTGACCGTTCCGTATCATGTACTCCATATAGTGTCCTTGCAACTTGTCGTTGAGATAGTTGGCCTCGATGCGGGGCTTGCTTTGGTCGGCGGCCGTGCCGTCGGCAAACCCGTATTGACGATAGGGGCCGTTGAGGACTCCGTTCGCATAGGTCATGGTGATACCCAGTGTGCCGTCCTCCATGTAGAGGTTGTAGGTGCCGTGCTTCTGTCCGGTTCGGGCGTTTACGGTGTAGACCTCATAAGGTCTGGTGCTGAACAGGTCGTAATACGTGCGAACGGTCTTGAGCGCCTGCGCGTAACCCTGCGACACTCCCAGCGAAAAGAGAGCTGCCAGTAGGAATAAGATTTTCTTCATGATATTGGTTTTAATGTTTCTGGTTTCTGCTGTTTTATTTGGCATTGCTCGCTAATAGTGAGCGCAAAATTAAGCAAAATCGGTTATTTTGCAAATAATAAGAGGTATGAAATCGGAGCTTGACAAATATGTGATCGCCCGTGTGCGCGAAAAGCGGTTGGAGCAAGGCGTTTCCCAGCGGGCAATCGCCTTTACCATCGGTCGCTCTGCCAGTTTCGTGGGGCAGGTCGAAAGCGATCGGTTTACTACCAAGTATACCGTTCATCAACTCTATCTGATCGCTAAGGACCTCGGATGTTCTCCTGCGGAGTTTTTCCCTCCGTTGGATGATCCCCGCTTCGAAAGCGAGGAATAAGCAGGGTGCATTTCATAATTCCGGGTTGTTCAAATTTTACTCTTTTGTTATTCGGTCGGATTTCCATTAACGGGGAACAAACTCTCCGGCACGTCCGGCACTTGGGGCATCGGAGTTGCCGGTTCGTTCTGTTCCTGTAGATTACAAAAGGAGTACGGAGCCATTCCGGAGCCTTGGTCATACTCTGCAAAGGGATAAGAGGCGTAGAATTGTTCTTCCTCGATCTGTCGGAGAACGAAATCGGCAATAGTCAGTCGGGCGTCCGATGTCATGTCGGTTGTCAGTTGTTCCGCCGCATTGCTTACCGTCGTGTCGATACCCTGTTCCCGCATGCGGTGGGCAATCGGCAGACTGGCGTCATAGAGACCGGAGGCAGGATATAGCGTTACGGATCGTCCGCGTAGTGCTTCCATGATGGCAGGGTCGGTCAGGCTGTATCCGTTCCGATTGCTGTTGCCGGTTGCCAGCCAGAGCCGTGTATCATTGGCAAGGGTCATAATCAGGGCGTCACGCGAATCACGCAGGATTCCGACAGGCTTGTCGGGATATTCCTGCAACAAGTGCATGCCGAATAATGCCGGTGCGGGTTGCAGATCGTATCCTTTCATCAATCGTTGGCCGATCGGTTGCTCGCCGGTCTGTCTGCCGGTTGCGGGGTCGTACTGCACTGAGAGCAGTTGCCGTGTCTTGTCGTCCTGAAAGGGGAAAGCAATGCCGTATAATCCGTCCTGTTCATGCTCCAAGTCTACCAGCAGGCCGTAACGGGAAAATACGCGGCAGATGGCGTCCGTCGCGAAATAGCGGGACAGATAGGCGTACAGCGTCGTGCGTTCGTAATATCGTGTGTCGCCCAGCCGGGAGCTGCGAAGCCTGTCCCGGTGGATGAAGCGGGCGATGGGTTTATGGTTGTTTTTCATGGTGTCGTGTCTTTTTTGCACGGGCGGCTCCCGACAGGCTCTCCGTAGGAGATATAATTGCCATGTATTCAATGGAAATTATCCGTAAGAGCCCGCCGTGCCGTAAGTGCTTATTCGGATATTTCTACATAATTTTTGCGGTATTCACCTTTGACGATGCGGGTAAAGTAGCGCTGCTTGCCTAAAAATTTCTTGACCTGATCCTTCGAGAATCCGACCTTTTTCTCTAACAGTTCGTAAACTGTGGCGATTCGGAACGAGGGCGGCAGTGCATCGTAGGCTTTGCGCTGCTGCTCTGTCATCGAAATACGGATATCCTTGCCGTAGACGAGCTTGTGAATCTTGATTGCCTCTTGCCGGAAATACTCCACCAGTCGGATCGCCCCCTCGACCGAATCAATCCCGACCGCAACTGGCTCACGCTCTTCGAGAGCGGCCCGCATAACCTCTAATATAAGAGCGAAACGCAGCGCATAGGTATCCAACTTACAACAGGCGTCGGCGTAGGTGTCGCCCATCTCCTCCTGTGTCCAGGGCCGGTATTCGTCATTGTGCCACGATAGCATCCATTGCAGGGCTTCGGGTGTGAATCCGATCTCTGTGGGTTGCGGAATTCCGTCGGCATCCTTTTCCATTTCACGGTCGAGTAGTCGCAGGATCGCTTTTTCATACTGTTCGGTCAGTGCAGGGTCGATCTCCGAGGCCGACCAGTGGGGCATGGTCAGGTTCTCCGGAGCGGTGAACAGAAAGCGTGAGGAGAATCCGCTACCGGCCTTGTCGCGCGCGAAGAACTTATGCATGATCGCCGTCTGCATCGTGCCGATGATAGATACGGCGACCCGATGGATGTAACGTGAATCGACCGAAGCCCGGTTGATCGACTGCGGAAGCCCCGACCAGATCGTATTGAACGCTTCGGCATCAGAACCGGTGTTATAGCGGTTCATGTTTTCCAGAAAACCGTTCATCTCGTCGGCTACGATCGCCACGCCACGCGGGTTGGCTTCCATGCTTCGGTAGAGCGCTTCCAGCGTCAGTTCATTCAGGATCGGAGTACGCAGAACCGGTTTCGGGCCGGGGTTCCCTTCGGCTTTGCGACGCCGGTATTCGGCCATCTCCTTTTTGTAGGCAGCAAAACGCCGGGCGCGAATCAATTCGAACGGTGCGAACGCCCGTTGGATGGGATGGCTCTTGCAGGTTCCGGGATTGCCGACCAGTACACAGTTGAGCGAGGCGATTGCCGTAAAGAGGTTTTTCATTTTCAGTTGGATCGTGCTTCCTATCGCCGCAGCAAAAGCCGTCAGTATTGCCGTAGCGCTGAAATCGACAGGAAATCCCAGATCGCGGTTCAGGGCAAGAATCAGTTCGGCCAGCGGGCGGGGAAAAACTTCCTCGAACGGAAATACATTTTGTTTCGCTCCGACAGCGGTAGTCTGAACCGCTGCCGGAGATTTTGCAACCTGTTCCATAGAGCCTATGCGTTTACGGGGATCATTGCCGCTTCGACATCGGACATCAGGAACAGGGTGCGTCTCCCGTTTTTCAGGCATCGGATCTCTCCCTGCCGCGTCATTCGATGCAAAGTCGAATAACTGATGTGGAGCAGGTCGCAGACCTCCGAGCGGGAGAGGTAGCGATGTTCGGGCGGCTCCTTCATGCGGCGCAGTTCCGTAATCTCAGAGCGAAGCTCCTTCAGACAATCGTACAGGGCCGTGAGGTCGGCCTCCTGTAAAATCAAAGTTTTCATAATAAAAATTGTTTTTGGATTACAGGTGCAAAGGAACAACCTGACTCCGCCTCAGACACAATTTTGTGGTAGGACAAAAAAAGAAGCAGGTAACCGTATGCCCGCTTCGTCTTGTCAGTTATCCGGCTGTATATCTTCTCGTTTGGCAATCATGGAAAGGCTTGCAATGTCCCATGCTCCGGTAAACTCCCGGCAGAAGCGTTCGATCTTTTCCCGGCTGTCGGATCGTCCGTCCACCCGTCGCAGGAGGGATGCGACCATTTCCCGCGAATCGGTATAGTTGTCTA
The DNA here is from genome assembly GCA_910577475.1 of uncultured Alistipes sp. Taxonomy (GTDB): domain Bacteria; phylum Bacteroidota; class Bacteroidia; order Bacteroidales; family Rikenellaceae; genus Alistipes. Next base: position 52,727 of record CAJTLJ010000002.1, read on the forward strand.
TATCCGCATATCCGCACGTCGGGCCTCCCCGATGGCATTTGTCGATCAGTTTGCGGTAAACCTCCGGTGCGCCGCCCCACAGCGAGGCCATCAATGCGGCCGCGCGGGTGCCCCGCAGGTTGTTCAGGCCGAGCCGGTGCAACAGGAACAGCGTCAGAATTACCCGCTGCGTATCGTTGATAGCGATTGTGCCCTTTCCGTATTTTCTGTCTGTGAACCGGGATAGGTGCGAGTTGATCTCCTCGCTTACACAATCGAATACGGCACTCGTGTAAGCGTTCTTTATCCGGAGCTCCATATTCCGAAGCCGGTTTTGCAATTTTTTGACAGCGACATGGAATCCCTCCGTGAACCGGTCGTGTTGGCGGATGGTCGTATAAGCCCTTTTTCGCAGGGTGGCATAGAATACCGGATCGCAGAACAGGACCGGTAGTTCCTGACTGCATCGGATAAACACGTTATTCCTGTAAAATGTCTGTGCCTCGCCATTTTCCGCCGGAATCAGTTCGTACCGCCGGATTTCCTGTCCGGCAAGCAGGCGATAGCGTTGCAGGGCCGGAACGTCGGCAAAGAGATAGCTGCCGAAGATGGGATATAGGTCGCTTGCTTCGGTAAAGCCTTGTTGCTGCCGATAGTCTGTTTCCCAGTGCAGGAAGCAGGTACAGAACAAGTCGGCAACAGACTGGGGCGTGGCTCGCTCCTCTCCGGCGATCAGGTCGAGGCCGAAGTCGAGCGCACACAGATATTCAGCCATCTCAACGGCGTGTTCGAATGCGACGGGCTGGCCGTTCTGGGTCTCTATGGTAGTCATGGGTTGTCTCAGTTGAAAAATTTGTATTGTTTGAGTGCGACCGCCTTTTCCTCGGCGGTACAACGGATATAGCGTCGGAAATTGGCCTCGGTCGTGTGTCCGGTTGCCGACATGATAAGTGCGGCGGGAATATCGTTCTTGAAAGCGTTTGTGGCAAATGAACGGCGTGCCGTGTGGGTCGTTACGAGGTCGCATTTCTCGTAACAACGTATCTGTCGTTCTCCGCCCAATACCTCTGTCAGATAGACTTTGGACGTAATACCCGCCTTACGGCATAGCTGTTTAAGCATCCGGTTCGTTGCCTGATTGCTTTGTGTCGGTGGAGGACAGTTGTCGTAACGGGCGAAGATGCTGCGCAGTTTCGGGCAGATCGGCACGGCGATCGTCCGGTTCGTTTTCTGGGTCGTAATGACGATGATTCCTTCGTCGAAACGGATGTGGTGCGGTTGCAGCCGTCCGATGTCGCTGAACCGCAGTCCAGTGTAGCAGCCGACCAGAAAGGCGTCGCGCACCTCTGCCTGCGAGGGCGGCAATTCCAGATCATAAAGTAGTTGCAATTCATCTTCATTCAGGTAGATGGTTTCGACCGTTTCCTGAAAAACCTTGAATTCGCGGCGCTTGAAATCGGAGTTGAGCGTATAGTTGTTGTCGAACGCGTAACGCAGGAACGTGCGGATATTCTTCACGAATTTGCCGATTACATTCGGACGATAGCGGCCCCGGCTGTGGGTCGTCTCGTTCAGATATTTGACGAAATCGTTGTAAAAATCCAATGTCAGCGATTCCAGCGTCAGCCGGATGTGCCGCGCTTCGGCATAACGGCGCAGGACACTTTTGGTCGATAGGTAGCTACGGATCGTGCCGGGTGTCAGGCGTGTGCCCGTGCCGTTGAGGATGGTCCCTTCCCGGCAGGCGTTGATGTAAAAGTCGATGTATTCGAATACGTCGCGGAATGTCCGGGCCTTGCTTGCCTCTTGTCCGAGTTCGCGTTGCAGTTCGTTGCGTACCTGATCCGCCGAGGCGCGGATGCCCTGCTGCTGGAACCGGGCGAGAACGGCCAGTACGGCGTTGGTGATCTTGTCGATCTCGGTGTTGATGTTGTCGAGCCGGACACGCAGGCGGGGATTGCCTTTCAGATCGGCATTCCGTTTCGAATCGACGATCGCACGGCCCTCCGTGCTATCCCAATGTTTCGGCTCGATTTTGAACGTCGGAGCAAGGGCATAGGACATGCGCACGTGGTTGATGGTCATACGCATTCGGATCGGGGTAAGCGGCTGTGCCGGATTTTTCAGAAAGAAGCGGATCATCCGGCGGGTATAGAGGTCTTGTTTCTGACGCATAGTCATTCGGTTGAATGGTTTCTGCGTACTTTTTTCAAGGGTCGTTCCTTGCAGTTGCCGCGTCTTGTCGCAGTCTGAGTGATTTGTCCGGGACAGCTCCTGCGGTATGACGTCGGCGTCGGATGCCGACGTCAGGCATGTCAGGTCGTTGATGTTGTAAATGATTTCCGGTTTCTTCATAATGGCTTTCGTTTGGCACGCTGCTCCACAAAAGCCGCACCTTCGCGTCTGCCATTTGACATTTGTCAGTCATCGAATATCCCTGAAAAAGTTCTCCAGCCCCGGACAGTCCGAAGCTGGAGAATCGTAAAAAATTTTTCAGAAATTTCTATGATATTTGACAAAATAAAATTTGTCAGGCATTTTGTCAGAAACCGGGTGTCGGAATTTGACACAAATGCTGTTTCTTCGGAGGTTTTGTTATATCGTAATAACGACTGGACGCTTGACCGGTTTGTAATTCTCATTCACAACAGCACCGTTCACAAAGGTTGTCCGGGATGTTTTATATACGCCGTATGCCTCGTGTATATGGCCGAACAAGTGGTAGCGAGGGTTGATAATTTTTACTTGCTTCCGTAAATCTTCATTCCCCATATTTGCGCCGAATGCTGATTTATCAAGAATTCCGAACGGCGGACAATGCGAAACCAGTATGTCGGTCTGCTGTGGAATTCGGGCGATTTTCTCCGGATAAAGGTCTGCCCAGTGGATTTCGTTGGATAGAAAGAACGGGATTCCCCATATTTTCACACCCTCGATTTCTACACCACTGTTGCATAGATAGTAGCAGTCATGTGGCATTCCTTCGATACCGGCTCCATCCAAACAATCGTCATGATTGCCTGCGATAAAGATTTTATGCCGGTAATTCAATGTCCCGAACCATTCGATAAAATCGGCAATTTCTTCCTCCGTCCCGTTCCTCGACAAGTCTCCTGCATGGATCAACATGTCGGCCTGCGGCAGGTTCTGCAACTCGTGATGTTTTCCATGCGTGTCGGATAGAAAGGCGATTGTCATTCTTGATAAGAGATTCGTTTTAGAGAATCGGTTTATAATGCGAACGATAATTTTGATGATTCATTGCGAAAATCGGAACGGGTATATTTTCTTATATCTTCATCTTAGTAAGAGGTTTGTTTATTTTTGCTATGTAGCGGAAATGTTATTTGTTCGAGACATGAAAGTAGGAAAGCTATGAAAAGTAATCTTTTATGCTTTGTATCCAGTCTGGAATATTATTCTCAGGTTGGAGTAATTCTACGTATTTTTTTGCGAATAACACTTTATTGTTACCGTTGTTAGCATTGAAAAGTTCATCTAATTTTTCTCGTTCTCCCAGTCGTAAATCCATTGCAAAATAGGAAGGACTCTCAGGTTTTTCTTCTTTTGGAATAAAATCTAACAGAGTTCCACCTTTATCCTTAAAACATAATAATGCCTGATGGAATATTTTCCCATTTAAGGTATCTTCAATATCGGTATTCGGCGCTTTTAATGCGTCTTGTATCTTAACTAATTTTGTTCGTTTTTCCTTTTCATCATTTACAATTCTACGACATTGAAGATGCGCTTCTAATCCGTCTTTAGTATCAAACTCAATAGGTTTACGATCAGTGTCTATTAACAGAAACACTTTCCCGGCCAGTTTGTCTTTTATTTCTGAAAAAAGCACAGCCAGACGTCCGTAAGTATTTTTTACTTCTGAAGCAGTACATACCGGAATTATTCGTAGTTTTTTATCTTGTATTTCTTTGGCCAAATACGCTTCCAAATAAATTTTGTCGGATGAGCCTTCGCAAATAAGCCAGTTATAACAATTGTCTCCAGTATTGATCGTACTCATTAATATAGATTGAATAAAATCGTTTGAACTTTTCAGCATTATGTCAATAGGTAGAGTCGTATGTTGCTTTTTTCCTAACTCACGATCTTCTAACTTTATTTCTTCTCGATATTTGTATATGTTAAAAATATACGGTCTGTGCCGTTCGCTCCCATTTTGATTCTCTATAACAATATTTGTAATAGACCCGCTATTCATTGCTGGAATAAATCCATACCAATGAGATGAAAATATAATTTGACAACATTCTGTGCTCAAATTGTGTAGTTTTTCAAATTGATCGTAGCAGGCGGATATATGCAGAGAAGATTCCGGTTCATCCACTGCAACAATTAATGTCTTTGTACTTTCATCTCTGTATTCCGATAAAATACTATTAATCAATGTTAAAATCGCTTGTTGTTTTTCTCCGGAGCTAAGGTCTTTCAGCGATATATCTTTTCCGTTACCGCCTTCTTTATGCAGCTCTCTTAATGAGAAAAAATCTTGAATGATAAGCGAATATATTCTATCTGCTTTTAAGTTAGGTTGATATGTTGTTGGTGCGCGAAATGTGTAATTAGGCAATTTATCAGATAATTCTTTTATAAATTGTTTCAATCCGCGACTAATCTCTTGAATATTATCCTTAGTTAAAAATTTACCAACAATATTTTCTAATTTAGTCCCTAATAGTGTTTGTATCTCTTTAGTTTCAAATTGCACAAATTTCTCTGGTTCAATGTCTTTTGGAATATATACATACTGAAAAAAGGAACGAATATATTCTAATAGATCAGATAGAGCAAGTTGTGCTCTAATAGCCTTTGCTGTTGTTGATTCCTCAATATCCTCTAACGGGGAGACTATACTATCTAAAAAAATAGAATCCCTAAAAATGCCCAAACTGGTCCACCCATTTTTGTCTTTACCTATAGGGAGTAAGTAATGCGTCTCTTTTGTTATAGATGCATCAAGCCCTTTAATATGGTTACCTATCAGTTTAAGATGCTCAATGTAATTGTTGTTTATTATTGGTGTAGCAATTTCTCCTGATAGTACAGTCCACACACAGTTGCTGAATTGTTCTGCTATTTGAGAAAACTTCTTAGATATTGAATTTTTTTCAATCAAAAAGATCGGAACGACATAGCATTCGTCATTAGGCGCTCCGATGTTATTAATGTTCAGTTGAAATTCTTTGTCATTGAAATAAAAATCAAACGCTTCAAGAATAGAACTCTTGCCAATCCCATTTTTACCTATAAGGCCACAAAATTTATCTCCATTTGAAATAGGTATAAATGTAATATTTTTATAAGTTTTAAAATTTCTTAGTAATACCCCAAGTATCATATATTCAATATGTTTATTTTGACTAAATCCAAATACAAAGATAGCTATAAAGTTTATTGCATAGAATATGTAAAACCGTAAATATAATCCTCGCACTTAAAATTTGTTTTGCAGTATTTAATGTTAAACAGATAACATACTCTTGGAGATTGGGGCCCAAAACAGAGCCAATAGGGTATTATGTCGTGTATTTATATATAATCTCGTGATATTATTGGTCCGTGAAATAGAAGTTTGCAATAGTATCACGAGATTACACAGAATAAATATTATATTGCAATATTAGTGGGCGATTCAGACCTCACAAAAACACCGTTGTAGCAATCTACAACGGTGTTTTCTTTTTGATTTGTACGGTATTTGTACGGCAGATATTATCTTGATACATAAACTAATATAGTATCGCTGTCAATTGTCGGGCTTTTTCGGCGAGTTCATCATATCGCAGCAGTCCGTGAACCCAATCTTCGGGCAAAGCAGCATAACCCATACGAACCCCAAGCAACGCCCCTGCAACGGCGCAGTTCGTATCGACATCGCCGCCGGCCGTGATGAGCGTCTGTATCGTCGACCGAAAATCCGTTCCGAAATTGTAAGCCCATAAGCCGGCCGCCAATGTGCGCAGCGTGTAGCCCCGCGTATCGGGGTCGTCCAAACATAATTCTGCAATATCCGGTTGAAATCCTAAACGCACGAACTCCTCGATTTCGGGTGCATATCGCGCACCGAGCGCGAGGAGGTCCGATTCGGTAACCGTCTGTCCAAGCAATTCGCTTCGAATGATATGGGCTATGATAACGCATAAACCCACGCACCGCGGGTCGAAATGGGTCAAACGGCAGATGTTTTCTGTGTTTTCGTATACGGCCGCTTCGTCGCGATAATCCCAGATGCCTGTGATGCAGGTGCGCATCAAGGCTCCGTTCGGCGCACTATTGCAACGGCTGAATTTCCAAAAGAACTCCGAAATTTCATACGGCCGCTGCGCATATTGCGGCATGCGCAGGATGTTATAGGTATGCCTGCCGATACCCCGGCCGTCGTGGTGAAACCAACGGACGAAACGCGCTGCAATATCGTTCGGATCGACCGTTCGGCGTTCGAGCAGACTGTCGAGAATGCAGAGCATCTGATTCGTGTCATCCGTCCACTCCCCGGGTGCCCAGCGTTTTCGAAAGTCGTCCTGAATGATGTCCGCATATCCGTTTACACCATTTGGATAAGTGGTAGCTACCCTGTCGCAGGACATCCCTTCGGCGGCCAGCCCCAGTGCATCGCCGATCGCCTGCCCGAAAAGGATGCCGTAAATCCTATCATTGAGGCGATTCATATCTTAACAGGGTTTATAAGATACGGCGATAAGGTCGACAACATATCTCGGCATCCGGCATATTCCAACGGATAGGCGATGCTGCCGTCGGGGTTCAGTTCGCCCCATTTACCGGCTTTGCAGACCACGATGGTTTCGGTATGGGGCGGCATCGGCGCGATATGGTCGTATTCGAAAGGTACGATGATCTCTCCCGCAAGGTCGATGATGCCGCTCACGCCGTTGCGAGTGGCGATGATCCGCTCGCCGCAACCCGGTCGGAGGGGCGCAAATCATCGTAAATGCAGGGAATGACCGAGGTGCCGTCGCGGCGGATAATGCCTTTACGGGCGAGCCGGTATGCCGGAAGATATTCACGGTCGAACGTTTTGCCCCAAAATATATATTCGCCGTCGGGAAATATCGACTCTTTCAGGCAGTCGATGACGAAAGGCAATCGCCGGCCGTTTTTATCGATCGTAAAATGCTCGTTGCCAAGCGTCACGAAGAAGAAACCGAGTCCCAGGCATTCGCATGTGTCGTAACAGGGCGGCGTTATCGTCCGGCCATCCTTGCCTATGATTTGCCATTTCCCGTCCGTCAGCCCCGCGGTGACCTCCGCACTGCCGTTGATCAGCCGATCGTAGACGATGGGCACCGTAATCGCGCCCCGGATGTCGGCATAGCCGAATTTTCCGGCCAACGAGACCCGAATGTGATTCGAATCGCCGTTCAGAAAACTATCGTATGCAATCGGGAGTATCTCTTTGCCGGAGAGGTCGATGCCGCCCCATTTATCTCCGCGCATTACCATGAAAAAACTGCTCGGTTTTTCGTCCGACGAACTGCCGTAATAGCGTATATAGTCGTACTCTATGTCGGTGATTTTCCGGCCGGAATAGGCCGTGAGCCCGTATTTGCCCTCCTTGCAGACGATGATGCAAGGCGTTTCGCTATCGAATATGTCGACCTCGTCCCCGTCGTTGTATTTGTATGTCGCTGCATCGTATGCTTCGACGGGCGTGTCGCACGGGGCGGCCGCGGGACGATGCAGCACGTTGCCGTGCCGATCGATCAGCAACGGCGTCTCCGGATTCGAGGCCATGAATGTCTTGAAAGTCCCGTCGTACATCGGTCGCGGCATGGTTCCGTAAATCGGGCGGGTTATGACGTTGCCAAGCGGATCGATCACTCCGCGGTCGTCGCCCGACTCCTTAGCCGAATAACTGAAATAACCGGTTTCGGGGCATAATATCACGTCGTCGTACTCGCGGTCGTCGATTCGCTCGCCGGTAAGGGTACTGATAAAGTGCCACTTGCCGTGTTGTTTCACCGCACCGACATTCCAGCAGCTGGGGTTGGTGGCAGCGTCATAGCAAGCCGGAACGACGACACGGCCATATCCATCGGCATAACCCCACGCTTCGGACAAGCATTCCGTGAGTTCCGGATTCCACTTTTGAACGGAAAAGGCTGTATGGCAGGGACTTTGGAATGGGCTGTTGTCATCATCCGTCCAGCGCGGATTGTCTTGAAACTTATAGATTTCGACCACCTGCTCCGAATATTCGTAAACTCGCCCGTCGCGGATAGCATACGTCGTTCCCGGGTAAAACAAATATTGCTGGTCGTTGCATATCTTGCCCTGCCCGAAACGATAAACCTTTGGGATAGTGAATTTTTCGCCCTCCTTTACAATGAGGTCGTATATTCCCGGGTTTGCAAACAACCCTCCGATAGTGACGAAAGAGATCTTGTAGGTCGTCTCTTCGTTCTCTTCTTCGTTTTCCTCTTCCAGATAGAACGTGGGCAGCAGTTCCTCCTGCTCGATGGTCGATTTTTCGATATTGTCCATAGTTTTACTTTATGTTATTTTCCGCAAAGTAAAACCGACAATATGAAACACTATTTCATATCATGGAAATTTTCATATCGGCCATTCATCGCACGAATTATTCCTGCGACACGGGTTTGCAGTTCTATGGGGGCGAGCACCTCTATCTGGTCGCCGTGGAGGAGCAGCTCCTGCACGAAGTCGAACGTGGGCGACAGAAAATATTCAAAAACCGAATAATCCCGCCCACATTCCGTTTCTCGTTGCGACGCGTGAAGCGGCAGCGACCGCAGGTAGTGAGGCAGCTCGGCAAAGGCTTTCAGCCGAACGGTCGCAGGCTGCGAATAGCCGTCGGTGGCAATGCCGTAATAGCAGGCGAAATAGTCGGCCGGATGAAAGTCGGCGGGGTAGACGAATGTTTCGTCGGTAGGGTTCAGCTCCCGGATGCGATCCAGCGCATAGATGCGCAGGTCGTTCTCCTTGACCCTGTGGACGAGCAAATACCAGCGCCGCTTGAACATTCTGACGCACAGCGGCTCGACCACAGTCTCCGTGCTGGCAGCACTTCGATAACTGCGATAGAGCAGCCGCAGTCGCTTGTTCTCGCGCAGGCCTTTCAGTATCGGCGGCAAATGCTCCGTGCCGCCGGGAATATCTTCGAGCAGGATTTTGTCCGTTATGTCGCGGTGCTCGGCAAGCATGTTGCCCGTAGCGAACGAATCCAGCATCCAACGGTTCAGCGTGTCATCTTCGATTGCATCCCGATTGGCGATGTAATACGTATTCCGTCCTCGTCCGCGATGACAGGCTATCTCGATTCCGAAATGTTTTTCGATAGCATTACGGTGGTTGTGGAATGTCCGTAACGACAACGAGGAATGATCGTCGTTCAGAGACGACCGCTCCCATCGGGCGGCAATGTCGCCGTATGAAATTTCCCTGGCATTTCGGATCATGTCGATCAGCCATAGATAACGCCGGAAAAGCAGGTCAATCATATCAGTAAACGGTATATCCCGTAATATTTTTTATTCGATTGCTAATCTCATTCAAGACATGGTCGATATTTTCTTTGGTTACGAGTTCCGACAACTTGGATTTCATGACGATAAAATCGTTGCCGAACTCTGTTTTGTCTGCAATAGTATCTCGACCGTCATTGAGCCATTTTTCCAGGGATAATTCCATGTAGTTTCGCTCCCATCGTTCTGTCCAATCGGATCCTTCTCCTTCTCGGCAGATCTCCATAACGAAAAGTGCGATCGTATCAGATGAACCGACATTTGCAAAAGTATCTATATCCTCTTTTCTTGCAGCAGTATTCTCTTTTGCCGCTTTGAAAAAACCATTATCTGTTACTACTATGACCGACATTCCGAACCAATGGTCTTTATCTGCGTTCTGCTTATCTCCGAGATAATATTCCATAGCCATCGGGAACAGAAAATCCCAAGCCCAGTTACCGCGCGATAATTGGAACTGGCCGTGGAATTGACTTCCTTGAGGCGAATTTGAAAAAAGTTTGTTGACTTCGATTCTGCTGGAAGGATTCAAGTTGAGAAGTTGTTTAATATAGAACATCGTTCCCTGCACCCGATGTTGATAGTCATACAACAATCGGATGGATTTTCGGACATTCAAAAATAACTCTTCAGCATTATTTACATTATTTTCCATATTTCATTGATATTAAGAGGTGTTTCGATATTCATATCTTGTTTCGGCATCATTTCCAACAAATCGACGACATACTCATTATATTGGGCAAATGCCTCTTCGACCGCTTCCAGGATTCGGATTTCTTGTTCGGTGGATTCTGCCATGTAAGAAAGAGACGATCGTTGCTTGCAACTATCATGAACGGCATGAAGCAGCTTCATCCACGTAGCCTTATGTACATGCTTGTACTCGTCATCGGTATTGCAGTCTAAATTGCAATTACCGCCGATGGCAAGTAGAATCATATCTTTATCATTCTTATATTCATTATGATAGGACTTCGTTTCTCTGTCCCATTGGACATCCTCTTGCCCTCCGGAATCCGATTTTTTGGCTTCTATGATCAGATCGAACCGGGAAAATCTAATGAAAACATCGGGTTCCACCCGCTTCGTATTACCCGTACCTGTCGGATCCCAACTCGGCCACATCTCGAAGGCTTCCAATCTTCCCGCTGTTGCAGGTAGTAACTTCGGTGAGACGCTTGAGGCCCGAAGTAAGTTCCAAAACAGATCGGCCGGCAAGTAGCGAAGCTGTCCGATCGTCACATAAGTTTTGAAATCCTCATTGAATTCCTTGACAAATTTACTATATGTATGAATCATAAATACGTATTCTTCGTTTCTTGTTCGATATTATTTCAGTACAAATATAAGGATTTAATATGTTATATTGTTGCATATTGCCCAGATGCTATTTCAAAATCTATTTGGAGGCTTATTTGTTTTTCAGCCGGGCGGCGTTTTCGTTCAGGCGTTCTGCCTCTCGTTCTTTCCTTCTCGCTTGTTCTTCCAATTGAACTTTGCGTTGTATGGTTCGTTCGTACTCTTCAATATCTTTCTTCATCTCTCGGATTTTTGCGTTGTCGCGGTGTAGTTCGAAGATTTCTTCCAGTTTGGTAATGCGGTCGGGTGTCGCTTCGCCTTTCATTTTGAGGTAGCGGTATTTCAGGTCGTTGTCGATGCGGTCGTAGTTCGGTTTCGCCGTCCAGTACAGCATCGTACTCAGCAGGACGATTGCCGTCATCATTCCTATCATCGCCCCAAATACTCCTTTCGATTCTATAGCGAATAATATTCGGTGTTGTGTTATTCTCGGCGGCAGTTCTGCCGGGATTTCGATGGCTTCGACAGCTGCTTGCAGATTGTCTATACCGTTTTGTGTCTTTGTATTGCTTTGTTCGATGCTTTCCAATCGTCCGGCAAGCTGAGTTATTATCGTCTGATGCCGCTCTTGTTCGGCACGAACGATTTGCTCTATTCGTCGCGGTCGAGCAGCAGGCTCTGCGCGAAACGAAACATCCGGTCCCGAAGCGGGACGATCTCCCGGTTGAAATCCTTTACTTCCATCTGCATTTGTAAGACGCACGAGCGGCCCCGTTCGCAACACGATCGGCAAAAAATAAAAAATCCGTTCTTTTCGAAGAACGGATTTCCGAATACTTCGCACGGCCTTACCACATAAATCCGAGATGCAGCATAATTGCCTGACTCTGAACTTTTACCTCGCAAGGTTCGAAATAACCGCCCGAAATAACATTATAATAGAAATTATACCCCTGAACCTTGAAGCAATTCAAGGAATAGCCGAAACTTACATTCAATTGCTTGCGATTGTTCAGCCGAATACCTACGCCGACCGACGGTTCGACCAAAGCACCTCCTTCGACATAACTATGAGTGGAGATATTGTAACCGGCGTTCAGAGCAATAAACGGGGTCACCTTCGTCCTCAGCAGATCGGTGCGCAGATGGGCATACAAAGGAATCATCACGACATCGGCATCAATATAATATTTGACACCTACACCTGCACCGACCGAAAATTCGGGCAAAACCCGATAACCATTGACTACATCGAGTTTGATACGGTCATCACCGCCTCCAACTCCTATCTCGTAACCAAAATTGATGACGCCAAAATAACCGCGTTCAATGTCGCAAGCCCTATGCTGATGCGCATAACCTGCCGAACGATACGAATTGACAGGCTGCTCCTTGACGATTTTCTGAATTTCGTCTATGCGATAGACGAAGATGTTTCCGTCGCGTGTCTGAATCTTCACGGACTCATTAGGTATCTGCTCCACGATACTTCCTCGAATCACCGATCCGTTCTTCAGATAGACGACCTCTTCCAAATTCTGGGCAAATACCCCTCTCGTCACACCGAACAGCATGACAAGACAAACCAATAAAATTTTTTTCATTTGTTTTTCTTTTTGCCGGCCGCTCTCCATCCGGCTGTAAATAAAGAAAGTGTGGAGCCGTTCGTTTATCTGAAGATAGGCATTTGGCGTGGCCCGAGAACAAATAAACAATACCCCACACCGAATAGCATATCGCCAGCGATATGACTATACACGGTGATGAGTGTTCGTATTGCTTGTCCCTGTTCTCTAAAATCGCCAAATTTTATCTTCAAGGATTAGCGAAACACTTTCACTAAACTAATATATTGCATCCCTATCGGGATTGCCCTACAAAATTAAGAAAATGTTTCCAATACGCAACACGTTTTCGGGGTATTGTCGTTAAAAACAAGTTTTGCAAAGATCAGAAAAACAAAATTCATATCCAATATTCCTTCATCCGATCCGGAATTTTGTTTGTTGTAAATTGACGGTTTTTCGTCGGAAATTGGTTACATTTGCACCCGAAACGAAACTCGCCGCACCATGCCGCAGACCATCACACTCCAGCTATCGCCCAAAGAGGCCGCAGACAGTCGCATCTACACGGCTGCCGCAGCCCGCCGCATGGGTATCAGCGACAAGGAGATCGCGCTGGTCCGCATTCTCAAGCGCTCCATCGACGCCCGGCAGCGGCAGGTGAAGGTCAACCTCACGCTGGAGATCTACGTCGACCGCGAGCCGCAGCCCGAACCGGTGCGGTTCGACTATCCCGATGTCAGCCACGCCACGGAGGTCGTGGTAGTGGGATCGGGCCCGGCGGGGCTGTTCGCCGCCCTGCGTCTCATCGAAGCGGGCTACCGCCCCATCGTGCTGGAGCGCGGACGCGACGTGCTGAACCGCAAACGGGACATCGCCCGCATCAACCGCAACGAGCAGATCGACCCCGAGTCGAACTACGCCTTCGGCGAGGGCGGAGCCGGCACCTTCTCGGACGGCAAGCTCTTCACCCGCAGCAAGAAGCGCGGCGACTACAACAAGGCGTTGCAGACGCTGGTTTTCCACGGGGCCAGCCCCGAAATCCTCTTCGAGGCCCATCCCCACATCGGCACCGACAAGCTGCCCCGCATCATGCAGAACATGCGCCGAACCATCATCGGGGCGGGCGGCGCGTTCCTCTTCGAGCGGCGCGTAACCGGTCTGCAGATTCGGAACGGACGGATCCGGGCAGTGGATTGCGGCGACGAGCGGATCGAGGGGGCGGCCGTCGTCCTGGCTACGGGGCACTCGGCCCGCGACATCTACTACCTGCTGCACGACGAGGGGATTCGGCTGGAGGCCAAGCCTTTTGCGATGGGAGTGCGCATCGAGCACCCGCAGGAGCTGATCGACTCCATCCAGTACCACAGCCCCCGGCGGAGCGAATTCCTGCCGGCGGCCAGCTACTCGCTCGTCAGCCAGGAGAACGGCCGGGGCGTCTACTCGTTCTGCATGTGTCCGGGCGGCTTCATCGTCCCGGCCATGACCGACGCCGCCCAGTCGGTCGTCAACGGCATGTCGCCCAGCGGACGCACCTCGCCCTACGCCAATTCGGGACTGGTGACCGAGATCCGGCTCGCCGATTTCGAACACTTGCGGGCCGACTGGGGCGAACTGGCGGGACTCCGTTTCCAGCAGGAGTTCGAGGAGCTGGCCCGACTCAACGGCGGCGACCGGCAGATCGCACCCGCCCAGCGGGTGACCGACTTCGTGAGCGGACGCGCCAGCACGACCCTGCCCCGCACCTCCTACATTCCGGGCATCACCCCGTCGCGGCTCGACCGCTGGATGCCCGGCTTCATCGCGCAGAGCCTGCGCAGCGGCCTGAGGAGCTTCGACAGGCGGATGCGGGGATTCGTGACGGCCGACGCCATCGTGGCGGGCGTGGAGTCGCGCACCTCGACCCCCGTGCGCGTACCGCGCGATCCGGAGACGCTGATGCACCCCGACGTCGCGGGACTCTTTCCCTCGGGCGAAGGGGCGGGCTACGCCGGCGGCATCATCTCGGCGGCGCTCGACGGCGAGCGCGCGGCCGAAGCGGTCGTCCGCTATCTCGCCTGAACCGCAATGGTCAGAAACCTCAGGAATTCCCCTTGTCGTAACGTTTCGAAGTGAAGACGAAGTGCAGCAGCAGAAAATTCGTCGGCACGGCGATCATCAGCACCAGCACCGGCGCCAGCTCGCGCGACACCCCGAAAAAGAGGAAGGTGTTGAACAGCAGGATGTGCAGCAGGTAGTTCACCAGGTGGCTGAAGCCAAATCCGACGGCCTTGCGGGCCGAGGGCTGCCGGCGGAAGGTGAAATAAGTCGTAAGGAAGAAGTTGCAGACCAGCGCGATGCAGTAACCGGCCGTATAGGCGAGGTTGACGTCGATGCGGAGTTGCAGCAGGTAGTAGCAGCCGTAGTGGATGGCGGCGGCCGTGCAGCCGACGATCACGAAGCGGACGAACTGCATCACTTCGCTCCGGGCGGGCAGGGCAGGCAGAACCGGCTTCATGACACGGCCTTTTTTTCGCCGTACTCGCGCGTAGACATCTCCCACACGAGTTTCAGCCAGATCAGGATGCAGGGCAGCGCCTTGAGGGCGTAGGGCAGCACGTAAGTCTGACGCAGCCAGCGCGGAAAAAGGTCGGAGGGCGAGAGGCTGGTGAGCACGAAAGCGAAGATCAGCAGGGCCAGGTCCCATCCCGAACGTCTCCAGGGGGCGGTCGCATACCAGATCGAGACGCCCGCCAGCGCGATGATGTAGCTGCTCGACTCGCTGCCCGTGGAGAAGAGCACCACGAAGAGCAGTACCGAAGCCAGCAGGGCCAGCCGGAACGGGGCATGGCGATACTGTCCGATGCGCAGGTAAGGGAGAGCGAAGAGAAGCAGTCCGCCGCCGATGAGCCAGAGGTCGGAGTAGGAGGCCGAACCGCTCGTCTTGCGGACGAGGCCCAGCAGCGAGACGTTCTGGTAAAGCGAGAAGAGGTTCTGCGACCCCTTTTCGGTCAGGCTGGCGATCCACTCCCCGTACTGCGCGACGACGTAGCCGGGCGAGGAGATCAGCATGGGAGCCGCGAAGAGCAGGGCCGTCCAGCCCGCGAGCGCTGCGATGAAACGCCCCTTGCGGCGGACGAAAAAGAAGAAGGCGAGCCCCACGATGCCGTAGAGCTTCACGAGCGTGCCGACGACGATGAAGAAAGCGGCCCACCCCTCGCGCCGCCGCTCCACCGCGGCATAGGTGGCGAGGATGAGCGCCGCTGTGGCGACGTTGAACTGCTGCATGAAGAGCGCCGTCAGCAGCTCGTGGGCGCAGAACCAGAGCAGAAACACCTGCGCGCGCCGTTCGACGGGCAGCGCCCGCACGGCGAAGAAGAGCGACGCCGAAAGGGCTACGCACCACAACACCAGCCCCAACCCCTGCGGCAGCACGGCGAAGGGGGCCGCAAGGAGCGAAAAGAGGGGCCCGTAGTGGTTCGTGTCACCGTATTCGGGCGAAGGGGCGTAGAGCGACACCCCCTGCCAGGCGTGCCAGAAGGTATATTTATAGATCAGAAAATTGTTGCACCGGGTGAGCTTCGCGAGCCCCGCCACGACCGGCAGAAGGAGCCACAGCGCTCCCAGCGTCCGCCAACTCGACCAGAAGGGGCGGCGGAAGAGGGCCGCAGCCCCGTTTTTCCAGTTCTCCAGTGTCCGGTTCATCGTTCGTCGTTTTTGCGGAGGGGGGGGGTCGGATCGTCGCCCAGCAGGCTCTCGATATGGTAGCGGGGGCGCGCCTTCACCTCGACGTAGATCTTGCCGATGTATTCGCCGATCACGCCGATAGCCAGCAGCAGGATGCTGCCGATGAACCAGAGCGAAAGCATCAGCGAGGTCCAGCCCGGCACGACCGAATGGACGAAGTAGGACCAGAGGATATAGATGGTCATCGCCACGCTGACGCCCAGAAAGAAGAGTCCGGCCCCGAAGATCAGGTGAATGGGCTTGACCGAGAAGGAGGTGATGCCATCCACGGCCAGGTTCGCCATCTTCTTCAGGGTGTATTTCGACTTTCCGGCCTCGCGCTCGCCGATCACGTCGTCCACCGTATCGGTCCGCAGCCCCAGCAGGGGCACGATGCCGCGCAGGTAGAGGTTGCGTTCGCCGTACTGCGCCAGCTCGTCGAGCGCCCGTCCGCTCATCAGCCGGAAATCGGCGTGGTTGAATACGGTCTCCACCCCCATCGCATGCTGCAGGCGGTAGAACGACTCGGCCGTCGTGCGTTTCATCCACGAGTCGCCCCGGCGCGAACGCTTCACGCCGTAGACGATATCGGTCCCTTCGCGGTACTTGTCGATCATCCGTTTGAGCGCCTCCAGATCGTCCTGCAGGTCTACGTCGATCGTCACGGCCGCATCGCAGCGGCCGCGGACGGTCATCATGCCCGCCATGATGGCGTTCTGATGCCCCGCGTTGCGGGCCAGATTGAGCCCCCGGAAACGGGGGTCGGCCGCATGCAGGGAGCGGATGATCTCCCACGTATCGTCGCGGCTGCCGTCGTTGACCAGCAGCACGTAGCTGTCGGCCGAGATCTTGCGGGCCGTCGTCAGCTCGTCCAGCAGAAGGCTCAGCCTGCGGGCCGACTCATCGAGCACCTCATGCTCGTTGTAGCAGGGGCAGATAATGGCTAATCTCATGATTTCTTATCTTTTAACTCCTCCGTTTTCAGGCGGGCGAACTCCGAATAGGTGCCGAAGGCATAACCGCGCCCTTTCAGGTCGCCGATCAACCGCTCGAGTCGCTCCACCATTTTCAGGCCCGAACGGTTGCGGATGATGAAGGGCATCTTCAGCTCGGGATGGTCGTTCAGTTCGTAAAACTCCCAGGGGTGGAAGTAGGTCGACAGATAACCGTCATGGCGCAGGGTGCGGCGCACCAGCGCCCGGTAGAGCCATCCCGGCAGGTTGTGGTAAGAGAGCCAGAAGAGCGGAAAGCGCAGCCACGGGGTCACCGACGCGGGAATCTGCAACACACCCTCCTTCATGAAGCAGGTACGCGGGGTGGAGAGGTGCATGTAGCGGCCGGGGATGAAGGTCGGGTTGAGCGACGAATTGTAGAGATAGCCCGCCCGACGGATGTCGCCCTCGTCCACCGGCATCATGCGGGCCTGACGATAGCCCTCCACCGGCCGGCCGGTCAACCGCTCCAACCGCTCCTTCGACCGGGCCAGATCGCCCGGTTCGAAGCTCCAGTGGCTGCATCCGTGCGACGCCACCTCGTGCCCTTCGTCCAGAATCCGACGCATCACCTCGGGCGCCGCCTCCGCGAAATCGGCCGTGCAGAAGAAGGTGGCCCGCACGCCGCCGTGCTTCAGCGCATCGAGGATGCGCACCGTGCCCTCTACGGAGATCGCGACGGAGCGCGCGAAGGGAATCTCGACGCCGTGCTCCCGGGGCACGTCGAACTCTTCGGTATCGAAACTCAGAAGTACCATAACGATTGCTTTAACGATTCGAATCTCCGGACATTTCCCGGCTATTCATTCCGCAAATTTAACAATTTCCGGTCGAAAAACGACGCCGCGCAGACATATATTCCGCCCGCGAGGCGCAAAATTTCCCGAAAACCGGGCTATTTCCCCTAAAATCGCTATCTTTGTGAAGTAGAATTCAACAACGCATGTTCTCATTCGTCGTCTGTTCCATCCATCCGCAGCGGGCCGAAGCCCTGCGCCGTAACCTCGAGGCGACCGTCGGCGTACCTTTCGAACTGATCGTGAAGGACAACCGCGGCACCGGCAAGGGAATCTGCCGGGTCTACAACGAAGCTGCCGCCGAGGCGCGCTTCGACCTGATCGGCTTCCTGCACGAGGATATCGCTTTCCGAACCCCGAACTGGGGGCCCGTCATTGCCGCG
The DNA here is from genome assembly GCA_910577475.1 of uncultured Alistipes sp. GTDB lineage: Bacteria > Bacteroidota > Bacteroidia > Bacteroidales > Rikenellaceae > Alistipes. Next base: position 70,974 of record CAJTLJ010000002.1, read on the forward strand.
CAGCTGCGGAAGCCGACGTGCGGCGCGATCGGCTTCGCCGGTTCGTCCGTCAAATCGCGGGCCATCTCGGGCTGGGCCGTGCGGCCGGGCATCCGCGAGAACTACGCGCAGCCCGACCGGAAACACCCCGGTGTCGAGCGCCTGTTCCGCACCGCGACCGAGACCCGGGATTTCGCACCCGCCGTCTGTCTGGACGGCCTCTGCCTCTTCGTCCGGCGCGAGGTATGGAGCGAGGTCCGTTTCGACGAAGAGACTTTCCGAGGCTTCCACTCCTACGACCTCGACTTCACCACCGCCGTCGCCCGCCGCTACCGCAACTACGTCTGCATGAACGTCGGGATCGTACACTTCTCGGCCGGAGCCTACACCCGCAGCTGGGTCCGCGATTCGCTGCGCTACCACGACAAATGGCGCGACAGCCTGCCCATGTTCGCCGACAAGCCGCTCTCCCCCCGCGAAACGGAGCGGGTGGAGCGCCGCACGGAGGGATATGCCCTGCGTTTCCTGCTGCGCCACGCCCTCCTTACGCGCGACGAGGCCCGCCGAATGGTACCGCCCTACCTCGCCCGCTACCGGTGGCACCCCCGCACCTGGCAGCTGTGGATCCACTACCGGGCCCACCTGGGCCGACTACCCGAAAACGAAACGGCATGGGAACGAAAGTAAAGGTCGTCATCCCCATTCACCGCGAGACGCTGACCCCGCACGAGCGGCGTTCGCTGCGGCACAACCTGGAGCAGCTGCGGCGCTACCCCGTCGCAATACTCTGCCCCGAGGGGATGCCGCTCCCGGCCGAAGCGGCCGGGCTGGAGACGGTCCGCGTATCGGACGAATGGCTCGGCCCGAGGAACGGCATCGCAGGCTACAACCGCATGATGCTCTCGCGGGCCTTCTACGACCTCTTCGCCGACTGCGAGTACATCCTGATCTGCCAGCCCGACGTCTGGATCTTCCGCGACGAACTGGAGATGTGGTGCGGCCGCGGATACGACTGCGTGGGTGCCCCCTGGCCCCGCAAACCCCTCTACGAGCGTCCGTGGAGCCGTCTCTGGCTCCGGCTGCGCCGCCGGCTGGCAAGCAGCGGCCGAATCCTCCGAAGCGACCTCTTCGACCGGGTGGGCAACGGAGGGCTTTCGCTCCGGCGCGTGGAGAGTTTCCGCCGCGCCTGCGACCGCTACCAGGCGACAGCCGAACGGTTTCTCGCTGATCCGCACCCCCTCTACAACGAAGATGTCTTCTGGGCCCTCGTCCCCGCAGAGTTCCGCTACCCCGCTGCCGACGAGGCGCGACGCTTCGCCATCGACCTCAAACCCGAACTCGCCCTGCAACGAAACGGCGGTGCGCTCCCCTTCGGCTGCCACGGCTGGTTCCGGCCCGAACGGCTCGCCTTCTGGAGCCGGTATATTCCTAACTGAAAAACGGAGCCGCCGACCGGGAGGTCGACGGCTCCGCAGTTATTCCGCCCTATTCCGACAATCGCCCGTAAAGATCGGCCATCTGCGGCCCCACCACCTCCATGCGGAACCGCTCGACATAGGCCCGGCCCCTTTCGGCCAGCGTGCGGCGCAGCTCCGGGTCGTCCAGGATGCGGCTAACGGCCCGGGCCAGCTCGGCTGGATCGTCGGGCGAGACATAGAGCTGATCGGGACCGCCGGCCTCCTCCAGACAGGAGCCCGTGGCGGCCACCACCGGAATGCCGGCATTCAGCGCCTCGATGATTGGAATGCCGAACCCCTCGTAGCGCGACGGGTAGACCATCACCTCGGCCCGGGCATATAGCAGGGGCAGATCGCGATAGGTCACCTTGTGCAGCAGATGGATGCGGTCCGTCAATCCGTGTTCGGCGGCATAGCGCTCCACACGGGCCGTGTAGGCGGTGCGGCCGCCCACGGCGACCAGATGGATCTCCGCCGGCAGGTGTTCCAGTGCCTGCACGACCTCCAGCAGGTTCTTGCGCTCCTCCAGCGTCCCCACGTTCAGCAGATAGCGCTCCGGCAGGCCGTACTCCCTGGCCGCACGGTCGAGCTCTGCGGCGGAGCGGCGCTCGGCAAACATCTCGTCGCAACCCTGATAGATCACCTCGATCTTGGCGGGGTCGATGCCGAACAGACGAACGATGTCGCGCTTCGTACACTCGCTCACCGCCACGATCCGGTCGGCCCGCCGGCAGGCGGAGCGGAATTTCCAGGTGTAGATCCACCGGTCCACGGGCTTGTAGCAGCCGGGCAGGATCCGGAAAATCAGATCGTGAACGGTCACCACGCTCCGAATCCCCCGCCGTCCGAGGCCGCAGGGGAGCTCGTTGCTCAATCCGTGGAAGAGCTTCACGCCGTCGCGTTGCAGCTGCTGCGCCACGCCGAAGACCCGCCACAGCGCGGATAGACGGCGCCAGACGGGACGGTCGGGCAGGTGCGACGTAACGCCGTCCATCTCCAGCAGAGCGTCGTACTCGGCATTCGCCTTGCGCTTGGGGATATAGAGGTTCAACCGGTCGCCGATACCGGCACGCTTGAGCGACCGGATGACGAAACGGCTGTAATTTCCGAGCCCGGTGCGGTTCGCATTGGCCCGCTTGGCTTCAAAGCCGATAATCGTACTCATAGATGAAACGGAGGTTGCAGATGCAGAATCTTGTAAATTTCGTACCAGGCGCGCGCGAAGAAGAGATTGCCGTACTCCCGCCGCCAGGCATCGAGCACCGCGCGGCGCGTCCCGGCAGGCAGCCCCTTCACACCCCGCAGGACCCGGCGCGAGATCTTGCCGATCACGGCGCGGCGGGTCGCATCAGGCAGGGGGACGATCTCGAACAGGATCCGATAGAGGCGGGCGATTTCGATCAGCGCCGAGCCGTCGCGCAGCGTCTCGACGGTCACTTTCCGCTCGTGCTGACGGAAAAAGTTCAGCCGGCTGTTGATATGGGCCACACGCCCCCGACGGGCCACCTCGCACCAGAAAAGCCAGTCGCCGTTCATGCGGAACTGCGTGTAACGCTCGTCCGACGGAATAGCCGATTTTCGGAACACGGCCATGCTGGCATTATAGACTACATTATGGATCAACATGTTGCGGCGAACGAACTCCTCCCCCTCCCAGAGGTCGCACGGACGGGCGGTATGCACGGCCTGCTTCAGCTCCCGGGACAGCGGCGCGCCGGCGGCATCCACCAGCCGGCTCTCCGTATAGGCCAGCACGCAATCGGGATAGCGCTCGAACTGCTCCATGCAGCACTCGAGAAAGTGCGGATCGGCGTAGTCGTCGCTCTCGGCGATCCAGATACACTCGCCCTGCGCCAGCTCGAACCCCTTGTGCCACTGCCGGAAGGTCGACCCGCTGTTCGTCTCGTTATAGACGATATGGGCGATGTGCGGCTCGCCGCGATAAGTCTCGATCACCTCGCGCGAATCGTCGGGCGAACAATCGTCGAGAATAATCACCTCGAAATCCCGGTAGGTCTGGTTCAGCACGCTGTCGATCCGCACCCGCAGATAGGGGGCGTGGCGATAATTGGGAATGATGACCGTTGCTTTCATGATCCGTGGGAAGATTCGGGCGTCCTGTTTTTGCAAAGGTAACCTTTTTTTGCAAACGATGCAAACCGTACCGCCCGCCCGGCCCGCCTTCGCCCGATCTCCGCCCTTATTTCCTATCCTCCCCGTCCGGCAGCCGATCCCAGGAGGCGCACGGACGCCCGCTTTCCGAACACCTGCCCGCCCCGGAACACCCCTTTCTGCGCCCGAAAAGGGCATTTCTGGTGGACCAATGTTAAGAAAACGTTAACATATTCAAAAAAATCACTAATTTTTGAAAATTATTTAATAAAACTCTTGCACGATTCGATTTTTCGCCTTACCTTTGCAGACGAAGTTTTAAGGTTCATTTAGGTTAGTAGTTTTAGGTTGGTAGAGGAAATCGGCAGGTTGTAACAAAAGACACTTCTGTAGTGCGTTTTGTTACTAAGATTACGAAGCGGTGCTCGCTTTGAATCGAATACCTCCGATGCCCTCGATTTTTTTTTGACCGCCGCAGCCATCCGAAAAAACTTTTTTGCAAAAAATCGATTTTTTTCGTCGTTTTTTTTGGAAATTAAAATTTTGGTATTACCTTTGCACTCGCAAACAAGTTCTGGTGGATTCATCTAAGGGCTAGGATACATGCCTCTCACGCATGACATAGGGGTTCGAATCCCCTATCCACTACTAAAACGGTCGGATTTTTTCCGACCGTTTTCTTGTTATGTATCCGCTCATAACGCGCGCTGCCGCAGGATAGGGGATGAGAAGCCCATCGGGGTTCGGACGAACGGAGCAGCGAGGGCAACGCGAACCCGTTCGCACTGCCGAGTCGCGACGTTCGAAGCCAAGCGCAGCGCAGGCAATCCCCTATCCACTATCAAGACGGTCGGATTTTTTCCGACCGTTTTTTGTTTCGTGTCCGAATGCGTTCTGCCGGCCCCCCAAAAAAAGAAAAGGGCTGTCCGCTTTTCAGCAGAGAGCCCGGAGCGTCCGAACGACGGGTTACGGATTCCAGACCGCCCGGTCGCAGCCGAAGCGGGCGGTGTGCAGGCAGCAGGTACGGCCGCGGATCGAACCGGTGATCGTGCCCTCGTCGGGACGATAGTCGATCAGGCGGATATCGCGGAGCAGATCGGCCCCACGCTCCCGTCCAAGTTTATAAAGGCACTCCTTGGCGCACCAGGCGATGCAGAGCCACTCCGCGCAGGCTCCGCCCAGCGCCCGCTCCTCCGCGGTCAGATAGCGGGCGGCAACCTTCTCGAAATCCCTCTCGGGCGACTCGATATCGACGGCACAGGGATTCGAGGGCGACCAGCGCACGGCGACCTGACCGCGGCTGTGCGACACGCCGACGAACCCTTCGCCCGCCGGCAGACGGGGAGCGCCGGACGGATCGTAGGTCACCTGCACGGGGTGTCCCAACTCCCGGTAGAGCACTGCCCGCCACGAAAGAAACTCCCGGCGGCGGCGTGCGGAGGCGAATCCGGCAGCGGCCGTGCGGTCGGCTTCGGTCACCGCCCCGGCGGCCAGCTCCTCGGGCCACAGCGGCTCGACGCACAGCCAGCCGTCGCCGCCCGCACTACGCTTCATGAACGATCACCTTGATTTTATCGACCCGGTGCCCCACCATCGTCTGCACCACGAAACGCACGTCATGCGCCGTGAAGGCATCCCCCTCCTTGGGGAAGTTGCGCTTGAGCTCCAGCAGCAGACCGGCCAGCGTCTCGGCCTCGCCCTTCACGTCGGAAAAGGTCTCCTCGTCCAGATCGAGCACCCGGGCGAAGTCGCCGATATGGGTCTTGCCGTCGAAAAGATAGGTATTGCGGTCGATCCGCGAATAGAAGGTCTCCTCCGCATCGCTCTCGTCCGAAATTTCGCCCACGATCTCCTCGAGAATATCCTCCAGCGACACCAAACCCAGCGTCGAGCCGTATTCGTCCACGACGATGGCCATATGCACCTGGTTGCTCTGGAAATCCTCCAGCAGGTCGTTGATCTTCTTGTGCTCGGGGACGAAATAGGGCTTGCGGATCAACCGCTGCCAGCCGAATTCGTCGCCCAGATTCAGGTAAGGCAGCAGGTCCTTGACATAGAGCGTTCCCTTGATGTCGTCCACATCCTGATCGTAGACGGGTATGCGCGAGAAACCCGATTCGATGATGGTCTCCTTGACCCTCCGAAAGGGGGCGTTGAGCGCCACGGCCGTAATATCCATGCGGGGCTTCATGATCTCCTCGACCTCCGTATTGACGAAGTTGACGATTCCCGAGAGCATTTCGTGCTCCTCGGGCGAGGCGTTGCGGGTCATGTCCACGGCGTCTGCCAGTTCGTCGATCGAGAGTTCGCTGTGGTGCGCCGCATGTTCGCTGATCCGGTTGCCGGCCCGCACCAGCACGTAGGAGAAGGGGTAGAAGATCCACCGGAGCGCCAGCAGGGGACGCGCCGCGAAAGAGGCGAACCCCAGGGGCACGGTCTGGGCGAAGACCTTCGGGAGAATCTCCCCGAAGAGCAGGAGCAGGAAAGTGACGATCACCGTCTTGAAAAGGAATTCGAAACGGTGGAAAACGAAGACCGTATCGATGAAGTTCGACGAGAGGATGACGATGCAGATATTCACCAGATTGTTGAATACCAGAATCGTCGCCAACAGCAGGTCGACATTCGAAAGCAGCTTCAGTATGGCTTCCGATCCGGCGCTGCGACGCTCCTTGAGCTTCTGCACGTCGGTCTGGGTCAGCGAGAAGAACGAGGTCTCCGCCCCCGAGGCCAATGCGGACAGGGAGAGCAGCAGCAGCGTCGCCGCCAGCTGAATCCACGCCTCGGGACCGAAGTCCCGCCATGCGACAAAGGGTAGGTTAGGCTCCAAATCTTACGTATTAGGGTTAGCTTCGTCGAACAGCGACACCGACGATTCGTCCCGGTTCTCCGCATCGGCAGCCTGTTCGAGCACCTCCTTGCGACGCTCGCCGGCCGGCATCACGGTTACGAACTCCGCGTGGCGGCGCTGGTAGGCCGGCTTCTGCAACAGCTGTTCGATATTCTCGTAGGCATTCTTCCGGGCGCCGAGCACGACGGGATCGTCCGGCAGCGCAGGGACGGGCAGCGGCTTCGGACCCACGTTCACCGGCTTGGCCGCCGGCTGGAGGTCGGGGGATTTGCGCTCCGCTCCGCTCTCGGCAATGTCGTCGAAGCCCGTCACGACCACCACCAGCTCCAGCGCATTGCCCAACTGCTTCTTCTCGCTCGTACCCCAGATGATGTTGGCGTCGTGGTAACCCGAAGCATCCTGCACCGCCGCATGAGCCTGCAACTCCTGCAGAATACGGGTCACCTCCGACTGCTTCAGCTCGTCGGAGTTCGACACGGCGATATTGACCAGAATGTTCTTCGCGCCGGAGATGCTCTGATAACCCAGCAGGGGCGAATTGAGCGCCGCTTCGATAGCCTGCTCGGCCCGGTTCTCGCCCTCGGCGGTCGCCACGCCCAGGTGGGCGCAGCCGCTGTCGGTCATCACGCGCTTCACATCGGCGAAGTCGACGTTCACCAGATCGCTCTTCACCGTGATGATCTCGGCGATACCTTTGGCCGCCGAAGCCAGGATGTCGTTGGCCTTGTTGAAAGCCTTCTTCAACGAGAGGTCGCCGTAGATCCGGGCGATCTGCTCGTTGCTGATAATCAGCAACGAATCGACGTACTTGCGCAGCTCCTCGACCCCTTTGAAGGCCTGAGCATAGCGGATCTGCCCCTCCACGGGGTCGGGCGTCGTGACGATGGCAACGGTCAGAATCCCCATCTCGTGCGCCATCTTGGCAATCACGGGCGAAGCTCCCGTACCGGTTCCGCCGCCCATGCCGGCCGTGATGAAGAGCATCTTCGTGCCGTTGCTCTCGAAGATGCGGCGCACCTCGTCCAGCGACGAGATGGCGGCCTCGCGGCCCTTGCCGGGGTCGTTTCCGGCCCCCAGACCGTCGCCCAACGACACCTTGTACTCCACCAGGCTCTTGCCCAGCGCCTGCTCGTCGGTGTTGCAGGCCATGAAATCCACGCCGTCGATACCGAGATTCCACATGTGATTCACGGCATTGCCGCCGGCGCCGCCGACACCCACCACCATGATGATGGAGGAACGCTCGCGCTCCACCGCCAGCTCTTCCATCAGTTCGTCGTTATTTCGAATTTCGTTCATACTCGTTCTGGTTCTTAAATCTCCTCGTCATCCTCCGTCGCGGTCTTGAAGCCCTCTTCCAGTCTGTTCAACAGCGATTTGATACTGAACCGGCGGCGTCCCCGCTCCGGTTCCGCCTCGGGTTCGGGCTCCGGTTCCTGCCGGGGCTGCGGCTGCGGAGCGGGAACCGACTCCGCCTCGGGTTCGAGTTCGCGGACCGGTTGCGGCGCAGGAGCGGGTTCGGGTGCCGGCTGCGGAACCGGGGCCGGCGCCGGAGCGGCGACCGGGGTCTCCGCCCTGCCGTCGATCCGCTTCAGCTCCTCAAGCAGCTTACGCCGCTTCTCCTCGGCCTCGCGGCGCTCCTCTTCCTCCTTCCGGCGGCGGAACTCCTCCTCGCGGGCCCGCTGGGCCTGCTCGCGGAGCATCCGCTCCTCCTCTTCCCGACGAATGCGCTCCTCCTCTTCGCGACGGCGATACCACTCCTCGGGCGAGAGTTCCGGCGTCATGCAAAGACCCGCTCCGGCACCGCAGAGCAGCAATCCGCTCACGGTGGCGAATTCGGGACCCGTCGGCAAATCCTCGGGAGCGGGCAGGAAACCCTCCGCCGTATCGGCGATCCGCACCTCCATGCCCGTCGCCCGGCGGAACAACTCATCCACCCCCTGCAGGCGGGCCGTTCCTCCGGAGAGGACCACGCCGTAGGCCAGCTTCTCGTAGTAGCCCGATGCCTGAAGCTCCTGCACGACGTACTCCACGATATCGTGCATCCGGGCCTCGATGATGGTCGCCAGGTTACGGCGCGGTATATCCTTCGACTCGCGGGCCGTGCGGCCCTTGATATTCACCAGCGTATCGGGCGCCAGCTCCGCCAGCGCCGAGCCGAAGCGGCACTTGAGCGTCTCGACATGCTTCTCCGGGATGCTCTGCGAGCGGATATCGCGATTGATGGCGCTGCCGCCGATGGGGATGGTCGCCACGTAGCGCAACACGTTCCGGTAGTAGACCGACACGTCCGTCACGCCGCCGCCGATATCCACCACGGCCACGCCCTCCTCCTTTTCTTCGGGAAAGAGCACCGCCTCTGGAATCGCCATCGTATTGGGAAATAGCCGCTTGAGTACGATACCGCAGTTCTTCAGGGCCAGCTCCAGCCGCTGCATCGGAATCTGGGTACAGAGGATGAAGTTGAAAGTGGAGCTGAGTTTCGAGCAGAAAGCGCCCACCGGGTTGCGCACCTCGGTATTGTTGTCGGTCACATAGTTCTGGGGGATGCGCTCCATGACTACCTCGTCGTTGGGGGCCTGGACGTTGCGCATCCGGTCGAACAGCCGGTCGACGTCGGTCTGGCTCACGCCGTTGAGCTTGTCGGCCGTGAAAACGTAGTCCTTGTGGCTCGCGCAGCGCACGAACTGTCCCGAGATGCCGGCATAGGCCTCGGTAATACGGATTCCCAACTGCTGCTGAATCTCCTCCTTCACCTTGCCGATGGCCTGCGAAACGGACTTGATGTTCTCGATCTGTCCGGCAACCACCCCTTCGCACGGCTCCGAGACCAGCGCCGCCAGCCGAATCCCCTCCGGGCCCTTCTCTGCGACACCCATCGCCACGTCGGACGAGCCCAGGTCGATCGCCACGATATATCCCTTATTTTCCACTTCTCTATCTAAATTTTCTCTTTTTCTCTCAATTCGAACAAATCACCCGGTTCGCTAACCGGACGTCGACCGTCCGCCAGTCGTCACGGTGCGCCGAGCCGAAATCGGAACGGCAGAACCGCTCCAGCAGCTCCAGTTTCTCCTCCTCGCGCTCCAGCCTTCCGAAACGAACGGTGTAACGACCGCTGCGGGGAACGAGTTCTACCTCCAACGCCCCGCTATGGGCCGTGGAGGCGACTATCTGAACGATTTCCGACCGCCAGAATCCATCCCGGTCGATCCGCTTCACAAAGGTAATGAGTTTCGAGAAATCTTGGTAGTTTTTCTCCAACTTTTTTTGGCGGGCCAGCTCCTCGCGGCACTTCGCCTCCACCCGGTTCATTCCGAGCTGAATCTGCTGCTGCTCATAGCGATAACGCCGGCGCCGGTCGCGCTTCTCGGCCCGCAGCTCCTCCACCCGGCCGCGAAAGTGCTCGCGGCTCTCCAGCAGGGCCTTACGGATGCGCATGCGGCGCGTCTCGCGGTTGTATTCGATGTTCTTGCGCTCGCGCCGATAGAAGGGGTATTTTCCGGTCTCGAGCTCCGCCAGACGGCGTTCGCTCTTTTCGATCTCCATCCGGAGCCGCTCGTCGAGCCTCCCCTCGCAGCCGGGCTCGAACGGGGGACGATAGCCGCCCGTAACGACCGGCACGTAGATCGACGTCGAGCGGGGGGCCGGGAAGAGATGCCCCTCCTCGGTCACATAGAGGTTGTAACCGTCCACCAGCAGCCGCATCAGCGGGCTCCGCTGTCGGATATCGACCCGCAGCCTTCCCGAGTAGTCGACCGACGCCCGGACCCGTCCCACGAATCCGTTGCGGGCGATGTCGCGCTCGAGCTTTCCGAGGTCGAGCTCGCTGACGAGACGCCCCTCCACCCGTTTTTCCGACGCCGCAATCCAGCCGCGCACCATTTCGCGGGTCACCAGCTGACCGTGGGCGGTGCTGTCGAGAATCTCGATCTCCACCCCCGAGATCCGAAGGTCGGCATCGTGCCGGGCGACACGCCGCGAGGCGCAGAGGAGCGTAGCCCCCACGCATCCCCACAACAGGATGATTCCCGCATATTTCGCCCACTTCGTCCGCATGCAACGATCCGTCAGCCCCTCTTACTCAAAATCGCTGCCAACGCCTCGCAGCAGGCATCGATATTTCCGGCGCCGAAGCTCACCACCACGTCGGTCGCCATCCGTTCCACGTGGCGGGCCAGCTCTTCGCGGGCGACGACGGTGCACGGAACGGTCACCCGGGAGGCGATCATCTCGCTCGTCACCCCCTCGATCGGCTCCTCGCGGGCGGGATAGATGGGCAGCAGCACCGCCTCGTCGGCATGCGACAGCGCCTCGGCGAACTCCGCATACAGGTCCCGCGTGCGGGTGTAGAGGTGGGGCTGGAAAAGGGCCGTAAGCCGCCGCCCGGGGAACATCCTCTTCACCGAGGTGATCGCGGCCGCCAGCTCGCGCGGATGGTGGGCATAGTCGTCCATATAGACCTGACGGGGCGTGTTGACGTAGAACTCGAAGCGCCGCTTCACCCCCGCGAACGAGGCCAGCGCTTCACGGATCCGCTCCGGGTCGAAGGAGCCGCCGTCCCGCTTCGCCGCACACCACAACGCCGCCGCGGCCGCCACCGAATTCTCGATGTTGACCCAGCCCGGCACCCCCAGCGTACAGTCGGCCAGTACGCAGTCCGGGGTAACCAGATCGTAGCGATAGTGCCCCCCTTCGATCAGCCGCACGTTCTTCGCGTAAAAGTCGCAGGGCTCGTCGTAGGAGTAGCGGTAGACCGCGATGCCGGGGTTGTCGATCTTCAGATCGAGCCCCTGCTTGATGACGAGCGCACCGCCGGGGCTAATCCGGCCGATGAACTGCGAGAAAGCCTCGCGGACCGCTTCGTGCGTGCCGTAGATGTCGAGGTGGTCGGCGTCGGCCGAGGTGACGACCGCCACGTCGGGATCGAGCCGCAGGAACGACCGGTCGAACTCGTCGGCCTCGACGGCCAGCCGCCGCCCGGCACCCAACACCAGATTCGAATCGAAATTCTTCGATATGCCCCCCAGAAAGGCGCTGCCGGTGCCGCAGGCGGCCCGGTTGAGCCAGGCGATGAGCGTGGAGGTGGTCGTCTTGCCGTGCGTGCCGGCCACCGCCATCACGAACTTGCCGGCCGACAGATGCCCCAGCATCTGCGACCGCTTCTCGACCCGAAAGCCCCGTCCGCGGAACCACACCAGCTCGGCATGGTCCTGCGGCACGGCCGGCGTATAGACCACGATGGTTTCCGCCGGATCGCGGAAGACCTCGGGAATCCGGTCGACCGACTCGTCGTAATGAATCTCCGCCCCTTCGGCGGCCAGCCGGTCGCAAAGGGGCGATTCCGTGCGGTCGTAGCCGGCCACGCGCTTGCCCTCGTGCAGGAAGAAACGGGCCAGGGCGCTCATACCGATGCCGCCTATACCCAGAAAATAGACATTCGAAAACTCCATCTTACCAAACCTTTTCTATCTCGTTCACAATCCGGTCCGCCGCATCCGCCAGCGCCAGCCGGCCGATGTTCGCACTCAACCGCCGCAGCTCTTCGGGCCGCTTCAGCAACTCGACGGCCCGATCGATGGCTCCTGTCACGGCATCGGCGTCACGCACCATACAGGCCGCCCCCTTCTCCACCAGCGCCATCGCATTCTTGGTCTGATGGTCCTCGGCCACGTTGGGCGAGGGGACGAAGAGCACGGGCTTCTCCACCAGACAGAGCTCCGAAACCGTGCAGGCGCCGCTGCGCGAAATCACCAGATCGGCCGCCGCATAAGCGTAGTCCATCCGTTCGATGAAGGCCCCCTGCCAGATGTGCTTCGCGGGGTGGGCCTTCAGAAACTCCTTCATCTCCCGTTCGTAAAATTTACCCGTCTGCCAGATCACCTGCACGGGCGGTTCGCCCCCCTGCAACGGCAGCCAGGCCTTCATCATCTCGTTCAGCGTCCGCGTCCCCAGCGAGCCGCCCACCACGAGCAGCACGGGCCGGTCGTCCGTGAATCCGTAATGGGCCAGCGCCTCCGCTCGGGCGGCCCCCTCCTTCGAGAAACGGCCGCGCAGGGGGTTGCCCGTCAACACGATCTTCTCCTTCGGGAAGAAACGCTCCATCCCGTCGTAGGCCACGCAGATGCGATGCGCCCCCCGGGCCAGGATCTTGTTGGTCATGCCGGCGTAGGAGTTCTGCTCCTGAATCACGGTCGGCACCCCCATCCGCTGGGCGGCCCAGAGCACGGGAGCCGAGGCATAGCCGCCGAAACCCACCGCGACGTCGGCGCCGAAATCGCGGATCGTCCGGCGGGCTTTCGCGACGCTCTTCATCATCTTGAAGGGTACGGCGAGGTTGTGCCAGTCCATCCGCCGCTGCAGCCCGGCGATCGGCAGCCCCACGATCCGGTAGCCCAGCGCAGGGACCTTCTCCATCTCCATCTTGCGCTCGGCCCCCACGAAGAGGATCTCCACCCGGTCGCCCCACTTGCGTTTCAGCGCCTCGGCGACCGCCACGGCCGGGTAGATATGTCCGCCCGTTCCGCCTCCGGAAAGTATCACTTTTTTCATCGTTATCGTTCTTTTTACATTTACAAAATCCCTATCGCCCCCACGACTCGCGGTCCAGCGACCGGTAGTTGATCGCCTCGGCGATGTGGGCGGCCCCGATGTCGGCCGCACCCGCCAGATCGGCGATGGTGCGCGCCACCTTCAGAATGCGGTCGTAGGCCCGGGCCGAGAGATTCAGCCGCTCCATGGCCCGCTCCAGCAGGGCGGCCGAGGCGGCATCCAACCGGCAGCAGGCACGCAGCATCTTCGGATTCATCATGGCGTTGGTATGCACCCCCTCGACGCCCCGGAACCGCTCCTCCTGCACCTTCCGGGCCAGCACCACCCGTTCGCGGACAGCGGCGCTCGGCTCGCCGGGCTCGGCCGAAGCCATCTCGGCGATGGACACGGGCGTCACCTCGACGTGCAGGTCGATCCGGTCCAGCAGCGGACCCGAAATGCGGTTCATGTAGCGGTGCACGGCCCCCGGAGCACAACTGCACTCCTTGTCGGGGTGGTTGTAGTAGCCGCATGGGCAGGGATTCATCGACGCCACCAGGGTGAAGTTGGCGGGATACTCCACGCTGTACTTCGCCCGCGACACGCTGATCCGTTTGTCCTCGAGCGGCTGCCGCAGCACCTCCAGCACCGAGCGGCCGAACTCGGGCAGCTCGTCCAGAAAAAGGATGCCGTTGTGGGCCAGCGACGCCTCGCCGGGCTGGGGCGACTGCCCGCCGCCGATCAGCGCGACGGGCGAGGTGGTATGGTGGGGCGTGCGGAACGGCCGCTGCCGCAGCAGCCCCCGCGTCGGACCCAGCTTGCCCGCCACGGAGTGTATCTTGGTGGTCTCCAGCGCCTCGTCGGCCGTCAGCGGCGGCAGGATGGAGGGAATGCGCCGGGCCAGCATCGTCTTGCCCGAGCCGGGCGCACCGATCATGATGACGTTATGACCGCCCGCCGCCGCGATTTCGAGCGCCCGCTTCACGTGGGCCTGCCCCTTCACGTCCGAGAAGTCCTCGGCATACGGATCGTCTCCCGGGAGCTCTCCCTCCGCCGCAGGCTCCACGGAGTCGAGCTCCCGTTCGCCGTTCAGCCACTCGATCACCTCCTGCAAATGGTTCGCCGCCAAGACCTCGATTCCGTCGATCACGGCGGCCTCTTCGCCGTTCTCCTGCGGTACGACCACCCGTTTCAGTCCCGTTTCGCGCGCCTTGGCGACGATGGGCAGCACCCCCTTCACGGGGCGCAGGGTGCCGTCGAGCGACAGCTCGCCCAGAAACAGCGACTCCTCCAACCGGTCGTTTTCGACCTGCTCCATCGCCGCCAGCATGCCGACGGCAATCGGCAGATCGAACGCCGCACCCTCCTTGCGCAGATCGGCAGGAGCCAGGTTGACGACGGTCTTCCGGCCGGACATGCGGCGGCCGCAGTTCTCGAACGCGGCCCGGATCCGCTCCTCGCTCTCCTTGACAGCGCTGTCGGGCAGCCCCACCAGAAAGAGCCCCATGCCGCTCCCTGCGAGGTTGACCTCCACGGTCACCCGCACGGCGTCGATTCCGACGATGGCTCCGGCATAGGTTCTGACAAACATTTTCTTACCTGTTCGGGCGGAGGGTTCGCCTCCGGCGGTTACTTAAAAAGGTGCCTCCTCGTCCAGCTTCACGGGGGAGGTCGTTACGGGGCGTCCGGGATCGAACTCATTGTTCACCATCGATCCCAGCGCATTGTTCGACTCGCTGGAGAAGTCTTCGTACTGCTGCTGCGCCGGAGCGGTCTGCATCGGCATCGCTCCCGCGTCGTCCACATCGGCGAAACGGGCCTGATCCTTCAGGAAGCGGAGGTTCACGTCGCACACGGCACCGTTACGGTGCTTGGCAAGGATGATCTCGGCCATGCCCGCCGTGGGCTGCCCGTCCTCGGTGGTGTTGATGCCGTAGTACTCCGGACGGTGGATGAAGGCCACGATATCGGCATCCTGCTCGATGGCCCCCGACTCGCGCAGGTCGCTCAGCTGCGGACGCTTCGAGCCGCCGCGCAGCTCCGTCGAACGGTTCAGCTGCGACAACGCCAGAATCGGCACGTTCAGTTCCTTGGCGATCGCCTTCAGCGTTCGCGAGATGAAGGCCACCTCCTGCTCGCGGTTTCCGTTGTTGGACGAGGCGCCGCCGGTCATGAGTTGCAGGTAGTCGATGATGATGATCTCGATGTTGTTGTGCATCTTCAGCCGCCGCGCTTTCGAGCGGAACTCGAAGACCGACAGGGCGGGCGTATCGTCGATATAGAGCGGGGCATTTCCCAGCGGCTTGGTCGCCGCCTCCAGGTGGCGCCACTGCTCGGGCGTGAGGCGGCCACTCTTGACGTCGGAGCCGCTCAACCCCGTTTCGGCGATAATCAGACGCATCATCAGCTGCACGGAGGACATCTCGAGCGAGAAGAATCCCACGCCGCGCTCGTGGTCGACGGCGATGTTGCGGGCCATCGAGAGCACGAACGCCGTCTTACCCATCGAAGGACGGGCCGCGATGATGACCAGGTCGCTCAACTGCCAGCCGAGGGTCACCTTGTCGATGGCCGTGAATCCCGACGGCACGCCGTTGATCGAGCTGGTGTTTTTCGACGCCTCCTCGATCTGCGTGAGGGCACGGGCCAAAATGTCGTGCGCCGACTGCACCGAGCGCTTCACGTGGCCCTCGGCCACCTTGAAGATCTCGCCCTCGGCGAAGCCGATCAGCTCCGTCACGTCGGTCGACTCGTCGTAGGAGCGACGCTGGATCTCGGTCGCCGAACGGATCAGCTCGCGCTGCACGTATTTCTGGGCAATGATTTTGGCATGGAACTCCACGTTGGCCGCCGAACCGACCTTCTGGGTCAGCTGGGCCAGATAGGCCGCACCGCCCACCTCGGCCAGCTTCTTCTGCACCTTCAGGCGTTCGGTGACCGTATAGAGATCGATGGGCTTCAGCTCGGCCGACAGCTCGTTGATCGCCGCGTAGATGGTCCGGTGCTCGGGCTTGTAGAAGGAGTCCGCCTGCAGGAACTCCTGCACGGTGATGATGCTGTCCCGCTCCAGCATCAGGGCGCCCAGCACCGCCTCCTCCAGCTCGACGGCCTGGGGCGGCACCGTCCCGCCCGGATCGATCATCGCTTCGTAGGTGGTGCGGTTACGGGTCCGGGGGGTGGAGTTATCGTATTCTCTTGCCATGTATATTCGGTTTTCGCTTCAAAATTAGACAAACGGACCGAGATTTCAAAAGCCCCCGCCGAAAAAATACGAAATAACGGATTTCCGTCCGCACGGCACCCGCGTTTTGTCCAGGAGAGAAAGGCCGCGCGGCTTCCGAACGGTGTGCGGCGCGCATCCACGGAGCGTCCCGATGCCCTACGGATGGACGAGATGGCGCTTCGAGGCGGCCAGGACGGCTACGCTGATCCGGCAGTCGGGCACGGCGCGCAGAATGGCTTCGCCGCACGAGACCATCGTGGCACGGGTAGTCAGCACGTCGTCGACCAGCAGGATATGACGTCCCCGCAGCCGCTCGGGCCGACGCACCCGGAAGAGATCCGCGACGTTCTCCCAACGCTCCTCGTGCGAATGCCGGGTCTGACTGGAGTTGTTGCGCCGACGGCTCACGCTCCGCCGGTCCACCTCGCAGCCCAGCGCCGCGGCGATTCCCTCGGCCAGATACTCCGACTGATTGTACCCCCGCCGCAGCCGTTTCCGCCAGTGGAGCGGGACGGGAACCACCACGTCCACCGCACGGTACCAGTCGCACTCGGCCAGCTCGGCACCGTACCAGATCCCCATTTCGCGGGCGAGCCGCCAGTTGCCCCGATACTTGAAGTCGTGGATCAGCCGTCGCCAGCCACCTCCGCCCGAAAAGAAGAGCAGGGCTGAAGCGTGCATTACGGGCAGCAATCCCCAGAAAGAGCGGACGAGCGGATTGTCGAACTGCCGCCAGTACTCCGTCAGAGGCGCCTCGATACGGCAGCGGGTGCAGACGGTCCGCATGCCGTCGCCCAGCGGACGGCCGCACACCGGACACTGCAGTGGAAAGAAGAGCGCCCGCAGGTCGCCCCAGAGGTCACTGAGGATCGACATCGCAGTTCAATATCAGCGTTTTATAGCGTGCATCGCGCAGCAGTTCGCCGGTCATCCCGCGCAACAGCTCCCGGGCGCGGCGCATGGAGGCGCTGCTCTCGATCTTGAGGATCAGATCGACCCGGTACTCCTCCCGCACCCGGTCGACCGGCGGGGCCACGGGCCCCAGCACCCGGCGTCCGAACCGCTCCCGAAGCCGGCCGGCCAGCGCAAGCACCGCCTCGCGCAGCAACTCGCGGTCGCGATGCCGCAACGAGATCCGAATGACATGCGCATAGGGCGGATAGGCGAACGCCTCGCGCTCGGCGAGCTGGTGCAGAGCCATCGCCTCGTAATCGCCCGCCGCAACCTGACGGATCACGGGGTGGTCCGGATCGGAGGTCTGAATAACCACCTCGCCCGCCGCCGAGCGGCGCCCGGCACGCCCCGCCACCTGCGTCATCAGTTGGAAAGCCCGCTCCGAAGCCCGGAAATCGGGGTTGTAGAGCAGATTGTCGGCATTGAGAATCCCCACCAGCGACACCCGGCCGAAGTCGAACCCCTTGGTTACCATCTGCGTGCCGATCAGAATATCGGCCTCGCCCTGCTCGAAGGCGTTCACCGTGCGCCGGAAAGCGCTCTGCGACTGGATGCTGTCGCGGTCCATGCGCAGGCAGCGCGCCCCGGGAAAGAGCCGTCCGATCTCCTCCTCCACCTTCTCGGTGCCGAATCCGGCGGGCACGACCCCGCCGCCCCCGCACTCGGGGCAGTCGAAGCGCATCGGCTCCGCATGGCCGCAGTAGTGGCAGACGAGCCGTTCGGCCCCCTTGTGATAGGTAAGGGAGACATTGCAATGGGGACACCGTGCGGTCCATCCGCAGGAGGGGCAGGTGACGAAGGGGGAGAATCCGCGCCGGTTCTGAAACAGAATGACCTGCTCGCCGCGGGACAACGCCCCGCCGATCTTCTCCAGCAGCAGGTGGTTGAAGTGGCTGCGGCGTTCGCCGCGCTTCACGGCCCGCAGGGTGTCCGAGATCACAATGCGGGGCGGCCGGGCATCGCCGTAACGCTCCGCGAGGATCGCCAGACCGTACTTGCCGAAGCGGGCGTTGGTCCAGCTCTCCAGCGACGGGGTGGCGCTGCCCAGCAGGGTGCGGCATCCGATCAGCCGGGTGGCGGCCACGGCACAGTCGCGGGCGTTGTAGCGGGGAGCCGGATCGGCCTGCTTGTAACTGGCGTCGTGCTCCTCGTCCACGACGATCAGTTTCAGCCGTTTCAGGGGCAGAAAGAGGGCCGACCGGGCCCCCACGACGAACTCGCCCCCCTCCGACCGGCTCAGGGCCAGGTAGGTCTCCGTGCGCCGCACGTCGGTCAGTTTCGAATGGTAGGGCGTGACGCGGCTGCCGAAGATGCGCTCCAACCGCTCGACGAGCTGGGTCGTGAGGGCGATTTCGGGCACCAGCATCAGCACGTCGTCGCCCGCTGCCAGCGTCTCGGCAATCAGATGGATGTAAATTTCGGTCTTTCCGGAGCCGGTGATGCCGTGCAGCAGCACCGCGGGGCGGCTCCCGAACTGCCGCCGGATCTCCGATAGCGCTGTCTGCTGGGCGGAGGTCAGCAGCGGGGTCTGAAAGGCAGCCGGACCGGAGGGCTCCGCACTCCGCTCGCGCTCCTCGATGCGGATGATCCCCTTTCGCTCCAGCGCATGCAGCAGCGGCATCTCGGCCCCGACCAGCCGCCGGGGCACGGCACGACAGCCGTGCTCTTCGCGGGCGGCGACAATCTCCAGCAGGGCGTCGTACTGCTTCGGAGCCCGCCGGGCGAGCCCCTCGAAGAGCTCGTCGAGCCGCCCCTCGTCCGCGAGCGTCTCGTCCGGAATCAGATAGCGCTCCGTGCGGGGACGGTACTCCCGCTCTTCGAATCCGGCGGCGCCCCGTGCGGAGGGTTTCATCAGCGAGGGCAGCGCCACCCGCATCACCTCGCCCGGGGTGCACATGTAATAATCGGCCACCCACTCCCAGAGGAGCCGCTGGGGCTCCCCGACCAGCAGACGGCCGTCGTAAAGAATCTTGCCGATGCTTTTGACGTGGCGGACGGCGGGCGCGCGGTCGTGCAGACGCCACACGATGCCCGTATAGTACTTGCCGCCGCCCCGGCCGAACGGCACGGCGACGGCCATCCCCTCGCTCAGGGCCATCCCTTCGGGCACGGCGAACGTGTAGAGGGGTTGCGCCAGCGGCAGAAGAATATCGGCGAACGAGCTCACGACCCGCGATTTTCAGAGGGACCGCCCCGGGGGCGCGGCCCGAAGGATCAGATCTTGTTCAGGGCGTTGAAACCCTTGCCGTAGACCCCCATCACCGAACCTACGGAGATAAAGGCCTCGGGGTCGACCGACTGCGCCAGCTTGAGGATGGTCGACGTTTCGCGCTTGCGGCACACCACCAGCACCACCTTCGACTTTTCGTGCGAGTAGCCGCCCACCGAATCGAGCAGCGTCACGCCGCGATGGGCGCTCTCGATGATGGCGCCGGCCATCTTCTCGTAGTCGTGCGTGAAGATGAAGACCTGGCTCGACTGCTGATTGCCGGCCATGATCATGTCGACCGTATAGCCGACCACGGCGGTCATGACGTAGCCGTAGATCACCGTGTCGATCTGATAGCCCACCAGCATCGACGAGCCGATGATGACGAAATCCGAATAGATCAGGATCTTGCCGTAGCTGATCGTGCGGTAGCGGTTGATAATCATCGCCACGATGTCGGTTCCGCCGGTCGATCCGCCCTGCGAGAAGCAGAGGGCGATGCCCAGGCCGGCCAGAATACCGCCCAGGATGACGGCCAGCAGACGCTCCAGATGCAGGAAGTCGCCCCCCGGGAGCACCGTCTGCCAGAAGTTCATCGCCACCGAGAGCACCGCCACCGAGAAGATGGTCTTGATGCCGAAGTTCCAGCCCACGATAAAACCGGCGATCAGCAGCAGGATGGCGTTGATGATAAAGACCATCGTACCGATCTGGACCGGGATGCCGAAGAGCTCCTGCATGGCGTTGCAGAGCACCAGCGAGAGACCGGCGGCGCCGCCGCCCGTACCGTCTACCGGTAGGATACAGCCGATCCAGCCGAACGAATAGAGGAGCATGCCGAGCGACATGAGGCCGTACTCCTTAAATACCTTGAAAAAAGCATTCATAAACAGCGGAGAGATTATCGGGGTTTAACACGTTACAAATGTATGAAAAAAATCTCCTTGACAGGCATTTTTTTCCTGCAATCTTTTTTCGAGCCGCTGCCAGAGGGTCTCGTTGCGGATCAGTCCCCAGTTCGGACCGTAGTGGTAGCGGGGCGGGGCCTCGCTCGCGAAGCGCTCGACCACCAGATCGGGCCGCAGCCGGCGCAGAATCTCGACCATGAGGTCGAGGTACTCGTCGAGCGTGCGGAACCGGAACCGCGCCGGGTCGGCATCCCACTGGTCGGCCATCGGCGTTCCGCGGAAAATCTGCAGCTGGTGGAACTTCACCGTGTCGAGCGCGAGGGCATTGATGCGGTCGGTCTGGGCGATCAGGAAATCCTCCTCCTCGCCCGGAAACCCCAGGATGAAGTGGGCACCGGTATGTATGCCCCTAAGGTGCGTGGCCTCGATGGCCCGTGCGGCCGTCGCGAAGTCATGTCCGCGGTTCACGGCCCGCAGGGTCTCGTCCGACGTGGACTCCACGCCGTACTCCACCGCCACGTAATGATGTTCGGCCAGCCGGGCCAGATAGTCCAGCTTTTCGTCGTCCACGCAGTCGGGCCGCGTACCGATCACCAGCCCCTCCACGCCCGGATGGCCGAGGGCCTCCTCGTAGCAGGCCTTCAGCCGCTCCAGCGGTCCGTAGGTGTTGCTGTAGGCCTGAAAATAGGCCAGATAGCGGCCCTCAGCCGAGCGATAGCGCCGTTCGTGGAACGCGATCCCCTCGTCCAACTGTCGGGTGATCGACTTGCGAGGCGTGCAATACGACGGCGTGAAGGCTCCGTTGATGCAGAACGAGCAACCGCCCCGACCGAGCGTTCCGTCTCGGTTGGGGCAGTCGAATCCGGCATCCACCGAGAGCTTCTGCACCCGGCCGCCCAGCAGGCGTCGGAGATAGTCGGAATATGAGCGGTAGGGCTTCACCTCGTCAGGCTACAACCCCCACTCCGAAGCCGTGAAGCTCTCTTTGGGAGCATTGGGCACGTTGACGAAGAACTTGTGGCCCGTAAGGCGTTCCAGATCGGCGATGGACATCATCTCGCGCGAGGATACCTTCTGCCCCTTCAGCTCGTTGGTGTGGGCACGCACGAAGGCGGCGCACATCAGTTCGTCCTTCGAGCAGTTGAGAACGGACTTGCCCGTATTGCCCCGCTTCGTCCGGAGGGCGGCGATGTAGAACATCGTGGGGCACGACACGTCGCTGCGGCCGCCGAACGAGATCTTCTTGGGCGAGGCGGACTTGCCGTAGCCGTCGGTGTAGCGCTCGAAATAGGTTCCGATCACCAGATAGGTCGTATCGGCGCACACCTTGCCGTCGATCCAGTCCTCCAGCGTGTTCCAACCGCCGCCGCCCGTGTTGAAGCCCGAACTGTACTGCGGAGCGATGTTGGTGTAGTAGAAGACCTGACGGTTGATCGCCGTCGAGCGGGTGCGCTCGGCCGAACCCAGCATGTGCCCCTTGTTGCATCCGCCGCCCGTCGATTTGCTGTTGTACTGGAGGTTCGACGGAATCTGGGGGTCCTTTCCGTAGGCGTCCGTGCGGTCGGCGCTGCCGTTGTAACACTTGTGACGCGGAGCCGCCACCCACACCGGACAGTGGTGCTCGGCGCTGAAGCAGACCGTGTAGTTGCGGGCCTGATAGCTGCCCGCCTTGAAGTCGGGGCAGTAGTGGTGAGCGTAGTAATAATCGGAGTTGTCCTTGTCCTCGGTGGGCAGTTCGGCCCAGCCCGTGCGCCATACGTCGCCGGGGGCAGGGTCTACGGTCGCCGCCGAAGTGGTGAAGCTCTGCACGGTCGAGGTGTAGAGCTCGCCGCCGATTTCGGCATAGAAATACCAGGTGTAGGTCGTGGATGCCGCAAGGCCGGTCAGGGCCACCGACTTGGCGCCCGGCGCAGCCGTCACGGTCCGGCTCTGCTCGGCAGCCGATCCCGCCCGGTAGCAGAAGCCCGCTTCGGAGATCGTCTCGTCGCCCGTATAGGAGAACGAGCAGTTCAGGGTCGCACCCGAAGCCGTGACGCCCGTGGCGGAGAAGCTGCTGAACGAGGGCTTCACCACCGGCTTCTCGGAGGCCGCGGCCTGATCGACGGTCACGCGCTGCGGCTCGGCGCCGGGATAGCTCAGCGTAATCGAACCCTTGCGGGCTTCCCCTTCGTTGGCGAAGACCGTGAACGAGAATCCGGTGTCGTCCTGCTCGTAGGGGCGCATCCACTCCCGGGAGTCGTCGGCCACCGTTACGGTTACCGAAGCGCCCTCGGTCGGATTGTCCACCGTATAGCTCACCGTGCAGTCGTTCTCAGCGGCCGAAAGGTCGAACGAGGCGCCGCGCGTGATGCGCAGGACGGGCTTTTCGGGATCGGGCCGGTCGTTTCCGGCCGCTGCCTGCAGCACGGTCACCGTGAGCGCTTCGGCCCGGGGATAGGTCAGGTGCATGTCGGCACGGCGCTCGCCGCCTTCGTTCTCATCCACCATGAACGAGATGCTGGTATCGTCGCCCTCGTAAGGGTGGATCCAGTCGGGAATTTCGGTCAGACGCGCCGTACCGTTGCCGATCGGATTCTCGACTCGGAACACGATGCTCAAATCCTGCTCCTCATAGGAGAGGTTGAACGACTCGCCGCGCACGATTTGCAGCACCGGATCCTTCATTCCGGGTTCTTCCTGCTCTCCGGAGTTCGGTTCGGACTCGGAGCAGCCGCTGAAAACCGCCAGCGGCAGAAGGGCGAAAAATAACCACAATTTCTTCATTTTTCGTTGTTTTTTGTTTTATACTGTTATTCTCTGTTTTTCGAATCCATCCAGATGGTGACGGGCCCGTCGTTGCAGAGCTCGACGGCCATGTCGGCCCCGAACTCGCCCGTAAGAACCTCGCGCCCCAACTCCCCGGACAGCACGGCCACGAACCGCTCGTAGAGCGGACGCGACACCGCCTCGGGCGCCGCTTTCACGTAGGAGGGACGGTTGCCCTTGCGGACCGAAGCCTGAAGGGTGAACTGGCTTACGACCAGCACCTCGCCGGCGGTCTGTTTCACATCGAGGTTCATCACCCCGCACTCGTCGTCGAAGATGCGCAGGCGGGCGATCTTCCCCGTCAGCCAGGCGATGTCCTCCTCGCCGTCGGCCGCCTCCACCCCCACGAAGACCAGCAGGCCTCCTGCAATGGATGACTTTACCCGGCCGTCGATCCGGACGGCAGCCTGCCGTACTCGCTGAATCAGTGCTCTCATGGTGAATGGGTGGGGTTAACGGGCCGCGCCGGCGAAGAAGTCCCACAGATTGTCCCCCTCGGGAACGGGAGCCGTGACGGTCAGGGGCTCCCGGCGCACGGGATGCAGAAAGGTCATCGAGCGCGAATGGAGCGAGATGCCGCCGTCGGGGTTCGAGCGCTTGGCTCCGTATTTCAGGTCGCCCTTGATCGGGCAGCCGATCTTGGAGAGCTGGGCACGGATCTGGTGGTGCCGCCCCGTCAGGAGCTCCACCTCCACCAGCGTGTAGCGGGCCGATGCGGCCGCCGTGCGGTAGCGCAGCCGCGCCGCCTTGGCCTCGGGCTTCGGAGCGTCGCAGGCACGCGAGCGGTTGCTCTTTCCGTCGCGCAGGATATAGTGGTTCAACTCCCCCTGTTCGGGATCGGGGCGCTGCTCGGTGACGGCCCAGTAGATTTTGCGGATCTCGCCCGTGCGGATCATCTCGTTCAGGCGCGTCAGCGCCTTCGAGGTCTTGGCGAAGAGAACCGCACCGCTCACCGGACGGTCGATGCGGTGTACCACCCCCAGAAAGACCGCGCCGGGTTTTCCGTCGCGCGTCTTGATGTAGGCCTTGATCCGGTCCTCGAGCGCCGGCTCCCCCGAAGGGTCGGGCTGTACCAGATCGCCGGCGTGCTTGTTGACTACCAGCAGATGGTTGTCCTCGTAGAGTATGTCGTCCGGTGAAAACATGTTTACAGAATAAAGGTAAAGGGGAGCAGCCGCTCGGCCGAGTCGACCGCCGATGCGGTGCCGCCGCCGTACATGATGACCCGCATGGGCGAGCCCTGCCGACGCTCGGAGTCGACCATCACCTGACGGCACTGGCCGCAGGGATAGCACTCACGCTGATCGGGATCGGAGGCGATGGCCAGCGTCTCGACGGGATCGCCGGCGTGGTTGGCCGCATGATGGAAGAGCAGGGTGCGCTCGGCGCACAGACCGGCGGGATAGACCTCGCTCTCGATATTGCTTCCGTGCAGAATCCGTCCGCTGCGCAGACGGGCGGCAGCCCCCACCCGAAAGCGAGAGTAGGGAGCCTGGGCATTCCGGGTCGCTTTCACGGCCTCGGTCACCAGTTCGCGATCGGCGGCGGACATCTCGTCCATCGAATCGTAACGCGTGTAGTTGAAGCTGAATTTCGTCTCCATAAATACCTCCGTTAAAAGACAACAAATATAAGATATATTTTTCGTCTTTCAAAGGATATGCCCCAAAAAGCGCTTTCGAGGGGGTCTATCGCCAATTTTTCCGATTCTTCGGATAAAAATTCCGACTTCCCAGCGGCCCTATGAGCTAATTTTGACCTTCAAAAACGACACAAACCGCTTAAACCTTTATGAAACACGCAATCTGCAAACTGACACTGCCCCTGCTGGCAGCCGCGACGATCTTGGGCTCGTGCTCCTCGAACGACGAACCCGTCATCCCTCTGAACCCCGACCAGGGTTCGGACCAGACCCCCGGAGACAAGGGCCCCGGCGAGCCCGAACCGCCCGTCGTCGAATGGGAGCTGCTGGTGGCCCAGGACGGCACGGGGGACTACACCACCGTGCAGGCAGCCATCGACGCCCTGCCCAACAACGGCAAACCCCACATCGTCTACATCAAGGCCGGAACTTACCGGGAGAAGATCACGGTCCGCAACCACCGCAACACCGTTCTGGTGGGCGAGGATGCCGCGACGACCATCCTCAGCTGGGACGACAGCGCCGGCACCATCGGCCCCAACGGGCAGGAGCTGGGCACCCAGAACAGCGCCTCGCTGACCATCAGCTCCACCGACTTCATGGCCGTGAACCTCACCATCGAGAATACGCACAAGAACATCACCGGTCAGGGGGATCAGGCCGTGGCCGTCGGAGCCTACAGCGACCGCGCCGTCTTCTACAACTGTCGCCTCGTCGGCTATCAGGACACCTTCTACGCGAAGAGCAACGGCCGCGTCTACTGCAAGGATTGCTACATCGAGGGCAACGTGGACTTCATCTTCGGCGACGCCGTTCTGCTCTGCGAGAACTGCCAGCTGCACTGCAACCGCAACGAAAGCGTGCTGACGGCCGCCGCCGACCACTCGAAGAGCCGGTTCGGATTCGTCTTCAGGAACTGCTCCATGACCCATGTCGAGGGGGCCGACTTCACCGGCAAGGAGTTCAAGACCTTCCACCTGGGCCGCCCCTGGAAAGCGGGAGCCAAGGTGGTCTTCATCCGCTGCAACGAACCCGCCGCCCTCGCCGCAGCCGGCTGGCGCCGGATGTCCGAAGGGGTCGAGGCGGCTCTCTTCGCCGAATACCGCTGCTCGGGCAACGGAGCGGCGGCCGACCGGCTGGCGCAGCGCGAGATGGGCGGACGCCAGCTCACCGACGAGGAGGCGGCCGAATATACCGTCGAAAACATCTTCGCGGCCGCCTGCAATCCGGACAAGTACGAAACCGACTGGATCCCGGCCGAGAAGGTCGAAATCACGGAATAGGGACGGTCTCTCAAACCGGAGGGGGCGTGCGGAATCCGCACGCCCCCTCCGGTATAATCCGGGCTACCCCGTCTCAAGCCGGCCGGACATTCGTTACGGCTACCGCACCTCCATCTCGTCGATCAGATAGCCGGCTCCGCCCACCTTGTCGATCACGAAGAGCACGTAGCGGATATCCACGGCGATATTGCGGCAGATCGTGGGATCGAAGGCGATGTCGCTCATCGTCGAACGCCACGTGCGGTCGAAATTGATGCCGATCAGTTCGCCGCGGCCGTTCAGCACGGGCGAGCCGGAGTTGCCGCCCGTGGTCTGGTTCGAGGCCAGGAAGCAGACGGGCACCGTGCGGCGGCCGTCGATCTCCACGCCCCAGCGGCCGTACTCCTTCGAAGCGTAGAGGTCGCGCAGCCGCTGCGGGATGTCGTAGTCGTAAATCTCGGGGTTGTCCTTGGCGATAATGCCGTCGAGGGTGGTCTGCGGCGTGTGATACTCGCCGTCGGCATACTCGTAGCCGGCCACCGTGCCGTAGGCCACCCGCAGGGTGAGGTTGGCATCGGGGAAGAAGGCGCGGTCGGGGTCGAACGCCCGCAAAGCCCGCAGATAGGGCCGGTACCAGCGCTCGATATCGGAAATATTGCTCAGGTTGCGGCGATAGTATTCGGGGGCTCGCTTGCCGTCGAAGAGCACGACGAACCGATAGATGGGGTCGGATACGACCGCCGCCGAGTCGAGCCGTTCGATCTCCTCCTGCGGGAGCAGCATCCGAGTATGGTCGAAAACGTAATCCGCATAGGCGTCCATGCCTCCGTGCCGGTCGATCTCGGCCTGCGCCTCGGCGGAGAAACCCTCCGGACAGTAGTCGGCGAAGCCGCGCAGGGCACTCTTGACGAGGGCACGGTCGACCGCCGGATCGTAATCCTTCAGAAAGGCGGCCCGCTTGATCCGCCTCTGCTCAGCGATCGCATCGTCTTCACCCCGCCTCCAGCTGCTCGACAACACGCCGTGCCTCACGAGCGGATAGAGTTCGAGCGAACGGATGCTCTCGGAGAGCAGCTCCTGATGGAAATAGGGCTCCCGGCCGCGGGCGTAGGCGGCCCGCATGGAGTCGAGCAGACCGGCGTACTCCGGTTTGTCGGCCGCCCACTCCGCGAAACGCCGTTCGTAGTCCCGTTTCGCGGCGAGGGTGTTCATCCGCTTCAGTCCGGCCACCTCGCCCTGCCACTTCTTCCAGGCGTTGGCGATGCCGGCATGCTTGGCGGCGTACTGGATGCGCACCTTCGGATCGGCCTCCTGCGCAGCCGAGATGATGTCGAGCCGGCGGGTGCGCAGGTCGATCTTCATCGGATCGGAGAGGTTCTGCACGTAGTCGACCGCATCCGAGAGGATATACTGCTGGGTCGAGCCGGGAAATCCGTAGATCATGGTGAAATCGCCCTCCTTCACCCCGCGGGTCGAGATCGCGAAGTGGCGCCTGGGCCGGTAGGGAACGTTGTCGGGGGAGTAGGCGGCGGGGTTGTTGTCGCGGCCGGCATAGATCCGGAAGACGGAGAAGTCGCCCGTATGGCGGGGCCAGATCCAGTTGTCCGTATCGCCGCCGAACTTGCCGATCGACGACGGGGGCGCACCCACCAGCCGCACGTCGGAGAACTCCTGGTAGACGAACAGGAACGACTGGTTGCCGTAGTACATCTCCTCTACGGAGGCATCGTAGCCGGGGCCCTCCGCCCGGGCAGCCTGAATCAGCTTCAGTTTGTCCGCTCCGGCCGCGATGCGGTCGGTCACATCCTCCATGCGCACCAGAATCCGCACCGTCAGCCGTTCGTTGGGCAGCTCCTCGTCGCGCGAGCGGGCCCAAAAGCCGTAGGTGAGGTAGTCGTGGTCGAGGGTCGAGTGGCTCTGAATGGCACCGTAACCGCAGTGGTGGTTGGTCAGCAGCAGCCCTTCGGCCGAGACGATCTCGCCCGTGCAGCCGCGGCCGAAGAGCACCACGGCATCCTTCATCGAGGCCTTGTTGACCGAATAGATATCCTCGGCCGTCAGGCGGAAACCCTTGCTCCGCATATCCTTGATTCGCTCGCCGATCAGGCTCGGCAGCCACATGCCTTCGTCCGCCACGGCGGCGAGGCTCGCAAATACGGCCGTCAGGACCGTCAGTATCCCTTTTTTCATAAGTTTTTTGTTTCGTTCGGGTTTTCAAAGATAGAAAAAATTCCTATCTTTACGAAAAATAACCCCTACAGCATGAAACGAACCCTTCTTCTGCTTCTTTGCGGGATCTGCTGCGGACTTCCCGTCGCCGCACAGGAGTACAGCCGCACGAAACTGAGCTCCGAGTACCGCGACGACAAGAGCGCCGTGATCTCCGCCGAAAAGGAGTATCCCGGCATCCAGACCGTCGTGATTCAGTTCAGCCAACTGGAGAACTGCGACAACGTTTCGCCGACCGAACGGATCGAGGTGCACCAAAGCGGCCCCCTGCTGACCCTCCGTCCCACCAACGACCGGCAGTACGTCCGATATGCCTACTCTTATCGGGTCTACGACCACGCCGTCGATCCGAAAGTCGACCGGGAGTTTCTCTACCGGCTTCCCTTCTCCGCCGCCTGCAAGGCAAAGGTCGGCCGGACCGTTTCCGATACCCGGCTGCTGCAGGGCCCGGACAAGAGGAGCAAACCGGTCGAACCGCACGGCTACCGCTTCGCCCTCGCTCCGGGCGATACGGTCTACGCCGCCCGCAAGGGCCGGGTGGTCGAGGTACAGCTGCCCAAAAATCCGGAGAAGCGCTCCGAACTCACCTACACGCGCGACCAGTCGATGATTCTCGTCGAACATGCGGACGGCACGGTCGCCCGCTACGGATCGGTCGAAGATATACGGGTCGAGGCCGGGGAGATGGTCTACCCCTTCACGCCGCTGGGGCTGGCGTCGTCGTTCGACGGGAAGCGTTATTTCCTCACCTTCGGCATCTTCTACCGCAGCTCCGAGAACTCCACGGAGGAACATCGCTTCCCCCTCGTCTACCTCGCGCCGCGGTTCGCCACCGCGTCGGGCGATACGAAGCTCGCTGCCGGCGATACCTGTGCGCCGCACGTCGACAACGGCCTGCTGACCCGCGAGATGAACAAGCGCGAGCGAAAAAAGTTCGGTTTCGGAAAATAAAAAGCACCGGTTCGGCGTTCGATTTGCAGTTAACGCAACGGAATCAACGTATCACAAAAAAGAGAATAACTATGAAAAAGCTGTTTTTGGCAGCGCTCGCCGCGCTCTTCATCCTCCCCGCCGCCGCGCAGGAGCAACCGGAGGTGTATCCCAGTTACATTCAGGTGAACGGCCGCGCCGAAAAGGAGGTGACGCCCGATGAGTTCTACCTGCAGATCGTCATCAACGAACGCGACTCGAAAGGGAAAATCTCGGTCGAGAGCCAGCAGCGCGACATGATCGCCGCCCTCAAGAAGCTGGGCATCGCCACCGACCGCCAGCTCACCGTGTCGAACGTATCGAGCACCTTCTTCAAGAAGAACACCGCGCTGGCTTCGGCCAAATACCAGCTCAAGCTCACCTCGGCCGCCCAGCTGTCGGCGGCCTGGCAGGCCCTCTCCGACCTGGGCATCTCGGACGTATCGCTGGTGAAGGTGGGCCGCTCCGATCTGGAGAGCCTGAAGCAGGAGGTGCGCAAGGCGGCCATCGTCGACGCCCGCACCTGCGCCGAGGAGCTGGCCGGCGCCATCGGACAGCAGGTCGGCAAGTGCTTCAACATCGTGGACTACAACAACGACGTGATGCCGGCCTTCTACAACAACTCGATGGTCTTCCGCGCCAAAGGCGTCATGGCGGACGCCGCGGCCGAAGAGTCGGCCGCCGAGGAGCCGCTGGACTTCAAGACCGTCAAGCTGACCTACAGCGTTCAGGCGAAATTCGTGCTGAAGTAGCGGACAGCCGCCCTCGAGCGTCCCGGGACCGGAGATAATCCGTCATCCCGGGACGCTCGTTTATCCGCCGAAGGGGCGGTAAATTTGGCATTTTCACAAGGTTTTCCTATCTTTGTCAGATTATAACGGAGAACATTCGACCCATGCTGGAGAAATTGGCGAAACAAACGGCGATCTACGGAATCAGCACCATCGCGGTGCGGTTTCTGAGCTACCTGCTCACGCCCTTCTACACCCGCATCTTCGGCACCGAAACCTACGGCATCGTGACGGACGTCTACGCCCTGATCCCCTTCGCACTGGTGCTTCTGTCGATGGGCATGGAGTCGAGCTACTTCCGCTTCGCGGCCAAGGCCGAAGCCGGGGGCGGCGACGTCGGGGCGAAGAAACGCCGCCTGTTCGCCGCCTGCTGGGGCGCCACGTTCCACGCCGCCCTGCTCTTCTTCGGGCTCATCCTTCTTTTCCGCCACACCGTGTCGCGCTGGATGGGACCGGTCTACGAGGCACATCCCGAATACGCGGTGCTGGTGGCCTTCATAATCCTCTTCGACGTTTGGGCCATCATCCCCTTCTCGCGGCTGCGCGAGCAGGGCCGCCCGACGATATTCGTGATGCTCAAGGCCCTGAATGTCACGGTGAACGTCCTGCTGGCGGCCGCCTTCGGCATGGCGGGGCTCTACGACACGGAGCTCGGCGTAGGCTGGGTCTTCGTCGCCAACCTCGCGGCCAGCGCCGTGACGCTGCTGGCGGTGCTGACGACCACCGACCGCGTGCGCCCCAAGATCGACCGGACCGTGCTCGCGGCCGTGATGATCTACTCCCTGCCGCTGCTCGTGAGCGGCATTGCCGGCACGGCCAACGAATTTCTGGACCGGCAGATGATCAAATACCTCGTCCCCGAAGGGGCGATGGCGCAGCTGGGCATCTACGGCGCCATCACGAAGATCGCCGTGGTGATGATGCTCTTCACCCAGATGTACCGCCTGGCCGCCGAACCCTTCTTTCTGGCGAACTACCGCAAGTCGGAGTTCGTGGAGATGAATGCCGCCGCGATGAAATACTACCTGATGGCCTCGCTCGTGATCTTTCTGGGCATCGCCCTCTACAAGGAGCTCTTCTCGCTCATCGTGGGGCGCGATTTCCGCGAAGGGATCTTCATCCTGCCCGTCGTGCTGGGGGCCAACGTCCTGAGCGGCGTATGGCTCAACCTCTCGTTCTGGTACAAACGCGAGGAGCGCACCTCGCTGGCGCTGTGGGTCACCTTCACGGGACTGCTCTTCGCCGTGGGCGCCAACCTCTGGCTGGTTCCCCGCTGGGGCTACTACGGCGCCGCCTGGGCCCGCCTCATCAGCGAGGCGGCGATGGTCGCGGTCAGCTACCTCCTCATGCGGCGCCTCTACCCCGTCCCCTACGCCGTGGGACGGATGGCCGAATTCACGGCGCTGGCCCTGGTCTGCTTCTTCGCAGGCGAGGCGGCCGCGACCCGCATCGACAGCCTCGCCCTGCGCTATGCGGTCAACACCCTCCTGCTGGCCGGGTATCTGGGCTACCTGATCCGGCGCGAGCGGATCGACGTGCGGGGATTGGCGAAAGCGATATTGAAACGAAGATAGAGTTATGCAGTTCAAGGACATTACGGGACAGGAGGAGCTGAAGCGGCACCTGATACGCAGCATCGATTCGGGCCGCGTGAGCCACGCCCAGCTCTTCACCGGAGCGGCCGGCACGGGGGCCCTGCCGCTGGCGCTGGCCTACGTGCAGTATCTGAACTGCACGGATCGCCGCAACGGCGACTCGTGCGGCGTCTGCCCCAACTGCCGCCAGACGGCCGAACTGGCCCACCCCGACCTGCACTGGATCTTTCCGGTGAACAAGCAGGGCAAGAAGTCGGGCGAAACGGTCCTGAGCGACGATTTCCTGCCCGCATTCCGCAGGCTCTTCGCTCGCACGGGAGGCTATTTCACCCCCCAGACGTGGTTCGACGAGCTCGACCTGGGCAAAACCCTGAAGGGGGTCATCACGGCCAAAGAGGCCGACCGCACGATCGAGAAGCTGACGCTGAAAAGTTTCGAGGCGGAGTACAAGAGCGTCATCGTCTGGCTCCCCGAGACGATGAACGAGGATGCAGCCAACAAACTGCTGAAGATTCTGGAGGAGCCCTGGGACAAGACCCTTTTCCTGCTGGTCTCGGAACAGCCCGACCGCCTGCTGAAGACCATCCTGTCGCGCACGCAGGAGATCGCCGTGCCGCGCCTGAAGCCCGAGACGCTCGCGGCCGAGGCGCAGCGGGCCGGACGCTCCGAAGCCGAAGCCCGCACGATGGCGCGGCTGGCCGCAGGCGATCTGCTCGAACTGCGGCACCTGCTCGAGGGGACGGGCGACGCCCAGCGGACCGAAAATTTCCGGCTCTTCTGCGCCCTCATGCGGCTGAGCTACAACGACAAGCATCTGGAGCTGATCGGCTGGGCCGAGGAGGCCGCGCAGCTCTCCCGCGAACAGCAGCGCGGATTTCTGCGCGACAGCCTGCGCCTGCTGCGCGAGAGCTACCTGCTCCACGCCGGACTGGGCTCGATCAGCGGGCTGTGGGGCGACGAGGCGGCCTTCTGCCGCAACTTCGCCCCCTTCATCGGCAACGACAATATCGAACCGCTGATCGGGGAGATCGAGACGGCGATGGCCCAGCTGACCCAGAACGGGAATCCGACCATCGTCTTCACACACTTCGCCTTGAGCGTCAGCAAGATGATAAACAGACTCAAGTGATGGCGAAGGCGGTATTGATAACGGGAGGCAACCGGGGCGACGTCCGGGCCCTGCTCCGGCGGGCCGCCGGGCTCATCGGCGAGCGCATCGGACGCATCGTGCGGAGCTCGGCCTGCTACGAGAGCGCACCGTGGGGATTTCGGGCGGAGCAGTCGTTCTGGAACCAGGTGCTGGAGGTGGAGACCCCGCTCCATCCCGAAGAGCTGCTGGAGGCGGTGCTCTCCGTCGAGGCGGAGCTGGGCCGCGACCGCGTGCAGGAGGGGCTGGAGAAGGCCTCGACGGGGGAACGCTATGCCTCTCGGACGCTCGACGTGGACATCCTCTTCTACGACGACGAGGTGATCTGCACCCCGCGGCTGGAGATCCCCCACCCGCGGCTGGGCGGCAGGGAATTTGTCCTGCGGCCCCTGTGCGAACTGATGCCCGAACGCCGCCACCCGGTGACGGGCGAACGGATGCGCGACGTGCTGAAGGCGCTCGAAGAAAACGAACGAAGAGATTGAAAATGCAATACATGGGAAAATATCTGACCGGGCTGCTGGCAGCATGTCTGCTGGCCGTCGGGTGCTCGAAACACGTCGGGTTCGACACCGCCTACATTCTCAAGGCCTGGAACCAGCCCGTTTCGGGCGGCGAACTGGAGCCATTGAGCGACGTGATGCTCTACGGCTATGTAGCCGACACGGTGCAGTGGACCGTAGCCTCCTACGAGGATGCCCTGGCCTGCCGGCTGACCGACAAGCGGAGCGGCGAGACGGTCGACACCCCCTATGCGGCGGGCACCCCCTACGAACTGGAGGGATTCGGCCCCACGCTGGCTATGCGGACCGATGCCGAACTGCTGATGGTGGTGGTCGTCGACCGCACGAACCGGCTCTACGGCTACACGATGCAGAGCTTCTCGCAGAACATGCCCGAGATGTACGTGTCGCTGGTCTTCCAGCCCTGGAAGAAGAGCAACGCCTTCAAGAACGGCACCTGGTGGATGTTCAACGACTTCTACATTCCGGACGTCGTATGCCGTCTCAACCCCTCCGTGCAGAGCGAGGAGGGGGGCGAGACGACCTCCCTGCGGGGCGTGACCCTCTTCGCCTATCAGGTCGACGACCCCTCGCAGTGGGAGCCCGACTCCTTCGCCGACGCCGCGGGCGGTCAGCTGACCAACACGGTGACCGGAGAACGCACCGTCTCGAAATACTCCGCCTCGGGCGACAGCGCCGGCGTAGTGACTCTGAACATGCAGCCGGGCGACTACCTGCTGGTGGCGGTCGATTCGCAGAACCGCAGCTACGCCCTGCGCCCCTATGCCAACGTCGCGGGCGCCGAACCGCTCACGATTCTCTTCACCCCCTGGCGGACCGACTCGCCCTTCACCGAAGGCGAATGGAAGATCTGGAACTCCGCACCCGTGGAGCCGGAACAGCCCGAAGAGCCCGGAACGGGCGGAGACAAGGGCGGACCGACAGACGAATAACGACATGAAAGCAATGAAATACAACACGTTAGAATATGGACGGGCCGTAGCGAGCCTCCTGCTGGCAGGGTGCTTCTGCGCCGCCTTTCTGGTCCGTTGCGCGAGCATCAACAACAACCTGACGGGCGGGCCGAAGGATACGCTTCCGCCGGTGATCCTGCGCATGGACCCCGACAACTTCACGACCCGCTATCCGCTGACCGGATCGAACCGGAAGATCTACGTCGAGTTCGACGAGTTCGTCCAGCTCAAGGATCAGCAGAAGGAGTTCTTCACCTCGCCGCAGATGAAGAAGAAGCCCCAGCTTTCGATCCGCGGCAAGGGGGTGGTGATCCAGATCCGCGACACCCTGCTCGAAAACCAGACCTACGCCCTCAACTTCGGCAGCGCCCTGCGCGACAACAACGAGGGCAATCCGCTCTACTCCATGCGCTACGTCTTCTCCACGGGCGACGAGATCGACTCGATGGTCTGCTCGGGCTACACGGCCGACAGCTACAAGGCCGACTCGGTATCGAAGAGCTACATCTGGTTCTTCATCGCCGACTCGGTGGAGCACCGCGCGGAGTACGACTCCACCCTCTTCAAGTACAAGCCCTCGGCCATCGCCCGCGCCGAGACCAACGGCATCTTCTTCGCCCAGAACCTCAAGCCGGTGAACTACCGCATCTACGCCATCGAGGACAAGAACGACAACCAGCTCTACGACCCCTCGGTCGATCAGGTGGGATTCCTCGAGGGGGTCTACAACCCCGCCGATCTGCCCGACTTCGCGATCTGGTACGACTCGGTGCGCCACTATGTGACGGCCGAACCGCAGCTCTACTTCCGCATGTTCACCGACAAGGCGTTCCGCCGTCAGACGCTCACCCAGAGCGAGCGTCCGCTGCAACACAAGGCGATGCTCTATTTCGGAGCAGCCCATCCCGACGTGCGGAAGCTGGAGTTCGACAGCATCCCCGCCGACCGGGTGATCTACGACCCGCAGACCGTGGGGCGCGACACCGTGGCCCTCTGGTTCAACCTCCCCTCCGCCGAACTGCCCGACACCATCCGCGGCCGGATCACCTACTTCAAGCACGACTCGATCAATCAGTTGCAGGAGGTGACCGAAGAGCTGAAGCTCTCGTGGCGCTTCATCGAATCCAAGGAGCAGCAGAAGGAGCGCGAGAAGCAGGAGCGGGCCCGTGAAAAGGCCGAAGCGGCGGGCGAGGAGTATGTCGCCCCCGAGGAGAAGAACCCCTTCGCCTACAAGATCGCCTCGGGCGAGGTCAACCCCGAAAAGCATATCGCCATCGATTTCGACTATCCGCTCGTGCGGTTCGACTCCACCTCCGTCTCGCTGATTCTGGAGGAGGCAGACGGGGCGTCGCAGAGCGTCGCACCCCGTTTCCGGCGGGACACGGCCAACCTGCGCCGCTGGTATCTGGAGGCACCCTGGAAAGAGGCCTCCAAATACAAGCTCCACATCCCGAAGGGTGCCATCACCGACGTGGCCGGTTTCTCGAACGACTCCATCGGCGGCAATTATACCACGCTCGATCCCGAGAAGTTCGCCGTGGTGAAGATCGACTTCACCCCGCGCGACGACGGATCGGCCTACATCGTCCAGCTGCTCAACAGCAGCGGTTCGCTGCTTCAGGAGCGCACCGGCGTACGGGGCGGCACGGTGCAGTTCAACTATGTTCCGGCGGGCGAGATCAAGTTCCGCCTGATCGAGGACCGCAACGACAACGGCAAGTGGGACACGGGCAGTGTGGTGGAGCGGCGCGAGCCCGAACGGGCCGAGCTCTACGTCGACGAGCAGGGCAACGACACCTTCGCCACGAAAACCAACTGGGAGATCGAACTGGCGATGGACATGAATCGCATATTCGCCCCCGTGACGATGGAGACGCTGATCGAGATGCTCGACAAGCGCGAGCAGCAGCGGCTGCAAAAGGCGGCCGAAGAGCAGGCCAAGAACCCCGACCGCGGACGGCAGAACGACGGACACGACCACGGCACTTCGGGAGGTTTCGGCATGGGCGGAGCCTTCGGATCGGGCATGGGAGCCTTCGGCAGCGGGTCCCGACGAACCACTAACGGATTTTAACCATGAAACGACTTGTCATCCTCCTAACGATCATCCTCTGCGGGGCGGCCCTCCGCACCCCGGTCCGGGCGCAGCACACGCTGGGCGTCTACGCCGGCTACGGCATGGGAACGGCCCGGTTCTACCCCAAGCAGGAGACGCGCACCCAGTGGGGGCTCTACACGGCGGGGCTGTCATGGCGCCACTACGGGCTGCAACGCTACGTGGGCGGCTTCGGCGTGGACGTGGAGCTGCTCCAGAGCGCCTACTCCTACGCCCCCTACGCTTCGGTCACCGAACTGAAGGAGGACTACCTCTACTACACGCGCCGCATCAACACCATCTCGGTTCCCGTGGTCTGGCAGCCGCACATCTATATCAAACAGCGGGCGCGCATCTTTCTGGAGGCGGCCGCCACCTTCTCCTACCGCTTCTCGTCCACTTACGAGAACGAGGTGGCGCGCGACGCCGGTCTGGACAACTGGGAGGGGAAATACACCTACAAGACCGCCCGTGACAACCGCTGGGGCTACGGGCTGGCTTTCGGAGGCGGTTTCGCCGTCCTGATCCGCCAGTTCGAGATCAACGTCAAGGCCCGCTACTACTTCGGACTGGGCGACATCCTGCGCAACCGCAACAAATACGCCGACAACGGCCAGGACGGCCCCGAAAACCCCTTCTGGGCCACTCCGCTGCGTTCGCCGCTGGACAACATCACCCTCTCGATAGGCGTCGCCTACCGCTTCAACAAGGAGGGCTTCGACGTATGGAAAGCCCCCCGCCGCAAACGGGAAAGACGCGACGAGGGGTTCAACTATCAGGCTCACTAACGAAAAAACGAAAAACATGGAAACGATCAGACAACAGAAAATCGCCCGCCAGATCCAGTGCGACATGGCGGACATATTCCAGCGCGACGGCAAGAGCTGTACGCTGGGCACGATGGTAACCGTCACGGCCGTGCGCGTATCGCCCGACTTCGGCTACGCCAAAATCTACGTGAGCGTATTCCCCTTCGAACGGGGCGCCGAAGTGCTCGCCGCCATCGAGGAGAAGGGGTGGTTCCTGCGCCGCGAACTGGGCCGCCGCGTGAAAAACCAGCTCAAGACGGTTCCCGAGATCCAGTTCTTCCTGGACGATTCGCTGGAGTATATCCGCAACATCGAGGAGAAACTCAAGGAGTAATCCCCTTGCCGCCATGCTGCCGCTGCTCTTTTCGCGCCGCTACCTCTTTTCGAAGAAATCGCACTCGGTCATCAACATCATCTCGGGTGTGAGCGTCTTCGCCGTAGCCATGCCCGTAGCGGCCATGATCATCCTGCTGTCGGTCTTCAACGGCTTCGAGGAGCTGGTGAAGCAGATGGCTTCGACTTTCGACGCCGATCTGACCGTCACCCCGCGCGAAGGGGAGCGTTTCCCGGCGGAGCGAATCGATACGGCAGCCCTGGCGTGCATCGACGGCCTCGGGGGATGGAGCTACACGGTCGAACAGAACGTCCTGCTGGAGTATCGGGGACATCAGGCGGCAGCCACGCTGCGCGGCGCGGACGACCGCTATCCGGAGGTGATGCCCATCCTCGGGGCGATCTCCGCAGGCGACTACCAGGTCCGACTGGGCGACTACGACCGGGCGGTGCTGGGTCAGGCACTGGCCTACTCGCTGGGGGTGCGTTCGCTGGTCGGCGAACCGCTGAAGATCTACGCCCTGCGCCGCAACGGCTTCTCGACCCTGATCCCGCTGGAGGGCTACAGCCGCCGCGAGGTCGACATGGCGGGTGTTTTCCAGCTCGACAGCGAAGCCGAACAGCAATACCTCATCACCTCGCTGCGGCTGGCCCGCGAACTCTTCGACTTCGGCGAGGATGCCACGGCCCTGCTGCTGCGGGTCGACGATCCGGACCGGATCGAGACGGTAAAGCGGGAGGTGGAGCAGGCGGTGGGCCGGGAGTTCGAGGTGCGCACACGCTACGAACTGCGACGCACCTTCTACGACATCATGATCTACGAGAAGTGGGGCATCTTCTTCATCTCGCTGCTGGTGCTCGTCATCGCCTCCTTCTCGATGGTCGGTGCCTTGTCGATGCTCATTATCGAGAAGCGCAAGGATGTCCGGACGCTCCGCGCACTGGGTGCCGACACGCGGCTCATCCGCCGCATCTTCATCGGCGAGGGGGTATTGATCGGCTCGATCGGCGCCGCCATCGGCACCGTGACCGGTGTAACGGTCACGCTGGTCCAACAGCTCTTCGGCATCGTCGAGATACCGGTCGAGAGCCTCGTGACCCGCAGCTACCCCGTCCTTTTTCAGGTGAACGACCTGCTGGCCGTCCTCGGCGCCTTCGCCCTGGTGGTGGCCGCCGTCACGGGTCTCACCGTTTACAACATGATCCCCAAAAACAACCGACAGCCATGAAACGACTCGTTCTGTTCGCCCTCCTGATTGCGGCCCTCGTGCCGGGATGCAAACGTCACACGATCATCTCCGACGAGGAGCTGGC
This sequence comes from uncultured Alistipes sp., assembly GCA_910577475.1. Lineage (GTDB taxonomy): Bacteria > Bacteroidota > Bacteroidia > Bacteroidales > Rikenellaceae > Alistipes. Next base: position 109,666 of record CAJTLJ010000002.1, read on the forward strand.
CCTGATTTTCCACGACGCCTTTCTTGCCAACAGCCTGTTGCAGAACCGGGATGCCCGGCGGGACTCGCTGCTGGTCTACGAACCCATCTTCGAGCGCTACGGCTACACCACCGAAGATGTCCGCTACACGATCGGCAACTTCTCGAAGCGCAAGAGCGCCCGGCTGGGCGACGTGGTGGAGCTGGCCATCGCCCGGCTCGAAGCCGAAGGAGAACTTCTGAACCGGGCCGTGGCGGCCCTCGACACAGTGAACAACGTCGCGCAGCGGACCACGCGGCGGGTCATCCGCCGCGACTCCTCGATCCGGGTGACGTCGCTCAAGGACACCGCGCGCCTCAGGATCGTCCTCGACTCGGTGCGTCCGGGCGAGTACCGCATCCGAACCCGCTACGAGGTCGACTCGCTCGACCAGAACCAGAGCCTGCGGGGACAGGTCTGGATGGAAACCGCCGCCGGCAAACAGTCGGGGCTCTACTCCATCCAGCTGCGCCGCAAGCGGGAGGACGGGTTCGACCGCACCCTGAAGGCCGACACGGCCGTGCGCCGGATCGTGCTCGACTTCTGGCGCCCCCAGCAAGGAAAGCGGAAACGTCCGCACATCACCCTGCGCAACCTGGAGATCACCTATACCCTCCCGGTCGGCCAGGCGCTCGACACCCTCTACGAAAAACAACTCGACATTCGAATCTTCGCCGATGATTTCATCCGAATGGCCGCGCCGGATAGCCTCGCACGGCCTGCTGACCGATAAGGGGTGGCTGCGCAACCCCGTTGTGGAGATCGACGTCGACGGCACGATCCGAAGCGTCGCGACCTCGCAGCAGCCCGACCGGGAGCCCTTCACGGAGTTCCACGCCGGACTGCTCATACCGGGACTGGTCGATGCGCACTGCCATCTGGAGCTCTCCTATCTGCGGGGCGCCATCCCTCCGGGCGGGGGATTCGCCGCCTTCGCCCGGTCGATGGGCGAAGTGCGCGGGCGGGCGACCGAAGAGGAGCGCCGTCGGGCCGTCGGGGCGGCCGACGCAGAGCTGCAACGGGAGGGGGTCGTGGCCGTGGGCGACATCGCCAACGGAGACCAGGCCTTTCCGGTCAAGGCCTCCAGCCCGATCCGTTACCGCACCTTCGCCGAGGTATTCGGATTGGGCACCCGGACGACCGAACGGCAGCGCCCCCTGCTCGCGTATCCGCACACCTCGCTCACGCCCCACTCGGTCTACTCCGTGCAGGACGAACTGTTCCGCGACGTCTGCCGCGAGGGGGATACCCCGCTCTCCATCCATTTTCTCGAAGGTCCGGCCGAAAAGGAGCTTTTCCAGCGGAGAGGTCCGCTGTGGGAGTGGTATTGCCGGAGCGGCATGTCCTGCGATTTCCTGCACTACGGCTCTCCGGCCGAAAGGCTGGTGAGGAGCGTCCCGCGGAACCGCCCGGTGATCCTGGTACACGCCTGCATGACCGAACAAGAGGATATAGACCGCATCATGAACCACTTCACGGCGCCGGTCCACTGGTGCCTCTGCCCCCGCTCGAACCGCTACATCTCCGGATTGCGGCCGCCCGTCGAGCTGCTGCGCCGCAACGGACTGCATATCTGCGTCGGGACAGACTCGCTCGCCTCGAACGAACGCCTCTCCCCGCTCGAGGAGCTGAAATCGCTGCCCGAAGTGCCGCTCGACGAACGGTTGCGCTGGGCCACCGCGGCGGGCGCGGCGGCTCTGGGGATCGACGACCGTCTGGGCTCCGTCGAACCGGGCAAACGTCCCGGGCTGCTGCTGCTCTCGGGCATCGACTACGAACGGATGCAGTTGACAGACCGCTCGACGCTGACCCGGATCGCATAGGAGCCGGCCCCGGCTATGCCGATACGGCCGACTGCGTGCAGGTGACTCCCTGCGAATCCCTGGCCCAGTCGCCCCGGGCACGCAGCACCTGCTCCACGATATCGCGCACGCAGCCGCGTCCGCCGTCGTACTCCGAGACGTAACGGGCGATGTCGAGCACCTCGGCTGCCGAATCGGCCGGACAGACCGGAATGCCCACCCGGCGCATGCAATCCAGGTCGGGGATATCGTCGCCCATGTAGATCACGTTCCGGGGGTCGATCCCGTATTTCGTGCAATACTCCTCCAGCGCCGCAATCTTGTTCGAACAGTCGAGATACATGTCATCGATGTGCAGCATCTCCAGCCGGTGACGCAGATTCTCTCCCCGTCCGCCGGTGATGATGCACACCTTGTAACCCATCCGGATGGCGTAGGCGATGGCATAGCCGTCCTTGGCGTTGTACTTGCGGATGAAATCGCCGTCGAGGGTGGGGATGATCCCGCCGTCGGTCAGCACGCCGTCCACATCGAATATGAAGGCTTCGGTCCTTACGATGTCCTCTTTGAAGTTTCCCATATCGTATTTGAAATCAGTTTGTATATCTGCTGCATCCGCTCGTCGCCGGCCAGCATCTCCAGATGGGCCTGCTGGACATTCGCATCGCCCCGCACGGCCGGTCCGGTCTGCACGTCGCGCGGATGCTCCGCCGCCGAGGCCTTGAGCGCCGTTTCGGTTATCAGGGCGCGCAGCACGTCGAAGTCGAGCCCGGCGCGCTCCGCGATCCGTTCGCCCAGCGTGTACATGGCGTTCGAGAAGTTGTTGGCGAAGACGCCTGCCAGATGGATCATCCGGCGACGCTCCGAATCGGCCTCGTAGACCCGTCCGGAGATCGACGACGCCACCTCGCGCACCGCTTCGAGCGTCGCGGGGTCGCTGGCCTCCAGAAAGATCGGAATCCCCGAGAAATCCACCTCGCGCCCCCGGCTGAAGCTCTGGAAGGGATAGAACGAGGCCCGGCGGGGGAGCTCCGCGGGCAGAGCCTGAAGTCCGACGCTGCCGGCCGTGTGGGCGACCACCGCTCCACGGGGAACGGTCAGCGACCGGGCCACCTCCGTCACGGCCCGGTCGACCACGGCGATCAGGTAGAGATCCGCCTCGGCCAGCTCATCGGGACACGAACTCCACGCCACGCCGCAGCGGCGGGCGATGGCTTCCGCGCGGGCTCCGTTGCGGGCGAAGATCTGGATGAGCCCCGCCCGTTTCAGGGCCGGAGCGATGGCTTCGGCCAGGTTGCCGCTGCCGATCAGGACGATTCGTTTCAGGGTCATGCGTTTTTCGTTTTACGTTCGCGCCGCTCTTCGCGCAGCAGATGCAGGTTCTGGTGCGCATAGGCCAGCTCGTTGCCCGTCAGCAGGATCTGCCACGAGTAGCGCAGCCAGAAAAGGAAAAGCGGCAGGGCGGCGAAACTGCCGTAGATGGCGTTATAGGAGGTCACCTTCCAGAGTACGGAGGTGTAGATCCAGTGAAAAATCAGGAAAAAGGCTCCCGCCGTAAGTCCGGCAGCCAGCGCACTCGACCACTGCACGCGGGTGCGGGGCACAAGCTTGTAGAAGAGGACGAAGCTGAAGAACTCCAGCAGCAGCGCCGTGATGCGGATCAGCAGCCGGTAGATGGGATGGCTGTCGATTCCCAGCAGCGAACCTACGGAAAGGGTCGCCACCTCGGCCCCTACCCAGAAGGCGGGAAAGAGGATCAGGATGCCGAGATAGATGCCGTAGCGGACAATCCCCCGCCGCGAAGCCGCTTTCCAGGGTTCGTTGACGGCCCGCACCAGCTCCTCGATCAGGCTCAGGGCCGACCACAGCATCGCCACGGCTGCCACGGCCGCCATCCATCCGCCCCGGGTGCGGGCGAGAGTTCGCTCGGCGAAATCGACGGCATAGTCGACGATCTCGGGGCTCTGGGGAAAGATGGAGTAGAGGTTTTCGAGCAGCAGGTCGATGTAGCCCATCGCCTTGGCGGCCGCGAAGAGAATCGCCAGCAGCGGAACGAGCGAGAAGAGCGTATAGAACGACAGCGAAGCGGTGCGGACATTGGTGCGGTTGCGGTTCATGTCCTTCAGGGTGAAGAAGACCAGCTGAAGCAGCTGCACCGCGAGCCGCAGGAGCGGACTTCCCAGCTCGTGAACGGGCTTGACCACCAGCATGCAGAACACCAGGCGTCCGAACCGCAACAGGCGGCGAAACAGCTGGTTCGTTTTTCGGTAGCGCTTTGCGAGTCCGTTCATAACGAGACAAAAATAGTCATTTTAGCCGGATCATCCAATTTTTTCCGTCGACCCGCGTAAAGGCCAGCCGACAATCGCCGCCCTCCCGCAGACCGGTATCGGAGAGGATCCGTTCGGTCCGCAGCGGAAAGTCGTGCTTGAGGATTTCGGCCCGAACCCCTTTCAGCGAACGCTTGAGCCTCTTGGGCTCATAGGGTTCGATCCCCTCTATCTCAAATACCCTGCCCGGAAACTCCCCGGGCCTCTCGGCCGCGAATCCGTAGCCGTTCTCCGACCGGACGAAACAGCTCTCCCGCAGCAGATGACAGACGACCCTCACCTTGCGCAGGGCGACATCGGGCACAGCCAGCCAGCGGTAGCGCTCCGGCTCGAAGGGCCCCGCAGATGGCGACGGGTCGTACTCTCCGGCCGCGACCTCCACCCGGCCCAGCCCCACCGCCTCGGCCGACCGGCCTCCGGCCATCGAGCCGTCGAGACAGATATTCAGCTCCTTGCACTCGTCTCCGGCCGAAACGGCCTCGACCCGGCACCCGGGCAGCAGCCGGAATGCCTCGTCGACATCGAAAAGCGGCGAGCACTTCACGCAGAGCCGGTCGGCCGCCTCGCCCAGCCGGCCCCGCAGCGCCAACACGTCGGGCGAGCAATCCTCCAACCGCACCTGGCGCCGGCCGGCTGCATCGCGCCGGTCGGGGTCGACATAGATCCAGTCGAACCGCTCGCGGCAGCCGGCAAGATACTCCTCGGCCGACGCATGCACCACCCGCACCCGCTCCACGCCCAGACGGCGGAAGTTCTCGCGGGCGATATCGGCCAGCACGGGATCGCGCTCCACGGTCACCACCTCGCGGAATCTCCGGGCGAGCAGAAAGCTGTCTACGCCCAGTCCGCAGGTCAGGTCGAGGAGCCGGTCGCCCGAGAGCCGCTTCACGGCGGCTACGGCCTCGCTCGACGACTGTTCGTAGGCTCTGGGCGGCAGGATGCACTCCGCCGCCGCATAGCTCGGCAGCTTGCGCCGGGCGCGTTGCAGGTACTTCACCTGCGTAGCCACCAGCGACGGGTGGACGATGCGTTTGTCGAGCGCCACCTCCAGCGGATCGCGCTCCCGGTTGCGACGAATGGCCTCGCGCACCTCACCGCTCATCAGCAGTTCGAACTGTTCTCGGGTTATCATGGGCGCAAAAATACCGATTTTTTTCGTTCCAGACTCCACCCGAAGAGCGTAGCGACGACAAAAAAGAGATAAATCGCCGCTGTCTGACCCGCCGTAAGGGAGAGTTCGCAGGCGGCATGCTCCCATCCGGCGACCGCCTCGACGGCCGCATTCTGAAACCGGACAACCCCCTCCAGCCACCCCTCGACCCCGGGACGCAGCCCCTCGAAGGGGAGACAGAGCCAGAGTACGGCGCCGCCCACAATCGCCTGAGCCGTCAGGGCTGCGAAGGGATTGACCGCCGCCCCGACGAAAGAGACCGAGCCGAAGCGGAACGCAATCAGCGGCGCGACGGCCGCCGAAGCACACAGCCCCGCCGCCAGCGTCCCGGCCAGCCAGCGGAGAGCTCCGCCGCGGATCGGACGGACGAGCGGCACCGCCCAGCAGAGAATGGCGGCCACGGCGATGAACGACAGCTGGAAACCGATATCGTAAAGCAGATCAGGCTGCAACAGTACAAGCACCGTCGCCACCCCGCCGAGCAGATTCATCGCGACGTAACGGTTACCGGAGGCCAGTGCGAATTGCAGGGCCGAGAACATCAGCGCCGCCCGCAGAACGCTGGGCGGACATCCCGTGACGAAGGCGTAGAGCCACACGAGCGGCACGGCGACCAGACTGCGGATCCGATGTCCCCTACGCATGAGGGGCAACAACCACAGCAGGGCGTTGACTCCCAGAAAAACGACACCCACATGCAGCCCCGACACGGCCAGCAGGTGGGCCGTTCCGCTGCGGGCATAGGCCTCGCGAAGCTCCGGGGTCAGGTAGCGTCTCTCGCCCGCAGCCATCGCCTGCACGACGGCCCGGCTGTCGGGCGAAAGCCTCAACCGGTCGAGCCGCCTCACAGCCTCCCGATGGATCCGACCCGCGAGCGGTCCCGCACCGTCCGAGCGCTCGCGCAGAAGCAGATTCCGTTCGCCGACGAAAAGCCGTCCGACGAATCCCCGGCGGTGCATCAGCGAGGCATAGAACGAATCGCGGGGCGCAAACTCCCGGATCCGCCCGATCAGCGACACCCGCTCCCCGGCCTGCGGCTGCCAGGTCGAGTCGGCCCGAAGCTGCACCCTACACCCGGCGGCGTGCCACCGCCCCGCTCCGTCGCACCACGCCTCCACTTCGGCATCCACCGCAGCGGACCGCTCCCGCACGCGGGGCTCCTCGCGAAGCTGCAGCCGCAGCAGCACCGGACAATCCCGGGGCGGCTCCATCCCTCCGCGGCCCGCCTCGGCAGCACACCATCCTGCCAGCAGAAGCGTTGCAAGCAGGTAGATGTCCGAACGGAAAAAGATGGTGCAGAGGCCGCACAGGGCCCATGCACCGACCAGAAGTCCGAAAGGCGCTTCGCAAACCGACGCGAGGAGCACGCCGCAGGCTACGGGCGGAAAGACGCGCAGCATGGGCAGGCTCCTCGACGGGAACGGGCGGAATTCGAACGGGAACTTCACCCTGCAAAGATAGGATTTTCAGCGTCGTTCGGTGCCGAAATCGCGGAAAAAGAGCTCCCATCCGCGTTCGACATCGGAGATGCGGGCCGGCCGGCCGTTCTCGACCTCCGACATGGCGGCCGCCAGCGGGATCATCGTCCCCGGATCGAGCAGGTCGATCGGCTCGTCGTCCTTGAGTCCGCAGCGGTCGGCGACGAACCGCACGTAGCTCTCCGTGCGGTTCTCCGAAGGGGGCGCCCAGCGGCCGATCAGCCCCGCCACGGTCTGCAGCCCGTAGCGGAGCCGATAGGTGTAGAGCAGGACGAACATCGCCCGGTAGCCCCACTCCACGGCCACGAACTCCCGGAACTCGGGATCGCCCGAGGGGACCTTCTCGCCCACGTAGCGCACCCCGGAACGCCGGATGTTTCCGGGATTTCGATTTCGCAGTCCCCTACTCACGCTCCGCCTCCTTTCCGATGTGCCGGCAGGCATAGCGGCGCAGATGCAGAAAGAGAGGCGCTTCGCTCAACTGGGCGGCGTTCTCGAGAAACGACCACAGCTCGACGCCGCAGATGAAGCCGGCGAACAGCCGGGCCGGGTGCAGGTCCGACGGAGCGAGCACCCAGCGCTCCAGCAGCCACGCCAGCACGATGCAAAGGACCGCGAAGCCCGCCTTGCGGACGGTCCGCCAGGCGCGGCGGCTCTCGAAATACCAGCGACGACCCTCCTTGAGGGCCATTTTGCGGTCGGCCGCCACGCCGCTCACGAAATCCACGGCGATGAATCCGACCGTGCAGGCCGCCAGCGGGACGACCGGGGCGAAGAGGGCGGCAAGTCCGGCCGCCGCTCCGCTAAAGAATTTGTACAAGATCTCCATAAATGCGACAACGGTTCAAAATGTTCTGTCCGGAGTCGTACTCCGGAATCTCCTCCCGGCGGCGCTCCAGTTCGTCGGAGAGCCGTCCGAGCAGGGTTTTCAGCCGGACCTTCAGGCTCTTCTCCGCGCGGGAGACGTTCTGCGCATCGGCGCTCCGCCACCCGGCTCCGGACGCGGCGGCCAGTCCGCAGGCTCCGACCTGCAGGCCGAGCTCGGGAACCAGCAGCATCCGGATGCCGAGCGCCAGCGCCGGCAGCAGAAAATCGCTCTTCAAGTCGGCATGGGCCCCCGAAGCCATCGCTTCGAGCAGCCGGACGCCCGTGACGGGACGGATGTAGCGCTCCGTAGCGGCGAGGATGAGCTCCTCGCTGATGCGCTCGGGCGGCAGGTACTCGCCCGAGCAGAATGCGCGGTCGAGCACCTCTTGCGGGGTAATCAGCAAACGGTTCATCAGGCAGGGTCTATCGAGGTGATATTGTATTTGGTGATCTGGGCCAGGAAATACTGCTGCTGCGGATCCTCGGGGTCGTACTCCAGCCCGTCGGCCTTACGCGCCTCCCACACCTTCATGTAGATGGGCTTCGAACGGGTCGGCGGACGGTTGACGATCTGCAACGAGGCGGCATCGACCTTCATCAGGGTCTCTATCGCCCGACGGACGGGCTCCAGCAGCTCGCTCTGCTCGCCCAGGATGACGGTATTCAGCGCCACCTCGTACTCGTGCAGAATCCGCTCGGAATCGAACCCCGTGCCGTAATCCAGCCCGCTCAGCGACCGGAACCACGAGTGGGCCACCACGATGTCGGACACGGCCTGATCGTGCAGGCTCTTCCAGTCGCCCTCGTTCTGCGAGGCGATGGGGATGAACCGGGAGTTCTCGTTCTCGGAGCCCTCCTTCACGACGAACATCACCTGCCCGGGACGTCCGGCGAACTTGCGCTCAGCGGTGCGGATCAGCTGTTCGGCCTGCTCCTCGTCGTCCATGGCGCTGTCGAGCATCATGACGCCCGAGAGCTGGAACGAGTTGTCAAGCCGCGAGATGTTCCATCGGTCGGTCTTGTAGGCGATGGCCGAAACGTCGAGCCCGGCGATGTAGGGCGGCACGCCGTAGTGCTCGAAGGAAGGTTCGTAATCCTTGTAGTGGATCAGCGCGCGGAGCGTCCCGTCGGACTGCTCCTCCATGAGGGGCCACAGCGGCAGCGTCGACGCCTCCTCGGACCGAAAGGCGGTCCAGTCGTGATGCAGCAGCACGTGGCAGCCGTCCCGGGCCACGCGACAGCGCGAGGCATCCTGATGATAGAACGAGAGAAAGGTGTGCGCGGCGTCGGTCACCACCTCCAGAAAGGCGTTGCCGAACAGCGCCTTGTCGAAGGCCAGCTTGTTGAGCACCTGCCTCAGGGTCTCGCCTCCGCCGTTGGCCCGGGCGATCAGCTCGCGCAGCACGCTCTGCGCCTCGTCGCACACCAGCCCCTTTCCCGAAACGTAATCGGCCTTGTCGTTGATGATGCGCCGGTGAATGGTCGACCGCCGCGACAGCAGGGCCAACGCTTCGGGAAAGAGATTGTCGTCGCCCCAGCGCCAGAAGCGGTCGTCCTCCTGCAAGCGGCCGCCCGTCCTCGGATACGGGTCCTCGCAACGGTTCCCCACCGTCACGGTTTTCAGTTTCTTGTTTCTCATGACTTATGAATTTACAGGGTTGTAATCCGGCGCCGGGGCGTCATCCGTGCAGACGAGCGACAGCACCGACTCAGGAGGCTCCATCCGGCGGCTTCCGCTCTTCAGGTCGATCTTTTCGAGCCGCAGCGGCTGCTCGCCGCCCAACCGGGCCGACCGGCCCGCCACGAACCGAGCGCCGTTCACCGCCTCTACGACCGCCACGAATCCGCCGGTTGCGGCCCGGCGGAGAAAATCCCCGCCGGCCAGCGCCCGCCCCTGCCAGCCGCTCATCACCAGCCGCAGCCTATGGCGGACGGTGGGCGGAAAGGTGTCGGTCCGAATCTCCTCGGCATAGTCGCTGCGCTCCTCCGCCAAAGGGGGCTCCAGGGCTTCGGCGCCCGGCCGAAGCCGGAGCGCCGTGCACCCCGCTTCGCCGAGCGTCCAGCCGGTCACCTCCTCCGCTCCGTACAGGAGCACCCGCCGCACTCCGCCCACGGGCTTTCTTCCGGAGAGAGATTCCATCTTTACGAACGGATTTGGCTGATGCTGATCATGCGTTCGTCCAGAATCTCGCAGCCGGCCATGAAGGTGGCGCGCTGACGGTTCTCCATCAGATCGGGATTGTACCACATGCGCACCTCGGTGCCGGGGAATTCGGAGGTGTTGACCGCCAGCACCAGGTTGCGGCGGTCGGTGAGCAGACAGAACGACTGCGGCAGCGTCGTCCCCTGCAAGTAGGAGCCTGCATGGATGTCGACCACCGGAATGCCGTGGTAGGCCAGCCCCCGACGACCGTTCACCATCTCGGTATAGGCGCTGTCGACCCCCTTCGAATCGAGATAGCGTTCGTAGAGGTGATAGATGTCCGAAGTGACGAAATAGACCAGCTGCCCCTCGCGCTTGGCATCCTTGAGCTGCTCTTCGGCGTTCTTCCAGACGGACTCGAAGATGGAGACCGACCCTTCGGGCGTGGTGAGGACCGACGCCGCATAGCTATCGTTCATGACCCCCTCGCTCATCACCATCTCCTTGAGTATGGTCAGGAAGCCGTCGAAGGTGTTGTAGCCCGTAGCGGCGGAGGCGTTGCCCACCCACATCGTAGCGCGGATGCTCTCTGCGATGGCGCTTCGGAAGAGCTCCGTCTCGGCCTGCTCCAGCTCGCTGCCGGTCAGGTCGTCCAGATTGACGTCCGCACGCCCCACGATCCGCTCGTAGACCAGCGTGAAGTAATCCGCCGCCGCGAATCCCATCTCGGCCTTCACCTTGTGAAGCTGAATGGTCTTCTGGGCCTTTTCTGCGGACGAACCGCCCGTCCAGCCGGCCGTCGCATACTTTTGCAAGACGTTTCCGGGACTCTCCCAAAGCTGCACGGTGGTCGGCGTGGGGAGGTTGTAGAGGATACGCACGCCGAGCTCCTGGGCCGACGGACCGCAGAGCATGGGGCGGAAAAAGATGGTTTCCAGATCGTGACCGGTGTAGGTCTTCGGTTTTTCGATAAATGACATGTTTCGAATGATTTGAAAGTTAAGGTTAAATTCAGGATCAGCATCCGCCGTTCCGGAAGCTGCGGATATCGGCCGCGTAGGCGTCGGCATTGGCCGTGCGCACAATCTCGCGGGTCGAGGGGTCCTCGCGCGGACGGGTCCGCGTCGGTGCGGCCTGCCGCTGCCCCTCGCTGCGGGCGATCCGCGAGGCCGCCTCCGCGGTCCGCTCCCCGTCGCCCAGGTGGAGGATGTTCCGATCCTCGGGCGGCTCCGGCTTGTCAGGGGCGAGCAGGGCGGCCTTCAGCCGCTCCCAACCGCGGGCGAAGTTCTGCGCCACCCCTCCCGTCCGTCCGGCGCTACGGTGCGTCTCCACGATCACGTCAGCCAACCCGGCTTCGAGCGCCTCCTCGGGCGAGAGCCAGCGGCCGCGGCCATTGTTCTCCGCCATCAGAAGGGCGAACTCCTCGCTCGACCGCCCCGAACGGGCGGCGTAGAGCTCGGCCAGCCGGGCATCGGTCTTGCGCAGCAGTTCGGTCTGCGCCGAGAGCTCCTCGGCATTCCCCTCCACGGCACAGAGGGAGTTGTGAATCAGATAGAGCGCTCCGGGAGCCAGCTCCCGACACCCCTCGGAGGCCGCCTGGGCGATCAGCGTCGCCGCCGAGGCGGTGTAGCCGTAGCAGCGGGTGACGATCCGGGCCCCCGTCTCGCGCAAGGCCTCGTAGATCAGCAGGGCGTCGTTCACGTCTCCGCCCGTCGAACGGATATTGACCACCACTTCGCCGCTCTCCAGACCGGCGATGGCCCGCACCGTCTCGCGAAATTTCTCGTAGGTGGCCACCCGCTGGTCGGGATGTTCGAACTGCCACTCCTCGGGAATGCCGATCGTACCTTCGATGTCGATCACACAGCGCTCCGCTTCGTTTTTGATTTGAATGTTCGATTGCATGATTTTTTCTTTTTTATTGCTTGAATATTACCGGCCGTCCTTTTCGTAGACGATCTTGCGGACCAGTTCGTAGGAGCAGCAGAATTCGTCGGCGATCCACACCATCGCCTCGCAGCGTCCGGCCCCCTGCCGGCCGAGCTCCTCCATCCGGTCGTGCACCGCCAGCTTCATGCAGGCCCTCCGGTCGAGCAGCCCCGCCTCCATCAGCCGGCGCAACCCGTCCATGCGCCCCGGCCCGCCGTAACGCTTCTCCACGGCGGCAAGCAGCCGTTCGTCCGTGCGCATCATGGGCGGTCGTCGTCTACGAGGGTGAAACGACAGCGGGCACACCCGCTCTGCGGATCGTACCGCTCCACCGCCTCCAGCCGACAGCGAACCGGTTCGCCGCCTACCCTGAGCCGGAAAAGCGAGTCGATCCCCGCCAGCCCGTCGCGGCTGCGACCGCGAAGTCCCGCCGCCTCGCGCGCCGTCAGACGCAGGGTCGTCCGCAGCCGCAGCCCCCGGTCGCGAACCGCCTCCTCCCCGTCGTAGAAGCGGTGCAGTCCGGTCTGCCCCTCGCGGTCCTCGAAACAGAGCGTGAACCCGTCGCTCAACGGGTCGCCGGCGAAGTGAAAGGCGGCGAAGGGATAACGCCCCTCGGGAGCAGGAGAGCCCCAGCGCTCGCCCTCCTCCAGGTCCCTCAAGCCGGCATAGCGCAGGATGCGGGGCGTGAACCGGAACTCGTCGACCGACTCCGTGTCGTCGCGGTCGCCCACGACCGGCACGAGCGCCGAAGGGGCGGTCGGACGGTGACCCGCCTCGACGAGCGTCGGGGCGAAAAGCGGATTGCGGCGCTGCTCCGTCCCCCGCAGGGCCGCCTTCGACGAGCTTCGCACCGTCCACTCGCCGAAATGCTCCCCCCGCTCCCGGTTGAAGCGCTCCACGGCCCCGTCCCCATGCAGGTAGCCGTACACCCGCGCCTCGTGCTCCTCGCCATCGGTCTCCTCCACGACCGTCTCCCCCTCGACCATCCGATCGCTCCAGTCCACGGGCTCATCGTGGCGGTAGAACTCCTCCGCCGGCTCCACCCGCACCCGTTTCCGCTCCTCGTCGGTGAAGAACCGCCAGTTGAAGAGGTGAGCCAGCGCGGAGAGCAGTTCGCTCTGCCGCAGCGCGTGGCGGGCGATGTCGGCGAAGACGATCCGCGACCCGTAACCCGGCCGCGAGGAGAAGTAGGGACGAAGGGTCGTCGCCTGCTTGAGCCGGAGCCTCATGCCGGGTTCGGCTCCGTAGAAATAGATGGTCTCGAAACGCTTCGGATCGGCCGGTCCGGCCGTCTCGGGCGCGGTGCGGAGGTTCAGCTCCACCTCCACGCTGCCGGTCTCCCCGACATGACCGTCGTAGAGGGCCCAATCCTTGTCGCAGAGCCTCCACGCCTCCGTCGACGAACTCCTCACGTACAGCTGCAAAGCCCCCGGCACCGCCGCCGGAGCCGTCACCACGGCCGTCCGTCCCGCGAAGGTCGCCATCTCCTTTCCCGAGTCGAACACCAGCCGGTAGCTGTCGCCCGCCGCATGGTCGAACACCATTGCCCGGTAGGACTGCCCGCCCGTGAGCTGCCCGCGCCGGTCCGCGAAACGGTTGGGAAGTTCGAAGGACATATCCGCCCCCGTGCCGAGATAGACCGAATCGAACCCCGTCAGGCGGCTGCGCGATCGGATCCGGTAGTCCGTCTCGTACACCAGCCCGTACTCGAAACCGACCTCGACCTGCGAGGGCGGACGATAGAGAAGCCGGCCCTCCTCCAGCCGCAGGTAGCCGCCCGTCGAAAAGGCATCCGTAAGCGGATTGCCCTCCGCATCGACGCACTGGGGCGAGAGGGCGTCGACAATGTTCCCGACCGAGTGGGTCGGCATCGAAGGGGAGGCATAGACCCGCCCGGAGAAGTTGGCCGCCGCCTCCGCATCGCCCTGCCGCCGGGCGAAGAAACCCATGCGCCGCACGACGGCCGACGTGTCGCGCCGGGCGTAGGCTCCGCTCATGTAGAGCGACCCGAAAAAGGGGCTCCCGACGAAATCGCTATCAAGCGTGTAGCCCGCCCCGGCGAAGATGGCCTCGACCAGACTTTTGAGCCGGATGAAGGGATGGTAGTCGTCCACCGAGAGCATCCGTTCGACAGGCAGCAGGCTCGACGAGGAGTAGGTCGGCCGGTAGTCGTCGCAGACGACTGGCAGGAACCGCACATCCGCCTCGCCCGACCAGCTGTTGCAGATCTCCGCAGGGGTGAGCCGCATTTCGAACGGAATCTCCAGCGCCTCCAGCGGCTGTTCTGCCGCCCGCCTCGCCCACTCGGCCGCACCGCACCGAATCTCGATCCGATAGCAGGCCTCAGGCTCCTCGGGACGGCACGCGAGCAGCCGCACCGCCCCGGCGAAAAGAAGCTCGCCCTCCTCCGTCAGCTCGGCCCGGTGGAGCGTCCGGTTGAATCGCCGCGACATGTGCGGAGTCACCGCATAGTCGAACAGGTCGTCGTTTTCACGGGTCGACGGGAGATCGAGCACCAGCGCCTGCCCCTCGCGCAGCGCCTCGGGATCGCTCATCGTCGCAGCCTCCCAACTCCACACGGAGCCCTCCCGCCCGGCGAGGTCGCACCGCCGTCCGTCTATCTTCAGCTCCATAACGACCCGTTTTTCTGCGTGGGACGAAGGGTGAACCGCAACGCCGCAGGGGCTCCGTGCCGCAGCAGCACCGGCTCACCGGCCTCGGCCGTCACGGGGATATAGCGGCCCGAACTATCGACCACCCAGGCGAAGGGGGCCGTGCCGAGTTCTGCCAACGCCCGCAATACCGCCTGCGGTTCGTGCGCCGACACGACGACCGTCCGCTCCTCGAAATCGGCCCCGAACGTCCGCTCATCCCCCGCCGCCATCCGGAGCACCCGACGCGACTGCCGTTCCCCCACTTCGGCCCGCACGGGGAAGGTGTAGTGCTCGATAGCCCCGCCGCGGCCGAACCAGGCTACCCGAACCCCCTCCGCGACCCGCGGCACGAAGCAGTAGCGCACGACCGACAGCTCCTCGCCGTTCGCATTCAGCATCCGCACCTCGGCCTGCGAGACGCTCTCGTCCCACTCCATCGTGTCGACCCGAAACAGCACGGGAATCGCGGGTATGGGGTTCGTGACAATGCGGGTGACGGTCCCCGCAGCCGTCTGCGCCGAGAGTTCGGCGCGCGCGACGCCCGACAGCAGGGTCAGCTCGTCGCACTCGCCGCGGCTGATGATGCGGTCGCCGGGCATCGACCCGAGCCGCACGCCCCCCTCGGGCTGCCGAAGGGCCGGCAGAAAGCGTTTCGTATCGACGGCACCCTCCACCTTCACCCGCACCCACGGGATCCGGAGGCTGGCCGGCGAGAAACCGGCAATCGTCACGGGATGGACCGTGACCCGGTTGCGGATCAGCGGAGCGATGTCGATCTCGCCCGACGAGGTGTCCAGCAGCTGTTTCACGGCGATCGTCGAACCGTTCGATGCGTTCTCGACCGCAATGTCGAGCGTGCGGGGCCCGGCCGTGTCCGCGAAGGCGTAGACCAACGGACCGTAGAGCGAGGCGTAGTTTTCAGGTGTAGCGGTAAATGTCATGGCAACAGGTGTTTTTCGAGGGGTCAGAACCAGGTTACGATCCGGGCTTCGGCGCTCAGGGAGATCTCGCCGTGGTTGGTGAATGCAAATGTGCGGGGTTGCAGGGTCAGATTCTCGACGGCGATCACCTCCCTTTCATCGCTCAGAGCGGAGAATATCGCCAGCGCGCGCCTCTCCATCGCGGCCCACAGCTCCTGCCGCCGGGCGGGAGGCAGCGGACCCCCGGATTCCAGCAGATGCAGCGTCAGCGCATAGACGGCCCGGCCGTGTTTCCGGCCGTCGATTTCAATCAGTTTCAGGGGTGCGAGCCACGCTGCGGGCAGCGACGCGATCTGTCGGGCCATGTACTCCTCGGAGGCGGTATGGAAGGCATAGCCGGCTTCGGCGGAGAGACGTTGCAGCGCACGCTCCAGAGAGGTGCGATTCATGTTGATAAAAAGTTTACGGATTGTTTACAACGGATTCCCGGATGCCTTCAACCTTCAATCGGACAGCCGATTGACAATTTGTCGAAAAGTTGAAAACAGGATTGTTGAAATGTCGATAACCGGGGTTCGACGAGACAAATATAGCACCCCGAATACCCCTTTGTCAAGCCCCTCGGCGACTTTTTCCACATTTTGTGGAAAACCCGTTTTTCAACACGCTGATTTACAGCTATATTTATTCTATGTTCAAAAAAAAATAAAAAAACGTTTTCCGATTTCCGCCGCTTTTTCGTACTTTTGTTCGATGATTGCGTCTTCAGCGGCGCATCTTCGGAAGTCGAACGAATTTTTAACTCTATGGATGATGGTCATGGTTCCCCGTATAGCGGCCGTTTCGTATCTCAATACGATACCATTCATCTATGGTATCGAGCACGCGAATAACCTGCGTGCCGAATTATTGTTGACCCCTCCCGCGCTTTGCGCCGAAAATTTCGCCGCCGGCAAGGCCGATATCGCCCTGCTGCCCGCAGCCGTCTTCCCCTCGCTCAAAAGCGTCGAGTTGCTGCCCGACTACTGCATCGGAGCCGGCGGCCCCGTGCGGACGGTAGTCGTGGTCTCGACGGAGCCGATCGAGCGGGCCGAGCGCATCTACCTCGACGCCCACTCCCGCACCTCGGTGCAGCTGACGGGCTGGCTGGCCGCCCACCGCTGGAAGATCGCCCCCGAGTGGTACACCCTCACCGACTACGAGCAGGTGAACCGCGCGCGTCCCGGCGACGCCTTTCTGCTGATCGGCGACAAGGTGTTCGACTACGAGGACCGGTTCCCCTACGCCTACGATCTGGCCGCCGAGTGGCGGCAGGCCACCGGTCTGCCGTTCGCCTTCGCCGTATGGGTCGCCCGCAAGGGCACTCCCTACGAAGTGACCGACGCCCTCGCCGAGGCGCTCACGTTCGGCGTCGAGCGCACCTACGAGGCGATTCTGCACTACGGTTACGACCGCAAGCCCTACGACGCCTACGACTACCTGACGCGCAACATCGACTTTCTGTTCGACCACGAAAAACATAAGGCCCTGCAAAAGTTCTGGGACTCCGGCATCAAGATCACGCCGCGGGTCAATCCCGGCTGAAGAGCATAGGCACTGCGACGTGCCGCCCTTTTCCGGATTCGTCTCACAGTCAACAACCGGAAATCCCCGCGGATTTCATAAAAAAGGGTGCTTATGATTACCATTTACCTCAAGCAATACAACAAAATCATCCGCAATGCCGATCCGGCCCTCTTCGACGACCTGGGCTACGACGACATTCTGTGGATCGACATGCTCCAGCCTACCATCAAGGAGCAGAAGGCCGTCGAGAACTTCATGGAGTTCAGCCTCCAGACCCGCCAGCAGGTCGAGGAGATCGAGTCGACCTCGAAGTATTCCGAAACGGAGAATACCATCGTGTCGAACTCGAACTTCTTCGTCCCCACGGGCGAGAGTTTCGTCGTGGAGCCCGTCTCCTTCACCCTCTCGAACGAGGGCGTGCTGGTCTCGGTCCGTCAGGCCGAGTTCCGCACCTTCCGCGAGGCCGAGAAGCGGCTTCAGATGAACTACCGCAGCTACTCCACGGGCTACCACATCTTCATTTCGCTGCTGGAGGTGCGCATCGACTACGACGCCGACCTGGTGGAGCTCGTCTCCAAGCAGGTCTCGACCCTGAGCAAGGACATCAACTCCGAGGAGGCGATCGACAAGGAGGTGATCCACCGCATCAACGGCTTACAGGAGAGCACCATGTTGCTGCGCGAGAACATCTTCGACCGCCAGCGCGTGCTCTCGGGCGTACTGCGCTCCGAGCGCTTTCCGAACGACATCTACCCGCGCCTGCAACTGATGATCAAGGACGTGAATTCGCTCATCAACCACGCCGATTTCAGCTTCCAGCGTCTGGACTACATCCAGGATGCCGCACTGGGCCTTATCAACATCGAGCAGAACGAGATCGTAAAGATCTTTTCGGTGGCCTCGGTGATCTTCATGCCCGCCACGCTCATCGCCAGCATCTACGGCATGAACTTCCGCTTCATGCCCGAACTCGACTGGACCTGGACCCTCCCCAACGGCTTCGAACTGCCGCTGGGCTACCTCTTCGCCATCGGCCTGATGCTCCTCTGCTCGGGCCTTACGATCTGGTTTTTCCGCTACAAAAAGTGGCTTTGAACCCTCACCATCCGAACGATAAGGGGCTGTCCGACAAATTTCGGACAGCCCCTTATCAATGGAGCCTTCCGACCGCCATGTTGAACGGAGAGCCGAAAAACAATCAGCAATGGGAAATGTGTAATGAATAGTCGAGGTTGTCCATATTTTCAAATTTCTCCTTGCAGATTACCCATTGAACAATTGTCACCTTGAGCGGAGCACCGTAGGTGCGTAGTCGATAGGTCTCGACATGACGGGGCATTCGCCGGTACGGTTCGTAATGGGTTCACGCTTATCCAACTCTCGGGACCCCTCGACAAGCTCGGGGTGACAGAACAATTCACAATGCACGATGCACAATTCACAATTATTCTGCACGCTCTTGCTGTCATGTCGAGCGGAGGGCCGCAGGCCCGCAGTCGAGACATCTCGACCTATCGGCGCATTCACCTTCACGAACCACACACGCAGTGCGCAGCCAGCGAAGGACGAAACGTTCGAGTGCAGTCCTTCGCCCGGGGTGGCTGCGGACTGCAGGCGCAAAGCGCCGAATCGACCGGCTGTCATGTCGAGCGGAGGGCCGCAGGCCCGCAGTCGAGACATCCCAACGTTCCGGAATTTTTACCCTTGCGATTCGCATGGGTTCACGCTTGTTCCACCCTCGGGACCCCTCGACAAGCTCGGGGTGACAAAAAAACGCACGTATTTTGTTATAAATCGGGAAAAATGTACTACCTTTGGGACAAGCGATCCGCCGGAAAGGCGCGGTTCGCGTTGCCGCTAACAGTAAACGTGAGAAATTTACCAGTCTAACGGCAACAGGAGGGAGTCCTCATCGTCGGGTCGCAACCACGCCCCGAAGGGAGGCAGTATATCAACGGCACTATACCCTGACGGGCGTGGGCCTCTTGTGTTATGAAGTTAGACGGGTATCTCACGACCTACTGTTGCATAGTAACGCAAGCCGCATACCTTTCGCGCAAAGGACAGCGGGGTCTTCGGACCGGGTTCCCGCTTCGTCTTTTTTGATTACGAAGGCGGTTGCATAACCTTAAAACCGAAAAGTTATGTTACCTTTGCAGTCGAGAAAGGTCCCTCCATAGGACCGGACATATTATCTGAAGGTTAGGACAACCTTTATACCGTTCACAAAACTCGCGACAACCTTTTGGGTTGGTTTTAGTCTGGTGTAATATTTGTCTGAAACCCTTGTTTTGCCGCCTGCATTCCGGTGCAGGCGGCAGACTGGGGCGCAGGGCAGTTACCAGACAAAGGCTCGCGAGGCCGGTGAACGGGGCTGCTTCTGCGCCCTTTCTTTTTTATTACTCACCTTAAATCTTTCTGCCTTATGAAACCCTCATCCATCCGATCCAGAGGTTATCAGTATAAGGATCCTGCCATATATAGAAAACTGATGGTAGACACTTTGGAATATTGGAGAGATTGCCGCCCCGCTTTCTACTCGCTGCTCTCGATCCTCCCGCCGACCTCTTTCCGGATCATTGCAGACGACGACTATCGCGATGTGCGGGACGAGTGGACCATTCCGGACTTCATGGAAAATCGGAAACTTTTCCATCCGCGACTCACCTGTTTTACCATCTGTTTTCAGACTTACATCTATCGGTCCGAGTGGTACGATTGCGACCCGAACTGGAACAAACGCCCGGAGTATTTTTGCGGCGTCGAGAGGACGGTGATCCGCACCTTCCCGGAACTGGTGGAGCTGCCCGAATATTTCGAACCTATACTCGCCTGCCAGCTGCGTGAGTCCATGCTGGAGGGGAAGGAGTTCGACCTCGAGCCCGTTTATCGGGCTTTGAGGTTCGAAGCGCGCGCCAAGTTCGAGACGATGGCTCGGAATTGCACCCTGCGCCTCCGCTACGAATTTCAGGACCTGGTCAGGACATTGCAGCCGTTTCTGTAGGAGAGGGTCACTCCAGCGGCAGGTACTTTTCGAGCATCTCCCGCAGATGGCGGACGACTTCGGGACGCATATTCTGTTCTATTCTACATTTCGTATTTTCAAGCACGTGCCTCCCATTCCGTCCGCCCTTTTTTCCTATTTCAGGCTCCGCTTGCGCGGGTATTTGCTTGTTAATTGTTATTTTTTTCGTAATTTTGACAAAGATTAGAAACGGTTAACGAAATATGGCAAAAGAATACAAGCGATATCTGGTCACGTCGGCCCTGCCCTATGCCAACGGGCCCGTGCATATCGGCCACCTGGCGGGCGTTTACATCCCGTCCGACATCTATGCGCGCTACCTGCGCCTGAAGGGTTGCGATGTCATCTCGATCTGCGGAAGCGACGAGCACGGCGTGCCCATCACCATCAAGGCGCGCAAGGAGGGCGTCACGCCCCAGCAGATCGTGGATCGCTACCACGAAATCATCCGGAGATCGTTCGAGGGTCTGGGCATGTCGTTCGACATCTACTCACGCACCTCGTCGAAGACCCACGCACGCGTGGCGTCCGACTTCTTCCGCAAGCTTTACGACGACGGCAAGTTCATCGAGAAGACCTCGATGCAGTACTACGACGAGGAGGCCCAGACCTTTCTGGCCGACCGTTACATCGTGGGTACCTGCCCTCGCTGCCAGAACGACCGCGCTTACGGCGACCAGTGCGAGAAGTGCGGATCGACCCTCTCGCCCGACGAACTGATCGATCCTCACAGCGCCGTATCGGGCTCCGTACCCGTCAAGCGCGAGACGAAGCACTGGTACCTGCCCCTGAACGATTACGAACAGTTCCTCCGCGAGTGGATTCTCGACGGTCATAAGGAGTGGAAATCGAACGTCTACGGCCAATGCAAGAGCTGGCTCGACCTCGGGTTGCAGCCCCGCGCCGTGAGCCGCGACCTGGACTGGGGCATTCCCGTTCCGGTGGAGGGCGCCGAAGGCAAGGTGCTCTACGTATGGTTCGACGCCCCAATCGGATATATATCTGCTACCCAAGACCTTACGCCCGACTGGGAGAAGTACTGGAAGGACGAGGAGACGAAGATGGTCCACTTCATCGGTAAGGACAACATCGTATTCCACTGCATCGTCTTCCCCTCAATGCTGAAGGCGCACGGCGGCTACATCCTGCCCGAGAACGTACCGGCGAACGAGTTCCTGAACCTCGAGGGCGACAAGATCTCGACCTCGCGCAACTGGGCCGTCTGGCTGAACGAATATCTGGAGGAGTTCCCCGGCAAGGAGGACGTGCTGCGCTACGTGTTGTGCGCCAACGCCCCCGAAACCAAGGACAACGACTTCACGTGGAAAGACTTTCAGGCCCGCAACAACAACGAGCTGGTGGCCGTGCTGGGCAACTTCGTGAACCGGGCGCTGGTTCTGACGCAGAAGTACTACGGCGGCAAGGTGCCGGCGTGCGGCGAACTGAACGACTACGACCGCGAGACGCTGGCCGAACTGGCGAAGGTGAAGGGCACACTGGAGCAGAATATCGAGAACTACCGGTTCCGCGAAGCGCTGAAGGAGGCGATGAACGTGGCCCGTATCGGCAACAAATACCTGGCCGATACCGAGCCTTGGAAGGTCGTGAAGAGCGACCCCGAACGGGTGAAAACCATCCTGAATATCGCCTTGCAGATCACGGCGAACCTCTCTATCGCCATCGAGCCCTTCATGCCCTTCTCGGCCGCTAAAATCCTCCGAATGCTCCTCGTGGAACCTTTCGGATGGGAGCGGCTCGGCCGCACCGATCTGATCGCCGCGGGGCACGAAATCGGAGAGCCGTCCCTGCTGTTCGAGAAGATCGAGGACGACGTAATCCAGAAGCAGATGGACAAGCTGGCGGCCATCAAGGCGGCGAACAAAGCGGCAGAGTCTGCACAAAATATTGATGCTCAAAAAGATAGTATTTCATTCGACGATTTCCAGAAGATGGATATCCGCGTGTCGACCATCCTCGCTGCCGAGAAGGTCGCCAAGACCAAGAAGCTGCTGAAGCTGACCGTCGACACGGGAATCGACAAGCGGGAGATCGTTTCGGGCATTGCCGAGCACTTCGCACCCGAAGAGCTCGTAGGCCGACAGGTACTGGTATTGGTGAACCTCGAACCGCGCACCCTGAAGGGTATCGAGTCGCGCGGCATGATCCTGATGGGAGAGGACGCCTCGGGTAAGTTAGTGTTATTGCAACCGGGTGAGAAAACGAATAACGGAGCCATTGTTGGCTAAAAACATTACAAGCATGAAAAACACGGCAAATTTGGATTGGAGCTCGCTGGGATTCGACTACACGAAGACCGACTGCAACGTTCGCTATACGTATAGCGACGGCAAATGGAGCGAAATGATCGTTACGGACGACGAGTATGTCCCCATGCACATGTCGGCGTCCTGCCTGCACTACGGCATCGAACTCTTCGAGGGTCTCAAGGCCTTCCGGGGCGTGGACGGTAAGGTGCGTCTTTTCCGCGTCGACGAGAACGCGAAACGCCTGATTTCGTCGGCCGAGCGGTTGTGCCTGCCGCTTCCGACACAGGAGATGATCGTAAATGCCTGCATCGAGGTCGTCAAGCGCAACGCACGATTCGTTCCGCCCTACGAGACCGGAGCCACGCTCTACCTGCGTCCCGTGCTCTTCGGCACGACGGTCGGTCTGGGAGTCCGTCCTGCGAAAGACGCGCTGCTGGTGATCTACTGTTCGCCCGTAGGCCCCTATTTCAAGGCCGGCATGAAGCCCATCCGGGTCGCCATCGACCGCGAACAGGACCGCAGTGCTCCACGTGGAACAGGCGACGTGAAGGTCGGCGGCAACTATGCCTCGTCGCTCTATTCGGGCGAACAGGCGCACGCCAAAGGCTTCTCGAACGTACTCTATCTGGATGCCGTCGAGCGTCGTTTTCTGGAGGAGTGCGGCGCCGCGAACTTCTTCGGTATTCGCAACAATACCTATATCACCCCGAAATCGACCTCCATTCTCCCCTCCATCACCAATAAGAGCCTCCGGCAAATCACCCTCGACCTGGGCATGACCGTCGAGGAGCGCCCGGTGCCTATCGAAGAGCTGGAGACATTCGAGGAGTGCGGAGCCTGCGGCACCGCTGCCGTTATCTCTCCTATCGGCGAAATTTTCGACATGCAGACCGAGAAAACCTATCGTTACGGAACGATGGACAAGGTAGGCCAAACCAGCCAGAAACTCTATACCGGTCTGCAAGATATCCAATACGGCCGTATCGAGGACAAACACAATTGGACGACCGTGATCGAAAACATCTAAAACGATCCATAACAAACAAGAAGAGAGGTTGCGGATTCCGCAACCTCTCTTCTTGTTCCACGTGGAGCAATCAACGTCCGAACCGCACAAGCAGGACATTCACGTCAGCCGGCGATACTCCGGGAATGCGCGACGCCTGGCCGATTGTCTCCGGACGCATACGGGAGAGCTTCTGCCGCGCCTCGATGGTTAGCGACTGCATACCGTTGAAATCGAAATCGGCCGGAATTCGAATATTTTCGAGACGATGCAACTTCTCCGCAATCATTTTTTCGCGTTCGATATACCCTTTGTACTTGATCTGGATCTCCGCCTCCTCGATCACCTCCTCGGTAAAGCGCGGATCGGAGAGATAACGGTTCAACTTCGGCAGCAACGTGCGCAGATTGGAAAAGGTGAAAATATTGCGCAAAAGCAGATTTTGGAGCTTGCAACCTTGCGCCAACGGATCGGAACCGACCGTTTTCAAATAGCCGTTAATATCGTCCGGTTTGATACTCTGTTCGCGGGAGAATGCTACGAGCGATTCTACGGACGATTTTTTTTCTTCGAATTCAGCCCACCTTTTGTCTGAAATCAAACGGATTTCGCGACCGACCGGAGTCAGACGCAAATCGGCATTGTCCTGCCGGAGCAGAATCCGGTACTCGGCCCGGGAGGTGAACATCCGATAGGGTTCATCGACCCCCTTCACTACGAGGTCGTCGATCAGCACGCCGATATAGGCTTCGTCGCGACGTAGCACGAGCGGCGGCTCCCCCACCCTCTTCCGGTGGGCGTTGATTCCGGCCATCAGACCTTGCGCCGCCGCCTCCTCGTAGCCGGTGGTGCCGTTGATCTGCCCGGCAAAGTAGAGCCCCTCGACCAGCTTCGTCTCCAGCGTATGATGCAGCTGGGTGGGGAGGAAATAGTCGTACTCGATGGCATATCCGGGCCGGTAGACGTGCAGGTTCTCGAAACCGACGATGGTCCGCAGCGCCTCCAGCTGCACCTCCCAGGGGAGCGACGAGGAGAAGCCGTTCAGATAATATTCGTTGGTCGAACGACCCTCGGGCTCCAGAAAGAGCTGGTGCGAGTCCTTGTCGGCGAAGGTCCGCAACTTGTCCTCGATGCTCGGACAATAGCGCGGACCGATCCCCCGGATCGTGCCGTTGAAGAGCGGCGAACGGTCGAAACCCGAACGGAGAATGTCGTGCACCCGCTCCGACGTGTGAACCAAGAAACAGGGCAACTGACACTTAACAATCTCTGTATCAGACAAAAACGAAAATTTCTGCGGATTGTCGTCCCCGTACTGGGGCTCCAGAATCCCGAAATCGATCGTGCGGGCATCCAGCCGGGCCGGAGTGCCGGTCTTCATCCGCCCGGTCTCGAAGCCGATCGCAGCCAGACACTCGGTGACGCCGAACGAAGCGGCATCGCCCGCCCGGCCGCCGGGCGCGTGGGCGTCGCCGCAGTGCATCATGCCGCCCAGAAAGGTTCCGGCGGTAAGCACGACGGCACGCGCGGAGAATTCCACCCCCATGCGCGTTTTTACGCCCCTTACGCGGCGTTTCCCCTCCTCCATGACGAAGAGTATCTCCGTGGCCTCATCCTGCCAAATATAGAGCCCCTGCGTGTTTTCCAGCACGTGCCGCCACTCCTCGCTGAAGCGCGTCTTGTCGCACTGGGCGCGGGGGCTCCACATAGCGGCCCCCTTCGAGCGGTTGAGCATGCGGAATTGAATGGCCGTACGGTCGGTGACGATACCTGTCATACCGCCCAGCGCGTCGATCTCCCGCACGATCTGCCCCTTCGCCACCCCGCCGATGGCGGGATTGCAGGACATGTTTGCCAGCTTGGTCATATCCATCGTGAGCAGCAGCGTCCGCGACCCCATCCGGGCCGCCGCCGAGGCCGCCTCGCAGCCGGCGTGTCCGCCGCCTACGACGATAATATCGTAATCGAGCTTCATACTCATTCGCGGTTAGCGTTTTCAATCAGCTTATCGCCCTCGACGAAGGGAACCTCAGCTACAGACAGCTCGGTTTCGTCGGAAAGCACGCTCCGCACGCCCGCACCGGGCCGCGTCGGATGCTCGTCCCAGAACTTCAGGTATTTGTCCTCCTTACGGTGCATCTGGGCGTTCGCCCGGGGCGTCTTGTCCTTCTGACCGCAGAGGTGCAGCACGCCGTGCACCACTACCCTGCGCATTTCGCAGAGGGGCGTGGCGCCGTAGATCCGGGCGTTGTCGCGCACCGTATCCACGTCTATGAAGATATCGCCGGATACGATCCCCTCCCCTTTCAGGTCGCTGTAATCGAAGGTGATGATGTCGGTGAAATAGTCGTGTCCGAGAAACTGCCGGTTCATCTCCAGCAGGCGGCGGGCCGAGCAGAAGACGTAGGTCACGTCTCCAAGCCGATAGCCCTCGCCGCGGGCCACCTCCTCCAGCCATCGGGCCGTCAGCCGCTTCTGCGGCAAAGAATAGGTACAGTCGTCGTTGTAGTATTTTACAGCCATAACAATCGGATTTCTTCCGTCGGGATTATTTCTTGAAGCAGTCCGCGGCCGACATCTTCTGTCCGGGAGCGGGCGGATAGATGCCGAACACGAGCTTGTATTCGCTCTTCATGGTGAGCACATCGACCGACGAGCCTATCACGCCCAGCGTGCCGTTGCGCGCCACCTTGTCGCCCTTCGCCACAGCGACCGACGAGAGGTTGGCATAGGAGGTGATGTATTCGCCGTGAGCGACATATACGTCGTACTTGTTGGTGATGCGGTTGCGCTTCACGTCGACCACCTTGCCCTCGTAGATCGAGATCACCTGCGCGCCGCGCGCACCCAAAATCTCGGCCATGTTGCCGCGGTATTTCTTCACCGAACCGCCCACGACGGGGAGCCTGAGATTGGTGGTCCTGGCCGAGAAGCCGGCACCCTCCCTGTTGCCCCGGGTCAGCTTGCGCAGTTCGGCGATGGCCGCATCGAGCCGCTGCTCCTGCTCCATCTTGCGCTTCAAGGTCGTCTGCTCCTTCTTCGACAGCTGGCGGACGCTGGCCCGCGCCTCCTCCGAATCGCGTTGCAGACGTTTTTTCTGCCCCTCCAGACTCCGATGCACGGAGTCCAGTTCGCGGCGCCGCAACGCCAGCCGCTCGCGTTCGGCGACCGTGCTGCGCTCCAGCGAATCGATGATGCGGATCTGACGCTCGCGCAGCGAGGCCACCTCCCGCAGATTGGCGAGCCGACGGGCCATATCGGAGAAGCTCTTCGAGGCGAAAATATAGGTCAGGTAATTGTTCTGCCGATAGTTCCTGTAGGCCTCGCGGACCATCTCCGCATATCGGGCCCGGCTCCGCAGCAGAGCGGCATTGAGCGACCCGGCCGCACTGTCGGCGCGCTCCACCTCGACCAGCAGGTCGCGGCGGCGCCCCTCGCTCTGGGCCAGCAGATCGTTGCGGCTCTCGATCTGCCGGGCCAGCCGGCGCGCGCGGCGTTCAGCCGACGAGCGGTCCTTCTTGATACCGGCCAGCTCCCTCTCCCCCTCGGCGATCTGACGCTCCAGCCGTTCCACGACCTTCTTCTGGTCGTCGAGCTTGCGGTTCGCGACGCCTTGCTGGGCCGCCAGCGGGAAAATGGAGACAAGGGTGAAAAGAAGAGTGATCAGCGGTCGTTTCATGGTTGTTCGGGATTCTTCAGTCGTTGGATGCGAAGCTCCACCTCTTTCGGGTCGTATCCGTTCTCGAGGGCCTTTTTCCAGTAGGTCTCGGCCATGAATTTCTCGCCCAGCGCCGCCAATACGTCGCCGTAGTGGATCAGCAGCTCGGGGCTCTTGCGACCGTCAAAAGCCACCGCCTGTTGCAAGTAGCGCTTCGCCTCGTCCAGCCTCCCGAGCTTGAACAGCACCCAGGCATGCGTATCCAGATAGGTGGGGTTGTTGTCCGTGAGCTCCACGGCCCGGCCCGACATCTCCAGCGCCCGATTCAGGTCACGCCCCTCGAGCGAGAGGAAATAGGCGTAATTGTTCAGCACGGAGACATTGTCCCTATCGTAACGCAGCGCCCGGTCGTAGGCGGCATAACAGCGCCTGATCCACTTGCGCCATGTGCCCGAACCGTTTTCACGCCGCGCGAAAGCCTCCTCCGCCGAGGCATAGTCGCCTTGGCTCCGCTGCTGATAGAGATCGCCCACGAAACCCCACACAGCGCTCCGCAGAGAATCGCTTCCGGCCAGCTCCAGCCCCCGGCGATAGTAACTCTCGGCCCGGTCATAGTCCCGCTGCATGCCGCCTGCGAGATGGCCGCGGCGGATGTAGAGATCCGCCCGGTCGGGAAAGAGCTCGATGGCCCGGGCCAGGTAGCGGTCGGCCGAATCGGGACGCTGGAGATAGCTCTCTACGTCGATCACCATCTGGTAGTAGTCCAACCGCGGCGGACGGTCCCCCAGCCGCATCTTGTAGAGCTCGCCGGCTTGCTCCACATTGCCCGTGGCGATCAGATGGTCGGCATAGAGCTCGACCACGGTCGGCTCCTTGGGATAGAGCATCGCTAGCGTGCGGGCCAGCATGCCGATCTGCGTGTGGAACTCACGGTAGAACCGCAGGTCGCCGGTGTAGCGCTTGTAGATGCGCACCTTCTCCTCCAGCGGCAGGTCCGGATTCTCGAAAATACGCCGCGAAACGGCGAAATAGGGATCGTATTCCCGGCGGCGGTTGTAGTAGTCGGCCAGCGAAACCAGCGTCCCGATGTGGGTGGAGTCGATCTCCAACGCCCGGTTCAGCGACGCCAAACCCAGCGAATCGCTGCCCGTCATAAGGTAGATCTCGCCCAGCGCCTGGTAGCCGTCGGCCTCGTAGGGCACCGCATCGACCATCGCCCGCGCCTCGTCGAGCGCCTGCTCATAACGGCCGCCCTCGATCAGAATATGCCGCTTGATAGCGTTCAGATGGCTGTTTCGGCCGAACATCGTCTCAGCGGAATCGAGCACGGCCAGCGCCTCGTCCGAGCGGCCGGCGCTCTGCGCCAGCAGCGCCGCCATGCGATAGTTGTCGGGGTTGCGGTTCTCCAGCCGGATCAGCCTGCGATAGGCCGAAAGCGCCCGGTCGATCCTGCGGTCCATCACCAGCGACTGGGCGTAGAGCGTCAGATAAAAGCGGTTGGAGGTATCGAGTTCGCAGGCCTTGAGAGCCAGTTCCGCGGCCTTAGCCGGATCGGCGGGAGCCTCCAGCACGGCCAGTTCGTACCAGGCCGGAGCATACTCGGGCTCCAACTCCACGACCCGGCGGAACCGCTCGCGAGCCCCGGCGCTGTCGGCCCGCACGTGCAGCCGCTTGATCCCCTCGGTGTAGACGTAGAGCGGCGAACGGAGGGTATCCGCCTCCGGCGGGGGCGCAACCGTGCCCCGCGCCGGCAGAAACCCCGCGACGAGCACCGCTCCGATCAACCCCGATATGTAACGCCGCACAGCCATCCGGAAAAAGTCAAAGCGCCGAATCGAACTGGTGGAGGAAACGCACGTCGTTCTCGAAATAGAGACGCAGGTCCTTCACGCCGTACTTCAGCATGGCGATTCGTTCAACACCCATGCCGAAAGCGAATCCGGAGTACTCCTTCGAATCGATTCCGTTGGCCTCCAGCACATTGGGGTCTACCATGCCGCAGCCCATGATCTCCAGCCAACCCGTGCCCTTGCAGACGTTGCAGCCCTTGCCTCCGCAGAGGTTGCACGACACGTCCACCTCGGCCGACGGCTCGGTGAAGGGGAAATAGGAGGGTCGCATGCGGATGGTGGAGCTCTCGCCGAAGAGCTCCTTGGCGAAATAGAGGATCGACTGCTTCATGTCGGCGAACGAGACGTTGCGGTCGATGTAGAGGCCCTCGATCTGGTGGAAGATGCAGTGCGCCCGATAGGAGATCGCCTCGTTGCGGAACACGCGTCCGGGACAGATCACGCGGATGGGCGGTCTCTGGTGCTCCATCGTGCGCACCTGAATCGACGAGGTGTGGGTCCGCAGCAGCACGTCGGGATTCTTTCCGATGAAGAAGGTGTCCTGCATGTCGCGCGCCGGATGCTCGGGCGGGAAATTGAGCGCCGAGAAGACGTGCCAGTCGTCCTCGATCTCTGGCCCCTCGGCCACGGTATAGCCCAGCCGCGAGAAGATCTCGACGATCTGGTTCTTCACCAGCGAAATGGGGTGGCGCGACCCCGACTGTCCGGCAGAGCCGGGACGGGTCATGTCGCCCACCGACGCAGCAGAAGCCGACTGACGCTCCTCCAGTTCGCCTTTCAGGGCGTTTATGCGCTCCAAAGCGGCACTTTTCAGGTGGTTGATCTGCTGTCCCAGTTCGCGCTTGAGCTCGGGCGCCACGGACTTGAACTCCTCCATCAGCGCATTCAGCTCGCCCTTGCGTCCCAGAATACGGATGCGGAACTCCTCGATTTCAGCCGCGGTGCGGGGAGCGAAAGCCTCGACCCGATGCAGCAGGTCTTGAATTTTATCGGTCATGATGTTCGAATTTTTTTGTATCTTTGCCCTTGTTATACTTCGTATAAGATGCAAAGTTACAAAAAAAGTGAAAACCGGCGAGCCGAACGGGGAAAAACTTTCTTCCGATAGCCCCGGCACCCGATTTTCAACCCTCAACCCCCGAATCTAAAACGACATGATACGCAAACCGATCCTCGCACTCTGCCTCATCCTCGCACTCGCCTTCGGCGCTTCGGCCCAGCGCGTGGGCGTCGTCATGAGCGGCGGCGGCGCCAAGGGGCTCTACCACATCGGCGTCCTGAAGGCGCTCGAAGAGAACGGCGTACCGGTGGACTACGTGGCCGGCACCTCGATGGGATCGATCATCGCCGGCCTCTACGCCGCCGGCTATTCGCCCGAAGAGATGGAGGCCATCGTCGCTTCGGGCCAGATCAAGGAGTGGGTGAGCGGCCGGCTGGACAACAGCCGCTACCGCGACTTCTACCGCGAGATCGGCAACGTTCCGGCCGCCATCACCGCCCATATCGGCTTCACCGAGCAGGACGGACGGCGCAAGCTGCTGCTGCCGCGGGGACTGATCTCCTCCACCCAGATCGACATGGCCCTCACGGGCCTGCTCGCTCCGGCATCGGCCGCGGCCGGAGACGATTTCGACCGTCTGTTCGTCCCCTTCCGGTGCGTGGCGGCCGACCTCAACGCCCGGCGGCCGGTCGTCATGAAGCGGGGCAGTCTGGCGGAGGCGGTGCGGGCCTCGATGTCGATCCCGCTGGCCTTCCAACCGCTGAAAAAGGACTCCATGCTGCTCTACGACGGCGGCATCTACAACAATTTCCCCTGGCAGACCGTCGACGGGGACTTCTCGCCCGACCTGCTGATCGGCGTGATCTGCACGGCCGGCAACTCCCGGCCCGACGAGACGAGCGGCCTGATCGACCAGGCGCTGCTGCTCGCGATGAACGAAACCGACTACACCCTGCCCGAAGAGCGGAGCGTAACGGTGTCGCGGGCCGTCCCGGTGGGCATGCTCGACTTCAACCGCGCCGAAGAGATCATCCGGTGGGGCTACGAGGATGCCCTGAAACGGATGCCCGAGGTGCTGGAGAAGATCGAACGCCCGCGCCCGAAGGAGCAGGTGGAGAGCCGGCGCGAAGCGTTCCGCTCGGGCTGCGCGCCGCTGGTCTTCGACCACTACCGCATCGACGGCCTCAACAATGCCAAGACCTACTATGCCCGCGACTTTCTGCGCATCGACGAGCGCTCGCGCCGCGGCCGCCGGGGCGCCGAGCAGGAGCTGACCTTCGAGACCCTGCGCGACAACCTCTTCTCCGTCCTGGCCAACGGCGACTTCACCACGGAGTTCCCCGAGGTGACCTTCGACAGCCTGACGGGCCGCTACGACCTCGCGCTGAAGCTGAACTACAGACCCAGTTTCCGGGTCATGATCGGCGGCAACATCTCCTCCACGGCCTTCAACCAGGCCTATATAGGCCTGCGCTACCAACTCATCAACCGCGTGGCGCAGACCTTCTTCGGCGACCTCTACGTGGGTCCCATCTACTCCTCGGGGTCGATCGGCGGCCGCACGGATTTCTTCATGTGGAAACCTCTCTTTCTGGACTACAGCTTCAACTTCTCGGCCAAGAACCTGCGGCACGGCACCTTCGGAGCCCTGACCGAGGTGGACAACACCGAGCAGGTGCGCCGCAACGAGATGTTCGGAACACTCGGATTCGGCTTTCCGCTGACGCGGCGCAGCATGCTGTCGCTCCGTATGAACGGCGGACAGATGAACCTGCGCTACACCCCCACCTACATCGACATCGGGAAGATGAACCTGACCCGCTTCTCGTTCGTGGCGGGCAAGGTCGAGATAGCCCGCAACAACCTCGACCGTCCGCTCTATCCCACCCGCGGCTCCTCCGTATCGCTCTCGGGCATCGCGGTCTACGGCAACGACCGCTACTCCCCCTTTGACACCTCGAAATTCATCTCCGCGAACCACCGCGGATGGATCGGCGCCCGGGTGAAGTGGGACCACTACTGGCCTTTCGGGCAAACGCCCTGGTTCTCGCTGGGCGTCAACCTCGATGCGGTCGTCACCGACCAGCCCGATTTCGCGACCCGCAAGGGAACCGAAATGGCGCGCCCCTGCTACCAGCCCATCCCCCACTCCCATATGGTCTATATGCCCGACTTCCATGCGAAGCGCTACCTGGCGGGCGGCGTGATCCCGACCTTCACGCTGGCTCCCCAGTTCCTCTTCCGGCTGGGCTTCTACGCCCTGTTCCGCGACCGGGAGACCGCAGCCAGCGAGATGCACTACATCGTCGAATCCTCGCTGGTCTACCACACCTCGCTGGGCCCCGTCAGCCTCTCGCTCACCAAGTACGGACTGGACTCCTGGAAAAACACCTACCTCACCTTCAACTTCGGCTACGCCATCTTCGCCCCGCGGGGCACATTCTATTGACGCCCAGCCGACAAAACACACGCAACGACATAAAAATGTCATGTTGAGCGGAGGGCCTTTAGGCCCGCAGTCGAAACATCTCGACGGTACCAAGTATTCACAATCAGGATTTGCACAGGCTCTCGCTAATCCCACCCTCGAGACCCCTCGACTACGCTCGGGGTGACCGGCTTTGTCCGGGATGGAAGGTCTTGAAGTTTCCGAATGGTGTGCGCCGTGAAATTTCGAGATTCCTCGACTGCGCCTGCGGCTTCGTTCGGAATGACAGACTCTCTGTCACCTTGAGCGGAGCACCTTCAGGTGCGTAGTCGAAAGGTCTCGACATTGCAGAACATCCACCCTTGCGGGTCGGGCAGACCCAACCGTCGAGCCCCCTCTATTACGCTCGGGGTGACAAATTAGGAGAAACGAACGCTCTACCGTTCGCCAATATCCTTGTAGGTGGTCTGAAGCAGCGCCTTTCCCCGCTCCAGCCGTCCCGATGCGGGGTCGTCGTCGATCAGCACCCTGCCGCTCGTGCAGTCGTAAACCGTCTCGCCCTGCGGGTCGGCGATGCCGAAACCCTCGTTGAAGCACCAGTAGCCGAACTTCGGCACGGAGGGCGACAACAGGTCCTTGCTGTAGATGAACGGCGTGTGGTCCACCTCCATCTGACCGAGCAGCGTGGCCGCCAGATCGATCTGGGAGCCGTATTCCTCCACCACGGCGGGCCCGGCCACGGCGCCGCCCGTCCAGATCATCGGTATGCGGTGGCGGCGTCCGACGTTGTAGGGCAGACCGGCGGGATAGGGATAGGCATGGTCGGCAATCAGCACGACCAGCAGATCGTCCCAGGCCGGGCTCCGGCGCCATTGCCCGATCATGCGCCCCACACAATCGTCGGTGAAGGCTACGGCGTTCAGAATCTTGTCTTCGAACCGGACATAGGGCACCTCGAAGGGCTCGTGGCTGCTCAACGTGAGCCACCCGGCCAGAAAGTGCCGCCCCGTGCCGGCGAGCCGGAGCACTTCATCGCCGAACCAGCCGGCCATCACGTCGTCGGCATAGCCCCACTTCGATACGGGAGCGTCGAAGCGCAGCTCCTTCTGCCACACGAGCCGCTCCCACCCCGTGGCATACATGTAGGAGGCCTGGTCCGTGAAGTTCAGGTCGCCGCCGTAGACGAACTCGGTCTCATACCCCTCTGCGGCCAGCGAGCGGGCTATGGAGGGCAGCGTGCGGCTCTTGGCCGGATATTTCATGATCGACATCCGGGTCTGGGCCGGAAATCCGTTCAGTATGGCGACCTCGCCTCGGTCCGTCCGGAACGAGTTGGCGAAGATATTCTCGAACCAAACCCCCTCGGCCTTCAACCGCTGCAAATTAGGGGTCACCCACTCGCCGCCGACCCGCTCGTCGGTAAAGGTGCGGCCGAAGCTCTCCAGAATGACGACCACCACGTTGGGGCGCGTCGTCCGCAACAGCCGGGGCCCCACTACGCTGTCGGGCCGGTCGCCGCGAATCTCCCCGAAGCGGGCCGCCCGCTCCTCCTCATCGAAAAAGAGGTACTGCGGCCGCAGGTCCTTGTCGTCCCCCAACGTGGAGAGGAGCGAGAAGAGCGGATTGGTCGCCGCATGATTCAGAAACTGGTTGCTGCTGAAATAGACCTTGCTGACATTGGCCGTGGCGACGCTCGCACCGCCGCGTATAGCCAGAAAGCAGAGACCGCCCAGCAGAAGCATCGCCGCCGTGCCGGCCGCCCGACCTGCGGACGACAACTTCGGCGTCTCCAGCAGACGCGACACGGAGAGCAGGACGGCCGACAGAACGGCCGCCGCCAGCAGAAAGATCGACCCCTGCACCAGCCACTCGCGCCCGCTGACCGACGCGGCAGCCTCCTTCGGACTCTTCAGATAGAGCAGGACGGAGCTGTCGATCCGAAACCCCCAGTAGCCGTATAGTCCCAGATCGACGGCGAACACCGCCGCCGCGACAACGGAAACCGCAACCAGATAGACCGCCAGCGCCCGCCGCCAGCGCCGCCCGTCGAGGGGCACCCAGACCGACGCCAGCGCCAGCAGCAGAGGCAGAGCCGTCACATAGCCGGCTACGGTAAGATCGAGCGTCCACCCGTGACGAACCACCTGCCACCACGCTTCGGCGCCGCAATCGGCGCATCGGGCGGCATGAAACGCCATGAAGAGGGGTTTTTGAACCGCCATCAGTACGGCCGTCGCAAAAAAAAGAACGACGACAAATAAAATTCTCCGTTTCATGGCCTAAAGATACGAATAAGCGGAAGCAAAAACAAGTTCCCCCGCATTTTACCCCGCAGAAACAGCCAAGCCCCGCCGACATGCGTTGTCGGCAGGGCCAGCTGTCGAAAGAAGACGGACGGCATGAATGGATCAAAACCGCAGTATAAGTAGTACGCAATCAATTAAGATGAGAACTCCGTTCGGAAATCGTCCGTCATGGAAAGGCTCGGTTAAAACGGCATGCCCTCCAGAGACGGATGACAAGATGAGGGCATGCCGGCCATTCGTGTGAAATATGGCACAGACATGTCGGAACGCACCGCCGTCGAGGCAACTGAATGTAGAGTGATAGGGTACGAAGCCTTCGACGGCGGGCATTCCTCTTTCCAATCTTGGTATTATGCTGCACCGGGACCGGTCATTTATGTTCGTTTCGGCGTTCTGCGCATTGCGTATATGGTTCGTGAAGGTGAATGCGCCGACAGGTCGGGATGTTTCGACTTCGCTATCGCTCCGCTCAACATGACAGACAATTGTGCATCGTGAATCGTGCATGGTGAATTGTTCTGTCACCCCGAGTGAAGCGCAGCGGAATCGAGGGGGCTCGACGGTGAAATGGCAAGAGCCCTTGCAAACCACACCGGCAAATGTTCTGCCGGCTCGAGACCTTTCGACTACTCATTCCACATGTTTTCAACTCGTTGTTTGGATTTTACGAAGCTTATGATTATCTTTGCGCTCCCAAAGCAGGCGGAATTGGGGCCCGGGGCCGGAGCAGTGCGATACGCACAGCAGGACGGCCGGGGGCTGAGAACCGCCGAAGGTAACATCAACAAACAAAAAAACGAATAAAGATGAAAGTTCTTTCGATCAATGCCGTAAAGCGTGAAGAGTACGGCAAGAAGGCCGCCAAGGCGGTACGTCGCGAGGGTCTGATCCCCTGCGTTCTGAACGGTGCGGGCGAGGCCCTTTCGTTCTCGGTGGATGCCAAGAGCGTGAAGCCCCTGATCTACACCCCCAACTCCTACATCGTCGAGCTGAACATCGACGGCACGACCTATCAGGCCGTGATGCGCGAGGTGCAGTTCCACCCCGTTCGCGAGGAGATTCTCCACATCGATTTCTACCGCGTGCAGGAGGGCAAGCCCGTGGCTATCGCCGTTCCCGTACGTCTGACCGGTAACGCCGAGGGCGTGAAGATCGGCGGTAAGCTGGTGCTGTCGGCCCGCAAGCTGGTTGTCAGCGCTCCGCTGGACAAGCTGCCCGACGAGGTGGTCGTCGACGTAACCACGCTGGCTGTCGGCAAGACCATCTTCGTAGGCGATCTGTCGATCGAGGGTCTGAAGTTCCTGACCCCCGCCACCACGGCTGTCTGCGCCGTTCGCGTGACCCGTGCTTCGCGCGGTGCCGAGGCTGCCAACAAGTAGTACCCGACGCCCGCAATGAAATACCTGATCGTCGGACTGGGGAACATCGGCGCCGAATATGCCGAGACCCGTCACAACGTCGGTTTCAAAGTGTTGGATGCCCTCGCAGAGGCATCCAACACCTCTTTTACGACCGACCGTTACGGCGCCGTGGCCGAGATGCGGCACCGGGGACACATCGTCACCCTGCTCAAACCCTCGACCTACATGAATCTATCGGGCAAGGCCGTGCGCTACTGGCTCGAGGCAACCCGCACGCCGCTCGAAAACCTGCTGGTGATCGTCGACGACATCGCCCTGCCCTTCGGTACGCTCCGCATGCGCACGAAGGGGAGCGACGGCGGACACAACGGCTTGAAGAACATCAACGAACTGCTGGGATCGGACGCCTATGCGCGCATCCGCTTCGGCATCGGCGGCGACTTCCCCCGCGGTTTCCAGGTCGACTACGTACTGGGGCAGTGGACTGATGAGGAGCGGAAGCTGATGCCGGAGCGGCTGAAGCTCTTCTGCGACGCGATTCTGTCATTCGTCTCCATCGGTGCGGCCCGCACGATGAACGCCTTCAACAAGAAATAGCGAAACGAGGACCGGACATCCGGTCCTCGTTTCTCAGGTGGGCGGAATCATTCGCCGGCCAGATCGACGGTATCCGTCACTCCGACCTCGCGGACGAAGCGGTCGTCGTGCGAGACGACGATCAGCGTGCCCCGGTAGTCGCGGACCGTCCCGGTGAGAATCTCAAGGCTTTCGATGTCGAGATTGTTGGTCGGCTCGTCCAGCACCATCAGGTCGGGAATATGGTCGGAGAGCATCATGCAGCAGAGCAGAAGCCGCATCCGCTCGCCGCCGCTCAAGGTCCGGCAGGGTTTGTCCCACGTCTCGTGCGGGAACAGCGCCCGGTCGAGGCGCACCTTGACCGCATGGTCGGCCAGTCGCTGCGCATTGTATCGCACGGCCATCTCCAACACCATCAGGGGGCTGTCGAGCGCCTTATACTCCTGATCGAGGTAGACGAACGAGAATTCGGAGCGCTCCACCCGCCCTGACAAGGGCGTCAGCTCGCCCAGCAGCAGCCGCACAAGGGTCGTCTTGCCGCTGCCGTTGCCGCCCGCCACGTGCACCCGGTCGCCGCTGCGAATCTCCAGATCGAGCGGCCGGGGCCATAGCGACACCCCCTCCTCATAACCGAATTCGAGCCCCTCGGCCCGGATCAGCCGCTTGCCCGCGTGCAGGGCGGCATCGTCGAAGTCGATCTTCAGCTCCCCGTGCCGCGTCCGGCGGCCGCGCAGCTCCGCGAGGCGCTGCCGCGTGTCGTCGATGATGGCGGCGTGCCGGTCCCGCAGCCGCGACGCGCTGTTCTGCGCCTGCGATCCGCGGGCATTGACGACGATACGGGCCAGTCCCGCCTTCGACTTGCTCCTTTCGCCCTGCGCGGAGCGCCGCTCCTGCCGTTCGCGCACCACCTGCGCCCGCTCGCAGGCCCTGCGCAGCGCCGTCCGCTCCGCCCCGATCCGTTCAGCCAGCGCCTCCTGCTCGACACCCTTCTGCATGCGGTAGAGATCGTAGTTGCCTCCGTAGATCCGGATGCCCGCCGGCGTCAGTTCGCAGGTCGTATGGAGCCGCTCGAGCAGCGTAAGATCGTGGCTGACCACCACGAGGGTAGCGTGCGTGCGGTCGATCCGATCGTATAGCCTGAGCCGCGCCGTGCGGTCGAGGTGGTTCGTCGGCTCGTCCAGCAGCACGATTCCGGGCTCGTGCAGACTCCACCCGGCCAGCAGGACCCTCGTCCGCTCGCCGCCGCTCAGGGCGGCTGCCGGGGCATCGGGGGAGACCCGCCGGAGCCCCCACTCGTCCAGCGCCGCGCGACACCGCTGTTCGATCCCCCAATCGTCGCCCAGCGTGTCGAAATCGGCCGGATCGACCGATCCGGCGCAAATGGCCCGCAGGGCCCGCAGCTTGCCGGCGACACCGAGCAGTTCGGCCACGCTCCGCGCATCGGGAGCCGCCTGCTGGGGAACCAGGTAGGGGAGCGACGAGACGACGATACTCCCCGATCTGGGCTTCAGTCGCCCCGCCAGCAGGTGCAGCAGGGTCGACTTGCCCGCGCCGTTGGGGCCGATGAGCGCGATCTTCGCACCATCGGGCACGGAGAGGTCTACGTTTTCGAAAAGGGACTGATGTTCGGCAGGGCGGTACGAGAGACCGCTGACAAGGATACTCATGATAAACGTGCGATGGCGACCCGTCTGGGGGTCCGGTTAAACCTGAATGCTTCTCTGAAGGGGGGCACCGGTTCCCGGGAACCGGCCTTATCGAACGTTTATTCTCATCGGAGTAAATTCGAATGCGTCGGCAAAAGTAGGAAAAATCGGCGAAACGTACAAATCGGGTGCGAAAAATTCATCCGCACCCGTTCATCCGGCTCCGTTCTCCGGAACGGACTACTCCTCGTCGTCGAAGCCGCCGAACGACATGTCGTCCATGAGCGAGTCCAGCTCGCGACGCTCCTTTTTGGTGGGGCGGCCGGTACCGCGGTCGCGGAACACGAAGACCGTTTCGCGCGGGGCGACGAGCTTGTCGAGCTCCGACTGCGGAGTCACGTTCATGCAGTAGAGCGGGACGTTCTTGGCCGGCTGACGGCTCGAAACCGGTTCGACGACCTGATACTGATAGGTCACGGGCATCCGTTTGACGGCGATGCGGTCGCCTCTCTTCACCTCGCGCGAGGGTTTGCAGGCAGCATCGTTCACCAGCACCTTGTTGTTGCGGATGGCGTCGGCGGCATCGCTGCGGGTCTTGAAGATCCGCACCGCCCAGAGATATTTGTCCAGTCTGATATCGTCCATAAGGCTATTTTTCGTAAATCGATTCGTTTTTCGGCCGGTCGTGCGACTGCTCCTCGTTCTGACGGCTCACGGAGAGGATCATCCCCAGTGCGATGGCCGTGAAGAGCGTCGACGAGCCGCCGCGCGAGATAAGCGGCAGGGTCTGTCCCGTTTCGGGGATCAGATTGATCGTCACCATGATATGCAGCAGCGCCTGGCAGGTAATCAGCAGCGCAAGCCCCAGCACCAACAGTCCCGGAAAGGCCGTTCCGCACCGCTCGAAAATCAGGATGGCACGGAAGAAGATCCAAAGGTAGAGCATCAGCAGCACGATAGCCAGCAGGATGCCGTACTCCTCGACGAAGAAGGCGTAGGCATAGTCGCTCTCGGGATGGGTCATCTCCACGCGCATGGCGCTCTGGCCGGCCCCCTGCCCCAGCAGGCCGCCGTTGCGGATGGCGATCATCGACCGTTCGGTGTCGGTCAGCTGCTCCACGGGAATCTCCGTGCGGTCCTGGGTCCAGAGTTCGATCCAGGTGCTGACGCGTCCGCCGGCCGTCTCGCTGCGCCCCAAGTTGAGCAGCATGACGAGAGCGACCCCCACGACGGCCCATCCGACGATCTTCGCCAGCTCGCCCATACGCACCCGGCCGATCAGCATCATCACCAGCGACGAGAGAAAGACCAGCACGGCCGACGAGGTGTGGGCCGGAAAGATGACGATGCAGGAGGCCACCACGGGGAGCAGGATGGGGCGCGTCCCCTCGCGCCAGATCTTCAGGAAACGGCCTGACGTCGGGACGATCCGCAGCTTCTCGATACCGTGCTGGCGCGAGGCGAGCTGGCGGGCCAGAAAGAGGATGGTCGCCACTTTCAGCCCCTCGGAGGGCTGGAGGTTGAAGCCGAAGAGGGGGATCCAGCGG
Source organism: uncultured Alistipes sp. (assembly GCA_910577475.1). Classification (GTDB taxonomy): domain Bacteria; phylum Bacteroidota; class Bacteroidia; order Bacteroidales; family Rikenellaceae; genus Alistipes. The sequence continues at coordinate 149,214 of CAJTLJ010000002.1, forward strand.
GCCGCACCGTTGGTGGTGTGGCCGATGAAGTAGACCGCCACGGTGAGCAGCAGGAACAGACCGTAGATCCACGGCGCGAAATAGTTGTAAACGCGGCTGTTGATGCGCTGCACGAAGAGCATGGCCGCTCCCGAGAGCACCAGAATCAACAACTGGTCGCGCAGGAAGTGGGCCGACGTCCGGAGGGTCGAGGCGGCATAGGCCATCTTGGCGGTCGACGAGTAGACCACCAGCACGGAGATGACGGCCAGCACGAGGGCTGTGATCCAGAGCACCTTGTCGCCGCGGAACGTGCGCGAAAGGAGCGACGGGGCGGGCTGATCGGCGGATTCGGGCTTCATCTTCGGGGCTTATCGTTTTTCGAGCATCCGCACCTGCTCCTTGAAGAGCTCGCCGCGGTTTTCGTAATTCCTGAAAAGATCGAACGAGGCGCAGGCCGGCGAGAGCAGGACCGCATCGCCCGGACGAGCGGCCGCCGTGCAGGCCTGCATGGCCTCATCCAGCGACTTCGTGGAGACGATCTCGGGCACCACACCGGTGAAGGACTTCACCAGTTTCTCGTTGTCGAGCCCCATGCAGACCAGCGTATGGACCTTCTCGCGGGCGAAAGCCTTCAGCGGCTCGTAGTCGTTGCCCTTGTCCGTGCCACCGGCTATCCAGACCACGGGGCGGGTCATGCTCTCCAGCGCATACCACACCGAGTCGACGTTGGTGGCCTTCGAGTCGTTGATCCACTGCACGCCCCCGATCTCCGCAACCGGCTCCAGCCGGTGCTCTACGGGGGCGAACTCGTAGATCGCTTTGCGGATTTTGGCGGGCGACACCCCGGCTGCCAGCGTCGCCAGAGCCGCCGCCATGGCGTTATAGGTGTTGTGCAACCCTTTGATCTGCATTTTGCGGGTGTCGATCTTCACCTCGCGGGCCCCCGCCACGGCGGTGAACTTACCCGTATCGCCGTCGGGAAATGCGTCGCCGGCACCGCTCGCCACCACATTCTTCACGGCGAAGGGGAGCTGCTTCATGTGGAGCGCCGCGCCGCGTTTCTCGATCTCGCGCCAGATCACCTCGTCGTCGCCCGAGTAGATGAACCAGTTGCGGGAGTGCTGGTTCTGCGTGATGCGCATCTTCGAGTCCACGTAGTTCTGGAAACAGTAGCCGTAACGGTCCAGATGGTCGGGCGTGATGTTCATCAGCACGCCGATATCGGCCCGGAATTCGAACATACCGTCCAGCTGGAACGAACTCAGCTCCAGCACATACCAGTCGTATCCGCCCTGAGCGACGGAGTAGGCGAAGCTCTCGCCGATGTTGCCGCCGAGGGCCACCCGCTTGCCGGCGTCGCGCATGATCTTGTAGATGAGCGAGGTCGTGGTGGTCTTGCCGTTCGATCCGGTGATGCAGATCGTTTTGGCCCGGCCCAGGTAGCGGCCGGCGAACTCCATCTCCGAAATGACGGGGATTCCCTTTTCGCGCAGCTTCTGCACGATGGGGGCCTTATCGGGTATGCCGGGCGACTTGATGACCTCCGAAGCGTCGAGGATCAGCTCCTCGGTGTGTCCGCCCTCCTCGAAGGGAACCTTCCACTCCAGCAGACGCTCCTTGTAACGGTCGGCGATGCGGCCGGCATCTGACAGAAAGACTTCGAAGCCCTTTTTCTGGGCCAGGATGGCGGAGCCGTAGCCGCTGATGCCGCCACCCAGTACGACGATGCGTTTCATGGTGTTTTATGCTGTTTTTTTCGTTTTTTAGCTTTCGGTTTATCGGATCTTCAGCGTCACCAGCGTCACGGCCGCCAGCAGCAGCGAGATGATCCAGAACCGGACGACGATCTTGGTCTCGAACTGGCCCTTCTTCTGGAAATGGTGGTGCAGGGGCGACATCAGGAAGATGCGGCGTCCCTCGCCGTACTTGCGCTTCGTGTACTTGAAGTAGCTCACCTGGGTCATGACCGAGACGCTCTCCAGCAGAAAGACGCCGCAGAGCAGGGGCAGCAGCAGCTCCTTGCGGATGCAGAGGGCGAAGACGGCGATGATGCCGCCGATGGAGAGTGACCCCGTGTCGCCCATGAAGATCTGCGCCGGGAAGGAGTTGTACCACAGAAAGCCCACCAGCGCTCCGACGAAGGCGGCCGCGAATACGACCAGCTCTCCGCTGCCGGGTATGTACATGATGTTCAGGTAGTCGGCATAAACGATATGACCCGAGAGGTAGGCCAGCACGCCCAGCACCACGGCAATCGGGGTCGATACGCCCGTCGCCAGACCGTCGAGTCCGTCGGTGAGGTTGGCGCCGTTCGACACGGCGGTCACCACGAAGATGGCTACGGCGATGTAGAAGAGCCACGACCACCCTTCGTCGCCGCCCACCAGCGAGCGGTAGTCCAGCTCGTTGTTCTTCAGGAAGGGGATGGTGGTCTGGGTGGTCTTGACCGCCTCCGAGCTCAGGACGACCCGCTGCGTGACGCTCACCTCTCGCCCGCCGTCCGCATTCAGGTAGACCGTTTCGACGGGTCGGGTCACCTTCTCGCGCACCACGATATCCTCCGAGAGCCACATCGTGAGCCCGACGATGACGCCGAGACCCACCTGCCCGACGATCTTGAAGCCCCCCTTGAGTCCCTCCTTGTTGTGGCGGAAAACCTTGATATAGTCGTCCAGACCGCCGATGAAGCCGAGCCAGAGGGTCGACACCAGCATCAGCAGCACGTAGATGTTGTCCAGCCGGCCGAAGAGGAGCATGGGCACCAGCACGGCCAGCAGGATAATGACGCCGCCCATCGTGGGGGTGCCGCGTTTCTGGAGCTGGCCTTCGAGACCGAGATCGCGAATCTCCTCGCCGATCTGCTTGCGCTGCAGGAAACGGATGATCGGCTTGCCGCAGTAGATGACGATCAGCAGCGCCATGATGAAGGCAGCCACGGCACGGAACGAAATGTACTGGAACACGCCCGAACCGGGGAGGTTGTAGTACTGATCGAGGTATTGGAAAATGGGGTAAAGCATGGGAATATTCAATCGGAAATTTAGTAATTGTTCAAAGAGACGGTCGGGTTATTCGAATTTCGTCGTTTCGCTTCTAATCAAGCCGAAGGCCTTCTGCAGCTCCTCTCTGTCGCTGAAATGGCGCTTTTCGTCGCCGACGATCTGGTACTCCTCGTGACCCTTGCCCGCCACGAGGATGATCTCACCGGGTCGTGCGCAGAGCACGGCCGTGCGGATGGCCTGGGCCCGGTCGGCGATACGCAGATAACGCTCCCCGGGATCGAGCCCCGCCGTCATCTCGTCCAGAATCGCCTCGGGCGATTCGTGGCGCGGGTTGTCGGAGGTGAAAAGAGCCGTCGTGGCGTATTTCACGGCGATGCGGGCCATCTCGGGACGCTTCGTCCGGTCGCGGTCGCCGCCGCATCCGCAAATCACTGTCAGCGGCTGTTCGGGGCGGCGGATCTCCCGCACAGTCTGAATCACGTTCTCCAGTGCATCGGGCGTGTGGGCGTAGTCGACGATGGCCGTGATGCCGTTCGGCCCCTGCAACGCCTCGAAACGGCCGTTTACCGACCGCAGGGTGCTCATCAGACGCAGCACCTCGTTCCGGTCGGCCCCCAGCAGAACCGCCGCGGCATAGACGCCCAGCAGGTTGTAGGCGTTGAAGCGGCCCAGCTGGTTGACCCAGAGTTCGCTGCCGTCGATCCGCAGCAGCATGCCGTCGAAGTGCATCTCGATGATCCGGCACCGGAAATCGGCATCGGAGCGCAGCGAGAGCGTATGGACGGCGGCACGGGTGTTCTGCACCATCACGCGGCCGTGGGAGTCGTCCGCGTTCACCACGGCGAAGGCTTCGCGGGGGAGCGTGTCGAAAAAGCTCTTTTTCACGCGAAGATACTCGGCGAAGGTCTTGTGGTAGTCCAGATGATCGTGGGTGATGTTCGTAAAGAGCCCTCCTGCAAAGCGAAGGCCGGCGATGCGCTCCTGATCGATGGCGTGCGACGACACCTCCATGAAGCAGTAGTCGCATCCGGCGTCGACCATCTCGCGCAGCAGCGCATTCAGACGCAGGGTGTCGGGGGTGGTGTGGGTCGAGGGGAACTCGCGCCCGTCCACCCGGTAGACGACCGTGGAGATCAGTCCGGTCCGATATCCCAGCGCGCGGAAAAGGTCGGAGAGCAGGGTCGCCGTAGTGGTCTTGCCGTTCGTGCCGGTAACCCCCACCAGCTTCAGCTCCTCGGAGGGATGCCCGTACCAGGCGGCGGCCATGCAGGCCATGGCCCTGTTCGTATCCCCTACCGCAATGTAGCAGACCTCCTCGTCGATGAGTTCGGGCAGACGCTGGCATACCACCGTGCGGGCTCCGGCCGCTACGGCGCGGGCTATATAGTCATGACCGTCGGAGGCGGTTCCCGGAACGGCGAAGAAGCAGTAGTCCCGGCCGATCCGGCGCGAATCGTAATCCAGCCCGGCGACGTCGCGCTCCGCGGAGCCGATGATCGCCGTCGTCTCCACGTCAGCCAATAATTCGTTCAATCTTTTCATATTCGTATCGCTATCTCTTTCATCTCAATGTGACGGACACCGTTTCTCCCCGTTTGCAGGGCGTGCCGGCGGCCGGTGTCTGTGCCGCCACGGCCCCCTTTCCCGAGAAGCGGACCCTGAGGCCGCGGCTCTCGAGCAGATAGAGCGCATCCTTCAGCCCCATGCCCCGCACATCCGGAACGCGGTCCGGACGGTCGTCGACGGCCCGCAGGGTCAGCCCGGTCGAGTCGCCCGCAATCCGACCCCACCCCTGCCGGATCTCGCACCGGAGCGGGATGTCGTAGCGGGAGGCCACCTTGCGCACCTGGGTGGCGTCGCCGCCCTTCAGGCGTGCCGGCACAGCCTGCCGTTCAGGCTCCGGAACCCGCCGAACGGGGTCGCGGGCAGCGAGGCATGCCGCCACCTGCCGCTGCACGGGACCCGCCAGACCGGCTCCGTAGTAGGTGGTGCCGTAGCCGCGGCGGGTGAAGATCGAGGTGAGCAGCGTATAGCGGGGCTTGTCAGCCGGCAGATAGGTCACCATCGAACCGAGGTAGTAGCCGTCGGAGTAGTGGATATCGCCCTGCGCGAACTTCGCCGTGCCGGTCTTGGCTCCCACCCGAAAACGGGCCGTGTCGCCGAAGTAGTACTTCGCCGTGCCGGTCAGCGCCACCTCCTCCAGACATTCGCGCACCTTGCGGAGCGTGCTCTGCGAGCAGATGCGGTCGACCAGCACCTCGGTTTTCATGCGTTCCACCACCTTCTCTCCGCGCCGTATCTCGCGGATCAGCCGCGGGGCCACCATGCGGCCCTCGTTGGCGATGGCGTTGTAGAGCGTCAGCACCTGAATCGGCGCCAGCTCGATGGCGTAGCCGTAACCCAGATTGGGCAGGGTGACGTGCGGATACCAGATCTTCTGTCCCGGTTCGGGCAACAGAGGGGTCCGTTCGCCATAGGCCTCCAGCCCCATCGGCCGGTCGAGGTGGAGGTGTTTCAGAAAGTCGACGTACCGCTGCGGCTCGTCCCGGTAGGCTTCGTAAATCGCTTTGGCAAAGAATACGTTGAGCGACTGAGCCGTGGCGGTCTTCAGGTCGACCGCGGAGAAGCCCGCATGCGAATCCTGCACCTTGGCCCGACCCACCATGACCGGCTTTCCGTCGCCCGAGTCGTAAGTCAGCGAGAGGTCCGCGCCCCGATCCTCGATCAGCGCCAGCAGAGCGGCCGCCTTGAAGGTCGATCCGGGCTCCATGCGGCGGCTCAGGGCGTAGTTCTCCTTCTCGCCGTAAGTCCCGTCGTCGCGCCGCCCGAGGTTGACCATCGCCAGAATGTCTCCCGTCCCGCACTCCATCACCACGGTCGTGCCCCACAGGGCGTTTTGCCGCTCCAGCTGGCGGCGCAGCGCCTTGTCGGCTATATCCTGCACATCCAGATCGAGCGTCGTCACGATGTCGGCGCCGTCCGTCGCCTCCACATTGCCCTCGTGTCCGGCGACCCGTCCCGAGAAGCCGCGGGCGATGCGCTGGCGAACCTCCCTGCCGTCGCGGCCCGTCAGCGCTTCGCGCCAGATCGCTTCGATGCCGTATTCGCCCCTGTCCCCCACCAGTCCGATGGTGCGGCGGGCCAGCTCGCCCTGCGGATAGACCCGCCGGTCGTGCTTTTCGAGCGTGTAGACCATGCCCATGTTCCAGTTCAGTATCGGATACTCCTTCAGGGTCTGCCACTCGGCGTAGTCCACCTCGCGGGGCAGAATATCCACGGGCCGCGGGTCGCGGATCGTGTCGTAGAGCTTTATTTTCGAGGTCTCCTCGCCCCGTAGCCGGTCCCAGAAGCGGCCGAACCACCCCTCCGAGTTGTAGACCACCGTGTCCTTGCGGAATACCGTGCGGTAGTGGCGGGCATGTTCCCGGCGGAAAAAGGCGCGGTATTGCTCGGCCGTGCGGTCCCTGAAATAGAGCGAGAGCAGTTTGGCGAGCGAATCGCTCTGCTCCTCGAACAGAGCCAGCGAGTCGAGTCCCTCGGCCGAGAAGTCGAAGGCGACCCGGTAGCGGAACAGCGAGGTGGCGAGCGGCTCGCCGCCGCGGGCCAGGATGCTGCCGCGGCGGGCGGTCACCACCTCCTCGCGGAAGATCCGCTTCTCGATCCGCCCGGCGTTGATCTCCGTCTCGCGGCTGAAGGCCTGCACCCATATCAGACGGCTCAGGATGACGATGCCCGCCAGAAAGAACAGCAGGTAGAGCATCCTGACACGCAGCAGGATGTCGCTCTTGATCTTCGATCGCTCTTCTCTGGGGGTAGCGGCCATAATCACTCTTCGATGATTTCACCCGGGACGACCGGGTCGTGAAGGGGGATGTTTCTCCGGCGCAGCTCCTCGACGACGGCCGAGTGGGTCGTCAGGCGGCTCCGCTGCTCCTGAAGGCGGACCGCCTTTTCGCGCAGCAGCTCCACCTCGCGTTCGGTGCGCGTATGGGTCATGTCGAGCCGCAGGGCCCAGAACATCACCACGATGCTCAACAGAAAGGTCCCGGCAATCAGCAGAGGGTAGCGGTAGTGACCCACCAGCCACTCCTGACGCAGCACGTTGCCCGTCAGCAGCCCCCGGAACGGATTGGCCGCCCGGCGGCGTTCGCGGGCCTGCCGGGCGGCCGTCTCTTCGGCTTCGGCCTCCTCGCGGGCACGCTCTTCGGCCATCTCCTCGTCGGCTTCGCCGCTCTGGATGCGCCGCACCTCCCGCCGGATCCGGCGTTGCAGCTCCCGTTCGCGCTCCTCCTCCCGAAGCTCCTCCTCGCTTCGCGGATTGAAATCGGTATCCCGGTACATGGCTCGTTCAACGTTTGACTGCGGCGCGCAGCCGGGCCGACCGCGAACGGGGATTGCGCTCCAGCTCCCCGGCCGAAGGAACTGCGGCCTTGCGCGTTACGAGTTCGAACGGCGTCTCGGTCCTTCCGAAGAAATCCTTCTCGATCCGGCCCTCGAAATTGCCGCTCTTCATGAAATTCTTTACCAGTCTGTCCTCCAGCGAGTGATACGAAATCACCACCAGCCGGCCGCCCGGTCGGAGCACCTTGAGACTCTGCTCCAGCGCCATCTTCAGCGCCTCCATCTCTCCGTTCACCTCGATGCGCAGCGCCTGGAAAAGCTTGGTGAGGAATTTTGCCTCCTCCTTCTTCGGCGTGCAGGGGCGGACCGCCTCCACCAGATCGGCCGTCGTCAGGATCGGCCGCCCGGCCCGGAACCGTTCGATGCAGTTGGCCGCCTTCCAGGGGGTCTCTATCTCTCCCCAGTCGCCCAGAATGCGGGTCAGCGCGGCGTTGTCATAGCTGTTCACCACCTTCGCGGCGTTCAGCTCGCCCCGCTGGTTCATGCGCATGTCCAGCGGTGCCTCGCCCCGGAACGAGAAGCCCCGTTCGGTGGCGTCGAAGTGGTGCGACGAGACGCCCAGATCGGCCAGAATACCGTCCACGGCCGGCACCCCGGCCCGACGCAGCTGTCCGCGCAGAAAGCGGAAATTGCTGGCCACGAAACAAAAACGCGGATCATCGGGGCGGTTGGCTTCGGCATCGCGGTCCTGATCGAACGAAAAGAGCCGGCCCTCGGGGCCGAGCGATTCGAGGATGCGTCGCGAGTGTCCGCCGCCGCCGAACGTAAGGTCGACGTAAGTCCCCCGCGGGTCTATATCGAGCAGCGACACCGACTCTTCGAGCAGGACAGGTGTATGGTAAACGGTCGTCATCGGGCGAAAATTTGCATATTTGGGTGTAAAGTTAGGGATTTTACCGGAAATAATCCCTAACTTTGTAAGGATAATTTTTTTCTGCTCATGCCACAGATCGATATAGAAGCGGTGCTGCGAAGCAAGGCGCCGCGCCTTTCCCGCTGGGTGCCGAAGTTCGTCGTCGCCTACCTGAAGCGGATCGTCCACGAACGGGAGATCAACGAGATCATCGCTCTCGGCTGGGAGCTCCCGCCCCGCGATTTCATCCGCCTCGTGTTCGAGCGGATGCAGATCAGCTACACGGTGGAGGGGCTCGACCGGCTCGACCCCGCGGGCCGCTACCTTTTCGCCTCGAACCATCCGTTCGGCGGAATGGACGGCATGATGCTGGCCGACGAGCTGATCGGGCGTTTCGGCGACGTGCGCGTCGTCGTGAACGATCTGCTGATGAATATCGAACCCCTGAGTCCGCTCTGGGTGCCGGTCAACAAGCACGGAGCGCAGAGCGCCGCCTATGCCCGCCGCTTCGACGAGGCGATCTTCGGCGAGCTGCCCGTCCTGACCTTTCCGGCCGGCCTCTGTTCGCGCCGTCACGGCGGCGTGGTGGCCGATCCGGAGTGGAAGACCAGCTTCGTGAAACGGGCCTACGCCTCGCAGCGCCGGATCGTACCGATCTTCGTCGAAGGGGAGCTCTCCGACTTCTTCTACCGCCTCTCCGACCTCCGCACCCGGCTGGGGGTGAAGTTCAACATCGAGATGCTCTATCTGGCCGACGAGATGTTCCGCCAGCGGGGCCGCAGTTTCCGCATCCGCGTCGGCGAACCCATCCCGGCGGAGGAGCTGGCCTCGTGCGGATCGTTGCGCGAACAGACCGAATACGTACGTACAAAGACGTATTTATTGGGAAAAGAGCTCGATTCGCACGCCGAGGAGCGGTAAAAAACATATATTTGTGAAATTATTTAGAAACAAAATCCCATGCAACCGATCATCGAACCCATAGACCGCGACCTGCTGCTGGCCGAGCTGACCCCGGTGCGGAAGGTGCGCGACACAAAACGCGCAGGCAATGAAATCTATATCTTCGATGCCGCGGAGTGCCCGATGCTCATGCGCGAGGTGGGGCGCCTGCGCGAGGAGGCCTTTCGGGCCGCGGGCGGAGGTTCGGGGCTGGAGGCGGATATCGATGCCGAGGACCTGGCCGAGGACGGCTATTGCCAGCTGATCGTCTGGGACCCCGCCGCGAGGGAGATCGTGGGCGGCTATCGCTTCATCGTCTGTCGGACGACTCACCCTCACCACCTCTCATCGGAACACTATTTCCGCTTCAGCGACCGTTTCCGCAGCGAGTTTCTGCCCTATACCATCGAACTGGGACGGTCGTTCGTGCAACCCTGCTATCAGGCGCGCCGCAACCCGAAAAGCCTCTATGCGCTCGACAACCTCTGGGACGGTCTGGGGGCGCTGATCGTCCTGAATCCCCGGGCGAAATACTTCTTCGGCAAGGTGACGATGTACACCTCCTACAAGCAGGTGGCCCGCAATGCCCTGATCTGGTTTCTGAGGCGCTATTTCGCCGATCCGGACGGACTGGTGACGGGTATCCATCCGATCCGGCTCGATCTGGACGACCCCTACTACGAGGAGACGTTTACGGGCGCGAGCTACGAAGAGAACCAGCGCATCCTGATGCAGCTGCTGCGCCGCTTCGACGAGACCATCCCGCCGCTGATCCACTCCTACATGAATCTGTCGCCCACCATGCGGCTCTTCGATACGGTCTCCAATCCCGATTTCGGCGACGTGGAGGAGACCGGCATTCTGGTAACGATCCGCGACATCTACCCCGAAAAGATGCTGCGCTACGTCCGCTGGATCGGCTGGCGCGAGAACCTCAAGCGGCGGCGCGAAATCTTCCGGCAGCGCCTCTTCGCCCACTTCCCGCGCATGAAGCGGGCAAAATAGCCATATCGTATGAAATACATGGTGTCAAAGATGACGCTGGTAGCCGTTTTCGCACTGGCGTCGGTCCGTTGTTCGACCGCCTCCGACGAGAAACTGGTCTTGTGGTACGACCGCCCTGCCCGACTATGGGTAGAAGCCCTGCCGCTGGGCAACGGTGCGCTGGGAGCCATGGTCTACGGCGGCGTAGCGCAGGAGGAGATCCAACTCAACGAAGAGACCGTCTGGGGAGGTTCGCCGCACAACAACCTCAATCCGGCTGCGGCCCGCGCACTGCCCGCTGTCCGACAGCTGCTCTTCGAGGGGCGCAATGCCGAGGCTCAGGCCCTTTGCGGCCGGGCGATCCTTTCGCAGACCAGCCACGGCATGCCCTATCAGACGGTCGGGTCCATCCGGATCGGATTTCGGGGAATCGATACGGCATCGGTTACCGAATACCGGCGAGAACTCGATCTGCGCCGGGCCGTCGCCGTAACGGAATTCACGGCAGCGGGCGTTCGTTACCGGCGCGAATATTTCACTTCGTTCGCCGACAGCGTGCTCGTCGTGCGGCTGACTGCATCGAAGCCGGGAAAACTCTCCTTTACGCTGGACTACGCTTCGCCGTACGACGACGCACGCTCCTCCTGCTCCGAACGGGGCGATCTGGTGCTGGAGGGACACGCCGACGATCACGAAGGGGTGAAGGGACAGGTGCGGTTCGCAGCAGCCTCCCGGCTGCTCGCTCCGGGAGGGCGGATCGAGCGTCGGGACGGCCGTCTGATCGTTGCGGACGCCGACGAAGCGACGCTGCTGCTCGCCATCGGAACAAATTTCATCGATTACCGGACACTCGGTGGCAATCCGCTCGGCCGGGCGGAGGCACGGCTCGACCGGACGGCCGAACGGTTCGACTGCGAGGAGGCCCGACAGGCTCACGCCGCACTTTACGGCCGGCAATTCGCCCGCGTGGAGCTCGATCTGGGCCGAACCCCGGCGGCGGACAAGCCGACCGACCGGCGGATTCGGGAGTATGCATCCGCAGACGATCCTCAACTGGCAGCCCTTTACTTTCAATTCGGACGCTATCTGTTGATCTGCTCGTCCCAACCGGGCGGTCAGGCCGCCAACCTGCAGGGAATCTGGAACGAACGGAGGTCAGCCACCTGGGACAGCAAATACACCACCAACATCAACCTGGAGATGAACTACTGGCCGGTAACGGTCACCGGCTTGAGCGAGACGGGCGAACCTTTCATGCGGCTGATCGGGGAAATCGCCGCCAGACCCGGCCGCGATGCGGCGGCCATGTACGGCTGCCGCGGATGGATGCTCCACCACAACACCGACATCTGGCGCTCGACCGGAGCAGTGGACGGAGCCGCCTACGGAATCTGGCCCACCTGCAATGCCTGGTTCTGCCAGTATCTTTGGGATCTCTACCTCTTCTCGGGCGACCGGAGACTCCTGGAACGGATCTATCCGATCCTCCGCGAAGCCTGCCGTTTCCATCTCGATTTCCTGACGGTCGATCCCATCTCCGGTTACCGGGTGGCAGCCCCCTCCTTCTCTCCCGAGAACCGCCCGAAAGTAGACGGAAAACGGGAATTCTCGGTCGTTACTGGCGCTACGATGGACAACCAGCTGCTTGCAGACCTGTTCCGCAATACGGCGGATGCCGCCGACCTGCTCCGTGAACCCGAAAGGTGGCGCGACTCCCTGCTGGCAACGGCGCAAAGCCTCTCGCCCATGCGTATCGGACGCTGGGGCCAGTTGCAGGAGTGGGCCGAAGACTGGGACTCGCCCGACGATCACCATCGTCATGTCTCGCATCTCTGGGGGCTCTATCCCGGACGACAGATCACCGACCTCGCCACACCGGAGCTGTTCCGGGCCGCAGAAGTTTCACTCCGGGCACGCGGAGACGTCTCGACTGGCTGGTCGATGGGCTGGAAAGTCTGCCTGTGGGCCCGGCTTCTGGACGGCGACCATGCCGAACGGCTGCTCCGCATGCAGCTCTCGCCAGCCGATGTCGAGGCCGTGAAGGGAGAGAGCGGAGGTTCCTATCCCAATCTGTTCGACGCCCATCCCCCGTTCCAGATCGACGGCAACTTCGGCTGCACCGCCGGAATTGCCGAAATGCTGGTACAGAGCCACGGCGGCTATGTACACCTGTTGCCGGCCCTGCCGACCCGCTGGCAAGCGGGCTCCGTGCGAGGACTGAAGTGCCGCGGAGGCTTCACGATCGAAGAGCTGGCATGGCGGGACGGACAGACGGTCCGGGCCTCGATCCGATCGACAGTCGGCGGAGAGTTGCGAATCCGCTCGGAAACTCCCCTCTTGCTGGACGGACGAGAACCCACGCCTGCTTCGGAAGAGGAGGTTGCAAATCCGCTTCTCCGCAGCCAGAAGACTTTGCCGCCGCTGATCTGTCCGGAAATGACAGCCCGGCCGACCGACAACCGGACACCGGTTTATCTGTACGATGTAAAGACCCGCCCCGGCGAACGGCTGAATTTTCGGGCCGCCCGATAAACAAATAGGGAGGAGCCTTGGGCTCCTCCCTATTTGTCATATTTCCTATCCTATTCCAGTTCGATGGCGTAGGGGCAGTACATCAGCACGCCGCGCTGCGAGAGGATCTCCCGAGCCTTCTTATAGGGACCGAAGGCCTCGCCGAGTTCGTTCATGTCGAACCGGGCCTGCAGGCGGGCATTCATGCCGGCGAAGAAGGCAGCGAAGCCGTCCAGCTCTTCGAGTCGCTCCTCCACCCGGAACTGCTCCAGCCCGGCCTTGTCCGCCGCCACGGCAATGGCCTCTTTCAGACCGCCGTAGGAGTCGATCAAACCGATTCCGAGGGCATCCGCGCCCGACCATACACGGCCGCCGGCGATCTCCAGCACCTGCTCGACGGGCAGGTTGCGCCCCTCGGAGACCTTGCCGGTGAAGCCCTCGTAGATCCGATCCACGTTCCTCATCAGGAACCGCTTCTCCAGCGGAGTCGTCGGGCGGATCGTTCCGAGCAGGAAACCCTGACCGAAGTCGGCCGCGGCATTCGACTTCACGCCGTCGAAGGTGATGCCGGCCTTTTTCTCCAGCATGCCGCCCGTGACGGGGAAGGCTCCGAATACACCGATCGAACCGGTAAGGGTCAACCGGTCGGCCACGATCGCATCGGCCGGGCAGGAGATGTAGTAACCTCCCGAAGCGGCATAGCTGCCCATCGAAACCACGACGGGCTTCTCGGCCTGAAGAAGTTTCATTTCGCGCCATACGACATCCGACGCGAGCGCGCTGCCGCCGGGCGAGTTGACACGCAGCACGACCGCCTTGACATCCTCGTCTCCGCGCACCTCGGCTAATTTCGCCGCCAGCGTATTGCCGAAGATCGTCCCCTCCTGGCTGCCCTCGCCGTCGACGATAGAACCTTCGGCATAAACGATGGCAATCCGGTCGGCCGTCAGCGTCTCGTAAGCGGGCTTCACCTGCGAAGCGTACTCGCCCAACGTGATGAAGTTGAATTCGTCGTCGCCGTTCCTCTCCACACCCAGTTCGGCAAATACGCCCTCCATCTCGTCCTCGTAGATCAGACCGTCCACCATGCCGTTCGCCAGCGCATCCTCGGGCAGCGAGAGCCGAAGGGCGTCGGTCAACTCGTTCAGCTTCCCGACACTCTCGAAACCGCGGCTTTCAGCTACCGTTTCGGCCATCGTATTCCACATGGAGTTCACCATTTCGGTCATCTGCTCGCGGTTGGCATCGGACATCTTCGTCAGGAAATAGGGCTCCACAGCACTCTTGTATCTGCAGGCCGTCGGACGGAAAATCTCGTACTGCACATCCATCTTGTCGAACAGCCCCTTGAAGAAGGGAATCGTGTAGGACATACCCATCCAGGAGATCTCTCCCTCCTTCTGGAGGTAGATCCGGTCGGCCGCCGAGGCCAGATAATAACGGCTCTGGCTGTAGGTTTCGTCGTAGGCCACGACGAACTTGCCGCTCTGCCGGAACTCCTCGATGGCGGAGCGCATCTCCTCTACAACAGCCAGCGAGGCGGTACCCATGCCGCTCATGCGCAGATAGATGCCCTTGATCCGATCATCCTCGCGGGCGGCGTCCAAGGCCTGTAGCACCTGGTAGAGCGACAGACTTTTGGTCATCTCCAGCGAAGGAAAACTCAACCCTGAGAAGGGGTTCACCGAGGGGGAGTCGGTAATATTCTCCGCCATATCGATCTTCAGAATGGAGTTCTCCTCCACCCCGACGCCCGACTCCATCGATCCGGCGATTCCCACCAGGACCATGATCCAAATCAGCGCGGTCAGAAAACTGCCCGCCACGACGGCCAGCAACGCCGCCAGAAAAACTTTCATGAACTTCATACGCTCGATATTATGCTATTATTACACTTTCGTTCGTTTCTTACTCGACAAAGATATAAATAATATTTGAAAAACAAATAAAAATTATCGAAAAACGATAAAATTATTTTAATAATCCTGTCGGTCGAACCGAAAATATCGTTACCTTTGCAAAAAGTATAGATACAGGGCCGGCCCGCCGAGGCCGCAACCGCACGGCTGCGGCTCCCCGAACGGGCGCAACGGCCCCGGAAACAGAAAAATACGGAACATGGAAAATTCCATCAAGCAACTGCTGGACGGCATCGTCCATCCCGAGACGGGCGAGGGAATCGTCCGCAGCGGCATCGTCGAAAAAGTAACGGCCGACACCGAAAAAATCACCGTCACACTCCGCTTCAGAAAGGCTCGCGACCCCTTCGCGCTCAAAATCAAAAACGAGGTAGCCGCCCGGCTCCGGGAGCGCTACCCCGCCCTGAGCGACCGCATCACGGTCTTCATCCGCGAGGGCGAGGCGCAGCAGCCGGCACAGCCCGCCGAGAAGCGCACCACGACGGACCGCATCGCCCATATCATCGCCGTCGCTTCGGGCAAGGGCGGAGTAGGCAAATCGACCGTTACGGCCAATCTCGCCGTCACGCTCCGCAACATGGGCTACCGCGTCGGCATCCTCGACGCCGATATCTACGGACCCTCGCAGCCCAAGATGTTCGGGGCGGAAGGGTACGTGCCCGACGCCGAACACGACGACGCAACGGGCGCGGACTATATCCTGCCGGCCGATGCGATGGACATGAAGCTGATGTCCATCGGCTTCTTCATCCGCCCCACCGACGCCCTGATGTGGCGCGGCGCGATGGCTACCAACGCCCTCAAACAACTCATCCACCAGACGAAGTGGGGTACGCTCGACTTTCTGCTGATCGACATGCCTCCCGGCACGGGCGACATCCACCTCTCGATCCTCTCGGAGCTGAAGCTCTCGGGGGCGGTCATCGTCTCCACGCCGCAGCAGGTGGCCGTCGCCGACGTGGTGCGGGGCGTGGAGATGTTCCGCCACGAACAGGTAAACGTACCCGTGCTGGGCATTGTGGAAAACATGGCCTGGTTCACCCCCGCCGAACTGCCCGAGAACCGCTACTACCTCTTCGGACGGGGCGGAGCGAGGGAGTATGCCCGCGCGAACGGAATCGACTTTCTGGGAGAAATACCTATCGTTCAATCCGTTATGGAGGGGGCGGACGGCGGCGCTCCGGCGGTTTTGAACGACGAACGGGTCGAGCGTTACTACCGGGAAATCTGTTCACGAATTGTCGAAAACACCCTGAAAAGTTGTTGACAAACCGTTGAAACCCGGTAAAAAACTATTCACAACTCAGGGGGTCGAAAATTTGGAAAACGGGAAATCGTGATTATACGGCCATGATTCGGAAAAGTCCAAAAAAAGTTTTCACAAGTTGTAGCAACGGTTTTCCCCTACATTTCCGGAGCGGATGTTTATAAAAACGGAGTGTGGAAAAGTGGAAAAACTTTTTAACAGCTGTTCAAACTCCGAAAATGAAGTCGCCTAACGAACTTGAAAAGAGCGAAGGAGAGAAGAGATGAAATAAACAATGCACCGACGATATGTGGACAACGAAACTCTTATAAAACTTATTCACACTATCGACAGCGTTATATATTCTTCTTTCTTTTATATAATTAAATATTAAAAGTAAAAAATAAAGAAAAAGAGAGTTGACAATGACCGAACCCAACGAAAAACTCCTGCAACGGATCGAGGAGTTGAAAAAGAAGAAACGGGCCGTGATCCTGGCGCACTACTATACGACCCCCGAGGTGCAGGCGGCCGCCGACTTTCTGGGCGACTCGCTCGCCCTCTCGGTCGAGGCGCAGTCGGTGGATGCCGACATCATCCTCTTCGCCGGCGTTCACTTCATGGCCGAGACGGCCAAGGTGCTCTGCCCCGAAAAGAGGGTCCTGATTCCCTGCCCCGAAGCGGGCTGCTCGCTGGCCGAGTCGTGCGATGCCGCCGACTTCGCACGCTTCAAGAGCCGCTACCCTGGCCATACGGTGGTCTCCTACGTCAATACGACGGTCGGGGTAAAGGCGCTCACCGACATCTGCTGCACCTCGTCGAACGCCCTGAAGATCGTCGAGTCGATCCCCCGCGACCAGCCCGTGATCTTCGCTCCCGACCGCAATCTGGGCTCCTATATCCAAAAGCTCACCGGACGCGACAACATGGTCCTTTGGGACGGGGCCTGCCACGTGCACGAGGAGTTCTCGCTCGAAAAGATCCTCGAACTGAAGCGCGAGCATCCCGACGCCCGCGTGGTCGTGCACCCCGAATGCAAGGCCCATCTGGTGGCTGCGGCCGATTTCGTGGGCTCCACGGCGGCCATCCTCGACTACTGCGGCAAGTGCGGCGGCGACTGCTTCATCGTCGTCACCGAGCCGGGCATTCTGGCCGAGATGCGGAAGCGATACCCCGGAAAGCGGTTCATCCCCGCACCTCCTATGGACTCGACCTGCGGTTGCAACGAGTGCCGCTACATGAAGATGGTGACGCTGGAAAACATCGCCGCCTGCCTGGAGAACGAAGGTCCCGAGATCACGCTCGACGAGGAGACCCGCCGCAAGGCCGAACGCTCGATCCGGAACATGATCGCCGTCCGCTGATCCTGAGGCCGGAAAACGAAAGAGAGACAATTCAAACATAATTTTAAGGTAAGAAAATGAAAAAACTGATCGCCTTTGCGGCAGCCGTGACGGTTGCCTTTACGGCTGCGGCCGACGAGGGTATGTGGCTGCTGCCCTACCTCCAGAAAATGAACGGCAAGGATATGAAATCCAAGGGTTGCAAACTGTCGCCCGAGGAGATCTATTCGGCCAACCGCTCCTCGCTCAAGGATGCCATCGTAATCTTCGGCGGCGGGTGTACGGGCGAGATCGTCTCGCCCGAGGGTCTGCTCTTCACCAACCACCATTGCGGTTACGGCTCCATCCAGGCCCTTTCGTCGGTCGAGCACGACTACCTGAAGTACGGCTTCTGGGCCATGTCGAACGAGGAGGAGCTTCCCGTCGAGGGGCTGGCCGTGCGCTTCATCCGCGAGATCCGCGACGTGACCCCCGAGCTGGTGGGCAACGTCCCCTCCATCGCCGGCGAGCAGGAGTATCGCAGCATCGTGGAGCAGAATCGCAAGGCGCTGCTGGAGCAGCTCCAGGCAGAGCATCCCGACAAGGAGGTGATCGTGCGCAGCTTCTTCGGCGGCAACCAGTACTTCGCCTTCATCATCGATGTGTTCCGCGACGTGCGTCTGGTGGGCACTCCCCCGTCGTCGATCGGCAAGTTCGGCGGCGAGACCGACAACTGGATGTGGCCGCGCCATACGGGCGACTTCTCCATTTTCCGTGTCTATGCCGACCGGGAGAACAAACCGGCCGCCTATTCGCCCGACAACGTGCCCTACAAGGCCGAGAAGTACCTGACCGTATCGACCAAGGGCTACAAGGAGGGCGACTTCACGATGATTATGGGATTCCCCGGCTCGACCCAGCGCTACATGACTTCCTATGAGATCGACAACATGCTCGACATCGAGAATCCGCAGCGCATCTTCATCCGCGGCGAGCGTCAGGCCATCCTGAAGGAGGATATGGCCGCCAGCGACAAGGTGCGGATCCAATACGCCTCGAAATATGCCGGCTCGTCCAACTACTGGAAAAACTCCATCGGCATGTCGCGCGGTCTGAAGCGGCTCAACGTCAAGGCCAAGAAGCAGGAGCAGGAGGCCTCGTTCCGCAGATGGGCCGCCGAGAATACCCTGCCCGAGGAGGGATACATCGATGCGCTGGACAAGATCGAACGCGCCGTGAAGGGCAACTCGGAGCCGAAGGCGCTGCGTCAGTACCTGGGCGAGGCGTTCTACAACGCCGTGGAGATTCTGGTTCCCGGCCGCACCATCGAGCGGCTGGCGGCCAAGGGCGATACGATCCCCGTCGAGCAGGTGCGCGACCTCCGGGAGGCTTTCGCCGACTGGTACGGCGATTACAGCCCCTCGACCGACCGCAAGGTGGCCAAGCGGATGCTTACCATCGCCCGGGAGAACATGAAACGCCTGCCCTCGTTCTACACCGAGATCATCGACAAGGAGTTCGGCGGCGACATCGACGCCTATGTCGACGACCTCTACGACCGTTCGGTCGTTGCCGACGAGCAGAAGACCCTGGCGCTGCTGGAGAACTGGTCGGCAGCGGAGGTGGCCGACGATCCGGTCTTCCGTCTCGTGCGCTCGATCGACGCCTTCTCCGAGACCGTCGAGCTCGATCCGGAATTGCAGGCGCTCTACGCCGAGGGTCACCGCAAGTACATTGCCGGTCTGATGCGTCAGTTCCCCGACAAGTCGTGGGCTTCGGATGCCAATTTCACGATCCGTCTGACCTATGGACAGGTGCTCCCCTATCGTCCGGCCGACGGTGTGAAGTACGACTACTACACCACGCTGAAGGGTGTGATGGAGAAGGAGAACCCCGACAACGCCGAGTTCGTCGTGCCTGCGAAGCTGCGCGAGCTCTACGAGGCGGGCGATTACGGCCGCTATGCCAACGAGCGGGGCGAACTGCCCGTCGCTTTCCTGGCAAACTGCGATATCACGGGCGGCAACTCCGGCTCGCCCATCATGAACGGCCGCGGCGAGCTGATCGGTCTGGCTTTCGACGGCAACTGGGAGGCGATGTCGGGCGACGTGGCCTTCGAGCCCGAGTTGCAGCGCACCATTTCGGTCGATGTCCGCTACGTGCTCTTCATCATCGACAAGTTCGCCGGAGCCGGCTGGCTGCTGGATGAGATGAACATCAGGTAATCCGGATGGAACTCGACGCATTGGTGGCGTGGCTGCACGAACAGGCCGATCCCGACTTTCGGGCCGGGATGGCCCGTTTCGGCATCCCTTCGGGTCGTACGCTGGGGATTCGCATTCCCCGGCTGCGCGCCGAAGCGAAGCGGATCGGCCGCAGCCACGACCTGGCGCTGGCGCTCTACCGCGAGAATATCCACGAGGCGAAGATTCTCGCCTCGATGATCGCCGAGCCGGAGCTGTTCACACCCGGGCAGATGGACGAGTGGGTCGCGGATTTCGATTCGTGGGATATCTGCGACCAGTGCTGCATGAATCTTTTCCGCCACCGTCCCTACGCCTACGACAAGGCGGCCGAGTATATGCAGGCCGAACGGCTCTTCACCCGACGGGCCGGATTCGCCCTGCTGGCTACGCTGGCCGTCGGGGACAAGAGGAGTCCGGACGACCGTTTTCTGGCCTTTTTCCCGGCCATCGAGCAGTGTGCCCTGTCGGATGATCGGGATGCCATCAAAAAGGCCGTGAACTGGGCGTTGCGTCAGATTGGCAAGAGAAATGCAACCCTCTATCCCGAGGCGCTGCGGCTGGCGGAACGGCTGGCCGCTTCGGAGTGTCGCACGGCCCGCTGGATCGGCCGCGATGCCGTGCGGGAGTTCGGACTGGAGCGGGTGCGCCTTCGTGCCGGAGTGAAATGAACCGTAAAAAAAGTATGAATTATGACCGAATTGTTTTCCGTCGAGGATAAAGTGATCGTCATCACGGGAGCTACGGGCGTGCTGGGGCGCAGCATGGTGCGACATTTCGCCCGCGAGGGGGCGAAGATCGTCTTGTTGGGCCGCGACCGGAAAGTGGGCGACGAGCAGGTAGGCGAAGTGGAGCGCGAAGGCGGCAGCGCGATTTTTCTTGCCACCGACGTGACCGACAAGGCCGTCGTCGAGCGGAACCATGCCGATATCATGCGCATCTACGGCCGGATCGACGTGTTGATAAACGGTGCCGGAGGCAATATGCCCGGAGCGACCATCGCTCCCGACCAGACCCTTTTCGATCTGGACGTCGAGGCGATGCGCCGTGTTGTGGATCTCAATCTCTTCGGTACGGTGATTCCCACCCTCGTCTTCGCACGGGCGATGGTGGAGCAGGGGAGCGGATCGATCGTCAATATCTCCTCCGAATCTGCACTGAGACCCCTGACCCGCGTGGCGGGTTATGGCGTGGCGAAGGCGGCCGTGGTCAACTTCACGAAATACATGTGTACGGAGCTGGCCCGCAAGTTCGGACCGGGACTGCGCATCAACGCCATCGCCCCGGGTTTCTTTCTGACCGAACAGAACCGCACTCTGCTGACGAATCCCGACGGATCGCTGACGCCGCGGGCCGAGTCGATCCTGGCCCATACGCCCTACGGACGGTTCGGCGAACCCGAGGAGTTGCTGGGAACCTTGCAGTGGCTCGCTTCCGACGCCTCGAAGTTCGTGAGCGGTACGGTGACGGTGATCGACGGCGGTTTCGATGCCTTCTCGATCTGAACGGACAGAGGATTCTCATCGGAAAAACGCTTGAAGAAAAAATGATTAATTAATTGGTATATATTGTATTATAAAAAAGCCCGGACCGCATCCGGGCTTTTTCGTCGTCATCGCTGTCCGTTTTGAAAACAAAAAAATATCGTTTTTCGATAATTTTTATTTGTTTTTCAGAATTAAATCGTATATTTGTACATCCGATTATCCATTGTAAACAGAGTACAGGTTATGGAGCATTTATTGAGAGTAGAGCACGTTACCAAGCGTTTTGCGGATCATACGGCGCTCGACGACGTATCGGTGTCCGTACCCCGCGGGGCGGTCTACGGTCTGCTGGGGCCTAACGGTGCCGGCAAGACTACCCTGATCCGCGTCGTCAACCGGATCACCGCCCCCGATTCGGGCCGCATATTTCTGGGAGACAAGGAGATTACGACCGAGGATGTACGCCGTATCGGCTACCTGCCCGAGGAACGCGGTCTCTACAAGAAGATGAAGGTGGGCGAGCAGGCTGTCTTCTTCGCCCGGCTGAAGGGGCTTTCGCGCGCCGAGGCGGTCGCCCGGCTGAAGGTCTGGTTCCGCAAGTTCGGCATCGAGGAGTGGTGGAACAAGAAGGTAGAGGAGCTGTCGAAGGGCATGGCCCAGAAGGTGCAGTTCATCGTCACGGTGTTGCACGAACCCGACCTACTGATCTTCGACGAGCCCTTTTCGGGTTTCGACCCCGTGAATGCCAACCTGCTCAAGGAGGAGATTCTCTCGTTGCGCGACCGGGGTGCCACGGTGATACTTTCGACCCACAACATGGCTTCGGTGGAGGAGGTGTGCGACCATATCACCTTGATAAACAAATCCAAAAATATCCTTTCGGGACGGGTCGACGACATTCGCCACCGCCATGGAAACAATATCTTCCAGCTGGATTACCGCGGGGAGGAGTCCGCACTGCGCCGTGTGCTGGAGGGGTGCTGCGAGGTGTTGGAGGGGAGCGTCGAAGCCTCCGTCTACAACTCGCTCAAGATTCACGTACCGACCGACGGCGAGGTGCGGGGCGTGCTGGCGAAGGCGAACGAAGCCGTCGAACTGCGCTCGTTCCGGGAGATCATCCCCTCGATGAACGATATCTTCATCCGGGCGGTGCAGGGAACCTTGTAAGCCGGAATGGAAAACGAACTTAAAACAAGCAGACCCATGTCGAACGTTTTGATTATCATTCAGCGCGAGTTCAACGAACGTGTGCGCAAAAAGTCCTTTATTCTCACCACCGTGCTGGTGCCGCTGCTGCTCGTGGCTATGATGGCCGTGCCGACGCTGCTGATGCTCTATACGTCGAGCGACACGAAGGAGATCGCCGTGATCGACGAGAGCGGCCTGATTATGCCCGCCCTGCAGAGCAACGAGGAGATCGTCTACCTGCCCACCGAAGAGACGCTCGAAGAGGCGCGCGCCAATACGGACCGCTTCGGCGTGCTGTGGATCGGGGAGGATATTCTGCGGAACAGCAACAACGTGAAGCTCTATACGAACTCCTCCTCGTCGATGATCCTCGAGGAGAGTATAGAGAACCAGATGTCCAAGGCCATCGAAAGGGAGAAGCTGAAGAGCTACAACATCGAAAACCTGCCCGAGATCATGGAGGCCGTCAAAACGTCGGTCACCTTGCAGAATTTCCGCAACGACAAGGAGGAGGGTACGAGCCTGTCGGCGGGCGCTTCGTTCGCCATCGGCTACGTGCTGGCCTTCGTGCTCTACATGTTTCTGATTATCTACGGCCAGATGGTGATGCAGGCCGTCATCGAGGAGAAAAACAGCCGCGTGCTGGACGTGCTCGTCACCTCCGTGAAACCTTTCCAGCTGATGGTGGGCAAGATTCTGGGCGTCGCTTCGGTCGCCGTGGTTCAGGTCGCTATCTGGGGTGTTCTGCTTTTCGGTCTGGGTGCCGTGGGCAGTTCGGTGCTGATGCCCAAGCTTCTTTCGGGTGAAGAGATGGTCCAGCTCTCCGAATTGCAGGCCGGCACGCTCGACGTGTCGACCATCGATCCCGACGATCTGGACGGCATGCAGCTCTTCGCCACCTTCACCGATTTCGGCTATCTGGCGATGATTTTCGCCTACCTGCTGCTCTTCCTCGTCGGCGGTTATCTGCTCTATTCGGCGCTGTTCGCCGCCGTGGGAGCCAGCGTCGACAACGTGATGGATGCCGGGCAGCTCACGACACCGATCATTCTGCCCATCATTCTGGCGCTGATGATCATGTTCGTGGTGATGAAGGATCCCAACTCGTCGCTGGCCTTCTGGTGCTCGATCATCCCCTTCACCTCGCCCATCGTCATGATGGCCCGGATTCCGGCCGGAATTCCGGCCTGGGAGCCTATCCTCTCGCTCGTCGTGCTCTATGCCACCATCGTCGCGATCATCTGGATCGCCTCGCGCATCTACCGCGTCGGCATCCTGATGCACGGCAAGAAGCCTACGCTCAAGGAGCTCTGCAAGTGGATGACCTATAAGTATTGATCAGATTGCGGATGCAAAAGAGCGCCTGAGTTTCGAACTCAAGCGCTCTTTTGTGCTATCCGGTATCGGGTTACTTCAGGCTCTGCTGCCATTTCCAGGCCGAGGCGAGCGTCTCGTCCAGCGGCCGCTCGGCCTTCCAGCCCAGCTCGGTGTTGGCAAGCGTCGGATCGGCCCAGATGGCGATGATGTCGCCCGCGCGACGGGGTGCGATCCGGTAGTTCAGCTTCACGCCGTTCACCCGTTCGAAGCCCTTCACCAGCTCCAGTACCGAGACGCCGCGTCCCGTGCCGATGTTGAAGACCTCGTATTCGGACTTGCTCTTGCCGTTGACCATGCGGCCGATGGCTGCGACGTGGGCTTTCGCCAGGTCCGTGACGTCGATGTAGTCGCGGATGCACGAGCCGTCGGGGGTGGGGTAGTCGTCGCCGAAGACCGACAGACACTCGCGGATGCCCGCTGCGGTCTGCGTGACGTAGGGCACCAGGTTCTGCGGCACACCGCGCGGCAGTTCGCCGATCAGGGCCGACGGATGGGCGCCGATGGGGTTGAAGTAGCGCAGCGCGATGCCTTTCATGCCGGCGAAGGCCTTCATCGAATCGCGCAGGATATCCTCGCTCATCTGCTTCGTGTTGCCGTAGGGCGAGGTGGCCGGCTTGCGGGGCGTCTGCTCCGTGACGGGCTGCTTGTCGGGTTCGCCGTAAACCGTGCATGACGACGAGAAGACGATGTTGTGGCGTCCGAATTCGTGCATCAGGTCGATCAGATTCATCAGCGAGGTGAGGTTGTTGCGGTAGTAGAGCATGGGTTTCTCTACCGATTCGCCCACGGCTTTCGAGGCGGCGAAGTGGATGGCCGAGTCGAAGTCGTACTGTTCGAACACCTTTCTGAAGGCTTCGCGGTCGCAGCAGTCGACCTGAACGAAAGGAACCTCGATGCCCGTGATTTTGCGAACGCCCTCGACGGCACGCATCTCGGAGTTGGAGAGATTGTCCGCGATCACGACGTCGTAACCGGCGGCGATCAGCTCCACGGTGGTGTGGGAACCGATGTATCCGGCACCTCCCGCTACCAATACGCATTGTTTTTTCATGGCTTGTATGAGATTTGATTCTTTTCCGAAGACAAAGTTAGCGATAATTTTGCAAACGAGCAGGTTTCGTCCGTAAAAAAAAGACCGCACGACAGTTGCCGTGCGGTCTCCCGATATCGGAGCGGGTTACTCTACCGGAATATCCTTGTTGACGTTCTTCGAACCGATCACGGCGTAGAAGAGCAGGTAAGCCAGCGCCGCGATGATGAGCCAATAGCTCGCCAGATAGCCCTCGCCCCCCTTCAGGTCGACGATGGCATTCTGCAGCAGGGGCAGGATACCGCCGCCGCATACCAGCACCATGAAGATGCCCGAAGCCTTCTCGGTGTACTTGCCGAGGCCTTCGACGGCGAGGTTGAAGATGCCGCCCCACATGACCGAGGTGCAGAGACCTACCAGCACGAGCAGAGCCGCGTTGACCGGAACGTTCACCAGATCGAAGCCTTTGGCGCCGTTGAAGGCGGGAAGAACGACCGAAACGGTTTGCGGAGCCACGATGGCGGCGAATACCAGCACCAGACCTGCCAGCGAAACGACCGAAAGCATCTTGCGGGCCGAAACCTTGCTGCCGACGGCTGCGCCGAGCAGACGGCCCACGAGCATGAGCAGCCAGTAGGTGGCGGCTACCGATCCGGCGATCGCCTCGGCGTTGACGCCGCTGCCCAGTACGTTCAGGTCGGGATTCTGCAGCCACTTGTTGAGGACATTGGGTATGCCTACCTCGATGCCTACGTAGACGAAGATGGCGGCTGCGCCCAGCACGAAGTGGCGGAACGAGAGCGGGCCGTAGGGCGATTTCTCCTCGGTCTGCTTCTTGTCGGCCTGCTTGGGGCTCTCGGGAATGTCGGTCAGGGCGATGACGATGAAGGCTAAGGCGAAGACAGCCAGAGCCGTGTACATGAGCGGGAAAACGTCGCTGATGCGGGCTTCGGTGATGTTGGGAATCAGCAGACCGGTCAGGATGATGACGGCCGTACCGCAGAGCGAGTTGAACGACCCGCCCGTCTGGATCAGCTGGTTGCCCTTGTTGCCGCCGCCGCCCAGCTTGTTGAGCATGGGGTTTACGACCGTATTGAGCAGACACATCGAGAAGCCGGCGATGAAGGCGCCCAGCAGGTAGACGCCGAAGCTGCCCATCGTACCGGAGAGGGTCTGGATGCCCACGCCGATGAAGCCGATTGAGACGGCGATCAGAGCCGTTTTCTTATAGCCCAGACGGGAGAGCATGTTGCCGGCCGGGTAGCCCATGATGGCATAGGCGATGAAGTTGGCGAAAACGCCGAGCGTACCCATCCAGTTCGCGACGCCGAACTGGCTCTTCAGAATGTCTCCCATGGGAGATGCCAGGTTCGTCACGAAGGAGATCATTCCGAACAGGAAGATCATGACGATGATGGGCAAAATGTAGTTCCGTTTTTGTTCCATACTGCTTTTTGGTTTATTAGGTTTTGAAATCGTGTTGCGGGATCGTATTTTCCTACCGGTCGCGCCGGGCGACGTAGCGGCAGAGGTTTTCCAGCGCGTCGCGATAGGGCGAGGCGGGATATCCTTTCAGGTACTGCAGGGCTTCGTCGACGAAATCCTGCATGACGCGCTCCGCTTCGTCCAGACCGCCGCAGCTCTCGACGGTGTGTTGCAGATATTCGACCGATTCCGGATCGGCATGGCAGGCTGCCAGCCGTTCGAGCAGTTCGCTGCGGCGCTCCTCGGTCGACCGCTCCAGCACGAAGAGCAGAGGCAGGGTGATCTTCCCCTCGCGCAGGTCGTTGTTGGCCGGTTTGCCGGTGGCCGCCGAGCGCGTGTAGTCCAGCATGTCGTCGCGGATCTGGAAGGCCATGCCGAGCGCTTCGCCCAGTCGGGTCATCATGGCTACCTTTTCGCGCGGCGCTCCGACGGAGAGGGCTCCGGCCGAAACGCTCACCCCCAGCAGCGAGGCCGTCTTGCGGCGGATGATCCGGTAGTAGCTCTCGCGGTCGACGATCTGCCGGCGGGCGCAGTCGCTTTGCAGCACTTCGCCTTCGCAGAGCGAGGTGATGGCCCGCGTGATGTGGCTTACCAGATCGAACTGACCGCTCGCAAGACCCGTCTCGATGGTCCGGCCCAGGATGTAGTCGCCCAGGATGACGGCGTTGTGCGACTGCCAGAGGGCGTTGGCCGAGGGGCGGCCGCGCCGCATGTCCGCCTCGTCCACCACATCGTCATGGATGAGCGACGATACGTGAATCATCTCCACCAGCAGGGCAGCCACGTGGCTGCGGCGTCCCACCCGGTCCGCATCGCCGGCGTGCATGGCGGCCGAAAGGAGCACCAGCATCGGACGAATGCCCTTTCCGCGGGCGGAGAGGGCATGTCGGAGCATCTCGGTGAGGAACTCCCCTTCGGCGACGATTTGCCGGAGGACGAAGGTTTCGAATTCGGCCAGTTGGGCGGTTATGGGTTGACGGATATCGTCGAGTGTAATCATGTTAACGGTCGTTTGCTATGCAAAGATAGCTATTTTTCGCAACTACGCAGTAGGATATCCGTGTTTTTTCGTAACTTTGGACCTTGAAACGCATTATGATGATGAATCGATATCGGGAATATCTGCTGCGGGCATTGCCGTTCGCGGCGGCTTTCGTCCTCTTTTTCGGGATCAGCGCGCTCTATTTTTCACCCCAGTTCGCCGGCGAGGAGCTGCCGCAGCACGACGTGGTGCAGTACGAGGGCATGGTCCGCGACATCCGTCTGCAGCGGGCCGAAACGGGGGAGGATCCCCAGTGGACCGGGGGGATGTTCGGCGGCATGCCCGCCTACCTGATCAATGTGGCCTATCCGGCCCAGGCGGTAAAGAATACCGTAGGGGCCGTCGTGCGGGTGATCGATGCCCCGGCCGCCTTCCTCTTCTTCGCCATGCTGGGCATGTGGCTCATGCTGCTGATGGTCGGCGTAAACCCCTGGGTAGGAATCGTCGCGGCGCTTGCCTACGGACTCTCGACCTATCTCCTGCTGATTATCGGCGCCGGACACGTCACGAAGAGCTGGGCGCTCGTCTACGCGCCGCTCATGATGGGCGGCATCTATTGTACGCTGAGGCGCAATCCCTGGATCGGAGGGGCCGCTACCGCCCTTTTCGCCTCGCTCCAGATCGGCGTCAACCACCCGCAGATCACCTATTATTTCCTCATGGCGGCCGCGCTTTTCTGGCTCAGCGAGGGCTTTTTCGCCCTTCGCGGGAAGCGGCTGCGCGACTTTGCGAAGCGCACGGCCGTGCTGCTTGCGGCAGGGGTGCTGGCCGTGGGGTCGAACTTTTCTCCTTTGTGGTACACTCTCCAGCATACCCGCGATACGATCCGCGGCGGTTCGGAGTTGGCCGCAGCCGATAAATCGGACGGCGCTTCGGGACTCGATCTGGAGTATGCGACCGCCTGGAGCTATGGCCCGGCGGAGAGCTGGAACCTGCTGATCCCCGACTTCATGGGGGGCGATTCGATGCGCTCCTTCTCTTCGGACGGCGAGGTGGCCGGGGCCTTGCGCGAATACGGGCTCTCGGAGCTGGCCGGGCAGCTGCCCGCCTACTGGGGCGACCAGCCCTTCACGGCCGGTCCCACCTATTTGGGGGCCGTGTCGCTCTTTCTGGCGCTGATGGGGTGCCTGCTGGCCCGCGGACGTGACAAGTGGTGGGCGATAGCGGCCACCGTGCTGGCTCTCCTGCTGGCGTGGGGACGTCATTTCATGCCCTTTACGGAGCTGTTTTTCACTTATCTGCCCGGATACGACAAGTTCAGGACCGTCTCGATGATTCTGGTCATTGCGCAGTGGACCGTTCCCCTGCTGGGGGCCGTGGGGCTCATGTATCTGTGGCGGAACCGCGAGGAGGACCGGACGCGGTTCCGTCGGGCGCTGGCGTGGTCGCTGGGTGTCGTGGGCGGGCTCTGCCTGCTCTTCGCCGTGGCGGGCTCCGCGATCTTCGATTTCGGACGGCAGGCTGCCGAGGAGCAGATGACCGCCACCTTCGGCAACTGGTTCCGGCAGGCGGGAATGACCGCCGAACTGCGCCAGGGGCTCGATGCCGAACTCGGACGCACGACCGCCGAAGCGATGGCCGCCGAGCGGGTCTCGATCATGCAGGCCGACGCCTGGCGTTCGTTCGTGTTCGTCCTGCTGGCTGCGGGTGCGGTGTTCCTCTATCTCCGCAGATGGTGCGGCCGGGGGGTGCTGGTGGCCCTGCTGGGGGTATGGATGGCGGTCGATCTGGTCAGTGTGGATTTGCGCTACCTCTCCGCCGACGATTTCGTTCCGGCCCGCAGAAACCGGGTGATGCCGACGGAGGCGGACCGGCGGATACTGCAGGACAAGGAGCCGGGATATCGAGTGCTGAACCTGACGGTGAGCCCCTTCAACGATGCGACGACCAGCTATTTCCACCGCTCGGTGGGCGGCTATCACGGGGCCAAGCTGGCCCGCTACCAGGATCTGATCGAATGGTACCTGACCGATCTGGACGAGTCGGTGCTGGATATGCTCAATACCCGTTATGTGATCGTTTCGCCCGATTCGGTGATCCGTCGCGAAACGTCCCTCGGAGCCGCCTGGTTCGTGGAGGGCATCCTCGCGACCGATTCGGCCCGGGAGGAGATCGAACGGTTGGGCGAGGTGGATCTGCGTCGTGTGGCGGTGATTCGCCGGGACGACCTCGGAAAGAGTGCGCGTCTCGAACCCGAGTCGAGGGAGGGCGGTTTCGAAGGCTCCATCCGGCTGACGGAGTATCGTCCCAACTGCCTGAAATACGAATATTCGGCCGACCGGCCCGCCGTGGCGGTCTTCTCGGAGATCTTCTACGACAAGGGGTGGACGGCTTATGTCGACGGCGAGGAGGTGCCCGCCTTCCGGGCCGATTACGTGCTGCGGGCCCTGCAACTGCCTGCGGCAGAGCATGGAACGGTCGAGTGGCGGTTCCGGGCGCCGAAATGGCGGGCCGTGGAGAGCGTGACGCTCGTCTCGTCGCTGGCCATTCTGGCGGGATGCGCCGCCGTGCTGGTATACCTCCTCGTGCGAAGAAAAAAGAGATAAGGGAATGAAAGACGACAGACGACTCAAGCGCAAGGTGCGCAACTCCTATATAGTCTCCACCGTGAGCATGGCTCTGGTGCTCTTTCTGCTGGGGTCGGTGGGGTACCTGATCGCCACGGCGATGTCCGTGGCCGCGACCCTGCAGGAGAGCGTGACGGTCACCGTCGAACTCCGCAACGATGCCGATTCGACGGCCCGGGCCTCGGTGGCCACCGCCCTCGCGAAGGAGGAGCTGGCGCGCGAGGTGCTGTTCCTCTCGAAAGAGGAGAAGGCCGCGGACGGCGATTTCCGCAAGATGTTCGAGAGCGAATTCGAGGAGATTCTGGAGGAGAATCCCCTGCTGGACTCCTACGAGGTGCGCCTGACGGCCCGCGGAGAGGAGCGGGCGGAGGTCGACGCCTTCATCCGCCGCATCGGACGGCTGGAGGGGGTGGACCGGGTGAGCTATCCCGAGCGGATGGCCGACCGGCTGCACGCCACGGTGGGCAAGATCCGCTTCGTGCTGCTGCTCTTCGGCGGAGCGCTGCTCGTCGTATCGCTGATCCTGCTCGCCAACACGATCCGCCTGGCGATCTACTCGAAGCGTTACCTCATCAATACGATGAAGCTGGTCGGGGCGACCAAATGGTATGTCATGCGTCCCTTCCTGGCCAGCAGCCTGGTTCAGGGGCTCTGGGCCGGCGTGATGGCGGCGGCATTGTTCGGCGCCTCGGTCTGGGGGCTCGGCGAGGCGGTTCCCGAGTTCGCTGCGCACTCCGACGCCCTGATCTTCGCCGGCTCCATCGTCTGCGGCATGATCGTGTGCGGCGAGGTGCTGTCGCTGCTCTTCACCTTTGCGGCCGTCGACAAGTTCGTCAACATGAAATCGAATAAAATATACCTCTATTGAATATGAAAAAGTGGAAAGAGATATCCCATCCGAACGATGAGCGGATGCCCCTCGCCAAGCAGAACTACATCCTGCTGCTGATCGGCTTCGCCGTGATTCTGCTGGGCTTCGTCCTGATGGCGGGCGGCGGCAGCTCCTCGCCCGACGAATTCAATTACGAGATGTTCTCGTGGCGACGCATCACGCTGGCCCCGATTCTGGTGGTGGCCGGTTTCGCGTTCGAAGTCTACGCCATCCTGAAGCGGCCCCGGTAAACCGCGGACGCCATGTCTTCGCACCGCACGGGAAGCCTTCGCGGGCGGCTCCGGTGCGAACGGACCGATTTGTCATAACATAAAGAACGAAAATGGATACGTTACAAGCTATTTTACTCGGCATCGTGCAGGGTATTACGGAGTTTCTGCCCGTATCGAGCAGCGGGCACCTGCAAATCGCCAAGGAGCTGCTCGGCGTGGAGCTCTCGGACAACGTGACCTTCGATGTCACGCTGCATGCCGCCACCGTGCTGAGCACCATTGTGGTCATGTGGCGCGAGATCTGGAAGCTCCTCTCGGGGCTCTTCTCGCGCACTTTCAACGACGAGCAGGCCTATGTGCTCAAGATTCTTCTTTCGATGATCCCGGCCGGTGTGGTCGGCGTGCTCTTCGCCGACCGGATCGAGGCGCTCTTCGCCTCGCTGCCCTTCGTGGGATTCATGCTGCTGCTGACGGCGGCCCTGCTGACCTTCGCCTACCGGGCCAGGCCCCGCGAAAAGCGCGAAATCTCCTATCGTGACGCCTTCCTGATCGGCTGCGCCCAGGCGGTCGCCACCCTGCCCGGCCTCTCCCGTTCGGGTTCGACCATCGCCACCGGTCTGTTGCTGGGCAACCGCAAGGAGGAGGTGGCCCATTTCTCGTTCCTGATGGTTATCCCGGTCATTCTGGGCAAGATGCTGCTGGACATCCTCTCGGGCGATATGGCCGCCATGAGCGTGGGCGCCGTGCCGCTCGCGGCCGGATTCGTGTCGGCCTTCACGGTGGGTGCGCTGGCCTGCCGCTTCATGATCGACATCGTGAAACGGGGCAAACTCATCTGGTTCGCCTGGTATTGCGCAGCCGCCGGAATCATCTCCATTGTCGGATCGCTTCTCTAATTCCGCTTATGACCCGCTACAACCCCAACGACGTGCAGCCCTTCACCTTGCGCGGCATTCGCTTCGACGAAGGCTATATCGCCGTGATCGACAAGCCGCTGGAGTGGACCTCCACCGATGTGGTGCGAAAGATCAAATACGACCTCCGCAAGGTCGGCTATCCCAAAATCAAGGTGGGGCACGCCGGAACCCTCGATCCGCTCGCTACGGGCATCCTGCTGGTCTGCATCGGCAAGGCGACCAAACTGGTCGACTCGCTCCAGTCCGAGGAGAAGGAGTACGAGGCCGAGCTGATGCTGGGCGCCACGACGCCGAGTTTCGATCTGGAGCACCCCATCGACCGGACCTATCCCACCGAACACATCACCCGCGAAGCGGTCGTCGGGGCGTTGCAGTCGCTCTGCGGCGAACGGCTCCAGACTCCGCCGCTCTACTCGGCCAAGAAGGTGGAGGGGGTGCGGGCCTACGACATCGCCCGGGCCGGCGAGAGCGTGGAGCTCCGCCAGGCGCTGGTGAACATCTACGAGATCGAACTGCTCTCCTACGACATGCCGCGCGTCCGCATCCGTGTCCGGTGCAGCAAGGGAACCTACATCCGTTCGCTGGCCCGCGAGGTGGGCGAGGCGCTCGGGAGCGGAGCGCATCTGACGGCCTTGAGGCGGACCCGCAGCGGCGGCTTTACCCTCCGCCAGGCCCACGAACTGGACGATTTTCTGAAAAAACTCGCCGAGAGCGAAACAAAATAGCCGTTTTTACGTATAATCATTAATTGCACATTGCGCAAAAACGGAAAATACATCAACTTACGTCATGAAACTGTCTCAATACGGATATGAATTTTCGCCCGAGATGCTGGCGAAATACCCCGCGACGAATCGCGACGAATCGCGACTGCTGGTGCTGAACCGCTCGACGGGCAAGATCGAACACCGCATTTTCAAGGACATCATCGAATATTTCGACGAAAAGGACCTCTTTCTGTTCAACGATACCAAGGTATTTCCCGCCCGTCTGTACGGCAACAAGGAGAAGACCGGGGCCGAGATCGAGATCTTTCTGTTGCGCGAGCTGAACCGCGAACTGCGTCTGTGGGACGTGCTGGTCGATCCGGCGCGGAAGATCCGTATCGGCAACAAACTCTATTTCGGCGACGACGATCTGCTGGTGGCCGAGGTGATCGACAACACCACCTCGCGCGGCCGCACGCTGCGTTTCCTCTTCGACGGCTCCTACGAGGAGTTCAAGGAGGCCCTTTTCAAGTTGGGCGAGACGCCGCTCCCGCGCTGGGTCCGCCAGCAGGTGGAGCCCGAGGATGCCGAGCGCTACCAGACGATTTTCGCCCGGCACGAAGGCGCCGTGGCGGCGCCGACGGCCGGCATGCACTTCTCGAAACATCTGCTCAAGCGTATGGAGATCAAGGGGATAGACCGGGCCTTCGTGACCCTGCACGTCGGTCTGGGCAACTTCCGCACGGTGGATGTCGAGGATCTGTCGAAGCACAAGATGGACTCCGAGCAGTTCTTCGTCACGCCCGAGGCGGCCGATGCGGTCAACGGGACCAAGCGCGCCGGCCGCAAGGTCGTGGCTATTGGCACGACCGTCATGCGCACCGTCGAGACGGCTGTCTCGACCAACGGCATGATCAACCCGCAGGAGGGGTGGACCAACAAGTTCATCTTCTCGCCCTACGACTTCACGGTGGCCGACGCCATGGTGTCGAATTTCCACCTGCCTTACTCCACGCAGCTGATGATGGTGGCGGCTTTCGGCGGTTACGAAGCGGTGATGACGGCCTACAAGGCAGCCCGGGAGGAGGGGTATCGGTTCGGTACTTACGGCGATGCCATGCTCATTCTTTAGAAATTTTTCGTATCTTTGCGTTTAAGTAAAAACACCATTCGAAATGGCAAACAAGATTCTGTACGTGTGTCAGGAGATCACGCCATATCTGCCCGAGGGCGAAGAGGCGTCGTTGTGCCGGTCGCTGTGCCAGGC
This sequence comes from uncultured Alistipes sp., assembly GCA_910577475.1. GTDB lineage: Bacteria > Bacteroidota > Bacteroidia > Bacteroidales > Rikenellaceae > Alistipes. The sequence continues at coordinate 182,790 of CAJTLJ010000002.1, forward strand.
CATGCAGGAGCGCGGTAACGAGATCCGCACCTTCATGCCCCGCTACGGCTGCATCAACGAGCGGCGTCATCAGTTGCACGAGGTGATCCGTCTGTCGGGCATGAACCTGATTATCGACGACAACGATCACCAGCTCATCATCAAGGTGGCCTCCATCCCCTCGGCCCGCATACAGATATATTTCATAGACAACGACGACTACTTCTCGCGCAAGGCGGTGCTGCACGATGCCGACGGGAGCGAGTTCGCCGACAACGACGAACGGGCCATTTTCTTCGCCCGCGGCGTGCTCGAGACGGTCAAGAAGCTGCGCTGGACGCCGACCGTCGTCCACTGCCACGGATGGTTCTCGAGTGTCGTGCCGCTCTATCTGAAGCAGGTTTTCGCCGACGATCCCATTTTCCGCGACGTGAAGGTGGTCGTGTCGCTCTACGACGACGCTTTCAGCCGGCCGCTGGATGCCGCTTTCGGCAAAAAGATCGCTTCGGAAGGGGTGAAGGATGAAAATATCGGGATTCTCGACGGGGCGTCATACGAAAACCTGTTCCGGTTCGTTATGACATATGTCGACGGAATCGTCATCGCCTCGCACGGGGTGGGCGACGCAGTGAGAAAGCTGGCCGCCGAGAGCGGAAAGCCCGTTCTGGAGGATGGAGATCCGACGGCACCGGAGTTTTTCGACAATTACAACCGATTCTATGAAGCACTCTGATATTTTGGGACGTATCGTCCGTTCGCTCGGCCTGGCAGGCGTTCTTTTCGCCCTGACCTTCTCGGGCTGTACGGAGGTGGACGATACGCTCGGTGCGGGATTCGCACCCGACAACCAGCGGATGAAGACCGGACGGCGCACCCTGAAGCCCTGCTTCAAGACCTCGCTGTTCCGCACCGAGGGCATTCGCACCTCGAACATCCGCGTCGGTCTGATGGGATCGACCCTCAGCGACACGTTCGGTCTGCGCACGGCCGGATTCTATACGCAATACACCTGGGGCGAGTGCCCCGACGAGGAGAAGGGTTTCGGCTATCGGCCCGTCTTCGACTCGATCCTGCTGGGTTTATCCGTGACGGGTTTCGGCGGCGACACGACGGCGGTCAACACCTTCGAGGTCTATGAGGTGATCGACGACGCCTTTCTGAAGGAGCATGCCGACACCGTTTTCTACGGCAATTTCGACATGAAGCCCTATCTGTCGGCCGAACCGATCTTCACCTTCGAGTTTCCCGACCAGAAAAAGGGTGTCTATACCACCTCGACGGCCGTCAGGCTGCATCCGACGGCCGGGGCCGGCCGCGATTTCATCGAGAGGCTGATGCTTCAGAAGGGCCCCTATGCGGGGAACGTGATGACGGGCTTCACCGACACGGAGGATTGGATCTCCCGTTTCAAGGGAATCTACGTGATGCCGGCGCAGAAGGCCGCCTCGAAGCAGAGCGGCATCTATCAGCTGGACCTCACCCAGTCGGGCATGGTGCTCTTCGGGCGCAACCGCGTGGAGGAGGACCCGACGCTGATTCGCGACACGACCACCTCGCTCTACTATTTCTATGACGAATATACCGCCGGCGGCAAGGTGTCGATCAACACCTTCGAGCGCGACTATTCCCAGTCGCTGCTGGCCGGTCTGAAGTTTGACGAAGAGGACGAGGAGCGCAGCGAGACGACTCTCTGCCATGTGGAGGGCATGGCCGGCGTGGTGACCGAGATCGAGATCACGAAGTCGTTCTTCGAGCAGATCGAGCGGATTCTGGAGGATGCCAATGCTGAGCAGGCTGCCGCAGGGCTGGACACCCGCTTCGACTGGCGGTCGCTGGCGGTGAACCAGGCCACGCTGACGATCTACGACCAGGAGATGGCCTACGAGTGGGCGACCGACCCGAACGGAGACGAATACGTGCTGCCCGACTGGGATTTCACCCCGTCGGTCGGGATGATCGACCGCATGGACACCTATCTGCCGAGGCTGGGCATCTACACCTCCTACAAGGATCTGAAGGCGATTCCCGACTATGCCTATGCCTACGAGGCCTCCTACGGAACCGTGCTGGCTTACGGCGGATACATGAACCGCAGCCGCGGCTGCTATACGATGGATATCTCCATGTACGTGCAGGAGTTGTGGAACAAGTACAGGGAGCTCAGGGAGCTCTCGCCCGGAGCCGGGACCGATGAGCTGGTCGGGGAGCTCGGCGCGGAGGCCCGCACGATCTATCTGGCTCCCGAGGCGTACGGCGTGAACGATTTCCGCGTCATGTCGGGGCAAGGCATGGAGGGCGGCGGCAACAAGGCGCCCATGAAGTTGGACCTTACCTATACGTTGATTAAGTAGCAAACCGGGTTACCTAAGTGAAGAGCTTAGGTTTTCTCGTGTTAAGAGCGATAAGAAGAGTTTGGAATGAAAGAGAATTTAGTAATTGTCGAGTCGCCGGCGAAGGCGAAGACCATCGAGAAGTTTCTGGGTGACGATTTCATGGTACGATCCAGTTTCGGACACATCCGCGACCTCTCGAAGAAGGATCTCGGTATTCATATCGACCGGAATTTCACCCCTCTTTACGAGATTCCCGCCGACAAGAAGAAGCTGGTCGACGAACTGACCAAACTGGCCAAGTCGAAGACCGTCTGGCTGGCATCCGATGAAGACCGCGAAGGAGAGGCCATCGCATGGCACCTGACCGAAGTGTTGGGTCTCCCGGTCGACAAGACGAAACGCATCGTCTTCCACGAAATTACGAAGCGGGCCATTCTGGAGGCCATCGAGAAGCCCCGCACGGTGGACATGAATCTGGTGAACGCCCAGCAGGCGCGCCGCATTCTGGACCGCCTGGTGGGTTTCGAACTCTCGCCCGTCCTCTGGAAGAAGGTGCGCCCGTCGCTCTCGGCGGGCCGCGTGCAGAGCGTGGCCGTGCGGCTGCTGGTGGAGCGCGAGCGCGAGATCATCGCTTTCCGCACGACGCCCTATTTCCGCGTCGTGGCCCAGTTCCACCCCGTCGATGACGAAAAGGCGATCTTCAAGGCCGAACTTTCGAACCGCTTCGAAACCCGCGAACAGGCCGAGCAGTTCCTCCAGCGCTGCGTGGGGGCGGAGTTCTCGGTCGTGAAGTCGGAGGAGAAGCCCGCGCAGCGATTCCCCGCTGCCCCCTTCACCACCTCGACCTTGCAGCAGGAGGCCGGCCGCAAGCTGGGCATGTCCGTTTCGCAGATCATGTCGGTGGCCCAGCATCTCTACGAGCAGGGTCTGATTACCTACATGCGTACCGACTCGGTGAACCTCTCGCAGCAGGCGCTGGTGCAGTGCAAGGAGGAGATCACCAAGCTCTTCGGTGAGAAATATTCGGCCTGGAGAACCTACAAGACGAAGACCAAGGGGGCTCAGGAGGCCCACGAGGCGATTCGTCCCTCGTATATCGAACGGCATACCATCGAGGGTACCTCGGCAGAGAAACGGCTCTACGATCTGATCTGGAAGCGGACGGTCGCTTCGCAGATGGTGGCGGCCGAACTGGACCGCACGACCGTGGTGATCGAGGATGACAAACATACGGCCCAGTTCACCGCGACGGGCGAGGTGATCCGCTTCGACGGATTCCTGCGGCTGGATACGTCCGACGGCGGCGACGACGAGACATCGGCCGAGACGACCGAGGGGCTGCTGCCCAAGATGAAGGCGGGCGACCGCGTGGAGTCCGACCAGATCACCGCTACGGAGCGCTTCACGCAGGCCCCGGCCCGCTATAACGAGGCTTCGCTCGTCAAGCGTCTCGAGGAGCTGGGTATCGGCCGCCCGTCGACCTATGCGCCGACCATTACGACCATCATCAACCGCGGCTACGTGGTGAAGCAGAACAAGGAGGGGCAGAAGCGCCCGTACGTCCAGCTGACCCTCGGTGCCTCGGGAAAAATTACGGCGAAAAACCTCTCCGAGAACTGGGGCAAGGAGAAGAACCGTCTGCAACCCACCGACATCGGCATGATGGTAAACGACTACCTGGAGTTGCAGTTCGGCCCCATTCTGGACTATAATTTCACGGCCAGCGTCGAGAAGGAGTTCGACCGCATCGCGGAAGGCGAGATCACCTGGCCCGCCATGATCGAAAATTTCTACGGACCGTTTCACAAGATGGTCGATTCGGCGATCGAGACGCAGAACGCCAAGGTGATGCAGATCCGCATCCTGGGTGCCGATCCCAAGAGCGGCCGGACGGTGAAGGCCCGCATCGGCCGCTACGGACCGATGGTCGAGATCGAGGCTCCGGAGGGGGAGAAGCCCCGCTACGCCTCGTTGAAGAAGGGTCAGCTGATCGAGTCGATCACGCTGGAGGAGGCGCTCGAACTCTTCGCGCTGCCCCGCACCGTGGGTGAATTCGAGGGCGAGGAGATGGTGATCGGCATCGGCCGCTACGGCGCCTATGTCCGCCACGGCAAGTCGTTCGCATCGCTCGACCGGTCGGACGATCCCTATACGATCACCGCCGAACGGGCGCAGGAGCTCGTCGTCCGGCAGCGCGAGCGGGCCGCGGCGGCCCAAACGCCGCTCAAGAGCTTCGAAGCCGATCCCGACATGCTGGTAAAGAACGGCCGCTACGGTCCCTACATCGCCTACAAGGGGAAGAATTACCGGTTGCCGAAGGGCAAAACTCCCGAGGAGTTGACGCTGGAGGAGTGTCTGGAGATCGTCGCCAAGTCGAAAAAGTAACACACATCCATAACCTTAAAACCCAAAAGACCCATGAAAGAAACTTTGCTTTCGCTCGCCCTGCTGCTGGGAACCCTCGTTCCGGCAGCGGCTCAGGAGGAGAAGCCCGCTGCGCCGGGGTACCAGTTCACCGACACGAAGGTGATTCCCACGACCCCCGTCAAGGACCAGCACCGCAGCGGCACCTGCTGGTGTTTCTCGACCCATTCGTTCCTCGAGAGCGAGATCCTGAAGGCCGGCGGCGAGCCGATGCACCTCTCCGAGATGTGGGTGGTGCGCAACTGCCTGCGTGAGAAGGCGATCAAATATGTCCGCATGCACGGTGAGATCAATTTCGCCGAGGGCGGAGCTGCGCATGACGTGATCCACAGCATCAGCCGCTACGGCATCGTGCCGCAGGAGGCCTATCCCGGCTTCAACTACGGCACCGAGAAGCCCGACTTCCACGAGTTGTCCCTCGTGTTGCGCAGCTATCTCGACGCTGTGCTGAAGGCCAACAAGCAGAGCGGCAAGGTCCTTTCGACCGCTTGGCTGCGCGGCTACGAGGCCTTGCTGGACAGCTATTTCGGCGTCAAGCCCGAGACTTTCGTCTGGAACGGCCGTGAGTACACGCCCGAATCGTTCCGCGATGCGCTGCCTATCCGCATGGAAGACTATGTCGATCTGGGATCCTATACCCACCACCCCTTCTATACCTCGTTCGTGATCGAGATTCCGGACAACTGGCTCTGGGGCTCGATGTACAACGTTCCGCTGGAGGATATGATGCGCATCGTCGACAACGCACTGGCCGAGGGCTATACCGTAGCGTGGGGTACCGACGTGAGCGACAAGGGATTCGGCGGAGCCAAGGCGGTCGGCGTCCTGCCCGTGGCCGATCTCAACGGCATGGACGGCACCGAAGCGGCCCGCTGGAGCAAGCTCACCGCCGCCGAGAAGGAGGCAGCCCTCTACAAGTTCGACAAGCCGGGCAAGGAGCGCACCGTAACGCAGGAGATGCGTCAGGAGGCTTTCGACAATTTCGATACGACCGACGACCACGGCATGCTGATTATGGGAACCGCGACCGACCAGAACGGCACGCAGTACTTCAAGGTGCAGAATTCGTGGGACGTACGTCCTCCCTACGGCGGCTTCTACTACTTCTCGCGTCCCTTCGTCGAGCTGAAGACCACCTCGCTTACGGTCAACAAGAAGGCGATTCCGTCCGATATCCGCAAGAAGCTGGGAATCAAATAGGAATCCGGAAAAGTAAAAAGCGTAGCGTATTTAGTGCGCTACGCTTTTTTTCGTGTCTGCTCTTATCGGCCGAGAGCCGTCTCCCGTTGTTTGCGTCTCAAGTCCCGAACCTGATAGTAGAGCAGCACGGCGGCCAGAATCGAGGCCGTGCTGTCGGCGATCGGCATGGAGAGCCAGACGCCCATGGCGCCGAAGTGCCTCGGCAGCAGGATCAGCAGGGGTACCAGAAAGAGCATCTGACGGGTCAGAGACATGAAAATCGCCTTTTTCGGTTTGCCGATATATTGGAAAAAGTTGCTCGTCACGATCTGGAATCCGACGATGGGGAATACCATCAGGACGGTGCGCAACCCCTGGCGGGCCACCTCGATCAGCTCGGCGGAGTGGGCGTCGTTCGCCCCGACGAACAGCATGGCTACCTGACGCGGAAAGAGCTGTCCCATAAGGAATCCGGCCGTCGTGGCGCAAACCGCGCAGAAGATAGTCATTCCCAATGTCTTCAATACGCGCGTATATTGTTTTGCGCCGTAGTTATAGCCCACGATGGGCTGCATGCCCTGGTTCAGACCCGCCACGATCATCACGAAGAGCAGCACGACGCGGTTCACGATGCCGTAGGCTCCGATATAGAGGTCGCCTCCATGCTCCTGGAGGGCCTTGTTGACGAAGATAACCACGATCGAGGCGCAGACGTGCAGCAGGAAAGGGGCCAGACCGATCGATATGATGCCGTCCACGATCTTGCGCCGCAGCCGGAAGATGCCCTGCTTGAAGTGCAGGAAACTCTCCCGATTCAAGAAGTGGTGCAGGGAGACCGACAGAGCGGTCATTTGGGCGATGACCGTTGCGCAGGCCGATCCGCGGATGCCCCAGCCGAATCCGAAGATGAAGAGCGGATTGAGGATGCAGTTCACCGCTACGGCCGTCAACATGATGAACATGGCTTTCTGCGGGTATCCTGAAGCTCGCAGCACTTCGTTCAGTCCCAGATACATATGGGTTACGACGGCTCCTGCCAGGATAATCTGCATGAAGTCGCGGGCGTAGCCTATCGTCTGTTCGCTCGCCCCGAAGAAATAGAGGATGGGGTCCAGAAACAGCAGGCTGACGATCATGAACAGCATGCCGATCAGTATGTTCAGGAGGACGACATTGCCCAGCGTGTTCTCGGCTGCCGTCCGGTTTCCCTCGCCCAGCCGGATGGATATGATGGCCGCCGCTCCGATTCCCACCATCGAACCGAACGCCGAGGCTATGTTCATCAGCGGCAGGGTGATAGCGAGTCCCGAGATAGCCAGTGCTCCGACACCGTGACCGATGAAGATGCTGTCGATGATGTTGTAGAGCGATGACGAGGTCATGGCTATGATGGAGGGTATGGCGTATCGCAGGAGCAGGTTTGCAAGTCTGTCCGTGCCCAGAGAGAGAGGTGTTACGGCTGATTTCATGTGGTGCAAAGGTACTAAATATTTTGCAAACGGAGCGGCGACCACCTCCTTTTCGGCACCTGTCGGAACCGGTCAGGCCCGCTTTTGGCCATTCCGCAGCGGCGGGCGGCGACCGCAGAAAAGTCTTTTAGCGGCATCCTTCTGCGCGAGGATGATTAAAAATGTGTATATTTGCGCTGTGAATCAATCCGTTCGGATGATTATAGAGTCGACAACCGACATTTGAGAATATTAATATAAAAATCATGAAAAAATTTTACCTTTCAGTTATCGCGGTTCTGGCGGTCGGGTTGCTGACTTTGCTGCCGCTGGCGAACCGTCCGGTGCGTGTCCTGCTGAATGACGCCGAATCCCGTGTGAACGAGGAACCTGCGCGTGTGCTGGAGCTTCTCGACAGCATCTCTTATTTGCAGGCGAGATGGGGCAGAGGGTTGCGGGCCCGTTTCGCATTGCTTTATACCCGTGCTCAGGATAAGAGCCTGATCGACGTGGACGATGATTCGCTGATCGTCCGGGCCGTGGACTACTATCGGACCCACGGAAATCACCGCTCCCGTGCCATGGCTTACTACTATTACGCTGTGGTTCATCACAATGCCGGAGATATCGACGGCGCGATGGAGGCTCTGGTCAAAGCCCAGCTGGAGGTGGAGGAGTGCGACGACAGCTACCTCCAAGGCCTCATCTACAGCGAGCCGGGAAATGCCTACTACGAACAGAACACCTTCGGCGATGCAATCGAAATGTATACGCTGGCGGTAGATGCGTTCGAACGATGCGGACATAAGGAGAACATGTTCATCGCCCTGAATAGTAAGGGTATGGCGGTCTTTCTGAATGTTCAAAATGAGAAAGCATTACCTCATTTGGAGGCAGCGCTTGAAAAGGCAGAAGAATTTCGCGATGTTCCATCTATCTTGGAACTTTCAGCGGCAATTTGTCGGATTGAACTGGATAGATCCCCTCGTCAAGTTCACCCTGAAATACTTCGAAAACGTCTGCAGACTTTATATTATAGATATACTAAGGGAATACTTCCTCCTGATCATTATTTGATTTATGGGAATATTTATTTGGCTGAATGTAAAATAGATTCTGCTAAATATTATATTTCTCAACACTTAATGTGGAATAATGATATGAATTTTTCTCAGTCTGGAGCATATGCATTGCTCGCAACGATTGAGAGCTCTTGTAATCATTACGAAGAAGCATATTATTATGAGAAATTACATTTTAAGTATTGTGATTCTATAAATGCAGTTTTTCGAGAACATGAGGTTCGAGGTTTAGAGAGAAAGTATAAGAATCAAATTTTGAAAGAATCTTATAAAAAGTTACAGCGAGTACACAAGTATGAACGTGTAGGGGTAATTATATTTTTAATGATCTTGGGAATAACTATCTGGATTGGCTTTCATTATTATCAGCAGAAACGTATAAGGGAGCGAGAAATGTTCGATATCAGCATTAGTGAGTACCAGCGATACCATGCTGAGTTAGAAGAGCGACACGAAGCGTTGATGAAGATGTGTAATGAGAATGATCAAAAGCTTCAAGGCATGCTGAAGGTTTTGAAGAATAGAACATTAGATTTACAACGTATTTCCGAGTGGGCATCTGTCCATGAAAAGAATCCGGATACTTTCTATGATCGAGTCAAGGAGTATTTTCAAATGTCTGAAAGCAAGAATAAAGAGTTGGTTCGCGATATTCAGACGATTGCGAATATATATTTTTATGGGGTTATTGACTATCTGCGTCATATTTGTCCAACTCTTTCACCTCGTGAGCTGAATTATTGTAGTTTGGTTTGTCTTGGTTTCACTCCGGAATGTATTCGTATTCTATTCAATCATACGAATATTTATAGTATTTATACGATTCGAAATAAAGTGCGTGACAAACTGGGGTTGAAACGAAGTTCATTCAACCTAGAAAAACATATATATGATTTGGAAGATGAAGCGAAGGTTTGGACTGAGAAACGACGAATGATCTGTCAATAAGGCAGATAACCTTAAAAACTCCTTTTAAATCATACTTAAGTATTAAACTGTTGATAAACAATGGTTTAACACGTAAGCCTTGTTTTGTGTTTTATCTATATAACTTTAAATTTTTAAGTTGTTAATAATGAAATAGTTATTGCTTGGTATATCATATCGAAAGTTAAACTTTTATTCCCAAAACAAGGATTTGATTCAATAACTTTGCCGAAACATTAAATGCAATTTTTTATGAAGAAGTTATTGATCGGAATCGCACTTTTATTGTGCATGGGGTTAGATGGGTTTTGCTGTGAGAATCTTTTGATGGATTCTACAGAAACGCATATTAAAATAGCAGTAACGGGCGGCCGCCCGCGCCCGCGTCCCCGAGGAGAGGATAGAGATGCTATTGAGGTCACCGTAGACAAGAATATAGGTCTGCTCTATGCCTTGTTCGACGAGTCTTTCGGTGTCGTGTCGATTTCGGTGAAGAATTCGATGGGCATTACGGTCGCTTCGACGCAGTGCGACACCTCTATCGAGTCGGGTGCTGTTTTGAGCGTTCCCACGACGGCGGATTCCTATACGCTTACGATTGTCGGCAACGACCTCGAGATGGTAGGTTATTACGATCTAGAGTAGAGACGCACCTGAAGACGGAACTTATCGCAAGGGGTCAGCCCCCTGCGGTAAGTTCCCGTTTTCGTATGATTTTCGAGGCGCCTTTGTCGGCCGGAATGTAGAATGATGATTAAACCGAACTGAAAGTATGATACAGAACAAGGAAGATCTTGAGAGGGGAGAACTCTATCTTTTTCATGACAGCGACATGACCTGCGATCCGGACACTTCTCTGTGGGGAATCGTGGACCGGGTCGAGAATGACGAGGTGTATTTGGAGTCGAGCACGACCGATCATCGCAGTTTCAGGCGCTGGCATCCGCTGCCCGCCGATATTCGTTATTGCCGGCTGTCGACGCGGAATGAATTGCGCGACTATATCGCGAACATGATTATCAGCGAGGCGCGTACTTTCTGACCCGATTTGGTTCGTTTTCCAACTAAGTCTGCGGTCTTTTTGGGGTAAATAGCTATTTTTTTTCGTCGTTATTTGGTAAAACACAAAATAGTGGCTATATTTGCACTCCCGAACGAGAGTTTGAGACGTTCTTCCGACGGAGCGGCGATGGGTGCCGACAGCCTCCCGACGAAAAAAGATGGTAGAGCCCAGGTGGTGAAATTGGTAGACACGCTACTTTGAGGGGGTAGTGAACGTTTAGTTCGTGCAAGTTCGAGTCTTGTCCTGGGCACCAAAAACCGCGTCAGTTGTTTCTGACGCGGTTTTTTCATGTTTTTATTACATTTGAAAAGAACGGATCAGTCGAACTGATCCGTTCTTTTGTACGATTTCGAGATAGTTTAGCGGAGAAGGGCATCGATAGCCCGGTGGCCTTCGGCGCCGAGACGGAGCGAAAAATCGTTGACGAAAAGGGCGATGTGGCGGTCGATGACCGAATCCTCCAGCTCGCGGGCGTGGGCCTTGACGAACGGCCGCGAGTGCGCGGGGTGGGCGAAGGCGTATTCGATGCTCTGCCGCAGCAGCTTCTCGACGTACTGCTTCAGGGCGGGGTCCAGCGAACGGCGGATGACGATCGCTCCCAGCGGGAGCGGCAGACCGGTCTCGGCCTCCCATTTCAGTCCCAGATCGGCCACCAGCTCCAGTTGGCGGCGTCCGTAGACGAAACGTCCCTCGTGAATCAGCACGCCGGCGTCGTAGTCGCCCCGTTCGACCGCTTCGGCTATTTCGGAGAAGAGAAGCGGTCGCAGCTCCCCGATCTGGGGGTAGAGCCTCCGCATGAGGGCGCAGGCGGTCGTGTGCAGACCCGGAACGGCAACGTGGTGAAGGGGTGTGGTGTCGCCGCGCCGCCGCACCAGCAGCGGGCCGTTTCCGCGCCCCAGGGCGGAGCCGCTTTCGAGCAGTTCGTAACGGTTGCGGATCAGCGGCCAGACGGCATAGCTGATCTTCGAGATGTCGGGTTCTCCGGCCTGAACGGCACGATTCAACTCTTCGATGTCGAGGAACGAGACCGAAAGCGGGAGCCCTTCGTGATCGATCCGGTCGTTGAGGAGCGCATCGAACATGAAGGTGTCGTTCGGGCAGGGCGAGATGGAGAGCTTCAGCGGCTCCACGGCTATTTCTTCTGGATGTTCTTCTTGCCGCGGCTGAAGAAACCGATCAGCCAGCCGGCTACGAAGACGATCAGGTAGACGAACAGCGAGGTGAGCTGCCGCATCAGCCAGAGATAGATTTCATTCGCGTAGAAGATGATCAGAAAGATCGCCACGACGGCCAGCACGCCGCCGACGATCCATTTGGTTTTGGTTGTCATGATTTTATTCGAATACGGTTTGTGTTAAAATCTCGGTCAGGTTTGCCAGTGCCTCCTCGGTGTGCCAGGTTTCGAAGGGCTCGCCCACGCGGTTCGATATGGCGCGCAGCTCGGCGCACTCCACCCCCAGCGCGTCGCAGACGGCGAAGAGGGCGGCTCCCTCCATGTTTTCGACCTGCGCCGAGGCCTTTGCAGCAAACTCCGTGCCGCCGCCCGAGCGGTCGACGGTGAGCGATCGTACGGTGCGGAGCTCGGTCAGCGGCTCCACGGCATAGCTCTCGGCGTAACGGTCGGGGATGCCCGCCGCCTGCTCGCGAACCACCTCGACAACTTCGCCGTAAGCGAGTTCGCTGTCGTAGCTCCCGGCCAGCCCGGCCAGAATCACCAGGTCGGGCTTCTTGCTTTTGACGGCCCGGATCACCCCCGCAGCCACGGCCGCCTGGCCGACGCCCGTGACGAAGACGGGATATTTGGGTTCGGTGAGCAGAAATCCCTTGGCCTCCTCAACTGTGGGGAACAGGTAGACGATCTTCATGGCTCTCTGTTAGCGTCCGACCACCTCTTCCAGCTCCTCCGCCGTGACGGGAATCCGCTTGTCGCCCAGCATGCGGCAGCCCTCCTCGGTGACCAGCAGGTCGTCCTCGATCCGGATGCCGCCGAAGTCGCGGTAGCTCTCCAGCCGGTCGTAGTCGACGATTCCCCGGTAAAGCCCCTCGGCCCGGCTCTTGTCGATCAGGGCGGGGATGAAGTAGATGCCCGGCTCGTCGGAGAGAATCGTGCCGGGCTGGACGCGCCAGGCCGCCCGATAGATGCAGGTGGCCGATTTCGCCGCCCGTTCGGCGATGGAGGAGAAGTCGAAGCTCCGTTCGCCGAAGGCCTCGCAGTCGTGTACGTCCATGCCCAGCCCGTGCCCCAGTCCGTGAGGCATGAAGAGGTAGAGGGCGCCCGAAGCGACGGCGTCTTCGGCCGTACCTTTCAGCAGGCCTACGCCGATCAGCCCCTCGGCCAGCTTGCGGTAGGCTTCGAGATGAATATCTTCGTGGTATTTCATGCCCGGCCGGACGATGCGGGCGATATGGTCGTGGGCGTCGAGCACGATGTCGTAGATGTCGCGCTGCCGGTCGGTGAAGCGGCCCGATACGGGGTAGGTGCGGGTGTGGTCGGAGCAGTAGCCCTCCAGCGACTCGCCTCCGGCGTCGCAGAGCAGCAGCCGGCCGTTCTCCAATATCCCCTCCGAATTGAGGTTGTGGAGCGTCTCTCCGTGCTGCGAGACGATCGAGGGGAACGATACCCCTTGGCCCATCGAGCGGGCGATGCCCTCCAGCGCTCCGGCGATCTCCCGTTCTACGACTCCCGCGCGACACATCCGCATGGCAGTGGTGTGCATGGCGTAGCCGATATGGAAGGCGCGCTCCATCGCTTCGATCTCTTCGGGTCCCTTCTTCTCGCGCATCTCCGCCACGGCCAGCATCAGGTCGACGGATTTGTAGTCGTGCAGCAGGGCGGGGGCTATGCCCAGCAGCTCGGAGAGCTGCAGTTTCAGCTCGGCCCGGTAGATGGGCAGATAGTGGATGCGGCGTCCGAGCGAGATCGCCTTGCGGATGCGGGCCGCCAGCTCCTTCGCGGGGGCGGTCCTTTCGATTCCCGTTTCGGCAGCCAGGTCGCGCAGCAGGGGCTGGGGGCCCGTCCAGATGATGTCCTCCACGGTGAAATCGTCGCCGAAGAGCCACTCCTCGCCCGAGTCGGCGTCGATCAGGCCCGTGAGCGACGGGATGTTCAGTCCGAAATAGTAGCGGAACGACGAATCCTGACGGAAATAGTAGGCGTTGTTGGGGTAGTTGTTGGGCGACAGGGTGTTGCCCGGGAGCAGGATCAGACCGCTCCCCACCTTCCGACGCAGTTCGGCACGACGCGTGCGGTAAATTTCAGCTGAAAACATGGTTTATCTCTTTTTAATTCATAACTTCGTTCGCTCGGTCCCGCTCCGGCGCACGGCCGGGACATCCCGCTTTTCGGGGTACGACCTCCAAATATAGTGAAAAAATGTAAAAAACGGAAAAAAAAGGAGAGACGGATGGCTCGTCTCTCCTGCTTGAAAAGGTTCCGGCGGGGTGCTATGCCTCGCCGATCTTCATCCCCTGCTGGGGCTGGGGCGTGTGAATCTCTATCTTTCCGTTGTTGGTCTCGTAGCGCGTGATGTTCTCCTGCAACGAGAGCAGGAGCCGCTTGGCATGCTCCGGGGTCAGGACCAGACGGCTCTTGACCTTCGCCTTCGGAAGCCCGGGGAGCACCGTCGCGAAATCGAGGATGAACTCCGAGGTGGAGTGCGATATGATGACCAGATTGGAGTAGTGGCCCTGGGCGACCGTTTCGTCCAACTCTATGTCCAGATTTCCCATTTTCTGTTCCGCCATTGTACTTTTCTTATTTAGGTGAATAACCGTTTTGCTTTGCAAAAATAGGTAAAAACATCGTTATCTATCCCGCCTCGGTCGGTAAAGTTGTGTTTATTTATCAACAATCCGCATGCTGCGGTGTAAATAAACCCTGTCGGATATTAAATTCGGACACGAATCGGACCGTTTTCGATATCGGAAATTCGCTGTCGCAGGCTGCATCGCATTTTTTTTCGGTTACCGGAGTTGCTTTTGTGAAAAATTTCGTATATTTATGATTGCATTTTGCGACAAACCTTAAAACACGTTGAGAATATGAAAAATTATTCAGCAAAAGAGATCAAGAACATCGTTCTGATCGGTGCCCCCGGAACGGGTAAAACCACCCTTGCCGAAGCGATGGCCTACGAAGGAAAGGTCATCGACCGGCGCGGAACCATCGAAAACAACAACACGCTGTCGGACAACACCGATATCGAACACGAATACAAACGCTCGATCTACTCGACCATCCTCTTCACGGAGTTCATGGACCGGAAGCTCAACATCATCGACTGCCCCGGTTCGGACGATTTCTGCGGCAGCCTTTTCTCGGCGTTCAAGGTGGGCGACGTGGGCGTGATGCTCTTCAACGCCCAGAACGGCTGGGAGGTGGGCTCCGAAATCCAGGCCCGCTATGCCCGCGCCCTGCGCAAGCCCGTGATCGGATTCATCAACCAGCTCGACGCCGACAAGGCCTCGTTCGAGAATACCTTCGAGATGATCAAGGCCAACTCGCGCGTCAAGCCCGTCATCGTGCAGTATCCCGTCAATCAGGGGGCCGGTTTCGATTCGTTCATCGACGTGCTGCTGATGAAGATGTACCGTTTCAAGGACGAGAACGGCACCCGTGAGGAACTCGACATTCCGGCCGAGGAGCTGGAGCGCGCCCGCGAGCTCAACAAGGAGCTGGTGGAGATGGCCGCCGAGCACGACGAACAGCTCATGGAGCTCTATTTCGACAAGGGGACGCTGCACCAGGACGAGATCCGCTCGGGTCTGAAGATCGGAGTGGCGAACCGCGAGGTGATGCCGATCTTCTGCGGCAGCGCGAAGCGCGACATCGGCACCAAGCGTCTGATGGAGTTCATCATCAACGTCGCCCCCGGCCCGATGAAGGCGCCGAAGTTCCTGACTACCGAGGGCGAGGAGCTGGCCGCCGAGGCTTCGGAGCCGACCGCAGCCTTCGTGTTCAAGAGCCAGCTGGAGCAGCATATCGGCGAGATCTCGTACCTGCGCGTGGTGCGCGGCAAAATCACCGAGGGGATGGAGCTCGTCAACACCCGCACGGGTAACAAGGAGAAGATTTCGCAGCTCTTCGCCGTGGCCGGCAAGAACCGCATCAAGGTGGCGGAGCTTTCGGCCGGCGACATCGGCTGTACGGTGAAGCTCAAGGGTACCCGCACGAACGATACGCTGGCCGCCGCCGCGTCGCCCGTGGCGGTGGAGCCTATCGTTTTCCCCGAGCCGCGTTATCGTGCCGCCGTGAAGGCGAAGGAGCAGAACGACGAGGAGAAGTTGGGCAAGCTGCTAAACGACGCCAAGTACGAGGATCCGACCATTTTGGTCGAGTACTCGAAGGAGCTCAAGCAGACCATTATCCAAGGGCAGGGCGAGCACCATCTCAATATCCTGCGCAACAAGATCCAGAACGAGAACAAGCTGGAGTTCGAATACTTCGCGCCCAAGATTCCCTACCGCGAGACCATCACGAAGGTGGCGCAGGCCGATTACCGCCACAAGAAGCAGTCGGGCGGCTCGGGCCAGTTCGGCGAGGTGCACATGGTTATCGAGCCCTACTACGATGGCATCGGCGAGCCGAAGAGCTACAAGGTCGGCAAGGGCGAGATTACCGTGAATATCAAGGGCAAGGAGGAGTACGACCTGCCGTGGGGCGGTAAACTCCAGTACTACAACTCGATTGTGGGCGGCGCCATCGACGCGCGCTTCATGCCCGCCATCCTGAAGGGTATCATGGAGAAGATGGACGAGGGTCCGCTGACCGGCTCCTACGCCCGCGACATCCGCGTGGTGATCTACGACGGCAAGATGCACCCTGTGGACTCGAACGAAATCTCGTTCAAGCTGGCTGCCCGAAATGCTTTCAAGGAGGCTTTCCGCAACGCCGGTCCCAAGATCATGGAGCCTATCTACGATGTGGAGGTGCTCACCCCGAGCGAGTATATGGGTTCGGTGATGAGCGATTTGCAGAATCGCCGGGCGATGATTATGGGCATGGAGTCCGACAAGGGCTTCGACCGCCTGAACGCACGCGTGCCGCTGGCCGAGCTCTATCGCTACTCGACCACCCTCTCGTCGCTCACCTCGGGCGCCGCCACCTACTCGATGAAGTTCGCCTCCTACGAGCAGGTGCCCTCCGACGTGCAGGAGAAGCTGCTCAAGGCCTACACCGATACCGACGAGGAGTAGACGCTCCCGTCCCTACGCAAACCGGGGAGCTCCTTAAAGAGGAGCTCCCCGGTTTGCGTAGGAAGCCATCACGAATGACAGCAAAGCTGTCATGTTGAGCGGAGCCGGTCGAAGACCGGCGCAGTCGAAACATCTCTACATTCCGGGACATCCACCTTTGGAATACCTGGCTGCGTACTGCCGGCGCAAAGCGCCGATTTATCCGGCATGGAAACATTTGCGGGTTCCGAATGGCTTGCATCATGAATCGTCTGGATTCCTCGACTGCACTCCGTTTCGCTCGGAATGACAGCAGAGCTGTCACCTTGGGCGGAGCACCTTCAGGTGCGAAGTCGAAAGGTCTCGACATTGCGGGACATTCGCCGATAGAGTTCGTAAAGGTTCACGCCGTCTCGACCCTCGGGATCCCTCGACTGCGCTCGGGGTGACAGAACAACAGCGGAAAGATTTCTTTCCGCTGTTGTTTATTTGTTTTCTTTCGGAGGATAGTTCATCGGAGCAAAAAACTCGTCGAGAGCAATGTTATAAAATTTGCAAAGAATAGCAAGAGAATCCAGTGTAGGCGGATAGTGTTTCGCTTCGTATTGAGGAAGATTCAATTTAGTACGCTCTATTACAAACTCTTGTGAATAGCCTCTCTCCGAACGCAATTCTTTCAGGCGCTCGGCAATCAACTCCATCAACGCGGCATCGCGTCTTTTCGGCTGGCCTTTTTTCACAAGTACAAAATTCGACCGTTTAGTAATTTTTTGCACTTGTATTAATACAAGTATGGAATTTTTATTTACATTTGTATCGTAAATTGATTAATAGCAGAAATTATGCTACCTTTGCGATTTACACGGGTTCTCGTCAATCTACCGTCGAGCCTCCCCGACAAGCTCGGGGTGACAAAAAAATAAAGTTCGTTTTAATTCTTTGTCAATAATTTTTTTGCATATTTCCCTGAATTCGAAAAATCTCCGGATTTATTATTGCCTGTTTTCTTTCGGCGGATAATTCATCGGTGCGAAAAACTCAGATATGGGGATATTATACAATTTGCAGAGCTTCAATATGGATGGCAACGAAGGTGTCGAATCGCCCGTTTCATAACGAGAGATATCTAAATGTGTAGATTCGATAACTTGTTCTTGAGATAAAGCGCATTCGTTTTTGAGTTGTCGAAGTCTTTCTACCAACAACTTTTGAAATGTGCAATCCCAAGACTTATTATCTTTTTTCATTTAGTGCAAAAATGTGACTCAATTTGCGTTATTTACGCACGTGATTTCATATGTATTAAATTCTTTTTGAAGGTTAGGATATCCTTTATACCTTTCCGGTAAACTTGCAGTAAAATTTTACGAAAGCAGAATTATGTTACCATTACGAGGGCTCCCGCCAATGCGACCGTCGAGCCCCCTCGACAAGCTCGGGGTGACAAATAAGGAGGAAAGAATTTATTTGTGGCTATTCTATCTCTTTTGGATATACTATCCCCTTGAAAAAATCTTCGAGCGCTATATTATATAATTCGCAAAACTTTGATATTGAAGACAGCGTAGGGGATTTAGCTTTTCTTTCATAGTCGGAAATGCCTAAACCGGTTTGGTGCATAACATATTCTTTCGTGTCGTTATGCGCTTCCCGGATTTCTCGCATCCTTTCAGCTATAATAGCTACCAATATCGGGTCTGTCTGTTGCAAATCGGATAAATTTGTAACAAAGCAAGAGCCAAATAAATATTTTTAGCAACATCATATGATGTTGGTTGGGATATTTTATATATCTTTGTCAAAGGCCAAACAAAAATTATAGGAATTATGCTACCTTTGCGATTGAATAGTTCGGCATAGCCGACGGACATAACTATAAAGGGTAAACGACTCTTTATACCTATTCGAAAACTTGGGACCCTCGAGAGAGGTTGTTTAGCGTGGTATAATGGTTGTCAGTCTTTGTTATGTTCCGCCCTATTAGGGCGGAACAGGCAAGGGCGCAGGACAGTCTCACGCTATGGGTTCCCAAGACCTGCAATGAGGGGCTGACACCGCGCCCCTTTTTTTATTACCCACCTTAAAACTTTCTGCCTTATGACATTGCGTCCCGATCCATTTGCGGCTTACTGGAACGATCCTCGGACCTTATATAAAAAACATCTGGTCCGCATTTTCGAATTTTGGAAAGAGTATCGCCCCGCTTTCTACACGCTGTTGTCGAACCTTCCGCTGACCTCTTTCCGGATCGTTGCCGACGATGACTATCGCGAAACGCTGGATGAGTGGACTGTTCCGGGCTTTCTGGAGCATCTCGACCTTTTTCATGAGCGTCTTACCTATTTCTCCGTCCATTATCAAACCTATCTCTACCGGTCCGAGTGGGACGATTGCGCTCCGAACTGGAGAAAGAGCTCCGAGTATTTCTGCGGTGTCGAACGGTCGTCGATTCGTCATCCCCGTGCATTGCTGGATCTGTCGGAGCTGTTCGAACCGATCCTGGCCTGCCAGCTGCGCGAGTCCATGCTGGAGGGGGAGAGGTTCGACCTCGAACCCGTTTACCGGGTTCTCTCGACCGAGGCGCGCACTCAATTCGATAAGATGGTTCAGGAGTGTTCCGATCGCCTCCGCGGCGAGTTCCGGGAGCTGGTCTCGAACTTGCAGCCGCTGCTGTAGCGGAGGGTCAATCCAGCGGCAGGTACTTTTCGAGGGTCTCCCGCAGATGGCGGTCGTCGAGGTGGGTGTAGATCTCGGTCGTGAGGATGCTCTCGTGCCCCAGCAGCTCCTGCACCTGACGGATCGAGGCGCCCCCTTCGAGCAGGTGGGTGGCGAAGCTGTGGCGGAAGGTGTGGGGGCTGACCTGCTTGTCGATCCCGGCTCGGAGTGCCGCCTGCCGGATGATGGTGAAGACCATCACGCGGGTGAGCGCCCTGCCCCGGTTGCTGAGGAAGAGGGTTTGCGAATCGGGCCGGCGGATCAGCCCTTTGCTCCGCTCCCGGTCCTCGTTCGTGCGCCGGTCGTCGAGGTAGATCTGTATCTTGTCCCGCGCCGTGCGGCTGATGGGCACCAGCCGCTGCTTGTCGCCCTTGCCAACGACCCGGATGTACCCCTCGCCGAAGAAGAGGTCGCTCGTCCGCAGCGAGGTGAGTTCCGAGACGCGCAGCCCGCAGGAGTAGAGCACTTCGAGCATGGCGCTGTCGCGGCGACCCTTTACGGTCGAGGTGTCGATGGCGGCGATGATGCGGTCGATCTCGTCGGTGGTGAGCAGGTCGGGCAGCTGGCGGCCGAATTTCGGGGTCTCGATGAACTCGGCCGGCGAGCTGGGAATCAGCTCTTCGAGCAGCAGAAAGTTGAAGAAGCTCTTCACGCCGCTCAGGTTGCGGGCCTGCGAGGTCGCCTCGCGGCCGCGGTCGTAGAGCCAGGACATGTAGCGCTCGATCATGACGGGTTCGACCTTCGCCGGCGCGACGTCCCACATGCGCAGGATGTAGTGGGCGAACTGCAGCAGATCGTGCATGTAGGCCTCCACGGTGTTGGGCGACAACCGTTTTTCGATCTTGATCCAGGTGCGGTAGCGTTTCGAAATTTCCGCCCATCTTTTGGTGTTTTCCGCCATATATTCCCTATCTTTGTTCCCGGCAAAGATAGCTATTTTTTAACATAATAATCGAAAAATGGATTATATCGAACTCAATATTCCGGCCCCCGGCGACGAGCAGGCGGAGATCCTGACGGCCGAGCTGGCCGAATTCCCTTTCGAGAGCTTCTGCCGCGAGGGGGGCATCCTGAAGGCCTATATCCCGGGCGAACGCCTGATCGACTGCAAGGAGGCGGTGGATGCCCTGCTGACTCGTTACGGCATTGCCGGACAGCGCTATATCGCCATCGAGACGCAGAACTGGAACGCTTTGTGGGAGAGTAATTTCACGCCGGTGGATGTCGACGGTAAGGTCCATATCCGGGCGCCGTTCCACGCCCCCGCTCCGGCCGGCGAGCTGGAGGTGGTCATCATGCCCCGCATGTCTTTCGGTACGGGCCACCATGCCACCACCTGCCTGATGGCCTCCTACCTGACCGATCTCGACCTGACGGGTCGCGAAGGGCTGGATATGGGCAGCGGCACGGGGGTGCTGGCTATCGTGGCCGCAAAGAGAGGAGCCGTCCGGGTCGATGCCGTGGATATCGACACATGGGCCGACGAGAACTGCCGCGAGAACATCGTGCGAAATGGCGTGGAGGGGCGCATTTTTCCCCTGCTGGGCGACGTGCGCCGCATCGCGGGCCGCACCTACGATTTCATCGCGGCCAATATCAACCGCAACATCCTGACGGGCGACATGACGGCCTATGCCGCCGCTCTGCGCCCCGGTGGCGATCTGCTGATGAGCGGATTTCTGGAGGCCGATATTCCGGTTATCCGGAGCGCTGCCGAGCAGGCCGGGCTGCAATTCGCGGAGAGCCGCCTGCGCGACGGCTGGGCGGCCGTCCACTGCCGCAAATAGGGGGCGATGAAGAGTTACAAGGGGCGGGGCATCGTGCTCCATACGCTCAAATACGGCGATTCGTCGATGATCGTCTACCTGCTGACCGATGTCGGCGGGCGTCAGAATTTCATGGTGCAGGGGGTGCGCTCCTCCGGCGGCCGCGGTTCGAAGGCGGCGCTGTTCCAGCCCATGTTCGCCGTGGAGTTCGAGGGGCTGGTATCGACGAAGATGCAGCTGCACCGGTTCCGCGAGGTGCGGAGCGGACTGGTGTTGCAGTCCCTGCCGTTCGATGTCCGCAAATCGACCATCGCCCTCTTCATGGCCGAGGTGCTTTACCGGTTGGTGAAGGAGAGCGAGCCTAACCCCAATCTGTTCGAGTTCGTCTGGCGCTCGGTCGAGGCGCTCGACGCCCTCGGCGAAGGCACGGCCAATTTCCATATCTGGTTTCTGGCCCGCCTGAGCCGTTTTCTGGGCTTCGGCCCCGGCAATTCATACGCATCCGGGGACTGGTTCGACATCCGCGAGGGGGCTTTCACCCCGCTCAAGCCCGAACACACCCTCTTCTTTCCGCGATCCGACGCCTCCTACTTCCATGAATTCCTCCACCGGCCTATCGACGAACTGGCTTCAATCGGCATGAACCGCACCGAGCGGGTCGAAATGCTGCAATGCCTTTTGACCTATTACGGCTATCATCTGGATGCCATCCACGCTGTGCAGTCGGTCCGCATCCTGCAGGAGGTCTTTTGATCCCATCATCCCGGGGCCGCTCCGGTCCTACTCCTTGACGCTCTCCTTCGCCCCCTCGGTGCGTCTGCGGACATACTCCGTCGGCAGACACCCCACGTGCTTCTTGAAGCTCGTGGCGAAGTAGGAGGGGGAGCTGAATCCCACCATCGAACTGATCTCCGCGATGGTATATTTCCGGTCCAGCAGCAGCTTGCAGGCGTAGTTGAAGCGGATCTTGCGGATGAATTTCGTGGCCGATTCGCCCGTGATGGAGGTGATCTTCAGGTGGAGGTTCGAACGGCTCATGCAGAGCGCCTGCGCGAAGTCGTTCGACGAGAAGTTCTCGTTGTCCATGTTCTCCTCGACGGCCCGGATGGCCCGTTTCAGGAACTCGCCGTCGATGGCGTTCGAGGTGATCTTGTCGGGATCGACTTCCGCCGAGTTGGAGTAGTGGTGGCGCAGGCGGTAGCGGCTCTTGAGCAGGTTGTTCACTTTGGCCTGCAGCAGCGTGATGGAGAAGGGCTGGGCCACGTAGTCGTCGGCTCCCGCCTCGATGCCGGTGATCTGATCCTCCATGCTGTCCTTCGAGGCGAGGAGGATGACCGGAATGTGGCAGGTGCGGATGTTCTGCTTCACCGCCTGGCAGAGCTTCAGTCCGTCCATGCCGTGCAGCACCCGGTCGGCGATGATGACGGCGGGCTCGATGCTCTTCAGCAGGTCGAGAGCCTGCTGTCCGTCCGAGGAGGCATAGACCGCGTAGCGGCCGCGGAAATGGAGTGTAAGGTAGTTGCGGATCGAGGGGTCGTCGACCACCAGCAGAATCGTCTCGCGCTCCTCGCCGTCGGGTCCCTGGGGCTCGGAGAGCGCCGCTTCGCTGTCGGGGGTGCAGGCCTCGGCCAGATAGCCAGGCAGATCCTCGGATACGGCGCTCCGCTGGGGCTTGCGGTCGCTCTGCAACTCCTCTTCGGTATAGCATTCCAGCGAATCGGGCAGCGAGAGGGTGAATTCGGAGAAGCGCCCCTCTTCGCTGCGCAGCGACACGTCGCCGTGGTGCAGTTCGGCCAGCCGGCGGACGATGGAGAGGCCGATTCCGGTCCCCATGCGGGATTCGTCGATCTGGTAGAAGCGCTCGAAGATATGTTTCTGCAGGTCGGAGGCGATGCCTATGCCGCTGTCGTGCACCGAGATCGTCAGCCGCCCGTCGCGATGGGCGAGCGAGAGGCGGATGATGCCGCCAGAGGGGGTGAATTTGAAGGCGTTCGTCAGCAGATTCGTGAGCATCATCTCGACGAACTGCCGGTCTACGGGCAGCTGCTCTCCCTTGAGCTCCGAGTCGAAGATGTAATCCATGTCGCGGTTCTGGGCGATTTCGGAGAAGAGCGAGAAGACCCCGCCGGCGATTTCGTCGACGTTCTGCATCGCCACCTGGATCTTGAACATGCCCAGTTCGGCCTTGCGGTAGTCGAGCATCTGGTTGACGATGTGCAGCAGTTTGGTTGAGCTGCGGTGGATGTATTGCAGGCGGGTCTGTACGTATTTGTCCGTCGCGCCGTGCTCCTCGATCTCCTGCAGGGGCGATAGAATCAGGGTCAGCGGCGTGCGCAACTCGTGCGAGAGGTTGACGTAGAAGCGGATCTTCTCCTGGCTGAGCTCCTCGATCCGCTCCTTCTCCTTGCGCTCCATGTTGAGCTCCAGCTGCATCCGCATCCGGCTTGTGAGGAATCCCACCACCACGCCGATCAGCCCCAGCAGCAGGGCGAAGAATCCCGCCCTTGCTCCGGCGGTCTGCCACCAGCGGGGCAGGATGCGCAGCAGCAGGGTAGCCTCGCGGTCGCTCCAGATGCCGTCGTTGTTGGCGGCCTGCACCCGGAAGGTATAGCTGCCGGGCGCGAGGTTCGAGTAGCTTACCTCGCGGTTGCCGGTCTCGTACCACTGGTCGTCGAACCCTTCCAGCGTGTAGCGGTAGCGGTTCCGGCTGCCGGCGAGCTGGTTGACGGCCGAAAAGCGGATGCTTACCAGATTCAGTCGCGCGGATAGGGCCGCTTCGGTCAGCGACCCGTCCGCCTCGCGAAGCTGATCCACCTGCTCCCGCTCGCCCGCCTGATCGTTGAAGACGACCAGGTCGGTGATGTGCGGCGCGGGCGCATAGGGGTTGTCGCGCAGTTCGAAGGGGCGGAAGCTGGTGATGCCGTCCAGACCGCCGAAGTAGAAGGTGCCGGAGCGGTCGCGGCAGTAGGCGTAGATGTTGAACTGGTTGTTGGCGATTCCCTCCGTGCGGCGGTAGTTGCGGAAGGCGGCCTCGCGAATGTCGAAGCAGGAGAGGCCGTTGTTGGTCGAGAGCCACAGCCGGTGCATGTCATCCTCCAGGATGCCGTACACATAGTCGTTGGGCAGTCCGTCGCGATGGGTGTAGGCCGTAAAGCGGCTCTGCTCCTCGTCGTATCGCAGCAGCCCCTGCTTGGTGCCGATCCAGACGGTACCCCGGCTGTCTTCCGTAATGCAGAGCACAGAGGGGGCGTCCAGAAATCCCCCCCCCTCCGAAATCTTCGTGTCGCTGAGCGACCGGACGTCGCGACACCCCTCCGAACAGAGGTAGAGCCCCGTGTCGGTGCCTACCCAGACCCGGCGTTTCGAGTCGCGGAAGAGGGTCGATATGTGTTGCGAGGCGAGGCGGGGCGCCCGCTCGGCGGCCGCATGGCGCGAGAAACGGCGGGTCCGTTTGTCGAACGAGAGCAGGCCGCTCAGCGTGCCGACCCACAGCGTGCCGTCGCCCTCGTCCAGAAGCGTGTAGCAGCCGTTGTTGATGGGGCTCGTGTTGCTGATGGGGAAGTTCTCCGCCCGGCGCGTCGCGACATCCAGGTAATTCAGGCCGCCCACGTGGGTGCCGACGTAGAGGCCGCCGCGGTCGTCGGGCAGGATGCACTTGATGTTGTTGGAGAGGCCGCCCGGCGCAGTCGAGGTCACGTTGTGGTCGTTGTAGCTGGTGAAGTGCCCCGTCGCCGGGTCGTAGCGGAAGATGCCGTCGTCGTTCGTGCCGATCCACAGCACCGGTTCCCGGGGGTCGGCGACGATGCAACTCACCGTGCCGTATACCGGCCGCGGTCCGTTCGCTGCCGGGTCCTGCGGCTTCAGCACCTCGAACCGGTCCGCCAGCGGGTGGTAGTAGTTCACGCCGCCGTAGTAGGTGCCGAGCCAGACGCCCTGCTGGTTGTCGATGCAGATCGACCATACGGAGTCGTGGCTGATCGACGAGGGGTCCGAGGTGTGGATATGACGGCTGATGGCGCCGCTTTTCTCATCGAGGATCGACAGTCCGTTGTAGGTTCCCACCCAGAGACGCCGGTTCTGGTCGCACTTCAGGACGCGGATGTAGTCCGAAGCCAGCCCGGGGGCGCTGCTCTGGGTGTAGCGGGCTGTCTGCCGCAGCGCTTCGTCGATGCGGTAGAGACCGTTTCCGTGGGTCGAGATCCAGTATCCTCCGTCGGTCGCCCGCACGATGGCCGAGACGTCGCAGCCGCTCATCTCGGGCAGAATCCGATGAATGCGTTGCTGCTCAGCCTCGTAGCCGTAGAGCCCCGACGACGATCCGACGAGAATCTCCCCGCGGCCGGTCCCGAAGCAGAGGGTGCGGACGTTGATGCCCGCCAGCAGGTTGTCGCCCGGGGTTTCGGGGTGTGCGGGGTCGAAGAAGTGGATGCCTGAGTCGGTAGCCAGCATCAGCAGCGGACCGACCTCGAGAATGTCGGTCACGCGCGAGACGTTGCGGATCGTGTGGTTGCGAAAGCGTCGTTCGCGGAAATCGTAGCAGGAGAGACCGGTCGACGTGCCGATCCAGAGCCGGCCGTCGCTTCCCAGCAGGAGCGCCGTTATGGAACTGTCGCCGAGCGCCCCCTCGCGGCCGGGGTCGCCGTGGAACACCTCGAACCCGTAGCCGTCGTAGCGGTTCAGTCCGTCCTGCGTTCCCAGCCAGATGTTGCCCTGCCGGTCCTGAACGATGGCGGTGACGGTGCTTTGTGAGAGTCCGTCGTTTACGGAGTGTTTCAAGAATGAGAAACCGCGGCCGATTGCTACAGGCGAAACGAAACCGGCCGACAGGAGTGCTGTCAGTATGGCGATCCAGGCTTTTTTCATCGTACGGTCGACGGAGGTTAGCTCCGTCCGAAACGTAAAGATAACGATTTTTTCCGAAACTTGCGTATGGGAACGGAAAAAAGGAGCCTCTCTGCGAAAGATAAAGCTCCTTGTATTAAGAAATCCGAATGCCTCTACCGCTCCTTGCGGAGCAGCTCCCGCAGGCGGATCCGTTTGTTGACTACCAGCGGCCGTACCCAGAAGGCGATCGAAAGGATATAGCCCAGGGTCAGGAAGAGGAAACAGAGCGCGGCGCGCAGTCCGAACAGGTCGCCCAGACCGCCCACGATCAGCGGGCCCAGCGCTCCGCCCGCGATGCCCGTGCAGAGGATGCCGGCGAAGGAGCCGTGGTGCCGCTCGATCGAATTCAGACCGAGCGACAGGATGATCGAGAACATCACCGAGATGGAGAATCCGAGCCCCGGAAAGGCCTGTACGGCTGTTTCGCGACCGCCGAACAGCGCCGCGGCCAGCAGGCCTATCGAGAGCAGGCCGGCGAACTTCAGCACCGTGCGCGAGTCCCACAGCTTCAGGGCGGCCAGCCCCACCAGACAGCCTACCGATATGTAGCCCCAGAAACGGCCGATGACGGCGGCTCCTGCGGTCTGCGGATCGAGACCGTGGTAGAGCTCCAGAAATTTCGAGGCCCAGTTGGCGATTCCCTGCTCGGTGGCCGTATAGCAGAGCATGCCGATGAAGAAGAGGTAGACATAGCGGTTGCGGAGCAGCTCGCGATACGAGGCCGTTCCACCGCTCCGCTCATCCTCCTGCAGTTCGATGCGCGGGAAACGGGCGCAGAGCACCACGACGATGACCGCCGCCAGAATCAGCGCGAAGAGCCAGTAGAGCGACACCCAGGGGAGGTCGGCCGGTGTAACGGTTCCGAAGAGGGCCGCGATGCCGTGCGGCTCCCCGCCCGAGGTAAGCTGCTGCACCATGCTCGTGTAGACGAACGGACTGACGAACGACGCCGCGCCGAAGACCAGCTGCCCCATCACGGAGAAGAAGGCGAAGTTCTCCTCGCCGCCGGCGCTGCGCGTCAGCGGGTTGATGGTCGTCTGCAACATGGCCATGCCCAGTCCGATGGTGAACGACGAGGCCAGCAGCATCGGGAACGAGGGGTTCAGTGCGAATAGAAGCGAGCCGATCAGCGGCAGCAGGAAGCCGGCCGTGAGGACCGCCTTCTGGCTGAACCGTTCGATCAGCAGGCCCGCCGGAATCGACATGACGGCATAGGCCACGAAGAAGGAGGTGGGGATGAACCCCGCCAGGGCGAGGTGCGCCAGCCGGAAATTGTCGATGATGTCCGGGATCAGCGGTCCGATGATGTTCGTGATGAACGAGATGACGAACCAGAAGATCATGATGAGCGCGACCACGCCGTAGTGATGTTGTTGTCTGTTCATGTTCTGCACACCTTTTTTCACGATTTCTTTTCGGTCGGTCGGAAGGCGAGCCCCGCGGCGCCCAGACAGCCCGCCCGGTTGCCGAGCGTGGCTCCCACGATGCGCGTCTCCTCGCTGCAAACCGCCATGGCCCGCGCGAAGACCCGCTTGCGCAGCTCGTCGAGATAGAACTCGCCGGCCTCCGAAATGCCCCCGCCGATCACGACCGTCTGGGGCGAGAAGATGTGGATGATGCTGATGATGCCCGTCGAGAGGTAGTCCCAGTGCTCCTCCATCACCTCGCGGGCCAGAGCGTCGCCCGCATGGTAGAGCGCGACGATCATCTCGCCGTCGCAGCGGGTGCAGGCCCGCTTCTCTTCGGCGCACCGGGCCTGGAAACGACGGACGAGCGCCGCCGTGGAGGCGTAGTGCTCCAGACAGCCCACGCTGCCGCAGGCGCACGGCTCGCCGTCGCACTTGACGGTCATGTGGCCGAACTCGGTGCCGCGGTTGCGGTAGCCGCCGTAGAGCCTGCCGTCGATCAGCACGCCGCCGCCGATGCCGGTTCCGACCGTCAGGAACACCACGTCCGTGGCCCCTTTGGCTGCGCCGTAGAGCGTCTCGCCCAGCGCCATGAGGTTGGCGTCGTTGTTCACCCGCACGGGAAGTCCCGTGGCCAGCTCCAGCCGGTCGGAGATCGGAATCCGCTCCCAGCCGGGAATGTTCTCGGCGCCGCCCAACACCATCCGTTCATCGGCCGAGACCACTCCGGGGGAGCCGACTCCGATTCCTACGGGTTGCAATCCGTTTTCGGCGGCGAACTCCAGACAGCTCTTCGCACCGGCCAGAATCTGCCCCAGCACCGCCTCCGCACCCTCGTCGGCGAGCGTGGGGAGCTTTCCGCTGAAGAGGACTCCGCCGTCGGAAGCGACCAGGGCGTACTTCACCGAAGTACCGCCCAGGTCGATACCTATCGCATAGCTTCTCATGGCCTTACGCTCTTTCCACCCAGATCGGCGTTGCCCATGCCCACTGTCCGTCGCGCTGACGCACGCGCACGTAGTAGTAGTCGGTATCGCGTTCCGCATCGCTGTCTTCCATGTAGGTTCCGATCGCGAAGGCGCTCTCGGGAGCCGCACGGTTGAACTGGATCGCCTCGCTCAGCCAGCCGCGCATGAAGTGCGCCTTGGCACCCTGCAGCAGCTCGTCGAGCGTGTAGGAGATCTGCTGGCCGTTGAAGTCGGCCGTGATGGTCGCCCGGCGCGGCATCTCGACGTCGAGCACCACGCCCTGCTGGGCGGGGGTCATCACGTTGGGGTTCTTCGACGAGTACATGTCCAGCTCCACGTGCTGCGCGCTGCGGTCCAGCAGGCGGTTCACACGGGTCTTGAAGCGGTGTTCGCCCGGCTGCGGCGAGGTGAAGGCGGCGCCGCGGAAGCAGGTCTGCACGTCGCGGATCTCGCCCTCGGAGAGCTTCAGCCGGCCCTGCCAGTGCACGTACTCCTCCTCGCGGTTCCAGCCGAAGTCGATCTTGATCTTGGCGCGCACGACATCGCCCTCGGGGTTCTGCGCGAGGAACGGACCGTTCAGACGGGCCACGCAGCGGCCGTTCTTGATCAGGTCCACGTAGTCGATGAAGTTCTGCGCCTCGACGTTGAGGTATATTTCGCGCTTGCCGGCCTTGACCACGTCGCCCATCGTGGCGCCGTTGATGCGGAAGTCGATCTTGATCTTGTCGCCCGTGATGCCGCACACGTGGCGCTTCGACATGGCGTCCCAGAGCTTGTCGCGGTCGAGCGACTCGGCCAGCACGCCGATGCGGCCGTCGCCGTAGCTGCCCGGATAGCCGGCATGCTGGTCGGTGGAGCACATCAGACCGAACTTGTGGCCCTGCTCCAGACCGTAGAGTACCGAGCCCTCCCAGACGCGGGGACCCATATCGTGCAGGTAGTCGTAGTCGCCCATGTCGCCCTCGGCCAGACCGTGGCGCGAGAACATCTCGACGAAGGGCAGCTGCGGGTCGTCGTCTGTGAAGGCTTTCCACTCGTAGCCGCGGAATCCGGTCTGGTAGCCCATGTGGTGGGGCGTTACGAAGACCTTGTATTTGCGCAGCTTCTCTTTCAGGTCGGGCACGGAGGTGCACTCCAGCAGCGGCGTGTCGTAGTCGTAGCAGAGAGCCACGTGGTCGCCGTGCTCCATCGAGTGACACTCGTAGGAGGTGAAGCTCAGGAATTTGCCGGGGTCGTTGGCCTCGCGGGTCTTGCGGACGTACTTGTCCCAGCCTCCGGCGCGCAGGCGCTTGAAGGCCTCGGTGTGATAGCCGATCACCCAGTTCAGCCGCGGGTCGTTCTCGCCCGGAATGTCGGGCCAGAGGGCGTGAGGCGTCACGGCGCAGAAATCCAGCTGTTCGCGGGCCGCGGCCAGCGCATCCTCCAGATCACCGTGGCCGTAGGTGACGTTGCAGTGGTTGTGGATATCGCCCCAGAACACCTTCATGTCCTTGAGCGACTCGAAGCTGCGTTTCAGCTCTTCGGGCAGCTTCCGGTCGTTCGACTTGCCTCCTACGCAGCTCAGCAGCGAGCCCGAGGCGGCCAGACCCAGCAGCGACCAGCCCGATGCCTTCAAAAAATCTCTTCTATCCATAATTTTAAGGTAGTATTATTAAGTTTAGGTTCTTTACAAATTCTCGACACCCTGGAAAAATTCGCTCTGCAACTCGTCGGGATCGGTATCGTCCGCCTCGGCCTGCAACTCCTTCAGCCGGGCGTGCATCTCCTCGCGGACGGCGGCATAGGCCGGATCGTCGTAGCGGTTCCGCAACTCGTTCGGATCCTCCTGAAGGTCGTAGAGCTCCCACTCGTCCACGTCGTTGTAGAAATGGATCAGCTTGTAACGCTCGGTGCGGATGCCGTAGTGGCGTTTCACGGAGTGCCACGAGGGGTACTCGTAGTAGTGGTAGTAGACCCCCGTGCGCCACTCGGCCGGAATCTCGCCCTTCGAGGTCAGCACCCCCTTGAGCGAACGGCCCTGAATGTCGGCGGGAATCTCCACGCCGGCGAAGTCGAGCAGCGTGGGGGCGTAGTCGATGTTCATGGCCAGCGCCTTCGAGCGTGTGCCGGCGGCTACGGCTTTGGGATAGCGGACCAGCAGCGGGGTGCGCTGACACTCCTCGTACATGAAACGCTTGTCGAACCAGCCGTGCTCGCCCAGGAAGAAGCCCTGGTCGGAGGTGTAGATGACGATCGTGTTGTCCAGTTCGCCGATCTTCTCCAGATAGTCCAGCAGACGGCCCACGTTCTCGTCCACGCCCTTGATGACGGCGCAGTAGTCGCGCATGTACTGCTGGTATTTCCAGCGCACGATCTCCTCGGGCGTAGCCGTGCCCCGGATCTTCTCCCATTCGGCCAGGCGGGGGGCGTAGGCCGCATCCCAGCGGGTCTTCTCCTCGTCGGTCATGCGGTTGTAGGCGTCCTGGAACTGCTTCACGCTGCTCAGCCAGTCATTGGCGCGCTTCACGTCGGCCTTGTTGGCGTCGCTCTCCTGCTCCGCTTCGCCGAGGTCGCTCCGCAGCTGCTCGGGCGAGATCAGTTTCAGGTCCCACTCGGGCCACATGTGGCGGCCGATCTCCATCTCCTGCTCGCGGGCGGCGCGGCCGCGGGTCGCATAGTCGTCCAGCAGGGTCTCGGGTTCGGGGAACACCTTATCGTCGTAGATGCCCAGATGGCGCTGCGCCGGCATCCAGTTGCGGTGAGGTGCCTTATGATAATAGAGCATGGCGAAGGGACGATCCTTGTCGCGCTGCTCGAGCCAGCCGATCGCCTTGTCGGTAATCACGTCGGTGACGTAGCCGGGCTCGATTTTCTCCTCGCCGTTCTCGATGAACAGCGGCGAGTAGTATTCGCCCTGCGCCACCAGAATGCTCCAGAAGTCGAAGCCCTGTGGCTCGGAGTTCAGGTGCCACTTGCCGATCATGGCTGTCTGGTAGCCGGCGTCGTGCAACAGCTTGGGGAAGGTCTGCTGCGAACCGTCGAAGGTGCGCGAGTTGTCCGTGAAGCCGTTCTTGTGGCTGTATTTGCCCGTCAGGATGCAGGCGCGCGAGGGTCCCGAGATGGCGTTGGCTACGTAGCAGTTCTCGAAGAGCATGCCTTCGCGGGCCAGCCGGTCCAGATTGGGGGTCTCGACCAGCCGGTTGTCGTAGCAGCTCAGGGCCTGACAGGTGTGGTCGTCGGTCATCATGATGACGATGTTGGGCTGGCGCGTCGCCTCGGGCGCTCCGCAGCCGGTCAGTGCCGCAACCGACAGCGGTACGGCGGCGAGCCGCACGCTCGGTCGGGCGTGAAGTCGTGAATTCGGTTTCATTGCGTGTTTGTTTTGTCGGTTTTATGTTCAACGGTTCCCGCGGATATGGCCGGAGGGGCGTTCTTCGTTTTCGATCAGATCCTTCAGCTCGCGCTGGAGGCGCTTGTCCCCGGTCTTGACGCCCCAGTCGTACATCTTGCGGCGCAGGCGCTTCAGTTCGGACGCATGACGGCGGTCGACGGCCAGATTCACCATCTCGCCCCGGTCCGCATCCAGGTCGTAGAGCATCTCGCGGTTCTGGAAATGGATGTAGAGCACATATTTGTAGCGGCCTTCGACGATACTCCAGCCCCGTACCTTCGCGCTCGACAACAGCGTCTCGACGAACACCTCGTCGTGCAGGGTCTCGCTTTTACCCTCGGCAACGGGACGCAGCGAACGGCCGCGGTAGCGCTCCGGGTCGAGCTTCACCCCGGCATAGTCGCAGCAGGTGGCATAGACGTCCAGACCGATGTTCGACAGCGCCTTGTCGTTGCTCACGCCCGCCGCGGCCCGGCCTTTCGGAGCCTTGACGATCAGCGGCACGTTGATGCACTCCTCGAAGAGGACCCATTTCTGGTTCCACTGATGGGCGGCCGCTCCGTCGCCGTGGTCGCTGCTGAAGATGATGACCGCATCGTCGTACATACCCCGGTCCTTGAGCGCCTGAATCAGCCGGCCGATCTCCCGGTCGACCCGTTCGACAAGCCGGTAGTAGCCGTACAGATAGCGCCGCCAGTCGTTCTGCGAGTAGTCGAAGACGTCGTGCGAACGGGGCGCGAGCCGCTCCTCTATGCGAATCGCTTCGGCCTCGAAGGTCGAGGGCATGAAGTTGGCGGGCAGGTTGGGGCACTCTTCGAGCTCGAAGGGGGGCAGCTCTCCGTAATGGAGCGACTGATTGCGGGCGAACTCGCAGATCTCGTGCGGGTTTAGGTACGAGGCCACCAGGAAGAGCGGCTTTTCGGGGTCGCGGCGGTCGAAAGCCTCGGCGCACTTGTCGGCGATGATGCGGTCGTCCATGTCGCACAGTTTCCGGAATCCGGTGCCCTGCTCGGGAATGTTCACCTCCGGCACGTGCCACTTGCCGGCGTAGAGACATTCGTAGCCGGCCTCGTCCATGCGGTGGCCGATACCGGTGTCCATTGCCTCCTGTGCGGGGCGGTCGTCGTTGTCGTAGGCACCCACTTCGAAGGGCATGCAGCCCGTGATGAGCGACGAGCGGCAGGGGCCGCTCAGGGGGAAGGGGCAGTAGGCGCGGTCGAAGCGGACGCCGTCGGCTGCCAGCGCATCCATGTTGGGGGTCGATAGCCAGGGGTTGCCGGCGCAGCTCATGGCGCGGGCGGTCTGCTGATCGGTCAGGATGAAGATCACGTCGGGGCGCTTGTCCTTGCGCGGTGCGGTGCGGGCGGCCTGCGCCTGAGCGGAGGCTCCGAGACTCAGAGCGGCTACGGACCCGGCGATCAGGGGGCGGGAAGTGCGGATGAAGTCCATGTTTTGGAAACGGTTTTTCGGTTGTTTTTCAGGTTGAACAAAATTACGCTTTTTTTCGGAACCGGACCCTCCCTGCTGTTGCAAAATAACGTGCGTCTGTTCAATAAGTTTTGAATTTGTCCTGCGGGCTTTCGATTTTGTCCTATCCGCCGGTCGAATCTTGCCGATTCGGCCGCAGATTCGACAAATTCGACGATCGATTGAACAAATTTGGGATAGGAGTGGTAAAAATTGGTGAAACATTGTCCATAGTATAAAACATGCGCCGGCGCTTTTCGTTACCTTTGTAACACTGCGAAAAACCTGAAAAACTACCGAATATGAAAAAACTTACCCGATCGATTCTGATCTGCGGCACCGCGCTGCTGGCCTCGCTTCCGGCCTGGCGGACGAGTGCGCAGGAGCTGCCCGTCAGCGACCAGGCCCTCTTCGAATGTCTGAATCTCGACCGTCCCGGTCTGGAGCCGGTGGCCGAGGCGTTGCGCGGCGGCGACACGGTGCAGGCCAAGAATGCCCTGCTGACCTACTACCGCAGCCGCACCGGTATCCAGTCGCCCGACTTCGACCCCGCCGCGGCAAAGCCGACCGAGACCGAGCGCCGCTGGGCCGACGACGGTCTGGAGCACCGCTTCTTCGTGCATACGGGCTATCAGCCCTCTTATTTTTATGGGGAGGATATCGACTGGCAGTACTGGCCCGTGCAGGACAACGAGCTGCGCTGGCAGCTGCACCGCATGAAGTGGTGGGTGCCGATGGGCAAGTGCTACCGGGCGACGGGCGACGAGAAATATGCCCGCGAGTGGTGTTTCCAGTATCTCGACTGGATGAAGAAGAATCCGCTGGTCGACTACCACG
This sequence comes from uncultured Alistipes sp., assembly GCA_910577475.1. Lineage (GTDB taxonomy): Bacteria > Bacteroidota > Bacteroidia > Bacteroidales > Rikenellaceae > Alistipes. The sequence continues at coordinate 216,812 of CAJTLJ010000002.1, forward strand.
ACTCCGACCGCGGCGTCGGCGAGGGCTCCATCGACCACACGCAGGCGAGCAACGCCCATTTCGCCTGGCGGCCGCTCGAGGTGAGCGACCGGTTGGAGTATCAGATCCTCCAGTTTCAGCTGTTCCTGCCTGCCAAGGCTTTCGACGCCGATTTCCTGGCCGCCTTCCTGGTCAACTACGACCGTCACTGCCGTCACCTGACGCAGAACTTTTCGCTCGGCGGCAATCACCTGCTCTTCGAGGCGCAGCGCCTCCTCTACGGAGCTATCTTCTTTCCCGAGCTGCGGGGGGCCGAAGAGTGGAGCCGGACGGCGGTCGATATCCTGAATACCGAGATCAAGAAGCAGGTTTACGACGACGGCGCGCAGTTCGAGCTCGATCCGCACTACCACGTGGGGGTGATCGACATCTTCCTCTGCGCCCTTCGCATGTGCGAGGTCAACGGCCGTGCCGACGTCTTCCCGCCCAGCTACGTGGAGACGCTCCGCAAGATGATCGAGCTCCACTACTCCTACTGCTACCCCGACTGCACCTGCCCCGTCTTCTCGGATGCGCGTCTGCACGACCGCGCCTACTACATGCCCCACTACACCAAGTGGACGGCCCTGTTCCCCGATGACGAGATGCTGCGCTACCTCTATACCGACGGCCGCGAGGGCCGCACGCCGGACTATCTGTCGCGCGCCTTCCGCACTTCGGGCTATTACGCCCTGCGCAACGGCTGGACGATGGATGCCACGATGCTCGTGCTGAAGGCGGGTCCGAAAGCCTTCTGGCACTGCCAGCCCGACAACGGCACCTTCGAGCTCTGGCACAAGGGCCGTCAGTTCTTCCCCGACTCGGGCAGTTACGTCTACGAGGGCAGCGCCGAGATCAACGCCCAGCGCCGCTGGTTCCGCCAGACCCGCGTCCACAATACGATGACCCTCGACAACCGCAACCTGGAGAAGACTGCTTCGGTGAGCCGCCGCTGGACGGAGAACCTGAACGGCACGGACATCGTGACGGTCGAGACGCCCGGATACGAGGGACTGACCCACCGCCGCACGGTGCTCTTCGTCGACCGCCGTTTCTTCGTCCTGCTGGACGAGGCGGTCGGCACGGCCGAGGGCGAGGTGGAGCTGCACTACAACCTCATCGAGTGCGAGCCGGAGGAGAATGCCTCGCAGCTGAGCCTCCGCACCCGGTTCGAGGACGGCAACAACCTCTACCTGCGGGTCTTCGCCCCCGAGGGGACCGAGATGCGCCGCGAAGAGGGTCGCGTGTCGCGCAGCTACCGCGTCTATACCGAGCGTCCGGCCTATGCTTTCGCCACGCCGAAGGCAGCCGGCGAGACCCTGCGCTACGTCACCCTGCTGATGCCCGTGGAGGGCGATGCGGCTGCGCCCCGGGCCGAGGTGCGCTTCGACGAGCATAGCCGCATGCTCCGGCTTAAGGTCGACGGCAAGAGCTACCGCTTCGACCTGAACGAAAAATGGAACAACTGATTAAAACCGATAACCTGATTATGAAAAAACTTTTGATTTTTTGCCTGGCGCTGCTGACCGCCGCCGGTCTCTGCGCCCAGGAGCAGCAGACACTCTACGAGATGCTGAACCTCGACTATCCCGGTCTTGAAAAGGTAAAGCAGGCCGCTGAGAAAGGCGACTGGAAGCGTGCCGACAAGGAGCTGCTGAAATATTACCGGGCCCGCAACACCGTCAAGATCACGGATATCGACATGGAGAACGTGACCATCAACAAGGAGGAGCAGAAGTGGGCCGACGAGTCGCTAGAGCATAAGTTCCATGCACACAAGGGCTACGAGTCCTATTTCTACGGCGACGACATCAACTGGCGCTACTGGCCCGTCGAGGACAACGAGCTGCGCTGGCAGCTGCACCGCCACTACTGGTTCGTGCCGCTGGGCAAGGCCTACGCCATCACCAAAGACGAGAAGTACGCTTCGGCGCTGGTGGAGCACTATTCGGACTGGGTGAAGAAGAATCCCCAGGTGGACATTCGCGCGCTGGAGAAGAGCGGAGCCGCACCCGAAGTCGTCGCCGCCGAGCGTGAGAACATGAAGTTCGCCTGGCGTCCGATGGAGGTGAGCCACCGCCTGCAGAACCAGCCCATGTGGTTCGAACTCATCAAGGGGAGCGCCAGCATTACGCCCCGGTTCGTGAACCTCTTCCTGCAGAATTTCCACCAGCATGCCGACTACATCCGGCATCACTACTCCAAGCAGGGCAACCACCTGCTCTTCGAGGCGCAGCGCATGCTCTACGCCGGTATCTTCTTCCCCGAATTCAAGGATGCAGCCGAGTGGCGCCGGAGCGGCGTCGAGATCCTGAACCGCGAGATCGGCGTGCAGGTGTTTCCGGACGGCGTGCAGTTCGAGCTGGACTACGGCTATCACATGGCTACGATCAACATCTTCCTGAAGGCTCTCTACATGGCGCAGGCCAACGGCTATGCCGACGAGTTCCCCGCCAGCTACGTCCAGACCGTGGGCAAGATGACCGATTTCGTGTGGAACCTGATGTACCCCGACTATTCGAATCCGCTCTTCAGCGATACGAAGCTCCACGCCCCGAGCGTGTTCCGCAACAACTACCGCGAGTGGGTGAAGGTGTTCCCCGAGCAGGCCGATGTTCTCGACTGGTTCATCTCCGCAGGCAAGAAGGGCTCCATGCCGGAACACACCTCCATCATGTTCCCCGACGGCGGCTACTACGTGCTGCGCAGCGGCTGGGATAAGGAGGCGACCGTAACGATCGTCAAGGCGGGTCCCCAGGCCTTCTGGCACAACCAGCCCGACAACGGCACCTTCGAGTACTGGCGCAAGGGTCGCCGCTTCTTCCCCGACTCGGGCTGCTACGTCTATGCCGGCAACGCGAAAGTGACGGCCGAGCGCGACTGGTTCCGCCAGACCCGTGTGCACAACACGCTGACCCTCGACAACCGCAATCTGGAGTCGACCACCTCGAAGCGGCTGCTGTGGGACGATACGAAGGGCAACGTCCGCGTCGTGGTCGAAAACCAGAGCTATGCCGACCTGAAGCACCGCCGTTCGTTCTTCTTCCTCGACGGCGAGGTGCTCGTTATCGCCGACGAGGCCGAGGGTCCCGCGACGGGCGAGGTGGGCATCCACTTCGGTCTGGTTCCCGGCGAGATCTCCTTCGACAGGGACGGTACGATGCACACCCGCTTCACCGACGGCAACAACATCAAGGTGAAGAGCGTCTGCTCGGCGCCGATGAAGATCGAGAAGGAGGAGGGATGGACCTCGGATGCCTATCGCAAGAAGACGGAGCGCCCGGCCTACGTTGTGAAGACCGTGAAGGGCGACCGTCCGAGCGTGCTCTTCGTCACGGTGATCGCCCCCGACAACGACGCCTACAAGGGCTCGATCGCCATCGTGGCGAACGACACCGAGGTAGACGACAAACTGGAGTTCGACGTGCGCGTGGGTGCCAAAACCTATCATGTAGGTTATGAACTTTAACGCCTTGCGGGCGACGGCTTTCGGGCTTTCGCTCACTCTTTTGCCCGCTGCCGGAGGGCTCTTCGCCCAGGAGCTGGTTCCCATTCTGCCGCGGGTGAATGTGCAGGCCGACTCGGCCCGCCTCGAGCAGGTCGTGGACGGCGAGTGGGTGGCTGTGGGAACGCGCAAGGCGCACGCCATCCAGCACGACTACACGCGTCCCTACGACGGCAAGCCCTCCTACCGCTTCGAACTGAAGGCGGACGACAACACCCTCGCGGGCTATGCGCCGGGCGAGACGAAGGGTCGCGCCGAGCTCTCCTTCTGCTATGCCACGGCGGCCGACTGGGCCGGCCGGACGGCGGAAGACTACGATGCGGCGCACCGCATGAAGACCGTCTACCATCAGGGTAAGGGGATCGCTCCGCAGGGCTCCTCGCGCGAGTACCGCTTTGCGGTCTATATCCCCGACGACCTTTCGCCCGACGTATGCACCATCTTCGCCCAGTGGCACGGCATGCCCGACCGCACGCTGACCCAGTCGCCCGAAGGGATGATCCGTCGTCTGACGGCCGAGGAGTTTCTGGAGCTGGAGAGCCGCATGGTCTTCAAGAAGGATACGGGCTACGACAAGCTGGGGGGCGTGGACAAGAAGGGGCGGCCGCTGGTGGCCCGGGAGCCCAACGGCTGGAAGGTGGAGCAGGGAGGCTATCCGCCGCTGGCCTTCGGATTCCAGCAGGGACTGTTCTATATCAAGGCCAACAGCGACCGCCGCTGGCTGACCGACAAGAGCGACCGTTGCAACGCCAATCCGGCCCGGCAGCGGGTGCTGGAGCCCCTTTGTTCGGAGTTCAAGGCCTCGACCATCGCCTATGCACTCCCCTTCGCCGAGTTCCCGAAGAACCGGTGGGTGGAGTTTCGAGTGAAGATCGACTGGACGCAGTACGGCGGCGAGACGGAGGAGATCCTGCGTCCCGGACGGCTCGACGTGGTGATGACCGCCGACGGCCGGTCGGAGCATATCGTGGACGATGCGGAGATCCTGATCGGCCGCAATGACGATGACGGCTACTACTTCAAGTTCGGCATCTACCGCGTGGGCGGTTCGACCGAGCCGGTCTGCTACAACCTGGCCGGCTACAGCGAGAAGTAGCTGAACCCGCTTAAATAACGATAAGGTGTCCGTCTTTGAGGCGGACACCTTATTTTTATAGGCTTCGGGCGGTTACTGTTCGCCGAAGCGGGCATTCTCGCCCAGCCGCTCCTCGATGCGCAGCAGCTGGTTGTACTTCGCTATCCGGTCGGTGCGGGAGAGCGAACCGGTCTTGATCTGTCCCGTCGCCAGCGCTACGGCCAGATCGGCGATGGTCGTGTCTTCCGTCTCGCCCGAGCGGTGCGACGCGATGGTGGCATACCCCGCCCGCTGGGCCGTGCGGATCGTCTCGATGGTCTCGGTCAGGGTTCCGATCTGGTTTACCTTGATCAGAATCGCGTTGCCGCACCCCATCTGAATGCCTTTTTTCAGGAACTCCACGTTCGTGACGAAGAGGTCGTCGCCGACCAGCTGACAGCGGTCTCCCAACCGGGCGGTCAGCTGACGCCATCCCTCCCAGTCCTCCTCGGCCATGCCGTCCTCGATGGAGTCGATAGGGTATTTCTCGACCAGCTGGCAGAGGTAGTCGATCTGCTCTTCGGCCGACAGCCGGCGCCCCTGATTCCCTTCGAAGGCGGTGTAGTCGTAGAGACCGCCCCGGTAGAACTCCGTCGAGGCGCAGTCCAGCGCAATCGACACGTCGCCTCCGTCACACTTGCGGCCCGCCTTGTAACCTGCCACCCGGACGGCATCGAGAATCAGGTCGAGCGCCTGCTCCGTGCCGCTCAGGGCGGGTGCGAAGCCCCCTTCGTCGCCCACGGCCGTCGAGAGGCCGCGGCCTTTCAATACCTTCTTCAGCGCGTGGAATACTTCGGCGCCCATGCGCAGCGCCTGACGGAAGCTGCGTGCCCCGACGGGCCGGATCATGAACTCCTGAAAGGCGACCGGAGCGTCGGAGTGGGCCCCGCCGTTGAGAATGTTCATCATCGGTACGGGCAGCAGTCCCGTGCCCACACCGCCCAGGTAGCGGAACAGCGGCTGACGGAGCGCCGCCGCTGCGGCATGGGCCGCGGCGAGCGAGACGCCCAGCATGGCGTTGGCGCCCAGATTCGACTTATTGTCGGTGCCGTCCATCGCGCAGAGCCGGCGGTCGATGCCTGTCTGGTCGCAGACGCACCACCCCTTCAGCTCGCGGGCGATGCGGTCGTTGACATGCTCCACGGCACGGCGGACGCCCAACCCTCCGTAGCGCTGCTTCTCGCCGTCGCGCAGTTCCAGCGCCTCGTGCGAACCGGTGGAGGCTCCGCTCGGCACGGAGGCCCGTCCCCGGGCGCCCGATTCGGTGGTGATTTCGACCTCTACGGTCGGATTGCCGCGCGAATCCAGGATCTCGCGGGCGTGAATGGTCTCGATTTTCATGATGTTCGTTTTCCGGTCCACCCTGCAATTCGGATTCCAGAGTGACGATTGAAAAAAATAATGTCCGAATATGGTTCGAATCGTCGAGAAATGTTTATCTTTACTTTCGATTTGTCGGATTAAACTCAAATTTCGATATGAAACGTATTCTGATTGTAGGTGCGGGTGGCCAGATCGGCTCGGAGCTGACGACCTATCTGCGCGGGATTTACGGCCACGACCGTGTGGTCGCTACGGATGTGCGCGAATGCAAGGAGATGGCGGCGCAGGGGCCGTTCGAGGTCCTGAACGCCTTGGATGCGACGGCGATGGCTTCGGCCGTGGCGCGCCATCGTTGCGATGCCATCTTCAATCTGGTGGCCCTGCTGTCGGCCGTGGGCGAGAAGAATCCGCAAATGGCCTGGCAGATCAACATGGGTGCTCTGATGAACTCGCTCGAGGTGGCGCGCCAGCACCACTGCGCCCTCTTCACCCCTTCGTCGATCGGCGCCTTCGGCCCGACCTCGCCCAAGGACCGGACCCCGCAGGATACGATCATGCAGCCCACGACCATCTACGGCGTCTGCAAGGTGACCGGCGAGCTGTTGAGCAACTACTACCACACGAAATACGGTGTCGACACCCGTTCGGTCCGCTTCCCGGGCATCATCTCGAACGTCACCCTGCCGGGCGGCGGCACGACCGACTACGCTGTGGAGATCTACTACGAAGCGGTGAAGAAGGGCCGCTTCACCTGCCCCGTGCCGGGCGACGTCTACATGGACATGATCTATATGCCCGACGCCCTGCGCGCCTGCGTGGAGCTGATGGAGGCCGACCCTGCGAAGCTCGTCCACCGCAACAGCTTCAATCTGGCCTCGATGAGTTTCACGCCCGAAATCATCTGTGCAGAGATCCGGAAGCGGATGCCCGATTTCGAGATGACCTACGACATCGATCCCGTGAAGAAGGCGATTGCCGAGAGCTGGCCCAATTCGCTGGACGACACCTGCGCCCGCGAGGAGTGGGGCTGGAAGCCCGAATGGGACCTCGCGCGCATGACCGACGACATGCTGGAGGTGATCCGCCGGCGTTTCCCCGTGGAGGTCCGGTAGGATCGGCCGTCCGACATATATAATAAATAAGGAGTGTCCTTGCGGGACACTCCTTTATCGTTCGGGCAGGGCGGCTTTTATACCGTCATGATCTCCTTTTCCTTCTTGTCGATCTGGGCGTCGAGCAGCTTCGAGAACTTCTCGAGGAGCTTCTGCACCTGGTTCTCGCCATCCTTCGACTCGTCCTCGGGCATACCTTCCTTCACTGCCTTCTTGAAGGCCTCCACGGCGTCGCGGCGGGCGTTGCGCAGGCTGATGCGGGCGGTTTCGGCCTCCTGACGCACCTGCTTCACCAGCTCCTTGCGGCGCTCCTCCGTGAGGGGCGGGATCGACAGACGGATCTGCTCGCCGTTGTTCGAGGGGGTCAGGCCGATGTTCGAGTCGAGAATCGCCTTCTCGATAGCCCGGATCAGGTTCTTGTCCCAGGGTTGGATCAGTATCGTCTTGGCGTCGGGCACCGTTACGCTGGCTACGCCCGAAACGGGGGTCTGCGAACCGTAGTAGTCGACGAATACGCCGTTCAGCGCATTGGGCGACGCCTTACCGGCGCGTACGTTGAGAAGTTCCTCCTCCAAGTGCTCGACCGTCTTCTGCATGCGGTCCGATGCGTCGTTGAGAATCTGTTTGGTCTCCATAATATGATCGTTTATTTCGTTTGTATCGTTTTCTCGATGATCTTCACCAGCTCGGCGAACCCTTCGGGATCGTAACCCAATTCGATCTTGACGATGCGGCCCTCGCGGTCGATCAGGTAGTTGTGCGGAATGCCCTTCTTGGCATAGAGCCCGAATACCCGCTGGTCGCGGTCCATCGCCATCGGGAATTCGAATCCGCGCCGCTTGCGGGTCGCCTCGATCTCCCGCTCCGTGTCGCCGCGCGATACGGGCAGGAAGACGAACTCCTGGCCGGCGAAGCGGTCGATGATCTGCTTCTGCACCACCGACAGCTCCTGCATGCAGGGCGGGCACCAGGTCGCCCAGAAGTTGAGCAGCACCACCTTGCCCCGCAATTTCGAGAGGGTCACCTCGCCGCCTCCGTACATGGGCAGCGTGAAATCGGGAGCCATGTCGCCCACGGCCACGTGGTCGTATTCCGACCCGGCCTCTGCGGCCGCGGGGTGCGGGGTCGTCTCCCTCTCGCGGGCTGTCGTTTCATCCGGCAGCAGGATCATCAGGGCGACCACGGCTGCCAGCAGCAGGATCAGAATCCAGAGCGTGCGGTTGTTCCGCTTTACTTTACGTTCGAACATAGCGTTTTCGTTTTTAGCATTTTACTACGGTTCCGATGGCTTCTCCCGCCAAAACCTTGCCCAGATTGCCGGGGGTGTCCATATCGAAGACCACGATGTTCAGCCGGTTCTCCCGGCAGAGCGTGAAGGCCGTGAGGTCCATGACCTTCAGGTTGCGGGAGTAAACCTCGTCGAAGGTGATCTCGTCGAACTTGACGGCCGCAGGGTCCTTTTCGGGATCGGCCGTGTACACGCCGTCCACGCGGGTTCCCTTCAGCAGGACGTCGGCCTCGATCTCGATGCCGCGCAGGGCCGAGGCCGAGTCGGTGGAGAAGTAGGGGTTGGAGGTGCCGCCGCCGATGATGACTACGAAGCCGGCCTCCATGAGCTCCAGTGCCCGGGCTTTGGAGTAATATTCGCCGATGGGCTCCATGCGGATCGAGGTGAGCACTTTGGCCTTGACGCCGTTGTCCTCGAGCGCCGATTGCAGGGCGAGCGAGTTGATGATGGTGGCCAGCATGCCCATCTGGTCGCCCTTCACCCGGTCGAAACCGCGTTTGGCGCCCGTCAGGCCGCGGAAGATGTTGCCGCCGCCGATCACGATTCCGATCTGTACGCCCGTCGCCGCGGCCGCCTTGATCTGCTCGGCATAGGATTGCAGCACCTCGGTCGAGAGGCCGTACTTCTGTTCTCCCTGGAGCGATTCCCCGCTCAATTTCAATAATATGCGTTTGTATTTCATGATTTTGAAGATCTGTTTTCCATACAAAGGTAATCAAATTTCCGGATAATAGGGCCTGCAACATCCTTCTCTTCGCAATATTTGTCGCTTTCCTTTGAAATTCGTGAAATTCAGCTTAATTTTGCGAAACCATGAGACAGGACAAGGCAAGGATATTGAACCGGGTCGACTCTCCCGATGATCTCAAGACGCTCTCCGCCGAGGAGTTGCGTCTCTATTGCGAGGAGTTGCGCCGTTATATCGTCGACGAGTGCGCCCTCAATCCGGGGCACCTGGCCTCGAGCCTCGGTGCCGTGGAGCTGGCCGCTGCACTGCATTACGTTTTCCGCACGCCCGAAGACAAACTGATCTGGGACGTGGGCCATCAGACCTATGCCCACAAGATCATTACGGGCCGTCGCGAGGCCTTTCACGAGAAGCGCCGTCTGGGCGGTATCAGCGGCTTCCCGCGCATGGATGAGAGCCCCTACGACGCTTTCGGGGGCGGCCACGCCTCGGTCTCCATCTCGGCCGCGTTCGGCATGGCGAAGGCAGCCGGGCTGCTGGGCCGCCGCGAGCGGGTGGTCGCCGTGATCGGCGACGGCGCGATGACGGGCGGACTGGCCTTCGAGGGGTTGAACAACGCCGGAGCCAGCCCCGAGACCGACTTGCTGGTGATTCTGAACGACAACAACATGGCGATCGATCAGGCGACCGGCGCCCTGAAGAACTACCTGCTCAAGATCTCGACCTCGAAGCACTACAACCGGTTCAAGCGCCGGCTGTGGAACCTGCTTTCGCATACCCCTTTCCTGCTGCGCTTCTGCCAGAAAACCGGCAACGCCGTCAAGCAGAGCATTCTGAAGAACAGCAACCTTTTCGAGAGTTTCGGTTTCCGTTATTTCGGTCCGGTCGACGGACACGATATCGAGGGGCTGATCCGGGTTCTCCGGGCCCTGAAGGAGATCGGCGGACCGAAATTGCTGCATGTCCTGACGGTCAAGGGCAAGGGGCTGCCGCCTGCCGAGGAGAATCCTTCGGTGTGGCATGCACCCGGGCGCTACGACCCCGATACGGGGCGACGTCTCGCTCCGAAGCGCAGCGTGGCCCGGTATCAGGATGTTTTCGGCGAGACGCTGGTCGATCTGGCGCGTCTCGACCGGCGCGTGGCAGGCATCACGCCGGCCATGCCTTCGGGCTGCTCGATGAATATCCTGATGCGCGAGATGCCCGAGCGCTGTTTCGACGTGGGTATTGCCGAGGGGCATGCCGTCACCTTCTCGGCGGGACTGGCCGCCGCCGGACTGCGTCCCTTCTGCAATATCTACTCCACCTTCATGCAGCGGGCCTACGACAACGTGATTCACGACGTCGCCATCCAGCGTCTGCCGGTCATCCTCTGTCTGGACCGCGGCGGTCTGGTGGGCGAGGACGGAGCCACGCACCACGGAGCTTTCGATCTGGCCTATTTCGGCGCCATACCCGAACTCACGGTCGCTGCGCCGCGGGACGAACGGGAGCTGCGAAACCTGATGTATACGGCCCTGCAAGCCGACCGGCCCTTCGCGATCCGCTATCCGCGGGGCGAGGGCGAAGGGGTTGCCTGGCGGGGCGAGGCGTTCGAACAGCTGCCGGTCGGCCGGGGCGAACGGCTGCGCGAAGGGTCAGATCTGGCTGTGCTGACCGTCGGCACGACGGCGCGGTTCGCGCGCGAAGCGGCCGATCTGGCCGCTGCCGAGGGGATCTCGGTCGCGCATTACGACCTGCGCTACGCCAAACCGCTCGACGAAAAGCTGCTCGACGAGGTGGCGGAGCGGTTCGATAAGGTGATTACCGTGGAGGACGGTTCGGTCCGCGGCGGCGTGGGCGAGGCTGTCGCCGCCTATTTCCAACGTGGCGGGAAGCCGGTTCGGGTCCGTTCGCTGGGCATTCCCGACCGTTTCATCGAGCACGGTACGCCGGCCGAGCTCTATCGCTTGTGCGGTTACGACACCGAAGGGGTGCTCGACGCGATCCGCACGATCATCCGTTAGATTCGCTCTCCGTTTGGCAGGGTTTCTGCCACAGCCGTGTCGTAAGCATTACGGTACGGGTATGGGACTTTGGTTTTTTACGGGGACACTGGCTGTTTTGGCGGGCATTCTGTTTCTGCGCCGGCGCTCGGCAATCGACCGGACCACGGTGGAAATCGCGGACCGGCGCGAACTGCTGGGGCTGTGGTATGAACTGGCCCGGTTCGACCACCCCTTCGAGCGGGGGCTGCAGGAAGTCGAGGCGCGCTATACGCTGCTCGACGACGGGACCCTGCGGGTCGAAAACAGCGGGTTCGATCCGGCCATCGGCGCCCGCCGCACGGCTGTCGGACGGGCGAAGTTCACCGCCGACTCGGGGCGTCTGCGAGTCTCGTTCTACTGGAAATTCTACTCCGACTACAATATTCTCGAGCGCGGCGTCCGGGGCGAATGGATGCTCGTGGGGAGCCGGTCGCCCCGCTACCTCTGGATCCTCGCACGGAGCGAAGAGCTGCCGGCCGACGAACTGGAGCGCATTCTGGACCGTGCCCGCGAACACGGCTACGACACGACCGGGCTGATTCTGCGCGCCTGAAATCCCTAACCCGCTATGGGGCAGGGGATGCCGAGCGCCTCGACGCGGGCCGCAATGCGGCTCAGCTCCTCTTTCGACACCTTCTCCAGCGTCTGGCAGGGGGTGTCCCGATCCAGCGAATAGATCATCACCCGGCTGGGGTGGATCTGCCCGATGAGCCGCAGCCAGGCCGACACCTCCTCCTCGGTGGTGTTGTCCACCCGCACGCCTTCGCACTCGCCGCGCAGGAACATCGTCTGCACGATCAGTTTTCCCTCGAATCCGCACAGCTGCTCGACCACCCGCTCCACGGAGTAGTTTCCCTGCGGACGGTTCAGCAGCCGGACCGTCTCGTCGAAGGCCGAGTCGAGCTTCAGCAGGTTGTTGTCCACCCGTTCCAGCGCCCGGCGCACGTCGGGCCGGTGCAGCTGGGTGGCGTTGCTCAGGACCGACACCCGGGCCGAGGGGCAGATGGCGTCGCGCAGCCGCAGCGTGTCCCCGATGACGGCTTCGAATTCGGGATGGAGCGTCGGTTCGCCGTTGCCGGCGAAGGTGATTACGTCGGGCGGCGTGCCTGCGGCGACCATCTTCTCGAGCGTCTCGCGCAGCAGGCGCTCCACATCTTCGCGGCGGTTGAACCGTCGGCCTCCGGGGTGATCCCCGTTCCAGCCGCACTCGCAGTAGATGCAGTCGAACGAACAGAGCTTCGATTCGACGGGCAACAGGTTGACGCCCAGCGAGAGGCCCAGGCGCCGCGAACGCACGGGGCCGAAAATGATGTCGTTGAAGAGCGAAGTCATGATGCAGTGTCTCTTATAATTGTCCCGGGGAACTCTCCCCATGATTCAAAATTACGAATAATTTTCCGGATACGGAAATCGATCCGGTCAGGTCTGTCTGAATTCGGTACAGGAACGTGTAAATAGGTATAAATGCGTATCGGGGTGGAATAAAAAAGGCGTACTTTTGTTCATCCGATACGTTTTTGTTATCTTTGCGTAAAGAACGGAACTCAAACTCAAATTACAAAATAGAATTATGGTAGATATTTTCGAACGTCTCGAAAAGAACGCCGGCGGTCCGATCGGTCAGTACATGGCCTACGCTCACGGCTATTTCGCGTTCCCGAAGCTGGAGGGCGAGATCGGTCCTCACATGCTTTTCCGCGGCAAGATGGTCCTCAACTGGAGCTTGAACAACTATCTGGGCCTGGCCAACCTGCCCGAGGTGCGCGAGGCCGACGCCAAAGGCGCCGCCCAGTTCGGTATGGCCGCCCCGATGGGCGCCCGTATGATGAGCGGTCAGACCAAGTATCACGAGCAGCTGGAGCGCGAGCTGGCCGAGTTCGTCGGCAAGGAGGATGCCTTCCTGCTCAACTTCGGTTACCAGGGCATGATCTCGATCATCGACTGCCTGCTCACCCCGCGCGACGTGGTGGTCTACGACGCCGAGGCGCACGCCTGCATCATCGACGGCCTGCGTCTGCACAAGGGCAAGCGTTTCGTGTTCGGCCACAACGACATGGATTCGCTGCGCCTGCAGCTCAAACACGCCACCGAGCTGGCCGAGGAGCAGAACGGCGGCGTGCTCGTCATTACCGAGGGCGTGTTCGGCATGAAGGGCGACCTGGGTAAGCTGGACGAGATCGTGGCGCTCAAGAAGGAGTTTTCGTTCCGTCTGCTGGTCGACGACGCACACGGCTTCGGCACGATGGGCGAGGGCGGCCGCGGTACGGCTTCCCACTTCGGTGTGGTGGACGGCATCGACGTGCTGTTCAACACCTTCGCCAAGTCGATGGCCGGCATCGGGGCCTTCGTTTCGGGTCCCCGCTGGCTCATCAACCTGTTCCGTTACAACATGCGTTCGCAGCTCTACGCCAAGTCGCTGCCCATGCCGATGGTGATCGGTGCGCTGAAGCGTCTGGAGCTGATCCGCAACCACCCCGAGTTCCAGCAGAAGCTGTGGGAGATCACCCGCGCCCTGCAGGGCGGTCTGAAGGAGAACGGCTTCAACCTGGGCGTTACCAACTCGCCTGTAACCCCCGTCTTCCTGAAGGGCGGCGTGAACGAGGCGACGAACCTGGTGGTCGACCTGCGCGAGAACTACAAGCTCTTCTGCTCGATCGTGGTCTATCCCGTGATCCCGAAGGGCGAGATCATCCTGCGCGTCATTCCGACGGCCGCCCATACGCTGGAGGACGTCAACTACACGATCGACGCCTTCAAGGCCGTGCGCGACCGGCTGGAGAGCGGCTACTATGCCAACATGCCGATGCCGATGCGCGCAGACGAGGGTTTCAGCGTCCGCTAAAGGTTCTTCTTTATAAAGAGGTGTGTCGAAATCTCGGTTTCGGCACACTCTTTTTATTTAGGCGCTTTGCGCCGGCAGTCCTTCGCTGGCTGCGAACTGCGGAAGCGTATTGCAAGGGTGAAGGTTCCGGAAGGTCAAGATGTTTCGACTTCGGGCCTAAAGGCCCTCCGCTCAACATGACAGCAAAGCTGTCACCCCGAGTGAAGCGCGGCGAAATCGAGGGGTCTCGAGGGCCGGACATGCCGAAGCCCGTGCGAATCGCAATCGCGAATGTCCGGCATCGCTCTTTCCCGATGCGGCACGGGAAGGACGAAAATTGCGAATTGAAAAGATTTTGCGTATCTTTGCCCCGCAAGTCCGCTCTATCGCTGCCGGCTCTGGCCGGGGGAGGAAAGTCCGGGCAACACAGAGCGCCGAGCAGGTTAACGGCCTGATGTTCGAGAGGGCATAGCAGCGTAACAGAAAAGAACCGCCCGAAAGGGTAAGGGTGAAAAGGCGGGGTAAGAGCCCACCGCGGAGGCGGCAACGTCGTCCGGCAGTACGTCTCTCGGGTTGCAAGACCATGTATACCGACAATCAAGGGTGGCTCGTCCGATGTCGGGGGGTAGGTTGCTGGAGGCGGCGGGAGACCGTCGTCGTAGATAAATGATAGGGGCCCGTCCTTGCGGCGGGTACAGAACCCGGCTTATAGGATTTGCTGCATTACGGGGCTGTCTGAACATCAGACAGCCCCGTTCGTTTTCGATTGCTCCGGACGTTCGCTTTTGCTCTTCGCATGGGTTTCGGGTTGTCCGACCCTCGAGACCCCTCGATTTCGCTGCGCTTCACTCGGGGTGACAGCTTTGCTGTCATGTTGAGCGGAGGGCCTTTAGGCCCGAAGTCGAAACATCTCGACCGTCCGGAACCTTCACCCTTGCGATTCGTTCGGGGTGACAGAGAAGATGCGGATCCTGTTTCGTTACAGCCGCCCCTTCTCCTCCGAGGCGCTGCTCTCGACCGAGCGGCTGCGGAAGCTCTTGCCCGACTTGAAGTTGTAGCTCACCCGCAGCTGGAACGAGCGTTTGCCCCAGTTCTGCGATACGTCGAGCGTCCGGATGAACCCCGGCTGGTCGGCCTCGAAGCGGTCGTCGCGGTCCAGCAGGTTCTTGACGCTGGCGCTGACGGTGAACCGGTCTTTCCAGAACCGCTTCTTGATCGAGGCGTTCAGCTCGTGGCGCGGCGATACGGTCAGATTGCCCATCGTGACGGTCGTCTGTCCGAAGTAGGAGAGTTCGAGCATGAATTTGGCCGGCAGCAGGAAGGTCATGTTCGTGTAGCAGTTGAAGAAATTGAACCGTTCGAGCGGCGCATCGATCTCGGTGCGCTGGGCGAGGCGCACGGCGGTGGCGTTGACGTTCCACGACCACCATTTCGTCAGCTGGAAGGGGAGCGAGAGCGAGGCGTAGTAGAGGTCGTTGTCGGGAAAGTTCCAGCTTGTCAGCCGCAGCTTGTCCGGATCGTCGGGGTCGCTCGTGATCACCTGGCCGAAGCCGTCGGTCGTCAGGCCGGCACCCACCGTCAGACTGTATTTGTAGTGGAGCACCATCGTCAGATTCAGCTGGTTGTTGTAGGCGGGCTCCAGCTCGGGGTTGCCGCTCTGGTAGGTGTAGTCGGAGATCTGCGTGCGGCGGGGCGTCAGGTGCCAGAATCCCGGCCGCTGGATGGTCCGCGAGTAGGCCAGAATCAGGGAGTGCTTGCCTGTCTTGTCCATCGACCACGAGAGGTTGGCGTTGGGAAAGAGCGAGAAGTAGTCCTGCTTCACCCCGTCTCCCTTGCCCTCGGTGCGGGTGTACTCGCCGCGCAGACCGGCCACGATCCCGAAGCGCCCCAGACGGGCCGAGGCTACGGCATAGAGCGCGGCGATGTTCTCGGTGTAGTCGATGCGATAGTCCTCCACCGTGCTGGGCAGCCAGGCATCGGCCTTCAGATAACGGTACTCGGCGCCGTTGCGCATGTCGTTGCGGGTGTATTTGGCCCCGGTCCGCAGCTGCCATTTCGGCGAGAAGGCCTTCTCCCAGCCCAGCGAGGCGGTCAGAATGTCGTAGCGGTTGGAACTGGCGTCGCGGTAGACCGAGTCGCGCAACGTGCCGGGTCCGGTCTGAATCGTGCGGTTGTCGTTGTCGTTCCACGAGGAGCGGCGGGTGTAGTCGGCCAGCAGCTTGAGGGTCGAGCCCACCGTGTCGAGCTTGACGATCCAGTTCAGCGTGGCGGAGTAGTTGCGGCGCTGATCGTCGGTGTTGTAGATGCTGCGGTTGTGGAGCTCGCCCGCTCCCTGACGGATCAGGGTCTGCGAGGGGGTGTCGCGCTCCTCGTCGTCGGACCAGTATTCGAACTCGGCGCCGAGCGAGTGGCGGGGATTCAGCTCGACGATGCCGCCGATCTTGCCGCCCCAGTTGCTCGCCCGCTCCTTCAGGTGCGATTCCGCCGCGAGGCTCATGTCGCTCGTCCGGTAGAGCGTCTGCTCCCGGGAGAGTCCCCGTTCGTCGGCGAAGTGGCCCCAGGCCGAAGCATAGAGATCGTATCGTCCCTCGTGGTAGTTGATGCGGAGGTTCGGGCTGTGGGAGTGCGACCACTCGCCCTGACTGGTGGAGTAGCTGATCGACCCCTCCATGCCGTCGTCGCGCCTGCGCTTGAGGGTGATCTTGATGATGCCGGCCGACGAGTCGGCGTCGAAGTCGGCTCCCGATACGGGGATCACCTCGATCTTACGGATATCCTCGGCCCGCAGCGTGCGCAGGTAGGCGAGCAGCTGCGCCGGCTCCATCTTCAGCTCGCGCTCGTTCACGTAGACCTTCGAGCCGCCCTGTCCGTTGATCGAGATCTTCTCGTCGTCGATCCAGACCCCCGGTGCCGTCTTGAGCATCTCTATGCCGTCCTTGCCCACCGCTGCGGGCGAGTTGGCTACGTCGACCACGAAGCGGTCGGCCTCGCGCCGGATCAGCTGCGTCTCGACCACGACGTCTTCGATCTCCGTGGCCGAGGTTCGCAGCACGAAGTCGCCCAGGTCGGCCCCTTCGGTCAGATGAAGGGGTTGCGTCAGGGTTTCGTAACCCATGTACCGGATGCGGAGGGTGTAGTCGCCGGCCGGCACCTTCAGCACGAAACGGCCGTCGGCTTCGGTCGTCATGCCCGCCGCCTGCCGCTCCGCCTGCAACAATACCACCGTCGCGAACGCTACGGGGGTCCCCTTTTCGTCGATCACCCGTCCGCTTACGGCCGCCGTGCGGGCGGCGATTGCCGGGATTAAGCATGCGGCGGCCAGGATAGCTGTGAGCAGAAGTTTTTTCATGTCCGTTTATTTTAATTGTTTGCGTCGTTAATTATTTCATGCCGCAAAGATAAATGTTTTTATTTATATTATGCAATACATAGTACATGAATTTTGAAAATAATTTTATACCTACTAATAAACGGGAAGGCTCTATTCCCTTCCGATTCGGTCGAATCGCCCTTTCCGGCGGCCGATTTCAACTGTTTTTTTCGGAATTGTTGAATTTTTTTCTTACTTTTGCGACAATAGGAAAATAATGAACTTAAAATGCCGAAGTTGCATGGTCTACGGGACGTAGCGAAAAAACCCGACTGGCTGAAGATCCGTCTTCACCGGGATGCCGCCTTTGCGGGGGTTCAACGCATTGTCCGGGAACATAATCTGCACACGATTTGCAGCAGCGGAAAGTGCCCCAACCAGGCCGAATGCTGGAGCCGCCGGACGGCTACCTTCATGATCCTGGGCGAGGTCTGCACCCGCAGCTGCCGGTTTTGCGCCACCCGGACCGGACGACCCGATGCAATCGACGGGAACGAGCCCCGCGAGGTGGCTCGCAGCGTCAGGTTGATGCAGCTCAGGCATGTCGTCGTAACCTCCGTCACGCGCGATGACCTGCCGGACGGCGGTGCGGGCCATTGGGCCGCAACCGTCCGGGCGATCCGCGAAGAGAATCCCGACGCAACGATTGAGCTCCTTATTCCCGATCTCGACGCCCGCCCTGACCTGCTGGACACGGTGCTGGCGTCGAAGCCCGATATCATCGGGCACAACATCGAAACCGTCGAGCGGCTGACCCCCGAAGTGAGGTCGCGCGCCCGCTATCGGACCTCGCTGGAGACGTTGCGCTACCTGCACGGGCAGGGCGCCGTCACGAAGAGCGGGCTGATGGTCGGCCTTGGCGAGAGCGATGAGGAGGTGATCGAGACACTCGCGGACCTGCGCAAGGCCGGGGTGGAGATCGTGACCCTCGGCCAGTACCTTCGGCCTACCCTGGAGCACTACCCCGTTGCGGCGTACATCACTCCCGAGAAATTCGATCGGTACCGGCAGCAGGCCCTTGCAATGGGCTTCGGCTATTGTGCGAGCGCACCGCTGGTCCGCTCCTCCTACCTGGCCGACGCCGCTCTGGAGGCGCTGAAGCGATAGCCTCGCCGAAGCCTTCACCGCACCATTCGCAGGGCCCCGAAAGGACGGCCTCGTGTCGTCGTATTGAGCAGAGAACGAAATGGAACTCGAATGCAGAGACCTGGGCCGCATGGCCTACCGCGAATGCTGGGACTACCAGCGGCGGCTCTTCGACGAAATGCTCCTCCGCAGAGGCGTTCGCGATGAGCGGGCGGGGTATCTGCTGCTGGTCGAGCATCCGGCGGTCTATACGCTCGGCAAGAGCGGCCGGCCGGAAAACCTGCTCGTAAGCGAGGAGCGCCTGCGTGAACTGGGCGCCGAGTTCTACCGCATCGACCGGGGAGGCGACATCACCTTCCACGGCGAGGGGCAGCTGGTCGGCTATCCGATCCTCGATCTGGAGCGGATCGGACTGGGTCTGCGGGACTATATAGATGCCCTGGAGGGGGCCGTGATCGATGCCGTGGCCCGCTACGGCATCCGGGGCGGGCGGATTGCCGGAGCCTCGGGCGTCTGGCTGACGGAGGAAAACCGCCCTCCGCGCAAGATATGCGCAATAGGGGTGCGCTCGTCGCGTTTTATTACCATGCACGGGTTCGCGCTCAACGTGTCGACCGATCTGCGCTATTTCGGGTATATCAACCCCTGCGGATTCAGCGACCGGGAGGCTACCTCGATCCGGCGGGAGACGGGGCGCGAGGTGCCGATGCAGGAGGTGAAAACCTCGGTTATAACTTGTTTGGAGAAAAAATTAAATGTTAAAATATATAAAAAATAACGATTATGCCCATAGAGAAGAGATGGGTAGTGAAGCCACAGGGGGAAGCCTCGGCGGTGGCGGCACTCTGTGCCGATCCCGAGCTGAGGATCCGCCCGGTGCTGGCGAATCTACTCGTACAGAGAGGCATAGACACGGTAGAACGGGCACGTAAATTCTTCGATCCGCAACTCTCCGATCTGCATGATCCGTTCCTGATGAAGGACATGGACCGCGCGGTGGAGCGTGTGGAGCAGGCCGTCCGAAACCAGGAGAAGATCATGGTCTACGGCGACTACGACGTCGACGGCACCACGGCCGTAGCGTTGGTTTACAAGTTTCTGCGCCACATCGGACACAAGAATCTGTCGTTCTACATTCCCGACCGGTACGCGGAGGGCTACGGTATTTCGCGCAAGGGCATCGACCATGCCGCCCGCAAGGGCGTTTCGCTGGTCATTGCGCTCGATTGCGGAATCAAGGCCACCGAGAAGGTCGTCTATGCGAAAAGCAAAGGGGTCGACTTCATCATTTGCGACCATCACCTCCCGGCCGAGGAGATTCCCCGTGCCGTAGCCGTGCTCGATCCCAAGCGGACCGACTGCACCTATCCCTTCGACGAATTGTCGGGGTGCGGCGTAGGATTCAAGCTCGTGCAGGCGTATGCCCTGAAGAACGGCATGCCCTTCTCCGAGATCGCGCCGCTGCTGGACCTGCTGGTCGTCAGCATCGCTTCGGACATCGTGCCGCTGACGGACGAAAACCGCGTTCTGGCCCACTACGGCCTCAGGCGGCTGAACGAGAGCCCGTCGAAGGGGCTGTTGTCGATCATCAAGATCTGCGGGCTGGACAAGCACCAGATCACCATCGACGACATCGTCTTCAAGATCGGACCACGCATCAATGCCGCCGGCCGCATGCGCATGGACCAGAACGACGAGAACGCCGACCCCTCGGGCGGCCACGCCGCCGTGAGCCTCCTGATCGAGGCCAGCGAGAGCCTGGCGGCCGAGTTCGGAACCAAGATCGACGGTTTCAACCAGGACCGCAAGTCCATCGACCGGAACGTTACTCAGGAGGCGCACGACTACATCGAGCGCAACCCCGAACTGAAGGCGCTGAAGAGCACTGTGGTCTACAATCCCAAGTGGATGAAGGGCATCGTCGGCATCGTTGCGTCGCGTCTGATCGAGACCTACTACCGGCCGACGGTGGTGCTCACCATGAGCAACGGTCTGGTGACCGGTTCCGCCCGCTCGATTCCCGGATTCGATCTTTATCAGGCCGTGGAGTCCTGCTCCGACCTGCTGGAGAACTTCGGCGGACACATGTATGCCGCCGGTCTGACGATGAAGCCCGAGAATGTCGAGGAGTTCACGCGTCGCTTCAACCGCTACGTGGAGGAGAACATCGATCCGCAGATCCTGATTCCGCAGGTGGATGTGGACTGCGAGATTCTCTTCTCGGATATCGACGACGAGTTCCGCCGCAGCCTGAACCGCTTCCAGCCCTTCGGCCCCGGCAATCCGTCGCCCGTGTTCGCCACCTACGGTGTGAGCAACCACGGCGATGCGAAGCTGGTCGGCGTGGAGTGCGAGCATCTGCGCATGGATCTGATCCAGCGCCAGAAGCCCAATACCCGCATCCAGACCATCGCTTTCCAGCAGCCCACCCACTACGAGTGGATTCGTGCCGGACGACCTATCGACGTCTGCTATCAGATCGTCGAGAACCACTACCGCGGCATCGTATCCACCCAGCTGCGCATCAAGGACATCAAGCCGGTGCGTTGAGCAGAATGCCATATCTGCGAGGAGGCTGCCTACTCAGTAGGCAGCCTCCTCTGCTGATAGAGCTTCGTGCAGTCGTTCGTTGTCCGCGGGCTGCCGGGCTTTGCGCCGAATCACCGATACCGGCGAGGCGGGATTTGTTCGCGTGTCCTGCACTCGTAAAAGGCGAGGGCGGCCGTGTCGTCGCGCAGTTCGGAGCGGGTGGCTGGACGCGCATAGCGGTAGGCAGCCGGCAAGGGGTGCCAGAACCGGAATCCGCAGAG
>CAJTLJ010000003.1:0-49050 GCA_910577475.1 uncultured Alistipes sp.
GTCGGGGTAGCGGGATTCGAACCCACGACCCCCTGCTCCCAAAGCAGGTGCGCTAACCGGACTGCGCTACACCCCGTCGGTTTTCGGAGTGCAAAGATAAACGGTTTTTTCGTTTATCCCAAACTTTCCTCCCAAAATCTTTCGAAAAAAGCGAAAAAAACTATTTCAGCCGTTCGTAGTGGCAGAACGCGAGGCGGCCTTCGTCGTCGCGCAGGTGCATGCCGCCCCCCTGGCAGTAACGGAACATGTCGCAGTCGGCGCACTGCTCCCGACGCATCCACTCCCGGTCGCGGAACGGCTCGAAGCGGTTCTGCCAAACCTCCCAGAACCGGTCGCGGTAGATGTTGCCCTGATGGTAGTTGGCGCGGATGGAGGTGCACCCCGAGATGGAGCCGTCCACCCGGATCGAGGCCACCGATACCCCGGCGGCGCACTGGTAGAACTCGTCGCGTACTTCGGCCTCGTACCGGCCCAGGAACCCTTCACAGGCGTAGCTCAGGTCGATACGGCCCTCCTTGCGGGTGCGCCTGATGAACTCCAACACGCGGCGGAACTCCTCGTCGGTCACTTGCAGCGAACGGTCCTCTTTGGCCCGGCCGGAGGGGAAGATCGTGGCGATCCGCCAGTGGGTGACCCCTTCGGCGATCAGCAGCTCCTTGAACTCCTCCAGACGCGGCACCAGCGGCGAGGTGACGCAGGTGATGATGTCGTAGGTGAGTCCCGGGCGGCGGATGATCCTCCGGATGGCCTCCAAGGCCCGCTCATAGCTCTGCGGATGGCGGCGCACGTAGGTGTGGGTGTCGGCGAAGCCGTCGAAGCTCACCGAAACGGAGCGCAGCCCGGCGGCCAGCAGCGAGTCCAGCCGCTCGTCGGTCAGCGCCATGCCGTTGGTAACCATTCCCCAAGCGTAGCCGCGGTGCGTCACCTCGCGTCCGGCCTCCTCCAGATCGGGGCGCACCAGCACCTCGCCGCCCGAGAAGATGACCAGCACGTCGCGCGGATCGACGTGGGGCGTCACCTCCTCGTCCAGCACGCGCAGGAAATCGGCGAGCGGCATGTCGGGCGTGTCGGGCTCCACGCGGCAGTCGCTGCCGCAATGGCGGCACGACAAATTGCAACGAAGCGTACACTCCCAGAAGAGTGTACGCAACTTGTGTTCCTCGACCAGCCCGCGGTACAGATCGGCGAAAAGCCGCAGGCCGATGGTTTTCCTCAGCCCCGGACGACGTGTCATGGGGCTATTTTTTCGCTTCGGCCGGATCAGCCGCAGGGACATCCCCGACGGGCGTTTCCGGGTCGACGACCACGGGCGGACGCACGCCGTACAATACGCGGATCGTGGGCTCGGTCATGCGGGTCTCCTCCTCCTTCTCGGGGCCTTTCGTGCCGTTCTTTACCGTCGAGCAGGCGGTGGCGAATCCCAGCAGCGCCAATAGCGCCAGTTTCATTTTCTTGCTCATGGCTGTTACGTTTTCTACAAAGGTACGAATATTCTCGGAAAATACAAATTCCGGGCCTTTTCGGCCTTTGTCCGCCCGCTCCGGCAAAACGGCATAGCAGTAAGCGAGTTCCGCAGGGGAGGAGCCGGAATCCCTTTTCGGATATTTTTTGGCCGAAAGAGGAAAAATAGTCGGCTAAATGTTTTGAAAATCAGAATATTTTACGTTACTTTGTCTTACAGTTTAACTAAATAACACTAATTTATGATTGGCAAGGTAAAATGGTTCGATAGCAAAAAAGGCTACGGATTCATTACATGCGAAGACGGAAAAGAGGTTTTCGTTCACTTTTCCGGGATCGACGCCGAAGGTTTTAAGTCGCTTAATGAGAATCAGAAGGTAGAATTCGAACTGGGCAACGGGACCAAGGGCGAACAAGCCGTAAACGTCCATGTTGTTGAGTAATCAATGATATAAACGTCCTACACTTCAAAGAGGAGAATATCGCGAGATATTCTCTTTTTTTATTTTATCTTCCCGAAAAAAAACGTAATTTTGGGCCCCGAAAGCAAACATTACATCAAAATCGTAAAAGTCATGAAAGAAGCAATTGCAATTCTTACGGGCGGCGGTCCTGCACCCGGCATGAACACCGTAGTGGGCAGCGTCGCCAAGACGTTCCTCCGCAAGGGATTCCGCGTGATCGGTCTCCACGAAGGTTATACGGGCCTGTTCAATCCCGACCCCCGCACGGTCGACATCGACTATCCGATGGCCGACGGCATCTTCAACCAGGGCGGTTCGTTCCTGCAAATGAGCCGATTCAAGCCCACCGACAAGGACTTCGAGGAGAACTTCAACCTGGCCTTCTTCACCGAGAACAACATCAAACTGCTCGTGACCGTCGGCGGCGACGATACCGCTTCGACGGCCAACCGCATCGCCAAGTTCCTCGAGGCCAAGAAATATCCCATCGCCAACATCCACGTTCCCAAGACCATCGACAACGACCTTCCGCTGCCGAAGGGTACGCCGACCTTCGGCTATGAGTCGGCCAAGGACAAGGGTGCCGTCATTGCGCGCGCCGTCTATGTCGACGCCCGCACCAGCGGCAACTGGTTCGTGCTGGCTGCCATGGGCCGTTCGGCCGGTCACCTGGCCTTCGGTATCGGCGAGGCCTGCCACTACCCGATGATCGTCATCCCCGAGATGTTCAACAAGACCGAGATCACGGTCGACAAGATCGTCAACCTGGTCGTTTCGTCGATCATCAAGCGCAAGCTGATGGGCATGGACTACGGTGCCGCCGTGATTTCGGAGGGCGTGTTCCACGCCCTGAGCGACGAGGAGATCAAGAAGAGCGGCGTTCACTTCACCTATGACGAGCACGGACATCCCGAGCTGGGCAAGGTGTCGAAGGCGCACATCTTCAACGAGATGATCGAGAAGCGCCTGAAGGAGCTCCAGATCAAGGTCAAGAGCCGCCCCGTGGAGATCGGCTACGAGATCCGCTGCCAGACCCCCATCGCCTACGACCTGACCTACTGCTCGGAGCTGGGTATCGGCGTACACAAACTCTACTCGGAGGGCAAGACCGGCTGCATGGTCTACGTCGATTCCGAAGGCAACGTATCGCCTCTCTACCTGAAGGATCTGCAGGATCCCACGACGGGCAAGATTCCGCCCCGCCTCGTGGATATCCACTCGGACAAGTTCGAGTCGGTCGTAGAGAACATTATCAATGCCATCACCCCGGCCGACTACGAGGCCGCACGGGCATATGTGGCCAATCCCGAGGAGTTCGATTTCCACAAGATCCTCTGCTGGAAATAGTTCGAACGGGTTTCGTCGAAAAGGGGCTGTCTAAATCGTTAGACAGCCCCTTTCATTGTTCCGTCCCCTTCCGGGGCGGAGCGTCAGCCGATCAGTTCGCGGAGCATCGGCGTGAAGTCCTCCTCGGGTTCGGGCTTGTAGACCTGGAAGCCCAGTTCGCGGGCCGTCTCGACGTTGCGGGGCCCGTCGTCGATGAAGAGGGTGCGTTCGGGCTCCATGCCGGCGTCGGCCGTCATGGCCCGGAAGATGGCCGGGTCGGGTTTCAGGAGCTTCATCTCGTAGGAGAGGTAAGCCTTCTCGAAATAGTCCTCCATCCGCAGACCGTCGGCCGTGAAGAGCCGTTCGCGGATGTGGGGCATCACTATCTCGTTGGTGTTCGACAGGGCGAAGGTACGCTTCCCCGCCTCGCGCAGGGCGCGGATGGCGCGCAGCTTCGCGACAGGTATCGTTCCGATGAAGGCGAGATAGGCTTTGCGGATCGCCTCATCGGGGATCGGCTTTCCGGATTTGCGCCGGATGTATTCGCACACCTCGGCGGTCGTGATCTGTCCGCTCTCCAGCCGGATGAAGATGTCGGCAGGGTGGTAGAGGCCGAGCATCTGCTCGGCCTGCGGGAATCCGATGCGGCGGAACGCCTCCACGCAACGGTCGCGGTAGAGGTCGATCAGCACCCCTCCGAGGTCGAAAACGACGGTATCGATAGATTCGAACATGACTTTATTTTTGAAATTGCAGGGTCAGTTTGCGGGCGATGCGGAGGATGAACATCGGCATCAGGAGGCAAAAGGGGATGCCCAGGCGGTTCCACCAGCCGGGCACCGAGTTGCGGCGGCCGTGCCACATCGCCTTCAGGGCGCGGCGGGCGCAGCTGTCGGGGGTAATCAGTACGCCGAGCCGGGTTCCGATCCGCTGCCAGCGGGGCGGCAGTCCGTAGAGATCGGTCGCCACGCCGGCCGGACAGACCGAGGTGACGCGAACGCCCCGCTCCCGCATCTCCTTCGAAAAGGCGACCGAGAAACTGCGCAGGTAGCTCTTGCTGGCGCTGTAGAGCGAGAGCCCCGGCCAGGGCATCCAGAGCGAGTAGGAGGACATGTTGAGAATATAACCGTGTCCCCGCTCGGCCATCCGTTCGCCGAACAGCCGGCAGGTGACCGTGTTGGTGAGGACGTGCAGGGCGAGAATCCGTTCGATCTGCTCGACGGGGGTGCGCAGCACGTCCAGATAGGAGAAGGTGCCGGCGTTGTTTATCAGCACGTCGATGCGGGTGCCGTCGGCGGTCACCCGTTCGAAGAGCTCGCGCCCCGCTTCGGGACGCGCGAGATCGATCGTCAGCGAGCGGACCCCGACGTCGAAATCCCGCTTCAGCTCCTCGACGGTGCGGCGGGTCCGCTCCTCGTTGAGCCCGGCGATGACGATGTTGTAGCCCAGATCGGCCAGCCGGCGGGCGTAGCACCGTCCGATGCCACTGTTGCCTCCCGTCACGAGGGCGGTCGCCGATCCTTTCGTTACCTCTCCGCGACGCATGGCTATTTGATTTTCCGCAGTTCCTTCCACAGATGCTCCGGAATCTCCTCCCTGCAATTGTGGCAGCACTGCATGTCGACCGAATACATGCGTGCCATGCAGTAGTCCCGGTGGTCGCAGCCCGAGCGGGTCGTTTCGTCGCCGGCCTTGAGCTTGTCGACGAACGCCGGGTCGTTGACAAGCGCCCGGGCCATCTGCACCATCTCGAACCCGGCGTCGAGCACCTTCTCGATGCCGGCGCGCGACACCAGACCGCCCACGTAGACCAGCGGGCACTTCAGCTCGGCCCGGAACTTCAGGGCATTCTCCAGAAAATAGCACTCCTCGAAGTCGTACTGCTTGATCATCCACTGCCCGAACAGATTCACCACGATCTTCTGCGGCCACGACGACCAGGGCATGTAGTAGCTCATCGTCTTGGTCGGTATGCGGCCGCGCATCACGGCCATCGGGGCCTTCGAGACGAATCCCGAGGTGAGGACGATTCCGTCCACGCCGAACTTCTCGATCTCTTTGGCGATTTCGATGCTCTCCGGAATCTGGATGCCGCTCTTGAATCCGTCCTCCATGTTGTGCTTCACCAGCACGGCGGTTCCGGTTTCGGCGGCGGCCTTCATCACCTCCTCCAGACAGATCTTCATGAAGCGCATCCGGTTTTCGAGCGACCCGCCGTACTCGTCGCGGCGGCGGTTCGTGTAGGGCGAGAGGAACTGCGAGATCAGGTAGCCGTGGCCGGCGTGCACCTCTACGCAGTCGAATCCGGCGCGGTGTGCCGTGCGCACGGCCTCGCCGAAGCAGCGGGCAGTCTCGGCGATTTCGTTCCTGCGCATGCCCCGCACGAAGGTGGGGGAGTAGAGGTTGAAGCCCGTCGAGGCTCCGATGGGGAAACATCCGGCCGTGGACCAGTGGGTCATGTTGCCGCAGTGGCCGATCTGGATCGAGGCGGCGGCGCCTTCGCGGTGGATGGCGTCGGTGATGTCGGCCAGGGCGGGGACGATCTCGTCGCGCAGCCAGAGCTGCTTGTTGAACGACAGACCGCTGCGACACACCGCCGCATAGGCCAGCGTAGTCATGCCGATGCCGCCGCGGGCGACGCTCACGTGGTAATCCTTGAGCTGCTGCGTCGGGCCGAAATCCTTGCCCATCGACTCGAATGCGGCCGAACGGATGGTCCGGTTGCGCAGGGTGGTGTTGCCCAGCCGATAGGGGGTGAAGAGCAGGGAATCTTTCATGGATCAATAGATGAAGGGGATGATGCGTTTGCGACCGAGCGAGGTGAACTCCGCGCCGAACTCCTTCTCGTAGCGCCGGTAGAGCGAGGCCGAGCGGGGGGCCAGGTTGGCGAAGGTCCACCAGACGAAGAGCAGGCCGGCCGTAGACCACGAGGCGACGGCGAAGCCCGTCCACTCCAGCACCTCGCCGAAGTAGTTGGCCGACGAGACGTAGCGGAACATGCCGCCGCGGGGGATGTAGTGGCGCGTGTCGCCCGGCTTGCGCAGGTGACGCACGATGTAGTCCGAGTGGAGGTTGATCGCCATGCCGGCGAAGAAGAGGAGCACGCCCGCCCAGAAGCAGGGCCGCGCGAACCAGCCGGCGTAGTAGCCGTCGGGCGCCACGCGGAAGAGCCAGGCGCCGATCAGGCTGGCGTTGATGCCGTTGAAGAGGAGCCCCATCAGGGCGATGCCCACGGGCATCTGCGACTTGCCGCGCATGAGCAGCGGAAAGAGGAACGACCGCTGGAAATAGTGCAGCAGGAACAGTCCGGCCAGCACGAGCTCCGGCGTCTGCCCGGGCTGCGCAGTCGTGCACCAGGCGGCCATGGTGAGGAATGCCGGGGCCTCCATCAGCACCCAGCCTGCCTTGTTCGGGATCGGAAATCCGTATTTGCGGTTGAAGAGGTATCCGTAGCCCGCCTCCACGAAGTAGAGCGCCACGAAGACGATCGCGCCCAGCAGGGCCATCGCCAGAAGCAGTGTGTTGTAGGTCGACATGGGTTCGATTGGATCGTTATAACCTCACAAAGGTAGAAAAACTATCCGAAACGTGCTCTTTTTGTTCCAAATAGTTTTGTCCCGAAGACGCTTTTTTCTGCCTTAATCTTCAGATATGCGGCGCAGCAGGGCCAGCGGATACCGCCTGAACGGTCGGAACAGCTGCCACAGCCGGGCGAGCAGGAGGTGCATGCGGCCGCAGTCGACCGTGCCGTAGATCCGCTCCCGGGGCATGGTCTCGGTGCCCGATGTGTTTCCGTCGCCCAGCAGGGTGATCCGCCCGCCTTCGACGCGGTAGATGCGGTGCACGACGAAATGGCCCGTCGGGGTCTCGCCCAGCACGACCCGGCCCGGGCGGAAGTCCTCCTCGCGGACGGGACGCAGCACGATCTCGCTGCCGCTTCTGAAGAAGGGCAGCATGCTCTGTCCGCAGACCCGGATGCGGACGGAGAGCCCCTCCTGCAGCAGGTCGCGGGCTTGCGCGAAGGCGATGCGGTTAGCGGTCAGCTGCATGGCCGAGCGTGGTTTCGAACGAGAGACGGGCGGCATCGGCATCGGGCAGGCACTCCAGCCGGTAGACCGGGGTGCGGCCGAGCATCTCCGAAAGCGTTTCGCAGACGGCATCCTGCAGGGCGGTGTCGTAGGCGAATGCCGGCGGACAGGAGGGCAGCAGCGCCCCGATGGCCCGGATGACCGGCAGACGCTGCATACGGTTGCGGGGGGCCTGGCTCAGGCGGACCAGGCCGCGGATGGGGTGGAACTCCTGTTTGTAGCAGGGGGTCTTGCCGCTCCAAGGCGAGCCGTAGACCGTGGGCACGCCCGCTGTCATGCGGATGATCGGGCTGTCGTCGTTGAGCAGTGCGGTGTCGGGGATATGCTCCAGCCAGAGCCGGGTGTGGGTGCTTTTCCCCGTGCCCGATTCGCCCAGAAAGAGCACGGCCCCCTCCGGACGGCAGACGGTCGAGGAGTGGATGGCGATGGCGTGGTGCGGAGCGACGGCGATGCCGTAGAGCATCCACAGTCCGAAGCGCATCAGCGAGCCGATCTCCTTGCAGCCGCGGCACTCCGCGAGGTTGCAGCGGGCCTCGGGCGAGCTGCCGCGCTTGTGGAACCAAAGCGTCTCGCCGTTGTCGAGGGTCATCGTAAAGAGATAGCCGTCGTCGGCCGCGGCGAAGCGGCAGAGGGCGTTCACCTCGGGAAAATCGAACTCGTCGAGCGTATGGAATTGTCCGAAATCGGGCTGCCCGCACGGATCGGTCCGAAGCGTGAGCACCGTCGCGGCGTCGGGATCGTGCGGCACCTCGAATCCGCGCAGGGCGCGTCCGAAGTGCCCCAGGGTCCCGGTCCATCCCTCTCCGTCGATACGGATCCGGAAATCGGCTATCAGAAAATCTTTTGTCATGGCTTCTGTACTCTTTTTATCGTTCGATATCGATGATGCGGTCGCAGTACTCCAGCGAGCTCTCCCGGTGGGCGATGACGACGATCGTCAGCTCGGCGTTCCGGGCCGAAAGGGCCTCGATCGCGTGGTTGATGTCCTCCTCGGTCCGGTTGTCGAGCGACGAGGTGGCCTCGTCGAAGAAGAGCACGTCGGCCTGCTTGTAGAGGGCGCGGGCGATGCCTATGCGCTGGCGCTGGCCGCCCGAGAGCCGGCAGCCGCACTCGCCGATGGGGGTGTCCATCCCCTGCGGCAGCGTGGCGACGAAATCGCTCAGCCGGGCCGCCTCCAGCGCCCGGGCGATGCGTCCGCGGTCCATATCCTCCTCCCTTTCGCCCAGCGCGACGTTGGCGGCGAAGGTCGAGTCGGTCAGAAAGACCGTCTGCGAGACGTAGCCCACGCTGTTCTGCCAGCGGCGGCGCGTCCGGTCGTCGAGCGGCGTGCCGTCGATGAGGATGGAGCCCGCGGTGGGGGCGTAGAAGCCCAGCAGCAGATTGAAGAGGGTGGTCTTGCCGGCACCCGAGCGCCCGCGGATTCCCAGCCGCTCCCCCTTGCGGATCGTGAGCGAGAGATCGTGCAGCACGTCGTGGCCGGGGGCGTCGTCGAAGTGGAACGAAACCCCGTCGAGGCGGATCCGCTCCCGGAACGGCAGCCGTTCGGCGCTCTGCTCCCCGCTCCGCTCCTCCGCGTCGGGGTGCGCCTCGCCGAGGATGTCGATCGTGTAGCGGTTGTATTTGACGGCGGCCCAGCAGCTCATGATGTTCCTTACCGAGGGCATCAGCCGCAGGGCGGCGACGGCGAACATGCCGAAGAGCATCCGCACCTCGGCGGCGTTCGTCCCGAGGCTCGCCATCACCAGCAGGGCCATGCCCGCGGCAACACCCGTTTCGGTGAGCAGCGAGGGGAGCATCCCGAGCGTGGCGTTTCTCCGCTGCATCTCCACGATCCGGTCCATCGCCCCGTCGAACCGCCGGAGCATCATCGGAAAGGCGCGTGCGATCTCCACGTCGGGATAGCCGCGGAAGGTCTCGGCCACGATGCGGGCCTTCTCGCGGTGGGCCCGGTTCTCCGCTTCGCCGTAGCGGTTCAGCCGGCTGCGGACCAGCCGGTAGTAGCCGTAGGCCGTGGGCAGAAAGACCGCCACGATCAGCAGGGCCGACTTCGCGCTGTAGAGCGCGAGGGCCCCGAAGAGCAGCAGGAAGAGCATGGCGTCGCAGGCCATCGAGGCGATGGGGCGCAGCACGCCGGCCACGAACGAGAAGCAGACGGCGTTGACGTTGCGCGTCAGCACGGCCGAATTGGAGCGCTTGACGAAGCCCATCCCGCGATGGAAATAGGAGACGTAGAGCCGGCGCGACAGGGAGCGGTAGAGGTCGTAGATGTAGTTGCGCTCCGTCCGGTAGAGCACCAGACTCAACAGACACTTGACGGCGATGAGGAGCACGACGCCCGCGCATACGGCCACGACGAAACTCCGGTCCGAGGTGAAGCCGCACAGGTCGTAGATCAGTTGCAGGGTGCCTACGCTGCGGATGCTCTCCGTGTCGAGAATCAGCAGCAGCACGGGCAGCAGCACGGCCAGCCCCAGAAAGTTCAGCAGCGCCCGCACGAAGATGGTGAAGACCACTCCGATGCCCCGGCGTCGGAAACGGGGCGGAATAATCGCGATCAGTCGGCTGTTCATACGGACAAAGGTACGATTTATTTCCCTATTCCACGCGCTCGGTGCGTCCTAATTTCACATACCAGAGCCACCCCTCGGTTTCGGTGTAGCCCATCTCGCGCAGCAGGTCGAGGTAGAGTGTGATCTGCCGGCGGTAGGAGGCCGGGTCCTTCTCGCCGAACTTGTAGTCGACCACCACGGCCCGCCGGCCGCGGATCATCACCCGGTCGGGGCGGCGCTTCAGCCCTTTCGCGCGTTCGGCATCGGGCAGGATGATGTCCCGCTCGCGCAACACGCGGTCCCAGGTGCCCGAGAACCACTCGCGGGGCTCTCCGCCCGCCAAAGCCCGCTCCGTCCGCTCGTGCAGGAGCCCGCTCTCCGCTTCGGTCAGCAGCCCCTCTTCGCGCATGCGGCCGATGGCTTCGTAAAGCTCCTCGCGCGTATCCGCCTCTTCGAATATCCGGTGCATCAGCACGCCGAAGTTGCGGGGCGAGAACTCCGCCTCGCCGCCCCGCTCCTCGAATCCCGACGTGGGGAGCTTCATCCCCGGCGCGGGCAGTCCGGTCGGATAGTCGCGCAGCAGGGCGTGCCGGACCGTCCGCTCCGCCTTCGCTCCGGCCTTCGGCGGCTCGGGGGATGCGAACAGGCCGAATTCGCACCTCTCGCCGCTCTCCGAGGCGGTGTAGCGTCCCTCCGTGCAGCCGATCGTGCAGCGCTCCCCCTCGCGGCGGATGGCGTTCCACAGATAGCCGCCTATGCCGGACCGGACGGCGGGGATGAAGACGTGCAGCTGCTCGACGGCCCGCGTGAGGGCCACGTAGAGCAGATTCACGTGGTCCACGTAGGAGTAGACCAGTTCGCGGTAGTAGGCCTCCGAGAAGTGCGAGGCGGCCATCGCCTTACCGTATTTCACCGGCACGACGCCCGCCTGGCCGAGCGCCCCTTCGGCTTCGGCCCAGATGATGCTGGCGGTCTCGCCCGACGTGCGGGGCTCGAGCGGCCAGGAGCAGTAGGGGATCACGACCACCTTCTTCTCCAGCCCCTTGGCTCGGTGGATGGTGGTGATCTCGATGGTGTCGCGACTCTGCTCGACGCTCAGCGAACGCTTCTCTCCATGCTCCTTCCACCACTCCAGAAAGAGCGGGATGTCGGCCACGCGGCCCGCGGTGAAGGCGATGATCTGTTCGTGCAGCGCCTGGAGATAGGCGATCTGCCGGGTGTCGTCGCCCAGACGGTACTTCAGCACGATCCGTTCGAACGCCTCCTCGGGGGGCAGCAGCTTCAGGGTTTGCAGCCACTCCCGCTCACCGGCCTCGAGCGGGGCGTCGAACGGACGCTTCAGGTAGCGGTTGCAGATGGCGCGGCGGATGCTGTCTTCCGGATCGGCCGTCAGGTGGAACAGCGCCAGCAGAAACCCGCACAGGGGCGAAGAGTTGATCCGCAGGGCGTCCTGCGTCATGACGTCGAACCGGTAGCGGCTTTCGCGGTTGCCGCGCTTGAACTCCAGCAGCGCCTCCGCCGCCTTCGCCCCGTCGTTGGCCGAGCGGGCCAGGATCATGATGTCGCAGGGGGCGTAGCCGTCGTCCAGAATCGCCTTGATGCGCTCCACCAGCGGCGGCCGGCGGTCGGTGAAGGTCTCCACCGACACGTATCCCTCGCCGCGGCTCTCGCGCCGGGGCGTCTGCTCGTGTCCGGCGTAGGCGCTCTTCAGCGTTCCGTCCAGCTCCTGCGCCAGCGCGGGCGGCGCCTCCTGCAACAGTTCCGCGAGGCGGGCGTCCGCAGCCTCGACCACGGCCCGGATCGCGTCGTTGTTGAACCCTACCACCCGCCTGAGCGAGCGGTAGTTCTCGGTCATGTTCTTCACCTCGGCCCCTTCCAGCGCCAGCCGGGCCTCCTGACCCAGGATGCGCCAGTCGCCGCCTCGCCAGCGGTAGATGGACTGTTTGACGTCGCCCACCAGCAGCACGGCGGGACGCCGCAGCTCGACGGGATCGTCCGGATCGGCCAGCTGCGAGGGGTGGGACTGCGCCTCGCGCAGCAGCGGCAGGAAGTTGAGCCACTCGCGCTGCGAGGTGTCCTGGAACTCGTCGATCATGTAGCGGTCGTAGCGCGTGCCGGCCTTCTCGTAGATGAAGGGAACCTCGTTGCGGACGATGAAGGCCGCCAGGATGTTCTTCGTCTCCGAGAGCAGCATCGAATTCTCCTCCCGCCAGATCCGGCGGACCAGTTCGTAGAGGTCGCTCAGCAGGGCGAACTCGCGGTAGTTCTCCTTCAGCAGGGCGACCGTATTCCAATAGGGCTGGTGCGTGTCGTACAGGTCGCACAGCTCCCGCATCAACGGTTGCAGCCGGGCGGCGACGGGGCCGTACTCCTTGGCCCGCTTCTGCGTGAACCACCCCTTGTCGGCCGTCTCGGCACACTCCCGGGCCCGCCGTCCGGGCGCTTCGATCCCGCCCTCGGCTGCGCGGTAGAGGTAGGCCGCTCCGCCCCGGTTCCCGTTCGAGAAATCTTCGGGCCCCAGCCCCGCCTCTCCGGCGATCTCCACCGCCTTGCGGGCCGTGTCGCGGAAGAGCCGCTGCGTGCGGTCGCGCTCTGCTGCGGCCGCACGGACGAGCCTCTCCAGCTCCTCCTTCGACCGGGCCGACTGAAGCGCCGGGCGGTTGCCCTCCTTGAAGAGCTCGTCTCCGAGCCGCAGGATGTCCCGGCGCAGGTCCCACCCCTCGTTCTCCTCGATCCGCTCGGCGGAGTACTCCTCCATCCACCTCTTCAGGGCCGGGTCCTCGGTGATGCGCTCGATCAGGGCGTCGACGCTGCGCGTGAGCACCGTCGCGGACTCGATCTCGACGTTGTAGTTCAGTTCGAGCCCCAGCTCCTTGACGAAGGCGTGCAGAATGCGCTGGAAGAACTTGTCGATGGTCAGCACCGTGAAGTGGGAGTAGTCGTGCAGAATCGCGCTCCGTGCGCTCCGTGCGTTCCGGCGGATCTGCTCCTCGGAGAGCCCGAGTTCGGCGACGAGTTTGGGCATGTAGGGGCTCTCGGCACCCGAGGCCAGCGTGTGGATCTCGCGCAGGATGCGGCTCTTCATCTCCTCGGTCGCCTTGTTGGTGAAGGTCACGGCCAGTATGTGCCGGTAGAGCCGCGGCTTCCAGATGATGTCGCACAGGTAGTTGCCCACCAGCAGGAAGGTTTTGCCCGAACCGGCGCTTGCATTGTAAATTTCGACGCGCATGTAACAAAGGTACGAAAGAATTCGCAAAATAGGCCGTTCCGAACGGAAAATTTCCTATCTTTGTCTCGGTGTAAACCCGAAAATTCGAATGACAATGAAGAAAATAACCCTCTTTTTCGCGCTCCTGCTCCTGAGCTCGGCCGCAGCGGCGCAGCACCGCGACTCCGTTGAGCTGCGCGGCGGCTCGGTCGCCCTCGACTGGATGCAGCCCTTCTCGGGCGTCTCGGTCAGCGGACCCATGCGCGTGACCTTCGTGCGGGTCGGCGAGGACCGCTCCATGCGAGTATCCTATGACGCCGGGGCCGGTGCCGATTCGCGGGTGAAGGCGTCGGTGGATCGGGACGGGGTGTTGAGCCTGCGCGAGAAGAGCCCCCGCGGGGCGGCCGATACGACGGAGGTGACGATTTGCTACCGCAGGTTGGAGTGCCTTTCGGTCGACGGTGCCGCGGTGCGCTTCGAACAGCCCGTGACCGAACCGATGATAGATGTCCGCTTCTCGGGCGGTGCCCGTGCCGAGGTGGCGTTCGACGTGCGCGACCTGGTGATGACCGTGACGGGCAAGTGCGACCTCGCCCTGAGCGGCCGCGCCCGCTATTTCGACCTGACGGTTTCGACGGCCCGGGTCGATGCCGGCCGGCTGGAGACCATGTCGGCGCGGGTGGACGCTTCGCACGGCGCGGCCGTGGAGGTTTCGGCCGAGGAGCGGCTGGAAGCCTATGCCGCTTCGGCCCGGATCCGCTATGCGGGGCAGCCCGAAATTCTGCGGGGCGAAACGTCTCTGATGGGCGGAGAGATCGTTCCGGCGGATCAGGCCGTTGAGGCTGATAACGGTAAGTAACGCTTCGGGCGATGGCAGCGGTCGGACGTGCGACATTCCTGGGCGAAGTGGCCCGCAGTCTCTATGCAAGGCACGGGGAGGAGATCGCCTCCCTGTCGCTGCTCTTTCCGTCGCGGCGTGCCCGGCTCTTCTTTGCGGACGAGCTGTCGCGCATTGCCGACAAGCCGCTGTGGGAGCCCGAGTGGCTTTCGCTCGACAGGATGATGGAGGAGCTTTCGGG
Source organism: uncultured Alistipes sp. (assembly GCA_910577475.1). Classification (GTDB taxonomy): domain Bacteria; phylum Bacteroidota; class Bacteroidia; order Bacteroidales; family Rikenellaceae; genus Alistipes. The sequence continues at coordinate 14,176 of CAJTLJ010000003.1, forward strand.
GCTGCATGCGGGCGACCGGTTGAGGCTGATCGCCGAACTCTACGGCGTCTACAGGCGGTATCACGAGGAGGATTTCGACCGCTTCTACTTCTGGGGCGAAATGCTCCTCGGCGATTTCGACATGATCGACAAGTATCGGGTCGACGCCGGGCAGCTGTTCCGCAACATATCCGACCTGAAGGAGCTGGAGGCGGACTGGTCCTACCTTACCGACGAGCAGCGGCAGATTATCCGGGCTTTCTGGGAGGGGGTCTTTCTCGAAACCGACCGTTCGACCGATTCGGTGGAGCGCCAGCGCTTTCTGCGTGTCTGGAACTCGCTGGGTGCCATCTATGCGGAGTTCCGCGAGCGGCTTTCGGAGCTGGGCTTCGCCTACGGCGGCATGGTGCAGCGGCGGGCCGCGGACCGGCTGCTCTCCGGCGAGGCGCGAGTCGACGGCGACCGCCGCTATGTGGTGGCGGGATTCAACGCCCTTTCGGAGTGCGAAAAGGTGCTCTTCGACCATCTGCGGCAGGCCGGAGCCGAATTTTACTGGGACTACGACCGGAGCTACACCGACCGCAGGGAGCAGGAGGCCGGCATGTTTCTGCGGGACAACCGGCGGCGTTATTCTGAAGCGTCGGATGAGGTTACGCATGACAATATGAAATCCGACAAGGAGATACGGATCGTATCTACCGCGTCGAATGCCGCCCAGTGCAAATATGTCCCCACGCTGCTCGGGGAGCTCCGCCCGAAGGATGCGCAGGGCGGTCCGATAGCGCTCGACAAGCGGACGGCTATCGTCCTGACGGATGAGAATCTGCTGATGCCGCTGCTCTGTTCGCTCTCGGACCCGGAGCGCGAGTGCCCCGACGAACGGGTGAACGTGACGATGGGCTTTCCGCTCAAGCACTCGACGGCCTACACCTTCGTCGAGCGGTTGATCGAGTTGCAGGCGCATGGTCGCAACTCCCGCGACGGATATGCCTTTTACCATGCGGATGTCTCGGGCATACTGGCCCACCCCTACCTGAACGGTGCGGACAATCCCGCCATCGGGGCCTTGCAGCGGGAGATTCGGGAGGACCGGTTGATTACGGTGCCGGTCGGCCTGCTGGGGCGGAACGACCTGCTGCGGACGATTTTCGCCCCCGCTTCGGACCGTAAATCCCTCTCCGCCTACCTGACGCAGGTGTTGGCGGCTGTTGGCGGCGTGGCGGACGAGGCGGAGGACCGGCCGCAGCGAATCGCTTTTCTGTCGATGATCTCCGAGGAGATCATCAAGCTGGACAACTCGATAGACCAATGCGGGATAGATATATCTATCTCGACCTTTACTTCGCTGCTGCGCCGCCACCTGCAGACGCTTCGCGTTCCGTTCGAGGGCGAGCCGCTGGACGGCGTGCAGGTGATGGGAATTCTGGAGACCCGCAACCTCGATTTCGAGAATGTGATTCTGCTGTCGATGACCGACGACAATTTCCCGGGCCGGCTGGATGCGCAGGCCTCCTACATCCCCTGCAACCTGCGCACGGCCTACGGACTGCCGACGCCCGAGCACCACGAAGGGGTCTACTCCTACTACTTTTACCGGCTCATCCAGCGGGCCCGCCGGGTCGTGCTGTGCTACTGCTCCCATGCCGACGACAAGTCGACCGGCGAGCCGAGCCGCTATATCCGTCAGATCGAGTACGAGAGCGGTCTGCCGATCTCCTTCTCGGAGGTGGGCGTCGATGTCAATCTGCCCGACAATACGCCGATCGAGGTTCCCAAGACGGACTCGGTGCTGACGGCGCTGGAAGAGTATCTGCGCTCCGACGATCCCCGCGCCCTGTCGCCTACGGCCTTCGCCCGCTACATTGCCTGCCCCCTGAAGTTTTACTTCGCTTCGCTGGCTCATCTGCGTGAGAAAGACGAGATTACGGATGATGTGGATAACCCGCTTTTCGGTACGATCCTGCATGCTTCGATGCAACGGTTCTACGAGCGGATTCGCGGCGAGGCGCACCCCTCGGCCGTGCTGGAGGCGCTGGTGAGGGAGGGGGCCGTGGAGCGGGTCGTGACGGAGGCTCTGAACGAGGCGCTCTATCGGGGTCGCGAGGTACCCGAGTCGGAGTACCCTGGCAACGTGGTGCTGGTGCGCGACATCGTCGTGCGCTATGTCCGCGAGGGGATCGTGCCCTACGACCGGACGCACGACGGGTTCGCCGTGGAGGGGTTGGAGCAGGAGGTGGAGTGCGATTTCGCGTTCGACGATGCGGGCCGCCGCGTCCGATTCCGGGGTACGGCCGACCGGATCGACCGGATGGACGACGGTACGCTGCGCGTGGTGGACTACAAGACGGGCGGCGTGCATCTGGAGTTCGGCGGGCTGGACGATCTCTTCCTTTCGAAGAATCGCGGCGTGAACGGCAATATTTTCCAGACCCTGCTCTATTCGCTCATGCTGTGGCACCGCAGCGGCACGGATGCCCGGCCGGCGCTCTACTACGTCCGCCGCATCAACCGCCCGGACTACTCGCCCGACCTGATCGACCGCTCGGGAGCCATGAGCGACGTGCGCTACTCGGCCTGCGGCCGCGATTTCGAGGCGGCCCTGCGCGAAAAACTGCGGGAGCTGTTCGATCCGAACACCCCTTTCCGGCCCTGCGAGGAGCCGGAACTCTGTACCTACTGCGATTTCAAGGCGATCTGCCGCCGTTAGAGCCTGACTACGACGTAAGGGGCGCCGCTTCGCCGGGCCGCCTCGACGCCGACGGCCGAATCCTCGAAAATCAAGGTCTCCCCGGGTTGGCAGCCCTCGATCTCCATCGCCTTCAGAAAGGCGTCGGGGGCGGGTTTGTTGTGCTCCACCTCGTCGGCGGTCAGCACGCCGTCGACCTCGCCTTCGAGGTGCAGGTGGCGCATGGCGTTGCGGATGTTGTCGGCCTGCCCGGTGGAGACGATCCAGACCCGCCCGCCCGTGCGGCGGAACTGGCGGCAGAACTCCCACAGGGGTTCGTTGAGCCTTACGGTGGAGAAGAAGGAGGGATACAGCTCGATCTTGCGCCGCCGGATCCGGTCGATCTGCGCGGGGTCGGTGAAGCCGACGGAGCGCAGGAATTCGGGACAGCGCATGCCGAAGTAATGCTTCAGATAAGTCTCCTTATCCATCCGGTAACCGGCCTCCTGCAATGCGGCGACGTAGGCCGAGGCATTCGCCTCGCGCGTGTCGGCCAGCGTGCCGTCGAAATCGAGCAGGATGAGTTTCAGCCGCATGGTTTTTCAGTCGAAGGATTGCATGCCCGACCGGGCGATGCGCAGCATGCGCTGGTACTCCGCGGGCGACAGCTCCAGGAAGAAGTAGTGAATGGGGTCCACCCGCATGCCGTTGTGGCGCACCTCGTAGTGGAGGTGGGGCGAAAGCGAAAGTCCCGTGTTGCCCGAGAGGGCGATGATGTCGCCGCGCCGGACCTCCTGCCCGCGTTTCACGTTGATCCGCCCCAGATGGTTGTACGAGGTCTCGAATCCGTTGCCGTGGTCGATCACGACGGTCAGACCCGCCGTGGAGTTTCGTGAGGAGACCTCCTTGACCCGTCCGTCGGCCGTGGCGAATACGCGCGACCCTTCGGGGATGGTGTAGTCCACCCCCTGGTGCGATTTCAGTGTCTTGTAGAAGGGGTGTATGCGCATGCCGTAGGAGGCGGTCAGCAGGCTGAGCTGGTGGTTGATGACGGGCTGGATGGCCGGGATGTTGTTGCAGGCGCTCCCCATCGAGTCGATCTGGCGCTGCAGCGACCGGTAGGAGCGGGCCAGCACCTTCATCCGCTCCTCCATCTGCTGCGTGCGGGTGTCGAGCTCGTTCTTCAGCCGGTGCGTCGGTCGGTTCAGGATCTCTTCGTAGCGGGTGGTCCGCTCCGTGCGGTTTTCGCGCTCGAAATCGTAGGGGTCCGACTCGAAGAGGATGCGGAAGATGTTGCGGTCGCGCTCGGCGATGTTGTCCGCCACGGCCAGCAGCGAGTCGTAGCGGGCCTCCAGCAGCTCGTACTCCGAGCGCAGCCGGTCGGTCGAGTGCTTGAGCTCGTACTCCGACGGGGTGTCGAAGAAGAGGGAGTAGACGATGTAGTAGAGCGTGACGGCGCCCAGCCATATCAGCGCGTTGATCGTGGTGCGGATGACGTTCTGTTTCAACGTCCGCGCCTTTCTGGGGGATCGGTTGCGGTCGGTAGCCATCTTATTCGTCTTTTTCGAGGTTCAGCTCGCGCAGTTCGGACATCAGGTGTTCGTACTCCTCGGGCGACATGTTCTTGTTGAAGTAGTTGATCGGGTTGACCACCGAGCCCTGATGGATCACCTCGTAGTGGAGGTGGGGCCCCGTGACGCCTCCCGAACGGCCCAGCTCGCCGATCAGCTGTCCGCGCACGATCTTGTCGCCCGGCTTCACCAGAATCCGGTTCAGATGGGCGTAGCGCGTCTTGTAGCCGAATTCGTGGTTGAGCAGGATCTGCCGGCCGTAGCCGCGGGTGCTGTTGCGCGTGTCGATGCTCTCGACCGTGGCGTCGCCCGTGGCGTAGATCGGGTCGCCGACGTTGCCGGCCAGATCGATTCCCTTGTGGAATTTGCGGCTGTGGTAGAGCGGGTGGATGCGCCAGCCGAACGAGCCGATGCCGTTGCGCAGCAGCGAACGGTCGATGGGCCAGAAGGCCGGGATGGCGGTCGAGAGGCGCTCCTTGTTCTTCGAGAGGGTTTGCAGTTCGTCCAGCGATACGGACTCCTCGTAGAGCTGCCGGGCCAGGGCGTCCATGCTTTTCCAGGTGCCCGCCATCAGCGAGGCGTGGACGTCGCTCTCGAGCGATGCGTATTTCGAATCCGGATAGGGGGTGCGGATCCCCTCGATGGCGAGGGTGTCGGTGGCGAAGAGGGCCCGGTAGACGTGGTTGTCGCGGTGGCGGATCTCCTCGGTGCGGCGCTGCAGGGTTCGGATCTTGTCCTGAAGCAGGTGGTATTTGAGGACCAGCTCGCTGTTTTCGCGGTTGATCCGGTACATTTTCGGGGTGTAGAAAAAGTAGGAGAAGAGTCCGTTGACGATGGAGATGCAGATGAATCCCACCAGAATACGGCGGATGAACCGGTAGGTGCGCAGCCGGAACGGAGCCACGACCACTTCGTGCGTGAACTGCTGGGGGGCGAATCCGATCTCTTTTTCCTTCATTTCGTGTAAAAACTACCGCTTCGATGATGCAAATTTAGCGTAAAATGTGTAATTTTGCAACCCGAAACAGAAAACGCGAAAACAGGCAAAAATTATATGATGGAATCCAATAAAATTCGACAGGCCTTTCTCGACTTCTTCGCGAGCAAGGAACACGCGATCGTCCCTTCGGCCCCGATGGTGGTGAAGAACGACCCCACGCTGATGTTTACCAATGCGGGCATGAACCAGTTCAAGGATATCTTTCTGGGCAATGCGCCGCGCAAGTATCCCCGGGCGGCCGATACGCAAAAGTGCCTGCGCGTGTCGGGCAAGCACAACGACCTGGAGGAGGTGGGCCACGACACCTATCACCACACGATGTTCGAGATGCTGGGCAACTGGTCCTACGGCGACTACTTCAAGAAGGAGGCCGTCGCCTGGGCCTGGGAGCTGCTGACCGAGGTCTACAAGCTCGACAAGAGCCGCATGTACGCCACCGTATTCGAAGGTTCGGACGAGGACGGCGTGCCCTTCGACGAGGAGGCTTACGGCTATTGGAAGCAGTACCTGCCCGAGGACCATATCATCCGCGGCAACAAGCACGACAACTTCTGGGAGATGGGCGAGACCGGTCCCTGCGGTCCGTGCAGCGAGATCCACTACGACCTGCGCGATGAAAAGGAGATCGCCGAGGTTCCCGGCCGCGACATGGTGAACCAGAGCAGTCCGCTCGTGATCGAGATCTGGAACCTCGTCTTCATGCAGTTCAACCGCAAGGCCAACGGCTCGCTGGAGCCTCTGGTCGCCAAGAACATCGACACGGGTATGGGTTTCGAGCGCCTCTGCATGATTCTTCAGGGCAAGAAATCCAACTACGATACCGACGTGTTCCAGCCCACCATCGGCCGCATCGCCCGCATGTCGGGCAAAAGCTACGGCTCGGACGAGAAGTGCGACGTGGCGATGCGCGTCATCGCCGACCACCTGCGCGCCATCTCCTTCTCGATTGCCGACGGCCAGCTGCCGTCGAATGTGAAGGCCGGCTATGTCATCCGCCGCATTCTGCGCCGCGCCGTGCGCTACGGTTATACCTACCTGGGCTTCAACGAGCCCTTCATGTGCAGACTCGTGGCCGGTCTGGTGGATCAGATGGGCGGGCAGTTCCCCGAGTTGAAGGCGCAGCAGACGCTCATCGAGCGCGTGATCGAAGAGGAGGAGGCCGCTTTCCTGCGGACGCTGGCGACGGGCATCACCCTGCTGGACGGCGTGATCGCCAAGGCCAAGCAGACCGGCGAGAACCGCATTTCGGGCAAGGATGCCTTCGTGCTCTACGACACCTTCGGATTCCCGATCGACCTGACCGAGCTGATCGCCCGCGAACAGAACGTAGAGGTCGATCTCGAGGGCTTCGAGAAGGAGCTTCAGGCCCAGAAGGAGCGCTCGCGCAACGCCGCCGCCGTCGATACGGACGACTGGGTGGAGCTGATTCCGCTCAAGCAGAGCGAGTTCGTCGGCTACGACACGCTTACCGAGCAGGTGAAGATCGCCCGTTACCGCAAGGTGACCTCGAAGGGCCGGAGCTCCTATCAGCTCGTCTTCGACAAGACGCCGTTCTACGGCAACTCCGGCGGCCAGATCGGCGACACGGGCTACATCGAGACGCCGAACGAGCGGATCGAGGTGATCGCCACCGAGAAGGAGAACGGTCTGATTATCCATATCGTCAAGAACCTGCCCGAGAATCCCGCAGCGGAGTTCACGGCCGTGGTCGACGCCGAGGCGCGTCAGGCTGCCGCCAATAACCACACCGCTACGCACCTCATGCACGAGGCGCTGCGCAAGGTGCTCGGCAGCCATGTCGAGCAGAAGGGTTCGCTCGTGACGCCCGTCTACCTGCGTTTCGACTTCTCGCATTTCGAGAAGGTGACCCCCGAGCAGCTGCGCGAGGTGGAGCGGCTGGTGAACCGGGCCGTGCGCGCCAATTATCCGCTGGAGGAGAATCGCAACGCCACCAAGGAGGAGGCCGAGGCCTGCGGTGCCATGATGCTCTTCGGCGAGAAGTACGGCGACCGGGTCCGCATGGTCCGGTTCGGCTCCTCGGTCGAGCTCTGCGGCGGTACCCACACGAGCGCCACGGGTAACATCGGATTCTTCAAGATCATGAACGAAAGCGCTATTTCAGCCGGTGTCCGGCGTATCGAGGCCGTGACGGGCGAGGGTGCCGAGAAGGTGCTCTATGCCGCCGAGGATACGGTGCGCGGTATCGGCGAGGCGCTGCACAATACGCAGATCATGTCCGCGATCAAAAAGCTGATCGAGAGCAACGAGACCTTGCAGAAGGAGGCCGAGGCCATGCGTCGCGAGCAGGTGGCCGTGTGGGCAGAGAAGATCATCGCTTCGACTCCCGAGCGCAACGGGGTGCAGCTGCTGGCTACGCAGATGTCGCGCCACCCGGACTTCATCAAGGACTTGGCTTACAATTTGCGCTCCCGTTCCGGAAAGATCGTGCTGGTGCTGGGTACGGTCAACGACGGCAAGCCGCTGCTGACCGTCGCCCTCGGCGACGACGTGGTGGCCCAGGGTGCGAATGCTGGAGCCGTGGTTCGCGAGGCGGCGAAGCTGATGAACGGCGGCGGCGGCGGTCAGGCGTTCCTGGCGACGGCCGGAGGAAAGAACCCCGACGGCTTGCAGGCGGCGATGGACAAGGCCGTGGAACTGATTATGGACGTATTGAAATAATATTATAGGTGTAAATTATGGCACAGAAAGTTTTATTGATGATTCTGGACGGTTGGGGCAACGGCGACCACCAGCGAGGCGACGTGATCTATCAGATGCACCCCGCCTACATTACGGCGATGACTGAAAAGTATCCTCACGCCCAGTTGCGCACGGACGGCGAGAACGTCGGTCTGCCCGAGGGCCAGATGGGCAACTCGGAGGTGGGTCACCTCAATATCGGCGCCGGCCGCGTGGTCTATCAGGATCTGGTGAAGATCAACCGTGCTTGTGCCGACGGCTCCATTCTGAAAAATCCGGAGATCGTCGCCGCCTTCGAATATGCGAAGAAGAACGGCGTGAACGTGCACCTGATGGGTCTGGTTTCGAACGGCGGCGTGCACTCTTCGCTCGACCACCTGCTCAAACTGACCGATATCGCCAAGGTATACGGTATCGAAAATACCTTCGTACACTGCTTCATGGACGGTCGCGACACCGATCCGCACAGCGGCAAAGGCTTCATCGCCGAGCTGGAGAAGCACATGGACGAGCAGTCGACCGGCAGGATCGCCTCGATCGTCGGCCGCTACTATGCGATGGACCGCGACAAGCGCTGGGAGCGCGTGAAGGTGGCCTACGACCTGCTGGTCAACGGCATCGGCGACCGCTCGTCGGACATGGTGGAGGCCATGCAGCGCTCCTACGACATGGACGTGACGGACGAGTTCGTGAAGCCCATCGTGCGGATCGACGAGCTGGGCAATCCCATCGGCATGATCCGTCCGAACGATGTGGTGATCTTCTTCAACTACCGTAACGACCGTGCGAAGGAGCTCACCGTCGTGCTCACGCAGGAGGATATGCCCGAGCAGGGGATGCACACCCTGCCGCTCTATTACTGCTGCATGACCCCCTACGACGCCAAGTTCCGGGGGCTGCACATCCTCTTCGACAAGGAGAACGTGGCAAACACGATCGGCGAGTATGTTGCATCGCTCGGGTTGAGCCAGCTGCGCATCGCCGAGACGGAGAAGTACGCTCACGTGACCTTCTTCCTGAACGGCGGCCGCGAGGAGAAGTTCGCGGGCGAGGAGCGCATTCTGGTCGCTTCGCCCAAGGTGGCTACCTACGACCTGCAGCCCGAGATGAGCGCCTATGAGGTGGCCGATAAGCTGGCTGCGGCGCTCGACGAGCAGAAATACGACTTCATCTGTCTGAACTTCGCAAACGGCGACATGGTAGGCCATACGGGTGTTTACGAAGCGATTCAGAAGGCTGTGCAGGCGGTGGATGCCTGCGTGGAGAAGGTGGTCGAGGCCGCCCGGCGCAACGGTTACGAGGTGGTTCAGATCGCCGACCACGGCAATGCGGACAATGCTGTCAATGCCGACGGTTCGCCCAATACGGCCCACTCGCTCAATCCCGTGCCCATCGTGGTCGTTTCGGACCGCGTGAAGGCGGTGAAGGACGGTATTCTGGCCGACGTGGCTCCCACGGTGCTCGACCTGATGGGGCTGAAGCAGCCTGCGGAGATGACCGGAAAGTCGCTGGTGGAGTTCAAGTAGTGAACGTCTGCCTATTAAAACCGGGCCGTCCGACAGATTCGGACGGCCCGGTTTTTCGCAGTGCTCCACAATGTCACCCCGAGCGAAGCCGAGGGGTCCCGAAGGTCGTATCGGCGTGAACCCGTGCGAATCGTGAGGGTGAATGTTTCGGCCCTGTCGGGATGTTTCGACTGCGGGCCTAAAGGCCCTCCGCTCAACATGACAGAAAGCAGCGGACGGAACAATTGTGAATTGTGCATTGCCCATTGCGAATTGTTCTGTCATCCCGAGTGCAGCGCAGCGGAATCGAGGGATCCCGACGTTTCAGGACGCACACTCTGCGGAAACCGCAGGGCATTCCATCCCGGGCGGAAACCGGTCAATAGAGGTCGATCCATTCGTGGCTGTTCCCCACGCAGTCGAGGTAGCGGCGAAACTCATCCTGCGCGATGACGACGGTCGCCCGGTCGTCGTTCGGATGAAAGGCCAGCGCGGGGCAGTCGCGCAACCGGGCGTCGAGAAAGAGGTGCACGTGGTTCCCGGGGTCGTTGACGAGCCCGAAAGGCGATACCGAACCGGGACGAAGCCCGAGCCAGCGCTCCATGCGCTGTTCGGAGGCGAAGGAGAGCTTGCCCTGATGCAGGCGCTGCTCCAGGTCGCGGATGGCGAGCTGCCGTTCGAAGTGGAAGCAGACCAGATAGTGCCGGTCGCCCTTGTGGTTGCGCAGGAACAGATTCTTGCACGGAGTCGATCCGTCGCCGTGCTCCTCCCAGTAGCGGCGGGCTATTTCGACGGTCGGGGCCTCGGGGTGTTCGTACCAGTTGTAGCGGATGCCGTGCCGGTCGAGGTAGTCGAAGACGATCTTGCGGCGTTTCATGATCCGCGGGTCACTCCTCGTATTTGTCGATGAACTCCGACACGCACTCCGGCAGCAGGGCGATGGCGTCGTGGAGGAGCTGTGTGAAATCGTCTTCCGGGTTGCAGAAACTTTCGTAGGTGATCCGGTACGCGGTACTGCCGTCCTCCTCCTTCAGGGCGATGAACTTGGTGACCCGCTTCTGCTCGTTCATGCTGTTGCACCCCTCCAGAATCTTCTCATAGGGCTGGTCGGTGCCGTAGAGCGTCATGAAGTTCAGGTAGACCGATCCGTCGGACTGACTCTCCAGCAGGACGAAATAGTTGGCGCCCTGAATCTTGAAGAAGATGTCCCCGTCTTCGTCCAGCTTGGGGAGGTAGCCCTCTTCGCGCAGGAAATCCATCGCTTCCTGACGGGCGGTCTGTTCGGTCCGCGGCTGGGCTGCCAGCGTGAGTGCCGAGCAGAGGATCGATAAGGTGAGAATGATCGTTTTCATGTTTTTTTTATTTTTCGTTCTTCAGAAACTCCTCGATGTTCCGCTTCACGCAGTCGATCAGCACGTCTATCGCCTCGACGGGCGCCCAGGCGTTGTGGGGCGAAAGCAGCAGGCGCTCGGGACGGGCCGCGTGCAGCAGCGGCGAGCCCGCCGGGATCGGCTCCTTCTCGTAGACGTCGATGGCGGCTCCGCCCAGCCGTCCGCTGTCCAGCGCTTCGACCAGGGCCCTCTCGTCGACGATGCCTCCGCGGGCGACGTTCACCAGCACGGCAGTCGGCTTCATGCAGGTCAGCTCGCCGCCTCCCAGCAGGTTGCGGGTCCGCTCGTTCAGCGGACAGTGGACGGTTACCACGTCGGCCCACGCCAGCAGTTCCCGCAGCGGCAGGGCGGGGTAGCGCTCCTCGCGGATCTGCCCCGAGGTGGAAGTGTAGGCGACCGTGCATCCGAAGGCCTCGGCCAGCCGGGCCACCTCGCGGCCGATGTTTCCCAGCCCGATCACGCCCCAGCGCTTGCCGTGGAGCTGGTGGGTCGGCAGGCCGAAGTGGAACGGTACGTCCTGTGCGGCATAGGCGCCGCTCTTCACGAACCGGTCGTAGTAGCCGATCTGCCGGTAGAGGGCCAGTACGGCTCCCAGGGTCGTTTCGGCCACCGCGTGAGTCGAGTAGCCCACGGCGTTCTTCACTGGAATGCGGCGGGCGGCGGCTGCCTCCAGATCGATGTTGTTCACCCCCGTCGCCGCCACGCAGATCAGTTTCAGCCGGGGCAGGGCGGCGATGGTCTCGGCCGTCAGGACCACCTTGTTCGAGATCACGATGTCGGCTTCGCGGCACCGCTCCGCCACCTGCTCGGGGCGGGTCTTCTCGTAGCCCGTGTAGCGGCCCAGGCTGCGGATGCCCGAGAGGTCGCATCCGCAGATGCTGTACTCGTCCAGAAATACGATGTTCGGTTTCATTATGCAGTTCATTTGGTTTCCAGTTCTCCGATCAGACCGCGGACGACCACGCTCGCGCACCCGATTCCGAACAGTGCCGGAATATAGGAGATCGTCCCCACGTTCGACTTCTTGTTGGGCTCCTCGCAGAGGATCATCGCCCCTTCGCGGATGGGTTCGGGCGAGAAGACCGCCTGAAATCCCTTGCGGATGCCGATCTTGTGCAGCCGTTTGCGAAGCATGTGGGCCAGCGGGCAGTGGTGCGTGCGGGAGATATCCTCGATCTCGAGTTTCGTGGGGTCCATCTTCGCGCCGGCTCCCATCGAGCTTACCAGCGGATAGCCCCGCTCCAGGGCGGCGGCGATCAGCGCCAGCTTGGGCGAGAGGGTGTCGATGGCGTCGACCACGTAGTCGTAGTGGGCCGCGTCGAGCAGGGCATAGGTCTCCTCGTCCTTGATGTAGCGGCCGACGACGGTCAGTTCGATCCCGGGGTCGATGTCGCGCAGCCGCTCGGCCAGCACCTCGCCCTTCGGCCGTCCGACCGTGGAGCGGAGCGCTACCAGCTGCCGATTGATGTTGGTGACGTTCACCGTGTCGGCGTCGGCCAGCGTCAGCCTCCCTACGCCCGCCCGGGCGATCATCTCGGCGGCGTAGGCCCCCACGCCGCCCAGTCCGACGATCAGTACGTGGGCCCGGCGGAGCATCGCCAGCTTCTCGGCCCCCAAAAGCAGCTCCGTGCGCTGCAACCACTCTTCACTCATTGTTCGAATATGCGTTTGTAGTTCTCCCTTACGACTCGTCCGAGCTCCCCGGGCGTCGTGTCGCGCAGACCGGCGGCCCGGCGGTAGATCTCGGCAATGGGCGTTTCGCTCTCGTCCGTCTCCAGAAAGAGCCGGTCGGCCGGCATCGTCCGCAGCACCTCCGCCGTGCGCGGCGAACGGAGGCTCCGCTCGCCGAACGAGAGGTAGTAGCCCCGCTTCAGGGCGTGTGCGGCCTGCTCGGGCGAACCGATGAAGCCGTGGAAGATCACGGCCCGGAGCCGGTACTCCTCCAGTACCCGCATCAGCGGTTCGAAGGCGCGGACGCAGTGCAGGACGACCGGTTTGCCGAGCTGCTCCGCCGACCGGAGCTGCATCCGCAGCAGCTCCGTCTGGCGCACGCGGTCGACCGGCCGGGCCAAGTCGAGCCCGATCTCTCCCACGGCCTGCACATCGGCGAACGCCTCGGAAGCCGGCCATTCGGTCCGCTCCGCCTCCCAGGGGTGCAGTCCCCGGGTCGAGATGGTAAGCTCGTCCGCCTGCGGGCGGTGCGTATGGATGTTGACGAATCGGTTTTCCACTCTACAAAAGTAATTTTTCGGCGTCGGAAATCCTAATTCCGCAGCTGAAATTCTTCTTCCGGAGGCCGTTTTTTCTTTTCGGTGCACGGAAGAGCGGACCTTTTATTTAATTTTTATAAAAATAATCTCCGCCCCATGCGGGATTGTGGGAAAAATATCGTATCTTCGCGCTCGAATATACGCTGTTAGCACAATAACAATAAGCGGACCGAACCCCGCAGGGGCGGTCCGGTATGAAGAAATACCACACAATACTAAACATCAAACATTTAACCATGTCGAAAATCATTACTTTACGCAAAGGTCTCGACATCAATCTTCAGGGCAAGGCCGAGACGCGGCTCGCAGAAGCGAAAGCGTCGGCCGAGTATGCCGTGTCGCCGCTCGATTTCGAGGGGGTGACTCCGAAGTTGCTGGTTAAAGTCGGAGATCGGGTGAAGGCCGGTCAGCCGTTGTTCTTCAACAAGTACAACGACCGCGTGCTCTTCACTTCGCCGGTCAGCGGCACCGTTTCGGCCGTCAACCGCGGCGAGAAGCGCCGTGTGCTGAACGTCACCGTGACCCCCGACGAAACGCAGCAGTACGAGGAGTTCGCCAAGCTCGATGCCGGGAAGGCTTCGCGCGAGGAGATTGTCGAGTTGTTGCTCCGGTCGGGTCTTTGGCCGTTGCTGATTCAGCGCCCTTACGGCGTTATCGCCGATCCCGAGGCTCGCCCGAAGGCGATCTTCGTCTCGGCGTTCGACACCGCGCCGCTGGCTCCCGACTACGATTTCGTGCTCGCCTCCGAGCTGGCCCACCTGCAGACGGGACTGGACGTGCTGCGCCGCCTGACCGACGGCAAGGTGCACCTCTCGATGCTGGCCGGCAAGGAGAAGCTCTGGAGTTCGCTCAAGGGGGTTGAACTCCACACCTTCAAGGGCAAGCACCCCGCCGGTAACGTGGGCGTGCAGATCCACCACATCGACCCCATCGACAAGGGCGACGTCGTGTGGACCGTGAACGTGCAGGATCTGGCCATCATCGGCCGCCTGTTCGCCGAGGGCCGCGTCGACATGACCCGCACGATCGCCGTGACGGGTTCCGAAGTGGCGAAGCCCGCCTACTGCAAGGTGATCGCCGGCGCTTCGGTTGCCTCGGTGCTCGACGGCAACATCAAGCCCCAGCAGGAGGGCGACAGCGTGCGCATCATCGCCGGCAATGTCCTGACGGGCACGAAGGTGGCGGCCGACGGCTATCTGACCTTCTATGCCAACTCGCTGACCGTGATTCCCGAGGGCGACAAGTACGAGCTGCTGGGCTGGGCGATGCCCCGCTTCGGCAAGTTCTCCGTTTCGCGCGCCTACTTCTCGTGGATCTGCCCCAAGCGGGCCTACCGGCTCGACACCAACATGAACGGCGGCGAGCGTCCGTTCGTCGTGACGGGTCTCTACGAGCAGTATCTGCCGATGGATATCTATCCCATGTACCTGCTGAAGGCCTGCCTGGCGGGCGATATCGACAAGATGGAGAACCTGGGTATCTACGAGGTTCTGCCCGAGGATTTCGCCCTCTGCGAGTTCGTCGATCCTTCGAAGACCGAGATCCAGCAGATTATTCGCGACGGTATTAACTTAATGATTAAGGAGGCTTAACGATGGGATTGCGTAATTATGTAGACAAGATCAAACCGACCTTCTCCAAGGGGGGCAAGCTCGGTTTCCTGGAATCGACGTTCGATGCGTTCGAAACATTCCTCTTCGTTCCGAATACCACCGCTTCGAAGGGTGCCCACATCCGCGACTGCAACGACATGAAGCGTACCATGATCGTGGTCGTGGCCGCGCTGGTTCCCGCGCTGCTGTTCGGTATGTACAACACGGGCTATCAGATCGGTCTGACCGGCTGGGAGGCCTTCTGGAAGGGATTCTGCGTGGTGCTGCCCATGATCGTGGTCTCCTACGTGGTGGGTCTGGCCATCGAGTTCGGATTCGCCCAGTCGCGCGGCCACGAGGTCAACGAGGGTTTCCTCGTCTCGGGTCTGCTGATCCCGATGATCATGCCCGTCGGCACGCCGCTCTGGATGATCGGCATCGCGACCGCCTTCGCCGTCGTATTCGGCAAGGAGGTGTTCGGCGGTACGGGTATGAACGTCTTCAATCCCGCTCTGCTGGCCCGCGCCTTCGTATTCTTCGCCTACACCCCCTCGATTTCGGGTGAGAAGGTATGGTTCGCCAGCGACGCCGTGTCGGGCGCTACCGCGCTGGAGCAGTTCGCGACCGAAGGTGCGATGAACTACACCCCGATGGATGCCTTCCTGGGCTTCATCCCCGGCTGCGTGGGCGAGACCTCGACGCTGGCTATCCTGATCGGTGCCGCCGTGCTGCTCTTCACGGGCATCGCTTCGTGGCGCACGATGATCTCGGTGTTCGTCGGCGGTCTGGCTATGGGCTACCTCTTCAACTGGGTAGGCGGCAACGCCTATATGGAGATCCCCGCCTGGCAGCATCTGATCGTGGGCGGTTTCGCCTTCGGTGCCGTCTTCATGGCGACCGACCCCGTTACCTCGGCGCAGACCGACACGGGCAAGTATATCGTCGGCTTCATGACCGGCGCGCTGGCTATTCTGATCCGCGGCATCAATCCCGCCTATCCCGAGGGCATGATGCTTTCGATCCTCTTCATGAACGCCCTGGCTCCGCTGGTGGACTACTTCGTGGTGGAGGCGAACGTGTCGCGCAGAAAGAATCGTAAAAAATCGGCTAAATAAGAGCGTGTTATGAACAAGAACAGCAATATCTACATTATCGTCTACGCGACGGTGATGGTCGTAGTGGTCGCCACGCTGCTGGCTGTGGCCGCCCTCTCCCTGCAGAAGCGCCAGAATGAGAACATGCTGGGCGAGAAGAAGCAGGCCATCCTCTCGTCGCTGGCTGCCGACGGTGCCGATTACAACGAATTCGTTTCGGCCTATGCCGTCGATGCCGAGGGCCGCAAGATCGAAAATATCTCCGCGGACGAGACCCTGCAGCTGCTTTTCGACCTGAAGGGTGCCTTCGAAAACGGAACCTATCCCGTCTTCGAGGCTGCCGACGGCCGGGTCGTGGTGCCTGTCACCGGTACGGGCCTCTGGGGCCCCATATGGGGATACGTGGCGCTGGAGAAGGACATGAACACCGTGGCAGGTGTCGTGTTCGGCCATCAGGGCGAGACGCCCGGTCTGGGTGCCGAAATCGCTACGCCCAAGCACTGGGCCCAGTACGTCGGCAAGACCGTATTCGAGGACAACGAACTCGTTGCCGTGAAACTGAAGAAGGGCGGCGCCACCCCCGGCAGCATGCACGAGGTGGATGCCATCTCGGGCGGTACGAAGACCTCGGACGGCGTGTCGGCCATGCTTTACAACAGCCTGACGGCCTACCTTCCCTTCCTGACGGAGCGCATCGCCGCCCAGGCTCCCGCCCAGGCGGAGGAGACCGTCCGGGACGAGGAATTGTCTAACGAATTAAACGCTACGGAGGATCATGAGTAACGAAAAAGAGCCGATCTTCTCGGCAAAGAATCTGAAGTATCTGACGGGTCCGTTCGGAGCGAACAATCCCGTCATCGTGCAGATCCTGGGTATCTGCTCGGCCCTGGCCGTGACCGTACAGCTCAAACCGGCCATCGTGATGGCCCTATCGGTTACCGTCGTGACCGCTTTCGCCAACCTGGTGATGTCGCTGCTGCGCAACGGCGTGCCCTCGCGGATCCGCATCATCGTCCAGCTGGTCGTGATCGCTACGCTGGTGATTCTGGTCGACCAGGTGCTGAAGGCCTTCGTCTACGACATCTCCAAGCAGCTGTCGGTCTACGTGGGTCTGATTATCACGAACTGTATCGTCATGGGCCGCGTCGAGGCGTTCGCCCTCGCGAACAAACCCTGGCCCGCCTTCCTGGACGGTATCGGCAACGGTCTGGGCTACGGTCTGATTCTCGTCATCGTGGCCTTCTTCCGCGAACTGTTCGGATCGGGCTCGCTGCTGGGCCTGCAGATCGTTCCCGAGAGCTGGTACGCCGCCAACGGCGGATTCTACTCCAACTGCGGTCTGATGCTCTTCCCGCCCATGGCGCTGATTATCGTGGGCTGCATCATCTGGGTGCACCGTTCGCGCAACAAGGATTTACAGGAAAAATAGGAGGACTTGACTTATGGAATCTTTGAATATTTTTATCCGGTCGATCTTTATCGACAACATGGTATTCGCCTTCTTCTTCGGCATGTGCTCCTATATCGCCGTGTCGAAGAGCGTCAAGACGGCCCTCGGACTGGGTGCCGCCGTCACCTTCGTGATGACGATGACCGTTCCCCTGAACTACCTTTTGTACGAATATGTGCTGAAAGCCAATGCGCTGGTCGAGGGTGTGGACCTGAGCTTCCTGACCTTCATCATCTTCATCGCGACGATCGCGGCCTTTACGCAGCTCGTCGAGATGGCTGTCGAGAAGTTCTCGCCTTCGCTCTACAACCAGCTGGGTATCTTCCTGCCGCTGATCGCCGTGAACTGCGCCATCATGGGCGGTTCGCTCTTCATGCAGCAGAAGGTCGACGGCGGTGAGCTCACCTCGCTGTGGCAGTCGATCGTCTACGGCTTCGGTTCGGGTCTGGGCTGGTGGCTCGCCATCGTCATGATGGCCGCCATCCGCGAGAAGACGACCTACTCGCACATCCCCGCCGCGTTGAAGGGCCCCGGTATCGCCTTCATCATCACGGGTCTGATGGGTATCGCCTTCATGATCTTCTCGGGCATTCAGTTGTAAACCTTTAACAGAGATTGAGAAAATGGAAATAACAATCATTGTTGCGATCCTCGCCTTTCTGGTGGTGACGCTCGTGCTGGTGGGCCTGCTTCTCTTCGCCAAGGCGAAGCTGACCACCTCGGGCGACGTGACCATCGACATCAACGGAGGAGAGAAGGTCATCACGACCGAGAGCGGCTCTACGCTGCTGGCAACGCTGGCTAACAATAAAGTATTCCTGCCGTCGGCCTGCGGCGGCGGCGGTGCCTGCGGTATGTGCAAGTGCCAGGTGCTCGAGGGCGGCGGCGACATCCTGCCTACCGAAACGGGCTTCATCAACCGCAAGATGCAGAAGGAGCACTGGCGCCTGGGCTGTCAGGTGAAGGTGAAGGAGAACATGAAGATCCATGTTCCCGAGTCGGTGCTCGGCGTCAAGAAGTGGGAGTGCGAGGTGGTTTCGAACCGCAGCATCTCCACCTTCCTGAAGGAGTTCGTCGTGAAGCTGCCCGAGGGCGAAACCCTCAATTTCCGCAGCGGCGGCTACATTCAGATCGACATCCCGAAGTACGACGAGATCAAGTTCTCGGACATGGAGATCGAGCCGCAGTTCCGCGAGGACTGGGACAAGTTCAAGATGTGGGACCTCGTGGCCCGGAATCCCGAGCCGACCTTCCGCGCCTACTCGATGGCCAACCACCCGGCCGAGGGAAACATCATCATGCTCAACATCCGTATCGCTACGCCTCCGTTCGACCGCGTGAACGGCGGATTCATGAAGGTGAACCCCGGTATCTGCTCCTCCTACGTCTTCTCGCGCAAGCCCGGAGACAAGGTGACGATTTCGGGCCCCTACGGCGAGTTCTTCCTGCCGGCCAATCTGCCCGATACGCAGGAGCTGATCTTCATCGGCGGCGGTGCCGGCATGGCTCCCATGCGCAGCCACATCATGCACCTTTTCAAGACCGAGAAGACCAAGCGTCCCGTGTCGTTCTGGTACGGCGCCCGCGCCCTGAAGGAGGCCCCCTACATGGAGGACTATGCACAGATCGAAAAGGATTTCCCCAACTTCTCGTTCCACCTGGCTTTGGACCGTCCCGATCCCGAGGCCGACAAGGCAGGCGTGAAGTACACGGCGGGCTTCGTCCACAATGTGCTCTACGAGAATTACCTCAAGAACCACGAGGAGCCCGAGGGCTGCATCTACCTCATGTGCGGACCTCCGATGATGATCGCGTCCGTGGTGAAGATGCTCGACAGCCTGGGCGTGCCGCCTGAAAATATCCTCTACGACAACTTCGGTTCGTAGCCTTTCAAGTCAAGAAAGTCGCTCTTCGGGAGCGACTTTCTTTTCGTTGGGCGGGGCCCGCTGCGATTTCGGAGGTTATTGCCGGATGAGCGCAGGGTGCCGCTTCCCGAACGCTTCGGCCGGATTGTGCGGACTGAAAATCGGATTCTGTGAAAAATTTCATACCTTTGTAACATGAAAAATATCGTATTCGATCTGGGTGGGGTGGTGTTCGCCCGCGACCCGAAAAAGTGCAAGCCCGAGTTCGTGGAGTTTTTCTCCTTCGTGCGGTTTCCGCAGATGCCCGTATTCTGGGAGGAGTACGACCGGGGGGCGTTGAGCTACGACGAGGTGATCGACCTCCTCTGTCGGGAGAAAGGGGTGGACCGCGCCACTTGCGAGAGCTACATGCGCGAGGCTATCGACCGGCAGGAGGTCATACTCCCTACGGAGCGTCTGATCGCCGATCTGAAGGCGGCGGGCTATCGGCTCTATGTGTTGTCGAATATGTCGAAGGAGTTCATCGAGTTTCTGCGCCGCGTCCCCGTCTACCGCCATTTCGACGGCGAGGTGGTGTCGTGCGAGGAGCGGGTGGTGAAGCCCGACCCTGCCATCTTCCGCATCCTGCTGGAGCGTTACGGCCTGCAACCGTCCGAAACGCTCTTCATCGACGACCGGGCGGCCAATGTAGATGCGGCGCGGGGCTGCGGCATCGAGGGCTTCCTGTTCGATCATCGGGATCCGGCTGCCAGCTGCGAACAGCTGCGCGACCGGCTCTTATAAATGGGCAGTCGGCAATGTGAAATGAGTAATCCGAAACTGGGGGTACTCATTTTTCATATACCGATTGGAGTGCGCTCGTCAATGTCGGGATGTTTCGACTGCGGGGCTACGCCCCTCCGCTCAACATGAAACACAGAATAATCGTGAATTGTTCTGTCACCCCGAGCTTGTCGAGGGTTCCCGAGGGCGTGACAGCGAGAACCTCCGCGGACCTTACGCCACTCCGCCCGACATGGCAGACGAGGTCGACGTTCCCATAGGAAACGGACTCTCTCAATGCTATGTGTAATTCGGCCGGTGAAAACGACCGTTCGGTGACGGTTTTCGACAGTTCGTCCGAATCGTCCGGCGCGACCTTGCCGCTTAAGGAAAAAGTAGCTATCTTTGTTTAGCTGGAGAAGCACCGATTGAGATCGAGAACCTAAAACCAGATAGATAGATGAAAGTTATTTTCCGAATAGAGTACGATACCCGCTGGGGCGAGAACCTCTGCGTGGTGTTGGATGGTGCCGAGGCGGAGCGGCTGAAGCTCGACCCCGTGCTCGGAATGCGTTATGCGGACGGCGAGTGGCAGCTGATGATCGACCTTCCGGCCGGAGCCGCGTTCGAATACCGCTATCGGGTCGTCTCCGACAAGGGGGAGACCCTGCGCGAGGAGTGGGGGGAGCCCCATCGTTTCGCTGCGGCCAGATCCCTGCGCGAGTGCGTGCGCATCGACCGCTGGGCGGACCGGCCTGCGGAGAGCTCGTTCTACTCGTCGGCCTTTACGGAGGGCATTTTCGCCCGCGGTAAGCGTTCTGCTGCGGTGCCGGCTGCCGGCGGGACGCTGCTTTTCGAGGTGGAGGCGCCCGAGGTGAAGCCGGACGAGGTGCTGGCACTGGCGGGAGAGCCCGCCGAGCTGGGCGGCTGGGACCCGGAGCGGGCCCTCGTGATGAGCGATGCCCGTTTCCCGGTCTGGAGCGTAAGCGTCAAGGCGGCGAAGCTCGCCCCGGGATTCGCCTATAAATTCATCGTCCGCAAGGCCGCTACGGGCCGCGTCGTGGAGTGGGAGGCCGGGGCCAACCGTTACTGGAACTGCCGCCTGCCCGAGGCGGGAGCGTGCGTGGCGCTGACGGGCGACCGTTTCCGTTCGGCTGCTGCCCCCTGGCGCGGTGCCGGCGTAGCCATTCCGGTCTTTTCGCTCCGGTCGGAGGAGAGCTTCGGCGTGGGCGAGTTCTACGATCTGAAGAAGATGGTAGACTGGGCCCGGGCGACCGGACTCAAGGTGATTCAGATCCTGCCGATCAACGACACCACGATGACCGGAACCTGGCAGGACTCCTATCCCTACAACGCCAATTCGACCTATGCGCTCCATCCGCAGTTCCTGCGGCTGGAGGCTGTGGGACGCCTCTCCGACAAGCGGGCCATGGCGAAATACCGAAAGCTGGGCAAGGAGCTCAACGCCCTCCCGGAGGTGGATTACGAGCGGGTCAACACCGCGAAGGCCTCCTATCTGAAGGAGTTGTTCGCCGAGCAGGGCGCCGCTACGCTGGCTTCGGAGGAGTTCATCGAGTTTTTCCGCAGCAACGAGACGTGGCTGCGGCCCTATGCCGCCTTCTGCACCTTGCGCGACAGGCACCGTACAGCCGATTTCAGTCGCTGGGGCAAGTGGGCTACATACGATTCGAAGGCGGTCGGGAAGCTGACTTCGCCCGGGAGCGATAGCTACGCGGAGGTGGCGCAGGTCTACTTCGTGCAGTACCATCTGGACCGTCAGTTGCGTGAGGTCCGCAACTACGCCCATGCGCACGGCGTGGTCCTGAAGGGCGATATTCCCATCGGCATCAGCCGCACGAGCTGCGACGCCTGGGTCGATCCCGACCTCTTCCACATGGATTCGCAGGCCGGAGCACCGCCCGACGACTTCTCCGTGCTGGGTCAGAACTGGGGGCTGCCCACCTACAACTGGGAGCGCATGGCCGAGGACGGCTATGCCTGGTGGAAGGCCCGTTTCCGCAAGATGGCCGAGTATTTCGATGCCTACCGGATCGACCACATTCTGGGCTTTTTCCGTATCTGGGAGATCCCCTACGAGTGCGTACACGGTCTGCTGGGCCACTTCAATCCGGCTCTGCCCTTCTCCGAGGAGGAGATTTGGGGGGCCGGGCTCCGGTTCAATGCCGCGCGCCACGCCGAGCCCTATATCTATCACTACATGCTCGATGATTTCTTCGGCGAGGCGGCCGAGGAGGTGCGCACGAAGTATTTGCAGGAGGCGGGCTGCGGCCGCTATACCCTGCGCGAGGAGGTCGATACGCAGCGCAAGATCGAGCGTCTGTTCGCCGGAAAGAGCGACGACAGAAGCCACCGGATTTGCGACGGTCTGATGGGGCTCGTCGACGAGGTGCTTTTCGTCGAGGACCCCGTGAAGCGCGGTCTCTATCATCCGCGCATTTCGGCGCAGTTCACCTACTCTTACCGTGCCCTGGGCGACGGCGAGCGGGCGGCATTCGACCGGCTCTACAACGACTTCTTCTACTATCGCCACAACGAATACTGGCGGAGCGAGGCCATGCGCAAACTGCCGCCCCTGCTGTCGGCCACCCGCATGCTGGTCTGCGGCGAAGACCTGGGCATGATTCCGCATTGCGTGCCGCAGGTGATGAACGATCTTCAGATTCTGTCGCTGGAGGTGCAGCGCATGCCGAAGGACCCGAACAGCGAGTTCGGAAACACCTGGGGGTATCCCTACCGTTCGGTGTCGACCACATCGACCCACGACATGTCGCCCCTGCGGGCCTGGTGGGAGGAGGACCGCGTCACGACGCAGCGATTCTACAATACCGTCCTGCACGAGCCGGGCGAGGCCCCGCTCTATTGCGAACCCTGGGTTGCCGGCAGGATCGTCGACCTGCATCTGGCCTCTCCCTCCATGCTGGTGATCCTGCCGTTGCAGGACTGGCTGGCCGAGGATGGCGAACTCCGCCGCGAGGTGCCGCAGGAGGAGCGGATCAACGTCCCCTCCATCCCGCGCTACTACTGGCGCTACCGGATGCACCTCACCCTGGAGCAGCTCCTCGGGGAGCAGGACTTCAACATCCGCATGCGTAGCCGCATCGAAGCCAGCGGCCGCTGATGCAATGAGGTTAAAGAGCCGAGGCAGAATCATTAGATTCCGCCTTGGCTCTTTGTTTTAGCACATTGTCGGTTTTGTCAAAAGGACGTTTGCCGTAACGATTCTTGAATGATGCAATAAGAATTGATACAAATATGTGTATTTCAGTTATTTATTTTCTTGTAGATTTGATAACTGTTCACGAAGTTCTGCCATACACTATTTATAGATACATGTATTTATCTGATTATTAGTAGGTAATGTGGTAAACTATTTGTGCTGAGTAACAAAATAGCAACAAAATTGCGAATAAAATAAACGAAATTATTTCACAATAGATTTATACAGATTGATTAGAAATGCCCCCACCCATAATCCACTGCCCGAAATATAATCGGCAAAACGAGATGCGATGGAGTTCAGAACCAGATGCGACTATTCGGGGGGGGGTGAAGTAGCCCAAAACGAAAAGCGATGAAAATTTCGCACACGCATCGAATGTAATGTAAAGCAAATAGGCTTTTCGTTTACATATTACGAAAGATATGTAAAGAAATATGAGGTTCTTTACATATTGCGGAGGATAAGTAAATCAGGCAGAAACACCGTTCGAATAGCTTTCGACTGCCGCTCGAACGGTGTTTCTCATTAGGGTGAATCCGCCTCACTCGCTTAAATACCCTTCTCGAATAGGGATGCCTGCGGCTTCTTCTCGTAATAGCAAACCATCCACTCTTCCTGCCGGCGCCGGCTGGTTTTGGAGGTGCTGATCGTGCGTTCGACCCGATGGATGATCCATCCGTTCTTCTGTGCGTACCGATCGATCATCTGAAACGGGAACATTGTCAGCAAGAACTTCCCTTTGACGGTTTCGAACAGCTGCAGAAGCTGCTCCATGTTCCGCTCGTTGAACGTATCTTCGTAGTGGCCGCAGTCGGAGTTCACGTAGGGAGGATCGACGAAATGAAAGGCATCCGGTGCTTCGTAGCAGGCGATCACATCGAGGGCATTGCGGTTCTCGATGGTCACGTGCTCCAGCCGCCCGCAGAGATTCTCCGTAAACTCGTCATAAACGAGGTAACGATTTAGAAACCGAAACCTCGTTTATTTTCACATTATCTCGCCGTTTCCGGCAAATGCCTCAATAAAATGGTGCTGCAAAATATTCTATTAGTCAACAACTTGCGATATTTTGCATGGACAATCTATTTTAGGGGGGCCTCAAAGGGACGCCTTGGGTCGGAAGCCGATTGTGCCCGGGCTTATCTCTTCTCCTTGAGCAGGTCGCGGATTTCGGTCAGCAGTTTCTCCTCGGCCGTAGGCTCGGGAATCGGTGCGGGAGCGGGGGCAGGAGCCGGCGCTTCCTTCTTGCGCGAGAGGCTGTTGATCAGCTTGACCATCAGGAACACGCAGAAGGCCAGGATGGTGAAGTCGATCACCTGCTGGATGAATGCACCGTAGCGCCAGTAGATCGGTTCCATCTCGGTTCCCGTGGCGGTGACCTTTTCGCCCAGTACGGAGGTCACGTTCGAGGCGACGTCGCGCACGCGGGAGAGGTCGATCTTCAGGTCGGTGAAGTTGGTGTTGCCGATCAGGGCGCCGATCGGGGGCATGATGATGTCGTTGACCAGCGAGGTGATGATCTTGCCGAACGCGCCGCCGATGATGACGCCGACTGCCATATCCAGGGCATTGCCCTTTACGGCGAACTCCTTGAACTCTTTCAAAAATCCCATAATTATCTCTGTTTTTAATGATTGATATTTTCTGTTCCGCCTGCAAAGATAGCGTATGCCGGATATTTGCGCAAAAAGGATGAAAAAATCCCGAGTGAATTTCCACCCGGGATTTTCGGTTGCGGTCCGGTTATTCGATCTCGATCAGCACGGCGTCGGTCGGAACCGTCTCGCCCTCGCTGACCAGAATCTGCTTCACCGTGCCGGCATAGTCGGTCGTGATGGAGTTCTCCATCTTCATGGCTTCGAGCGTCAGCACCTCCTGATCGGCCTTCACCCGGTCGCCTACCTTCACGGCGATGGCGATGACGCGGCCCGGCAGCGGAGCGTTGACGGTGTTGCCGGTGATGGGCTGCGGCTCGGCCGGTGCCTTCTCCTGCATGGCCTCCTTGAGCTCCTGCACCTTCCCCTTCACCTTGTCCTTGAGAGCCGAGGCGGCTTCAGCGACCTTCTCGACCGCTTTGGCGGCCTTCGCCTTGAACGATTTTTCGTAGGCGGCCTTCTTGCAGTTCGTCAGATAGGTCTTCGCCACCATCGGGAAGAGCTCGAGCAGCAGCACCTCCTTTTCGTTCTCGGCCAGCTTCACGCCGCCGGCTTCGGGAAGCTCGGGGTTGGGCTGCATCTTGTACTTCGAGGTGTCGTAGGGAGTCTCCTCGCGCACGCCGCAGATCTTGAAGCGGAACTCGGGGTCGATCTCGACCGGCGTCTTGCCGTATTCGCCCTTCACCAGATTGACGAACTGCGACGATTTGTTGCTGTACATCGGGCGTCCGGCCTTCTCGTCCAGCGCGCAGTTGACGGCCTGGGCACCTACGATCTGCGAGGTGGGGGTCACCAACGGCGGCAGACCGGCTGCCAGACGAACCGACGGAATGAGCTCCATGGCGCGCGGCAGAATCTCCTCGGACTTGAGCTGCTTGAGCTGGGCCACCATGTTGGAGTACATGCCGCCCGGAATTTCGGCCTTCTGAACCAGCTCGTTGGGGGCCGGGAACCCGAAGTGGGCCTCGATCTTGCGGCAGGCATCCACCAGCGTCGCCTCGTCGTCGGCTTTGGCGGCGGCGATGGCCCGGTCGAACTCGGCGTCGATGGCTGCGGGGAGCTCGTCGACGAGCGGATCGAACGGCTTGGGCAGCGGCTTCTCGGCGCCGAATACGGAGAGTTCGAGCTCCTTGCGGATCTCCTTCAGCTCGCCGTTGATCTTCGCCACGGCCCGCATATTCACGCCCAGATCGATGCCCAGCTTCTGGCAGAAGACGTAGACCAGCTCGATGGCCGGAGCGCCCGTGCCGCCGGCGAACCACCAGCAGTTGGTGTCCACGATATCCACGCCGGCCACGATGGCCGCCACGACCGATGCCAGACCGTAGCCCGGCGTGCAGTGGGTGTGGAAATCGACCGGCAGGTCGATGTGCTGTTTGAAGAGCTTGATGAGCCCGCTGACGCGCTTCGGGGGGATCAGACCCGACATGTCCTTGATGGTAATCATGTCGGCGCCCAGTGCGGCCATCTGTTTGGCCTTGTCCAGGAAGTAGGCGTCGGTGAATACGGGTTTCGGATTCTTCTTTCCGAACAGACGGGCGAAGAATCCGATCTCGGGATATTTGGGGTCGACCGTGTAGCAGACGGCGCAGTCGGCGATGCCGCCGTACTGCTTCACATACTTGACGGTCGACTTCACGTTGTTCACGTCGTTCAGGGCGTCGAAGATGCGCATGATGCCCAGTCCGCTCTCGATGGCGTTGCGGCAGAAGCCGTCGATGATTTCGTCGGTATAAGGGGCGTAGCCGAACAGGTTGCGGCCGCGCGAAAGGGCGGTCAGCTTCGAAACGTTGCCGACGGCCTTGTGAATGGTCTCCAGACGGGTCCACGGATTTTCGTTCAGATAGCGCATCACGGAGTCGGGAACGGCGCCGCCCCAAACCTCCATGGCGTAGAAGTCAGCCTCCTTATAGAAGGGGAGGCAGCGGTCGATCTGCGCCTGATTCATACGGGTTGCGAACGAGGACTGCTGTCCGTCGCGCAACGTAAGATCTCTGATTTTCAGTTTTTTTACCATAGTCCTTTTATTTGAAGGGTTTTACCCGGTCTCTTTCGAAACCGTTCTTTCATACCCGGAGGGCTTCCGCTTGCGGCCGCCTGCCGGGATGGACAAAGATAATAAAAAATCCGGAATGCAATAAAAAATCGCCGGTTATTCGAATCCGCCCGCCATACTTTATATATAAGGGCTATTTCCCCTCCTGCTTGCGGCGGGTGTAGTCCGTGTAGAGCGTGGTGACGTAGACCGTGAAGATGGGGAACATCGCCATGCCGAGAATGGGCAGCAGCACGCAGATGATCTTGCCGACCGTGGTGACTGGGAAGATGGCGGCGCCGACCGTCGTGACGTTCATCCAGGCCCACCAGAGGGCGTTGCCGAACCCGTGAAGCCGGTCGTTGACCAGAATCTCGTAGTCGTAGAAGAGCAGGGCGGAGAGGTAGGTGAAGACCACGACGGTCACGATATAGGCCCAGAAGAGCCTTTTGGCCTTACCCTCGACCATCCAGCGGACGACGACATAGAGGGCCAGGAACGAGCGGAGCAGGGGCACGGTGGCGAGTGCCATCATCTCGCTGCGAGTGAAGGCGTGATCCGACCAGTCGGCGATGTTGAGCCAGGGGATCGACAGCAGCAGAAAGATCAGATGGGTCCAGAAGAAGCGTCCCGGACGCTCCGAAGCGCCCAGACGCAGAAACCAGTCGAAAAGGAAGATGCAGCAGACGATGAGCTGCAAGGTCATGTAGGCCGGAGAAAATACGAGATGATCGCCCGAAATGATTTCGACCGAGACGGCTACGATCAGGATCAGTGCGCAGAGCAACGTCAGCGAGTTCGCAACCTGGCGCAACCCTTTGTGAGCAAGCGTTTTTTCCATGATGAACGTGATTTTTTTCGCACTTTCAGGCAAATCCGGTGCCAAGCTGTCCGGTCGACGCCTGACAAAAAAAAGAGCTAAAATTATCCGAAAAAATTTGCACGTTCGAAAATTTTCCTTACCTTTGCACTCGCTTTTGAAGCAATGGCGAGATAGCTCAGCTGGTTAGAGCGCATGATTCATAATCATGAGGTCGAGAGTTCAAGTCTCTCTCTCGCTACTGAAGAGGATTACGGCAACGTGATCCTTTTTTTCGTCTTATGCGTATCGTAAAGTCGGGAGCTATGGAAAATGTAGATCGGGAGTTGGCGGCCTATGTGGAACGGGAGATCATTCCGCGGTATCGGGAGTTCGATGCGGCCCACCGCGAGGACCATGTCCGCACGGTGATTCGGGAGAGTCTGCATTTGGCTGCGCCGTACGGTCTGGATCCGAACCTGATCTATGCGGCGGCGGCTTGGCATGATACGGGGCTCGTCGCGGGCCGCGAGCGCCATCACCTCGTGTCGGGGGAGATCGTGGCGGCAGACGGGCGGTTGCGGGAGTGGTTTACGCAGGAGCAGATCCGGACGATTCGCGAAGCGGTCGAGGACCATCGGGCGTCGGCCGGCGGAGAGCCCCGCTCCCTGTACGGACGGATCGTGGCCGAGGCGGACCGGGTGATCGATCCCGACGTAACCCTGCGCCGCACGGTCTCCTACGGGCTGGCCCACTATCCCGAACTGGACCGGGAGGGGCAGTACGCCCGTTTTCGCGACCATCTTCAGCGCAAGTATGCTCCCGGAGGCTATTTGAAGCTCCTCGTCCCCGAATCGAAAAACCGCGAACGGCTGGAGCGGCTGCAGGCGCTCATCGCCTCGCCCGTCCGGTTGCGCAAGGCCTTCGACGACCTTTACGACGAGTTGCGGAACGTCATTTCGCTTTAACCACCGGAAGCTCCCGCCAGTCGGTCGTGTAGCGGGGCGAGAGGTGCTCCCGATTCATGCGGAAAGGCTCCGTCCCCTGTGCCGCGACGACGATTTTTCCCTTGCCGTACAGTTTGTTCATCCGGTCGAGCGCGTCCATCAGCCGGACATGCTTCTCGTTGTCGATAGGGGCGAACAGCGACCCCTGCACCTCCGCGGCGGGAACGATGTGCGAAAGGGTCGCTCCCACCTTCTTGTATCCGTAGCCCGGCCGGAATATGCGCCGCAGGGCGATGCGGGCCTGCCGCACGATCTCCAGCGTGCTGTCGGTCGGCTCGGGGAGCAGGCTGACGGTGGTCTCGTAGTGTTGGGGCCGGTCGTCCCGGAACCGGTTGGTGAGGATGAAGACCTGCACTTCGCGGCACAGCGAATGCTGGTCCCGCAGCTTCTCGGCGCACCGGGCCGCGAACTCCGCCACGATGCGCTCCAGCTCCGCCCGCTGGCCGATCTCCTTCGGAAAACTGCGCGAGACGGTGATCTGCTGCTTCTGCGGCGGGATCTGTTCGAAGCCGATGCACGCCTCTCCCTGCAATTCCCGCCAGGTGCGCAGCCCCGTGACTCCCATTCGCTTGCGAATCCACCCCTCGGGCAGCTCGACGAACTGTCGGGCCGTGACGATACGCAGGGAGTCGAACATGCGGCCGTAGCGCCGTCCGATGCCCCAGACGTCGCGCAGCGGAAACTTCGTCAGCACCTTTTCGATATCCTCGGGCCGGTGCATGTAGCAGCACCCGTTCAGCTTCGGGTACTGCTTCGCCAGTTTCGAGGCGATTTTCGCCAGGGTTTTCGTGGGGGCGATGCCGATGCTGACGGGAATGCCCGTATTGCGGCGGATCGTGCGTCCGATGTGCCGTCCGTACTCGTCGAGCGGCTCCGCGATGCCGTGCAGATCGAAAAAGGCTTCGTCGATGGAGTAGACCTCGGTCGCGGGGACGAGCGAACGCAGGGTCGTCATCACGCGGCGCGACAGGTCGCCGTAGAGGGCGAAGTTGGCCGAGAAGAGCGCGACCCCGTTGCGCTCGATGAGCGGGGCGACCTGGTAGAGCGGCTGCCCCATGCCGATTCCGAGCGCCTTCGCCTCGTTCGAGCGGGCGATGATGCAGCCGTCGTTGTTCGAGAGCACGACGACGGGACGTCCCGCAAGATCGGGACGGAAGAGCCGTTCGCAGGAGGCGTAGAAGTTGTTGCAGTCGCAGAGGCCGTACATCGCTATTCGAAGCTCTTGACGACGTGGCGCACGATGCCCCAGACGAGAAACTCGTTGTCGGCGTCGACGCGGATCGGGCGGTATTTCGGGTTGGAGGGCATCAGCCAGGCGCAGCCCCGTTCCAGCTTGACCCGCTTGACCGTGAACTCCCCGTCTACGTAGCAGACGGCGATGCAGCCGTCGTGGGGCGGCAGGGACTTGTCGACGATCAGCAGGTCGCCGTCGCCGATGCCGTCGCCCGCCATGCTCTCGCCCGAGACGCGGACGAAGAAGGTGGAGGCGGGGTTCTGTACGAATTCGCGGTTCAGGTCGAGGGGCGCATCCAGAAAGTCGTCCGCCGGCGAGGGGAATCCCGCCTCGACGGCCCCTCCGGCTACGGGCACCTCCCGATGCGTCGAGGTGTCGGGAGGGTGAAAGGTGAATCGGTCGTTCGGTCGTTCTTTCATGTCGGAGACACTCCGTGCAAAGATAGTGCGCGGATGTCTGCTCGTGCCGCTAAAATTCCAGAATGCCGGTTATAGGGTGCGCCGACAGCCACTCGCGCAGCTCGTCCGGGGTCCTCACCCCGTCCTGCAGGACCGCCTTGTAGACGGCGATTCCCGGAATCTTCTCTCCGTCGGGCGTCCGGTATTTCAGTTCGAGGATCGCCGTCCGGGTTTCGGGGGTGAGGGCGGCGGCGATCCGGTCGGCCACCGCTTCGAAATAGCCGTCGTAGCGGCTGCCGCGCAGGATCTGGATCATGTCGATCTGCCACTCCTCGCCTTCCCGTGCGTACCGGCAGTGCCACTCCAGACACCGCTCTTCGGTGTCGGCTCCGTTCACGAACTGCACCTCCCGCACGGCCGGGTCGGCGCAAAGCTCCGCCATGACGGCAAATCCGACGGCCGGGTCCAGCCGTTCGGTGTAGAGGTGCAGGTCGATGTCGAGGTGCTTCATCAGCAGCCCCATGCGCAGCGAGCCGACCGCACGGACCTCGGCTCCTGCAGCCTGCCAGCGCTCGTAAAGCCGCAGCCGGTCGACGATCTCCCGGGCGCGCTCCGTGTTGCGGGCGGCCAGTCGTAAGATTTCTTCCATGTTTTCGCAGATTTCAGGGGGCGCAAAGATAGGCATATTTTCGCCACGAAGCGTCGCGGATGGGTATAAATACCTAATTTATGCAAATAAAGTAGGGCGGAGAAGGCGCGGTTTGCGATGATTTTCGTATTTTTGCGGACATTCGGACGAGAGTCCGGACCCTATATTCTTTGAACGAATGGTTGATTTTTCGAAAATACCCTCTCCCTGCTACGTGCTCGACGAAGAGCTGCTGGAGCAGAACCTGGCCGTCATCGACCGCGTGCGTCGCGAGGCCGGGGTCGAAGTGATCGTCGCTCTGAAGGCCTGCGCCATGTGGAGCATCTTTCCCGAACTGGCCCGCCACTCCGACGGCGCTACGGCCAGCTCGGCCGCCGAAGCCCGCCTCGTGTACGAGGAGTTCGGCTCGCCGGCCCATACCTACGCTCCGGTCTATACCGACCGTAACATCGAGGAGATCCTGCGTTGCAGCAGCCACCTGACCTTCAACTCCCTGAACCAGTTCCGACGCTTCGGACCCCGGGCCATCCTGCAGGGAATCTCGTGCGGACTTCGGGTCAATCCCGGATATTCGCCCGTGGAGGTCGATCTCTACAATCCGTGCGTGGCCGGTTCGCGACTGGGCATTCCGGCCGAGGAGCTCGGCGAGTTGCCGGCCGGTGTCGAGGGGCTGCATTTCCACGTGTTGTGCGAATCGCGGCCGCACCACCTGCGGCTGGCGCTCGAAGCGCTCGAGGAGCGTTTCGGGGGGCTGCTCGACAAGGTGAAGTGGCTCAACATGGGCGGCGGCCATCTGATGACTCATGCCGGCTACGACTGCGACGAGCTCATAGGCGTGCTGCGCGGCTTCAAGGCCCGGCACCCGCACCTGCGGCTGATTCTGGAGCCCGGCAGCGCCTTCACCTGGCGCACGGGCTATCTGGTCTCGACGGTGGAGGATATCGTGCGGAACGGCGGTGTGCGGACGGCCCTGCTCGACGTGTCGTTCGCCTGCCACATGCCCGACTGCCTGGAGATGCCCTACAAACCCGCGATCGTCGGAGCGCACGACCCCGAGGAGGGCGAGGAGCGCTGGCGCATGGGCGGCAACAGCTGTCTGGCGGGCGACTACTGCGGCGACTGGGCCTTCGACCGGGAGCCGAAGATCGGGGATAGGATCGTCTTCGAGGACATGATCCACTACACGATGGTCAAGACCACGATGTTCAACGGCGTGGCCCACCCGGCCATCGCCATCGCCCGCAAGAGCGGAAAGCTGGATATAATCAGAGAGTTCGGGTACGAAGATTTCAAGACCCGGATGTCCTAAACTTAAACGATAAGATGAAAGAATTTACACCTACTGCCTACACGCTGGAGTGCGTCGCTACGGGACGCGAGTTCGAGGACGAAGGTTGGACGATGGAGGATCGACAGAGCAAATCCCCTTCGCTGGTCCGCGCCCGCTATGCCAAGAAGAAACTGGAAGTGAAACCGGATGAGTACGGAATCTACAAGTTCTGCGACTGGCTGCCCGTGAAACGGATGCTCGAGGGTTCGTCGGCTCCGGTGACCTACCGGAGCAAGGGGCTGGGCAAGCACCTCGGTCTGGAGAATCTCTACATCACCTTCAACGGTTACTGCCCCGCCATCGGGGCCCGGATGACGACCTGCTCCTTCAAGGAGACCGAAGCGTTCAGCGTCTGCGCCCGTGCCTCCCGCGAGGAGAAGCGGGTGCTGGTGGTGGCTTCGGCCGGCAATACGGCCCGGGCCTTCGCGAAGGTCTGCTCGGACAACCACATCCGGCTGCTGCTTTCCGTGCCGGCCGACAATCTGGATGCGCTGTGGTTCGACGAACCGCTCGATCCGTGCGTGAAGCTGATCGCCTGCGCCAACGGCGGCGACTACTTCGACGCCATCCACCTGAGCAACCTGGCCCTCAAGTCGCCGATGTTCTACTCCGAGGGCGGCGCGAAGAACATCGCCCGCCGCGACGGCATGGCGACGACGGTGCTCTCGGCCGTGACGACCATCGGACGCATTCCCGACTACTATTTCCAGGCCGTGGGCAGCGGTACGGGCGCCATTGCCGCCTGGGAGGCCAACCTGCGGCTGATCGAGGACGGCTCCTACGGACAGAACCTCATGAAGCTGATGGTTTCGCAGAATGCGCCGTTCGTCCCGATGTACAACGCCTGGCGGGTCGATTCGCGCGAGATGCTGCCCTATGACGACGACAAGGCGCGCCGCGACGTGGAGATCATCGACGCCAAAGTGCTCTCGAACCGTCGCCCGCCCTACGGCATCCACGGCGGTCTGTACGACGCTCTGAAGGCGACCGACGGCGAGATCATGGTGGCGACGAATGCCCAGGCCCGCAAGGCCCGCGAGCTCTTCCGGGAGCTGGAGGGCGTCGACATCTATTCGGCGGCCGGCGTGGCTACGGCAACCCTCATCAAGGCGGTCGCCGACGGCAGGATCGACAAGTCGGCTACGGTGATGCTCAACATCACCGGCGGCGGCGAGGAGCTCTTCAAGGAGGGCAAGACCTTGCACTATCTCAAGCCGTCGCACGTCTTCTCGCTTACGCCCAACGCCGACGACGTGATCGCCAAGTGCGAGGCGCTGTTCGAGTAACGAATCCGAAGAGGGGGAGGGGACCGGTTGCCGCCGTCCGTTCCCCCTTTTCTTAAAAATCTGAATCGCCATGAAAAAACTATTCATATGGCTGCTTCCGCTCCTCGCCCTTTCGGTGCAGGCGCAAGAGCCCGACGGGTCGCGGGAGCGGCTGAACAGGGTGGCCGGAGAGTGGGTCGCGCAACATCGCAAGGCCGATTATCCGCGCTACGGAGCCGACGACTTCCGGGAGGTGGCCGCCAACCTGATCGCCTGTCAGAATCCGGACGGCGGCTGGCCCAAGAATCTGGACTGGATGACGCGGGAGTGCCCCGACTCGGTGCTGGCGCGGATCGATGCGAAACACCGCCGGTCGACGCTGGATAACCGCAACGTCTACCCGCAGCTGGAGTTTCTCTCGGCGGTCTGGGAGCTGACGGGCGACGAGGCCTGCCTTCGGGCGGCCCGCGGCGCGGCGGAGTACATGTTGCGGACGCAGTACGACAACGGCGGCTGGCGCGGCTGGGATGCCGATGCCATCACCTTCAACGACGATATCATGGCGGGGGTGCTCCTCGCTTGGAAGGATATTCTCGACGGGGAGGCCCCCTATGGTTGGGTGAAGGAGGATCCGGAGCTGCTGGGGCGTATCCGCCGGTCGTTCGACGCCGGCATCGGACTGGTGCTCCGCACGCAGTACGTGCAGGACGGCGTGAAGACCGTCTGGGCGCAGCAGCACGACCACGAGACCCTGCTGCCCGTTTCGGCCCGCAAATACGAGCATCCGGGACTCGCGTCGGCCGAGAGTTCGCAGATCGTCATGCTGCTCATGAGCATCGAGAATCCGTCGCCCGAGGTGATCGAGGCGGTGCGGTGCGCCGTCGCCTGGTTCGAGCGGACCCGGATCGAGGGCAAGCGGGTGGAGACGGTCTCCCTGCCCGAGGGCAATCCCGACGATCCGAAGGTGAAGCGGGACCGCTATCTGGTGGACGACCCCGATGCCCCGGCCATCTGGGCCCGGTTCTACGAGCTGGAGGACGACCGGCCCTTTTTCAGCAACCGCGACGGCATCAAGGTCTACACTCTGAAGGAGGTGAAGCCCGAACGCCGGGTGGGGTATGCCTGGTACGGCCCCTGGGGTCGTAAGGTGCTCAACCGCTACAAGAAATGGAGTAGGAATTTATCCGAATAGCCGCCGACTATGAAAAAGTATTTTCTGACGAGGCTTTCGCATGGATTCGCGGCAGCCTACGCCGGCGCATCCGGCAGTCGTGGGATGCGGGGCTCGCCTTGATTCTGAGGACCCAGTACGTGCAGAACGGCGTGAAGACCGTCTGGGCCCAGCAGTACGACCACACGACCCTTCGGCCGGTCAAAGCCCGCGCCTACGAACTGCCCGGACTGTCGGCGGGCGAGAG
>CAJTLJ010000003.1:49060-162967 GCA_910577475.1 uncultured Alistipes sp.
GCGCAGGTGGTGGCGCTGCTGATGAGCATCGAGAACCCCTCGCCCGAGGTGATCGAGGCGGTGAAGTGTGCCGTCGCCTGGTTCGAAAAGACCCGCATAGCCGGAAAAAGGGTCGTGATTGTCCCCATGCCCGAGGGCAATCCCGACGATCCGACGATCAAGAAGGACCGGGTGCTGGTGGACGATCCCGATGCACCGGGGCTGTGGCCGCGCTACTGCGAACTGGAGGACAACCGGCCCTTCTTCTGCAACCGCGACGGCATCAAGGTCTACTCCCTGAAGGAGGTATGGCCCGAGCGCCGCACGGGGTACGGCTGGTACGGCGAATGGGGCGCACCCATTCTGAAACGCTACCCCCGGTGGCTGAAACGGATCGAGGAGGAGCGATGAAGGCGACGGAACGGAGCGAAAAATGCTCCGTTCCGTTTTTTTTTCGAAAAATCCGTTATCTTTGCGGCGCCGGAAAGTCCGGCTGCAAAAATCACTTATCAAAACTTTCAGAGAAATGAAAGAGATCCAAACCATGAAGCCCGGTCCGTGCTTCAAGCGTTGGAGCCGTGCGAACTACGGTGTATTCGCATCGCTTCGGCGTCCTGTGACCATCGGAGTGCTTTCGGTCGGGATGTCGTCCATTCTCTCTCTTGCGACCGGTGAGGCGCAAGCCGCCGAAGTCGATACGATGGCCTATTCCAAGGTGCTGGAGATCGACGAAGTGGCTATCGTGGGGACCAAAGCGAATCCCACGCGCAGCACCATGTCGTCTACCGTTTTGTTCGATAGAACCGCCGTCGCGGCGGCGCCTCTCCACACGCTGGAGTCGGCCCTGCGTCTCGCGCCCTCTATCGACCTGCGGGAGCGCGGCGCCAGGGGAGTGCAGGCCGATATCCTGATTCGAGGCGGGTCGTTCGACCAGACGATGATCCTTCTGAACGGTATCAATTTTACGGATGCCCGCACCGGGCATCAATCCCACTCGCTGCCCGTCGACCTGGACTGCATCGCCGGGGTCGAGCTGATCGACGGCGTGACGGGCGTAGGCGCCTATGCCGGTGCCGTGAATGTCCGCACGACGCTTGCGGGCGACCGTTACCTGCGTTTCGAGGGAACGGGCGGCGGCGACGGCTATGCCTACGGCAATTTGTCCGGAGGCTGGACGGCCGGTCGCCTGAAACTCTTCGCGGCGGGCTCCTACCGCCGCAGCGACGGTTATCGGCCGAATACCGATTTCGACAACTGGAACGGCTATGTGCGGATGACCTGGGATTCGGAGCGGGCCGGCTATTTCGACCTGCAGGGCGGCTATCAGAGCCGCGGTTTCGGCTCGAACGGCTTTTATGCCGCCTACAATCCCGACCAGTACGAGGCGACCCGCACCGGGCTGGCTTCGGTGCGCTGGGTGAAGGGCTGGGGCGATTTCACCCTCTCCGCGTCGGCGGGCTACCGGAAGAATTTCGACCGCTACGACTGGACGCGAGGCAAGGAGGCCGGACGCAACCGTCACGCCACGGACAACGTGAGCTCGGAGGTGAGCGCCGACTACCATTCCCAGGCCGGTATCACCACGCTGGGGGGCGATTACGCCTACAACCACATCTTCAGCACCAACCTCGGCGACAGGCTCGAGGTGCCGCACGGCGACTATACGCATGCCAAGAGCCGCCACACGGGCAACATCTGGCTGCGTCACGTGAAGAGTTTCCGCCGCTTCGACGTCGCCGGTTCATTCGGACTCTCATTCACGCCCTACGGCCGGAGCGTACTGTGGAGCGTTTCGGGCGGGTATCGGCCCGTGCAGCCGTTGCGGCTGGAGGTCGCGGCGGCCCAGTCGATGCGCCTGCCGACCTTCACTGATCTCTACTACACTTCGGCGGCGCAGATCAACAACCTCGATCTGATTCCCGAAAAGGCGATTACCTGGCGGTTGGGTGCGGACTACGCCTCGGGGTGCTGGAGCGCTTCGCTGCGCACCTACTACCGCGACGGGCGGGACGTGATCGACTGGGTGTGGCGTCCCGATATGGGGAACAAGTGGCATTCCGAGCAAACCAGCCGGCTCGGCACCTTCGGGGTCGAGGTCACGGGCGGCTATCGCCGGCCGACCGGCGTGCTGCGGGCCGTGACCGCCTCCTATGCCTACATCACGACCTCGCAGCGGAGCGACCTGGTGACGAAGAACGCGATGGACTTCATGCGCCACAAGGCGGCGCTCGGCATTGAACTACAGCCGCTCAGGAGCATTTCGGTCTCGCTGACCGGATCGCTCTTCGACCGGAACGGGGCCTACACCTTCTACCCGCAGACGGGCAGTTCGGCCGGCGGCTACGAGCGATCCTACGAGCCCTATTTCCTGCTGGATGGCCGTGTGGCCTGGACGAAGGGGATCTGGAAGATCTATTTCGACGCGACGAACCTGACCGGAGCCGACTATTGCGATATCGGAGGCTTGCCCATGCCCGGCCGCTGGTTGGGCGGCGGTCTGGTCGTGACGATCGGCAAGTGATCCTGCTGTCGCCCCGTATGCCGGGCTGACGGTAAAACTGAAAAGGGCTGTCCTCTTGCGGACAGCCCTTTTTCAGATTCATTTGCGGGTAAGCCATAGGATCGGATGTCGCCAGATCATGCGCCGCGTGCGTCGGCGGAGAGCCCGGCGTTCCCGCGTATCGAACCGTCCGCCCGCCCGCCGGACGGCGTCGCAGAGGCTGAAGGCCGCCTGCGCGTTTCGGTAATGAACCGCGAATCCGAACCGCTCCCAGAGGCTGTTCTCCTCCAATCGGGGCAGAAGATGCGGGGCGTAACGCCCGGCGAAATAACGGCGGATGTCGAGCGTGCTCCGGCAGAAGCGGTCGGCCTTCTCGAACGACCGGAAATGGCTGGCCGACTCGTCCAGTATCCGGTAGACGGCCAGCGGTTCGTTGATGAAGCGTATCTCCGCATGGGCGGCGGCATAGAGCCACATGGGGTAGTCGCCCATCATCCAGTTCCGCTCCTGCGGCCGAACCTCTTCGATATAGCGCTCCAGCAGGTCGCGGCGGATGACGACCGACGGGGTAGGGATGCAATTCCCCTCCAGCAGCCGCTCCAGCGTGGTCTCTCCGCTCTCGGGTCCTCCCCAGTCGCGGTCGAACCGCTGTTCGCTGTCGAAGTACCACCGCACCTGCGAATAGACC
The DNA here is from genome assembly GCA_910577475.1 of uncultured Alistipes sp. Lineage (GTDB taxonomy): Bacteria > Bacteroidota > Bacteroidia > Bacteroidales > Rikenellaceae > Alistipes. Next base: position 52,228 of record CAJTLJ010000003.1, read on the forward strand.
AGCCCGCATTCGGGATGGCTCTCCAGCCAGGCAACTTGTTTTAGCAGCTTGTCGGGGTCGCACCAGTAGTCGTCCCCCTCGCAGAACGCCACGTATTTTCCGGTCGCATGTCCGAGTGTCCGGAAAAAGTTCGCCATGACGCCCAGATTGGCTGCGGACGGGAGCAATCGGATTCGGTCGGGATGCCGACGGGCATAGGATTCGCAGACGGCTCGTGTGGCGTCCGTCGAGCAGTCCTCGCCGATGATCAGGTCGGTCGGTATAGCTCCCTGCTGGGCGAGCACCCCTTCGATGGCCTGCGCGACGTAGTTCTCCTGGTTGTAGGCGATCATGCAGACCGATACGGAGGGGGGCGTTAATGTCCGATCGACTGGAACAGCTGTTTCCATTGTCCGATGATGTGTTGTTTGTCGAGCAGGGGGGCTACGAAATTCTCCAACGGATAGAGCGGTGCGGGACTGCCGAGCTCCTCGAAAGGAATTTCGCCGATCCGGTTGCAGTCGTACACGGGAATCCCTTCGGAGTTTAGGGCCCGGGCCATGATTCCGGTAGGGGAGAGATAGAGTTTCTTGCGCATGTAGGCCAGCAGAATGATGTTTCCGAATGCGGCCTGCCGCTCGAAGTCCAGAATGGCGACATCCATGCGCGCCAGCCGGGCGATGTACTCCTGCCAGGAGAGCATGCCCGTTTCGATCTCGAGCTGATCCTCGGTGAAGAGCTCCCGGGCGTGTGCGATTACCTCGTCGCGGTATCGCTCCTGACCGTAGGAGAGGAACAGATGGATCCGCAATTTTTCGCTGCGGTATCGGGCCAGCTTGTCCAGATGCCGGTGGTGGTGGAAATCGGGGAAGGCGCAGTGGCCGATCATGATGTCCAGCCGCTCCTTCGGTCCGGTCGGAACCGTCGCGACGATCCGGTCGATGTCCTCCCGGTAGTATCCGCTGCTGTAGAGGGCGGGGTAGATCGGCAGCCGGTCGCCGAAGAGGCGCCGGATCTCGATCTCGTCGTATTTGAATCCGATTGCGACGGCTTCGATCTTTCCGATCTTGCGGATCGCCCGGCGGAATTTCCAGCGTTCGATCAGGTTTCGCGGCGAGGGGAATCCGTAGAGATCGTGTCCCCATACGCACCAGGTCATGCGTTCGAAGAGCCGGTCGGGCAGGTGCCGGATGTCGTGGAACGAGAGGAAAAGGCTGTGCAGGATCAGATGTTCGCCCCGCTTCGCCGCCTTCAGAAAAGCCGCCCGGGTCGGCTCCGTCGGTTCGATGTTCGGATAACGGGAACCCAGCTCCCGGATGTTCTTTTCGCCCGAGAGCAGGAACAGGTGTTCCGTCAGCGCATCGGGCAGATTTTCGTTTATCAGATCGATCAACACCCCGTTGAACACAGGCGAATCGATGGGCATGAAGTGCAGGTAACGGGCCATGCGGGAACGGGTTTAGGGGACGAACTTCAAAAGTCCCCGTTCGCGCTCGCGCAGCACCCGGGCGGGTATGCCGACCGAGACGGTCCACGACGGCAGGGAGCGGTTCACCAGCGACATGGCGCCGACGACGCTCCCCTCCTCCAGCGTCACGCCCGGAAAGAGCGTGCAGCCGCTTCCGACCTGCGAATAGCGTTTTAGGGTGATCTTGCCGCCCGTAACATGCGTGGTCTCTTCGGGATGGATCGGACCGATCAGCCACTGGCCGCCGAAGTCGTCCATCGCGCTGAAGAGCGTCGAGCGGGGCGAGATTCCCGCATAGTCCTCCACCTCGATGCCGAACCGGCCGTAGAGGGCGCAGTAGGCGCTGATGTGGATATGCGAGTGAAGAGTGATCTCTCCGGATAGAATACAGAAGTCGTCGATCCGGACGTTATCGCCGATGGAGATATCCTTCGTACCGTAGAACGAGGCTTTCCGGCTGATCCGGACATCCTCTCCCACGGACTTGAATCCCAGGCTTTTCAGCTCCTGTTCCGAGTAAAACGATTCCACGGCTCCTATCTTTTATCCTGAATGATCTCGATCGTGCGCTTCACGTCCTCTTCGGTCAGGGCGTGGTGCAGGGGCAGGCAGATCACCTGTTCGGCCATGCGGGTGGCGACGGGCAGGTTCTCCGGAGCCGCGGAGGGCAGTCCCTTGTAGGTCTCCAGCGTCGATATGAGCGGATAGAAATAGCGGCGCCCCAGTACGTTGCGGCTTTTCATGCGGGCGTAGAGCTCGTCGCGGGCAATGCCGTATTTTTCGGCATCCACGAAGATCGGGAAATAGGAGTAGTTGTGTCTTACGCCCGGCATGTCGTCGAAGAAGGTGATTCCCTCCACCTCGCGAAGGGCCTCCCTATAGCGGCGAACCACGCTGCGGCGCGCCTCGATGGCGGCATCCACGTGTTTGAGGTTCAGCACGCCGTAGGCGGCGCGCACCTCGTCCATCTTGGCGTTGATGCCCGGCCCGATGATAGTCACCTCGTCGGCGAAGCCGAAATTCTTCAGGTAGTCGATCCGCTGCTTCGTCTCGGCGTCGTGGCAGATCAGCGCTCCGCCCTCGATGGTGTTGTAGGTCTTGGTGGCGTGGAAACTCAACGTGCTGATGTCGCCCGCCTTGAGGATCGACTCGCCGTTCGACCGGACGCCGAAAGCGTGGGCCGCGTCGTAGATCACCTTCAGTCCGTATTTATCGGCGATGGCCTGTATCCGCTCCGTGTCGCAGGGGTTTCCGTAGACGTGCACCGGCATGATGGCCGAGGTTCGCGGCGTGATGGCCGCCTCGATCCGGTCGGGATCGAGATTGCCCGTGCGGGGATCGATGTCGGCGAAGACCGGCCGGATGTCGTTCCACCAGATCGAGTGGGTCGTGGCGACGAAGCTGTAGGGCGTCGTAATCACCTCGCCCTGAATGCGAAGCGCCTGTAGGGCGGTGATGAGTGGCAGCGTGCCGTTCGTGAACACCGAGATGTACTCCACACCGAGGTATTCGCACAGCGCTTTCTCCAGCTGCTGGTGCCAGTGGCCGTTGTTGGTGATCCACTTGCTGTCCCAGATCTGCTGCAGGTAGGGGATGAATTCCTCCAGCGGCGGCAGGAGCGGCGAAGTGACGGTTATTTGCTTTTTCTGCTCCATCGGGTCTATTTGTTTTTATACATTTCGTTGTAGTAGGACTCGTATTGTCCGGAGGTAATGTTGTCGAGCCAGGGCTGGTTCTCGAGATACCACCTTACGGTCTTCTCGATACCCTCCTCGAACTGGAGGCTGGGCTCCCATCCGAGCTCCTTCTGGAGCTTGGACGAGTCGATTGCATACCTCAGGTCGTGTCCGGCCCGGTCGGTCACGTAGGTAATCAGCTCGTCGGAGTATCCCTCGGGATTGCCCAGGAGCCGGTCTACGGTCCGAATCAATACGCGGATGATGTCGATGTTCTTCCACTCGTTGAACCCGCCGATGTTGTACGTCTCGGCGATCTTTCCTTCGTGGAAAATGAGATCGATTGCCCGTGCGTGATCCACGACGTAGAGCCAGTCGCGCACGTTCTCGCCCTTACCGTATACGGGCAGGGGCTTGCGGTGCCGGATGTTGTTGATGAAAAGGGGGATCAGCTTTTCGGGGAACTGATAGGGCCCGTAGTTGTTCGAGCAGTTGGTCACCACGGTCGGCATTCCATAGGTGTCGTGATAGGCCCGCACGAAGTGGTCGCTCGAGGCCTTCGACGCCGAATAGGGGGAGTGGGGATTGTATTTCGTGGTCTCGTAGAAGAACTCCGTTCCGTATGCCAGATGGTGCTCGGAGGAGGATGCGGCCGTCGTGAAGGGCGGCTCGACACCCTCGGGATGGGTCATCTCGAGGGCACCGTATACCTCATCGGTGGATATGTGGTAGAATCTCTTGCCCCGGTACTTCTCGGGCAGCGACTCCCAGTAGAGTTTGGCGGCCTGCAGCAGGCTGAGGGTTCCCATCACATTGGTGCGTGCGAAGGTGAAGGGATCCTTGATGCTGCGGTCCACGTGGCTCTCGGCCGCCAGGTGGATGATGCCGTCCACCTTCTCGCGCTGCATGAGCTCGTAGAATGCCTCGAAATCGCAGATGTCCATCTTCACGAACTTGTAGTTGGGCTTGTCTTCGATGTCCTTGAGGTTGGCCAGGTTGCCGGCGTAGGTCAGCTTGTCCAGATTGATGATGTTGTATTCGGGATACTTGTTCACGAACAGACGCACCACGTGGCTGCCGATGAATCCGGCACCGCCGGTGATGACTATATTTCTCTTTGCCATAGTTTGTTTGCTGTTATTTCAGGTTATCGATACATTTTTTCAACGACTCGGTCCAGTAGGGTATGCGGATTCCGAAGGTCTGCTTGATCTTTGTTTTGTCCAGCACCGAGTAGCTGGGTCGCGTGACGGGGCTGGGGAATTCGCTGCTGTGGCAGGGCTGCACGTCGCAGCCGGTGTTCCCGCAGCAGAGGGCGATCATCTTCGTGAAGTCGTACCACGAGCAAACCCCCTCGTTGGAGTAGTGGTAGATGCCCGTCTTGGAGTAGCGCTCGGCCGGGGCCTCCGCGGCGTAGTCCTCCAACACCCGCACGATGGCCTCGGCCAGGTCGAGTGCGTAGGTGGGCGTTCCGGTCTGGTCGAAGACCACCTTCAGCTCGGGCCGGGTGGCCGTCAGCTGCATCATGGTCTTGCAGAAGTTCTTTCCGAACTCGCTGTAGAGCCAGGCCGTGCGGATAATCACGTGCTTGCAGCCCACGGCTCCGATCTTCTGCTCGCCGTGGAGCTTGGTCTGCCCGTACACGCCGGTCGGGGTGCCTTGCTGCTCCTCCCGGCAGGGGACGTTGTAGGGCTCCTTGCCGAAGACGTAATCCGTCGAGATCTGGATCAGCAGTCCGCCGGCCTCCTTCATGGCGCGGGCCAGGTTCTCGGGCGCCTCCGCGTTGAGCCGCTCGGCCAGGGCCTCGTTGCTCTCCGCAGCATCCACGTTCGTATAGGCGGCGCAGTTCACGATGGCGTCGATCCGATGCTCGGCCACCATACCGCGCACCGCCTCCGGGTCGGTGATGTCCAGATAGAGGGTCTCCACCCCCTCGGCCTGATTCACGTCGGTGAACACATACCGGTCCCCGCTCTTCGCGGCCAGCAGCCGCATCTCGTTTCCCAACTGTCCGTTGGCTCCTGTAACAAGAATGTTCATTGGTCGTCGTTATTCGAATTCGGGATAGAGGTTCATGGCATAGTCGAACGGAGAGTCGAAATCCTTGAGGCAGGCGTGCCGGATGTCTTTCTCCGAGAGAAGGGCCTTGTCGAGCGGAATCCGCCAGTCGATGCCCAGCGTATCGTCCAGAATGCTGATGCCCCCGTCGGCAGACGGGGCGTAGAAGTTGTCGCACTTGTACTGGAACACGGCCGTCTCGCTCAATACGGCGAAGCCGTGCGCGAAGCCGCGCGGCACGAAGAACTGTCTGTGGTTCTCCTCGGTGAGTTCCACGGCCACGTGCCGGCCGTAGGTCGGGCTTCCCTTGCGGATGTCCACCGCAACGTCCAGCACGCGTCCTTTCACCACCCGCACCAGCTTGCTCTGCGTGTAGGGCGGACGCTGGAAATGCAGGCCGCGCATCACCCCGTAAGAGGACATGCTCTCGTTATCCTGCACGAAATCGATTTTCCGAACCTTCTGCTCGAACTCGCGCTGCGAGAACGACTCGAAGAAGTAGCCCCGCGCATCCTCGAAGATGCGGGGCTCGATGATCACTACGCCGTCGATGGCTGTACGAATCACTTCCATGTCGCTCCCGATTTCTATTCCAGATTGCTTTTACCCGTTCTCTCGACCTCCTCGATCACCCGCAGCAGGTACTGCCCGTACTGGTTCTTCAGCATGGGCTGAGCCAGCTCGCGCAGCTTTGCGGCATCGATCCAGCCCTGACGGTAGGCGATGCCCTCCAGGCAGGCGATCTTCAGTCCCTGGCGCTTCTCGATCACCTCCACGAAGATCGAGGCCTCGGCCAGCGAGTCGTGCGTGCCCGTATCGAGCCAGGCGAACCCCCGGCCCAGCGTCTGCACCTTCAGGTTGCCCGCCTGAAGGAACTCCTGGTTCACCGTCGTGATCTCCAGCTCGCCCCGGGCCGACGGCTTGATCCGTTTGGCGACCTCGACAACCTCGTTCGGGTAGAAGTAGAGACCTACCACCGCATAGTTCGACTTCGGCTCGGCAGGCTTCTCCTCGATCGAGAGGCACGTGCCCTCCTTGTCGAACTCCGCGACCCCGTAGCGCTCCGGGTCCTCCACCCAGTAGCCGAAGACCGTCGCCTTGCCGTCCTGCTCGGCCGTGCGGACCGCCTCCTTGAGCATCGTCGAGAAACCGGCGCCGTGGAAGATGTTGTCTCCCAAAACCAGGCAAACCGAATCCTGCCCGATGAACTCCTCGCCGATCAGGAACGCCTGCGCGAGACCGTCCGGCGAGGGCTGCTCGGCATATTCGAAACGGGCCCCGTAGTCCGATCCGTCGCCCAGCAGACGTCGGAAACCCGGTAGATCGTGCGGGGTCGAGATAATCAGGATCTCCCGGATCCCCGACAACAGCAACACCGAGATCGGATAGTAGATCATCGGTTTATCATAGATCGGGAGCAACTGCTTGCTTACACCTTTCGTGATCGGGTACAATCGTGTCCCTGATCCTCCTGCCAGTACAATGCCTTTCATGTTGGTTAACTTTTTATTTCAATTATTTTTTCTTCCAATTTTCGGGTCAGTAAAAGACGCACGACATCCTTTGCTGCATGTAATGAATGTATGTCGCTTCCTGCGAAATCGTACATTCCGTCCTTCAGCAATCGTTGAGCATTTTGTTGCACACGAACACCGTAACGACCTGCCAGCGACAGCAGATTCAACTGCAGCTTCACGCCGAGCATCTTCAATTCGCGATAATCGGCCTCACCCATGTAGACATACCGTTCCGGATGTGCCAACACGGGATAATATCCCTTCGACATGATGCGCTTCAGCATACCGGACAGCCCCATCGGCGGGTTGAAATAGGAGGTCTCCACCAAAAGATGGTCTCCCTTTTCGCCCAGAGGAAGCAGGTCGTTCCTCTCCAGACGCTCTTCGAAAAGAGTGTCGAGCATGTTCTCGGCTGCAAGGTGCAGCTCGACCGATCCGGCATAAGCCGCCTGCAACGCCTTGAAGCGCTCACGCAGAGCCGAGGTTTCATTGGGGATATCTTCCATGATGTGCGGCGTGAGCCACACGGCACCGATCCCCGACTGCTCATACAGACGAAGAATGGCCAGCGACTCCTCCGTCGTCTCCACCCCGTCGTCCACCCCGGGCAGAATATGGCAGTGCCAATCCGTGAACCCCCGGAAAAAACCGGTTTCAGCCAATGACCGGCGCTTGCTGAAAGGCCACAAAATCGATAGTCTTAATTATTCGACACCCATTCGGACACCTCTCTCTTCTTGTCGGAGCCATAGCCGTAATGGTAGCCGTAACGATATCCGTAGCGGTAACCGTAACGTCCCGTATTGCCCACCGTTCCGTTCAGAATCAGAGATATGTTCTTATACTTCTTTTCGTTGTAGATATTCTCCAACTCCTGCAGCATGCTCCGCTCGAACAGACCGGCACGAACGACGAAGATCGTCCGATCTGCCAGTTTTTCGATAATCTGCGTATCAGCCACCATTTCGGCGGGAGGACAATCGATCAGTACATAGTCGTAGCACTCCCGAACCTTGTCTATCACCTGCCTTAGACGGTCATCGAAAAGCAGCTCGGTCGGGTTGGGAGGAATCGTACCGACGGGCAGAATATCGAGCCCCTTATGGTTTTTGTCCGGAACGATGAGTTCATTCAACCGGTCCATGCGGCCGCTCAGATAATCGCTCAATCCGATACGGGGAGAGTTCACGTAGGAAGATGCCGAACCGTGACGCAGATCGCCGTCGATTACCAGCACCTTCTGCCCCTTGATGGCGAGGCTGACGCCCATGTTTATCGTCAGGAACGACTTTCCGCTGCTCGGATTGAACGACGTGACGACGATCACATTCGATTTCTTGCCCTTCTCGGTCATGAACTCCAGATTGGTTCGCAGGACACGGAACGCCTCGTTGATGACATCGCGGCTTCCCTCCTTTACCACTACGGCCTTCAGATCGGGTACCTTCTTCGTGAACAGGCCGGACTTTTTCTGATCGAACTGAGGTATTTCTCCGATGAGAGGCATGCTCAAACCCTCCAGATCCTTGCGACCGCGAACCTTGTTGTTCATCGTTTCGCGAAGGAAAATGATTACAAGCGGGATTAACATACCCAGAGCAAACGCCACAAACAGAATGTTTTTCCGAATCGGAGCCGTCGGTGCCGAACTTCCGCTGGGCGGTGCGACGACGCGGGTATTGTAAGCCGTAAAGGCTTGCGACAATTCATTCTCCTCACGCTTCTGCAACAGGAAGAGATAGAGCGACTCCTTCACCTTCTGCTGACGCTCGACCGAAAGGAGGTACTTGGCCTGCGTAGGATTGGCGGCGATACGCGACGTCGCCTGCTGCTCGGTCTGCTGCAAGCTCTTGATCTGGGCGTTCAACGCCACGACCTGGTTGTCGATGGAGCGAATGATCGCTCCGCGCATTGCCGTCAACACCTGATCCATATCCACAACCAGCGGATTCTCCGTACTACTGTTCGCCACCAGGCTGTTCCGCTGGAGCTGTTTCGCATTGTACTCTGCGATCTGCGACTCGATATTGGAGCCTTCGATACCCGTATTGGCCGGGAGGAGCTGGTTCCGGTTCGTATCGCTCGTTAGGTAGTTGCGGATATAGCGGATCATGTAGAGCTGATTGTTCAGGGCCAGGATCTGGGCGCTGGTCGCAGAGCTCTGGGCCATGTACATGCTGGAGGCAGCCTGCACGTCGGGCAGCAGATGCTCGCTTTTATACGAGGAGATGTCCTCATCCACATTTCCCAGCTCCCGCTCGATGACTCCCAGACGTTCGTTGATGAACATCGACGTGCTGATGGCGATCTGATTCTTGTCCTTGACCCAGTTTTCGTTGTAGACGGAAATCAACGTATTCAGCACATCCTCGGCCCGCTGACCGGAATAATCCGTCAAGGACAGAGCGATAACCGATGTCTTTTCATTATTCAGAGCAACGGAGAAGCGTGCGGCATAGGAACCTACCGCACTATAGAAAGCTGAACGATAGACGTGTATGGTATAGGGCTTGTCCGCCTTGAAGTGGAGGGTCGGTTCCACAACAAAGGCTCCGAAGGGGGTCGGAACCGTGTCGAACAGACGCCCGGTTACCTTCTCGCTGTCCAAATCCTCCCCGTTCCGGACGAACTCGGACAGACTGATCGTGCTGTCGGGTTCGATTCGCAGCGTGAAGTTCGCCGTTTCGTTTTCGGGGAAATCCGCCATGACGACCGTAGCCGGCAAGGTCTGCCCATACGCTACCTGCTTATGGAACCGCCCCGGAACATAGTAGTTCATATCCAGATTCAGCCGCTTCACTACCTCGGTCATCAAGGCCGGAGACTTGAGGGCGATCAACTCGTTGTTGACGTTCGTATTGGACTGGAACAACCCGAGATTGGAGAACGACTCCATGTCGGATACGGACTGCCCCTTCGAATCGTCCTTGATCAATACCAGAGCCGTTCGGGTATAAATGGGAGGAGTACGCAAAAGATAGACTATCGCTCCTCCGAGCGTCACTGCCAACGACAAAACGAACCATTTCCATTTCGCAAGGCAGAGGTATAGCAAATCTTGAATCCGGATGAAGTCATCCGACTGTACGGGTCGCGAACTTTTTTGATTCATCGCCATAATGTTATGAATGGTACTATTTTACAATCAATACGGTAATGGTTACCAGCAGCGAGGCCAGCGACAGCCAAAAAGTGGCCGAACGCACATTGTTGCCGTTCACGGTAGCCTGTCGCGCCTTCATCGAATTGGGCTCGACATAGATGATATCGTTCTGTTGCAGGTAATAGACCGGAGAGGCGTACAGATCGAGACCGGAGTTCAGATCGACCTGATAGAGCACCTTCTTTCCGTTCTCCTCGCGCTGAACCATCACGTTATCGCGCTTGCCGAAAACCGTAAGGTCGCCGGCCATGCTGATGGCCTCCAGCAGCGACAGCCGGTCCTTGTCGATATTGTATCGTCCGGGCTTGCTAACCTCGCCCAGCACGGAGACCGTGAGGTTCTGGAACTCCACCGTGACGATCGGGTCCTTCACCAGATTCTTATCCATCAGCTCCTTCTTGATATAGGAAGCGATCTCCTCCCGGGTCATTCCGGCCACATGAACCGATCCCAGGACGGGGAAATCGATATCGCCGTTTTTATCCACCGTATAACCGGGCGCATTGCCCTGCGACCCACCGGCAGATCCGGACGAGGAGACGCTCGATAAATTGAACAGACTTACGAGCAGCGGATCCTTGCTGCTGACAAGAATCGAGATCTTGTCCTCGGGACGCACCCGAATATCGAGCCGATTGAGAACCTGCTCGGCCTTTTCGGGCTGCACGTCCTGAAAATAAGCGACTTTGGGCGTTGCACACGACCCCAGCAGAGCCGCTGCCGCCAGTACACGTAAGAATTTTACGATTTTCATCTTAATACTGTATATTAGGTATTTTCTTAATTACTACTCGTCCAGCTTTTCGCCAGATCCGACCCGCTGCGCTTGATGCGGCTCGTCAGCCAGATGTTGAAAACCGTCCACAACACGATGTCGATCAGCGCCAGAATCGTCACTTCGATGTACCGCGAAATGAAGATATTCAGGAAGGTCAGCACCACGGTGCCGAAGACGATCACCAGCATGACGCCGCGCTGCACCATGCCGGCCGCCAGCAACTTGTGGTGAATATGGCTCTTGTCGGGCATGAACGGATTCTTGTGAAGCCGCTTGCGGTGGATGAAGACCCGCAACACGTCGAGACTCGGAATAGCCAGCGGCGAGAGCATGATAAGCAGCGGATTGGGCAGCCCCTCGTCGTCCGGAATACACGTAATCAGGCGAATGCCCAGGAAACAGAGCAGGAAACCGATCGTGAGCGAACCGGTGTCTCCCATGAAGATCTTGCGCCGCCGCTCCGCACGCCCGAAGACGTTGTAATAGAAGAACGGAAGCAGCACGCCGATGGCGGCGAAGGAGAGCATGGCGAAAATGTATCGTTCTTCGAGCACGAAGAAGTACCCGTAGAACAACAGCGCCACGCTGCTGAGGCCCGATGCCAGTCCGTCCACGCCGTCGATCAGGTTGATGGCGTTGATGATGAAGACGACGAACAGAACCGTCAGCAGCCAGCTGATCCAGTCGGGCAGGATGTAGATGCCGAGAATGCCGTGCAGGTTGTTGATAGTCAGCCCGCCGGCGATCAGCATCACGCTGCACAGAATCTGTGCGACGAATTTCGCGCTGTATCGAATACCGATCAGATCGTCCGCGATTCCGACCAGATACAGAACCAGAATCGAGCAAAAGCCGAAGCAGAGCGCACGCGCATTGCTGGCAAAGAGATCGATAAAGGATTCGTTGCCCATGGCGATATGGATTCCGCACAGCAGGATCGTCGAGAAGAAGATCACCGGAACGAATGCGATACCGCCCAGTCGCGGTACCGTTCCGTGGTGGATCTTGCGCTCGTCGACCTCATCGAAAAGATTCCTGCGGAAGGCGATCAGCAGAATCTGGGGAATCAGAATTCCCGCACACAACATGCAGATGGCAAATACCAAAAGACAATTCAGTATCCAAAATATCATAAGCGAAAGTTTTTTATTTCAGGTGTTGCGTAACGAATCAAGGTATTTCATCGCATCCGAACAAAGGCGGAAATCTGGTCGGAACCGGTGGGTATGACAAAACGAAAGGTCCTTATTGATGCATGCGTCCGGAAATCAGATCGGCTCCAACTGGACGAAATCGGGATTGATCTCGATAGCTACCGATAACACGGAAGGAATGCTCACGACAAGCCGGCGCCTTTTAGAACCTCTGACGGTCAGCAGTTTACCCTCGAATCCATCCATTCCCCCCCCCACTATCCGGACCATACGGCCGTACATCTTGGGAGTAATCTCTTCAGGAAGATAATAGCACGGATCGCTCGTCTGGTTCACCGCACAGAGGAATAGATCCATATCGGCATCCGCCACGACCATCGGACGGCAGTAGGCACCGCGCACGTAGCGGTATTGAAGCGTCGGAAGTTTATCAACAACCTCGTCGAGCGCACTCCGGGTCGAGCGGACGAAAAGCAGGTCCGGGAGTACGGGTATCCGTTTCCGGATCTTTTTTCCGTGCTCCTCCACCAGGCTCCACTTCATGGGCGTGAACACCTCAAACCGATTCTCTTCGAGAAATTTGTAAGCCGGAAGTTTGGCATTGGAACGTTTGAGATCACGCATCACATACCAACATATCGACTGGCATGTCTTGTTTTGTAGCTCCATACGGCTTTCGGCTTTGAGGTAAAGCGATCAAATACGACTTCAGACGGTGATTTTCACCGGACAAACTTCGATTAAAGAAAATTCCTCTAATCCCGGAAAATTTGCAATTACATGCAAATCAACCGATTAAAACACGAATTGTAAAAGTTGGGGGATTTCCGCTCCCCTCCCGATGACTTAGCCTTGTTCCGTTGGAATCGTGCTGTTCATCCAAATCCTACCATTACGCACCGGTGTTTCGAACAGACCGGCAAACGATCTCTGATAGCTATCTATCTAAAAGTGATGCAAAGGTATATAAAAAAAGGGGATAAAAAAAACAATAGAGCAGAAAGAAATGCAGTCTGCTCCGCCTGGCCTCCCCAGCCACGCCGAATTTACCCCCCCCCTCAAAATACATCATAAAACACTAATATACATTCATTTATAATTCGTAACAGATATCGAATATCTGTTACGAATAGAGAATATAAAAATAAAAAAAATTGTTCGATCAGGCTGTTATCTTCCTACTAATGTGCGTCTTTCCGTCGTACTTACGCATCCTCCTTCAGGGTTTCTGGGGATCGAAAGGATCGGCCGATCGTAGCAGAGAACCGCATGAATCGTTGCGGAAGGGGCGGGGCCGAGGCACAGCCGGCAGCCGCTTTCCGGCCCGGCACTCGAAAAAGGAGAGGCCCGCCGCATAGTCGCGCAGCTCCGCACGGGTAGCCAGGCGCGCATGGAGATATTCCGACGGCAGGAAGTACCAGAACCGGAAAACGAACAGATCCCGGCTGCTCGTCTCCAGACAGACGACACCGTCCTCTGCCCAGGCGACTACGCCCCACAGACTGCTCTCCGACGGACAGCTCCGGTCGTCGCGATGATAGAGATAAAGTTCGCCCGGAACGATCTCTTCCAGGCCGGGCCGATCTGTTTCCGATTCCCGAACCGGAACTCCGGCAAAGGTGGATTCGAATGATTATTCATGGCACGCTCTTAATTATCCATAAAAAAAGCGCGGTTCCGGAACCATATATTTCACACGAATTGAAACATAAGAGATAAAGAAAAAAACACGAAACCGGAACCACGCAAGGCAGCTCGGCTGTTTTCATTTTTTTTCGTATTTATCTCTTTTTCGTGTGAAAGGAATGGCTTTTCAGCCGTTGCTTCGACAAAATTAAATATAATATTGGTCTTTACAAAAAATTATAGCGATTTTTTATTATATTCCGAAACGACCGATAACATAAGCCTCGCGGGGCGGTCGCTGCGACCGCCCCGCGAGGCCTCCTGAAATGCGGGTTACCGGAAATCGATCAGCTCGAAACCGCCGTAGTTCTCCGGCCGGAATACCGGCAGAGGGTCCGTTTCAGCCTTGAAATCCCGAATACGGACCGTAACCGATTCTCCGTCGGCATCGTACACCAGGGTGCGCGGCCGCATGGAACGGGTATCGAGCTCCAGCGTCACCCGGCTGATGCCGCTCTTCGCCGCGGCAGGCGAGAGAAGCAGCGTGGCGACGCCCTCCCGCTCGCCGACCGTTTCGTGGACGAAAGCCCCGTCGAGCAGCGTAAAGGCACGCGTCGGGTTGTTCAGGATATTGCGCGACGAGGGGTCGACCATATCCACGACGACCTCCCGCTTCACCGGATCGATCTCGCGGCGGACCGTGCCGTCGCAATAGACCTCGGCCTGCCCCAGCTGCATGTAGTAGCTGTCGCCGCAGACCCGATAGTAGCCCGTGAAGGTGTGCCCCTCCGCCTCGACCGCAAAATCGACCCGGTAGCCAGGCATCGCCCCGACCGACTGTTGCAGTCGGGCGAGCAACTCCGCAGAGCGGTTGTCTGCGTGGGCTCCGACCGCTAGGCAAAGAGCCAGCAGGCTCCATATCCATCTCTTCATCTTCATCCGTCGTTTCAGTTAAAATACCCCCAGATCCTGCAATTTGGCCTCGAGCGATGGCAGGTCGTGGAAAAGAATGTCGCGCGGCTTGGCTCCCATCTGGGGGCCGACGATCCCGGCAGCCTGAAGCTGCATCATGATGCGACCGGCCCGGTTGAAGCCCACCTCGTAGTTGCGCTGAATCATCGACACGGAGATCGACCCTTGCGAAACGGCCGTGCGGGCGATCTCCGCGAAGAGTGCGTCGTAGCGAATGACCTTGCCCGAGGCGGCGCTCTCCTCGCTGCCCATTCCCGCTCCGTCGCCCTCGGGGGCGTAGTCGGGCAGCGGATAGGCCTCCGAATAGCCCTGCTGGCGGGAGATGTAGTCGACGATGCGCTCCACCTCCTTCGTCTCCACGAGGGCGCACTGCACGCGGGTCAGCTCGCCGTTATTCGAGAAGAGCATGTCGCCCCGACCGATCAGCTGCTGGGCTCCGGGCTGGTCGATGATGGTGCGCGAGTCGATCATCTGCATGACACGGAAGGCGATTCGGGCCGGGAAATTGGCCTTGATGCCGCCCGTGATGACCCGCACGTCGGGACGCTGGGTCGCGATGATGAGGTGAATGCCGATGGCGCGGGCCTTCTGGGCCAGACGCATCACGGGGCGCTCCACCTCCTTGGCCGTCATGATGAGATCGGCGAACTCGTCGATAATGACGACGATATAGGGCAGATAGCGATGCCCCTTCGTCGGCAGCAGGCGCCGGTTCACGAACTTCTCGTTGTACTCCACGATGTTACGCGTGCCGGCCTTCTTGCAGAGCTCCAGCCGCTGCTCCATCTCCATCTCCAGCGCATGAAGCGTGTTGACCGCCTTTTTCGGGTCGGTGATGATGGGCTCCTCCTCCGACTCCATCTTGGCAAGGAAATGCATCTCCAGACCGGCATAGAGCGAGAACTCGACCATCTTGGGATCGATCATCACGAACTTCAGCTGCGCCGGATGTTTCGTATAGAGCAGCGAGGTGATGATGGCGTTCAGTCCCACCGACTTGCCCTGTCCCGTGGCACCGGCGACGAGCAGGTGGGGGGTCTTGGCCAGGTCGAAGACATAGGGCTGGTTCTGGATCGTGCGGCCGATCACGACCGGCAGCTCGGCCTTCGAACTCTGGAACTCGGGCGAACAGATGGAGGCGGACATCGGCACGATCTGCTTGTGGATATTCGGCACCTCGATGCCGATCGTCCCCCGGCCGGGAATCGGTGCGATGATGCGGATACCCAGCGCCTTGAGACTCTGCGCAATATCGTTTTCGAGCCCCTGTATCTTCGAGATGCGCACCCCCTCGCCCTGCACGATCTCGTAGAGGGTCACCGTGGGGCCCGTCGTGGCGTTGATCTTCTGGATCGGGATGCCGAAGCTGTTCAGAATCTCCTTGATCCGGTTCTTGTTGTCGAAAATCTCCTGATCGGTCACCTTCGAGTCCACCGGATAGTTCTCCAGCAGGCCGGGCGTGGGCTTTCTGTAATAGATCAGGTCCTTGAGCGGGTCGTAGAGCGACTGGTCGATCTCGGCCTCGTCCAGCACCTTCACCTCGTTGTCCGTCACCGTCACGACCAGCTCGTCCTCCCCGCAATCGGCCGCCGGCTCCTCCCCGGCGCTCTCCTCTCCGGAGATTTCGGACGGCTCCTCCGCCGGTTCGTCGGCATCGGAATGCAGCACGATCTCGCGGAACGGGTCCTCCCCCTCCGGGAACGGTTCATCCGCGGGCGACGGCTCCCCGACCGTTTCGGCCGGCTCTTCGGGGCTCGCTTCGCCTTCGACGGGAATCTCCCGGAAAGGGTCCTCCTCGTCCGCAGCGACCGCAGCGCGCAGCGGGGCCTCCATCCGGCGAAGCTCCTCTTCGAGCTGGTCCATATCGCCCCGGCGCTCCTCGAACAGGTCGATCGGCTCCGAAGGCTCCGCAACGACCGGATCGGGCATGATGCGGGGTGCGGGCGGGGGCAGCACGACCGTCGGATGCTGCTCGTCGAACGGCTCGGGATCGGCCGGCGGCATCGGAGCGGGCTCCGCCGCAACCTCGGGACGAGTGAGGGGCACCGGGGGGTCGGCCGCGGGCTCCGGCACAGGCTCGGGCTCTACGGGAAGCGGCTCCCCGTCCCGCCGCAGGGTCTTGCGGCGCAGCGTATCGACCAGCTTGCCACCCTGTCCCACCACGGCGTTTCCGGCCGAGTTGACCGTATTGATGAAGTTGCGGTTGATGAACACCCCGATCAGAATCCACCCTCCGGCCAGCAGGATAATCATTCCCACGCTTCCGATAACCCCCTCGAGCATCCTTGAGAGCTCGATGCCGTAGGCACCGCCCCACCCCGAGTTGAAGGTATTCCACTGCACGCCGAAGGCAAAGCCCAGCGTCAGCGACCCCAGCACCAGAATCAGAACGGCGCTGAGCAGCGAGTGGTTGATCCGGAGCCGGCGGCCGCGGATGATCCGCAGCCCCAGCGTCGCGACGATCAGGGGCAGGATGATTCCGAACAGTCCGAACGACCGGCCGACGATCTGCTCGGCCAGCCAGGCCCCGGCATATCCGCACGGGTTGTCCACCGTCTCTTCGTAGCGGGGATCCTCGCTGCCGATACCGTGCAGCACGCTGAAGTCGGCCTGCCAGTCACCGAAATAGAAAAGGACGGAGGCGACGGCGAAGATGCCCGTGAAGAAGAGTGCCAACCCCGCAGCCCACCTCAGACTGTCGCGGTTCGAACGTTCGACCGTCTCCCGCGTATTTTTATCGGAAGTTCTGTTTTGAATAGCCATACTTGTCAGAAGATTCTACCGAGCGAAGGTAGGAAAAATATACGAGAATCGAAAATCGGCCGAGGCAAAAACTACCGCAGCGGATCTACCGCCTCGGCCTTTCGCTTCAGTTTCAGCCGGTAATCCTCGTCGGCGAAGGTGATGAACTCCAGCACGGGTTCGGCGTCGGGAGCGGCTCGCAGCGCCCCCTGGTCGAGCAGCTGCTCGACCCGACGGGCGACGGCCGGCGACGGATCGACGATCTCGACCCCATGTCCGGCGGCTATGCGCTCTATCGTAGCGCGCAGAAAGGGATAGTGCGTGCACCCCAGCACGATCTGGTCGGCCCCGCGGCCGATCATCTCCTCCACCAGCGGCCGCACGCAGGCCTCGGCGGCGGGCGAATCCTCCAGATCGCTCTCCACCAGCTCCACGAACCCGCGGCCCGGCAGGGTCACGATCTCCACGTCGCGGCCGTATCGGGCCGCCGTCCGGCGGAACAGCTCGCCGTCCAAGCTCCGCTCGGTAGCCAGCACCCCCACCACCCCGCTTCGGGTGTGCAGGCAGGCAGGCTTCACGGCCGGCTCCATGCCGACGATGGGGAGCGAAGCGTATTTCGCGCGCAGGAAATCGATGGCGGCAGCCGTCGCCGTATTGCAGGCGACGACGATCAGTTTGCACCCCAGCGCGACCAGCCGGCCGACCGCCTCGTCCGCCAGCCGGCAGATCTCCTCGCGCGGACGGGCGCCGTAGGGGCAGTTCTTGCCGTCCCCCAGGAAAAGAAGTGATTCGTGCGGCAGCAGACGCCGCAGCTCGCGCCAGACGGTCAGTCCGCCCAACCCCGAGTCGTAAACACCTATGGGAGAGTCATTCATCGCTATCGATCCTTGTCCGTATCCGTTCGACCATCTCGGCATCGGAGAGGCGGTCGCCGTCCAACACCAGCTGCGCCTGCTCGTAACGGGGCGCTCGCTCGGCCATGTTGCGCTTCATGAAATCGACGAGCTCCCCGTCGCTCAACCCGCGCAGCTTCGGCCGCTTGGCCCGTCCGTAGGGGGTGAGCCGCGAAGCGATCCTCTCGGCCGAGCGCCGCAGATAGACCGTCAGGCCCGCGGCGTTCATCCGCTCCATGTTGTCCCCGTACATCGGCAGACCGCCCCCCGTGGAGACCACCTTCGACTTTCCGTCGGCGATCACCGCATCGAGCACGCTCCGCTCGCACTGCCTGAAATAGTCCTCGCCGGCGTAGCTGAAGATCTCGTTCACCGAGGCCTCCTCGCGGCGCTCGACCTCCTGATCGGTGTCGAGGAACTCCCACCCCAGCCGGGCGGCCGTTTTCCGCCCGAGGGTGGTCTTGCCGCACCCCATGTATCCGATCAGAAACAGCAGCTTCGGTCGCATCGGTCTCGTCTCGTTTCAGAACAGATCGAGCTGTTCGGGATCCACCGCGGCGTCCGGACCGTCACCGGCCGGCTCCTGCCGCTCTTCGGCCGCGGCGAACTCTACGCCCTCCGTCTCCCCGCCGTCGAGGGTTTCGGGCTCCTCCTCTTCGGGTTCGTCCGGCAGCTCGGGCTCGATGAACTGCAGCGTGTCGATGTCGTAGTTCGAAATGCGCTTTCCCTTGGCCCGATGGCTCTTGATGCCCACGAAGTCGTCCACCGCGATCTCTTCGGCCGGGCGGGTCGCCTGAGCCCCCTTGAAGGTGATCCGCAGCGTCGCGCCGCTGCGATCCGTGAGGCAGACGAACTCCGCCTGCCCCTCCTCGTCGAGGAACGACTGCATCCGGTCGCTGATCTCAGCCTTGAAACGCTTCAGGTAATAGTAGTGCTGCGAACGGTCGAAATAGCAGACGCTGAAGACCCGTTCGGGCCGGAACTTCTCCACCCGGACCGTCTCGTCGGGGAAGTGCTGCCCCAGATCGAAATTGGTGATGTAGTATAGGTTCTTCGAGGTCCAGACGATCAGTTTGTCCTCGCCCTTGAATTCGCCCAGCAGGAGTCCGCGGCCGTCGGCGTTGAGCCGGCGGACATCCTCGTCGTACCAGATGTTCTGGCCGCCGAGCGTGGAGGTGCCGCGCTCCTTGAGGACGATCTTGTGGATGCCGTATCGCGAGAAGAGGTTGCCCTGGCTCTGGCGCCCCTTGATGGCGAGCGTCGAGAAATCCAGATCGACGATCACCCGCTTCAGGCGGGGACGTGGCTTGAAGTAGACCTTCAGCACCTCGGCCTCGCCGTTGGGGTTGACCGACATGTAAAGAATCTCGCTCTTGGGCGTACCCTTCGTGATGTCGTACTCCTTGTCGCGCGTAATGCTCTTGATGGCGCAGCGCTTCATCAGTATCGGACCGTTCTTGCCGTCGCGGTAGAGGACGTTGTAGATCGTCCGCTCGTCGTTGCGGCGGAATACGCCGATATGGCAGATACCCTTGTCGAAGAAAGCCTTGTCGCTCACCTTGGTAATGACGTAGCGCCCCTCCTTCGTGAAGACGATCACGTCGTCCAGATCGGAGCACTCGCAGACGAACTCCGCATCCTTCATCGCCTTGCCGATGCCGAAGAAACCCTCGGCCCGGTCGACGTAGAGACGGGCGTTCGTCACGGCCACCTTCGTGGCCTCGATCGAATCGAACTCGCGAATCTCGGTCCGGCGCTCGCGGCCCTTGCCGTACTTCGCGCGAATCCGCTCGTAGTAGGCGATGGTATACTCCACCAGATGCTCCAGCTGGTAGCTCACCTGCTCGGTATCGGCCTCGATCTGCTTGATCTCGACGTCGGCCTTCTCCGCGTCGTAACGGGTGATGCGGATGAACTTCAGTTCCGTCAGGCGCTGCACGTCCTCGAGCGTCACCTCGCGGCGCAGCAGCTTCTTGAAGGGCTCCAGCCCCTTGTCGACGGCTGCATAGGCCTCCTCGCGCGTGCGGCACTTCTCCATGAGCTGGTAAAGCTTGTTTTCGATGAAGATCCGCTCGAGCGACGCGGCATGCCAGGCGGCATTCAACTCCTCCAGCCGAATCTCCAGCTCGCGCCGGAGGAGGTATTTCGTGTGGTCGGCCGAACGGCGCAGAATCTCCGACACCCCGAGGAAATGGGGTTTGTCGTCGTAGATCACGCAGGAGTTCGGGGCGATCGACACCTCGCAGTCCGTGAAGGCGTAGAGGGCGTCGATGGTCTTGTCCGAGGACTCGTCGGCGGCCACCTGAATGATGATCTCCACCTTCTCGGCCGTATTGTCGTCCACCTTGCGGATCTTGATCTTCCCCTTCTCGTTGGCCTTCTTGATCGACTCCTTGATCGACTCGGAGGTGGTCGTGAAGGGGATCTCGGTGATAGCCAGCGTCCGCTTGTCGATCTTCGAGATGCGTGCGCGCACTTTCACCGCCCCGCCCCGCAGGCCGTCGTTATAGCGCGTCACGTCCATCGTGCCGCCCGTCGGGAAGTCGGGATAGAGGACGAAATCCTCCCCCTTCAGATAGGCGATGGCGGCATCGAGCAGCTCCACGAAGTTGTGGGGCAGAATCTTCGACGCCAGACCGACGGCGATGCCGTCCGTGCCCTGCGCCAGCAGCAGCGGAAACTTCACGGGCAGCGTGACGGGCTCCTCCTTGCGGCCGTCGTAGGAGAGCATCCACTCGGTCGTCTTGCGGTTGAACACCACGTCCAGCGCGAACTTCGACAGCCGGGCCTCGATATAACGGCCCGCCGCGGCATCGTCGCCCGTGAGGATGTTGCCCCAGTTGCCCTGGCAGTCGATCAGCAGCTCCTTCTGGCCCAGCTGCACCAGCGCATCCTTGATCGAGGCGTCGCCGTGCGGGTGGAACTGCATGGTCTGTCCCACGATGTTGGCTACCTTGTTGTAGCGGCCGTCGTCCACGCTCTTCATGGCGTGGAGGATGCGGCGCTGCACCGGTTTCAGTCCGTCCTCGAGGTGGGGCACCGCGCGCTCCAGAATCACGTAGGAGGCGTAGTCCAGAAACCAGGTCTTGTACATGCCCGTCAACTTGCGCACGCTGCCCTCGTCGCTCATCAGCCGGTCGAACTTGCTCCGACCGCCCCGCGGCGAACCCGGGCTCTGCGACTCTCCGGCAGCTTCCGGAATCCGGTCCGGCTCCAATATCTCTTTTTCGTCGTTCATAATCTCTTTTCGGTCGGGTTATTCGAATTGCAGGTCGCGCTCCACCAGGTCCTCCTCGATGCGGAGGTTGTCGATGATGAATCCCTGACGTTCGAAGGTGTTCTTTCCCATGTAGAATTCCAGCAGGTCGTGAATCGGGTCGTCTTTGGTCAGGCGCACTTTGTCCAGCCGCATGGTCTCGCCGATGAAGTTCTTGAACTCGTCGGACGAGATCTCGCCCAAACCTTTGAAACGGGTGATCTCGGCCGCCGCTCCGCACTTCTCTATCGCCTTCAGCCGCTCATCTTCCGAATAGCAGTAGTGGGTCTCCCGCTTGTTACGCACGCGGAACAGGGGCGTTTGCAGGATATAGAGGTGTCCCGAACGGATCACGTCCGGGAAGAATTGCAGGAAGAACGAGGTCAGCAGCAGCCGGATGTGCATGCCGTCCACATCGGCATCGGTCGCGATGATGACCTTGTTGTAGCGCAGGTTCTCCATGTCCTCCTCGATATTGAGGGCCGCCTGCAGCAGGTTGAACTCCTCGTTCTCGTAAACCACCCGTTTCGTCAGTCCGAAGCAGTTCAGCGGCTTGCCGCGCAGCGAGAAGACCGCCTGCGTCCGCACGTCGCGGCTGGCCGTGATGGACCCCGAGGCCGAGTTACCCTCCGTGATGAAGATCATCGACTGCTCGGCCAGCTCGTGCTTGTCCGTGAGGTGGACCTTGCAGTCGCGCAACTTCTTGTTGTTCAGCGACACCTGCTTGGCTACCTCGCGCGCCTTCTTCTGCACGCCCGAAATGGCCTTGCGCTCCTTCTCGTTGTCGACGATCTTCTTCTGGAGCACCTGCGCCGTCTCGGGATTCTTGTGCAGGTAGTCGTCGAGGTGCTTGCCCAGAAAGTCGACCACGAAATTGCGCATCGATACGCCCGGCTCGATCTCCTTCGAACCCAGCTTGATCTTGGTCTGCGACTCGAAGACCGGGTCGGTCACCTTCACCGATATGGCGGCGATGATCGAGGTGCGGATGTCCGACGGATCGTAATCCTTATGATAGAACTCCTTGATGGTCTTTGCGATGGCCTCACGGAAAGCCGCCTGATGGGTGCCGCCCTGCGAGGTGTACTGGCCGTTCACGAACGAGAAATAGCTCTCGCCGTAGCCCGTTCCGTGGGTAATGGCGACCTCGATATCCTCGCCCGAGAGGTGGACGGGCTTGTAGAGAGGCTCCTCGGTCATGTTCTCGTTCAGCAGGTCGAGCAGACCGTTTTTCGAGACGTAGGACTTGCCGTTCAGCCGGAAGGTGAGGCCGAGGTTCAGATAGGTGTAGTTCTTCACCATCTGCTCCACGTACTCCATGTTGTAGGCGTAGGGGCCGAACACCTCCTCGTCCACGCGGAACGAGATGAAGGTGCCGTTCTTCTCCTGCACGCCGCTCTCCCAGCGGTCGCTCTGCTCGATCCCTTTGGCGAAGGTCACCGTATGGGCCTCGCCGTCGCGCACCGAACGGGCGGTGAATTCGCTCGAGAGCATGTTCACGGCCTTGACGCCCACGCCGTTCAGACCCACGGTCTTCTTGAAGGCCTCGCCGCCGTACTTGCCGCCGGTGTTCATCTCGCTGACGGCCGCCGAGAGCGACTTCAGGGGGATGCCGCGTCCGTAGTCGCGCACCGAGACCCGATTGTCCTCGATGGTGATCTCCACCTGACGTCCGGCGCCCATGATGAACTCGTCCACCGAGTTGTCCACCACCTCCTTGATAAGCACGTAGATACCGTCGTCGGCCTGCGAGCCGTCGCCCAGCTTGCCGATATACATGCCCGGACGCAGCCGGATATGCTCGCGCGGCGAGAGGGTGACGATGGCGTCGTCGCCGTAATTGTTGTTCGTATTATTCAATAAATCAGCCATATATCCTCAACCGGAGTATCTCTACCCCACTTTATTTTCGTTTCTGATCGCCTCCAGCGCTCCGACCATCCGTTCGCGCACACCGGCCATCAGCTCCTTCGTATCCGTTGCGGCTACCTGCCCGGCGGGCACGGGAGCCAGCACCTTCACCCGGATCGTGTTGCGCCAGTTGAACAGCCGGTTCCGCTTCACGAGCGTCGTCGTGCCGTCCAGCACCACGGGCAGAATCTCCACCCCGGCCTTGCGGGCCAGCTCGAAAGCTCCGGCCTTGAAGCGATGGATCTCCCCGTCCTTCGAGCGGGTCCCTTCGGGGAATATCGCCACCGACGCCCCGCGCGAGATCCACAGCCGGCCGTCGCGCAGCAGCTGCTCCATCGCCTCCGAGGCGTGTCCGCGGTCGATGCAGATATCGCCGTGCAGACGCAGGAACTGGCCGAAGAAGGGGATGCGGAACACCTCGCGCTTGGAGACCCAGCGGAAGTTGAGCGGCACGCAGTAAAGGGCCGGAATATCGGTCATCGCCTGATGGTTCAGCACGATGACGTAGGAGCGGCTCCGGTCGACATGCTCCAGCCCCTCCACCCGGAAGCGCCAGAAGGGGGGCACGCCGAAAAAGAGGTGCACCAGCACGCGCGAAAGTTCGTGCACCGCCCGGCGCGACTTGTCGAAAGGCCACGTCACAACCAGCACGAGGGCCGACACGATCAGAAAGAGCGTGCAGATGACGATGGCATAGAGGTATAAAAGCAAACTGAGCATGATCCGAATCTATCGTTATCAGTACGTCCGCCCGATTCCCGCGAACGCATTTCACCCGAATAGGGCAAAATTACGCATTTTTACCCGAAAAAACATCTTTTCGCCGGCAAAAGTTTTCAACAATCGAATATCTTCCCTATTCCAATACCCAAAAACTCTTTTCGAATTTTATTCACGGAAATTTCAGATTCCCCATTCAAAAACAATAAATAATTTTCATTAACTTTGCCATAACGACATTCGACCAAACGGCACACATTGAATCCAATAGCGAAACAAACCGACATTCTAATATCGATAAAAACTACCACGACATGAAGAAATTATTTTTATTCGTTTTTGCTTCAATAGCAATTGGTGGTATCGCTAATGCCCAAACGAAAGCGAGTTTGCCAGCCGGGAAAAATATCCCCGTAAGACTAACGACCCGCATTTACAGCAATTCAACCTCCCAAATAGAGCCTGCAGCCGTTGTCGATATCGATATCCGAAACGACAGCGGCACCCATATTCTAATCCGACAGGGGACTCCAGTTATTTTGGATACCCAGATACAAAAGGCTCGGGGCGTAGGCAAACCCGCTTCGGTCAAATTATCCTGTATGACAACGACAACCGTTGATGGTCAGACGATCAAACTCCGGGGAGGATATTATAAGGAGGGAGAATCGCGAAAAGGTGCCGCATTAGGTATCGGACTCGGAGTCGGCATTCCTTTCTTTTTACCCGGACTATTTTTCTTATGCCTAAAGGGTGAAAAGATAACTATCTACGAAAATACGCTGTTTCAAAATATTTATACAGATGATTCGTATCAAATATCCATTTCCGAGTAGATAGCATTATAAGGTCTATTTAGACTTCCGCGAGGACCATTCCTTCCCCGCAAGCGAGCCGGACAAAGAGAGACCCCGCCGACATGATCGGCGGGGTCTCTCTTTGCTTCGGAAGTCTGCGGCTACCGCCTGAACTCCACGATAAGGGCCGAGCGGCCGGCGACGGTGGTCGTGTCGCTCACCGTACAGGGTTCGCCGGTCACCACGTCGCGTCCGTCGTGCAGCCCCTCCGTGATCTCGGCGTAGTGCGACCAGGGCACCGTCTTGCGGCCGCGCGAATTGTTGACGAAGACGAAGACGGCATCCGTATCGTCGTAGCGGAAATAGGCGTAGGTGTTGGCCCGGTCGGCGAAGTGGAGCGTGCGGCCATGATGGATCACCGGCTTCGTCTTGCGCCACTGGAACAGCCGCTGCGTGTAGTCGAACACCCCGCGCTGCACCGGATCGCGCTGGTCGGGGTCGAAGAGGTTCACGGGATCGCCCGCCCAGCCGCCGGGGAAGTCGACGCGCAGACCGCCGTGCCCCTGGCTGAGGTCGGCCGAGGTGAGCATCAGCTCCTCGCCGTAGAGAATCTGGGGAATGCCGCGCATCGTAGCCAGCAGCGCCATCGACAGCTTGGCCCGGTCGGGATTCTTGCGCACGATGTCGCCGATGCGCTCCGTGTCGTGGTTGCCCGCGAAGATCATCATCTTCGAAAGGTCGTGATAGACGAAGTCGTGGGAGAGGGTTTCATACACCCGGATCATCCCCTCGCCCCAGCGCAGCGAGTCGCTCGGCAGAGCGGAGCAGATGGCGTCGCGCAGCGGAAAGTCCATGATGGAGGGGAGGTGCGAATCGAATCCGTCCCGATTGGGGTTCCCTCCCTGCCAGTAGGCCAGCTGGGGGATGCTGCCCGTCCAACACTCGCCCACGATGTTGATGTTCGGATACTCGGCCCGCACGGCCTCGCACCAGCTGCTCATGGGCGCCTTCTCGTTGTAGGGATAGGTGTCGACCCGCAGACCGTCCAGATCGGCCCACTCGATCCACCACACGGCCCACTGCTTGAAGTAGTGCAGCAGATAGGGGTTGTCGAGGTTCATGTCGGGCATCGAGGTGTCGAACCAGCCGCTCTCCTGCACATGCAGGTCGTATTGCGACGCGTTGGGGTCCATGTTGGCGGAGAAGAGGTTGTTCGTGCGGGTGAACTCGGGGAATCGGTGCACCCAGTCGGCGAAGGGCAGATCCTTCATCCACCAGTGCGAAATGCCGCAATGGTTGGTAACGATATCCATCACCACCTTCAAATCGCGCTTGTGGCACTCCGCGACGTAGGTGTGGTAGAGCTCGTTGGTGCCGAAGCGCGGATCGATGCGGTAGTAGTCTCCGCAGGCGTAGCCGTGATAGGACTGCACGGGCTCGTCGTCGAGCAGCAGCGGGGTCGACCAGACGGTCGTCGCCCCCACCGAGGCGATGTAGTCCAGGTGGTCGATCATGCCCTGCAGGTCTCCGCCGTGACGGCCAAAGAACTCCGAACGGGCCGCCTTCTCGGCCGTGTCGTCCGTCGAGTCGATCGAGGGGTCGCCGTCCGCGAAGCGGTCCGGCATCACCAGATAGATCATGTCGGCCGTGGTGAAGCTCTCCCGTTCGCGCGACCCTTCGCGTCGTGCCGCGATCTCATAGGGGACCTTGAAAGGCTCGGCCCCCTCGCGCGAGAAGATGAAATAATAGGTGCCGGGCTCGGCCTTGGGGTCGACCTTCACGTCGACGAACAGATAGTTCGGACTGTCGGCCCGGTGCGTGCCCGCGACGGAGAGTCCGGGGCAGTCGCCAGCCACCTCGACCTCGCAGGCGGAGATGTCGGGACCATAGACGAGCAGTTGCAGCGGCGTGCGCATCCCCGTCCACCAGGACAGGGGTTCCATCCGCACGACGCGGCCGTCGTTGTCGGCAACGGCGTCGGACGCGGGCGAGGGCGAGGAGAAGCAGGAGACGAGGCTCATGGCTGCAAGGGATATGAAGATTTTTTTCATGAATTTCAGGTTTCTGTTTACAGGTTTCGGGTCAGTATCCGGTAGCTCCAGGGAGCCATGCCGCACGCGACGTGCGACGGCAGCCCGGCAGGCTCGCCGGTCAGGGCATCGGTATATTCGCCGGCATAGATGCCCGTATCGAAGTCGGCGAAGATGGCATAGGGCGATAGGTTCAGCAGGGCGACCACGCGATTGCCCTCGGCCTCGCGCACCCAGGAGAAGAGGCAGTCCTCCGCGTTGTTGCGGATCTCGATCACCTCGCCGCCCCGCTCGCCCGACCTCAGCGCGGGATTCTCGCGCTTCAGGGCGGCCAGCCGGCGATAGCGCCGCGTCGTCTCGTTCTCGCGGTAGAGGCCGGCCGGAATCGGGTCCCGGTCGAAGAACTCGAACCGGTGGTCGTAGCCCACCTCCTGACCCGTATAGATCAGCGGCAGCCCCTGGGGCCAGAGGAACGTCAGCACGGACATGATCTCCGCGGCGGCACCCATACGGCTCTGCTCGCTGCCCGACCAGGAGTTCTCGTCGTGGTTCGAGGTGAACATCAGCCGGACGGCCGAACGGGGATAGCGGTCCCGGTCGGCATAGAGCCAGTCGCGCAGCGGATGGAGCCGGCATTGCTGCCGGGCGATGTCGTTCATCAGGTGGTGCACCTCCCAGCCATAGCAGGCGTCGAAGGTACCTCCGTCGAAGAGGTTCCGCTCCTCAGCCTCGGCCAGCAGGAAAAGATCGGGCTTCGCCCTCCGCAGCTCGCGCGCCGCCCGGTGCCAGAACTCAATGGGCACCAGCATAGCCATGTCGCAGCGGAATCCGTCGACCCCCCGCTCCACCCAGAAGCGCATGGAGTCGATCTGTCCGCTCCAGACGTCGGGATTGGCGTAGTTCAGCTTCGCCGTGTCGGTCCAGTCCCAGGGTACGGCGGGGGCACCGTCGGCGTCGCGCTCGTACCAGTCGGCCGGTTTTTCGTCGATCCACCTCGCATCGCGGGCCGTGTGGTTGGCCACCCAGTCCAGCAGCACCTTCATTCCCAGCTCGTGGGCCTTGCGGACGAAGGCGTCGAAATCGCGCAGCGTGCCCAACTCGGGATTCACGGCGCAGTAGTCGCGAATGGAGTAGTAGGAGCCCAGCGCCCCCTTGCGCCCCGCCTCGCCGATCGGATGGATCGGCATCAGCCACACGGCATCCACCCCCATTCCGTGCAGGAATTCGAGCTTTCCGGCGGCGGCCTTCAGCGTACCCTCGGGGGTCAGCTGGCGCACATTCATTTCATAGAGGACGGCATCGTATGCCCATGCGGGGTGTTGCATCGTATCGGATTTCATGGTGTTCTTGCAAAAAAAGTGAAAATTTCGATTACAAATATAACCAAAATTTTCACTTTCCGACAGCTGAGGCCCGGCTATTCGGTCCAGACGCAATAGCCCCAGCCGCCCAGTTGCAGCGTACCGTCGCCGACGGTCAGATGCTCGGCCAGACAGTCTCCGCCGCTGCACGAACCCTTCACCTCGACCGGTTCGGGGGTAAGGTTCACGAGGCAGTTCACCCGGTTGCCGTCCGTTTCGCGCACGAAGCCCAGCACCCCGTCGGGCATCCCCTCCAGGTAGCGGAACGCGCCGCCCCGCTCGCCGGCGGCCAGCGCCTCGTTATCGTGACGCAGCGCACAGAGCGAACGGTAGAACGCGGTGAATTCGTTGGCCTCGGTCACGGGCATGGGGTCCTTCTCGAAGAACTCGAAGCGGTGGTCGTAGCCCACCTCCTGACCCGTGTAGATCAGCGGCTGACCCTGGGGCAGCGTAAAGCAGAGCACGGCCATCGCCCGGACGGCATCGCCCATGCGCTCGAACTCGGTGCCGGCCCACGAATTCTCGTCGTGGTTCGAGGTGAACATCAGACGCATCGCCTCGCGGGGCATCTTTTCGGCATCGGCAGCCAGATAGGCCTTCAGCTCGGCCACCCCTTTCTTGCCCTGTGCCACGTCGTTCAGCAGATGGTGCAGCTCCCAGGTGTAGGTGGCGTCGAAGGCCCGGTCGTGGAGCTCGGCGCTCTCGCCCTCGGCCAGCAGATAGAGGTCGGGGCGCTTCTCCTTCAGCTCGGCGAAGGACGTCTGCCAGAAGTCGATGGGCACCAGCATAGCCATGTCGCAGCGGAAGCCGTCGACCCCCCGGTCCACCCAGAAGTGCATGGCATCCGTCATGGCGCGGCGCATGTCGCGGTTTCCGTAGTCCAGCTTGGCGATGTCGGTCCAGTCGTACTCCACGACGGTGTTGCCCAGCGAGTCGCGCAGATGCCAGTCCCGGTGCTCCTGCGCCCACTTCGAATCGGGCGAGGTGTGGTTGGCCACCCAGTCCAGAATGACCTTCATGTCCAGCTCATGGGCCCGGTTCAGGAAGGCGTCGAAGTCGGCCAGCGTACCGAACTCGGGATTCACGTCGCAGTAGTCCGAGATGGCGTAGTAGGAGCCCAGCGTCCCCTTGCGCCCCTGGGTGCCGATGGGATAGATCGGCATGCACCACACGATGTCGACGCCCAGCTCCTTCAGGGCGGGCAGCCGGTCGGCGGCAGCGGCGAAGGTTCCGTCGGGCGTAGCCTGACGCACGTTGAGTTCATAGACCACCGAGCGGTAGCTCCACTCGGGATGGGCCGGCGTCTCGGCCGGCTTCGGGGTGCCGCAGCCCGTCATGAGCAGGGCAAGCAGCGAAAATAAGGTTACGGATTTCATATTCATTTGGTTTTGGGATTCAAGGCAGTCAGCAGTTCGAACGAATAGGGCTCCAGGCGGAGGGTCAGCGTGCGGGTCTCGGCATCGAATCCGAATTCCGACCCGAAACGGGACTCCATCGGTCGGGAGAGGGGGAATCCGGCGGGAATCGTGCAGCTCGCCCCGCAGGCCGAGGCGCCGTTGTTGAAGGCCGCCACCACATATTCGCCCATGTATTCGCGGACGAATACCCAGCAGTTGCCCTCGGTATGCAGCGTAATCAGGTCGCCGTAGAGCAGGGGCATGGAGCCGCGGCGCAGGGCGATCAGCTCGCGCGTCAGCTCCCGCTGCGCCTGCTCGGCCTCGTCATAGCCGTCGAAACGCATCATGTGGCGGTTGTCCGGATCGTTCGCTCCGGGCTGGCCGTACTCGTCGCCCTGATAGATGCAGGGAACGCCGGGCAGGGTCATGATGAGCGCCTGCAGCAGCGCCAGCTTCCGGTAGCCGACGGGGTCGCCCACCCCCACTTCCCGGTGCCATCCCGCCTGCTTGTGGTCCTCCCAGGGCGAGAGGGCTCCGCCGGCCAGCGAGATGAAGCGGGCCTTGTCGTGGTTGCCGGTGATGTTGCCCATCGTGTGGTGCGAGCCGTAGGCCGCCTCCGAGGTCGCCACCTCATCGGCGATGCGCTTCAGGGGGGCATCCTCGCGCAGGACGTCGATGGCCGTATGGTAGAAATTGAAGTCGAACTGCGCGTCGATCATACCGCTCTTCACGTAGGAGCCGATCAGCTCGGGCGAGCCGTAGGTCTCGCCGATCTGCCACAGCTGCCGGTCGGGGAATCGGCTCTTCATCTTGCGGCAGAGCATCCGCCAGTAGTTCTCGGGAATGTGCTTGCAGGCGTCGTGGCGGAAACCGTCGAAATCGTAGTTCGCCACCCAGTAGAGTGCCGAATCGGTCATCGGGTCGCACACCTCCTCGCGCTCCAGGTCGAGCGTCGGGATATGGACGTCGAACCAGGTGGTGAGCCGCTGCTCGTCCCAGAGTTCCAGGTTGCGGCGTCCGTCGGGCAGATACATCGAGGTCGTCCAGTCGGGGTGCTCCTGCAGGACGGGGGAGTCGATGTGCAGGTGGTTGGCGACGTAGTCCAGAATGACATTCATGCCGTGGTCGTGGGCCGTGGCAAGCAGCTCCCTGAGTTCGGCATCCGTGCCGAAGCGGTTGTCGATCCGGGTGGTGTAGATCGGCCAGTAGCCGTGATAGCCCGAAAATCTGGTGTCGGGATCGACGTTCTGCCCCCAGGCGTCGCGCGGATTCTGCGTCACGGGGGAGATCCAGATCGTCGTCACCCCCAGATCGTCGAAGAATCCCTCCTCGATCTTGTCGGTGATGCCCTTCAGGTCGCCGCCCATGTAGTCCACCTCGGGGCGGACGTCCGGACGGTTCAGCGGCGCATCGTTCGCCGGGTTCCCGTTCTGAAAACGGTCGATCATCAGCGAGTAGAGCACCTGGGTCTGCGGGTCGTGGCGGTTCAACTGCTTCGGGTCGCGGACGATCCGGCCGTAGGAGAGCGGCACCAGTACGTCGTTGTAGAGCCCCTTCTCGCCGGCGGCATAGATGCGCAGGCAGGAGCGCTCCGTCTCCCGGGCATCCTTCGGGACGATCACCCCGAAAGCCCCCTCGACGGAGACGATCCCGTCGTCGGGCAGGCGGCAGTTCTGCCACATGGCGACGATCCGTTCGGGCCGCTGTTCGGCAGCCACCGTCACCACCTTGAGCATGGCCCCGGCAGTGTACATCCGGCACGAGGGATCGTGTTCGCCCTTCAGCACGACGATCGAGAGGCTCCGGCCCCCGCGCCATACGTCGAGGGTCGACAGCCGCAGTTCGTCGGGAGCCGCAACATCGAAGGCGCTCCAGTCGTCGGCCGCAGCCGTCACGACGATGCCGTCGCGGCCCGTCACGGAGTCGGCCTCCTCCCAGCGGGGATAGTAGTCGGTCAGCAGGACCCTTTGCGGATTCTCATGCAGACGAAGCGGATAGACCGGTTGTCCGTTGCCGTCGGCCGGTACGTCCCGGAAAAGTCGCGACTGACACCCCGCGAGAAGCATCAGACCGCAGCAGGCAAGCAATAGAGGTTTCATATTCATGCGATGTTTTCAGGTTGTTACAAGAGGAATACCACCGACGACCAGGCCCCCATGCGGACGACGGTCCGCTCCTCCGTCGTTGCCGACAGCACGCTGCCCTGCACGCCGACGGCCGCCTTCAGATCGTCCGCAAGGGTCACGTCGACCGATGCGGCGCCGAAATTATGGAGCACCAGCAGTTTCTCGCCGGCAGACTCGCGATACCACGCCGCCACGCTCTTGGCTCCGGCATTCGTGTGGTTATAGACGGCATGGGGCGTCGCCTCGCCGCAAGCCAGCGCGGGATAGGTGTTGCGCAGCGCGGTAAAGTCGCGGTAAACCGTCCAGATCGAGGCCGGATCGGCCGACTGCGCGGCGACCGTGCCCACCTCGGCCTCCATCTTCGTGTCGACGTTGGAGGTGTAGGAGGTCGTGTAGCCGTCGCCCCACAGCATGCGGCTGCGGACGAACTGGTCGTCGCGCGTCTTCATGCCGTAGATGCCGATCTCCTCGCCGTAATATATATAAGGAGAGCCGGCGGAGGTGAGCAGCACGGCGGCGGCCAGCTTCGACTTCTCGGCCGACTCGCCCAGCTTCGAGCGGGTGCGGTCCTCGTCGTGGTTCGAGAGCTTGGTAGCCTCGATGAAGTCGGGCCGATAGGCGGCATAGCGCTGGCGGTAGCTCAGAATGTCGTTCAGGAAATAGCACCCCGTGCCGTTGTTGATGGCCCACTCCAGCCGGTTCCAGAAGTCGAACTCGAACATGGCCGGCAGCCCCTGATAGTAGGGAGCCACCTCCGAAGCGCTCGAGAGGGCCTCGCCCACCATGTAGATGTCGTCGGTGCGGCTCCGGTGGAAGTAGTCGTTCAATTCGTCGTAGAAGGTGCGCAGGAAGGTCGGGTTCTCATCCGAGGTCTGGTTGTGGTAGATGTGCTTCACGGCATCCAGACGCAAACCGTCCACGCCGCGGTCGATCCACCCCTTCGCAGCCGCCACCAGCGCCTTGTAGGGCTCCGATTCACGGCACGATGCGACAGGGCCGTAGTTCAGGTCGGGCATCCACTCCGAGTAGAAGTTCGAGTGGAATTGCCAGATCTGCATGTCCTCGAAGAGGATGTCGGCCGCCGTCGAGGAGTTCAGCGCGAAGGGCTCGCCCAGCTTCACGCGCCGGCTCGTCGAGGGGGCGCCCCATTTCGTGCCGGCCGCCCACGAGGTGGCGGAGGTGCGGATCAGGAATCCCCAGGCCGACTCGAAATCGACCACCAGTTCGTAGCGTCCGTTCCCCTTCGCATAGAATTTCAGACATTTCTGCTTCCCGAAATAGAGATAGCGGGCATCGGTCGCCGAGGTGTCCGGATTGGCGGCATCGGGCGCATCTGTCGTCTCCGTCACGGTCACCGTGGGCGCCGAGGCATTCGACCAGTCGAGCACGAAGCGATAGCGGTGAGGGCCCGAGGCCGAAGCGACGGGAGCGGTGAACCACTCGCCCGAATTGTAGCTGCCCGCCCCCTCGGAGGCGATCATCGGGATTCGTCCGGCGGCGATGTCCGACGCCGGGTCCTGCGAGAAGATGTAGTAACTGCGATAGGGGCTCTCCTCCGACGAGCAGGCGGCCTTGAACCAGGGGTGCCCCTTGCCGGTGTGGTTCAGCACATAGTCGATATAGACCTTGATGCCCTTGTCATGGGCGGCGCGCACGAGCGACTCGAAGTCGGCCATCGTTCCGTACTGCGGATTGACGGCGGTGTAGTCGGTCACGTCGTAGCCGTGGTAGGAGTCGGCCGGATGGATCGGCGAGAGCCAGATGGCCGATACGCCCAGCGAGTTCAGGTAGTCGAGCTTCGCCTCGATGCCCTTGAAGTCGCCCCACTTGTCGCCGTCGCTATCGGCGAAGGAGTAGACCAGCAGCTGATAGGAGATGTCGGCCCGCTTCTCGCCATCCCAGGCGCGGGGTTCGGCCTCGACGGGCTTGAAATCGCCCGCAGGGATGCCCGACCCGGCTTCCTGCCGCACGGAGATCGGGACATCGACCGCTCCGGGAGCCGAGAGGATCAGTTCCGTCGAACGGGCCTCGCCCTCGTTGGCGGCGGCACGCACCCGCACCGAGGAGGCCGAAGAGTGCCCCCCTTCGGCGGAGAGGGTGAGCCACGACGCATCGGCCGCACGCCGCAGCGACCACGATCCGGCCGAGGTGCGCAGATCGACGATCTGTTCGCCGCCTTCGGCCGCGAAGGTCAGTTCGGTCGGCGTGGCCGACAGGGAGGCCCCTACCGGTGCGGGATCGGGATCGTCGCTTCCGCCGCAGGCGCAGAGGGTCCATGCGGTCCACAGAAGCAGCAGAAGAGTGTAGAATCTTTTCATTGCGTTTTTCGTTTTGATTGCTCTTTTCGCGGGGCTGGCGTACCGGTCAAGGTGCGCCAGCCAAAAAGATTCTCCCGGCGGATCCGTTCACGCTCCGCCGGGAAAACCCGGATTACAATGCGGGGGCGGCACCCTCCTCCATCACATAGAGGCAGGCGCTCTTCAGCCCGAAGTAGATGTCGTAGGTACCGTTCGCCGAGATCTTGATGTTGGTCTGGGTCTTGGTGAGTTCGACGCCCCGGCCGATCTCGACCACCGTGTCGCTGCCGTAGCTCAGGTCCCACTTGCCGTCGGCACGCACCTTGAACTCGTCGGCCGTGGTGACGGTGACCCCGCGGGCAACGGCATAGTCGCCCTCGGCCGTCAGCGCGATGTCGGCGCCCTCGGCCCAGCCGGTGATCGTACCGCAGATGCCCCAGGCGTAGCCCGTCAAATCGATTTCGACCTTGCCGGGAGCCGTAGCCGTCGACGGATCGACGCCTGCCTTCATGAAGTAGCACTTCCCGGCATCGGCATCGAGATAGAGGTCGTAAACGCCCTCCTCGGCAACCGTAATGTTGTCGCCGCCGTTCGCACCGTCGACCACCGAGTTCGGCGTCACGGCACCGTAGCCGAAGTTCACGTTCCAGTCGGTGCCCTTGCGGAACTTGAATTCGGTCGAGGCGGTCAGCTGCACGCCCTTGATAGCCAGCATGCCGTTCGATTCGAACAACGTCCAGTTGTGCGACCAGCTGTCGCCGGCGATGCTGCCGATCACACCCCACGCCTCGGCATCGGCACTGAAGGCGTAGATCGTGTTGGTCTCGGTATAGAGGGCGAACTGATAGCTGCCGGGAGCGAGCGAGAAATTGCCGCCGTCGGCTACGCCCGCATAGGGTGCGTCGGTCACGAGGTCGTCGGCACCCTTGCCCAGGTTCTGGTTCCAGTCGTTGTTGAAGCGGAACTTGAACTCGCCGCCGATCTCGATGAAGTCGCTGTACCACACGCCGGGGCCCACCTCGACCATATAGGCGGCGCCGCTGATCCAGCTGGCCTCCCACTTGGTCTGGTTCACCTCGCCGATCACCTCCCAGAGGTTCGGCTTCTCCTCGGGCGTTTCGGGCTCGTCGGGACCGGGCTCCTCGCCACCGCCGCCGGACACTTCGTCCTTGCCGTACATCTTGGCGTCGAGTTCGTAGCGGAGGTCGTTCGAATCGCTCAGGTAAGCGTAGATACGCACCTGACCGGCCTCGACCTTGATATTGGCGGCGCCGGACTCCAGTTTGCCGTCGCTGCCGCCCCAGTTCACTGCCCAGTCGGCATCGGCGCGGAACTTGATCTCACCGGCCACCAGGTCGGCATCGACCCAGAAGCGGCGCTTCTCGGGGTTGAAGTCCATCACCAGGTCGTTCTCCCAGCTGCCCACGCCGTCGCCGACGATACCCAACTGGTCGAAGCTGTTCTTCACCTCCAGCGTGAGGGTCGACTTGTTGAACGCGAAGTTGTAGAAACGCTTCGAATAGCAGGAGATGTTGCCCGAACCGCCGGACGAGATCAGCGTAATGGATGCAGCCTCATCGGCAGGAGCCGGAGCATCGCCGTCGGTACCCCAGTTGCAGGAGTCGTCCCAGCCGCCCACACCGGTCAGCTTGAAGCCGTTGGCGGCCTTGTCGCCGAAGTCGATGAAGCCTTCGTAGTTCACCTCGTCCTCGGTAAAGCTGTAGAGGAGCTGCGAAGCGCCGTGGTTCCAGCCGCAGTAGTCGCCGATAATCCAGACGACGGGGTACTGCTTCTCGGCAGCGGTCGTGGTGACGTTCACCGTGATGATGTTGGAGAAGACGGTGCCGTAGGTCGAGCCCACCGTAGCCCCTACGAAGAACTCCACGGGAGCGGCCTCATCGAGCGGAAGGCCCAGACCGCCCTCCTCGACGGGCAGCGCCACGCGGTTGTTCAGCACCCCTTTGGTCATGGCGTAGGAGGTCGACGAGATGCCGCTGAAGAGCGTCACGGTCGTACCCTCGTAGGCAGCCAGCACCGAGTAGGCGATCTGGGTTCGGGCGCCGAAATCGGCGGCGTCCCACGAGAAGACCACTTCCTCCTCCTGGTTGTCTGCCGTAATGACGATATCCTCGGACAGTTCGTGGATCGTGGCGGGAACGGCATTCTCGATAGGAAGCACCTCCACCGTATCCAGGTCGGACGTACATGCCGAAAGCATTCCGGCAGCGGCCGCAAAGGACATGATATGTTTCAAGAGTTTCATAATCATTCTTTGTTTTTAAGCGTTAGAATCAATAGCCCTCGGGGTTGTACAGGTTGGGGTTGGCACGCAGCTGCGACGCCGGGATGGCGAAGAGCTTCTTGTACTCGGGGAAGCTCTGTCCCACGAAGGAGTCGCCGCCCTTGTAGGGCCACAGGAAAGTGCCCGAGGTGAATTTGCCGAAGCGGATCAGGTCGGTCCGGCGATGGCTCTCCCACATCAGCTCGCGCGCACGCTCGGCGAGGAGGTAATCCTGGTCGTAATCGTTCGGGGCGGCCACGCCGGCACGCTCGGCCAGCAGTTTCAGATAAGGCAGACCCTTGGGCGACTGGTTCAGGTGCATGCAGGCCTCGGCGTAGGTCAGATAGATCTCGGCCAGACGGATCACCGGGAAGTCGATGTCGGAATAGGCCTTCGTCTTGGCCGTTTCGTTGAACTCCGCCTCGGTCATGTCGTGGGGAATGTTGTTGAACTTCAGACAGCCCCAGCCGCAGGTGAACTCGTAGAGGTTGTTCTCGATCGACTCCGTCTTTCCCTTGATGGCGAAGAACTTGCCGCGCTCGTCCACGACGTCGTACTCACCCGTCTCGTAGTTCGGATTCTTCACGCCGAAGTAGGTCGTGGCGAATTCGTAGGTGGTGCGCAGACCGCCCCAGCCGCCGTTCACGCCGTTCGGGTGGGTCGTATCGGTAATGTCCGTGGAGTTGATGGCCGCCAGCGTCAGGAACGAGGTGCCGCCGTAGGACTGGGCGTGGTCGTTATCGTAGTCGACGGCGAAGATCAGCTCCTTGAGCGCATCGGGATTCTGGCCGTTGTCGCCCCGGAACAGATCGGCGTAGTTCGGGCAGAGGTCGTAGCCCAGCTTGAACAGACGCTCGCAGGTGCTCTGGCAGGCCTCCCACTGCGGGGTGCCGGTGTAGACCTCGGCATTGAGATAGATACGCGACAGCAGACCCAGCACGGCGCCCTTGTCGGCACGGGGATAGTTCGAGCGGGCTGCCGGCATGGCGCTGCCGTCGGCGGCCAGGGCCTCCAGCTCGTTCACGATGTAGTTGTAGACCTCAGTGCGCGGGAGCTGCTTGGGAGGTTCGGCGCCGAACTCGGAGTTTTCGGTCGTGAAGGGCACGTCGCCGAATACGTCCATCGCCATCCAGTAGTAGAAGGCGCGGATGAAACGGGCCTCGGCGCGGAACTGCTCGACCGAAGCGGCCACGTCGGCCGTAACGCCGCGGTTCGAGAGTTTGTCGGGAGCCGTCTGACGCAGGTATTCGTTGACGTAGGAGACACTCTGGAGCGAGCGGAAGAAGACGCCGTACACGGCCTCGTTCTCGGCATCCGACCAGGTGTTGGTATTCATGGCACGCACCCAGGCGTCGTTGCCCCAGGCGCATTTGGCCGCATCGGTCGTGAACTCCTGGCAGGCCCAGAAGGCACGGATGGTCTCCGTAGCACCGCCGTCGACGCCGTCGATGAAGGAGAGGGAGTGGGTGCCGATGGTGCGGTAAAGTTTCGCAAGGCCCTGGAGGTAACCCTCGAGATCCGCTCCGTATGCGGTTTCGGCCGTTTTGTCCCACTCGTTCAGAGGCAGGGTCTCCAGATCGTTGACGCACGACGGAGAGCAGAACAGAATGGCACCGAGAGCCGCCGCTAAATATTTCGCTTTCATTGTTGTGTCGTTTTTAGATTAGAAATTAACATTTACACGCAGGGAGTAGATGCGCGGACGGGGCCAGAAGGTGCCGTCGATGCCCTGGGCGCTCGATACTTCGGGGTCGACTCCGCTGTACTTGGTGATTACGAAGACGTTCTGCACGCCGGCGGCCAGACGGATCATCGTGTTGCACTTGCCCACGTTGCGGAAGGTGTAGCCCAGCGTGATGTCGTCCATGCGGAAGAACGAAGCATCCTCGAGGAACATGTCCGAGTACCACTGCTCGCCGGAGTTGGGCAGTACCCAGCCGGTCTTCTTCACCGTCGAGGCGTAGTTCAACAGAATGCCGCTGTTGACGTCGAAGTCGGCCGAAGAGTGAGCCGAGAAGTAGTCGTTGAAGGCGTAGTTGCCGATCGAGCCGTGGCCGTTGAAGCCGAAGTCCCAGTTCTTGTAGGAGAGCTTGAGGTTCAGACCGAAGAAGAAGTCCGGCATCGGGCTCTTGCCCGTGTTATAGCGGTCGCCCTGAGTAATCTGACCGTCGCCGTCGCGATCCACGAAGGCGTTCTGGATCGGATTGCCGGCAGCATCGTACAGCTGCTGGAAAGTATAGAAGGTATAGGGCGAGCAGCCTACGGTGTGCATCACGAGGTCCGAACCGCCGGTACCCTTCGAGGGCTTGCCCTGATAAACGGCGTAGTTGGGATCGTTCGTATTGTTGAGCTTCGTGAACTTGGTATCCTGGAACGTGCCGTTGAAGCCGATCGAGAGGTTCCAGTCCTTCGTGCGGACGGGGATGAAGTTCAGCGCGAACTCGACGCCCTTGTTCTCCATCTCGCCGATGTTGGTGAGCAGCATGTTGCCGAAGTTGGCGCCCAGCGGAGTAGTCACGTTGTTGAGCAGGTCTTCGGTGACGCGCTTGTAGAGATCGACGCTACCGCTGATGCGGCCCTCCAGGAATCCGAAGTCCAGACCGACGTTATAGGTCGTGGTGGTCTCCCACTTGATGTTGGGATCGTAGGCCTCGGGAGTCCAGTAGTGCATATAACCGTCGCTGCCCATGAAAGACATGTCATAGACGTTGTTCGAAAGACCGTACTTGGCCAGGTACTTGTAGTTGCCGATGGCCTGCTGGCCGGTCTGGCCGTAGCCCAGACGCAGCTTGAGGCTCGACACGGCACGCGAGTTCTTCAGGAAGTTCTCCTGAGCAATGTTCCACGCCACGGCGGCCGAGGGGAAGTAGCCCCAGCGGTTGTCCTCCGAGAACTTCGACGAACCGTCGGCGCGCATCGTAAAGGTGAAGAGGTACTTCGAATTGAGGGCGTAGTTGATACGGCCGTAGAACGAAACCAGGTAGTTCTCCTCCTGCGAGCGGGGATAGCGCGACATGTCGCCCTTGCGCTCCATCGTACCGTTGAAATAGGTGATGCCCTGACCGGCATTGTAGAAGTGCTGCCACGAGTAGCCGGCCATCACGTCCAGATGGTGCATGCCCCACTCCTTGTTGAAGTCGGCGTAGAACTCCAGCAGCTGGTTGCGGCGCAGGTTCACCGTATTGGTGTACTGGCCGATTCCGCGGGCCTCGGTGTCGCGGTAAGCCTGATAGGAGCCGACCGCCACGCCGTCGTGCTCGTCGGACTTGGACCAGTCCAGACCCAGGTTCAGGTTGAAGCGCAGCGCCTCGAAACCGTGCACCTTATAATCTACGGCCACGTTGCCGATGAAGCGGTAGACGCGCGAGTAGTTGTTCTTGTCGTAGAGCATCGAAAGCGGGCTGCCGTCGAAGAGGGTGTTGGGAGCGACCGAGGTGCCGCGGCCCGACAGCACGTTCCAGTAACCGTTCGTGGTGGTGTAGTCGATCGAACCGTCCTCGTTCCGCCAGTAGGGATCGACCGTCGGGTTCATGAAGGCTGCCGCACCGACGGCGCCGCCGTCGGCATACTGCTGGTCGGAGTAGACGCCCTTGGCGTTCAGGCTGACCGTGAGGTGCTTCTTCAGAAACGAGGGAGCGATGCTCAGGTCGACCGTACCGCGGTGGTACTCCGAGGTCTGGAGGGTACCGTACTGACCCGTGTAGCCCACCGATGCGCGGTAAGGCATCAGGTCGTTGTGGTTGCCGCTCAGGCTGACGTTGTGGTCGTGCGAAACGGCCGTGCGGAAAATCAGATCCTGCCAGTCGGTGTTGACATTGCCCATCAGCGCGCGGGCGGCGTCGCCCTTCGTGCCGGCGGGGAAATTGGCGTTCAGGTACTCGCGGAACTCCTGAGCCTCCATCACGGGCATCTTGTCCGAGTTGTGCGAGACGCTGATGCTGCCGTTATAGGATACGTTGAGCTGATTGCCGCGGCCCTTCTTGGTGGTGATGATAATCACGCCGTTCGAAGCGCGCGAACCGTAGATGGCCGTCGCCGATGCATCCTTCAGCACCGTGAACGACTCGATATCGTTGGGGTTCACCATCGAGAGGGGGTTCGCCATGCCGGCACCGCCGTCCTCGGCGATGGGCACGCCGTCGATCACGATCAGCGGGGCGCTCGATGCGGTCAGCGACGCCATACCGCGGATGCGGATCGTGGGATTCGAGTTCGGGCCTCCGTCGCCGGGGATGATCTGCACGCCCGGAACCTTGCCCTGCATCATATCCTGCGCCGAAACGACGGCGCCGCGATTATTCTCGTCGGCCTTGATGGCTACGACCGAACCCGTCATGTCGTTCTTCTTGACGGCGCCGTAACCGATCACGACCACCTCGTCCAGCGTCTGGAGATCCTCCTGGAGGGTCACCCGCTTCAGTTCGGTCGAGGAGGCGACCAGCGCCACCGACTTATATCCCACATAGGAGATGTCGATGACCGAATTGGCGCTCTTCACCGTGAGGGTGAACGAACCGTCCAGATCGGTCGAAATGCCATTGGTCGTTCCGGTCTCCAAAACCGTCGCGCCGATGACGGGCATTCCGGTGTTGTCCACCACAACGCCCTGCACCTTGTACGAGCCGTTCTGGGCCTGCGCAAGGGGGGGGGTAATCAGCGTTAGGAGCATCATACCCAAACACATAGCTAAAAGTTTTCTCATAAAGCGTTCGTGTTAGTTAATAATTGGTTTAGTTGATTTGAAGGATTTCAAGCGTTGGTTTTCGTCTCCCCGGTCTGTACGAAGGCGACCGATACGGCCGCCAGCAGCAGGGAGGCGCCGGCCACCACCAGCATCAGGATCTGTTCGCCGCCCACCAGCCGGAGGATGAAACCGCCGAGGATGGCCGCGATGATCTGCGGCAGGCAGATCGTGCAGTTGAACAGACCCAGGTAGGCACCGATGGAGCCGCCCGAGAGGGCGTTGGTGAGCAGGGCGAAGGGCATAGCCAGCATGGCAGCCCATCCGCAGCCGATCAGCAGGAACGACACGAAGAGCAGGAACTGGTCGTGTATGAAATAGGTGGAGACGAAGCCGGCGGCACCCAGCAGCAGGCTGACGGCATACCCCGTCCTGGCACGCCGGAACAGCGGCAGGACGATGGCCCAGAGCACCGAGCCGACCGCCTGCACGGCGAAGAGGACGCCCACCCAGTTGCCGGCCTCCTGATAGCCCGACGATGCGGTGTCGGCCGTGCCCCAGACGTTCTGGGCGATGCCCCCGGTCGTGTAGTTCCACATGTAGAGGAAGGCGAACCAGGAGAAGAACTGCACCAGACCGATCTGCCAGAAGACCTTCGGGGCGTGGAGAATCAGGTGGAGCAGGCTGCTCTTCCCGGTCTGTCCGGCCTCCTCGATATGGTGGTAGGCGGCGTACTCCTTGGGCGGCATTTCGCGCACGGTCATGCCGGTATAGAGCACGCAGAGGATCAGAATCGCCGCGCCGCAGTAGAACGAATAGATCACCGAGTCGGGAATCACCCCTTCGGGAGCGATGTTGCTGATGCCGATCCAGGTAAAGAGGTAGGGGAAGAGATAGCCCACCAGCGAACCGGCGTTGCAGAGCATGCTCTGGATCGAGTAGGCCTTCGCCTTCTGCTGTTCGTTCACCATGTCGCCCACCATCATCTTGAAGGGCTGCATAGCCATGTTGATCGAGGTGTCGAGCAGCATGAGCATCACCAGACC
This sequence comes from uncultured Alistipes sp., assembly GCA_910577475.1. Taxonomy (GTDB): domain Bacteria; phylum Bacteroidota; class Bacteroidia; order Bacteroidales; family Rikenellaceae; genus Alistipes. The sequence continues at coordinate 94,157 of CAJTLJ010000003.1, forward strand.
GAACGACATCGCCATCTTGACCGAAAGACCCAGGCTGCCCGAGTTGGGCAGAAAGGCCATCACCAGCACGGCGACCAGCGCGCCGAGGTAGAGATAGGGCTTGCGACGTCCCCAGCGGCACCAGGTCTTGTCGCTGAAGCTGCCGACCAGCGGCTGTACGATCATGCCCATGAGCGGGGGCAGGATCCAGAAGAAACTCAAATCGTGAGGATCGGCCCCGAGCGTGGCGAAGATACGGCTGATATTCGCACTCTGGAGGGCGTAGGCGATCTGAACACCGAAAAATCCGAAGCTCAGATTCCACATTTGCCAAAACGATAAATTCGGTTTTTTCATTTTCTTAAAAAATAGATTCTCGCAGTTTCAGTTATACAATTATACAATAAATAGTTCCGATCCTGCAAGCGGGTCGCGACGAAATGACGAATCAGCGGGACGAACTGCACGATTCGCAGGTTCAACTGCACGGCCTGCGGCCCGAAAAAACGACGGATTTTATTTTTTCCGCCAAAGCGCTGCAGTTCGCAATTTTTTTATTATCTTTGAGTAAGCAACCGAAAAACCATGACGAAAAACCTCACCGTGCGACACCCCCGCACCACGGCCGCCATCATCCACCTCTTCGCGCTGGCGCACGCCGCCGTGGCGCTGGCCAGTCGCGCGCTGAACTATTACGACGACGTTCCGCTGACGATCCTCACCATCTCGATGGTAGCCATCATCGCCATCCGCCACCGCCTCTCGCTGGAGGTGACTACCATCGTCACGCTCATCGCCTGCTTCTTCGGCTTTCTGGCCGGCATCTACGGGGCGCTGGCCCTCAGGATCGTGCTGCGCAGCGACATGCTCGCCCCGGCCCTGACGACCTTTCTGCTCACCGAGCTGGTGGGCTGGAGCACCTGCCTGATCGCCCGGCGGCGACGCACCGGCACGCCGGACGACAGCCGCTGGTCGCCCACCGCCACCCACATCGTCATGGCCGCCGTGCTGATCCTCTCGCTCCGGGTGGGCTACATGTTCCTGCTGCGCCACCTCTACACGGGGCAGGACGGCTTCTACCCCGAACTCCGCCGGCTCTTCTCCAACACGCCCGCCATGCTGCTGCTCTTCTGCGGCAACCTGCTCTGCATTCTCGTCCGAGTCCGCTACCGCCGCAGGCTCTGCCTATGGCTGCAGGCGGGGCTGCTCATCCTCTCGCTGATCGGCCTCTCGGTCCTCACGGCCGCCCTGATCTGCTACATGCCCGGCTTCAGCCACCGCATTCCGGTCACCGGCTACGGATTCCTGCTCCAGATCGTCATCGTGCTGCTGGTCTGCATCGCGTTCTTCGCCCTCGTGTCGCTGGGCCACTACGTCCTCACCTCCCACCGCGAGCTGAAGGACGAACGCCGCCAGCGCCATCTGGCCCAGTACAAGTACAGCCAGTTCAAACAGCAGATCAACCCCCACTTCCTCTTCAACTCGCTCAACATCCTCGACGCCCTGGTCCAGGAGGAGCAGACCGAACGGGCCAGCGCCTTCATCCGCAAGCTGGCGGGTCTGTACCGCTACATGCTGCGCAACGAGGAGGAGATTCTCGTCACGCTGCGCGAGGAGCTGGAGTTCGCGGACATGTACCTCGATCTGGTCGAGGAGCGCTTCTCCGACGGGCTGACGATCCGCCGCGACATCCGGCCCGAGGCGCTGAACCGCTCCATCGTCCCCTGCTCCGTGCAGCTGCTGCTGGAGAATGCGACCAAGCACAACATCGTCAGCCCGGAGCAGCCGCTCCGGATCACCGTGGAGGCCACCGAAGAGTGGATCGCCGTGGAGAACAACCTCCAGCCCCGGCTGAGCCGCGGCGCGGGGTCGACCCGACTGGGACTCAAAAACATTTCGCAACAATACCTCGACATCGCCGGCCGCGACATCCGCATCCTGAAGAGTCAGGACCGGTTCCGCGTCGAACTTCCCCTGTTAAAACCCGAAAAGTCATGAAAGCACTCATCGTCGAGGACGAACTCCTCGCCCGGAACAACCTGCGCAACATCATCATGAAGCAGTTCGACGACATCGAGATCGTCGGCATGCTCTCTTCGGTAAAAGGCACCATCGAATGGCTGCTCGACCCGGAGCACCGCACGGACATCATCCTTCTCGACGTCGAACTCTCCGACGGCATGTGCTTCGACATCTTCGAGCAGGTGCAGACCCGCGCCAAGATCATCGTCACGACCGCCTACGACAACTACGCCATCCAGGCCTTCAAGATCAGCAGCATCGACTATCTGCTCAAGCCCATCGACCCGGACGAGCTGCGGACGGCCATCGCCCGCTGCCGCAAGCAGCTGGAGGGGGAGGCTCCGACGCTCAACGCGGAGTGTCTGCGCAAGGCGCTGACCGGCGGGAACCGCCCCGTCTACAAGAGCCGCTTCGTCATCCGGCTGGGGGACCGGATCGTCCTGCTGAAGGTGGACGACGTGGCCTATTTCCACGCCGAGGACAAGAGCACCTATGCCGTCACCTTCGACGGGAAGCGCTACATTCTGGACATGACCCTCGACGCGGCCCAGGAGTCGGTCGATCCGCACCGTTTTTTCCGGGTTTCGCGCAGCCAGATCGTCTCCGTAAATGCCATCGAAAATATCTCCAAACACCTGAACAACCGGTTGAAGATCAATATCCATCCCAAGCCCGACTTCGAGATTTTCGTCAGCCGGTTCCGCATCCCCGACTTCCTGGAGTGGCTGGAGGGGAAATAGCGCGTCCGGTCCCGGAGGTACGCATTTCGGTCAATTCTCCGTTTTTTTGCCCGACATGCTTCGAAATCGGTAATTTTTGTTATATTTGTCCCCGGATTGTGCCCCGGTGCAACCCGAACCGAACCGGGATCAGAATAAAAAACAAAATAGCCGAATGAAAAAACTCCTCTTCATGATGCTCGCCGCGGCCGTGCTGGCTTCGTGCAGCTCGCAGAAACGGGTGCTCTACCTTCAGAATCTCGACACGCAGGCCATCGACCGGATAGCCGACACCTATCAGATCCGGCTCAAGCCTCTGGACCGCATCACACTGATCGTGAACAGTCAGCGTCCCGAGTTGGCGGCACCGTTCAACACCTCGACCTCGTACAATTCGCTGACCGGCACCCCCATCGACGGATCGGGAGTCGCCGCCAGCAACAACGCCGCCCTGCAGGTGCTCACCATCGACAAGAACGGCGTGCTCGACCTGCCGATCGTCGGCCCCATCCTCTGCACGGGCAAGACCCGCCACGAGGTCTCCGAGGAGATCGCCCGCAAGATCGTCGAGAGCGGCTACCTGACCGACCCGTCGGTCAACATCCAGTTCGCCGATATGCTCATCACGGTCACCGGCGAGGTCAACCGGCCCGGACGGTTCAACATCACGACCGACCGCATCTCGCTGCTGGACGCGCTGGCCCTGGCCGGCGACCTGACCGTCTACGGACAGCGCAACGACGTGACGGTCATCCGCGAGGAGGAGGGCAAGCGCACCAGCGCCCAGCTCGACCTCACCTCGACGGACATCTTCACCTCACCCTACTTCTACCTCCAGCAGAACGACCTGGTTTACGTCAAACCCAACAAGTACAAGGCCCGGACCGGCGAGGTGGATCCCAACCGGAACTTCTACATTTCGCTCTCCTCGATCGCCATCTCGCTGGCGACGCTGATCGTTACACTGACTAAATAAGTTTTCCCCATGTCCGAAACAAACCATACGAACAATTCCGAACCCGTTGAGGTACCGTCCTTCTCGCTCAACGACCTGCTGAAGATGATGCTGGAGAACTGGTACTGGTTCGTCCTGTCGGTCCTCCTCTGCATGGGCTGCGCCTATCTCTACATCGCCGGCACGCCGAAGGTCTACAACCGCACGGCGACCATTCTGGTGAAGGACTCGCGCAAGGGCGGAGAGTCCGATCTGGCGACATTCGCCGACCTGACCGGATTCTCCTCGCGCCGCAACGTCGACAATGAAATCTACGTACTCCAGTCGCGCCGCCTGATGGAGCAGGTGGTGCGGGGGCTGAACCTGACGGTGAACTACACCACGCGCATCGGCCTCCACAACCGGACGCTCTACAAACAGTCGCCGATCGACGTGACGTTCGTCAACGCCAACGACAACGAGAGCTTCGGCTTCGACGTCACGGTACTCGACGACGACAAGGTGGCCGTGACGGAGTTCGCCCAGCGCGAGCTGACCCCGGAGATGAGCGAGCAGACCGTCACCGGACGGCTGGGCGATACGCTGACGACCCCCGTCGGTCAGATCGTCGTGAAACCCACGCTCTACCTCTCCGACGACTTCCGGAACCGGAAGATCAACGTCGCGAAGTCCACCCTGCGCGGCGCCACGACGGCCTACCGCCAGCAGGTGCAGAGCTCGGTAGTCAACAAGATGTCGTCGATCATCACCATCTCGATGCGCGACGTCGTACCTCAACGCGCCGAAGATGTCATCAATGCCCTGGTCTACTCCTACAACAACGACGCCATCGAGGACAAGCGCGCCATTGCCAAGCAGACCTCGCAGTTCATCAATTCGCGTCTGGGAATCATCAGCGAGGAGCTGGGCGACGTGGACAAGAACATCGAAAGTTTCAAACAGCGCAACAACATCTACGACCTCTCGACCGAAGCGACCCGCCTGCTCTCCGAGAGCTCGAAATACAAGGGCGAGAGCCTGACGGTCGACAACCAGATCGCCATGGCGCAGTACATCAAGGATTTCCTGATCAATGAAGAGAAGAACTCCTCGCTGATTCCCGCCACGGCCGCCATGGTCAATGCCGTCATCGCCCGCCAGATCAGCGATTTCAACGAGATGGTGCTGCAACGCGACAAGTTGCTCTCCGAAGGTTCGGTCAACAACCCCACCGTGCAGAGCCTGAACAACGCCCTGAAGGCGAGCCGGAATTCGATCATCGCCTCGCTCGACTCCCACATCCGGGCCCTCCAGATCCAGTCGGAGGCCCTGCGAAAGGAGGAGCGCTACGCCAACTCCCGCATCCAGAACGCCTCGGCCCAGGAGAAGGAGATTCTGAGCAGCATCCGTCAGCAGAAGGTGAAGGAGGAGCTCTATCTCTACCTGCTCCAGAAGCGCGAGGAGAACGAGCTGGCCCTCGAGGTGGTGGAGCCCAACGCCCGCATCATCGACGAAGCCTACGGCTCCCAGATTCCCATCTACCCCAAGCCGGTCATGATTCTGATCGTGGCCTTCATCTTCGGCGTGGGCATCCCCTTCGCCATCATCTACCTGCTGGAGGTGCTCGACACGACGATCCGCGGACGCAAGGATATCGAAAAGTACGTGAACATCCCCTTCCTGGGCGAGATTCCCCAGCATGTCGGTGCCACGAACCGCGGCATCGTCGTGCGCGAAAACGGACGCGACCCCGTTTCGGAGGCGTTCCGCATTCTGCGCACCAACATGAACTTCATGAACGTGAACCAAACCGGCGAACAGAAGGTCGTCATGATCACCTCGTCCAACGCGCACGCCGGCAAGACCTTCGTATCGACCAACCTGGCCCTCACACTGGCGCTGGCCGGCAAGAAGGTCTTGCTGGTCGACATCGACCTGCGCCGCCGCTCGCTCTCGAAAGTGATGGGCCACGGCAAGGACACGAAGGGGATCACCTCCTACCTGAGCGGCGCGACCAAAAACATCGACGACGTAATCCAGAGCACGTCGCTCCATCCGAATCTCGACGTGCTCTATGCCGGCGTGCAGCCGCCCAACCCGGCGGAGATGCTGCTCTCCGAACAGCTGGACCGTCTCGTCCGGGAGCTGCGTGAAAAATACGACTACATCCTGCTGGACAGCGTACCGGCCATGGTCGTCGCCGATGCCTTGATTATCGACCGGCTCTGCGACCTGACGCTCTACGTGGTCCGCGAAGGCCTGCTCGACCGCCGGCAGCTGCCCGACATCGAGCGGCTGTTCCGGGAGAAGAAGTTCCGTAACATGAGTCTGGTGCTCAACGGCACGACCTTCAAACGCACGGGTTACGGCTACGGATACGGTTACGGCTACAGCTACGGCATCAACGACCAGAACCCGCAGCTTCAGAAGCCGTTCATCGCCCGCCTGAAAGATTGGTTCATCAAATCCCGATAGATCGTCATGGCAATCAGCGGAGCAGTCATAGCAATCGATTTCGACGGCACGGTCGTGACGCACGAGTACCCGAACATCGGAGAGGACGCCGGAGCCACGGAGGTCCTGAAGGAGTTGGTTCGCAATCGCAACAAACTGATCCTATACACCATGCGGAGCGGGAAATTGCTGGACGCAGCCAAAAGCTGGTTCGCGGAGCGGAAAATTCCGCTGTTCGCCGTCAATGCGAACCCCGAGCAGGGCAGATGGACCGAGTCGCCGAAGGTCTATGCCGATCTCTATATCGACGACTGCAACTTGGGCTGTCCGATCAAGATCGTCGACGGCTGTTCGCGCCCCGTCGCCGACTGGGTGAAGATCCGGGAGCAGCTCGTCCGCGACGGCTATCTGGACGAGTAGCGACGATACTTGCATAAACGACGATCCGCCCTTTCATAGGGCGGATCGTCGTTTTGCGTACAGAAGCGAAGGGAAAAAACCGAAAGCCGGGGCACCCTACTCGCTCTCTTCGAGTTGGAAAATCGTCTCGACCGGCTTGCGGAAAAGACGGGCTATTTTCAGCGCCAGCACCGTGGAGGGGATGAACCGTCCGTTTTCGATAGCGTGAATCGTCTGGCGGCTCACCCCTATCACCTCGGCCAGCTGCTGCTGCGTCATGCGGAGCTCCGCCCGTTCGACCCGGATTCTATTCTTCATCGCCCGCCTCCTTTCGGATTCGCCTCAACATCAGACGCTGGATAAGCAGAAAAATCAGCGGCAGAGCGACCAGATTCGCCACCATGACCTCCAGATAGGCAAGGTCGTAAACCGTCAGGGCGATGACGACCATCGAGACGATCTGCACGTAAAGCGCCGTCAGGAGCGCGTTCAGCCTCAGACGGGAGATCATCTCGTCCTCGATCCGCTCCCGCGAGCAGGCGACGAAGAGGGCACCCGTCCAGATACCGATCAGGGCGATGTTGTGGAAAATACGGTCGGCCGTCTCCGTGTGGAGCAGCTTTCCGGCCCGACTCCCCTCCGGGCAGAGCCAGTCGGGCAGGCCGGCGAATCCGTCGAACCACATCGCCAGCCCGAGCAGGGCGGCCGGAATCAAAATCGCCCACCCGACCCTCTTGAAGCCGAAGGGCAGCAACCAATCTCTTTTCATAACCTCTCATTTTTTCGTTCGTGCAATCCGCAGATGTGGCCATTCATCCGGATTGCTACCGCAAATGTAAAATATAATTTACATTTTTGCAAGTATTCGCGACAATAAAGAGCAAAAAAGAGGCTGTCGAATCAGTTCGGACAGCCTCTTTCATTCGACGATGGAGAGCAACTATTTCCAGAGGTTCTCGGGATAGGCTCCGGAGGCGATCAAATCGTGGATTCGCTTCACGAGGGGCTCCCGGTCAGCCTTGTAGGTCACGCCGAACCACTGGGCCGAAGAGCGCAGGACGCGCAGCGTCGAGGTACCCTCATGAATGAGTTTGTTCACCACCGAAGGCATGTAACACTCCGACTTGAGCTCGCGGCCGTGCTCCTGGAGGAAGGTGCGGAAATACTCCTCCGCATGCGCGAAGTAATCGGGGGTAAAACCGAACAGATTCATCGAAACGGGGGTATCCTCGGCCAGCTCCTCGTCGGCCCCGCCGTCGTGGTAAACGATCCGTCCGTCGGCAATACGCTCGATCTGCGTCCGCTCGACCATACTCTCCAGCAGGCCCTCGGGCGACACCGTGCAGACGCCGCGCGATACGGTTCCGTTCTCCGAGAGGGTCTTGCTCAGCTCGTAGGCCACCATGCAGTAGTCGTTCTCCGACTCCCCGAGCTTCGAGAGGTAGTCGCCGATCACCCGATAGGCGTCGGCTCCGTAGAAGTCGTCGGCATTGATGACGGCGAAGGGCTCGTGAATCACCGGAGCGGCCATCATCAGGGCGTGGTTCGTACCCCACGGCTTCTCGCGGCCCTCGGGCACGGTAAACCCTTCGGGCAGATTGCCGAGCTCCTGATAGACGAACTCCACCTCGATCCTGCCGCCGAAGCGCTCGGCCGAGAAGACCTCGCGGAACTCCGCAGCGAAACTCTCGCGGATAACGAAAACCACCTTGCCGAAACCGGCGCGGATCGCATCATAAATCGAATAGTCGATGATGGCCTCGCGGTTGGGCCCCACGCCGTCCATCTGTTTCAACGCTCCGTAGCGCGAGCCCATACCGGCCGCCAATACCAATAATGTAGGCTTAACCATAATGTTCTGAATTTACAGTTTTTTCATTTTCAAGAGAATGCGCCGGCAAAGGTAAAAATTTAACCCCGAAATATCAAGTTTTCAGCCAATTTTGGTTACCTTTGTATGTTTATTGATCCGCGGAGAACGGATCCCGAACGGAGCGAGTTATGAAATTGCTGGAAAAGACGGCCCATTGGTGGCGGGAATTGTTTCGCAGGCGGCGATTGAGCCTGCGGAACGCAATCGACGAACAGGAGGAGTGGTACATGCACATCTCTCCGGCCGGTGTCGCATCGGCTTTCGTCGCCCTGCTTCTCGTACTCTTCATCCTGATTCTCGTGCTGGCAGCCTACACGCCCGTCCTGGAGTTCCTGCCGGGTTACCGGACCGAGGCAGCCCGGTCACGCGAAAACATGATCGCCAACATCATGCGGCTCGACTCGATGGAGCGCATGATGAACGACATGCTCACCTACAACGAAAACATCTCCCTCGTGCTGGAGGGGCGCTCCCCCGTGGTGAGCGCCGTCGGTTCGAGCGACAGCACGAAGGTGGACAAGAGCCTGGTGCGGCCCAACGCCGCCGACTCGGCCCTGCGGGCCCAGATGGAGGGCGAAGGGATCTACTCGCTGGGACAGAACGCCTCGTCGCGCCGGTCGGTGCGCGAAGCGATCGAGATGATTACGCCGGTCGAAGGGATCGTGTTCCAGCACTTCGACGCCCGGCAGCAGATCTACGGCATCAAGATCACGACCGCAGCCCAGGCCGAAGTCGCAGCCGTCGAAGGGGGCACGGTGATTCTCTCCGTATGGTCGCCCGAAAACGGCCATATCGTCCAGATCCAGCACGCCGGCAACCTGCTCTCGGTCTACCGCAACCTCTCCCGTTCGAACGTCGCGCCCGGACAGCGGGTTCGGGCCGGCGAACTGATCGGCGCCACGGCCGACAACAGCCGCACGGAGAACAAACCTTTCGAATTCGAACTCTGGAGCGATGGCAAGGCGGTCGATCCGGAGGCCTATATCGTCTTTTAACGAACCATGAAAGAGAATCTCGTTCTGTTGGGTTCCACCGGCTCTATCGGTGAGCAGACCCTCGACATCGTGCGGGAGAATCCCGACCGTTTCGAAATAACCACCCTCACCGCCCGGTCCAACTGGCAGCGGCTGGCCGAACAGGCGCGCGAATTCGGCGCCGACAGCGTCGTCATCGCCGACGAACGCTTCTACGAACCGCTGAAAGAGACCTTGAAGAGGGAGCCCGTGAAGGTCTACGCCGGCGCAGAGGCCGTCGAACAGTGCTGCGAGAACGGCTCCGTCCATACGGTCGTCAACGCCCTGGTGGGATACGCCGGCCTGCACCCCACGGTGGCCGCCCTGAAGACGGGCAAGAAGCTGGCGCTGGCAAACAAGGAGTCGCTCGTCGTGGGCGGCGACTACGTCATGCGGCTTTCGCGCGAGAAGGAGGCCCCCATTCTGCCGATAGACTCGGAACACTCGGCCATCTTCCAGTGTCTGATGGGGGAACACGCCCCGATCCGGCGGCTGATCGTCACCTGCTCGGGCGGAGCGCTGCGCGACCTGCCCCGCGAGGCGATGGCGGACGTCACGCCCGAACAGGCGCTCCGCCACCCGCAGTGGCACATGGGCGCGAAGATCACCATCGACTCCGCGACGCTCGTAAACAAGGGCTTCGAGGTGATCGAGGCCCACTGGCTGTTCGGCGTCGGGGCCGACCGGATCTCGGTGATCGTCCACCCGCAGTCGATCGTCCACTCGATGGTCGAGTTCGAGGACGGCGCCATCAAGGCCCAGCTGGGCACTCCGGACATGCGCATGCCGATCAGCCTGGCCCTGCTCTTTCCGCAGCGGGCCCACCGCCCCTCGGAGCGCTTCTCCTTCACCGACCACCCTGCCCTGACCTTCGCGGAGGTCGACCGGGAGAAGTTCCCGGCGCTCGACATCGCCTACGACTGCCTGCGTCGCGGCGGCACGGCGGCCTGCACCATGAACGGCGCGAACGAGGTGGCCGTAGCCGCCTTCCTCAGCCGCCGCTGCCGCTACCCCGACATCGTGGGGGCCATTCGGCACGCCCTGGAACACGCCTCCTGGTGCGCCTCGCCCGATCTGGACGACTACGCCGCCGCCGACTGCGAAGCACGGGCACTGGCCGGCGAATTCCTTCACCTGTAATTACCTGCACACATGGATATCCTAATCAAAGTTCTGCAACTCTTTCTCTGTTTCACCCTGCTGGTCGGCCTGCACGAGCTGGGCCACTTTCTGATGGCCCGCGCATTCGGAATCCGCGTCGAGAAGTTCTACATCTTCTTCGACCCCTGGTTCTCGCTCTTCAAGTTCAGGCACAAGCAGACCGAATACGGCATCGGCTGGCTCCCATTGGGCGGCTACGTCAAGATCGCCGGCATGATCGACGAGTCGATGGACACCGAGCAGATGAAGCAGCCGGTCAAGCCCGACGAGTTCCGCGCCAAGCCGGCCTGGCAGCGTTTTCTGGTGATGATCGCCGGCGTGGTGATGAACATCCTGCTGGCGCTGGTCATCTATACGGGCGTCTGCTACGTCTGGGGCGACACCTACTTCTCGAACGACGACGCCCGCTGGGGCTACAACTTCAACGACCGCGCCCACGCCCTGGGATTCGAGGACGGCGACCGGATCGTTACGATAGACGACCAGCGAATCGACAACGCAGGCTCCATCCCCACCCTGCTGCTCATCACGGACAAGGACCGAGAGGTGGTGATCGAGCGGAACGGCGAACGCCGCACCCTGATCCTGCCGCTCGAGGAGCTGATCGCCCTGCGCCGGTCGGGCGACATGAACGATTTCCAGACCCTCGTCCACCCCTTCCTGATCGACAGCATAGCGGCCCCCGCCGCGGCCGAAGCCGGCCTGCGGCGCGGCGACCGGATCGTCGCGCTCGACGGCGAACGGCTGAACGACTTCTCCGCCTACCCCGGGCGGCTGGCCGCCCGCAAGGGCTCCGTGGCCCGGCTGACTGTCGAGCGGACGGGCGAAGAGATCGAACTCGCAATACCGGTCGACACGGCGGGCCGTCTCGGCGTATTTACGGCCGACCCGTCGAAGGTCTACCCGCTCCGCACCCACCACTACACGCTGCTGGAATCCATTCCGGCCGGTGTCAAGCGGTGCGGCCGCGTCATCGCCTCCTACTGGGAGCAGCTGAAACTGATCGTACAGCCCCGCACCAAAATGTACGAGGAGCTGGGCGGCTTCATCGCCATCGGCAGCATCTTCCCTTCGGAGTGGAACTGGCACGACTTCTGGCTCAAGACCGCCTTTCTGTCGATTATCCTGGCCGTGATGAACATCCTCCCCATTCCGGGTCTCGACGGCGGCCACGCCCTCTTCACCCTCTGGGAGATCATCACCGGACGCAAGCTGAGCGACAAGTTCCTCGAAGCGGCGCAATACGTCGGGCTGGCTATCATTCTGGTGCTGCTGCTCTACGCCAACGGCAACGACATCTACCGGTTCTTCATCAAGTAGCGGGCGATGGCAAAGGTCAAGAAGGCATATTTCTGCAAGCACTGCGGATTCGAGGCCCCGAAGTGGCTGGGACGCTGCCCCTCGTGCGGCGAGTGGAACAGCTTCACCGAGGAGGTCATCGCCCGCGAGAGCGGCTCCGTGGCGTCCGCCATCGCCGGCTGCCTGCCCGCCACCCGTCCCGAACGGGTAAGCGACATCCGCAAAAGCGAGGTCCGGCGCATCGACGTGGGGAACCGGGAGGTGAACCGCGTGCTGGGCGGCGGACTGGTTCCCGGGTCGCTGATTCTGCTGGGCGGCGAGCCGGGCATCGGCAAGTCGACCCTTTCGCTTCAGATCGCTCTGGCCGCCAACGGCCTGAAAACCCTCTACGTCTCGGGCGAGGAGTCGGCCGAACAGATCAAGATGCGGGCCGACCGCATCGGCATCGGAAACGAGGAGTGTCTGATCTACACCGAGACGCTGCTGGAGAACATCGTAACGCAGATCCGCGAACAGCAGCCCGACCTGGTGGTGATCGACTCCATCCAGACCATCTACACCGATCTGATCGAGTCCTCGGCCGGCAGCGTGTCGCAGATCCGCGAGTGTGCCGCCACCCTGCTCAAGTATGCCAAGACCACCGGCACGTCGATCTTCATCATCGGCCACATCACCAAGGACGGCACCATCGCCGGACCGAAGATTCTGGAGCACATCGTCGATGTCGTCCTCCAGTTCGAGGGCGACAGCAACAACATCTACCGCATCCTGCGCGGCATCAAGAACCGCTTCGGCGCCACCTACGAGATCGGCGTGTTCGAGATGCACGAAGAGGGGCTGCGCGAGGTGGACAACCCCTCCGAGATCCTGATGTCGCACTACGACGAACCCCTGAGCGGAATCGCCGTGGGGGCCTCGGTCGACGGCATACGCCCCTACCTGATCGAGGTGCAGGCACTGGTCGGATCGGCCGCTTACGGTACGCCGCAGCGCTCGGCGACGGGCTACGACTCGCGCCGCATGAACATGCTGCTGGCCGTGCTGGAGAAGCGCGTGGGGATGAAGATGTTCCAGAAGGATGTCTTTCTGAACTTCGCCGGCGGATTCAAGATCGCCGACACGGGGCTCGACCTGGCCGTCGTCGCCGCCGTCATCTCCTCCTACTACGACCGGCCCCTTCGCGAGGGGGTCTGCTGCGCGGGCGAGATGGGGCTGTCGGGCGAGATTCGCCCCGCACCCCGCACCGAACAGCGGATCGGCGAGGCGGCACGTCACGGCTTCAAACGGATCGTGGTCTCCGGATTTCTGGGCGACAACATCCGGGCGCCGCGGGGAATCGAAGTCGTCCGCATCCACCGGATCGACCAATTGCCGCGCGCACTTTTCTCCGACGATACGGTCTGAACGGCAAATTTGTTGCATGGGAGAACCGGTAAAACACCTGTCCTATGCAAAAAAAAGTTGTCATCCTGGGCGGAGTGGGTTTGATCGGCACCCACCTCTGCAAAAAGATTCTCGACCGAGGCGACCAGGTCTATTGCGTCGACACGCGCGAACTCTCCGCATCGCCGCTGCTGCGCGACTGGGAGCAACACGGAAATCTCCACTACGTCCGTCACAACGTCGTCAGCCCCTTCACTATCCGCTGCGACGAGATCTACAACCTCTGCGCGCCCATCCGGCTCAACTACGACCGGCAGCTGCCCGTCGAGGCCTTCAAAACCTACCTCCAAGGTTCGATCAACACGCTCGAAAACGCCCGTGCGGAGTTCGCCAAGGTGGTCTACGCCTCGTCGAGCGCCGTCTATAATCCCAACCCGCGGATCGAATTCGACCCCCGGAACGCCCAGAGCGCCTCGGGCGAAGGGATTCGCGCCGCCGAGATGATCCACCACGCCTACTTCAACGAATACGGCGTCGATGCCCGCATCGCCCGCATCTTCAACGTCTACGGCCCGGGGGCAGATGTCAACGACCGCCGCGTCGTGATGCGCATGATCTCCGCGGCGCTCCAGAACCGCCCCATCACCATCTTCGGCAGCGGCGAACAGCTGCGCACCTTCTGCTGGGTGGGCGACATCGTGAACGGACTGATCTCCCTGATGGGTGCAGCTCCCGACCCGGCCCTGCGCACGGTCGATCTGGGCGGCGACACGGAGATCACGATTCGGGCGCTGGCGGAGAAGATCGTAGAGCTGACCGGCAGCCGGTCGCATATCAACCACGTGGGCGTGCGCTTCGGCGATGCCCGCAGCCGCCATCCCAACCTCTCGGCAGCCACCCAGGAGCTGAACTGGAAGCCGCAGACGGGACTGGTCGAAGGCTTGCGGCGCACGATCGAATACACGGAAAAGGCGTTGGCGGCCTATGCAGGCGCCAACCGGAGCTGGATCGAGATCTACGGATAACGGAGGTCAGTCGAGCAGAAACTCGAGCTCTCCGCGCACGAAGCGGCCCGCCTCGTTGTCGGGCAGAAGCCGGAGCCAGCCGGCGAAACTGGGCTCCGAGGCGATCGAACAGCCGTAGGCGACCGCCGCCCGGGCGATGTTGCGGTCGTCGGGAAACCGGAGCAGCGCACCGGCGGCACGGGCCGCCGTCTCGTCGGGTCGGCCGGCCCGGATACGGGCCAGCGCCATCAGGGCCGCATAACAGGCCTGCGACGATCCTTCGGTCAGCCAGCGGTCGGACAATGCCTGCGACACTTCGCCGCCGCACCGGCTCAACAGCCGCAAGGCCAGTTCGTCGAGCAGTTCGAGCGTGGGCTCTCCGGAGAGCCAGAAATCGAGGTCATCGGGGGTAACGGAGCCCGGATCGGCAATCGAAAGAGCCGCCATCCGGAGCTCCCGCACCTGCTGAAGCCAGAGGAAACGGGCAAAAGCGTGGTCCTGCCCCGCCTCGGCGGCGATGGCCCGGATCGTCGGGATGCTCACACCGTAATTGAGCATCCCCTTCACGCCGGCCCGCTCCATCGCCTCGACGACGGCGCCGTTCATTTCGCGTCTCAGACGCCCCAGCAGGGCGGTCATTCGGGAGGTATGGTCTGCCATAGCCCGGTCTATTTACGACGCGGCAGCTGCACGCGCACCGAAGTGCCGAACTCGAACAGCGGCAGCGTCCGCTCGGCCAGCAGGCTGTTTCCCGTCCGCACGGCACAGACCGAGGGGGCAGCCACGCGGCACACGACAACATCGGAACTCTTCTCGGGAGCCGCCTCTATCGCAAACGGCTCGCCGGGGGTGATCTCCAGCAGAATCATCTCGCCCGAGAGGTCGCTCTCGGGGAGCAGTCCGTCGCTCTCGCTGAAGCGGGCGACGATATAGCGGCGCTCGGCCGGCCGCGGAGCAACCAGCACCCGGCGGGTCTCGGTCGTCACGGTGCGCTTGCCCAGAAAGAGCTCCAGCAGCGCCTGCTCCTGACTGTCGATTGCAGCCAGAGCGGCCTTAAGCCCCTCGCCGAAGACATTTTCGCCCGCCTCGCCGGTAATCAGGTCCAGCCGGCTGCGGCGCAGCGCGAAGATGCGGTTGGCGGCCTGCTCGGCAGCCTGCTCGGCCGAGGGCTGGATGATCTCGGTGCGGTCGACGGAAAGCACGGCGAATTCGCCCCCCTCGTCGCCGTAGGAGACGGTGCGGCTTTCGTCCGCCGCCAGCGGTGCGGCGACGAATCCGTTCTCGTCGAACAGCGCGACATCGGCTCCGCGAAGCGTATGGATCGTCTTGTCGGAGAAGGGGGCGCGCAGTCCCAGGTATTTCAGGGCATAACGGGCATAGGGCCCCGCCTTCACGGTTTCGCATTCGACGGTGAGATCGACGGCCAGCGTCGTATGGGGACGGTTGTAGACCATGCCTCCGTCACGCTCCTGAAGCCCCTCGATCTCCACATAGCGGCTCTGCGCCGAGAGCATGCAGGCCGAAAGCAGCAAACTGCCGAGTAAAACGATTCGTTTCATCTCTTCACGATTTCTATTATACAGACAAATGTACGATTATTTCGCACGAAATCAAAATTTCAGATAAAAATCGGACGTCAGGGCCCGGTATTCGGGCGTGAAGCATTCGGGCGCCGTCTGCACGGTCAGCACGGCGGTCTGCGGAAAGCACTCCGAGGGCTGGCGTCCGAAGAGCATCAGCGACCGCCTCACGCCGCTGTGGGGCGTGGTCCGCACGTCGGTCCGGGCCGTGAGCCACAGCGACCGAGCGGCCAGCATCCGAAACCGGCGCGCCTCCTCGGCCGGCAGGATGACGGCGAAGCGTCCGTCCGGCGCCAGCAGACGGTCGACCGCATCGAGCAGATCGACGAAGGGGAGCGATGCGGTGTGCCGCGCCGTCGTGCGGGCGGCATCCGGCGAAGGCAGGGAGTTGTCGTAAAACGGCGGATTGGAGACGATCAGGTCGAACGGCCCGTCCCCGAACTCCTGAACGGGCGAACAGACGGTCCCGATCCTATGGCCCCAGGGCGAGGCGTTGGCATTCTCCCGCGCCTGCCCCACGCAGTCCGGATCGACGTCGAGCGCCGTTATACGGGCCGCGGTCGTCCGCTGGGCCAGCATGAGCGCAATCAAACCGGTACCGGTGCCCACGTCGAGCACCCGCCGGTCCGCATCCCGCACGGGGGTCCAGGCACCGAGCAAAACGCCGTCCGTGCCCACCTTCATGGCGCACCGGTCCTGCCCGACGGAGAACTGTTTGAATCGGAACATAGCGATCAGGGTTTGAGCATTCCGGATATCCCCGCCCCGAAGAGGGCGAAATCGTAACGCACGGGATCCTCGGCGTGGAACCTCCGCAGAGCGGCCGTCACCTCCTCGACAGCCCGCCAGTCGTTTTGCCGACGGTTCAGCAGCCCCAGTTCGCGAGCCATGTTGCCGGAGTGGAGGTCCAGGGGCAGATAGAGGGCCGACATGGGGATCGACGGCCAGAGACCGAAGTCGACGCCCCGGCCGTCGCGGCGCACCATCCAACGCAGAAACATGTTCAGCCGTTTGCAAGCTGCTCCCCGCTCCACCGAGGAGAGGTGCTTCTCGCAGCGCGGCGCATGATCGCAGGCGAAGAATTCGCGCCGGAAATCGGCCAGCAGGGCCGGAATGCTCCCCAGCTCCCGATAGCGGCTCTCGAAATAGCCGCCCAGCGAACCGAACCGTTCGCAAAGACCGCGCAGGGCCCGGATGAAGTCCAGCAGATCGCCGCCGTTGAAAGTGCGGTGGACGAATCCGGCGAACCGGTGCAGCTCCCGCTCCGACGCCGAGCGGACGAACGCGGCCGGTGCATCGTCCATGCAGTGCATCATCCGCCGGCCGTTGCGGACGATGACGGGGCGAGCCCCCCAGGCAATCGTAGCGGCGAGAAAACCGGCGATCTCGATATCCTCCCGCTCCGTAAAGCCGTGAGGCACCGAAACGGGGTCGTCCGCGATGAACTCGGGACGGTTGTAACGGTCGTAAAGCCCCTCCAGCAACTCGAACAGCTCCCCGTGCTCCATCTACTCCACGATTTTTCCGTCCCGCATCTCGATCCTGCGGTCGGCCATGGCGGCCAGCCCCTCGTCGTGGGTGACGATCACGATAGTCTGCCCCAGCCGATCCCGCAGATCGAAAAAGAGGCGGTGTATCTCGTCGCGGTTGCGCGAGTCGAGGTTGCCCGAAGGCTCGTCGGCCAGCAGAACCGCCGGCGAGTTGACCAGAGCACGGGCGATGGCGACCCGCTGCTGCTCGCCGCCCGAGAGCTGCGAGGGCTTGTGGCTGCGGCGGTCCGAGAGTCCCACCAGCTCCAGCAGTTCGCCGGCACGCCGCTCGGCCTCCTCGCGCGAGGCGCCCCCGATCCAGGCCGGGATGCAGACATTTTCCAGCGCCGTGAACTCGGGCAGCAGGTGGTGGAACTGAAACACGAAGCCGATCTTCTCGTTCCGGAATCGGGACAGCGCCTTGTCCTTCAGGTCGTTCACGGCGCAGCCGTCTATCGTCAGCCGGCCGCTGTCGGCCGCCGATAGGGTCCCCAGAATTTGCAGCAGCGTCGTTTTGCCGGCTCCGCTGGCCCCCACGACGGAGACCACTTCGCCGCGGGCGATCTCGAGCGAGACCCCCTTGAGGACCTCCAGCCGTCCGAAACTCTTATGGATATCGAGCGCCTTAATCATTCCTTTCGCGATTAAAGATTTCAAAAATGCGCACCGTGTCGACCGCCTCCTTCACGTCGTGCACCCGGAGCATCGAGGCCCCCTGCCGCAGCGACTCCCAACCCAGCGCAACGGTCCCGGCCAGCGATTCGGCCGGCGTACAGTCCAGCGTCTTATAGATCATAGATTTGCGGGAGAGCGCCGAGAGCACCGGACAGCCCAGCCCGCAGAGCCGGTGCAGCCCGCCCAGCAGTTCGTAGTTCTGCTCCAGCGTCTTGGCGAATCCGAATCCGGGGTCGAGCACGATCTGCCGGATTCCCTTCCCGCGCAGCTCCTTCAGGCGGAGCCGGAAGTAGTCGACCACGTCGCCCACCACGTCGGCATATTCCGTCAGGCGCTGCATGGTCGCCGGCGTACCGCGCATGTGCATGGCGATGTAGGGCAGCTGCAGCTCGGCTGCCGCATCGACGATAGCCGGGTCCAGCCCTCCGGCCGAGATGTCGTTCACGACGACCGCACCGAATTCGGCGACGACCCGTCTGACGATCTCGCCCCGGAACGTGTCGACGGAGACCGGCATGGCGGGCAGCCGGCGGCGGATCACCTCCAGCGCCCGCGCCACGCGGGAGAACTCCTCCTCCGCGGAGACGTCATCGGCTCCGGGTCGCGAGGAGTAGCCCCCGATGTCGAGCATATAGGCCCCTTCGTCGGCTGCCGTCATCGCCCGGCGCTCGATCTCCGCCGCAGTAAAGGTCCGGCTGCCGGCGTAGAACGAATCGGGGGTGACGTTGACGATGGCCATCACCCGGGGGCGGGTCAGGTCAAGTATTTCGGGATTCATGTCGGAAAAGTTTATCCAGTTGTTCGACGGCCGCCTGCGTATCGGCCTCCACGATGTTCACCAGGCAGTAGTCCGCCCGTTCACGCAGAAAATCGTCGCTCTCCTGAGCGGCCATCCGGCTGCGCACGGCCGCTTCGTCCACCCCGTCTCGGCGGCAGGTCCGCCCGATGCGCAGGGATTCGGGGGCGAGCACGGCGACCGTCCGGTCTACCTCGCGGTCCAGCCCCGACGAGAAGAGAATCGCACTCTCCAGCACTACATAGTCGCCCGACTGACGTCCGGCCCACGCCCGGAAATCGGCGATGACGGCCGGGTGTACGATAGCATTCAGCCGCCGCAGCCGCTCGGGGTGTCCGAAGACCTCCTGCGCCAGACGCGGGCGGTTCAGCCCCTCCGCCGTATAACACTCCCCGCCGAACGCCGCGACGATCCGCGCCCGGAGGTCGGGATCGTCGTTCATCAGCCGCTTCGCCTCGCGGTCCGAGTCGTAAACCGCCGCGCCGCAAGCGGCAAAAAGGCGGCAAACCGTCGATTTGCCGCTGCCTATCCCTCCCGTGATGCCGACCTTAATCATGATTCTCGGGGACGGGTATTTCGGGCACGGCCCCGATCGAGGAGACCTTCACATCGCTGAAGCGAACCGCGATGGCGTGTTGCAGGGACTGGGGGTCGATGATGAGCATCCCCTCGTGCCCCTCCTCGCGCGACTTCTTGTACTTGAGCTCCGAGAGCGGGATCTTCACCGACTTGCCCAGGCTGGTGTGGTAGCTCACCAGATTGGTCCCCACCCCCTCGAAGATGCAGGCCACCTTGTACTTTTCACCGTCCGTATTGATCGAGACGACATATTCGGTCGTGTAGGTATAGCTCAGTTTCGCGATATACCAGAGGATGAACGAAGCGACGAGCATCACCAGAAAGACCGGCGATACGTAACGGTGCAGCCACCGGAGAAATGTTTCCATAGTCGAAAAATCCAAATCTTTCCCGCAAAGTTAAAAAAATAAAACGGACTACCGCAAGCGGCAGTCCGTTTTATTCGGATGATCCGGTTTTTTACTCCTTTCCGTCCGTCTCCTTCTTCGACATCAGGTCGTAGGCAATAGGCGTTGCGACGAATACCGAAGAGTAGGTACCGACGATGACACCGACCAGCAGGGCGAAGATGAAGCCGCGGATGGTCTCGCCGCCGAAGAGGAAGATAGCCAGCAAGGTCACCAGCGTCGTGCCCGAGGTGTTGATGGTACGCGACAAGGTCGAACAGATGGCGTTGTTGATATTGTCGCGGAAATTGCGCTTCGGATAGAGCGTGATGTACTCGCGGATACGGTCGAAGATCACCACCGTATCGTTGATCGAGTAGCCGATCAGGGTCAGGATGGCGGCGATGAAGGCCTGGTTCACCTCCAGCGCGAAGGGCATCAGACCGTAGAAGATCGAGAAGAGACCGATCACCACGATCGAGTTGTGGGCCAGCGCCAGCGTGGCGCCCGTAGCCCACTGCCACTTCTTGAAGCGGAAAGCGATGTAGAGACCGATAGCCAGCAGCGAGAAGAGCACCGAGTAGATGGCGTTCCAGGTCATGTCCTTCGCAATCGAGGGACCGATCTTGTCGGCCGAGATGATACCGTTCTGGTCATCCTGCGTGAAGCGGAAGCTGTCGAACGAGATATCGTAGGAGTAGAGCGGCTTGAGGGCGTTGTAGATGATCTCGTCGACCTCGGCCGTGGTCTCCTCCGACGTATCGTCGAACTTGTACTGCGTCACGATGCGCATCTGGTTCTCGGAACCGTACTGCTTCACCTCGCAGCTCACCGAAGCGGCATCGCCGTCGACGAAGGCTCCGTCCAGTGCGGCGCGCACGTCCTCGGCCTGCACGGGCTTGTCGAAGCGGATGGTGTAGGCGCGGCCGCCGGTGAACTCGGTGCCCAGGTTGAGGCCGCGGACGGCGAACGAGACGAGCGACAGGACGATCACCGTACCGGAAACGATATAGGAGATCTTGCGCTTGCCCACGAAATCGAACTTGACGTTGGCGAGGAAGTTCTCCGACCACTTGCGCGAGAAACTGATCGAACCCCACTTGCCGACGATCCACTCCAGCACCAGACGGGTGATGAAGATCGAGCAGAAGAGCGAGGTGATGATACCGATAATCAGCGTGGTGGCGAAGCCCTGAACGGGACCCGTACCGAAGATGAAGAGGACGATACCGGTGATGATGGTCGTCAGGTTACCGTCGATGATGGCCGAGTAGGCGTTCGAGAAACCGTCCTTGATGGCCGAGCCGAGGCCCTTGCCGCCGCGGAGCTCCTCCTTGATACGCTCGTAGATAATCACGTTGGCGTCGACGGCCATACCCATCGTCAGCACGATACCGGCAATACCCGGCAGAGTCAGCACGGCGCCGAACGAGACGAGGAAGCCCATCAGCAGGAAGACGTTGGTCAGCAGTGCGAAGTCGGCCACCCAACCTGCGGACTTATAGAACAGACCCATGTAGAGCAGCACGAGCAGGAAGGCGATGGCGAACGAGAGCAGACCGGCATTGATCGACTCCTGGCCCAGCGACGGACCGACGACCGTATCCTGAATGATCCGTGCGGGAGCGGGCACCTTACCCGACTTCAGCACGTTGGCGAGGTCCTTCGCCTCCTGGATGGTGAAGTTGCCGGAGATCTCGGAGCTGCCCTCGATCTTGCCGCGCACCACGGGAGCCGAATAGACGTAGCCGTCCAGCACGATGGCGATGCAGCGATTGACGTTCTCGCCGGTCAGGCGGGCCCACTCCTGCATGCCCTCGGAGTTCATGTTCATCGAGACGCGAGCCTCGGCACCGCGCTCGGCATAGCTCTCGCGAGCGTCGACGACCACGCTGCCGTCCAGCGGAGCCTTGCCGTCGGCCGACTCCACCTTGATGGTATAGAGCGCGAAGC
Organism: uncultured Alistipes sp.; assembly: GCA_910577475.1. Classification (GTDB taxonomy): domain Bacteria; phylum Bacteroidota; class Bacteroidia; order Bacteroidales; family Rikenellaceae; genus Alistipes. The sequence continues at coordinate 115,895 of CAJTLJ010000003.1, forward strand.
GGCCGTCCATCTGCGGATCGCCCTTCACGGCCCACTTGAACTGTACGTCGGCGGGGAAGAGCTCGCGCACCTGCGGCATCGCCAGATAGCGGTCTACGGCCGGCATGTCGGCTGCATAGGCGGCACCGATCACGGCTCCGCCGGCGAACTGCGGGTTGAGCAGAGCCAGCAGCGGATTGCGCTTCGGATCGATCGTCGCAGCGGCAGCGACCTCCTCCTCGGTGACCTCGGTAGCCTTGGCAACCTCCTCCACCAGATCGGTGGCCGGGGTCTCGGCGGCCGTCTCCTCGGACTCGACGATCTCGGCAGCCTGCTCCTCCTCGCTGTTGAGCTGACGGATCAGCTCGTCGGCACGGGCCAGAGCGGGATGCAACTCCACACCGTTGTAGGTCGTCCAGAACTCGAGCGATGCGGTACCCTGAAGCAGCTTGCGCACGCGCTCGGGCTCCTTCACGCCGGGCAGCTCGACCAGAATGCGGTTCGAGTTGGGCAGACGCTGGATGTTGGGCTGCGTCACGCCGAAGTGGTCGATACGGCTGCGCAGGACGTTGAACGAAGCGTCGATGGCGTCGCTCGTCTCCTGACGCAGGATCTTCTCGACCTCGCTGTCGGTGCTGTTGGGGTTGATATCCTTCCTATCGGGGCTCACGAAGATCGAGGCCAGCGAAGCGCCGTTCGAATTGGCCTTGAACGCCTTGACGAAAGCTCCGATGAAATCGCCCTCGCCGCTCTTTTCCGCCTCTTTGGCAGCTGCGATGGCAGCCTCGAAAGCGGGATCGTTCTGGCTCTCGCCGGCCAGCGCCTTCACAACGTCGCCGACCTGAACCTCCAGCATGACGTTCATACCGCCCTTCAGGTCCAGACCGAGGTTGATCTCCTTCTCCTTGCACTCCTTGTAGGTGTAGGCCTGGAATCCCAGGTTGTAGACCGGCTGATTCTCCAGCGAATCGAGATAGTGGCGCACCATCGAGTCGCGCACCTCAACCTCATACCCTGCGGCATACTTCTCGGCGGCCTTCTCCACGCTTCGTGTCTTGAACGAGAACGAAAGCTGGAAGACGCAGGCCAGCGCCAGAAGCACCGCAACCAATTTAATTGCTCCTTTACTTTGCATTTTGCGTTAAAAATTTGTTGTTATTTTTTATTGTTTTCGTGTCAATAAAAGTTCGCTTACGGACACAATAAGGTCTATAAGCGCACAAAGATAGAAAAAAAAGCGGGAACAGCAAAAGAGAACGGGAAAAAGTTATGCCTAAAAAAGGCAGTCCAACATTCGAATTTTCCGCATTTTCGTTCCGCGGACGAAGGCGCGGCCGGGCGACACGAAAAAAAACCGGAGCGGTTCGCCGCTCCGGTCTAAGACGAAAGTAAAACGGAGTTATTTGCCCTCGTTCAAAATACGCATGGCCGCATCGAGAATGGCCGTATCGTCCAACGTAACCACACCCCCGTCGGGACCCTGCTCGAAATGAACGCCTGCCCCCTCCTTCGCATCATGCTTGCCGCCGAAATAGTTGCGGACGGTCTCTACATCGATACCTAACTCATCTGCAATGCGCTGCGAGCTGCCGCTGGGCAACTTGTCCTTGATACGGCGCAATTCGTTAAATGTGATAATCATATCCTCTCGATTTAATAGGTTAATTCTTCGTTATCAAAGTTACGAAAAAAAAGCGGTTCACCAAATTTTTTCACCTCTTTTTCGAATAATTTATCCGCTGCCGGCCACCCGGAATGAAAAAAAGGGAGAAACTCCGATGCGGAGCGTCTCCCTTCGTCGGAAAAGGGATTTCCGTTATTTCACCTCCTCGAACTCGACGTCCTCGGGCTGCTGGGCTCCGCCGTTCTGCTGACCGGCCCCCTGCTGGGCTCCGGCATTCGGATCGGCCTGGGCCTGCTGCTGCTGCGCCTGCTGGGCGTAGATGTCCTGCGAAGCGGCCTGCCAGGCAGTGTTGAGCTCGGCGATCGCGGCGTCGATAGCTGCCACGTCGGCGTTCTTGTGCGCCTCCTTCAGTTTGGTCAGCGCCCCCTCGATGGCGGCCTTCTTATCGGCCGGAATCTTGTCGCCGTACTCCTTGAGCTGCTTCTCGGTGGCGAAGATATTCGAGTCGGCGGCGTTGATCTTGTCGATGCGCTCCTTCTCGGCCTTGTCCTTCTCCTCGTTGGCCTTGGCCTCGTCGCGCATGCGCTGAATCTCCTGCTCGGTCAGACCCGACGAAGCCTCGATGCGGATCTTCTGCTCCTTGCCCGTGCCCTTGTCCTTGGCCGAAACGTTCAGAATACCGTTGGCGTCGATATCGAAGGTCACCTCGATCTGCGGCACGCCACGCGGTGCGGCGGGAATGCCGTCCAGGTGGAAGCGGCCGATCGACTTGTTGTCGCGTGCCATGGGACGCTCGCCCTGGCAGACGTTGATCTCCACCGAAGGCTGGTTGTCGGCCGCCGTGGAGAATACCTCCGACTTGCGGGTCGGGATGGTGGTGTTGGCGTCGATGAGCTTCGTCATCACGCCGCCCAGCGTCTCGATACCCAGCGACAGCGGGGTCACGTCGAGCAGCAGCACGTCCTTCACCTCGCCGGTGAGCACACCGCCCTGAATGGCGGCACCCACGGCCACCACCTCGTCGGGGTTGACGCTCTTGTTGGGCACCTTGCCGAAGAACTCCTCCACGATCTTCTGAATGGCGGGGATACGGGTAGAGCCGCCCACCAGAATCACCTCGTCGATCTGCGATGCGGAGAGGCCGGCGTCGCGCAGGGCCAGCTTGCAGGGCTCGACCGTCTTGCGGATCAGATGGTCGCACAGCTGCTCGAACTTGGCACGCGTGAGGGTCATCACCAGGTGCTGGGGAATCCCGTTCACGGGCATGATATAGGGCAGGTTGATCTCGGTGGAGGTCGACGACGAGAGCTCGATCTTCGCCTTCTCGGCAGCCTCCTTCAGACGCTGCAGGGCCATCGGGTCCTGACGCAGGTCGATCTGGTGTTCGGCCTTGAAGGCCTCGGCCATGTAGTCGATCAGCACGTGGTCGAAGTCGTCGCCGCCCAGGTGCGTATCGCCGTTGGTCGACTTCACCTCGAACACGCCATCGCCCAGTTCCAGAATCGAGATATCGAACGTACCGCCGCCCAGGTCGTACACGGCAATCTTCATATCGCTGTCCTTCTTGTCCAGACCGTAGGCCAGAGCGGCGGCGGTCGGCTCGTTGATGATGCGGCGCACCTTCAGGCCGGCGATTTCGCCCGCCTCCTTGGTAGCCTGACGCTGCGAGTCGGAGAAGTAGGCCGGCACGGTGATAACCGCCTCGGTCACCTCCTGACCCAGGTAATCCTCGGCCGTCTTCTTCATCTTCTGGAGCACGATGGCCGAAATCTCCTGCGGGGTGTACTGGCGGCCGTCGATATCCACGCGGGGAGTGTTGTTGTCGCCGCGCACGATGGCATAGGGAGCACGCTTGATGTCGTTCTCCACCTTGTCGTAGGTCTCGCCCATGAAACGCTTGATCGAGAAGACCGTGCGTTTGGGGTTCGTGATCGCCTGACGCTTCGCCGGATCGCCCACCTTACGCTCGCCGCCCTCGGTGAAGGCCACGACCGAAGGGGTCGTGCGGTGACCCTCCGAGTTCGGAATAACCACGGGCTCGCTGCCCTCCATGACCGATACGCACGAATTCGTCGTACCGAGGTCGATACCAATAATCTTTCCCATAATTCTTTTCGGTTTTATTTGTTTATTTTTCTTTTTCCTGTTTTCGTCTTCCGACGCTACGCCCTCTATTCAATCAAAGGTTATACCAAACGTTTTTTCATGCCGCAGCAACCGTTTTCGGCATGAAACGGCCGTCAGGTCTCTGCCAAACACGAAAAAATCTGCCATTTTGACAGACAAAACGGCAGATTCGGACCTCGGCGGACAGACTATTTGAAAGGGCTGTCCGGTTCGCGGGACATGACCCAGTAGAAGGCCCGATCGAGAAATCCGGGCGCGAACTTCTTGATGAAGTGGGTGGCGCGCCCCTCGGCCTCCATCAGGCAGAGCCGCCTGCGGCGCGCAGTAGCATCGGCCACGATGCGGGCCACCTGGGCCGAGGTCATCATCTTGGCCTCGTTGCGAGGGGTCTCGCCCTGCTGCGAGCCGTCGGCCGTCAGGGCCGAGAAACGCACGTTCGAAGCGGTGAATCCCGGACAGGCGATCATCACGTGCAGCCCCTTCTTCAAGTTCTCGATCCGCAGCGTCTCCAGAAATCCGGTCATGGCATATTTCGAAGCCGAATAGCCCGTGCGGCCCGGCAGGCCGTGCAGACCCGCTACGGACGAGATGCCGACGACCGACCCTTTTGACCGCTGCAGCCAAGGCAGGGCGTACTTGCAGCAGTTGACCGTACCCCAGAAATTGACATCCATCAGCCGGTGCAGCACGTCGAGCTCCACATCGTCGAAAACGGCGCGCATGGAGAGGCCGGCGTTGCAGATCAGCACGTCGATGCCGCCGAAATGTTCCACGGCCGCCCCGATCAGCCGCTCGCACTCCTCGGGCTTCACCACGTCCACGGCCCGGCAGACGGCCTGCGCTCCCGTGGCGCGTATTTCGGCCGTGATCCGTTCCAGTTTGTCGGCGCTGCGGGCACCCAGCACTACGTTGGCGCCCCGCGCAGCGAATTCGCGCGCCAGCGCCTCGCCGATTCCCGACGAAGCTCCGGTTACGACGACCGTTTTGTTGTCGAATCTCTTCATATCTACTCTTTCACTTGGATTTGCAACGTATCGTAAGCCGACCGCACCCCCTCGGGCAGCCGGGGCTCCAGATCGGCATAGAGACCCATGTCGTGCGACTGATGGGTCAGGTAGGCGGCGCGGGGACGCACCTCGCGGATCAGCTCCAGCGCCTCGCCGAGCGAGAAGTGGGAGTCGTGGGGCGCCTGCCGCAGGGCATTCACCACCAGCGTATCCACGCCGCGCAGCTTCGCGACCTCCTCCGGCCCGATGGTCTTGAAATCGGTCAGGTAGCCCAGCCCGCCGATCCGGTATCCGGTCACCTCGAAACGCGACGAGTGGCGGCCCGACACGGGAATCACCTCGATCCCCTTCACCCGGAAAGGGGACTGCGGGTCAATCTCGCGCAATTCCAGCTCGGGAACACCTCGATACTTCTCCGCCGCGAAGGCGTAGCTGAAATCGCGCCGCACGGCCTTCAGGGTCCGCTCCGTGCCATAGATGTCGATCCGGTGGATGACGGGATAGTCCACGAAATTGAAGGCCCGCACGTCGTCCAGCCCGCCGATATGATCCTTATGCTCGTGGGTCAGCAGAATGGCGTCGATATGCCGCACCCCGGTGCGGAGCATCTGGTAGCGGAAGTCGGGGCCGGCGTCGATCACCAGCCGCACCTCCCCCGCTTCGACCATGGCAGCCGTGCGCAGGCGCCTGTCGCGCGGATCCGACGAGCGGCAGACCGGGCAGCGACACCCGATGACGGGCACCCCTTGCGAGGTTCCGGTTCCGAGAAAGGTGAGCTTCATGCCGGCAAAGATAGTGAAAAAAAGGTTTCGGCGGCGCTTCGTCCGCAAAAAGGTCCGACGATCTGCATCGCCGGACCCACTACTACGACAGAAAAACTTTGAACTTTTTATTCGATACGAAACCAAGCAAATTCACTGCCAAACTTCGCCTGCGGCGGATTCGCCTACAGCAAAGCCAGCAGATAGCGGCTCGCCGCATCCGCCGCCACGATGCAGACGACGTAGCTCACCGCAGCCCTCCACCCCTTCAGGTTGGCCGACAGCGCATAGGCCCGGTAGGTCCAGACCACGTACCACACGAGACATGCGAACGAGAGCAGAGAGCCTGCCAGCACCCGGAACGACCGGCCGACTTCGATCAGTTCGGCCATCGAAGCGCTCTGCGACAGCATCGCCTCCTGCAAGGGACGGAGCGAAGGTCCCATCCACACGGTCAGCAGCACCATGGCGGCGAACGGAAGGCTGCGCGCCAGAAGATTCATGCCGAACACGTCGATCCCCCGAATCCTCGATCCCGACAGCAGAAGGGCTGAGACGTACAGCAGCACCGCACCCGCCGCCCAGGCTATCAACAAACGGGCGAACGCCTTCCAAAGCAGTTCGTGACCGTAGCCCAGCGACAACGCGCCGTTCGTCAGCACATCGCACTGCCAGGCCAGAATGGCAGTCAGAATCGTCACGGCGAGACCGTATGCCAACGACCGCTCGCCCGACACGTACACAAAAGGATTCATCCACTTTTTCATATCTCAACGAATTTAAGGTTGTGTTTCTGTTTCGCTCCCCTCGCACTCGGCCTCCGCGATCCGGGCGAGAATATCATCCAGCCGGTTGCGGACGGTTGGATAGCTCAACTCCAGCAGCCGGGCCATCTCCTTGAGCGAACCGCTCGCCTTCACGAAGTCGAGAACGAACTGCTGGTCGGCCGGCGAAAGCTGCAGGACGACCGGCAGCCGGTAATCGCCCTCGATCCGGGTGTAGCACTCCGCACAATGCAACGAAGCGACGTGCAGCCGCCCTCCGCAGGCGGGACATCGGCTCGGTAAATTCTTCGCTCTCCTCATAGTTACCTTTTTATCTGTCTCCTTGCAAATATAATAGCAAAGATTCAATAAGACAAAACCTCTGTTTCATTTTATTAAACAATATATGATTTTTTCAACAATTCACCCCGACCTTTTCCCACCTTTGCCGCCAGACAAGAAAAGAGCGGGCGCCGGAAACCGGCACCCGCTCTCTGAAAATCGGAGAAGACTCCTACTCGTAATACTCGTATTTCACGCTGAAGAAGCGCAGACCGTTGCCCGTAGGATAGATCTCCACGGAGGTTCCGGCCTCAACGTCATCCAGCTCGAAAACCACGGCCGCGGGAGCGGACGAGGGCACGCCGCCCATCTGGCTCTGCTCGACGCCGTTGATATTGACGGTCACCATACGTGCGTCGTCCTGCGAGCTGCCCGTGTTCGAAGCTACAACGGTCAGCGTACCGGCGGCGGGAGCCGTAAACGAGCAGGAGCGCTCGCCGACCTTACCCTTGCCGCCCCACTGGATGAAACGGGTATCGACCTCGTTGATCTTGGTGGTGCCGTACTTGGTCTTGCCGCCCATGCAGAAGTGGAGGCCGTCCCAGTCGAAGGTCTGGTTGCCGGTCAGCGAACCGTCCGAGCCGATTGCCGCAGCAATCGCATCGAAACCTGCATCCGAGAAGTTCCAGTTCATCTCCTTCAGCACCGGACCGCCGTTCGGATCGACATAGGTGTACTCCATCATGGCGAAGCTGACGCCGCCGCCGGTGATGAGATTCACCTGATCGCCCGCCTGAACCTTACCCTCGAGATCGAGCTCGACAGCCGTATTGAAGTCCTTGCCGACGATGGCTGCCGTCGAACCCACGGCCGTACCGTTGACGTAGATCTCGAGCTTGAGCTCCGTGGTCTCGGTAGCGCCGCCGCTCGGGTTCTTACCGGTAACGGCCAGCGTACCGCCGTCGGCCTTCGCCGTGAAGGAGATGGCCGCACCGGTCATCGAACTCTTGCCGCCGGTACGGAAGCAGCGCCACTTGTCGACACCGTTGTAGGCACGGGTCTCGATCTTGAGCTTGCTGCCGCCCGAAACCAGATTCAGCCCTACGCCGTCCACCGTATAGGTTACGTCCGCCGTCGTATTGTCGGTCGTGCCGATGGCGGCAGCCGTCTCATCGAACGAAGCGTCGTTGAAATTCCAGGTAACGGTCTTCTGACCGCCCACGATCACCTTCTTCACCTTCAGGGTGGCCGTGCCGGCCTCCGAAGCGCTGTACTTGCTCGAGGTCGTCACGGGCTTGGCAACGACCGAGAACTCGTACTCGCCCACGATCAGCGAAGCAACCGTTGCGGCGTCCAGCACATAGCTCGTCTCGGCGGTCTCGGCCACCTTCTTGCCGTTGAAGCTGACCTCATAGGTCGCAGCGTTCTCCACGGCGGCCCACGAAGCGGTCACGGCCTGCTCGGTACCCTTGTCGAGCGAAGCGACGTCGAGGGTTACCTTCGGAGCGGCCAGCTGCGAAACCGTGGTCTCGGGGGTGAGGTCGTCGGTCCAGGCCACCTTCGTCACGGTGACGGCCGAACCGGCCAGCAGATAGATATCGTTTTCGCCTACCAGGTCGCCCAGCACCACCTTGTGGGTTTTGCCGTCGGCCAGCATCGTATAGCGGTCGCCGGCCACCACCAGCTGAAGGGCGGCGTTGAAACCGGCGTCCACGGTGGTCACCTCGACGGCGCCCACACCCTGCACGCGGATACCCAGCGCGCTGGAGGTAGGACGGCCCTGCTTGTCGACAGAAGCGGCCGATGCGAAGGTCACGCCCTCGGCCATGACGAGCTCGGCGGGAGCATAGATGCGGATGTTCTCGATGATCTGGTTGGTCTCGATGGTCTCGGACGAGAACTTGGTCTTGTCGGTGAAGTCCCAGACAGTCGGCTCGACGACGGTCGTCAGCTCGGTCGGACGGACCACGACGGGCTGCGTGGCATCCCACCAGCGGGGGTCGCCGGCCTTATTGGCGGCGATCACGCCGTTCTTCAGATACATCTTACCGGCAATCGAGTTGGTGCAGGGATCCTCGGCGAGCATCATGCCGCCGTCGGCCAGCGCCAGCGCCTCGGTGAAGGGGTCGCCGTTCAGGTTGACGGACTTGGTGGGGAAGAAGGTGTTCTGATCGCCGTTCTTGCCTGCGTACAGGTGACCTACGTTGTAGTAGATGTTGCCCGAGCAGAAAGGAACGAAGTTCTCCGCGTTGTCGCGGGCCATACGAACCCAGAAGCCGTTTTCGGTCTCGTTGTCGTTGTTCATGTTCAGGAATACGCACTTGGACATCGTGAAGGCGCCGGGCGTAACCTTGCGGATGTGGAAGATACCGGAGTTGTTGGAGCTGGAGATGGTCGTCGTCACGCTGTTGAAGGTACAATTGGCCAGCTCAACGCTGCCGAGCACCTTGGTCTTGTCCTCCGAGATACGCAGGAACGAACGGGCCGACGCATAGAACGTGGAGTTCTTCAGTACGATCGACTGGTAGTCGCCGCCGCGGACGTCGATGAAGTCGCCGCCGCCCGAGCCGTTCGGGTTGATGTCGTGGGCATACACGCCGTCGAGCAGGAAGTTGTCCACGTTGTTGCCGTCGGCACCCGACCAGATACCCTTCACGTAACCCGTCATCTCCATGTTGACGAACTCGACGTCGGTCATGTTCGAACCGCCGGTCGTAGCCAGCACGCCGCAGAGGTTGGCGCCGTCCAGCACGACCTCCTCGAAATGGAGCGAGCCGCAGCCGGCAGCGGTCTTCAGCGAGAAGCCCTTGACGACAGGCATCTGACCCTCGCCGGTAGCTTCGCCGTAGATGGCGAGATTACAGGCCACGGTGAAGGGTTCGTAAAGACCCTCGTTGCCCACGACGGCATAGGCCGACATGTCGTAGACCGCACCCTCGTTATAGGCCAGCACCAGCTTCACGTCGCCGGTAGCGCCGTTGATGGCGTTGTAGAGGCCCTCGGCCGAGTCGATCACGTTCATGCCCTCGGTGTCGGTGCGAGTCCAGGCGGTTACGACACCGCGCGAACCCGACTTGCCGAACAGCAGGGTGAACTTGTAGTTGCGGCAGGCATCCAGTCCGTCCACCGTAACCTCGCAGGCACTCTTCTGCTCGTCGGTCAGGGCAATCGTGCGGGCCGTCTCGCCCTCGGCGGGAACGACGGCCAGTACACGGATCGAGGTCAGGTCACCCTTGTCCTCGGCATCGTCCCAGGCCACCGTCACGGAGGAGGCGGTACGGGCGACGACGACAGGATTCAGCAGCTGACGGACGGCCGACGTGGAGACGGGCTCTACCAGATAGGCCCAGTGCGACGCACCGACCGATCCGCTCACGCCGCGGACGCGGGCATAGAAGGTCTTGTCCACATCGAGACCCTCGACCGTATAGGGAACCTGGTCGGGAGCCACCTCGAAGGAGTGTGCGGGGGTGGCAGCCTCGTAAACGGGAGGATTGAAGACCTCCACGTCCTTGCCGTCGGGCCCCTGCTCGGTGGTTACGACCGCGTCGAAAAGTTCGAGCACGTAAGCGGAAGCATTCTGCACGGCGCTCCACGAGAAAGTCACGTCGGTACCTTTGGAAGCAACCACTTCGGCCTCGAAGTTCATCGGCGTCAGCACCCGGCTGTAAGGGATCGTATCCATCGGATCGTCCAGATCGGACGAACAGGACGTGACACCCACTCCGGCGCAGAGCGCGAGACCGAACATCAAATTTCTGAATATTCTTTTCATATCTTTATAGTTTCTTTTCGATTATAAATTGTCGTAACCGTAGTCGTTCACCAGCGTGCCCTGGCTGTTGCTCAGGTTCTGACCGAAGAGCGGCCATACCGAACGCGGATAGGGGTCGTTGTAGCTGTTGCTGTAGAAGTACTTCCAGCGGAAATTCATCTCGTCGGCGAAGGTGTCGGCCGTGAGCTTGTCCGAGCTTACCGGGCAGAAGATCGCGTCGGAGATGAAGTCCAGACGATCCCAGCCGCCGTTGTCCTCCTCGCTTACGTAGTCCGCGGGGGTCTTGCCGATCTGGTCGGCCTCCAGACCGAAGATCTCGATTCCCTGACCCTTCTCGCGCCAGTATACATAATAGGTCTCGGCCGTGTAGATCACGTTCTTGCCGCTCTTGTCCTTGATATCCTTGAGCTCGCTGTAGGCCTTGTAGCCGGCATAGTCGCCCGTCATCCGGGCCAGCGACTTCATGTCGTCCGAAGCCTCGTCCAGCTTGAGCTTGAGCAGACCCCAGCGGATCAGGTCCTGCTTGCGCAGGAACTCGCCCACGAACTCCTTGGCGCGCTCGTCGATGATAGCCTTCATGATGGTGCCCTCGGCCTGGTAGTCGCTGATGGCGGCATCGTCGTTGCCGACAGCCGAACCCAGCGTCAGCGAAGCCAGCCAGGAATCCACCATATCGGTGTTGCCGGCGTATGCGCGGCGGCGCACCTCGCCCAACAGATCCTTGGCCTTCTCCAGACCGCCGCCATCGGCAGCCGACAGATAGGCGGCCATCTCGGCAGCCATCAGATAGACATCTGCATAGCGCATCACGATGGGCTTGCAGCCGTCGCCCGTACCGCCGGGATAGTCGATCATCCACTCGTAGCGGAACTTGCCGAAATAGCAATTCGAGGCGTTGCGCATCTCCCAGCCGCCGGCCTTGTCGTTGGCATCCTGGCTCCAGCGCATGAAGACGCACGACAGATCGCGGCGAACATCCTGCTTCTCGTATTTCCACCACAGCGTGGGGTTGACGCCGGTCTGACCGCCCTTGCCCGACTTGTCCTTGATGAAGGGCGAGTTGGCGGTGTGGGGATAGGCGTGAGCGTAGTTCCAGCGGCCGCGGGCGTTGCCGAAGGGCTGTACGAACATCACCTCGTGCGAGGTCATGTGCGAGAAGTCGTTGAACGAACGCCACAGATGCTCGTAGCTGGGATCCAGCTGGAGCGTACCGCTGGCGATCACATCCTCCAGGTGCTTCAGTGCCTTGGGATAGAGAGCCGCCTTCGAGAGCGCCGGATTGGTCGTCAGGCGCAGCGAACCGAAGTTGCCCGTACCCACGGTGCCGGGATCGGGACGCCAGGCGTAGCCCGATGCCATCAGGGCGATGCGGGCGTAGAGGCCCTTGGCGAAGGCCTTGTTCATGCGGTCGGCGCGCTGGGTCTGCGAAGCCTCGAAGGGCCAGTAGAGGTAGCCGATAGCCTCCTCCAGGTCAGCCAGAATGGCGACATAGATGTCGTCTCGGTCGGTCTTCGGAGCGTAGAGGTCCTCCGAGGTCAGCGGCGTGAGGTGCAGAGGTACGTCGCCCCACATCTTGATCAGCTCCTCATAGTATAGAGCCCGGTAGGTCAGCGCCTCGCCCAGCAGGTAGGCCATGTTGGGGTCGCTCAGGTTGGCATGCTCGCGCAGGCCGGCGATAGCCAGATTGGCCCGCTCGACACCGATCATGATCTCGTTGTAACCGTTGTTGCCGGTGTTCAGCGAGCTGTTGTTGATCTGGGTATCGTACTCCGAAAGGGTATACTCCTCCAGCTTGGCCCCGCTGATCTTCGAACCCATCTTGAGCTCGATATCGGTGTTATAGCCGTACATGTGGTTCAGACGGGCGTTGTAGGAGTTCGTATGCGCGTAGATCTCTCCGATACCGATCACGGCATACTCGGCCAGCTGATAGGTGGAGAATACATTCGCCGCGTCGAACGACGACCGCGACTCGACCTCCAGCGCCTCGTCCAGACAGGAGGTCATCAGACCGGCTGCGACCAGCAGTGCGGAAGCTCTGTATAATATCTTTTTCATAGTATTTCGAAATATTTGCTTTGGTTAGAACGAAAGGTTGATACCGAATACCCACGAGCGGCTCTTCGGGAATGCCGAGTAGTCTACGTTGGGGGTCAGCGGGTTCGAACGGCGGGTATCCACCTCGGGATCGTAACCCGAATAGGGGGTCCAGCAGAAGAGGTTCGTACCGGTCGCGTAGACGCGGATGCGGTTCAGACGGATCTTCTTGGTCCACTTCTCGGGAAGGGTGTAACCGACGGTCAGCGATGCCAGACGCAGGAACGAGGCATCCTCGACGGCCCAGCTCTGTGCGATGCGCTTGGTCGAGTAGGGAACCCACATGGTCTTGCCGGCATTCATGGAGGCCAGACGCTCGGGGTCGTTCACCAGCTCGCCGGTCTCCCAGTCGATGTTGGTCCAGCGGTTGTCGGGCGAAACGCTCTCCAGGGCGTTCTGACCCTGCGTGGTCTTCGTGGTCGAGAACTCGATCTTGTTGGCGTTGTAGACCTTGTTGCCGTACGAGTAGGTGAAGTTGGCGGCGAAGTCGAAGCCGTAGGCGTAAGCCGTCAGCGAGAAACCGCCGGTGAAGAGGGGCTGCACGTTGCCGATGTTGACGATATCGTCCGCATCGATCTTGCCGTCGTTGTTCACGTCGACGTATTTGGGAGCACCGGGACGCACGTGCTCGATACCCGTCACCTTCGAAGCGTCGGCAACGCCCTTCTTCAGGGTCCAGGTTCCGTTGTTGTAGTCGAAATCGTCGATCGTGTACATGCCGTCGTTGATGTAGCCGTAGATATCGCCCAGCGGACGACCCTCCTGCACCAGATAGTCGTAGGTGATCTCGGTGGAGAACATGCCGGCGCTGGCCGTGATCTTGTCCAGACCGCCCAGATCCATGACTTCGTTCTCGTTGAAGGCGATGTTGGCGTCGAAGTTGATGCCCCAGTTCTGCTTGCGCACCAGTGCCGAGCTCAGGGTGACCTCGATACCGCGGTTGCGGACCTCACCGAGGTTGCGGTACTGGGTCGAGTAACCGCCCGTGATGGGGAAGTTGATGAGCAGGTCCTTCGTGTTGGACTGGTAAACCTCGACCGAACCGTTCAGACGGCCGCGGAAGAAACCGAAGTCCAGACCGATGTTGTGCGAATAGGTGGTCTCCCACTTCAGGTCGGGATTCGACATGGCGGCACCGGCGCTCCAGTATACGGGACCCTGGCTGATCCAGGAGGTCTGCGAAGCGGAGAAGAGGGTGCTGGTCTGACCCGAGGGGATGTTGTTGTTACCGGCCGTACCGAAGCTGTAGCGGATCTTCAGATTGTCCAGCCAGTCGGCGTTCTTGAGCCACTCCTCGCCCGACAGACGCCACGAAGCGGCGGCCGAGGGGAAGTAGCCCCACTGGTTGCCCTTGGCGAACTTCGACGAACCGTCGGCACGCATCGTGGCCGACACCATATATTTACCCTTGTAGTCGTAGTTCACGCGACCGAAGAACGAGAAGAGCACGTCGTCGTTCGAGTAGACGTTGCCCACCTGATAGGGGTGCTCGCCCGACGAGGTGAAGTTCCAGGCCATCTCCGAACCGAAATAGTCGGGGAAACCCTCGACGACGGTGGTGCGCTTGTTCTGACGGGTAACCAGGTACTCCATACCGGCCAGGATGTTCAGGCTGTGGTCCTTCGAAAGCAGGTCCTTGAAATCGTACTGCAGGGTGTTCGTGTTGCGGATCTTCTCGCGATAGGTGCCGTTCCACTCGGTCAGAGGCAGGTTCTGATAGCCGGCCGAAGCGTAGCGCGAAGCATAGGACGATACGCCGTAGAAGCGGTCGCGGTCCTCCTGATAGTCGTCCAGACCGGCCTCGACACGCAGACGCAGATTATCGACGATCTCCCACTGGAAGGCGGCGTTGGCATTCCAGGTGGTGCGGGTGTAGCGCGAGTCGTTGTCCCAAACGGCCTGCACGGGGTGTACGTAGTTGTTGTAATCGTCCGGGTTGTCCTCGTCCACAATGGCGGCATTGCGCGGAATGGGCGAATAGACGATGGCGTTCTTCAGACGCGAGTTACCCGACTGCGAACCGCGGTCGTTCAGACCATTGGCGCCGGAACCAGTCACCTCGACATCCGAGTAGCGGATGTTGAAATCGAGCGACACGCGCTTGTTGGGCTTGAACTGACCCTTGAAGCTCAAGTTGTTACGCTTGTAGTCGGAGCCGATCATGATCGCCTTCTCGTCGTGGTGGGTATAACCGGCCGTCCACGAGAACTTCTCGCCGCCACCGGCCACCGAGATGTTATGGTCGAACACCCGGCCTTCGCGGCCGAACACCTGGTCCACCCAGTCGTTGCCGGGCATGCCCGCATACACGTCCATATCCTCCCACAGACCGTAGTTGCTCTCGTAGTAACTGCTCAGGTTGCCCTTCAGCATGGCGTACTCGTACTGCGTACGGACGAAGTCGTAGGTGTTCTGCGGAACCAGCGCATTCTTGTTGGCCATGTTCTTGAAACCGTAGTAGAGGTTGTAACTCACCGTGATGCGGTCCGAAGTGCCGCTCTTGGTAGTCACGATGATAACGCCGTTCGCACCGCGCGAACCGTAGATGGCGGTCGAGAAGGCATCCTTCAGCACGTCGATCGACTGGATATCCGAAGCCGGGATGTCGGAGATGCTCTCCACGGGGAAACCGTCGACGATGTAGAGCGGCGAGCTGTCCTGCGTGATCGAACCGGTACCGCGCACGCGGATCTTGATGTCGGCGTCGGGATCACCCTCGGTCGAGGTCACCTGCACACCGGCCATACGGCCCGACATGGCCTCCGAAACCGAGGCGACGGGCATCTGGGCCAGCGCTTCGCTGCTTACCGAAGAGACCGAACCCACGACGTCACGGCGCTTCACGGTGGCATAACCCACGACGACCACTTCGTCCATCGCGGTCGAGGTTTCGCGGAGCGTGATGTCGTAGACCGTTTTCGAAGCCACCAGGTCGACGACCTGATCGTCGTAGCCCACGTAGCTCACCTTGATTTGCTTGGCGGAGGCGGGAACCTGCAGCGTGAATTCACCGTTCATTCCGGTGCTCACGCCGACGGTCGTTCCCTCAACCACGACCGAAGCGGCCATCACGGGCCCCATCGAATCCTTAACAGTACCGGTAATGGTACGGCTCTGGGCCGAAACCTCACCGGCTGCCAAAGAAACGAACGCCAAAACGAGTGCTACGCGAAGCACCAGCGCTTTGGTGAAAGAGTAAAATTTCTCTGTCATAGTTAAAAGTTTTTAGTTTGGTTTTGAGTTAATTAAAATATTTATTAAATATCGCGTAAGTGCCTGATTCAATAATACAAATGTAGGCAGAATACGACAAGGAATCTTGTAAATTTTATCAGTTGTCTGGTAAAATTTATCACGCAACCCGTCCCGACAAAAAACCTTATCCCCTCTGAATGAATGGGATAAGGTTTAAACACCGGCAAATTTATATTTACTCAACTATTTTAATAACGGTTTTCAGGCAATATACCCTTCGCCTTTTCGTACTCCAGCGAAGCCCAGATGAATGGTCCTACCCCCTTGCAGTCGTTCTCGATGACGGGCTCCGAAATGTAGTATTCGAACGTACCGTCGCGCATGCTCTTGCCGCCCAGACCGGCCACGGCGCAACAGTCCGTGATCGAAATCGTTCCGTCCTCGTTCTCCTTTACGAAGCGCTTCACGAAGCGTTCGTAATCCGCCAACGCGGCCGCAAGTCCGCTCTCCGGAAGCCACCCCTTGCGGATGGCCTTCAGCCGGGCGTAGACGAACATGATCGATCCGGTCGCCTCCAGATAGTTGCCCTCGCGTCGGGGCTCGTCGAGCACCTGATACCACATGCCCGTCTCGGGATCGGCGTAGCGGGGCAACACCTCGTAGATACGGTTCAGGATCCCCACCATGGCGTCGCGCCCTTCGGAGGGCGAGAGATAGTCGAGCGTCTCGACGATCGCCATCGCATACCACCCCATAGCGCGGCCCCAGGCGTGCGGGGTCTGGCCGGTGGTCTTGTCGCACCAGAACATCTCGCGCGAAGCGTCGCAGGCGTGCCGGTAGAGCTCCGTTTCGGGATCGTAAGTATAGCGGGCCACGGTGAGGAACTGACGGGCGATGTCGGCCTCTCGCTCGGCGGCCGAGGCGATGTCGCGCGTAGCGACGAAGCGATGCACGTACTCGGCATAGAAGGGCTCGGCCATGTAGAGTCCGTCGAGCCACATCTGATTGGGATAGACCTGCTTGTGCCAGAATCCGCCGTCCGCGGTGCGGGGCTGGCCCTGCAGCTGGGCGTAGAGCGTATCCAGCACAGCCAGATAGCGCTCCTCGCCCGTGCGCTCGTAGATCTCGAAGAGCGGTCGTCCGGGGCAGATGTGGTCGAGGTTGTACTTCTCCTTCGCGTAGGTGAGCACCGAACCGTCGGCCTGCACGATGGTATCGTAATATTTCAGGGCGTAATCGTAGAGGTCCGGACGGTCGTAGGCCTTCGCCGCGTCCATCAGCGAGAGCAGTTCCAGACCGGTTGTGTAGTTCCACTTCACCTTGCCGGGTGCGATGCCGTCCAGTGTGGTCGGCGAAGGGTTGCGCAGCATTTCGCTCTCGGCCATCCGGAGCGACAGCGGCTTCGCGCCGGTCGCCAGCAGGCCTTTGGCCGGACCGCACGCCGTGAGGAGCAGTCCGACGGAGAAGAGCAGTGTGTAAAATTTCCTGTTCATGATATCGGTTTTAATCGGGTTATTTCGAATCGTGTGCGTTTTTCAGGTTGTGGTTCTTCAGATACTCCGCCGGCGACATGTTGAACTGCTCGCGGAAACAGCGGCTGAAGTAGCCCGGGTCGGAGAATCCCACCTTATAGGCCACCTCCGAGACGGAGAACTGCCCCGTGCGCAGCAGCAACTGCGACTTGTTGATGCGATACTCCTTGATGAGCTCGACGGGCGACTTGCCCGTCAAGCCCTTGAGCTTGTTGTACATCGTGGTGCGGCCCAGCCCCAGGTGGGTCGCCAGCTGATCGATGGTGAGATCCGAATTCTCGATATTCTCCCCCAGCCAGGCCATCACATTCTTCATGAAGGCCTCGTCGCGGTCCGTCACCACCACGTCCTTGGGGCTCAGCTCGACCACCTTGTTGCGGGCCGACTGCGTAGAGAACTTCTCGAAAAGAGTTCGCCGCTGAGTCAGCAGGTTATCGATACGCGCCTGCAACAGCTCGATGCTGAAGGGTTTGGTGATATAGCCGTCGGCTCCGTACTCCATCGCCTTGATCCGCTCGTCGGGCGAGTGCTTGGCCGTCAGCATGATGACCGGAATATGGCTGATCGAGAAGTCGCGCCGGATGTTGCCGATCAGCTCGATGCCGTCCATGTTGGGCATCATCAGGTCGGTGACCACGATGTCGGGCATCTCGCGCCGGATCACCTCCAGCGCCTCGACGCCGTCCTCGGCCTCGACCACGCGGTAGTTCTCGATCAGGCTGTTGTACATGAACAGCCGCAGCTCGCGATTGTCGTCCACCAGCAGAATCTTCTGCGAATCCTCGGGGGGCACGACGTCGGTCCGCCGCTCGCTTTCGGCCGATGAATAGTCGCTCACCATGTAGCCGGGCTTCTTGCCCCCCTGCAGCTCGCCGAAGTCGATCTGCTCCATGCCGAAGTGGGCGTTGCCCAGCCGCAGCTTCACCGTGAAGGCCGAACCTTCGCCCAGCTTGCTCTCCACGGATATCTCTCCCTGATGCAGGGCCACGATCTCCCGGCACAGGGCCAGTCCGATGCCCGACCCCTTCATGTCGCCCACCACGGAGCGCGAAGCCTGATGGAAGCGCTCGAAGATCGAGCCCTGCTGCTCCTTCGCGATGCCGATGCCGTTGTCGCGGACGGTCATCGAGACCGACCCTTCGCTTTCGTTGACCGTCAGCACCATCTCGATGCGGCCGCCGTTGCGGGTGAATTTGAAGGCGTTAGAGAGCAGGTTGTAGACCACGCTCTCGATGCGCTCCAGGTCGATCCAGACCAGAATCGAGCGGTTCGATACCGTAAAGAGCAGTTCGATATGCCGTTCCGAGGCCATCTCGCGGAAATCGTCCATCGCATCCTCGACCAGCTGGACCAGATTGACCCGGGCGATCTTGAGCTCCATCTTGTTCTTGACGATCTTGCGGAAATCCAGCAGCTGGTTGATGAGTGTAAGCATCCGCCGGGCGTTCTTGTAGGCCAGGTTCAGGCTGGTGCCTCCGCGCGGCGTCAGCTCCTCGTGCTTGCGCACGTCCTCGATACCGCCCAGAATCAGGGTCAGCGGCGTCCGCAGCTCGTGGGAGACGTTGGTGAAGAACTGCAGTTTCATGTCGGTCATCTCCTGCTCCATCTTCGACTCGCGCCGCATGCGCTGCATGGAGTCGACGATCCGCCATGCGACCAGCAGCAGGGCTCCGACCAGCAAGATGTAGAGGCACTTGGCCCACCAGGTGAGCCAGATGGGCGGAAGAATGACGACATCCACGGAGAGCCCCTCGTCCGCCGCGGCGACGTTGCCCACATAAGCCTTCACCTGAAACTTGTAATGGCCCGTCGGCACATTGGAGTAGGAGGCCCAGTTGGACTTCCCGGCCAGGTTCCACTCGGGGTCGAACCCCTCGAGCCGGTACATGTAGTTGATCTGGCTTTGCAGGGCATGGTTCAGCGAAGCGAAGGCGAAGCGGAAATTCGAATAGTTGTATTTGAGTTCGATGCGGTCCACGCGGCTCACCGACTCCTTCAGCGGTTCCGAAGGACCGATCCCTGCGGGCTGGTTCTTCACCCAGAAACCGGTGAAGCGCAGACGGCTGTCCTCGCGCCGGGCCGCCATGTCGTCGGTCGAAAAGGCGTAGAGCAGATTGCCGCGGGCGAAGAGTATCGATCCGGAGGGCGACGCCAGCGCCCCCGACTCGTTGAACCCGACGTTCGCCGGATTGTTGTAGAGGTAGTTCATGAAGAAGTTGTGCTCCTCGTCCAGGCGCGAGACGGCGTTCTGGGTCGCCGTCCAGATATTTCCGTTGCGGTCCTCCACCACCGAGAGACAGATGTTGCTCGGCAAGCCGTCGTTCTGATCGTAGTAGCGGAAACGGGGCATACCCGACTCGTCGTACCCCTCGATCCGGTTCAGACCGCCGCCGTAGGTAGCCAGCCAGACCCGGCCGCGGCTGTCCCGCGTCATGTGGATGATGTCGTTGTTGCCCAGCGACGAGGCGTCGCCCGGCACCTTGCGGATCTGGCTGAACCGGATCTGCTTGACACTCCGTTTCGGTTCGAACACGACCAGGCCGTCGACCGTGGCGGCCAGCATGCGGCCGTTTCCGTCGTTGAGCAGCCAGCGCATGCGGTCCGCCTCGTCGAGCGGATACTGCACCAGCTGGTTGCCGGCATGGATGAACCGCCCCTCCACCGCGGGGTCCAGCAGATTGGGACCGCCGCCGTAGGTCGCGAACCAGAGCCGGCCGAAATCATCCTCCTCGATCGAGTAGATCTGATCGTCGCCGAGCGAATATTCGTCCCGCGGATCGTGACGGTAGTGGGCCGCGAAACGGTACCGCCCCTCCCCGGGGCACAACCGGTAGAGGCCGTTCCCCTTCGTTCCCACCCAGATATCGCCCCGCGAATCCTCCTTCAGGGC
The DNA here is from genome assembly GCA_910577475.1 of uncultured Alistipes sp. Lineage (GTDB taxonomy): Bacteria > Bacteroidota > Bacteroidia > Bacteroidales > Rikenellaceae > Alistipes. Next base: position 135,928 of record CAJTLJ010000003.1, read on the forward strand.
GTAGATCATCCCGAGCGGCTCACCGTCCCCCTCCGGATAACTGTACAGCAGTTTGCGGTCGGCCGAATAGCAGAGCAGCTCGCCGCTCTTGGTGCCCATCCATACGCGCCCCGCCCGGTCGGTCATCATCGCCCGCACCTCGCCCGACATCTCGTCAGCGAAACGGCTGTCGATCCGGATCTCCTCGGCCGGCTGGGCCATCATCAGGGCCCGCCGGAGGCCGCGTTCGTAGTAGGTCGTCAGCCACAGCACGTCGCCCTGCACGTTGAACCGCACGACGGCGTTGGTCATCTGGCAGTCGGGGCTGCCCGGGTCGTTGTAGAAGGGCTCCACCCGATCCCTCTCCCGGTCATAGTATCCGAATCCGTAGCGGTTCATCTTGATCCACAGCCGGCCGTTTCCCTCGGCGATGGCAGGCAGCGTGTCGACGTTATAGGAGACCGTGTAGGGCTCCTGCTCGAAGTGCCGGAAGTCGTTCGTCCGGGGGCTGTAGCGGGTGATGCCCGCCTCGGGAGTAGCGATCCAGAGCAGCCCGTGCGAATCGGTCTTCAGATAGCGTATGCGTTGGATGCGAGGCCCGCGGGGGGGGGTGACCGGAGTCAGCCGACGGCCGGAGTGGTCTGCGCTGAAAAGCTCGCCGCGGCGGGTTCCGGCATAGAGCACGTTGTTCTTCGGATCGGCGGCGAAGGCGGTCCAGTCGCCCGTACCGCCCTCCATGCGGAGCAGATCGGCACTCGCTTCGGGCCGGCAGTAGACGGCGGATTCCGTCAGGAAATAGAGGCTTTCGCCGAGCACCGTCACGTCGATAACCGGATCGGTCAGATCGGCCGTCCGTTCGATGGCGCCGTCGGGACGGATGCAGTAGAGCTCGCCCGAGTCCGCAGCTGCCCAAACGTTGTCCGAAGAGTCGACATAAAGGGTCTCCACCCCGGCCTCCAGCGCCGGCTCGTGGATGCGGCACCTCACCCGCAGCGGCGAGCCGTCGCGGGCATCGTCGAAGCAGAACAGTCCGACCCCGGGAATGGCTACCCAGGTACCGCCCCGCCCGTCGTGCAGGCAGTGGGTCGTGCGGCAATGCTTGCCATCCACGCCCGCGAGCAGCAGCAACGGATCCTCGAACTCCTCGGAGGAGCGGTTGAACCGATAGATATGGCGGTTGTAGGTCGTGAACCAGAGGTGGCCGTTGGCATCCTCGCTCACCGACAGGAACCGGTTGTGCGAAAGGGGCGAGAAGTCGCCCGGTTTCGTCGAGTAGTTCTTGAACGAATAGCCGTCGAAACGACTGACCCCGTACCACGTGCAGATCCACACGAACCCTTCGGAGTCGGTGTAGATATCCGAGATGCGGTTGTGCGTCAGACCGTCGAGCGTGGAGTACTTTTCGATCACGGGCTGGGGTGCGGCACCGCGCACGACGGCCGGGAGCAGCAGCAGCCACAACAGGCCGTATCGGAGGAGCGAGGTCGTCTGTTTCATAGGAGTTCGGGCTGGTTTACCTTTCTAACAAAGATAACGATTATTTTCCGTTCCGGCAAATCGATGCGGCCGAAACTACAGTCTCCCGACCTCGCGCGCCGAGAGTTTTTTCGCCCACTTCACCCGGCGGGAGCTGTCGGCCCCGGGACCCTTCGAGCCGTACTCGCCGTAGAAGGCGCACCGCTCGGCCTCAGGTTTCGACCAGTTGTGCCACCCTTCGGGCCGGATATGGGCCCCCATTTCGCACCCGACGAAGCAGGTCCGGGCGTGAATCCGCCACGGACGGCCCAGGTAGCAGGCCCCGACCCCTTCGGCTGCCGTCAGCCGACAGCCGCGAAAGAGGAACCCACGCTTCTGCCCCTTCCAGGTCGATGCCGCCGTGATGTAGCTGTCGGCCTTGGAGCGGATCTCGCAGTTCAGGAACTCGGCATCCGCCGAGCCGAAGATGAAGTCGGTGGTACCCTCGATATAGCAATCGACGAACTCATACGAACAGTTGTCGCCCGGTGTATCGCCGTCGCGGTTGCCGCGTCCGTAGAGGTAGAGCGTATCCTGATCGCCCGTGAAGCGGCAGCCCATGAAGCGGATCCGGTCGCCGAGACACTGCACGGCGACGGCCTGCCCCACCCGACCGGCCGTATTGGCGAAGCCCATGTTCTCGACCAGCCAGTCGTCGCCGCCGAAATAGACGGTCGACGAACCGGAGGTGCCCATCTCGCGGCCGCAGGCATCCGGCCGCTTGGCATAGCCGTCGAACGTAATCACGCTCCGTTCCGGCCCCTCGCCCGTCATGCGCACCATACGCTTCGAGGCGGGAATCGAAAGTTTCTCGTAATAGACCCCCTCGCGGATCAGCAGCCGGACCTCCTTGCGCGAGAAGTCGGGCAGGGCGTTCACCGCCTCCTGCACCGTGAAGAAGTCGCCCGATCCGTCCTTCGCCACCACGAAATCGGGGAACCGGAGATGCGCCCCCACCTCGGGCAGCATCGTCTGCACCTCGCGGGCCACCATACGGGCCACCTCGCGGGCGCCCCGCACGTTCAAATGGGTGTTGTCCTGCCGGCCCTTCGGATGCAGGGGGCAGGTTCCGGGCTCCACCCACATGTAGCAGGTTTTCGACGGCTCCTCGCCCATCTCCCTCACCCACTCGCGGGTGATGGCCTCCATGTCGATCAGCGGCACCTGCTCCTCGGCGGCCACCCGTTTCATGGCCTCGGAATAGTCCGTATGGGTATCCACCAGTTCGCCGCCCACCCAGTTGCGCCGCACGATGGGCGTCAGCAGGAGCGGCCGCGCCCCCTTTTCGCGCGTCTCGCGCACGTAGCGGCGCAGGTTCTCGGCATACTGCCGGGGAGCGGAGTAGCGGGTCGAATCGTTGATCTTCTGGTCATTATGACCGAATTGAATGAAGACGTAATCGCCTTCGCGGAGCTTTTCGAGGACGGCCGACCAGCGCCCCTCATCGCGGAACGACTTGGTCGAACGTCCGTTCGTCGCATGGTTCTCCACCCGCAGCGACGCGTCGACCAGTGCTGGGAACATGTGTCCCCAGCCCCGTTCGGGATTCTCGCCGTCGAGTTTCTTCGTGGCGCAGGTAGAGTCGCCTATCAGATAGATCACGGGCACGTCGGCCGCACCGGCCGACCACACGGCCCACAGCAGGGCCGCGCATATCAACAGTTTTTTCATGGGTTCGCAGCAGGTTGAAAAGGTTATGCGAAAAGTGAGGGGCACGGTTGCCTCTCACTTTCCACGCGAAGATGTCGTCTTACTTGGAGTAGGATCCCGTGCGGGTCTGAGCCAGCGTGATATCCTTCACCAGGTAGTGGGCGTAGATCTCGAAATTGGTGTACAGACCCTGCGGGTCGAGCGTCTTGGCCGCGCCGTCCGAAGCGTCGTTGCGGTCCAGACCGAACAGATCCTCGTAGTGGTCCGGAATACCGTCGCCGTCCGTATCGACCACGGAGAGCAGCTCCTCCTCGGTCGCCTTCAGATCGGGATACCCTCCCTTGTCGTCCTGCGAGTCGATGATGCCGTACCAGCTGCGCTTCAGTCCGGCGATCGTCAGACCGCCGTCCTCGCCCGAGGTTCCCGTACCGCTCAGCACGTCGTCCAGCACGCGGCGGTCGGCCGCATCCATGCGGAGCGAAGCGCCGGCGTACTTCACGGCCAGGTTCATCGCCTCGTCGGCCTCGTGGGTCGTCACGTAGCACTCCGTGCCGTCGGCCAGGATGGCATAGGGCGAGCCGGCCCAGTTCCAAGCATGGGGGATCGACTTGTCCGTATCGTTGTTGTTCAGCGACATGCCCCGCTTGTTGTCGGCCGTAATCGCCTCGCCGACCGAAGCGTTGCCGCTCACCGAGGTGTCGAACTTATTGTTCTTGTTGTCGCCCAGATAGAGGCTCGGATTGCCGCGGACGGGCGTCTGCAGGCCGTTGCCGTTATAGAAGGTGTCGGCAATGAAGAACTTGTCGCGCTTGACCGCCTTGTTGGCGCTCTCCACGCCGTTCTTGTAGCTCGGACCGCAGCCCTTCACCGAGGCGGGACCCCACTTGTAATAGTTGCCGATGTAGTTCATCGTGATGCCCACGCCGCCGTAGCCGCCGTAGTTGCAGAAGTTGTAGACCACGTTGTTGCGGAAATCGAGCAGGCGGTTCGTCGAGACGATCCCCTTGTCCTTGGCGTTCTGACGTCCCTGCTCCTGATCGCCGTACTGCTCGGGACCGTCGAAACGGGGATTGCGCGAATCGTGGTGCGCCAGCACGTTGTGGTGGAACGAAGCGGGAGCGCCGCCCCAGATGCCGCCGTAGCCGTGCGAACCCTTGTTGTGCTTGCCGTTGCGCAGCGACTCGTACATCAGGCACCACTGCATGGTCATATTCTTGTTCACGTAGAACGAGGCGCACTCGTCCGTCGACCACGACATCGAGCAGTGATCGATGATGATGTTCTGCATGTCGCGGGCACCCAGAGCGTCCATGCCGTCGTTGCCGGCCATGTCGCCGGGACGGATGCGCAGATAGCGGATGATTACGTTGTCGGCGCTGATGCCCAGCTCGTAGTTCTTCAGGCAGATGCCGTCGCCGGGCGCCGTCTGGCCCAGAATCGACACGTTGCCGGTGTTGATCTTCAGGGTCGACTTCAGTTCGATGGTGCCGGCCACGTCGAAGACGATGATGCGGGGAACGCGCTCGCTGACGGCGGCACGCAGCGAACCGGGGCCGCTGTCGTTGAGATTCGTCACGTGGATAATCTTGCCGCCGCGGCCGCCAGTGGTATACATACCGGCACCCTCGGCACCCGGGAAGGCGCGGATCACGCCGTCCTGCTCATGCTCGGGCAGCCCCAGATCCAGATCCTGCGAAGCGGCGGAACGGGTGCGGAAAGCCGTGAAATCCGAGAAAGCGGACTCCATGGCATAGCGGTCATCGGAGGCCGGCACGGCCTTGATCCGGAAGTAGTAGTTCGTCAGTTCCTTCAGATCGTTGAAGAGGACATTCAGCCCGTCGGTCCGGCCGCTCTTGACCGGAGCGCCCTCGACCGAGCCTTCGTTCAGTTCGTAGGCATACTCCACGGCACCCTCGATCTTACCCCAGGACAGCTCGGCACTCTGAGCCGCGGTGGCCTCGACCTTCACTACGGGGACGTTCAGCGCCTCCACCTTGCGGGTGGTGAAGACGACGGCTTCCGACCAGGCGGAGTCGTTCCTGTCGGCCGAGGTCGACACGGCCTGCACGCGGAAGCGGTAGCCCGTTCCGGCCGTCAGCTCGGTGAACGATACGCGGGTCTCGCTCTGCGAACCGCTCTTCACGGCCTTGTCGGCGCCCGACTCGTAGAGCTCGAAGCGGTAGGACGAAGCCTCCTCGACAGCCGTCCAGGTCAGTTCGGCCGAGGTGTCGGTCAGCGACTCCGCCACGAGCTCCGGACGGGGAGCCGCCAGCATGTTGCTCGACGCGGTGACGTACTCCGACCATTCGGACGCGGCCCAGGCCGTGCCGGCGAGCGGGAGCGCCCTCACGCGGAAATTATAAAGAGCGCCATCCTCCATCTCGAAACTGTAGGACGAGGTGAAGCAGCTTCCGCTGCGGGGGGCCGACTCGCCCTCCTTCAACAGCTCCCAGCCGTATTGTTGCGCATTTTCAATCGTCTTCCACCGGACGGTCGCCGTGGAATGGTTCACCGAAACCGTCGGTTCGGGCACAGCCAGCGCAGTCGCCACGAACGGCTCGTCCGTATGGCTCGAACTGCATGCCGCCAGCCAAAGACCGACACCGGCTCCGAGAAGCCAATTTCTCAAACTTTTCATATTGCGGTTACTGATTTAATAGGTTGCACGGATTATTTGAGGACCACCGCCTTCGCGGCGCCCTTCGACAGCGAGGCGTTTTCGGTCGAGATCCAGGCCGACTCCACCTCGACAGCCTCGTTGCGGCTGCCGGTCACGCGCAAGGCGCTCTCCATCCCCTCGGGGCAGATGAAGTTCTCGACCTTCACGTTCCTGACGTTGTTCATCATCAGCGCCTCGCCCTTGCGGGGATACACCGTCACGTTGCGCAGAACGACCCCGGTCGACTCGTTGATTTGGGCTCCGAGCTCCGAACTGATCGAGACATTCTCGACCGTCACGTTCTCCACATTCATCTCGGGCAGACCGTTGAAGAGCATCGCCCGGCGGGCGCCGCGGCACCACACGTCGCGGATATGGATCTCGCGGAAGCGGGGCGTCGTCTCGTCCACGGGCTTGAGGGCCATGTCGGTCGCCTCGGCCTCGTCGCCGTCGGCCAGCGCCTCGGACGCGGACTTGCCACCGTAGAAGAGGTCGAAGAGCAGGGGCTCCTGGGCGATATCGTTCATAGCGATGTTATCGATATAGATATTCTCCACCACGCCGCCGCGGCCGCGCGTGGACTTGAAGCGCAGACCGACGTCCGTGCCCGAGAACTTGCAGTTCGACACCTTGACGTTCTTCACGCCGCCCGACATCTCGCTGCCCACCACGAAACCGCCGTGGCCGTGGAATACGGTGCAGTTGTCGACGATGATGTTCTCGCACGGAATGCCGCGGTCGCGGCCGGCCTTGTCCTTGCCGCTCTTGACGCAGATGCCGTCGTCGCCCACGTCGAGCGAGCAGTCGGTCATCACGACGTTCTTGCACGACTCGAAGTCGATGCCGTCGCCGTTCTGGGCGTACCACGGGCAGCGCACCGTGATGTGATCCACCGTCACATTGGTGCACATGGCCGGGTGGATGTTCCAGCAGGGCGAATTCTGGAAAACGACATCCTTCAGCAGGACGTTCTCGCAATGGTGGACAGCCACCAGCACGGGGCGCAGGAAATCGCGCATCCGCTCGAAATCCTCCTTCGTGCGGGCCCACGACGAGACGTTCTGGTCGGCACCCGACGTGGCGCCGAACCGGTAGCACTCCGAGGGGTACCAGGTGTCGCCCTTTTCGGAGAGCACACCGCCCGAGGCGATCAGCTTCTTCCAGGAGTCGGGAGCCAGCTTGCCGCGCTTGACGGCACGCCAGGCATCGCCGTTGCCGTCGATGATGCCGTTGCCGGTGATGGCTACATTCTTGACGTGCATGGCCGAGATCGGCGACTGGCAGCGCCAGGTGTTGAGTCCCTCGAAAGTGATTTCGCGAACGGGATAATCGTCCTTATTGTCGCTGAAGAGGATGATGGCGTTATCCTCCAAATGCAGCTCGATGTTGTCCAGAAGTTCGATGGGTCCGGTGTACCAGACGCCCTGGGGCACCGATACGCGACCGCCACCCCGCTCCGAGAGGTGGGCGATGGCCTTCGCGAAAGCCTCCGTATTGAGGGTGATGCCGTCGCCCGAGCCGCCGAAATCGGCGACCGAAACTTCGCGGGCGGGGATCTCCGGCAGCGCGACCCGCTCCATGGCAAAGGGCAGGCCGGCATAAATCGCATCGTTCTTCGACGGGTTGTCGGCGGCTGCGGTCCTACATCCGACACAGGTCGCGGAGGCCGTCATGGCAGCGAATCCGAGTAAAAGAGCTTTTTTCAAGTTCATGGGTCTATCGATTAAATTTTTTGGTATTTTCTCAAGAACAAAAGTACCTATATCCGACCGCCCCGGCTTGGATTTTTTGACACTTTAACCGGATTTTTAATCAACGCACCGCCAAAAACGTGCGCTTTCGCACTACTTCAGCCGCTCGACCCGCGGACGCGAGAGATACGAGGCCCAGTCGCCCAGCGAAGCCAGGCCGGCTCCGCTCTCCCAATCCTCGCTCCGCAGCCACCCGTTCTTGCGCCAGAATGCCCAGAAGCGACAGTCGATCCGCCCCCCGGCGTCGGGCCGCAGCTGCACGAGATGGCTCGCCGCGTCGTCGGTCCGCGACACGATCTGCCGCCCGGGAACGACCGTCACCAGCGCCATCCGCTCCCGCTCCCACTTCACGGAGTCGTTCTCCGGATAGTCGCATCCCGTGGAGACCAGCACCGAGTCGCGCAGCGTCGCCGTGAATCCGTCGCGGATCTTCATCACCCCCGTCGTGAAGAGCAGGTCGCGGCACTCCCCCTCGATGCGGTGTTCCGCCTGCACGTCCTGGTGACCGGCATAGAGGATGTAGCGCGAGGTCATGTTCAGTTCGCGGCCGCCGTAGCGCCACCCCTCGACCCGCATGTCGACCACCGTCCGCACGGGACCGGCGGCCCGGATGCGCGCCTCGCGGCGATTCATCTCCGTGATATGGACCATCCGCTGCCGGCGGTCGTCCCATCCCTTGAGCGCTCCGACGCTGATCGAGCCGAAAACCCGCAGGTTGTCGTGCCCCGATCCGGCCCGGAGCTGTTCGTCGGTAGGATACCACATCGTCTCGCGCAGCTCCAGCCCGGGGCGCTTCTTGCCGTAGGTATCGATACTCTGCTTCTTGTCGAAGTAGACCCGGTAGGCCGCAAGCTCCGACTCGAAGGCGGGACCGTGATGATGGAGCCTGCGATACATATCGTCCTTGTCCGACTCGGCTGCAGCCACCTCGCGCAGGCTCTTGTCGGGATTTTTGAGCAACATCTGCGCATTGACCCGCACCGGATAGTCCGCCGCCCGCTCCTCGGCGAAATAGAGCACCCGGAACCCGACCTCCACGGGAGGTTGCCCGGCCGCCTCGCCCCGGAACCCGTCGGGCAGCCCCTCGTAGACGAAGACCAGCTCCTCATAACGGCCGTCGCCGTCCAGATCATCCAGCTGCGAGGGGATCTCCCTTCCGTCGCAGAAGACCGCAGCCCCCTTCGCCCACGCGGGCACGTCGCCGATCACCACCGCATTGTCCCGCGAGGGGAAGGTCACCCGATAGTCCGCCTTCCGGCCCTTCGCCGACACCGGCGCAACGACCGACAGCGCCAATAGAATAAGAATCGTTCGTTTCATACCTTATAATATTGTCGTTTTATCTCCGTTTGCCGTATTTCACCCGTCGACCCGCAGGGACCGGCGCTCCCTCGGGAAAGCTGCGCAGAGCCCCCTCCTCCTGCACCGTCACCCGGCTTTCGTCCGCCCGGTCGAGGTCGAGCCCCAGTTCACGAGCGAAAAATTCGTAGACCGCCCGACGCTTGTTCGCGCCGTAGTCGTGCCGCTCGTCGGGCAGGTGGACATTCCGCACCCGCTCCGCAGCTCCGTAAAAGCCCCAGATACGTTGCAGATAGGGATACTCCGACTCGGGCCAGGAGGCGGTCCAGTCACCGCTGTCGCTCACGGCCAGGAGCGGATTCGGCGCGGCAACGGCCGCCAGCAGCTCGGGTATGCAGCTGCCGCCGGCAACAGTCGACAGCGGCACGGCGCTCTCGCAGGGGCACCCGCCGTCGAAATGGGCGACCAGATGCACGACCGGAGCCAGCACCCGGAACCGGTCGTCCTGCAGGGCCAGCAGCAGCACGTGCGTCGCCCCGCCCGAACCGCCCGTAGCGGCCATGCGGGTCGTGTCGATCTCCGGGCGGGAGGCGACCGCCCAGTCGGTCACCGCCTTCGACCAGAGGGCCTGAAGGCGCATCGAGCGCGGGTCCTCGTGCGGAAACGGCACCGTGCGGGCGCCGTCGCCCCACCCCACGATATCGAGGTCCACGGCCACGGCCCCCATCCGGGCGAAGGTCGCCATGCGATACTGCTGATCGGGGCGCAGCCTTCCGCCGGGCCAATGGCCGGCCGGCGAGACGATCAGGGGGCGCCGGCCGCCGGGACGGATCGGAGCGTAGACCGTGCCGCAGACAAAGACGCCGGGCAGAGTCTCCAGTGCATACCCCTGCGTCGTGTAGCCGTCGAAACGGCGCACCTCGCCCAGAAACACCTGCGGATCGGCCGCCAGCGAGTCGTAGAGCGGCTGCATGTCGAGCCGTTCGCGCGCCTCGCGCAGCACCGCGGCGCGCCGCCGCTCCCAGCTTTCGCGGTCGTCGTACTCGGCCGACAGCCATTCCAGTATCCGCCGCCCCTGCTCGGGGGTGCGGCGGTAGTATTCATAGAGTTCGATCCGGTAGCGGTTCCCGCCGCGGTGCGACCACTTCAGATCGAGCGGCCGAGTCACCTCGTCCAGCGTCTCGCTCACCGACCAGGGGCGGATCCGCATCTCGGCAAAGTCGAGCGCAAGGGTATCGGGTGAGAATTTGCGGCAGTCGATCCGCACGTCGAAACGCTCCTCGATTCCGGAGAGCACTCCGGCCAGCGAGCGGCGGAAACGGTTCGCGGGGCCGGGCTGTCCCGACACGCAGGGCGGCGCGAGACACACGACGAGCGACAGCAGGAAAGCAGGCAGGGCGATTCTTTTCATCCGACAGATTTTTTTGAGCTCCCGCGACCCCGCCCCAGGAGGCGATTCGGGGAGGAAGAACAAACAAAGATACAAATTTTCGCCGTATAATTTTGTATTTCGCCAAAAAGATTCTATATTTGCACCACTCTTTTACGAGAGAGGGTTTGGAGAGATGGGTGAGTGGCTGAAACCACCGGTTTGCTAAACCGACGTACGGGGTAACCCGTACCACGAGTTCGAATCTCGTTCTCTCCGCAAAAAGCTACGAACCTCCGGTCCGTAGCTTTTTTGTTTTAACGCCGTATCGGACCGAAAAAACCGAAAGATGTCCGAGAATTGTCCCCGATTGTTGTTCGCACCCTTCTTTTTTTCTTTATCTTTGGCAAAACACGTTTCGGACAGCCGGCCCGGTGGAGGGCGGGGACTCCCGAACGATTCGAACACCCTATCGCTTCGCTTATGAAAAAGTCTCTTCTTTCGGCATTGCAGCTCCTCGGGGCCATCTTTCTGTGGGGGTGCGGCGACACGGACGAACTGCCTGTCGCACCGGACCACACCGTGCGGATCTCCGTACCGCAAACCCTGACCCTTCGGCAGGAGGGCGGCTGGGCGACCCTCTCCGTCGCTTGCGACGGCGAATGGGAGGCGCAGACCGATGCCGACTGGCTCGATCTGAAGCCGCAGCGTGGCTACGGCGACGGCGAGGTGACCGTCACGGCCCGGGCCTGCGAGGAGGTGTGGGGCCGCGAAGCCTCCATCCGGTTCCGGGGAGGAGCGGCCGAAGCTTCGACCCTCGTGGTCCAGCCCTCACTCGAACCGGTCCGCGTCGACGCGGACGGAGCTGCGAACTGCTACCTGCTCGCACCGGATCGGAAGGGCACCGTCTACGCATTCGACGCCACCCGCATGGGCAACTCCGCAGAGCCGACAGCGGTTGCCGGGGTCCGCATCGTCTGGCAGAGCCGGCCGGAGCTGCTGCACCGCATAGCCTACGATCCGAAATCGGGACTGATCGGCGTCACGACGGGCAGCGAGGCGGGAAACGCCGTGGTCGCAGCCGTCGATGCCGGCGGGGCGATTCGCTGGAGCTGGCACCTCTGGGTAACGGATTACGATCCGCAGCAGAGCCTCTTCTCCACGCCCGCCAATGCCCACGGTTCGGTCTGGCACTTCATGGACCGCAATCTGGGAGCGCTCGACGCCTGGCCGGGAAGCATCGGCGCCGCAGGGCTGATCTACCAGTGGGGGCGCAAGGACCCCTTCCCGGGAATCGGCAGCGCCGACGGTGCGGAACCCGCCCGTTACGACGGAGCCGGCGAGCCGCTTCCGACCGTGCCGGAGCAGGCCGCGCAATTCGGCACCCTGGAACTCGCCGCCGCCAATCCGCACCTGTTTTACAAGATCAGCTACAAGACCAACGACTGGACCTCGCCCTCCGACGACGACCTGTGGGGCGGCGTATCGCGCACCAAAACGAAGTGGGACCCCTGCCCCGCCGGATGGCGCGTTCCGCTCGCGGACGAGCAGGGCTCCTCGCCCTACGCCTTCCTGACCGAGGGCGGCGCCACGTGGTCGGCCTCGTCGCGCGGCTGCTTCTACCGCAACTGGTGGCTCCCCTGCACGGGCACGCGCGTCTACGAGTCGGGAGCCCTCTCGGCCGACATCGGGGGAGCCTACGGCGGCATGTGGATCGGCACGCCCGGCAGGGCCAATCCCGATCCGGAGAGCTATCCGGCCCTCTACGGACAATATTTCTTCTTAATCGACAGCGACCTCCTCTTCGGGACGAACAAGGACTCCCGATCGCAGGGCATGGCCGTCCGCTGCGTCAGGGAGTAGAATCGACGGCGATGACGGCGACCCGGAACAGGTCCGACCGTGCCGTCATCGCACCGCACACCGAAAGCCCAGCGGTCGGGCGCAACCATCAACCAACAACGTAAATGAAAAGATTACTCATCGGACTGCCCTTTCTGCTCCTGGCTCTCGGTCCGGTTGCGTGCAGCGACACCGCAGAAGAGCCGATTCTCGTTCCGGAACCCGTCGAGATCACCCTCACGCCGTCCGACCGGCTCCTCTTCGAACCCGACGGAGGAACGCTGACGCTGACCGTGGATGCGAAGGGGGCGAACTGGAAAGTCGAGAAGAGCGATGCCTGGATCAACGTGGCCCCCGACATCGCAGCCGGCACGGTCGAGGTGACCGTAGGCCCGTGGGACGACCTGCAACCGCGCAGCGGCAGGATCACCGTCACGGGCGGTGCCGAGCCGGTATCGGTCGAGGTGGTGCAGAACGGCGTAGTGCCGCAGTTGACCGCCGACCGGACGGAGCTCGACTTCGGCAGCGGAAAGGAGAGCCGGACGATTGCCGTAACGGCCGTACACGTCGAATGGCAGGCAGTCGCCCCCGAAGGCGGCTGGTTCGAGGTGACGGCCGACCAGGCCGCGGGCACCATCCTCGTCACGGTGCAGGAGAATCCGGATACCGCTCCGCGCAGCGGCAGCTTCGACATCACGGGCGAAGGGGTCGACGCCATCACGGTGACCCTCTCGCAGCAGGCCGGCGAGACCGTCCTCTTCCAGGACCGCTCGATCGCCTACCGCATGGGCTATCGAGGCCCGGTGCGCACCGTCAGCCGCCACCTCGACTTCGTGAACGGCCCCACGACCGACCTCGTGAGCTTCGAGGACCTGCAGTTCGACGCCCGGGGCAACCTCCTTTCGTTCGTCCGCGACTACGGCTCGATGGCCGTAACGGTGGAGTACGACGCTTCGGACCGCATCACGGCCATCCGCGCCAAGTCCGGCGAGCTGGACTTCGCCCTGCTGTTCGAATACGGCAGCCACGGCAAGTACACCCCGATCTTCGAGCTCTTCGAGTCCTACCTGGAGGCTACCGGCTACTACCCGATCGACTTCCGCAGCTGGATGCCCCTGCTGATGAAGGATCTGACGGCCATTAAGGTGCGCGACGCAGCGATGCCCGACAACAACCTGGCCTATCGCTACACGATTTCGGGCGACGAGGGTTCGCTCGATACCGACTACGAGGTCGAGGGGTATGACCTCGAACCGCTCTTCACGATGAACTTCGCGGGCGCCTATCCCTCGATCCTCTACTACGAGGGCGAGGAGTCCTCGACCTATGGGATCGACCCCGCGACCGGTCTGACGAGCCGCTACCTCTACTACTCCTACTACGACATTCTCATGGAGCACAACATCGACCGGCTCAACACCGTCTCGCACAGCGTACTGGGCGTACTGGAGCGCACCTACACCTACAACGACAACTGCGACGTCGTCTCGCGCACCGTGACGAGCGAACCGGAGTACAACCTGACGGCATCGTACACCTACGACGAGCAGGGCAACTGGATCGTCATGAAGCATACGGTCGGTCCGGAGAGCGGAACGGCCGAACGAATCATTTCCTACTGGAAATAAGAGATATTTCCGAACAAAAAGGATCGGCCGTAAGGTCGATCCTTTTTTCTATCGTTTCAGCCGGCGGAACACCCACGCCGAGAGCAGGCCCCAGAGGGTGCCGAGCAGCAGTCCGTAGAGGATGTCGAGGGGAAAGTGGTAAGCGAGATAGATGCGCGAATAGCAGACCAGCGCCACCCAGACAGCCATCGCAAGGGAGAACCAGCCCCGGCGCAGGATCAGCGAAGCCAGCAGGGCGATGGAGCAGGTCGTGGCGGCATGGGCCGAGACGGTGCCGAACTGTCCGCCCCGCTTGACCACGTGCACCAGCCCTTCGAGCTCGGGGGTATACATGGGACGCAGCCGCGGCTGGAAATCGGGCAGCAAGTTCTTCAACAGACCGGAGTGTTTGAAGATCCCGGCCACGATGTCGGTCAGCACCACCGAGAGGAGGGCGAGCCCCGCGAAGAGCAACATATTTCGCAGCCCCGCACGGCGCCAGACCAGCCAGAGGATCAGGGCATAGAGCGGCACCCAGGTCAGCTTGCCCGAGCAGAGGAGCATCAGACGGTCCATGCAGGCTCCGCCGTCGAAATTGAGATCGAGGAAAAGGGAGTGGTCGACAGTCGTCATAGGCTTTCAGAATTGGAAGTAGATAAAGGGTTGGATGTCGCTCGACTTGATCTGCATGACGCACCACACCACGGCGGCGACCATCACGACCTGCACCAGCATGGGAGCGGCGACCACGGCCCGGCGGAACAGCCGGTCGGCGGCGTCGGGCAGGGCGTGCAGCAGGTATCCCAATCCGAGCAGGGCGAAGACGGGCAGGTATCCCTCCACGACCTGCGGCACGAGAGCGGGATCGAACGCCCGGAAGATCTGATGGAGCATGAGACCCACGGTCTGCATCGACTCGGCGCGGAAGAGCAGCCAGCCGAAGCAGACGATATGGAACGTGAGCAGCATGCCGGGCAGGCGGCGCCACCACGGCATCTCGCACCCCAGCACCTTCGAGCCGGGCACGGCGGCGAGCCAGAGCTTATGCAGGGCCAGCGCCGCGCCGTGCAGGGCGCCCCAGAGGATGAAGCGCACGGCGGCCCCGTGCCACAGTCCGCCGAGCAGCATGGTCAGCAGCAGGTTCCCGTAGGTGCGCATGCGTCCCTTGCGGTTGCCGCCCAGCGAGATATAGAGGTAGTCCCTCAGCCACGACGACAGCGAAATATGCCACCGACGCCAGAACTCCGTGATGGTTGCCGAGCGATAGGGGGCGTCGAAGTTCTTCGGAAACCGGAAACCCATCAGCAGGGCGATGCCGATCGCCATGTCGGAGTAACCCGAGAAGTCGCAGTAGATCTGGAGTGCGTAGCCGTAGATGCCCATCAGGCACTCGAAGCCCGAGTAGAGCAGCGGCTCGTCGAAGATGCGGTCGACGAAGTTGAGCGAGATATAGTCCGAGATGACCGCCTTCTTGAAGAGACCCGTCAGGATCAGGCAGACTCCGGTGCCGAACATCTCGCGGGTGATGCGGAGCGGATTCTGGCGGATCTGGGGTATGAAGTCCCGCGCCCGGACGATGGGACCGGCCACCAGCTGCGGAAAGAACGAGAGGTAGAAGCAGTAATCTATCCAGCGGTCGAGCGGGCGCAGCTGGCCGCGGTAGATGTCGATGGTGTAGCTCATCGACTGAAAGACGAAGAACGAGATGCCCACCGGCAGAAAGATGTTGCGGAACTGGAGGAACCCCTCGCCGAAGAACGAGTTGGCGATTTCGATCAGGAAATCGGTATATTTGAAATAGCCCAGCATCCCCAGGTTGACAAGAACGCTCAGTGCGACCCACAGCCGTTTCGCCCACCCCCTCCGTGAGCGCCAGATGAGCTGTGCCAGCACGAAATCGCTGACCGAGGCGAAGAGCAGCAGCAGGAAATAGATGCCGCTGGACTTATAATAAAAGTAGAGCGAGAAGGCGACGACATAGAGGATGCGGGCCGTGGGGGCGTTTCGCAGCCGTCCGTAGAGCATCATGAAGGCTGCGAACAGAAAGAGGAACAATCCGCTGCTGAAGATCAGGGGCGACGAAGCGTCGTAGGAGAGGAGCTCCGTCAGGCGGCTCCAGGAGAGATCGAACGTGGGGAGTGACATGACATCAGCGAATCTCGATGGGACGATTGAAAAGCAGGCTATCGACCGCAGCGGCATCGAGCACGGGCTCCAGCTCTGCCCGCTGCAGGCTTTCGCGCCGCCGCTCTCCGGTCGCGCGGGCCGCGCCCGCACGAATCGCATCGAAGAGGACGAGAGCGATCTGCCGGCCGCCGCCGTAGTTGATGTGAGTATAGTCCTTGCCGGCCCAACCCTGCGTCACGAAGCGGGCCATGCCGCCCAGCGACCGCATGGCATCCGCCGTGCTCCAGAACGCGGCCCCCGACTGCTCGGCGGCCCGACGCTGCTCCCGCGTCAGGTAGGGGACCGCATCCATCGGCTCGAAGCCCGAATCGCTCCGCACCGACCTGTCGCTCACCCCCAGCACGAGCACCGCCGCACCGGGAAAGCACCGCCGCACGTAGGCGATCATCTGACGAAGCTGCTCGCCGTACTTCGCATAGCCGTGCACCCCCTGCTGCATGATGTTGAGTCCGTATTGCAGCACGACCAGATCGTAGGATACCAGCGCCTGCAACCCGGCGTTCAACGCCGGAGAGGTGCGGAACAGCGCCCGGCCGTTGTTCGAGCGGATCGAATAGTTGTCCACCGTCACGCCCCCTTCGCCCGCGAAGCAGGCGCCGTACCCGACGAAGCCGGCGGCTCCGGACTTTACCCGGAACTCCAGCGTCCGCAGATCGGGATGATAGACGGCTACCTCGCGCAGGGCCTCGTCGCCCGGCACCTCGAAGGTGCGGCTCACAGAGTCGTTCACCACCGCCTCCACCCGGCTGTCGCAAGCGCTGCGGAACCACACCCGGGCGCTTTCGGTCGGGGTGAGGCACTCCCGGGCATCGGTCATCTCCCAGCGGGTCGACGCCCCGTCGACGGGTCGGCATACCCAGCCCGAAACGGTGAAAAGGTCGCGCACGTCGGCCGGAGCCTTCGCCTGCTGCATGACGTTGTAGGCCGTCCAGTCCGACGAGCGGGTCTTCACCGTGCGGCGGAAACCCGTCAGCGGCGAAGCCATGGGTGCGAAGCCGACGCCCGAACCGCCGAACTCCCGTTGCAGCGCCTCGCGCAGATCGGCCGTCAGAATATCGCCCTCGACGAACGAATCGCCCAGAAAGGCGATCCGCACCGGACGCCGTTCGGCCAGTTTTTCATAGAATGCGGCAAGGGGGCTCGCTCCCGTCGTGTCGAAATCCTCGATAGGCACGGCCGGAGCCTCCTGCGCGATGAACTCCTCCGCGCGGAGCGAATCGACCGCCACGGGCACTTTCGCGGGCCCGGCCGTCCGCCACTCGAACACGAGGGTCCGCTCCCGTTGCGGGCGCACCGTGTCGGGCATGACGGGCACGACCTCGGCCGCCTGCTCCCAGTCGATCTCGGGCAGCTCGATCTCGTCGGCCGGCGCTTCGTCCCGCTCCGCGGCCGCCCCGTCGTCGAACGAGACGATCTCGGAGAGGATGTTGGCCCGGCGCAGGGAGATTCCCCCCACCTGCTGAGGCGGCAGAAACCCGACGACCGTCAAAACGGCGATGAGCGCCGCACAAGCCTTCCAGCCCCGTTGCGTATAATCCTTCGGATCAGTCATTGCGACGACCGCCCATGACGAGCATGACGTAATAGAGCACCGATGCGATGGCGCCCAGCGCGGCTACCAGATAGGTCCGGGCCGCCCAGCGCAGCGCCACGCGGGCGTGGTCGATCTGCTCGCCCTGCAACGTGCGGCTCGACTCCAGCCAGGCCAGCGCCCGGGCCGAAGCATTGTACTCGACAGGCAGCGTGATGACCGAAAAGAGAGCCGACAAGCCGATCAGGCCGATGCCGGCCCAGGCCACGACGGCGTTGTTCGTGGAGGCGAGGATAATCAGACCGATGATGATGACCCACTGCGCCGTCCGCGAGGCGAACGAGACCAGAGGCACGAGCTGCGAGCGCAGCACCAGCGGAGCGTAGCCCTGGGCATGCTGCACGGCGTGTCCGCACTCGTGGCAGGCCACGGCCAGCGCCGAGATCGACTGCGACGCATAGACGCTGTCGCTCAGGTTGACGGTCATGGTCTGGGGGTTGAAGTGGTCGGTCAGGTGACCGCTCACGTGGGTGATCTTCACGTTGTGCACGTGGTTCTCGCGCAGCATCTTCTCGGCCACCTCGGCGCCCGTCATGCCGCCCGGAATGGGCTCCCGGGCATATTTGGCGAAGACCGACTGGAGGCGGGCCTGCACGATGTAGCCCGCGATGCCGATCAGGACGATCAGCAGAAAATAACCGGCATTGCCGCCCAGGGCCATGAAGCCCGACGAACCGGCAGGATAGGTTTGCAAAAGCGTGTACAACATAATCTTCTTTTTTTGTTCAAGGTTCCTGAATTCACTCTCTCCGGGTCAAAACCCGCGCCACGCCTTCCGGGCCACAGCGCGGAGAAAGCGGGAGGAGGGCGAGTTTTTACCCGTTAATAGGGCAAAAGTAAGAAAAAATTGTGTTACTTTGCATCGAAAAGAGAGAAAAAGAGTAGAACCGTGAATCTGGCCTGTTTCATCGCACGTCGCATCGCCCGCCCCTCGGAGGAGAACCGTCCGGGTGTGATGGTCCGCATCGCCGCCACAGCCGTGGCCCTGAGCCTCTCGGTCATGCTCGTCTCGATGGCCGTCATCGTGGGTTTCAAGCGGGAGGTGAGCCGCAAAATCGTCGGATTCGCCGCCCATGTCGAGGTGGCCGACATCCGCTCGGTCCGCTCCATGGAGTCCTACCCCATTCGCCGCAGCGGGGAGCTGGACCGGCTGATCGCCGGACAGCCCGGATGCCGCGCAGCGGTTCCCTATGCGGTCAAGGGGGGCATCGTCCGAACCGGCGACGGCATGCAGGGCGTGGCGCTGAAGGGGATCGGACCGGAGTACGACACCCACTTTCTGGAGGAGACGCTGATCGAAGGCGAGCTGCCGCGCGTGGGCGACACGGTCCGGACGAAAGACCTGCTGATCTCGCGCAGCGTCGCCCGGAAACTGAAACTCCGCCCGGGCGACAAGGTGGAGATGCTCTTCATCGAGAGCGACGCCACGCCCCGGCGCGACCGCTTCAAGGTCTCGGGCATCTACTTTTCGGGAATGGCCGAGCTGGACGACCGGCTGGCCGTGACCGACATACGCAACGTGCGCCGGCTGACCGGCTGGGAAAACGGGGAGGTCTCGGGCTACGAACTGATGCTCGACGAGGGGACCGACCGCGAGCTCTTCACGCGGGCGCTGAACCGCGCGCTCCTCTACTCGGATCTGGAGGAGGTGGAGAACCTGACCGCCTCCAGCGTCGAACAGCGCTACCCCACCCTCTTCGACTGGCTGCGGACGCACGACGTGAACGCCGCCGTCATCCTGACGATCATGCTCATCGTGGCGCTTTTCAACATGATCTCCGTGCTGCTGATCCTGGTGCTGGAGCGGACCCGCATGATCGGCCTGCTGAAGGCGCTGGGGATGACCGACGGCCAGCTGCAGCGCCTCTTCCTCTGCCGGGCCGCCTTCATCATCCTGAAGGGGATGGCGTGGGGCAACGCCGTGGCGCTCCTGTTCTGCCTCGGGCAGCGGTACGGCCATTTCCTCAAGCTCGACGCCGCGGGATATCTGCTCTCCGAGGTTCCGATCGCCGTCGAGTGGAGCTGGTGGCTCGGCGTCAATCTGGGCGCCGCGGCGGTCATCCTGCTCCTGCTGACCCTGCCGACCTACCTGGTCTCCTACGTCCGTCCGGACGAAAGCATCCGTTACGAATAGATTCGATATGAAACCTTACAATCAGGATAACAAAACCAAGAGCGAAGAGGTGCGCGAGATGTTCGACCGCATCGCTCCGAAATACGATCTGCTGAACCATACCCTCTCGGCCGGCATCGACAAGCTGTGGCGCCGCCGCGTGGTGCGGATCGTCCGCCGCCGCCATCCGCGGCGCATTCTGGACGTCGCGACCGGCACCGGCGACCTGGCCATCGCACTGGCCCGCCGCCTGCGCGAGACGCGCATTCTGGCCGTCGACCCCTCGGCCGGGATGCTCGCCGAGGCACAACGCAAGGTGATCCGCGAGGGGCTCGACGAACGGATCGTACTGGCCGAAGGGGTCGCCGAACAGCTCCCCTCGGTCTCCGACGCCACCTTCGACGCCGTTACCGTCGCCTTCGGCGTCCGCAACTTCGGCGACCTGGACCGGGGGCTGCGCGAACTCCTCCGCACGCTCAAGCCGGGCGGTCAGATCGTCATCCTGGAGTTCTCGACCCCCACCCTGCCGGTAATCCGCACGCTCTACCGCTGGTACTCCCACACGATTCTGCCCCGCATCGGCGGCACGATCTCCCGGGACCGCTCGGCCTACGAATACCTGCCCGCCTCGGTAGACGAGTTTCCCGCGCCGGAGCTCTTTCTGAAGCGGATGGCGGAGGCCGGATTCCGCAACGTCAAAGCCCGGTCGCTCACGTTGGGCATCGCCCGCATCTACACCGGAGAGCGATGAAGCGGCCGTCGTTCCGGGCCCTGCTGCTCGCCGGCACCCTATTGCTCGCCGCCTGCAGCGGCATCCGCAAACTGGGTCCGGTTCAGCCGGTGGCATTCGACCGCCACGGCTGGTCCGGGGCCGACCTGACCCTGCGGGTAGGCAACGCCTCTTCGCGCGACCTGCGGCTGCTCGCCGCCCAGATCGTCTTTTATTACGACGAGACGCCCGTCGGCACGGCGACCCTGATGCGGGAGGCCGTCGCCGAGAGGCATTCGTTCGCTCCGGTCGCGACGCGCTGGCGCCTGCGGGTCGATGACCCCGGGGCGGCTCATCTGCTCCAGAAGCGGATCGAGACACACGAATACGACCGAATCTCCGTAGGCTACGCCCTGACGGTCCGGTTCGGGTCCGCGAAGCGAACTTTTTCGGCGGAGATGGTGCCGCTTTCGAATTTTTTGGCTACCTTTGACCCGACAATCGACGTCGAACCATGAGAACTCTTTCGATCCTTTTTGCGTTGACCGCGATTTTCCTGCTTCTGCCCGATACGGCCGGAGCCCAAAGCCTCGCGGCCTTCCGGGAGCGGCTGGCACAGCCCGCGACGGATACCCTGAGCGGACGCACCGCCACGGTAACCGTCTACGAGGAGGAGTCGGCCGCGGAGACCCTCCGGCAGAGCCAGTCGCAGAACAAGCGGCTTCGATTCAAGGGGTGGCGGGTCTGCATCTTCTCGGAAAACACGGCCGACGCCCGGTCGAGGGCCTTCGCCGCCATCAGGACCTTCGAGGAGAACTTCCCCGACATACCGCTCTACAACGGCTACGAAAGCCCCTACTTCCGGGTCTCGGTAGGCAACTGCACGACCTCGGAGGAAGCGATCATTCTGCTCGAGCGGGTACGCTCCCACTTTCCGAAAGCCTTCGTCAAGCAAGAGCAGCTCTCGCTGGCCGACCTGTTGAAATAGGCGGCTCCCAAACCGGCCGGACCGGTTGAAACGGCCGAAAGGAACACACGGGAGGACGTTTCGAAAAATTTTTAATATTTTTCTTTGCATATTCATTCCGAATATATATATTTGCCCCCGAAACATTCAATAAACAATTAGTTGCTATGAAGAAGATTTTTTCTCTGATCGTTATCGTCGCTGCCGTAGCCATGGTTAGCTGCTGCGGCAACAAGAAGGCCGCTACCGAGGTAGAGGCTGCGGAAGTAGAGGCTACCGAGGTAGTCGAGGAGGCTGCTGCTTGCTGCGAGAAGTGCGACAGCTGCTGCGAGAAGTGCGAGGCCGCCGAGGCTACCGAAGAGGTGGTCGAGGAGGCTGCTGCCGAGACCGTAGAGGAGGCCAAATAATTATCCCCCCCACGAAAAAAGGCCTGTCCAAAAGGACAGGCCTTTTTTCGTGCTTCGGTACGGGCTCAAGGCTTTACAGCACCTTCAGCAGATTCACCATCTCGATGGCGGTATTCATGGCGTCGAAGCCCTTGTTGCCGCTCTTCGTTCCGGCACGCTCGACGGCCTGCTCGATCGAATCGGTCGTCAGAATGCCGAAGATGACCGGCACACCGGTCTCCAGGCTGACGTGAGCGATCCCCTTGGTCGACTCGTTGGCTACCATGTCGAAATGGGGCGTGGCGCCGCGGATCACGGCACCCAGGCAGACCACGGCGTCGTACTTGCCGCTCAGGGCCATCTTCTGGGCCGCCAGCGGAATCTCGAACGCCCCCGGCACGCGGGCCACATCCAGATCCGCCTCCTTGCCGCCGTGGCGGACAAAGGCATCCTGCGCGCCCTCCAGCAGTTTGGCGGTGATGAAATCGTTGAAACGGGCCGTGACGATGCCGATGCGTTGTCCCTCGGCCAGCAAATTACCTTCGATGAAATTCATAAGTTTGTCTATTTAACTGTTTTTTGTTACTCTTCCTTCGTCTCCTGAAGATGCAGCAGGTGGCCCATCTTCTTGCACTTGGTGTACATGTAGAAGGCGTTCTTCTCGTTGCAGGTCATCTCGATGGGCTCGCGGCCTACCACCTCCAGCCCGTAGCCGTCCAGACCCTTGATCTTCATCGGGTTGTTAGTCATCAGAATCAGCTTCTTCAACCCCAGATCGGCCAGGATCTCGGCTCCGGTGCCGTACTCGCGCAGATCGGCGGCGAAGCCCAGCGCCAAATTGGCCTCCACGGTATCCATGCCCTGGTCCTGCAGGTGATAGGCGCGCAGCTTGTTGATCAGCCCGATGCCGCGCCCCTCCTGCCGCAAGTAGAGCACGACGCCCCGGCCGGCCCGCTCGATGCGTCGCAGCGCCTCGGCCAGCTGCTCGCCGCAATCGCAGCGCAGCGACCCGAAGGCGTCGCCTGTCAGACACTCGGAGTGCACGCGGCACAGCACGGGCTCGTCGGTCCGGACATCGCCCTTAACCAACGCCACGTGGTGCTCGCCCGTAATCTTGTTCACATAGCCGTAGGCGCGGAACCGGCCGTACTTGGTCGGCATATCGGCCTCGGTGATCCGCTCCACCAGCATCTCCGTCCGACGGCGGTAGGCGATCAGGTCGGCCACCGTGATGGTCCGCAGGTCATGTTCGCGGGCGAACTCCAGCAGCTCGGTCGTCCGCATCATGGTGCCGTCCTCGCGCATGATCTCGCAGCACAGACCGCACTCCTTCAGACCGGCGATCCGCATCAGATCGACCGTGGCTTCGGTATGCCCCGTGCGCACCAGCACGCCCCCCTCGCGGGCCTGCAAGGGGAACATGTGTCCCGGCCGGCGGAAATCGGAGGGCTTCGCCCCCTCCTCCACGCACTTCATGGCCGTCACCGAACGCTCCAGCGCCGAAATGCCGGTCGTCGTCGACACGTGGTCGATCGAGACCGTAAAGGCCGTGCAGTGGTTGTCGGTGTTCTCGGCCACCATCTGCTTCAGGTCGAGCTTCTCGCAATAGGCCCGGCTCATGGGCATGCAGATCAGGCCTTTGGCGCGGGATGCCATGAAATTGACATTCTCGAGCGTCGCGAATTCGGCGGCACAGATCAGGTCGCCCTCGTTTTCGCGGTCGGGATCGTCGATCACCACGATCAGCTCGCCCCGGCGCAACGCCTCGGCCGCCTCCTCGATCGTGTTGAACTGAAATTTTTCCTCCATATCGTTCTTAAGTTAGAATCCGTTTTCGTACAGGAAGTCGAACGTCAGACCGCCCTGCGGGGCGCGGCCCATCAACTTCTCCACATATTTCGCAAGCATGTCGCTTTCGAGATTGACCCGTTCGCCCACCCGCCGCTCGTGCAGGGTCGTCACCCCCTGGGTGTGGGGAATGAGCGACACGGCGAAACTCCGCCCGTCGACCCGGGCCACCGTCAGGCTCACGCCGTCGACGGCTATCGACCCCTTCTCCACCACGTAACGCAGCAAGGCCGGCTCGGCCTCGATCTCCAGCCACAACGCCGTATCGTCCTCGCGGCGCGCCGCAATCCGCCCCGTCGCATCCACGTGACCGGCCACCAGGTGACCGCCCAGACGGCTGTTCAGGGTCAGCGCCCGCTCCAGATTGACCCGGCTGCCGGGTTGCAGCCGCTTCAGCGCCGTGCGCTCGACCGTCTCGGGCATCACGTCGGCCGCGAAGCCCGATCCATCCATCCGGGTAACGGTGAGACATACGCCGTTCGTTGCGATACTGTCCCCCACCTGCGTCCCCTCGAGCACCCGGCTCGCCTCGATCTCCAGCGTGAAACTCCTCGCCCCGCGCCGCAAGGCCTTCACCTTGCCGATCTCTTCGATGATTCCGGTAAACATATCTCTTTATCTCCTTACTTTTCCGGTTATCAGCACGTCCGAACCGATCCGTTCGACAGCCACGCGCTCCAGCTCCACGGCTTCGGCCATCCGGTCGAAACCCCGGCCCTCCACCGGGGTCTTGGCTCCGCTGCCGCCGATGAACTTCGGCGCGATGAAGAAGGCCGCCTCGTCGACGAATCCGCTCCGCAGAAAACTCTCGTTCAACGTGCCGCCGCCCTCCAGCAGCAGCGAATCCAGCCCCGCCTCGCCCATCCGCCGCAGCAGATCGCCGACCGCGAGGTGTCCCTCCTCCTCGGCGCAGCACCACGTCTCCACCCCGGCGGCACGCAGTCGCTCCAGATTCCGGACATCGGCCCGGGCGGTGTGGGCCACCACGGTGCGGAAATCGCGCGCCGTAGCCGCCAGCCGCGAGTCGGGCGACAAGCGGGCCGACGAATCGGCGACGATCCGCACCGGCTGACGCGGATCGCCCTCCAGCCGGCAGTTCAACATCGGATCGTCGGCCTCCACCGTCCCGATTCCGGCCAGAATAGCCATGTGACGCCGCCGCATTTCGTGCACCCGCATCCGGGCCTGCGCACCGGTCACCCAGCGCGAATCGCCCGTGCGGGCGGCAATCTTGCCGTCCAGCGTCATCGCCGCCTTGAGCAGCACCCACGGACGGCGTTCGGTGATGTATTTCAGAAAAATCCGGTTCTGCCAGCGGAGCTCCTCCTCCAGCAGCCCGCAGTCGACCCGAATACCCGCCGCCGCGAGCCGGGCGATGCCCTGGCCGGCCACCAGCGGATTGGGGTCTTTCAGCCCCACCACGACACGCGCGATGCCGGCCCCGATCACCGCTTCCGTGCAGGGCGGTGTCTTGCCGTAGTGGCAGCAGGGCTCCAGCGTGACATACATCGTCGCACCGGCCGTCGGCTCCGTACAGCCCTTCAAGGCATTCCGCTCGGCGTGCAGACCGCCCCAGCGTTCATGCCACCCCTCCCCGATCGGCCGGCCGTCGCGCACGACGACCGCGCCCACCAGCGGGTTGGGATTCACCGCCCCCTCGCCGCGCTGCGCCAGTTCCATCGCCCGCCGCATCCAGCGGACATCCTCCTGCGAAAATATCTCCGAATCTCTCTGCATAAAAAAATCCCCGAAACAGTCGTTTCGGGGAGCTCCTCTCCTTCCGGCGCGCGCAGCCGGCACCATGCCGCCGCCCGACGCGGGAAGAACTGCACCTTCTTTCATCCGGACTCTGACCGTCGGCATCGGAATTTCACCGATTCAGTTTCCGCCGGCCTTTTCCGAAAAAAAGACGCGGACCGGAAAGTCGCGGGCTATGACCGCCGGTGGGGATTTCCACCCCGCCCCGAAGCGTGCTTCGTCAATACGGATGCAAATATAGTGATTTTTTCGAAACGGAGCGCGCCGTCCGCAAAAAAAACGAAGCGCCCCCTTGCAGGAGCGCTCCGCCCATCAAAAATTAACCCTTCTATTCTCTCCTTCCGAAAAGTTCGCTCAGATAGGTGTCCAAATAGAGTAACTCCACTTCGCCCTGAACCACCTCTTTCATCAGCAACTCCTCGTCGGAAATCCCTTTTGATGTCTCGAAATTGTCAACTTCTTCCATAGGCCGCGTATTTTATATCCTGATAACGGCCCACCGGAGGTTTTATTGTGCCTTCGTCAGCACAAAACCAGATTTTTCTCGCGAATCATCCGCCGCAGATTGATCAGCGCGTAGCGCATTCGGCCCAGCGCCGTGTTGATGCTCACGCCCGTCTGCTCGGCAATCTCCTTGAAGCTCATGTCCGAATAGTAGCGCATCACCACCACCTCGCGCTGCTCCTCGGGCAGCAGCTCGATCAGCTGACGCACATCGGCCTCGATCTGCTCGGCCACCATCCGATCCTCCACGTTGCGGTCCGCGAGCTTCAGCGATCCGAAAAGATCGTAGCCCGCCTCGCTCTCGTTGATAAGCTTCGACTGCTTCTGCGCCCGAAAATAGTCGATCACCTGATTGTGGGCGATACGCAGCACCCACGACAGAAATTTGCCGTTGTCGGTATATCGGCCGTCGTCGATCACGCGCACGGCTTTGATAAAAGTCTCCTGAAAGAGATCCTCGGCGAGTTCATCGTCCTTGACCATCATGCGGATGTAATCCTTCACACGGCGGCTGTGACGCTCGATGAGTTGAGAAATAGCACTCCGGTTACCCGAAAGATAACGATTAAGCAATACCTGGTCGCTCAACACCTGCATGTTCATACTCTTTTCCTTTCTTAATTGGTTTTCAGAGCAGAATTTTCGTCGATAGGCAATCCTTTTTTACGTGTTATTGAATCTTATTTTAGCGCAAGGTACGCACTTTTCGCAAATATTCCAAATTTCGTTTCGCTGCGACGCCTCGCCCAATCCGGCCGAAACACCTCAAAATCCATGCCGCATTGCTCTCCCGCGGCGATTTTCTGCGTCCGTCCCGCCTGGCGAACCGACCGAATCGACCGGTGAAACGCCTGCGGGCCGAAATCCGGACGCTCCCGGTTCCGACGCCCGCACCTTCTGCAAAAACCTTGCCGCACGCCTGCACCGGCCCCGTGAAAAGAGAATCTGCGCTTTTGCGAGAAAAAAACGCCGTCCATGCGTGCATTTCGAAAAAAAACACTATCTTTGTCCCCCGAAATCAGGAGAGATGCAGGAGTGGTTGAACTGGCCCGCCTGGAAAGCGAGTAAACGTCAAAAGCGTTTCAGGGGTTCGAATCCCCTTCTCTCCGCTGAACGGTAAGGCGACGGATTGGATCCGTCGCCTTTTTCCATCCTCGCTTACGGAAATGAACCTCCGCCCCTTCGACCGTACAAAAACCTCCCGCCATATTCGGTGACAGAGTAATTCACCATGAACGATTCACGATTCACAATTATTTGTTCCCCTCTCTGTCATGTCGAGCGGAGGGCCGCAGGCCCGAAGTCG
>CAJTLJ010000004.1:0-108671 GCA_910577475.1 uncultured Alistipes sp.
CGGTTGATGTAGGGTAATAATGAAAATGTACTTCGCATATTATTCTTTAAGTGTTAAAGAGTGAGTTTGAAATCTTCGGTCGCTTTAATGAACTTGTCCATGTCCTCAAATAGTTTTTTCGGGCTTACACGGGCATATACCTGAGTGGTGGAGATATCGGAGTGTCCCAACATCCTGCTGATGGTTTCTATCGGCACACCCGCTTCGAGTGTTATCAGCGAAGCAAAACTATGGCGGGCCTGATGATAACACAAGTTATCCTTGATGCCTGCCAGTGCCGCTAACGCTTTCATGTGCCGTTTCATGTTCGGGTGGTGGATTATCGGGAAAAGCGTTTCCCGTGTTTCGTCCTTGTATCTCTCAAGTAGTGCCAACGCTTCGGGAAGCAGTTTCACGCTCGCCCGATGTTCATTTTTCTTTCGGCGGTATTTCAGCCATAATGCTCCGCTTTCGTCCGTGTACAGGTTCTCGTCCGTAATGGAAACCACATCAGCGTATGACACACCCGTATAGCAGCAAAAGGCGAAGACGTCCCGGATTCTGTCGAGCCGGTCGTTGGGCAACTCCCTGCGGATAAGCGTATCGAGTTCCTCTTTGGTCAGCGGAACCTTCACGTTGGTCTTGTCGATTTTCATCTTATAGTATTGAAACGGGTTCTTCTCGACCCATTCGTTGCGAATCGCATAAAGCATGAAGTTTTTCAGACAGCAAAGCAGATTGACAGCTCCGTTGTTCTTACACCGGTGCGCTGTCTGCATGAATGTATTCAATCCGTCGACATATTCGTAGGTAACGGCGTATAACGGCAAATCATCTTTCTCGTACTGTTCTTTCGTGTACTCGGTCATGTAGCGTAACAAACGATGATATTTATTCGCCGTGAGCTGGGTAATACGTATGCCGACCTCTTTCTGTCGTTTGTCGCAGTACTTCGAAAATTCAGACAGAAGCATCCGCGACCTGCCGACTTTGTTTTCCATGCGTTCTTTTATGGCGAAACAGTTCGGCTCCCAGCCTTCCTTGATAAGACTGTCGTAGGCGGCAAGGATATTGGCACGGTAGGAGGCTATGATACCGTTGATCTGCATCGAAACGTCATCCCGCAGCATACAGCGTTCCAGACGCTGGTTCCAATGCTCGGGTTCTATCTGGCATCGGGTGTAGATTTCGGTAGATTGTCCTGAGGTGGTAATGCGGGCATAGAGCGGAGCCTTGCCCTTTTTCGTGATCTTGGTTCTCTTGCAGAAGAAAACGACGCTGAATGAAATTTTACTGCACATGACTGTAATGTTTTTAATAATTAACGTTGTGCAGCATAGAGTTGTTGCGGTGTAAAATAATGCAATACAGCGAAATACGCCTTATTCGTGACCTGTTTTCTCGGACCTTCGGAAAAGGTCACGGATAGGGTCGTGAAAAGTTGCTTTCCAATGCACCAGCCGGAACAGCCTCCAAACGAAAAAACCTTACATATCATTGATACATAAGGTTTTTTGCTTTCTGCTGCCTTCTGTTTCAAAGGCTTCCAGAGCGGAAAACGAGACTCGAACTCGCGACCCCAACCTTGGCAAGGTTGTGCTCTACCAACTGAGCTATTTCCGCAGTATGTTTCGCACGTGTGGGAGTTATCTCCCGATTGCGAGTGCAAATATAGAGCTTATTTCCCGTTTCTGCAAATTTTGCGAAACTTTTTTCGTCCTACATGCGGCGATAATCGCCATTCTGCCCATGCCGGTCTCGATAAACCGACCCGAATCGGTAGACCGGAGTGGAGTGGGGCAGCAGCTGTCGCATTCCGGTCGAAAAAAGAGTCCGGGCACCGGCGAGCGGCATCCGGACTCTGCGGGAAAAGTTGCATCCGCAACGGGGCAGGGGCGTCACGGTACGGGCTGCAGCCTGCGCTTCGTAAAGACGATATGCGCCGGGGCATCGCCCGTCTCGACCGACCATTTCTTCGTGCCGTCCGGATTGAAGCAGTAGAGCGTACCCGGGGTAACGTAATCCTTGGCGTCGGTGACGAATATTTCGTGCGTAACCGGATTGACGGCCAGCCCGAACGGCACCCGGATCTCTTTGTCCGTGCCGTCGGTGATAAAGTTGCGGGTGAGGATCCTACGGGTGTCGACGTCGACCGTGGCGTAGGTAACCGTATTGCTTTGCGTCTGATAGTTCCACTCCGTGCTGTAGACGTAGAGACGCCCGTCGCAGAGCGTCATATTCCCGTTGGGGAGCAGTTCGAGACGCTCGATCACCTGGTCCGTCCGGCTGTCGATCACGTAGGTGGCGGAGTGGTTTCCGTAATAGTCGCCCCGCGACGACACCCAGATCATGCCGTTGTCGTCCAACTCCATGCGGTGCAGGTTGATCGCCACGTCGATCTTCCGAATCTCCCGAAAGGTGTCGAGGTCGACGACCGAGACCGTGCGGTCGTAGTCGGGCACGCGGTAACCGCCCGAATTGGCGACGTAGAGCTTGTTGCCGGCGATCACCATCTCCTCGGGCTGATAACCCACGGTGCACTCGCCGACGACCTGCATCGTCACGGTATCGACCTTCGCGATGCACCCCAGCCGGGCATTGGGATCGATCTGCACGGGACCGGCATAGGAGCTGACATAGGCATAACGGCCCTTGAAAGCGATGTAGCGGCAGTTCGGAATGGAGATCTGGGTGATGTGTCTGGCCGTACGGACATCCATCACCTCGACGAAATGCGAGCAGTTGATAACGGCGTAGAGCTTGTCTCCGTGGATCTGGATATCGTTCCCCACGTCGCCCAGCTCCTTCACCACGCCCGGATTGCGCTCTGCGTAGATGTTTTTGGTGTAAACCCCGGTTTCGTAGTCGAAATAGTCGAGGGTAGCCTTGTTGCTGCCCATGTTGCCCTCGTTGAGCAGAAAAAAGCCGGCGATTTCACCCGCCTCTCCGGGGTCGGTCACCTCCGTGCGGGTGGGAGGGACGATCGTCTCCTCCTTGCGGCAGGAGACCGGCAACAGCATGGCCGCCGCGAGAGCGACCGATAATAATCCGTACTTTGAGATCATAACGTCCAACTGATGATACATTTAACATTCGTTCCGGGCATGGGGTAGCACTGCACCACCTCGTACTGCTGGTTGAGCAGGTTATTCACCTCCACGGTCGCCTTCAACCGCGACCTGCCGAGCGGAAACTCCTTCGACAGAGCCAGGTCGCTCGTGTACCACGGCAGGGCATGGTTCTCGGGGATATTGGCTACGGACTCATACCGTTCGCCCGTGTAGATGAAGCTGTAGTCGAGCGACCAGCCCCGGATGTTCAGCCCGATAACGGCTGAGCCGCTGTGCCAGGGGATATAGGGAATCTGACCGCCGTAAAAGCGGCTCGCGGGATCGGTGAAGTCCTGCGCCTTCTGCCAGGTGTAGGTCAGCCGGCAGTCGATCCCGACCGGACCGAACTGCAGGGAGCCGCCCGCGGCCAGATCGAGCCCCCGAATCTCGACATAGCCCAGATTCAGCATCGTCCACTGGAACTGGTTGGAGGTGGGCATGGCGACGATCTTGTCCTCCACCTCGTTGTAATAGACATCCGCGCTCGCCTCGATACGGCGCAGACGGGACAGGGGCCACACCTTCGCATAGGCCACTCCCACGTTGTACTGGGTGGTGTACTCGGGCTTCAGATACTTGTTGCCTACGAACGTGTAGTAGAGATCGTTGAGCGTGGGCATCCGGAATATCCGCTTGTAGAAGGCCCGCAGCGAGAGATCGACATCGTTGAAGGGGGTGTACTGCGCCACCACGGTGGGGGTGAATACATGCTTGCTCGCGGCCGCGGCACCCTCCTCCTCCGCATAGTCGTCGACGAACGTATGGAGCAGGCTTCCCTGTATCTTCACCTTCTCGAAGCGGAACGACGCGGCTGCGGCCGTGAGCGCCGTGAAACGCGACGGATAGACGAAATTGACCAGATCGGCATCGAGCGTGTTGTACTGTACGTCGGTCGCCAGATTGACATCCCACCAGGGGCGGATCGTGAACTCGTGAGCCGCGGAGAGGTAGGCCTCGTGCTGACGGTAGCGGTTGTCAACGTACATCGTCGTCACGTCCTGCCGCGGGTCGGAGAGATAATGCAGAAAGTCGTAGGCGTACTTGGCATTCACCGCGAGACGGTACCAGCCGGCGAACGACTTGTTGAAACCGCCCTGCACGAAGAAATTGGTGTCCCACTGCCGGTCCTCGTGGCGGAATCGGCCCGGCTCCTCGCGCACGAAGGCGCCGGGATAGCCCCTCTCGGAGTCGTAGAAGTAGACCTTCGCCCGCCACGCCCCGTCCTTGATCCGGCCGAAGAGCCCCTCCTCGATCCGCAGGGCGCGCACGTCGCCGTTGCGGCGCACGGCCGTGGTGTCGTATCCGTCGGCCTTGACATAGGAGAACCGGTATCG
The DNA here is from genome assembly GCA_910577475.1 of uncultured Alistipes sp. Lineage (GTDB taxonomy): Bacteria > Bacteroidota > Bacteroidia > Bacteroidales > Rikenellaceae > Alistipes. The sequence goes on from CAJTLJ010000004.1 coordinate 4,424, forward strand.
TCCCGTCGTGTAGAGGTACTCGGCATTGAACGAACTGGAGATGCGGTCGGTCAGCCGCTGCTCGTAGAGCACCGAGGGATTCACCGTCCCGAACGAACCGCCCTTGAGCGTCAGTTTCAGCCGATAGCGCCGCTGCGCATCGAGATCGGGCGTGCGGGCTTGCAGATAGACGGCACTGGCCGAGGCATAATCCTTGGCCGTCTGGATTCCCGAGCTCTTCTGCCCGTTGTAGAGGGTCACGGCGGCCATGTTGTCGAGCGAATACTTGCCCAGGTCGATCTGTCCGTTCTGGGCGTTTCCCAGCTGGATGCCGTCGTAGAAGACGCCGACATGCTGCGTGCCCATGCTCCGCACGTTGATGGTCTTCAGGCCGCCGATACCGCCGTAGTCCTTGATCTGAACCCCCGAAAAGTAACGGATGGCGTCGGCTACGGAGTGGGCCGACAGGCGCTGCAGCTGCGGCCCGCTCAAGACCTGCGCGGGGATGATCTTCTCGGGCTGCCGGGTCGCCACGACCACCACGGAGTCGATCCGATGCACCTTCGACGTCAGGGTCGTGTCCTGCTGAGCGTATACGGCCGATGTTCCGGACCCCAGCAAAAGGGTCCGGAACATCGCCGCCAGCAGCAGTCCGCGCATCTTCGTTCTTCTTCCGGTCCGCACGGCCTTATTTGATTGCGTTGTAATCCTTGACGCCCAGCACCTCGGTCGACACCTCTCCGATCCGTCCGCACGACTGGTTCACCGCCGTCTGAATCTTCACGAAGTCGATGTATTTCAGATTCGCCGCACGCCCGTCGAAGGTCACGGCATCCGAGATCCGGAAATGGTTGTCCTGCGGCGCGGCATTCGGATTGTCGCCGCCGGTCAGCCGATCTATGGGGCTGAAGTTGTCGGCATATCCCCAGTCGAAGGGGGGATTGATCCAGTTGGAGCCGTTGCCCGACGGGTCGTAGCTGCGCGATTCGAGCCGGACGCCCCGCAGTGTGTAGCTCTCCGCCTCCACCCAGGCCGGGTAGTAGCTCTGCCGGTGAAAAGGGTTCTGTTCGATCGTTCCGCTCCCTCCGATGTTGTCGCGCCATGGAACGTCCCCTCCGACCTCCGCGGGCCGGTAGTAGGTCACGGCGTAGTCCGACAACGTTTCGGGCTTGCCGTACTCCGATCCGCGCAGTTCGTACCACGTGTCGTTGGGCAGCCCGTCGCCGTTCTCGTCCTGCATGACCCACACGATGCCCGGTTCCGACGAGTCGCCGAAGGAGTTGCCGGTCACGGCGAGGTTGTAGCCGCCGTCGTTATCCACGCTGTGGTCGAATCCCACGACGATATAGCCGCCGAATCCGCCCAGCGAGACGTAAGCCGTCTGCCCCAGACGCCCCTCGGCATAGGCGCAGGCCTCGGCCATCGTCGCGGCGGAGTATCCTTCGTTGATGAACTGTCCGGGGGCGGGCAGAAACTCGTAAACCTTGTCGCAGCGGGCGTTCCCGGTTTGGGGGCGGTAGTAGGTCCCCTCCTCGGGGCAGACATGTACCCGAAGCTCGTGCGATGCCGTGAGATAGGCGTTGCGCATCTCCGCCCGCACGACGAACTCCCCTTCGGTCTCGGCCGTGAAGGCGAATTCGGGCTGCGGCCCGCGAGCGACCTCCGTCCCTCCGACCGACCATACATATTCGGCGTCGAAAGCATATTCCACCTCGATGGCCCGCAGACGGATCGTGCGGCCTTTCGATACGTTGTAGCTCTCCTGCTCGAAGGTCCAGCTGAAATCGACCTCCTCGGGCGAACGGACCCCGACCGTGAACTCCACGGAGTCCTCTCCGTCCTCGTTACGGGCATCGAGCCGAACCCGGTAGTCGCCGCGCGCGTAGCCTGCGAACACATAGTCGCGTTCGGTCGAGACCGTTTCTCCGTCCACGGACCAGCGGCAGGAGGTCTCCAGCGTCGAGGCGATGATCGGGCGCAGCTCCAGCGTCGAACCCTCGAGCAGGGTATAGCCCTCGTCGGCTCCGGGGAGGGCGATCGTCGGCGGAGCGAGGGCGAGTACGTCCACCCGCAGGGCGAGTTCGGCCCCGCCGCCGCGGTTCGTCACCGTCAGGGTGATGAAGTAGCTGCCCGGCTCGTCCGACGAGAAGCGGAGCGTCGGCCCGTCGCCGATCTGCCGGCCGTCGAGCTCCCAGCAGAAAAGGGCCTCATCGGCGTTTTCGTAGTCGGGGCGGATCTCGATCCCGCGGCCCGCCTTGGTCGTCAGGATCGTCGAGCCGCCGGCCATCGTCACGACGGGCGGCGAAGGAAGAGGGGTTTCCCCCTCCTCCTTCGTACAGCCCGTCAGCAGGAGCAGCATCGCCAGCGCGATATAAGGAATTCTGTTCATTACAAATAGGTTTTATTCGAATCGTACCGCCACATCGTCGAAAGCGAAATAGGCGGGGGTATTCATGCCGTAGTCTCCGACGTCGGTCGAGGAGAGGTTGAAATAGACCATCAGCACCTTTCCGAACGAGGAGAGGTCCACCTTCTCCCAGCTTTCGAGCGCATAGTCGTCGTCCTTCGCCAGCACGACCTCCTTGCGGCCCGCCTCGGCTCCGTTCTCGTCCATGCCGATCACGATCAGCTTATAGAGATCGCCCTTCGCGAAGGGCTCCGAAAAGCCGTTACCCACCTTGATGCTGTTCAGCACATAGGTCGTATTGGTGACATAGAGGTGGTCGATCACCCGGGCCTCGCCGTCCATGAAATAGAGGTAGGGCAGACCGTCCGTCGCATCCGCGTCGTCGTTGTAGCCGTTGTGCACGCAGAAGTTCTTCGAGCCGCCGCAGCCTCCGAATCCCGTCGCCGGATCCTTGTAATAGACGGCCAGTTGGTGGTTGAAATCGCCGTTGCTCAAATTGCGCTCCACATAGTCGGAGATAGCGAGCCCCTTGCCCCAGAACTGATAGTCGCCGTAGTTGTTGCAGAACTCCGACGCCAGAAACGTGTTGTTCTCGTCGTCCCAGCGATAGAGCTCCTCATCGGTGGGGTAGAGCAGCGGACCGCCGTACTGCTTCTCGTCGACCAGCGACGACCAGTCCGCGTTGCCCAGCATGTTGCCGCCGCCCTTGTAATCCTCGTCCTCGAAGGTCAGGATGCGCAGCTCGTAGGGCAGCGCCTCGACACCCATGCGGATAATCTTGCAGCTGCCGGTCCGCGACGTGGCGTGAACGACGATCTCGCCGCTCGTCTCCGCCCAGACATTCTCCGCCGCAGGGGCGGTTACGGTCAGCACGCCGTCGGCGCAGGAGGCTCTCCAGCCGTCGGGCTTGGAGATGGAGTACTCCGCTACGCCCGTCGTCGTCACCCGATAGTCTCTTTCGGCTCCGAACCTGAAATAGGAGACCCCGGAAGCACCCTCGATCACGAAATCGAACGCCGCCGTCCGGGCCACGCGCAGCTCCGTGCCGTCGGCCAGCGTGAAGATAACCCAGTCGGCATCGGATTCCGCATCCACGCCGGCGAACAGCGATTCGCCGTTCGAACCCTCGGCCACGACACCCGTCGAGGTCCAGCTGTGGCCGCCGTCGGTCGAGATCTCCCACATCTTCGTGGCCGCATCGATGCGGACCTGCGGAGCGACGGCATCGCTGCCGGGCGCACCCGGAGCACCGTCTTCACCCTTCTCGCCCTCGACCCGCAGCTTGCGGCCGTCGGCCGTAATGAATTCGCCGTCCAGGGTCCAGTACCACACGCCGTCCGTGTCCATCTTCACCGAGAGGGCCGGGGCATTCGCACCGTCGCGACCGTCGGAGATGGTGGCCGAGGTGCCGTCCGAAAAGCGGATCGTATAACCGTCTTCACCGCTCTCGACCGCCGTGATCGTCACGCTCCCCTGCATGGCCTCGACCAGCAGACGCAGGGCCTCCAGATCGGAGTTGGTCTTCCCGACCGTTTTCTCCAGTCCGTCCACCCGCGAATCGAGCTCCCCGACTTTGTTCCACAGGTCGCCGTCGTCGTATTCACAACCCGTCATCATGGCGCCGCACACCAGTGCGGCCGCACAAAAAGCAACTAATTTTCTCATTTCATCCTATTTTTGAAAGTTCGACAAATGTCCGGCCTTACCCCTCGGGGATACAGGCCGTACGAACTTCAAAACGGACCCCGCCTTTGCTGCCGGCATAATGCCGGATCATCTCCGATAAGCATCGGAACATCTTCAAACCGGTCTGCCGGGGGCGAGGAAATCGTCGTTTTAATTCGCCCCCATAATCCCGCAGGTCGCAAATCCCATGTACACGCATCGGCAGGTCTTCTGACTCGTTCCGGTTCCACGCCTTCCCGGCCCGAGGGCCAGTGGCAAAGAATGTGAAACCTGTCTTGCTCCGCAGAGCAGGAACTCACAGCAACGGGTATTGTCGCAGACTCTCACTGCATTCTCTTTTCATTCCGTCGCGCGACCGCCCGGCGGTGCGTTTCGGAAACCTTTGCGCGACAAAGATAGGAATAAAAATCAGGTTTGAAATATTTCGGACCGAATTTTTGATCCCGCCGCGACCGGGTTGTAGACGATTCTCCGATTCCGTTACCCCGATTCCGGATTCGGCGTCCGCCGGTTGCAAGGTTCTGGAAAAAGGGTTAAATTTGTAACGGTTAAAACGATACGGATATGGACGAGATGATACGGATAGACAGCGTGGATGTCTACAACAAACTTTTCGGATTCGAGACCCGGCACCCGCTGATTACGGTGGTCGACCTTTCGGAAGCGACCCGGTGGCCCCTCCGGACCAAATTCGCCTACGGGGTCTATGCGCTGTTTCTGAAGGATGCCAGGTGCGGCGACATCAAATACGGCCGCAAGAGCTACGACTACCGGGACGGAACGATCGTCTGTTTCGCGCCGGGGCAGGTGGTCGAGGTCGAGATGGCGCCCGACACCCGACCGGCCGGATACGGGCTGCTGTTTCATCCCGATCTGATCCGCGGCACGGCCCTGGGGCAGGAGATCCGGAACTACTCCTTCTTCTCCTACGAAACGAACGAGGCGCTGCACCTCTCGGACGAGGAGCGGCAGACGATACGGGACACGCTGCAAAAGGTGGAGCAGGAGCTCGATCACGCCATCGACAAGCACAGCCGCCGGCTCATTACGGCCAACGTGGGCCTGCTGCTCGACTACTGCATGCGCTTCTACGACCGGCAGTTCATCACCCGCAGCGAGGTGAACAGCGACATCCTCACCCGCTTCGAGCGGCTGCTGGATGCCTATTTCGATACGGACATGCAGCGACAGGAGGGGCTGCCTTCGGTGAAATATTTCGCCGACAAGGTGTTCCTCTCGCCCAACTATTTCGGCGACGTTATCCGCAAGCTGACCGGCATGACCGCTTCGGAACATATTCAGAACAAGGTGATCGACCGGGTGAAGGAGCAGCTGCTCTCGTCGGACAAGACTGCCAGCCAGATCGCTTACGAACTCGGATTCCAGTATCCGCAGCACCTGAGCCGCATGTTCAAGCGGATCACCGGACTTACGCCCAACGAATTCCGACAGCAGAGCTGATCCCTTTACGGCCATGATTCACGAAACATCGGTTCCGGAACTGCTCCTCGCCGAGGAGGAGGGCTCGGCGCTCCTCCCCGTGCTCTGCCGGAGCGGCTACCGGGTTCTGGCACTCTTCGATCCGCCCGCCGACCGGCTCGGACGACGCTCGTGCGACTTCTCCGATGCCGCCCTGATCGGCTGTACGGCGGCACCGCAACCCGACGACCTGCCTGCCCGCTGTGCCCGGGTCGCAGCATTCCGGCCCGCAGCCTTCGGCATCGGCGATGCGGAGCGGGGGGGGGAATACAGCTGGCTCCGCTACCGTGCCGACGAGGCGCTTCATCTGTCGGCCGGGGAGCAGTGTATCCTTACCGGCTGTCTCGACGACCTGCAGCGTGAGGCTCTCCGGCCGACAGACCGTTATTGCCGCTGCATCCTCGGCCGGCTCGTCCGCCGGACGCTCGACTACGCCACCCGCTTCCGCGAGCGGCAGTTCATTACGCGCGAACTGGAAAACAGAGCGCTGCTCGCCGACTACCGGGACTTTCTGGACCGGTACCTCTCCTCCGGCCGCATGCCTTTGTGCGGCACTCCCGATCCGGCTCTCTGCGCCGGCCGGCTGCACCTCTCCGAGGCCTATTTCACCGACCTGCTGCGATTCGAAACGGGCCATACGCCCGAAAGCTATTTCCAGCGGGTCCGACTCGACACGGCCCGCCGGCTGCTGCTGAACACCGTCAAACCGATAGACCGGATCGCCGCCGAACTGGGGTACCCGTCCGTCCGCCACCTCTACAGGCTACTCCGCAGGATTTACGGCATCGCTCCCGATGCCTGCAAAAGATGATCTATCGGGAGATACGACCCGTAAGCGGTCCTTCGACCAGGGTCCGGACATCCTCGACCGAGAACTGGCTGTAGTCGCCCGGAATCGTATTCTTCAGGGCGCAGGCCGCCGCACCGAAATCCAATGCCTTCTGCGCTTCGTCCGGATAGGCGATCAATCCGTAGATCAGTCCGGCCACGAAGGCGTCGCCCACACCCACGCAATCGACCACGGGATCGACGTCGTAGACGCGCGTCCGCAGCAGACGGCCGCCGGCGAAAAGGGTCCCGGATATGGTGTGGTGATTGGCGCTCAACACGTTGCGCAGAGCGAAGACGATGGATCGGCAGCGGGGGAATCGCTCCGTAACGGCCCGGGCCACCGCTTCGTAGCCGGCCAGATCGGGCACATAGGAGGCGTCGCAGGCCGCGAAGGCGGGCAGACGGACGCCGAGCACCCGTTCGAACTCGTCGTCGGTGCCGAACAGCACGTCGCAATCCGCCATCATTGGCGGCAGCACCTCCTCGATCTGCGCACCGTATTTCCAGAGATTCTTCCGGTAGTTGATATCGCACGACACGATCAGCCCCATGCGCCGCGCCGCCGCTACCGCTTCGGCACAGACGGCAGCCGTAGAGGCCGACACCGCCGCGGCGATGCCCGACCAGTGGAACCAATGCGCTCCGCGGAAAATCTCCTCCCAGTCTATCGTCCCGGTCCGCAGGGTGGCAAACGACGACCCCGAGCGGTCGTAGACGACGTGCGAGTTGCGCAGGGCGGCGGACTCCTCCATGTAATAGATGCCCAGCCGCTCGCCGTCGCGGCGGATGTGCTGCGTCTCGACACCGTACCGGCGCAGGTCGTCCAGACAGGCGTCGGCCACCCGGTTGGCGGGCAGGCATGTCACGAACTCGCTCTGCAAACCGAAGTTGGCGAGCGACACGGCGACGTTGGCTTCGCTGCCGCCGTAGTTGACCTGCAAAAGGTCGGTCTGCGTGAAACGCAACTTGTCGGGCGGGGTGAGCCTCATCATGATCTCCCCAAAGGAGACTACTTTTTGCTGTTGCATGATAAAGATATTTCGAGCAATAAAGGTACGAAATAAAACCGGTAGTTGTACGGATCGGGGCGAAAAAAAATCGAAGCGGAGGGCATCAGCTCCTCCGCTCCGTCCGATTCTCTCCCTTTCGGAACGGGCAATCCGCATCGCAGGCGGAGCATCCGCCGTTCCGCCTTCTCCGCCGGACGACGAAGAGAAGCCGAACGACCACCACCGCACCGATCAGCGCGACTGCCGCCTCCTGCCAGTCCATATCAGAAACAATTCGCCAGATGATAGACCAGGAACGACACGATCCATGCCAGCAGGGTGTTGTAGACGATGGAAATCGCCGCCCAACGCCAGCCGGCCTCCGTGGCGATGGCCGACACCGTGGCGACGCAGGGGAAATAGATCAGGATGAAGACCAGAAAGGCCAGCGCCGAGGCGGTCGTGAAGTCGCCGCTGGCCGCCAGCCGGGCCGCGAGCGGCTCCGTCCCGGCCTTTTCGGAATCGGCATCCGCGGTCATCTCCTCGCCGGCATAGAGCACGCCGATGGTGCTGACGACGATCTCCTTGGCCGCCACGCCCGAAACCAGCGCGACTGCCGCCTTCCAATTCAGCCCCAGCGGCTCGAAGACCGGCTCGCAGGCCTTGCCGACCTGCCCCAGATAGGAGCTCGCATAGGCATCGGCCCGCGGCTCCGCCGCCTCGGTGCGGGGGTAGTAGCTCAAAAACCAGACGATGACCGAGGCGATCAGAATCATGCCTCCCATCTTGCGCAGGTACTGGGCGCACTTCTCCCACATGTGCGACAGCGTGGCCCGCCAGGTCGGCATCCGGTAGGGCGGGAGCTCCATGACGAAGGGTGTCTCGTCGATGCGGAACAGAAAGCGGCGCATGATCTGCTTGGCGGTGAACATAGCCAGCAGGATTCCCAGCGCATAGAGGCCCAGCATGACCGCTCCGGGGTGCGAGGGGAAGAAGGCTCCCACCAGCAGGATATAGATCGGCATGCGGGCGCTGCACGACATGAACGGCATGATCAGAATGGTTATCAGCCGGCTGCTGAAGCTTTCGATCGTCCGCGTCGCCATGATGGCGGGCACGTTGCAGCCGAATCCCATGACGAGCGGAATGAACGACTTGCCGTGCAGCCCCATGCGATGCATCACCCGGTCCATGATGAAGGCCGCCCGCGCCAGATAGCCCGAGTCCTCCATGAAGGAGATGAAAAGATAGAGGATCATGATGTTGGGCAGAAAGACGATCACGCTGCCGGCGCCTCCGATCACGCCTTCGGTCAGCAGATCCTTCAGCACCCCGTCGGGCATCATCCGCTGGACGAGGCCTCCCAACCACTCTACGCCCGCCTCGATCCACGCCTGCGGATAGGCCCCGACGGCATAGGTGCAGTAGAACATCAGCCACATCAGAAAGAAGAAGATCGGAAAGCCCCACAGCTTGTGGGTCACGAAGGTATCGATGATCTCGGTCGTCCGCAGCGACTCGCGCGTTCCGGCAGTGAAGGTCTCCTTCAGCGCTCCCGAGATGAATCCGTACTTGTGGTTGGCCAGCGCCGTCTCGACATCCTCGCCCAGCTGCTCCTCGATCTTCTTCGCCTCCCTCTTGCCGGCCTCCATCCACTCGGGAAAGCGCTCGCAGCTCCGCAGCTGCTCGACGGCATAGCGGTCCCCCTCGAGCAGTTTCATGGCGAAGTAACGGGGCGGGAACTGCTTGGGCAGCTCGTCGCGACTCTCCTTCAGCAGGTTGTCGACGGTCTGCAACCCGGCCTCGACCACCGTTCCCTGGTTGATATGGATATGGCGCACACGGTCGTCGCGGTTCTCGAAGACGTCGATCACCGTATCGAGCAACTCCTCGATGCCGCGGCCGCTGCGTGCCACCACCGGCACCATCGGCACGCCCAGCATGCCGCCCAGTGTGGCGTGGTCGAGCCGGGCGCCGCTCGCCTCCAGCTCGTCGAACATATTCAGCGCCACCACCATTCTCTGGTTGATGTCGATCAGTTCCGTCGTCAGATAGAGGTTCCGCTCCAGATTCGAGGCCACCACGGCATTGATGATGACGTCGGGCGTGTCGTCCGCCAGATGCTTGCGCACGTAGATCTCCTCGGGCGTGTAGGCGGCCAGCGCATAGGTGCCCGGCAGGTCGGTGATTTCGAAATGATACCCCTTGTAGGTCCGGTAGCCCACCTTCGCCCCGACGGTCACGCCGCTGTAGTTGCCCACGTGTTCGTGACCGCCCGAGATGGCGTTGAACAGCGAGGTCTTTCCGCTGTTGGGATTGCCCACCAGCGCCACGTGCACGTGCTTCGTGCACTGGCGGACCACCTCGTCGATGGAGTCGCACTCGGTGGTGCCCTCCGACACCACGCCCGTCTTCCAGCTCTCGGCCTCGCGGTCGGTGATAACCACCACCATGTGGGCCTCGCTGCGGCGCAGCGAGACGTTGTAGTCCATGATCCGATAGCTGATCGGGTCGAGCAGCGGAGCGTTCAGCACCACCTCGACCCGCTTGCCCTGCACGAATCCCATCTCCATGATACGGCGGCGGAAGCCACCATGGCCCAACACTTTCAATACGACGGCCGACTCTCCGGTCTTCAAATCCGACAAACGCATACTCCACTCGGTTTTACGAGTTGCAAATATACGCTTATTTTTTCAGATCCCGAATACCTGTTTATAGGGATTTCACCACCCTCCGCCCAGTGCCTTGAAGAGCACCACGTAGTCGATGTACTGCTGGGCGACCAGCTCCGAGAGATTCAGCTCCGATTCGTACCACGAACGTTCGGCGTCGATCACGTCCAGGTAGGCGGCCATACCGCTGCGGTAGAGCGCCCGGGTCTTGCGGGCCGCCGCCTCGTCCACCGCCGCCAGTTTGCGGATCTGCTCCAGCTGGCTCCGCCCGGTCGTGATTCCGACCAGTGCGCTCTCCACGTCGGAGAGGGCCTGCAGGAGTGCCTGCTCATATCCGAACAACGCTTCGTAGTAGTTTTCGCGCGCCACCTCCTCCTGACGCTTCAGCTTGCCGAAGGCGAAGAGCGGCTGCATCAGCGTGCCGCCGGCGCTCCATCCCCACGGATCGCCCGTCGTGAGCCCCTTGAGCGACGAGGCGAGCAGACCGCCGGAGCCGGTCAGCGTGATCCGCGGAAAGCGTACCGCCCGCGCCAGCCCCACCCGGGCAGCCGCCTGATCGGCCCGGTACATCGCCTCCACCACATCGGGGCGCCGCGTCAGCAGATCCGAAGGCAGCCCCACGGGCACCTCGTCGGGCAGCCGGTTCCGGTCGAGACGCGCGCTCCACCCTTCGAGCTCGATCTTGCGGGGATTTTCGCCCAGCAGCACGGCGAGGGCCGACACGGTCTGGTCGACCGAGCGGCGGTATTGTTCGACATCGGCCGCCGCCGTATAGACCAGACTGTGCGCCTGGTCCCGCGCCACGCCGCTTGCCATCCCATAGCGGAACATCGAATCGACCAGAGCCGCCGACTCGCGCCGCAGTTCGCACGTCCGCCGGGCGATCTCCAGCCCGCGCTCGTACTTCAGCAGGGTGAAATAGGTTATCGCCACCTGCGCCGTCAGCGACAGGGCCACGCCGCGAAAGGCCCATTCGGAGATGCGGATTCCAGCCCGCGCCGCGTGGTCGGATGCCCGCAGCGCCCCGAAGAGCGAGAGCTCCCACGAAAGCACCGGCGTGATCGCATAGCGCTCGGTGCTCCCCTCGTCGGGATCGTGTCCGCCCGACGCCGAAGCCTCGAAATTCACCGTCGGCAGATAGGCCGCCCGGGCGATCGGCAGGTTCTTGCGCGCCGCCTCTACGCGCGAAGCGGCCGCCGCCAGATCGAGATTTCCGGCAATAGCCATCTCCTCCAGCCGGTTGAGGGTCGTATCGGCGAAATACTCCCACCAGCGCACGTCGCGGGGAAAGGAGTCGCGCGAGAAGGTTTCGCCGAAAATGTAGTCGTCGGGCACCACCGTCCTCGGCACCGGCAGCTTGGCACACGACACTGCGGCGAGCAGTACCGCCGCACAGGTTATCCATCGTCTCATAGGTTCTCCTCCCGTTTTAATCGTTCCCGTTTTTTCTCGAAGCCGAAGATGCGGCCGATCAGATAGTAGAGGGCGGGGTAGAGAAAGATTCCCGCCAGCGTGGCTGCCGCCATGCCGCCCACCAACGCCACCCCCATCACGTTGCGGGCCGTGGCGTAAACCCCGTGCGCGAACACCAGCGGCAGCACGCCCAGGATAAAGGCGAAGGCGGTCATCAGGATGGGCCTTACCCGCTGACGGGCCGCACCCAGCGCGGCGTCGGCCAGCGACAGCCCCTGTCCGAAAAACATCCGGTCGGCATACTCCGCCACCAGAATCGCATTCTTGGCCGCCAGACCGATCAGCATCACCAGCGAGATCTGCAGGTAAATATCGTTCACCAGCAGAGCGTTCCAATGGTGGACGGCCCACACCGACACCATCGCTCCGGCCACGGCCAGCGGCACGCTCAACAGAATGGCCAGCGGCATGCTCCACGAGTCGTAGAGAGCCGACAGGGCGAGAAAGACGAACGCCAGCGCCAGCAGATAGACCCAGCCTCCCGAACGCGAGGAGTTCCGCTCCTGATAGGAGATGCCGCTCCAGGCCACCCCCACATCCTCGGGCAGGGTTGCGGCCGCCTCCCGTTCGACGATCTCCATGACGGTGCCCGAGGAGCTCCCCGACGTCGGAGTGACGGTGAGCGAGATGGAGCGCTCCAGATCGAACTGGGTGACGAACTCGGCCCCGACCGTATCGCGCACGGTGATGAAGTCGGCGAGCGGCACGCTCACCCCGTTGCGCCCGCCGACGAAATAGCCGTCCAGCGATCGGGAGCCGGTCCGATAGGCGGGCGCCGCCTGCAAATAGGTCTGATAGAGCTTTCCGAAGCGGCTGAAGTTGTTGATGTACTGCCCGCCCAGCAGGGTGGAGATCTCCGCGTAGAGATCGGCGAGGTCGACCCCCTGGATCAGGGCGTGCTCGCGGTCGATGTCCAGATGCCGCTGCGGAACGCCGCCGTTGTACTGGGTCGTCACGGAGGCTATCTCGGGATGTTTCCGCAGCGCGGCCATCAGCTTGTCGCTCTCCGTCTCCAGATAGCGGGCTCCCCGCCCGGCCAGATCCTGCACCTCGACCGAGACGCCGGACGACACCCCCAGCCCCGGAATCGAAGGCGGAATGAAGGCGAAGGCGTTCGCCTCGGGAACGGCCGCGTAGAGCTCGTCGGTCAGCACCTGCGCCAGCTCCATGGCCGACAGCTTGCGCTTGTCGTAGTCAGTCAGCGAGAGGAAGAGGATGCCGCTGCTCGGCGAAGCGATTCCCGCCAGCATGTTGAAGCCCGCCGCATACGACGCCGAACGCACCTCCGGACGGGCCGACGCCACCGCCTCCACCCGGTCCATCGCCTCGCGGGTCGTTTGCAGCGACGACGCCTCGGGCGTCTCCACCGCCACCATCACATACCCCTGATCCTCTTCGGGCAGAAACCCTTTCGGAACCAAACGCCACGAGACGACGATCACCCCCAGAAGCAGCGCGACGAACAGCACAATCCGCCCCGTATGTTTCAGCATGGCGGCCGTCCGGACGTCGTAGCTCTCCATGCGCCGCGCGAACCAGCGGTTGAACCGGAAGAAAAACCCGTGCCCGGGCTCCTTGCGGGGCCTCAGCAGCAGGGCGCAGAGGGCCGGCGAAAGGGTGAGGGCGTTGAAGGCCGAGAGGACGACCGAAAGGGCTATCGTGATGGAGAACTGCCGGAACAGCAGTCCCGTAATTCCGCCCGTGAAGGAGACCGGAACGAATACGGCCAGCAGCACCACCGTCGTCGCCACGATCGGCGAAGCGACATTGCGCATCGCCTCGACAGTCGCCCGGCGCGGGGGCATGCCGGCGGCCAGGTTGACCTGCACGGCCTCCACCACCACGATGGCGTCGTCGACCACCAGTCCGATAGCCAGCACCATGCCCAGCAGCGAGACGATGTTGATCGAGAACCCCAGCAGCGGGAAGAGGGCGAAGGCTCCGATCAGCGAGACGGGGATGGCGATCAGCGGGATCAGCGTCGCCCGCCAGTCCTGAAGGAACAGATAGATGATGGCGATCACCAGCACCAGCGCGATGAGCAGCGTCCGGAAAATGTCCTGCACGCCGGCCCGGATGCTTTGCGTGGCATCGACCACCGTTTCGTAGGCCATTCCGTCGTAGAACTTCGCGGAGAGCCGCTTCATGGCGCCGCCGACCGCCTCACCCACCTTGACGGCGTTGCTTCCGGGCTGCTGATAGACGACCAGCAGCGCCGAGGGTTTCCCGTCGAAGGCGGAAACGGAGGCGTAGCTCTGGCTGCCGAACTCGACATCCGCCACGTCGGCCAGCCGCACCTGCTCGCCCGTGTCGGTCGTCTTCAGCACGATCCGCGAGAACTCCTTCGCCGTCGAGAACTGCGCCGGCATCGTCACCGTATAGGTGAAGGCGGTTCCCTCGGGAGCCGGCTCGGCGCCGAATTTTCCGGCAGGGTAGATGCCGCCCTGCGTCGATATCGCCTGCGACACCTGGTCCACGGTCAGGTCGTAATAGTCGAGCAGGTCGGGCTTCAGCCACACCCGCATGGCGTATTCGCCGGCCCCCATGACCGAGACCTTGCCCACGCCGTCGATCTTCAGCAGCTCGTTTTGCAGATGGATATAGGCGTAGTTCGACAGAAACTCGTCGTCATAGCGGCCGTCGCTGTAGAGGGCATAGACCAGCAGGAAGCCGCTCATGGTCTTCTGCGTCGTCACCCCCTGACGGACCACCGGGGCGGGCAGTTCGGAAGCGGCCTCCGCCACGCGGTTCTGCGTGAAGATGGCGTCCAGATCGGGATCGGAGCCGATATCGAACGTAACCTGAAGGGTCATCGAGCCGTCGTTGGCGCTCGTGGACTGCATGTAGAGCAGGTCGTCCACTCCCATGACGCTCTGGGCGATGGGCGTCGCCACCGCATCGTTCACCGTCTCGGCGTCGGCCCCCGGATAGGAGGCCGTGACCTCGACGACGGGCGGCGTGACATCGGGATACTGCTCAATCGCGAGGTTGAGAATCGACACGACGCCCATCAGGACGACTGCCAGCGCCAGGGCCATGGCGAAGACGGGCCGGGATACGAAAAACTTCTCCATGCGGCATCAGCTTTTGTGCGGTGCCACCTTCTGTCCGCTGCGAACCTTCTGCAGCCCGGTCGCGAGCACCCGCTCCCCGGAGCGGAGCCCCGAATCGATGCACCACAGGTCGTCATAGGTATCGCCCAGCTCCACGCGCCGGAACTCCACGATGCTGTCGGGCCGCACGACCCACACCGAATTGACCCCCTGCGCCTGGCTCACGCAGCGCTGCGGAACGACGATCCGCGGTGCGGGCCGGCCGGCCTGCGCCCGCACCCGGGCGAACTGACCCGACTTGAGGCGCTGTTCGGGATTGGGAAAGTTGACCGAAATGGAGAGGGTGCCCTGCGTCGATGCGACATCCTTGTGCGTATAGTAATAGCTGCCCGGATAGGGGTAGAGCGATCCGTCGGCCAGGTAGAGCCGAATCTCGGACAGAAATCCGGAGTTGTCGAACAACGGCCCCGCATCGCCTCCCAACGCGAGGTATTGCGCCATCGGGATGGAGAGCGCCACGGAGAGGGTATCGAGGTCCGAGACCGTAGTCAGCACTTCGAACTGCGTCCCGGGCCCCACGTAGTCGCCCTCGTGCACGGCTGTGGCGGCGACGATCCCGTCGATGGGCGAGAGGATTCGCGTATTGCCCACCTCGAGCCGCGCGCTGCGCAACGCCTGCTCGGTGGAGCGCACGGCGGCCCGAGCCGCCGCATAGGCGGTCTTGTACTGGTCGAGCTGCGTCTGGCTGATCGCCTCGATGCGGGCCAGCGGCACGGCGCGCTCGTAATTGTTGCGCGCCTCCAGTTCTTGGGCGCGGGCCGACTCCAGCTGTGCTTCGGCCGACAGCTGGGTGGTCCGCAGCAGGTCGCCGTCGAGCAGGAAGAGCAGGTCGCCCCGCTTGACGGGCATTCCGTTCGCGAAGCCCACCTTGCGGACATATCCGTTCACACGCGGCTGGATGACGGCATTGGCATTGCCGGTCAGGTAGCCGACGAACTCGAGCCTCTGCGGCAGCGAATCCAGCCGGGCCTCCACCGTCTCCACGGCCAATACGGGGGGCTGCTGCAGCTGTTTCCGATGGTTGCGGCACCCGCCGGCACACAGGACCGCGGCACCCAGAAAGAGCGGAAAAACTCTGTACATAGCACTTGATTTTGCCGAAAGGCGGACAAAAAACATACCTTACGGGATAAAATCGGATCAAAGTGGGGAAAAACCGCATTTTTTTGAGGTCCGGACTGCACTACTGTACATTTTTTTTATATCTTTGCTGAAACGTTAAACCTCAAATTAATAAGTTATGAAAGAATTAGTAGCAAAAATCCAGGCCGAATACGCAACCTTCTCGGAGAACGCCGAAGCCCAGGTATCCAAAAACAACAAGGCTGCCGGTACGCGTGCCCGCAAGGCTGCTCTGGAGCTTTCGAAGCTGATGAAGGAGTTCCGCAAGGCATCGGTCGAGGCTGCCAAATAAATTCCGTAGTCCCACCGAAGCAAAAGGCCGTCCCGAAAGGACGGCCTTTTGCTGTCGCTATGCCCCGGTGGGCTACAATTCGATTCCGCGGCGGCGGAAATTCTCCAAATCCTCCGGGGTGAGTCCCATCTTTTCATACGCCTCCGCCTGACAGTGGTCGTCCAGGTAGTAGCGCGGACGATCGTACTCGAACTCGGAGTTCAGCAGCGACACGCCGCGGTCGATATAGGGGCTCGTGATCGAGGCCATGTCGGCCATCGTATGGAACAGCGCATGCGTATTCGCCGGCGCCATCCCGTTGTCGCGGGCCGCATCGACCCGATCCGGGAAGTGCTCCCGATACCGGGGCGAGAACCAGGCCATCGAGGCGACGTAAAGCTGATAATAGGTCACGGTAGGGGAGGCATGCAGGAACCGCTCGCGCCCATCGTCGAAGAGATCCTCACCGTGGTCGGCGCAGTAGAGCAGCGCCGAGCAGGCGTCGCAGCCGGCCAGATAGTCGATCGTCGAATTCAGGAAATGGTCGGTGTAGAGGATCGAGTTGTCGTAGGCGTTGCGGATCCGCTCGGCATTCTTACGCGCAATTGCCACGTCATCGTCGGGCCGGAACCGGGCGAACTCGCGCGGATAGCGCTGGTGATAGCTGAAGTGGGAGCCGTAGCAGTGGAGGATGAAGAGCAGGTTGCGGGCGGGATCCCCCTCGATCACCCGCTTCATCTCGTCGAGCATCTGCATGTCCATGCGCGGCTGCCCGATATAGACCAGGTGGTCGGCATCGGCCGCGAGTTTGTCGATCATCGCCCCCTGCGGCGCCTGGTTGGAGATGAACCAGGTCTCGAATCCCGCCTCGTTGAACAGCGCGGGCAGCCCCTTCCGGCGGAACAGCTCCTCGTGCTCGGACGTCGAGACGGAGGAGAGGATCATCGGAACGCTCTTGTGGGTCGTGTTGCTCTGGGTCAGCATGTTGCGGAACACGACGATATCGTCCCGCTTCGAGAGCTCGGGATTGGTCTCCCGCTCATAGCCGTAGAGCTGCCAGTTCATGGCCCGCGACGCCTCGCCGATGATGTAGACGTATATCTCGCGCTGCGGAGCCTCCGCCGAACGTTCCGCACCGTAGGAGAACCCCTCGGAGGTCCGGTCGAAGCGCTTCATCTTACCGTACTCCGAGATACTGAGCTTCAGATTGTAGAACACGTTGATCGGGAAGACATCTTTTTTGAGCACGGGCTTTCCGCCGTTCGCTTCGCGGGCCGGATTCAGCGCCGCGCAGCCCAGCAGAAACAACACCACGCCGGGAAATCCCAGCCAGCGGCGGGTGCGGTAGGGGATCTGCCGTCTCTCCCGAATCTCGACCGTGGCGACCCAAAGCAGAGGCAGGTAGATCGCCAGAACGATCAGAATGGCTGGCCAGATGTTGCCCAGCAGCTCGCCCGCCTCGTCGGGATTGGTCGTGAAGAGGTTGGTGAACATGTCTGTGGCGATGATCGAGTTGCCGAACAGATAGAGCAGCACGATCTGGAACGCCCCGAAAAAGACGAAGGGGAAGGAGAGCCAGATGGCGACGCCCGAGCGGCGCAGCCAGACGCTCCACCAGCAGTAGAAACCCAGCGGCAGCAGGAGGGCGGCGACGCGCGACCACGGCGTATAGGGTTCCGTGAATGCCAGCACGATGTTCGGTATCATCATCACGGCCACGTAAACCGCTGCCAGCGCCGAGCTGCGCAATTTCGAATAAAACCACGTTTTCATTTAGAAAGCTTCATTTATCTGCAAGACCAACCCGCTGGTTCTGCGGCCGAAACCGTAGTCGACCCGAATATTCACCCGCTTCTTGAACTCCCAGCGCAGTCCGACTCCGTAGTTCGGCAGGGTCTGCGACCACCTGAACTCCGAAAAGCGGGGAAACACATTGCCCGCACCGGCCCAGACCACGGCTCCGATGCGCCGCCAGATCCGCTGGCGCAGCTCCACCTGAGCCACCATCATGTCCAGGTCCGTATAGCGCCCCTCGTAATAGCCGCGCATCCGGATGTCGCCGCCCATGCGGGCCATGAAGGGCCAGGGGGTGTGGGCGCTGTTGAACTCGCCCCGCAGCTCGACGGCCACGATTCCGTCCCTCCATACCCGGTGATAGGAGGCTGCCGTAAACTCCACGCGCCACAGGGTGTAGCCGCCGCAGGTGTTGAGCGCCTTCGGGAAGATCGTGCCGTCCAGCGAGAGGTAGAGACCCCGATAGGCATTGGTCTGGAAATCGCGCGTGTCGTACTCGGCCAGCAGACCGATGCCCGTATTGACGTATTCGGTATTCATGTAGCGTACCGCCGCAGCCGGATAGCTCGGGTCGAGCAGGTAGCTTCGTTTGTCGTCGTCGAACTTCGATCCCGTCACGTAGGCGAAATTCACCATCGCACCGGCATAGAGGTTGCGGGCTATGCGGTGCGTCCAGCGCAAGTCGACGCTCGCCTTGTTCTCCAGGAAATTGTCCGACTCGTGATGGGCTCCGGCGTAATAGCCCACCCCCCAGAACTCGCTCGGCTCCGAGTAGAATTGCAACTTGTAGTTCAGCCGGTTGAGATCGTGACGGAAGATCGTGTTGCCGCGAATACCCACGGAGTAGAACCCCGTGATCGAACCGGCGGCGAAAATCGATACGTTCGAAGGGGGCGTGAGCGAATCGGTGCGGTCCGTGCGGTAGAGGCCCACCGCCATCAGCCCAAGGCCCAGCTTGGTCGTGCTCGAGTAGCTGGGACCGCCGATGATGCTGAAATCGATCTTCTTCTCGAAGGTGCGGTCCTCGTTCGCGCGGTCGAAGTAGTCGATGATCCGATGGAAGAATCCGCGCTTCACCGCCGCGGATTCGGACGGAGCGGCCGACCGCTCCATCTCCGAAGGGTCGAACGGCACGTAGGTATAGGCCAGGGTGTCGTTCCCGCGTATCAGCTCCAAGTCCTGTCGCTGCGCCCTGACCGTCGACATGCCGCAAAGCAGAATGGCGATCGATAAGGTCAATATTCTCATACGTTCGCAGCCGTTATTTATAGGCTTCCACGAAGCGGTAGAACTCCTCCTTGTCTTTCTCCGTATATTCGCCCTTGTGCACATACACCAGCTCGCCCTCCTTCGTCACGATCATCAGCACGAACTGATTGTTGCAGTCTCCCAATCCCCACGCTTCGCTCATCAGCCGGTCGGGATCGGTAATCACCGTCGCCCCGTTCTTCTCGGTCCGCTTGCGGGCCATGTTGCGCACGGTGCTGTCGGGGATGGGATACCAGGAATCCTTCAGATTGATGACGCCGAAACCGTAGAGGTTGTCGCCGGCAGTGCGGTGATTGGCCTCCATCTCCTGCGTAAACGCCTCGTTCTGCTTGTGATGGTCGGGATCTACATAGAATATCATCAGGTTCTTTTCGCCCCACATCGGCAGAGTCACCGGATTTCCGTTCAGATCGACCAACTCCAGATCGCTCACCTTGCGCGGCAGCGACTGGGCATTTGCATTCGATCCGCCCACGAGAGCGAGCACGGTCAGGGTCGTAATCAACCACATTTTTTTCATAACGAATTCCGTTTATTTTCCAAAAAACAATCGGGACAAATATACGACTATTTTTCAGGATTCAGGAAAAATCCGACCGCTATTTCTGTGGTCTATTCGTTCGTTCTTTGGGAGGAATCGGACAACCGCACCCCGTCCAGAGCGAAATAACCGCCTCCGGAGACCACCAGAGCCAGTGCCTGACCGAACAAAACGAACAACAGACCCACCCGGTCCATGTTCTCGGCCGGCAGTGCATAGACCAGCGCCACCAACAGCCCCAATGCCACGGCGACCGCCGCGAAACGAACCCGGAAGCCGATCATCAGCAGCAGGGCCGCCACCACCTCGACCACCGTGACGACTCCGAACGAGACCGTATTCCCCAGGAAAAGCAGCGAAGGGTACGAATCTATTATTTCGTTGTAATCCTGAATATTACCTATATTATATAGCAGAATGACGCCGCCCAGAAACAGACGCAGATAGAGCACGGCCCAATCCGTCGACCGGGCCCGGCAAGCACGATATTCACCCATTTGTCCCATAGCATCGCACACGGAGCAATTTGCATTCCAAACGAGCCGTCATTTTGTTTTCTGCCCGACAAGCACTACTTTTGCCGCATGAAAACCAGCATACTTTTCGTCTGCCTCGGAAACATCTGCCGGTCACCGGCCGCCGAAGGCATCTTCCGCCGGCTGGTCGAACAGCGGGGCGAGGAGCGATTTTTCGAGATAGATTCCGCCGGCACCTATGCCGGACATCGGGGCGAGCTGCCCGATCCGCGCATGAGGACGGCCGCCGCTGCACGCGGTTACCGGTTGACCCACCGCTCCCGACCTGTCCGCGAGGAGGATTTCGACCGGTTCGACTACATCCTGGCTATGGACGACAGCAACTACGAGGCCCTGCACCGGCTGGCTCCGTCACGCGAAGCGGCCCGGCACATCTACCGCATGGTCGAGTTCACCCGCCGGCACCCCGACTGGAGATACGTTCCCGACCCTTATTACGAGGGACACGAAGGGTTCGAACTGGTTATCGACCTGCTCGAGGACGGTTGCGAAGGACTGCTGGAGGCTGTCGAATCCGAATGGTCGGCGCATTAGAAATCCAGACCGAAACTCAGGCTGTAGGCGTTGTGCAGCAAACTGCTCCGGCTCGCGAAGAGATAGGAGAGGTCGAGCCTGACGTGCATGAACCGCAGACCGACGCCGACAGACCCGTAATTGGGGTAGTAGCGGCTGCGCTGACCGACATGGTATCCGCCCCGGAACTGAACGAGCTGCATGAGGTTGTACTCGACACCCACGGATATTTCCGAGCCGCTGACAACGCCGGGTGTAAAGTAATAGCCGTAGTCGGCGGCGAGGGTCAGCTCGTGTGAATCGAGTATCCACCAGTCCAGCGCGGCTCCCACCTGGAGGTTCACCGGCAGCAGATGCTGGCCGTCGACCGAGCGGTTCAGATAACCGCCCAGATTGGCGAGTTTCGCACCGAGGAGAAGCGCGGAGTTCTCGGGCAGCGCCGGCAGCGGCAGGCGGCTCGAAGCGGAGAGGTCGACGGCCAGCGCTTGATTCGACGACGACGCATCGGGGTTGTACCGTACGTACCGGGCCGTGATGCCCAGCGCCACCGTGGGAATCACGAAACGCGAATAGCTCGCATCGAAGGCCATGTCGCTGCCGCCCCGGTAGTCGAACATCCGCCAGCCCGCCTCCAGAACACTCCGCCCGCCGAGACGTCCGTAACCCGACACCGCATAGTAATTGCCGCCGTCGTGGCCGGAGTAGGTGGAGGAGATCTGATACGGGATGCGGGAGAAGAGGGCCGCCGAGGCGTTGCCGAAAATGGCGTGCGACGACCCGATGCCGGTCATCGCGACGCCTCCCATACCCGAGGAGCGTGCATCGGGATTCAGAATCAGCATGTCGTATTGAGCCTGCACGGCCCCCGTGGCCGCCAGAGCGAAAAGCAAGGTAATCCAAAACCGTTTCATCCGTTTCATTCCGTTTGTCACTCCGCAAAAGTACAAAAAAGATTCCATTCGTCCGCCACCCGCCGCTCCGGAACGGAAACCGCCTCGCAGATTTCCCATTTCCGACCGTTTATATCATACAAAATACAAAAACGACGGCTCCGAATTTCGGGGCCGTCGTTCGTATGCGCCGGGGCGTTTAGCAGTTCATGGCGCCGCAGCAGTGGATCACCTGACCGCTGACATAGGCGGCCAGATCGGAAGCCAGGAACAGCGCCACGTTAGCCACATCCTCGGGCGTACCGCCGCGGCGCAGCGGAATCTGCTTGTACCAGCCCTCCTTCACCTCCTCGGGCAGTTTGTCGGTCATGTCGGTCATGATGAAGCCCGGAGCGATGCAGTTCGCGCGGATACCGCGGGGACCCATCTCCTTGGCGATCGACTTCGCCAGACCGATCATGCCGGCCTTCGAAGCGGAGTAGTTGCACTGACCGGCATTGCCGCTCACGCCTACGACCGAGGACATGTTGATGATCGAACCGCTCTTCTGACGCGCCATGACGGGCGTAACGGCGTGGATGAAGTTGAAGGCCGACTTGAGGTTCACCGTCAGCACGGCGTCCCACTGGGCCTCCGACATGCGCATCATCAGGCCGTCCTTCGTGATGCCGGCGTTGTTGACCAGGATATCGATACGGCCGAAATCCTTCATGATCTCGTCGATCACCTTGTGCGTATCCTCGAAGCTGGCGGCGTTCGAAGCATAGCCTTTGGCCTGCACGCCCAGCGCGGCGATCTCGGCCTCGGTGGCCTTGCCGTTTTCGTCGATCACCAGATCGGTGAAGGCTACGTTGGCTCCTTCCGAAGCGAATTTCAGTGCGATAGCCTTGCCGATACCGCGGGCGGCACCCGTCACGACGGCTACTTTTCCTTCCAGTAATTTCATTGTCTTCTGTATTTAAGAATGATACGATTCCTTTTATTTACAACGGACAAAGATAGGAAAAATATTTCAATATGTCGTCCGCACCCGCGGAATCGTTGCCCGAAAAAACCCGCCGATTCCGTTTTTTCGCATCTTCCGGCCCGTTTCCGCCCGGGATGGAACGCATTTTGCCGCACCTCGTCGAAATCAAAAAAACAAAAACGATGAAAACATTTCCTGCCAAAATCTTTCTGACCGTGCTGCTTCTGCTCGCGGCGACGGCCGTGCTGATCCCCGTCGGCTGCGACGATTCGGATTCGGACTCCTACGAACGCTACGATTCGCGGGTGACCGCCGCCACCTGGAACACCTTCCGGACGCTCTATCCCAAAGCCTACAACGTCCGCTGGTATATCCGCGGCCCCTATGCCGTCGCCTACTTCACCGACACGCCCGGCTCGCCCTTCTCGGGCATTCCGGAAAATGCCGCCTGGTTCCGCAACGACAAGGGTCTCTGGGTGATGACCGAGGCCGAGATGACGTTCCAGGCGCTGCCCGACGCCGTCAAGAAATCCTTCTCCGCCGGCGGCTACGACACCTGGATCGTCGAGGAGGTGGTGCGCATCGAGCGCCACGAGGCCGAGACGCTCTACGCGATCGACGCCGTATCGGGCCGCACCGAGCTGTTCCTCTATTATACGGCTTCGGGTCTGCTGGCCTACACCCTGCCGGACGACGACGTGGAGAAGCTGATTCCCTCCACGCTGCCGGGCTCGGTGGCTGCCTATGTCTCCGCGCACTATCCCGCAGCCGGTCTGCTGAACGCCTCCGTGACGGCGCAGGGCACCCAGGTGGATCTGGCCGACGGCATGAAACTGCTCTCGCTGCGCTTCGACCCCACCGGCATCTGGCTCTCCACGACCGAGGAGAACCTGCCCGCCTCGGAGATTCCTCAGGAGATCCTCCAGGCCTGGGAGCAGTCGGACTACTCGAGCAGCAAGGGCTTCCATCTCGACAAGGCACACTACGTCCAGACCTCCTACGACGGCAACTATTACCTGTTCGACCTCACCTCGATCTCGGGCCCCATGCGCATCCGCATTTCGGCCGACGGTACCGTCACGCCGGTAGCGCAGTAACGTCCGCGCCCGTTTCCGCCACGAGAGCCTGTTCCCTGCGGGGAGCGGCTCTCGTCGCAGTATTGTTGACAGCTTTTATAAACGGTAGTTTTTCAAGTCGATTG
This sequence comes from uncultured Alistipes sp., assembly GCA_910577475.1. Classification (GTDB taxonomy): domain Bacteria; phylum Bacteroidota; class Bacteroidia; order Bacteroidales; family Rikenellaceae; genus Alistipes. Next base: position 28,160 of record CAJTLJ010000004.1, read on the forward strand.
CATCATCTCAAATTCTCCGTTTAGAAAAGTTTTTATGGCACTCCAGATTTCTCGCAAAAAAATTTGCGGGGGGGGGATTTTCGCTATATTTGCCACACTATTAACCTAAAAATTATTTTCATGAAAAAACTACTACTGATGATCGGGATGTTAGCTCTGTCCATCACCTCATCTTATGCACAAATCAAAGTAAAGAAAACGTTTGATAACAATCTTATCATTATAGGCAATATTACCGGAGGATCGGCCGCTAATATCCTCGGAGCTTTAAATGGGCAGCCAACAAAGCGAGTAGCAGAACACAAATTATATTGTCGAATATTGGGAGAGAAAACAACTTATGGAATATTAGTCAATACTGAAAACAGATTTGACGATGATTTTGAATTTGCTCTTGGAACTGACATTGAGAAAGCAAAAGAAAGTCTCAACGCTATTCTTGGTTTTATGAACGATAGCCCGCTTAAAACAAGTATTGTCGTTGAAGATGAAGATGAACGCACAATACAAATCAACCTACTTAAGCGCAACATTATAACTTTGCGAGCAATAGATGCACAAGGGGCTGTCATAGTAAATGATGTTCATCTGCAACGTAATAATTTAGAAAGAGCTTTAAAATTATTGACAAATAAAGCCGCCAGAAAAGTAGCAGAGGCAACTGGCAAAGCTGATAAATGGGGCATGGATGATGATATCTATGATGAATATTAGGAACATCGGAATTTCTACAACAGATAAAGAATAATCCCCGGTTAATGCTGGGGATTATTCTTTATCTTCATATGCCTTGCCCTACAGAGTAATTGGCAACTCTCTTGAAACATGAACACGCTTATGTTCTGTAACTATATCGCAAGGCTGACATTTTTTATAAAAATTCGCTGCCGGGACGGAACGAGGCGGAAAATTTCGCAAAATTGATTATCTTTACCTCGCAAAAGAACCAAATACCTAAATCATCGACATGAAAAGGGACACCCAAATTTTCGATTTGATCCGATCGGAACGTCAGCGACAGATGCACGGCATCGAATTGATCGCATCCGAGAATTTCGTCAGCGACCAGGTTATGGAGGCCATGGGCTCGGTACTGACCAACAAATACGCCGAAGGCTATCCGGCCGCCCGCTACTACGGCGGCTGCGAGGTCGTGGACCAGGTGGAGCGTCTGGCTATCGAGCGCATCTGCAAGCTCTACGGGGCCGAATACGCCAACGTACAGCCGCACTCGGGCGCCCAGGCCAACATGGCGGTATTCTTCGCCGTCCTGCAGCCGGGCGACACCTTCATGGGTCTCGATCTGGCGCACGGCGGCCACCTCTCGCACGGCTCGCCGGTCAACATGTCCGGCAAGTATTTCAAGGCCGTAGGCTATCAGCTCGACGAGACGACGGGCACGATCGACTACGACGCCATGGAGCGGAAGGCGCTGGAGTGCAAGCCCAAGCTGATCGTGGGCGGCGCATCGGCCTACTCGCGCGAGTGGGACTACAAGCGCATGCGCGAAATCGCCGACAAGGCGGGTGCCCTGCTGATGGTGGACATGGCCCACACGGCCGGACTGATCGCCGCCGGCGTGCTCGACAACCCCGTGAAATACGCCCATATCGTAACCTCGACCACCCACAAGACCCTGCGCGGTCCGCGCGGCGGTATCATCCTGATGGGTAAGGATTTCGAAAACCCGTGGGGTCTCACCACGCCGAAGGGCGCCGTGAAGATGATGTCGCAGATCCTGAACTCGGCCGTATTCCCCGGCATTCAGGGCGGTCCGCTGGAGCATGTCATCGCCGCGAAGGCCGTGGCCTTCGGCGAGGCGCTCGAACCCGAATACCGGGAATATCAGCTGCAGGTGCAGAAGAACGCCGCCGCGATGGCCGCAGCTTTCGTGAAGCGCGGCTACAAGATCGTGTCGGGCGGCACGGACAACCACCTCATGCTGGTCGACCTGCGCACGAAGTTCCCCGAGTTGACCGGCAAGCTGGCCGAAAAGAGCCTGGTGGCGGCCGATATCACGACCAACAAGAACATGGTTCCGTTCGACAGCCGCTCGCCGTTCCAGACCTCGGGTCTGCGCTTCGGCACGCCCGCCATCACGACCCGCGGTCTGAAGGAGGAGAAGATGGACTACATCGTCGAGCTGATCGACCGCGTACTGTGCGACCCCGAGAACGAAGAGAACATCGCATCCGTCCGCAAGGATGTCAACGCCCTGATGGCCGACTATCCGCTTTTCGCCTGGTAACGGACAAAAGCCCATTTTTACCAAGTCTCCCTTTTCGCGAAGGGAGACTTTCTTAATCGAATGACAGAGATGAGAGAGGTACTCGATTTCATGCGCGAACTGAGCGCCAACAACAACAAAACCTGGTTCGACGCCAACCGGGAGCGTTACACCCGCGTCCGCAAGCGGTTCAACGGATTCGTGGAGGAGCTGATTGACGGCCTGTCGGCCATCGACCCCTCCGTCGAGGGTCTCCGCGTCCAGGACTGCACCTACCGGATCAACCGCGACACGCGGTTCAGCCCCGACAAGTCTCCCTACAAGGGTTGGCTGGGAGCCTTCATCGCGCCGCACGGCAAGAGCTCGGGTTACGGAGGCTACTATTTCCATATCGAACCCGAGGGCGATTCGAAGTGGCACAACCAGCTGGTGGCGGGCGTCTACATGCCCGAGGGACCCGTGCTGCGGAGCCTGCGCGAGGAGATTCTGGACAATGGCGCGGAAATTGCGCAGGCGCTCCGCGAGGCCGAAGGCTTCACGCTTTACGAGGGCAACAAGCTGAAACGCACCCCGAAGGGATTCCCTGCCGGCACGGAATACGACGAATGGCTGAAGCTCAAGGAGTTCTGGGTCACCCGACCCGTCGACGAGCAATTCCTGACAGATCGGAATCTGCTCCGCAACACGATCCGGGAGTTCGGCAAGACGAAGCACCTGCTGGAGATTCTGAACCGGGCCGTGAAGTACGCTTACGATGAAATGATGTAAATAAAATTCGACGATGAAAAGAATCTTTCTCTCCTGCGCTCTGCTCCTAGCCGCATGGGCCGTATCGGGCGCCGAAGTCAGCAAGAGCACGATGCTCTATGCCGTGAAGGGGGATGCCACCCTCTATCTGGACCGTTACACCGCCGTGCAGCCGACGCACGAGAAGCGCCCCTGCCTGCTGTTCCTCTTCGGCGGCGGCTTCACCCACGGCAACCGCGACTCCGAAAAGTACACGGGCTTCTTCAACTACATGGCCGGCCGCGGGGTGGATGTGGTCTCGATCGACTACCGCCTCGGACTTCGCGACGCCTCGCCCGCCGATCTGGCTTCGCAGGAACTTTTCGCCCGCAAGCTGGTCTCCGCCATCCGGATGGCCGTGGATGACCTCTATTCGGCCACCGCATTCATCCTGAACCGGGCAGAGGCCTGGGGGATCGACCCCGAGCGGATCATCACCTGCGGATCGAGCGCCGGCGCCATCACCGTACTTCAGGGGGAATACGCCCTCTGCAACGGGGACCCGAACGCCCGCATTCTTCCGGACGGATTCCGCTATGCCGGCGTGATCTCCCTGGCCGGAGCCATCTTCCAGTTGGGCGAAGAGCCGGTATGGAACCGGAAGCCCGCACCGCTGTTGCTCTTCCACGGCAACGCCGACAGCAATGTCCCCTATGATGCCGTGCGTGTCCCGGGAGCCGGATTCTTCGGCTCGAAATACATCGCAGGCCAACTCGAGGAGTTGCAGTCCCCCTTCGTCTTCTACTCCGTCGAGGGAGCCGCGCACGAGATCGCCGAGGAGCCGCTGAACGACAACCGCAACGAGATCTGCTCCTTTCTGCGCAACCTCGTCTACGACCGCAAGCCGCTGATGATCGAGACCGAGGTCGAGGTGATCGGCCGCTCCGAGGCGAACACGAGCTTCACGCTGGAGGATTACATCCGTTCGAACTTCTCGGGCAACTGACCGTCCGCGGCGAAAACGAAGCCCTCCGTCTTTCGGGCGGAGGGCTTCGTTTTCAAAAGGGTGACAATCCGTCAGAAGCGGGCGTAGGCGCCGAACTGAAAGATGCCCTTGTAACCGAAACCCACCTCGGCGAAGGCTCCGAAGCGCTTCAGTCCCACGGTCAGCCCGAGCGGCGTGACCTGATAGGCCAAGCGGGTTTCGTCGTACTTGTCCGGTCCGTAGGCGAATCCGGAGAGCTTCTGTTTGTGGAATCCGGCGCCGAGCCCGACACCCCAGTACAGCGAGAGAATGCCCGAAGGGACTTGGAGGTAGCGGAACTGAAGATCGGCCGCAACGGTCAGGTAGTCGTTCTTGCCGCCCACGATCTCGGGCGCCCCGAGGACCGTATAGACGTAATCCTTCCGCACCCGTTCATACCCCAGCGTAGCGCCCAGGTGGACGCGCGGGAGAATGCGGTAACGATACGAGAGGCAGATCGCCCCCGAGCCCGACTCGTTGGCATAGGCGACCGATCCGTCGGAGAGAAAATCGGCCAGCATGTCCGAATAGCTGTTCACGACGCTGTTCGCCGAGAGCATACCGTAGCCGATGCGCACTTCGCTTTTCGCCGCGCCGCCGCGTCGCGATCCCTCCTCGGCGCGGACCGAATGAAAGGTGCCTGCAACCAGAAGGAGTGCGGCCGTAAGAATGACAACTCTTTTCATCGTATGATTTCAATAAAGGGGCGGGGCGAGACACGAAGTCCGGCCGCCCGCCCGTCGTTAGGTTATTCCGTCTCGGCAAAATATTTATAGAAGAGCGGCAGGGTCTCGATGCCCTTGTAGAACTGGTCGAGGCCGAAACTCTCGTTCGGGGAGTGGATGGCATCCTCCGCCAGCCCGAAGCCCATCAGGATGGACTTCAGCCCCAGAATCGACTCGAAACCGCTGACGACCGGAATCGAGCCGCCCGAATAGAAGGGCAGCGGCTTCCTGCCGAAACTCTCCTCGATAGCCCGTTCGGCCGCCCGATAGGCGGGCAGGTCGGTCGGCGATACGTAGGGCATGCCGCCGTGCAGGGCGCGCACCTCGACCTTCACGCTCGCGGGGGCAATCGCCTTGAAATGCGCCTCGAAGAGCTCGGCGATCCTCTTCCAGTCCTGATCGGGGACCAGACGCATCGACACCTTCGCCGAGGCGGTCGACGGAATCACCGTCTTGGTGCCTTCGCCGATATAGCCGCCCCAGATGCCGTTGATGTCCAGCGAAGGGCGAACGCCCGTACGCTCCATCGTCGTATAGCCGGCCTCGCCCTCCACGTCGCCGATCTCCAGCGCCTGCTTATACTCCTCCAGGGAGAAGGGGGCCCGGTTGAAGGCCTCGCGCTCGGCCGGGGTCAGCTCGCGCACATCGTCGTAGAATCCGGGGATCGTGATCCGCCCCCGCTCGTCGACCAGCGATGCCAGCAGGCGGGCGAGCACGTTGGCAGGATTGGCGACGGCACCGCCGAAGAGACCCGAGTGCAGATCCTTGTTCGGCCCCGTCACCTCGACCTCCATGTAGGTCAAGCCGCGCAGTCCGCAGGTGATCGACGGCGTATCCATGCCGATCATCGAGGTGTCCGACACCAGAATGATATCCGCCGCCAACAGCTCCCGGTTCTCCTCGCAGAACGCGTAGAGGTGTTCGGAACCGATCTCCTCCTCGCCTTCGAGCATGAACTTCACGTTGCAGGGCAGGCTGTCGGTCGCGCACATCGCCTCGAAAGCCTTGATGTGCATGAAAAGCTGCCCCTTGTCATCGTCGGCACCGCGGCCCCAGATGCGTCCCTCTTTCACCACCGGTTCGAAAGGATCGGTCAGCCACTCGCCGACAGGCTCCACGGGCATCACGTCGTAGTGGCCGTAGACCAGCACGGTCTTGGCCGCTGGGTCGACGATCTTCTCGCCGTACACCACCGGATTTCCTGCGGTGGGCATCACTTCGGCCCTATCCGCACCGGCCTCGACCAGCGCGGCGGCCAGATGCTCCGCACAGCGCACCATATCCTCCCTGTGCGCCGACTGCGCACTCACCGAAGGGATTCGCAGCACCTCGAACAACTCGTTGAGGAACCGATCCTTATTCTTCTCTATATAAAGCTTCGCTTCTTTCATAGTCATTTGGTTTTCTTCAGTACGTAATTCTCGGACAGGCCGCCTTCAATAACCCGGCATTCCGTGTCGAGCATGCGCAGCGCCTCCTTTTCGATCCGAAACCGGGTCGGGGCTTCATCCGACCCTTCGGGCGTGACCGTCACCGTGCCGTTTTCGATCCGATAGCGTCCCGTCTCCGTCAGACGGAAATCCCGTTCGAGGTATTCGCTCGTCCAGGCGTACTCCCCGGAGGGGAGCAGCGTCAGCTCCACCTCGATTCCCGGGCAGTCCGCCGCCGGCAAAGTCCCCGCATAGGTGCCGGCGACCGTCGGGCGGCCCCCCGTGCAGGCGACGGACAGCATCGCCGCCGCCAACCACAAACCGATCCTTTTCATCGCATACCTGAATTATAAATTGCAAATCGTTTTGATCTCATCCATGAACCGCCGGGCCAGCGCATCGGCCTCGTCCATCGACTTCGCCTCGGTATAGATCCGGATGATCGGCTCGGTGTTGGACTTGCGAAGGTGGACCCAGCTCTCGGCGAAGTCGATCTTCACGCCATCGATATCGTTTACGTTTTCACCGGCATAACGCGCCTTGATCTCGCGCAATACTTTATCCACATCGATGGCGGGCGTCAGCTGAATCTTGTTCTTCGACGCGAAATAGGCGGGGTAGCTCCTGCGCAGCTCGGTCATCTTCATGTTCTTCTGCGCCAGGTAGGTCAGGAAAAGCGCCACACCAACCAGCGCGTCGCGGCCATAGTGCAGCTCGGGGTAGATCACACCGCCGTTGCCCTCGCCACCGATCACGGCTCCGACCTCCTTCATTTTGGCAACCACGTTCACCTCGCCCACGGCCGAAGCGAAATATTCGCAGCCGTGGCGTTCGGTCACGTCCCGCAGGGCGCGGGAGGAGGAGAGGTTCGACACGGTGCTGCCCTTCGCGTGCGAAAGAATATAGTCTGCGACGGCCACCAGCGTGTACTCCTCGACGAACATCGATCCGTCCTCGCTCACGAAGGCCAGCCGGTCGACGTCGGGATCGACCACCACGCCCAGATCGGCCCCCTCGCGTACGATCACCTGCGAGATCTCCGTCAGGTTCTCGGGCAGAGGTTCGGGGTTGTGGGCGAAGTAGCCCGTCGGCTCGCAGTTCAGCTCCACCACCTCGCAGCCCAGTTCGCGGAGCAGCTTGGGGATCACCACGCCGCCCACCGAATTGACAGCATCCACTACGACCTTGAATTTGCGGGCCTTGACCGCCTCCGCATCGACCAAAGGAAGAGCCAGTACGCGGCGGATATGTTCGTCATTGAAGGGCTCGCGCGACAAGACGCGGCCGATAGAGTCGATCTCGGGGTAGAGGAAGCTCTCGTCCTCGGCCAGAGCCAGCACGCGCTTGCCCTCGGCGTCGTTCAGGAACTCGCCCCGGGCGTTGAGCAGCTTCAGCGCATTCCACTGCCTGGGGTTATGCGAAGCGGTGATGATGATGCCGCCGTCGGCCCGGTTGCAGATCACGGCCATCTCGGTTCCGGGAGTGGTGCAGAGGCCCACGTTGATTACATCCGCGCCGCAGCCCAGCAGCGTGCCCTCGATCAGGTCGTCCACCATCTCGCCCGAGATGCGGGCGTCGCGGCCCACCACGATAGTCAGTCGTTTGCCGTCGTTCTGCTCTGTCATGAAGCGCACGTATGCCGTCGTAAATTTCACCACGTCGATCGGCGTGAGGTTCTCTCCGACCGCGCCGCCGACGGTTCCGCGAATACCGGAGATCGATTTAATGAGTGTCATCGGTTTATGAAAGTTAAGAAAATTATTTGTCAATATACCTATATAAAGGAAATTTTGGTTTTTTCTTTGATATTCGACGTAAATATATTACTTTTATGCCAATTAAAAAAATTAAAAACGGATTTTTTATGAGAACCATCCCTCCTTCCGAATTGATTATCAACAGCGACGGATCGATTTTCCACCTCCACCTCAAGCCGGAGCAGCTTGCCGACATCGTGATTCTCGTCGGCGATCCCGGCCGCGTCGCATTGGTAGCCTCCTTTTTCGAAAAGATCGAATGCGAAGTCTCCAATCGGGAATTCAAAACCGTGACGGGCACCTACAAGGGGCGCCGCATGACCGTACTCTCCACGGGCATCGGCATCGGAAACATCGATATCTCCGTCACGGAGCTCGACGCACTGGCCAATGTCGACTTCGAAACCCGGCAGGAGAAGGCTCAGAAGAGACGGCTCACGCTGGTCCGGCTGGGCACCTCGGGCGCCATCCAGCCCGACATCAAGGTGGGGCAGGTGGTCTTCTCGCGCACCTCGGTCGGATTCGACGGCCTGCTGAACTACTACAAGGGGCGCAACGACGTCTGCGACCTGGACATCGAACGGGCCTTCATGCAGCATACCGGCTGGAACGAGTTGCTGCCGAAACCCTATTTCATCGACGCCGACAAGGAGCTTCTCGAACTGTTCCGCGACATGACCGTCGAGGGCATCACCATCGCGGCTCCGGGCTTCTACGCTCCGCAGGGCCGCTGGGTGCGTCTCCAGCCGGCCGATCCGCAGCTCAACGAGAAGATCGAGTCGTTCCGCTACGAAGGTCGCCGCATCACCAACTTCGAGATGGAGGGCTCGGCCCTGGCCGGTCTGGCCGCCCTGATGGGGCACCGCGCCGCCACCATGTGCACCATCATCGCCCAGCGGGTGGCGCTCGACGCCTGCACGGACTACAAACCGTTCGTCAGACAGATGATCGCCGACGCACTGGACCGCCTGGCGACCCTGTAACCGCAAATAATAACAGAAAACGATAAAAACAGAAAGATAACATGAAATTCTCCGTATCAAGTTCCGCGCTGCTCTCTCTGCTGGCAACGGCCGGCAAGGTCATCAGCAACAAAAGCACGCTGCCCATTCTCGACTACTTCTGCCTGGTTCTCAAGGAGGGCAGGCTGCAGGTAACGACCTCCGACCTGGAGACCACCATGATCGGCTCCATCGAAGTGGAGAACGTCGAGAGCGAAGGCTCCATCGCCGCCCCCGTCAAGCAGATGCTGGATCTGCTGAAGGAGTTCCCCGAAATGCCCCTCACCATCAGCGTGGACGACAGCAATTGGGAGATCACCGTCAACTGGAAGAGCGGTTCGCTCTCGTTCCCGGGCGCCAGCGCCGTCAGCTATCCCGAGCTGCCCGAGTTCTCGAACGACAAGTGCGAGATCGCGCTGGATGTCGACACACTGGTAAACGGCATCAACAAGACCATCTTCGCCACGGCCGACGACAACTTCCGCCCCCAGATGAACGGCGTCTACTTCAATTTCGAACCCGGCAAGCTCACTTTCGTCGCCACCGACGCCCACAAGCTGGTGAAATACGCCGTCGAGCGCGAGGGCGACCTGACTACGGCCTTCATCCTGCCCAAGAAACCCGCCAACCTGCTCAAGTCGGCGCTGCTGAAGGAGGACGAGGAGATCCGCATGAGCTTCGACGCCAACAACGTCCGCTTCGAGCTGAAGAACGCCACCTTCGTCTGCCGGCTGATCGAGGGCTCCTATCCCAACTACAACGCCGTGATCCCGACCAACAACCCCAACAAGGTGCTGGTGGACCGGATCGAACTGCTGAACGGCATCAAGCGCGTGGCCATCTGCTCCAACCCCACGACCAACCTGATCCGCATGGATATCGCCCAGAACCGCATCAACCTCACGGCGCAGGACATCGACTTCTCGCTGTCGGCCAACGAGACCATCTCGTGCAGCTACGACGGCGCCCCCATCACCATCGGCTTCAAGTCGACCTTCCTGGTGGAGATCCTGTCGAATATCGACACGCCGACCGTGGTGATCGAGCTGGCCGATTCGACCCGTGCCGGCGTATTCAAGCCCGTTTACGACGACAAACAGGCGTCGGAGACCCTGATGCTGATCATGCCCATGATGATTAACGCGTAAGGCCCGACATGCAACTCAACCTCAAACGACCCATCGTCTTCTTCGACCTGGAGACCACCGGTGTGGATACGGCCCGCGACCGGATCGTCGAGATCTCGCTCGTCAAGGTGATGCCCGACGGCCGGGAGATCGTGAAGACCCGCCGGATCAACCCCGGCATGCACATTCCCGCCGAGGCGAGCGCCATCCACCACATCACCGACGAGGATGTGAAGGATTGTCCGCAGTTCGCCCAGATCGCCAAATCGCTGGCGCAGTTCCTCGAGGGGTGCGACTTCGGCGGCTTCAACTCGAACCGCTTCGACCTGCCCGTGCTGGTCGAGGAGTTCCTGCGCGCCGGTGTCGACGTCGATTTCAAGCGGCGCCGCTTCATCGACGTGCAGAACATCTTCCACAAGATGGAGCAGCGCACGCTGGTCGCCGCCTACAAGTTCTACTGCGACAAGAACCTCGAGGAGGCCCACTCGGCCGAGGCCGACACGCTGGCTACCTACGAGGTGCTGAAGGCGCAGCTGGACCGCTATCCCGAGTTGCAGAACGACGTCGCGGCGCTGGCGGAATTCTCCACGCGCGACAAGACGGCGGACTACGCCGGCCGCATACTCATCAACGAAAAGGGGGAAGAGGTGTTCGGATTCGGGAAATACAAGGGGCGCAAGGTCGAGGAGATATTCGACAGCGAACCGAGCTATTACGCCTGGATGATGAACGGCGACTTTCCGCTCTATACGAAAAAGGTGATCACCGAGATCCGGTGCCGCCGCAAAAACAGCAAATAACACCCAAATGAAGAGAGTTCTTCTGCTTATCGCCCTGACGATCGCCGCCGCATGTCTCCATGCGGCGGTGCCCGTCGAGCGTTCGCAAACCGTGGTCTACATCAACGGCGAGAAGTTCTACATCCACACCGTCCGCAAGGGCGACACGCTCTTCGCCATCGCCCGCTGCTACAATATCAGCGAGAGCACCCTGCTTGAATACAACCCGACGGCCGCCGACGGGCTGAAGATCGACCAGACACTTCGGATTCCGCTCGTCAAGAAGCAGGACGGGGAGCGCCCCCTGACGGCGAAGGAGGAGAAGCGGCGCAAAAAGACCTTCATCGAACATACGGTCGCTCCGGGCGAGACACTCTACGCCGTCTCGCGGCGCTACGAGATCTCGGTCGAAACGATTCTGGAGGACAACGAGGGGCTCGATCCCCGTCACCTGACGGTCGGCCGAACGCTGCTGATCCGCAAGAAGGAGATCGGCCGCACCGACGAGGAGCGGACCCGCAGCGAACTGACGCAATATGCCGAGGCGTTGAACCACGCCGGGGCCTCAGCCTCCGGCTATGCGTATTATGTCGTCCAGCCCCGAGAAACCGTCTACTCGCTCTCCCGCCGGTTCGGTATGACCGAACAGGAGTTCATCGCACTCAACGACCTGCAAGAGGGGCTGAAAGCGGGCGCCATCGTCCGCGTCCCCTGCGAAACGCCCGTCGCCGAGACTCCGGAGCCGACGATCGATCCGGCCGACACGACCGGGATGCAGGGCGAGACAACCCCGCCGGCAGAAATCGTGTTCCGCGCCCTGCGTCCCTCCGAACGGCTTCAGGTAGCGCTGCTGTTGCCGCTCTCGTCCGAGTCGGGGACGCCGAGTCCCAATTTCACCGCTTTCTATCAGGGCTTTCTGCTGGGTCTGGAGGCGGTTAAGAACCGCGGATACTCCGTCGATCTGAACCTATTCGACATCCGGAAAAGTCCCGCGAGGATCGAGGCTCTATTGCAGAATCCCCAGTTCCGCGAAGCCCGGCTGATCGTGGGTCCGGTCTACGAAGAGCATGCGGAGCCCGTGGTCCGCTACGCAGAGGAGCAGGGGATACCCGTTGTGACCCCGCTGGCCGACCTGAAACAGCTCGAAAGCGACGCCCTGTTCCAGATGGCGCCGCCCGAATCGCACAAGTACGACAAACTGGCATCGCTGCTGGAGGCGGGCGGCAATGTCACGCTGATCCGCACCGAGCACAACGATCCGGAGTTCGAGCGGGAGATTCTCGACCGGTTGCAGGACCGGGCGTTCGAGTACTACGACTACCAGTCGGTTCAGGGAGCCGATTTCGCCCGCCGCAGCGACCTGACGCCGCTGCTGAAGCGTTACGACAAGCACCTCTTCTTCGTACTTTCCGACAACGAGGTCGACGTCGACCGCATTCTGGCCTCGCTGGCCTCGGCCCAGACCAATCTGCAGGCCCGCGGCTTCAGTGCACCCGAGTACACGGTCGTGGGCAATGCCCGCTGGAACCGCTATGCGAACATCGACCGCACGACCTTCTTCAAAAACCGGGTCGTGCTCTTCTCGATCTTCCACGCCAAGCGGGACAGCGAGGAGGTGCGGCGTTTCGACACCGAGTACATCCGCGCTTTCGGCTCCATGCCCAACCTCTACTCCTATCGGGGTTATGAAACGGCCGTCATCTTCTGCCCGGGCATGTACTCCGACATCGAGTACGATATGGAGGGACGGCGCTACAAACCGCTTCAGACGACCTACACGTTCCGTCAGGAACCGAACTCGCCGACCCACGTCAATCAGGAGTGGGTGCGCATAAACTACAACTCCGACTTTACGATCACCCTCGAATAGATTCGTCATGGCAAATATCTCGAACGGGATTCCCGAAAAGACCATCGAGCGGCTGAGCGAGTATCGCCGAACGCTGCTGGCCTGCCACAAGCAGGGCATCTCGCATATCTTCTCCCACGTACTGGCCGGCATGCACGGCATCACGGCCGTACAGGTCCGCCGCGACCTGATGCTGATCGGGTTCTCGAGCGACACGAAAAAGGGTTACGACGTCAAGGTCCTGATCGACTTCATCAGCGGCATCCTCGACAGCGTTCAGCCCATGAACATCGCCGTGCTGGGCATGGGCCACCTGGGTCAGGCCATCACGAAGTATTTCAACGACAAGGGGCTGAAGCTGAAGATCATCGCGGCATTCGACATCGACCCCAAGAAAGTCGGCACCGAGATCGACGGCATTCCCTGCTACCACATGAACGATTTCGAAAAGACGGTCGAGGAGCGCGAAATCAGCATCGTGATCGTCTCGTCGCCCACGAAGGTAGCTCCGCATCTGGTGGTTCCGATCATCAATGCAGGCATCAAGGGGGTGCTCAACTTCACCTCCACGCCGCTCAATTTCCCGCAGGGAATCGTCGTGGAGAACTACGACATCACGACCCTGCTCGAAAAGGTCGCCTACTTCGTCAAGGAGGCGGAGGAGGGTAACGGTAACTCCTGAACGCATGCGGATCTTCCGTAGTCTCGACGCATTCTCCCCGTCCCGGTGCATCACGGCCACCGTCGGTTCCTACGACGGTGTACACTGCGGCCACCGGGTACTGCTTCGTCAGGTGGTCGACGAAGCCCGCCGGAGCGGCGGCGAAAGCCTGGTCGTCACCTTTTCGCCCCATCCCCGGCTGCTGCTGGAGAAGGAGCCCGACCTGAAGCTGCTCACCTCGCCCGAGGAGAAGTTCCACCTGCTGGAGCAGCTCGGCATCGACAATCTGGTCGTCATTCCTTTCGACCGGGCATTCAGCCGCCTTTCCCCGCAAGAGTTCATCCGGATGCTGGTCCGCGAGGCCGGCGTCTCCACGCTCGTGATCGGTTACGACCACCGCTTCGGCCACGACAAGAGCGGCGGTCACGACCTGCTGTTACAGTTGCAGGAGCAATACCGACTGCGCATCATCGAAGTAGCCGAGCAGGAACTCGAACACGAACACCTGAGCTCGTCGGCCATTCGCCGGCTGGTCGAGCGGGGCGAAACCGAACACGCCGCCCGGCTGCTCGGCAGCCCCTATCTGCTGATGGCGGAGCGAAGGCCGGACGGCGGGCTGATCCCGTGCGACCGCCACAAGCTGCTGCCCGCTCCGGGCGACTACCGCGTGCGTGTGGAGCTGCCGCACCGGCTGGCCGGTACGACCGCGACCCTCCTGATCCGCCCCGACGGCTCCCTAACACTGAAAACCGACGAAGAGCTGCCCGAAGGGCCTCTTCTCCTATCATTCCGATAAAACCATGATTGCACACGAAATGAAAATCCGGGTCTGGTACAAGGAGACCGACCAGATGGGCTACGTCCACCATTCGAATTACATCTGTTATTACGAGGCGGCCCGCTCGTCGTTCATGCGCTGGCTGGGCGTCTCCTACGCCGAAATGGAGGCCCGCGGGGTCATGATGCCCATTCTGGACGTCCAGTCGAAATACATCAGCCCCGCCTTCTTCGAGGAGGAGCTGACCGTCCGTCTGACCGTTCGGGAGCTTCCGTCCACCCGGTTCACCGGCTTCTACGAGGTATTCAACGAGGCCGGCAAACTCATCAACACGGGCTCCACGACCCTCTGCTTCATCCGCAAGGAGAACCACCGCCCCTGCCGGGCTCCGCAGTGGTTCGTCGATCTGCTTCGGGACCGCTGGACCGAAGAGGAGTAAAAGAAAAGGAGCTGCCCGAAAGCAGCTCCTTTTTTTACTCGTTCCAGATCCTCCAGGAGGCTTCGGCCTGCTCTACGAACATCTCCTGCCCGTTGCAGATCCGTGCGCCGCGCTGGCGGCCGTAGTCCAGAAACGAGGTCAGGGGAGGGTTGTAGACCAGATCGAAAAGGTAGTGTTCGGGCGAGACGAAGGCGTAGGGGATTCGCGGCGCGTCGTCCACGTTCGGGTAGGTCCCGACCGGCGAGGCGTTGACGATCAGCTTCGCCTCCTCGACCGCTTCGCAGGGGAGATTGTCATAGGTATAGTTGCCCTTCGCCGGGTCACGCGACACGAGATCGAACGCAATCCCCATCTCCGAAAGTACGTATTGCACAGCCTGCGAAGCACCGCCCGTTCCCAGAATCAGTGCCCGCTCGGGCAGCACGCCGACAAAGCGGGCGAGCGACCGCCTGAGCCCGATGACATCCGTATTGAAGCCCGTCAGCCGGCCGCCGCGGCAACGCACGCAATTCACGGCACCGATGTTCCGCGCCTCGTCGGAGAGGTCGTCCAGACAGCGCATCACCTCGCGCTTGTAGGGAATCGTGACGTTGAATCCGCACAGATCGGGATGGTCGGCCAACAGGCGGGACAGGTCGTCGATGGACGGCAGTTCGAAGAGCGAGTAGCTACAATCCGCCATTCCCTCGCTCCGGAACTTCTCCGCAAAATAGCGGGCCGAAGCGGAGTGGCCGAGCGGACGGCCGATCAAACCGTACTCTTTCATGCTACAACACCTTTCCGAGCAGCACGAACGACCCCACCAGCAACACCGTGAAGGCGATGGCCAGCCAGTTGAAATATTTCTCGATGAAGCTCTTGATCGGCTGTCCGAATCGCCAGATGAGCCAGGCGATCAGGAAAAACCGCAAGCCGCGGGAGACGAGCGAAGCGATGAGGAACATCGCGAAGTCGATGCGGAACAGACCGCCCGTGATCGTGAAGATCTTGTAGGGCAGGGGAGTGAATCCCGCCGTGAAGACGATCCAGAAATTGTAGCGGTCATAAAGGGCCCCCACGCGGTCGAACGCCTCCTGCGAGAAGACATGCGCATAGAAGAACTCGGCTATCGAGGTGTAGTTGCCAGCCAGATCCTGCCACAGGAAGAATCCGATGGCATAGCCGGCTACGGCACCCGCCAGCGAACCGGCCAGACAGATGGCGGCGAAGCGGAACGACCGTTTCACGGCACCCAGGCACAAGGCGATGAGCAGCACGTCGGGAGGGATGGGAAAGAAACTCGACTCGGCGAAGGCGAAGGCGAACAGCGCCCAGGCACCCCAGCGGGAGTCGCCCCACGAAAGCATCCAGTCGTACAGACGTTTTACGATATTCATAGTCAATCCTTGAAAATACGGGGACAAAGATACGCAAACTTCCGAAAAAAGCGGTCTTCCGACCGCCGTTAATTTTCCTGCCCCGTCACGAAACCGCCGTTACAGACTGTCGAACTCCTCGTCCAGACTCATCCGATACGGCTCCTCCGCCACGTTGTTGAAATATTCGGACTTCTCCCGTTTCACGAAATCCATCGCAGCCATCAGCCCCGACTCGAACTTCGCGAAATCCTCCTTGTACAGAAATATCTTGTGACGGTCGAAACTCATCGAACCGTCTCCGAGCGTGCGTTTCCGGCTCTCGGTAACGGTGATGTAATAATCGTTGGACCGCGTCGTGCGGACATCCACGAAATAGGTGCGACGTCCGGCCTTGACGACTTGGGAGAATATCTTATTGCCGAGCTCTTCCGAATCCCGGCTCGCTAATTTTTCCGTATCCATACTTTCTCTTAATGAGACGTTAGTAAGACGAATTTAGTGAAAATATTCCGAATTTCCAACTTTTTCGCTCATGACTTACTCCCACCGGCACCCGGACAGCAGCGGTTCGCCGCTCCGGTCCCAATCCTTCAGCAGATCGAGCGCCGCATTCAGCCCGGGATTCCCGCCGTCGTCGTTGAAGATCCGGGTGCGGGCTTCGGCTCCGTAGAGGCTGCCGGCCAGATAGGCCCTGAACCGCATCGCGATCCACCGGCGCGACTGCTCCAGCTCCCCGTCGTCGAGCTCCAGCCCCCGCGTGCGGCCGAATGCCGCCAGCGAGGCCATCTCTTCGTCGCTCATCCGAAACCCGCGGGAGAAGGATTCGTAATCGGGCCACCGCTCCCGCAACTCGGTCCGGTGCCGGTCCAGATAGCCGAAAGCGTACTCGCCGATCGTGTGGCTGCGCACCAGAGCGGCGAAACTCCGCGTCACGCCGGTTGTATCCGCCGCCACAAAGATATCGGGGCGAATTCCGCCGCCTCCGTACACCGTGCGCCCGTTTCTAAGCGTCCGGTAGCGGAGCGTCGGATCCATTGCTGCCGTATCGGCCTCACCGCGCAAAAAACGCTCGGCATGGGCGGCGTAGTAGTCCTGCCTGTGCCCCTTCTCATAAGGCCGCTGAATGACGCGTCCCGAGGGGGTGCGATAGCGGGCGACGGTGATGCGCACGGCCGATCCGTCCCCCAGCGGCACCTGCCGCTGCACGAGTCCCTTGCCGAAGCTCGGACGACCCACCACGACCGCACGGTCCCAGTCCTGCAAGGCTCCGGCCACGATCTCGCTCGCCGAAGCGGACTCCTCGTCGATCAGCACCACGACCTTTCCCCGGCGGAACAGACCGTTTCCCGCCGCCCGGAAATTCCGGAGCGGAACCGCCCGCCCCTCGGTCGACAGAACCAGGTCGCCCTTCTCCAGAAAGCAGGAGGCGAGCCCCACGGCCTGATCCATCAACCCGCCGCCGTTCCCGCGCAGGTCCAACACCAGCGCATCGAGCTTTCCCATCCGCTTCACCGCCCCGGTGAACTCCGCAACCGTCGTCTTCCCGAACCGGCCGATCTTGACATATCCGGTCCGCCCGTCGAGCCTGTAGGCGGCGTCCACCGTATGCAGGGGGATCTCGTCGCGCACGATCGAGTAGGTCGACGTCTCGCCCGTTTCGGGCCGCCATGCCGCCACCCGGACTGTCGTACCGGCTTCGCCCCGCAACAGACCGGGCACCTCGTGCTGACGCAGACCGACGGCCGAAAGCGTGTCGATCCGGGTCAGCCGGTCGCCGGTCCGCAGTCCGACCTCCTCGGCCGGGCCCCCGGCGACGACGCCCATCACCCGAATCGTATCCTGCAAGACCCGGAACTCGATGCCGATGCCGCCGAACGATCCCGAAAAGACCGCCTGCGCCGCCTCCATCTCCTCCCGGTCGAGGTAGGCGGAGTGGGGGTCGAGCTGAAGCAGCATGCTCCGCACGGCCTCCTCGACCAGCGGAGCCATCTCCACCGAATCGACATAGAGTCCGTGCAGATTCCGATAGAAGCGGACGAACTTCTGCAGCTGCTCCGTCGCGTCCTCCTGGGCACGGGAAGGGGTGCCCCACATGAGGAGCACCCCGAGTCCCAGCAAACCTGCGTATCTGTTCAAGGCGGACCGCATATCTTATCCGAAATAGTCCGCCAGCAGATCGAAAGCCACCGTCTCCTGCCGGCCCTGCCGCATATCCTTCACGGTGGCTGCTCCTTGCGCCATCTCCTCCGACCCGATGATCACGACATAGGGGATGCCGCGGCGATTGGCATACTCCATCTGCTTCTTCATCTTCCCGGCCTCGGGATAGATCTCGGCCGACAATCCGCGGTCGCGCAGACGGGCGAGCAGCTCCAGGCTGACGAACTCCTCCTCGGTTCCCAGGTTGACGAACAGCACCTGCGTCGTCCGGTTCACCTCGTCGGGGAAGAGCTCCAGACCCGTCATCACGTCGTAAATCCGGTCGGCACCGAACGAGATGCCGACACCCGACGTGTTGGGCAGGCCGAAGATACCGGTCAGATCGTCGTAGCGGCCGCCGCCGCAGATCGACCCGATGGCGAAATCGTTGGCCTTCACCTCGAAAATGGCCCCCGTATAGTAGTTCAGTCCGCGAGCCAGCGAGAGGTCGAGCTCCACGGGCAGGGTGAGCTTCAGGCGCTCCACGTAACCGAAGATCGTCTCCATCTCCCCGATGCCCTTCAGGCCCGTCTCCGAGCCGCCGATCACCTCGCGCAGCCTCTCCAGCTTCCGGCGGTTATCGCCGTTCAGCTCGAGAATGGGCTGAAGTTTCTCGATAGCCCGATCGTCGATGCCGCGCCCGCGCAGCTCGGCCTTCACGTTTTCTATTCCGATCTTCTCCAGCTTGTCGATAGCCACCGTGATGTCGACCATCTTGTCCGCATGACCGATGGTCTCGGCGATGCCGTAGAGAATCTTGCGGTTGTTCATCTTCAGCGTCACGCCGATATTCAGCGACCGGAACACCCGCTCGACGATCTCCACCAGCTCCACCTCGCACAACAGCGACCGGGTGCCGATCACATCGACATCGCACTGGTAGAATTCGCGATAGCGTCCCTTCTGCGGACGGTCGGCCCGCCATACGGGCTGAATCTGGTAACGCTTGAACGGGAAAGCGATCTCGTTCTGGTGCTGCACGACGTAGCGGGCGAAGGGGACGGTCAGGTCGTAGCGCAGCCCCTTCTCGCACACCTTCGAGGCGTTGCGCACCTCCTCGTCGGTTAGTCCGGCGGCGTAGTCGCCCGAGTTCAGGATCTTGAAAAGCAGTTTGTCGCCCTCGTCGCCGTACTTGCCCAGCAGGGTGGAGAGGTTCTCCATCGAGGGGGTCTCCAGCGGCGAGAATCCGAAGGTGCGGAAGACCGCCCGAATCCGGTCGAAAATGTATTGGCGACGCATCATCTCCAGCGGGGAGAAGTCGCGCGTACCTTTGGGTATGGATGGTTTCTGTGCCATTATTGCTTATGCCATTAACTTCTTGTATTTCACGCGGTGAGGCTGCGTGTCGCCTCCCTGCGCCTTTTTCCAGGCTTCGTATTCGCTGTACGAACCCTCGTAGTAGACCACTTTCGAATCACCCTCGAACGAGAGGATATGGGTGGCGATACGGTCGAGGAACCAGCGGTCGTGGGAGATCACCACGGCGCAGCCGGCGAAGTTCTGCAAACCCTCCTCCAGCGCACGCAGCGTATTCACGTCCACGTCGTTGGTCGGCTCGTCGAGCAGCAGCACGTTGCCCTCCTCCTTGAGCGCCAGGGCCAGGTGCAGGCGATTGCGCTCGCCGCCCGAAAGCATGCCGCATTTCTTCTCCTGATCGGCACCCGTGAAGTTGAAGCGGGCCACGTAGGCGCGAGCCGGCACCTGGCGGTTGCCCAGCGTAATCAGATCGCTGTTCTGCGAAATCACCTCGTAGACGGACTTCTCCGGATCGATGGATTTGTGCTGCTGGTCGACATAGGCCAGCTTCACCGTCGGACCGACGCGGAACGATCCCGCGGTGGGCTCGTCCAGCCCCATAATCATGCGGAAAAGGGTGGTCTTGCCCGTTCCGTTGGGACCGATGACGCCCACGATGCCGGCGGGCGGCAGCGAGAAGTTGAGCCCTTCGTAGAGCACGCGGTCGCCGAAGGCCTTCGACACGTCGTGCGCCTCGATCACCACGTCGCCCAGACGCGGACCGTTCGGGATGAAGATCTCCAGCTTCTCCTCCTTCTGCTTCGTATCCTCGTTCATCATCTTGTCGTAGGCCGACAGACGGGCCTTGCTCTTGGCGTGGCGGCCGGCGGGCGACATGCGCACCCACTCCAGCTCGCGCTCCAGGGTCTTGCGGCGCTTCGACTCCTGCTTCTCCTCCATCTCCAGCCGCTTGGTCTTCTGCTCCAGCCAGCCCGAGTAGTTGCCCTTCCAGGGAATTCCCTCGCCGCGGTCGAGTTCCAGGATCCATCCGGCCACGTTGTCCAGGAAATAACGGTCGTGCGTCACGGCGATCACCGTACCCTTATACTGCTGCAGGTGCTGCTCCAGCCAGTCGATCGACTCGGCGTCGAGGTGGTTGGTCGGCTCGTCGAGCAGCAGCACGTCGGGCTGCTGCAACAACAGACGGCAGAGGGCCACCCGGCGACGCTCGCCGCCCGAGAGCACCTTCACCGACTGGTCGGGGTCGGGACAGCGCAAGGCGTCCATCGCCCGGTCGAGCACGCTGTCCAGCTCCCAGCCGTTCACGTGGTCGATCTGCTCGTACAGCTCGCCCTGACGCTCGATCAGGCGGTTCATCGCGTCGTCGTCCATCGGCTCGCAGAGCTTCATGTTGATATCCTCGTACTCCTTCAGGAGGGCCACCGTTGCGGCGCACCCCTCCTCGACCACCTCGCGGACGGTCTTCGTATCGTCGAGCTTAGGCTCCTGCTCCAGGTAGCCCACCGTGTACCCCGGCGAGAAGACCACCTCGCCCTGATAGTTCTTGTCGATGCCCGCGATGATCTTCATCAGGGTCGACTTACCCGAACCGTTCAGACCGATGATGCCGATCTTGGCACCGTAGAAGAACGAGAGATAGATGTTGTTCAATACCTTTTTCTGGTTGGTGAAGGTCTTCGACACCCCCACCATCGAGAAGATGATTTTTTCGTCTGCCATATGTCGTTTCGTAATTTGCTTGCTTCGGTTGAAAAGACAAAGATAGCGATTTTCCGCACGAAGTCAAAAGATTCGCGCAAAAACCCTATCTTTGCCGCCGATATTTATCCGAATCCATGAACCTGAGGTCTACCTTCCACCCGCTTCTCGCGGCGACGCTGATCGTCGCGGCCACGGCGGCCAACATCCTCTATCTGCAACGCCTGCGGACCATTCCGGCCGAGGCCGAGGCTGCGGCTCCGGAGCCGCAGCCCGTGGTCCGGCGTCTCTCGCTGCTCTTCGCCGGAGACTGGATGCAGCACACGCCCCAGATCGCCGCCGCCCGCACCCCTTCGGGATTCGACTACGAACCCTCGTTCCGCCACATCGCCCCGCTTTTCCGGCAGGCCGACCTCGCCTTCGTGAACCTCGAGACCACCCTTACCCGCAACCGCACCTACACGGGCTATCCCTGCTTCCGGTCGCCCGCAGCCGTGGCGGATGCCCTGAAGGAGATGGGGGTCGACGTCGCCCTGCTGGCTAACAACCACTGCTGCGACGGCGGCTCGGACGGAATCCGGACCACCGTCGAGGAGCTCGACGCCCGCGGGATCCGCCACACCGGCGTCTTCAGCGACAGCACCGACTACCGCCGCAATCGCATCCTCCGTCTGGAGCGAAACGGAATCCGGCTCGCCGTCGTGAACTACACCTACGGCACCAACGGGCTGCCCGTGCCGCAAGAGCGGATCGTCCACCGGATCGACACCCTCCGCATGGCCGAAGATCTGCAATCCATCCCGCGCGACTCGGTCGACGCCGTAATCGCCTGCATGCACTGGGGGAACGAATACGAACGTCGGCCCGATGCCGCTCAGCGCCGGCTGGCCGGCTTCCTGCAGCGCCACGGCGTCGACATCATCGCGGGCAGCCATCCGCATGTCATCCAGCCCTTCGAGGCCGACAGCAGCCGCGTCGTGCTCTACTCGCTGGGCAACTTCGTCTCGAACCAGCAGAAGCGCTACTGCGACGGCGGACTGGTGGCGCGCATCGACATCGTGAAGCGCGACACCCTGCCCGTCCGCTTCGCCACCACGGTCATCCCCGTGTGGGTCTACCGTCCCGACTATCGCATCCTGCCTCCCGAGGTAGCCGACACGCTGCCGCTCCCGGCCGAGGCTCGCCGCCGCTACGAGGAGTTCATGGAGGACACCCGCCGCCTGATCGGCCGTTTCGACCGATAAGTGATTCCTATGGTCGTATAAAAACAAATAATAGGCATTTATAGCGCAAAGCCCGAATAATACGCTATCTTTGTCTCGCAAGAGAAAACGAACCTAATAAAAAAACAAAGATCATGAAAAGCGTCAAAGGGACAAAGACCGAGCAGAATCTGCTCAAGGCATTCGCCGGCGAGAGCCAGGCTCGCAGCCGTTATACGTTCTTCGCCAGCGTAGCGAAGAAAGAGGGATACGAACAGATAGCCGGAGTATTTCTGGAGACCGCCGAGCAGGAGAAGGAGCACGCCAAGCGTTTCTTCAAGTTCCTCGAAGGGGGCGACGCCACCATCACGGCCTCCTATCCGGCCGGCCGCATCGGCACCACGCCCGAAAACCTGCTGGCAGCCGCCCAGGGCGAGAAGGAGGAGTGGGACGTGCTCTATCCCGACTTCGCCTCGACGGCCGAAGCCGAGGGATTTCCCGAGATCGCCGCAGCGTTCCGCGCCGTGTCGACCGTCGAGGCCGAGCACGAGAGCCGCTACCTGAAGCTGTTGAGCCGCTTGACGGACGGCAATTTCTTCAAGCGCGACGGCGAGATCTGGTGGCAGTGCCGCAACTGCGGATTCACCTGCAAGGCCAGCGAGGCTCCGGAGCTCTGCCCCGCCTGCAAACACCCCCAAGCCTATTTCGAGCCCAAGAAGGAGAACTATTAGCCGGCAGCGGCAAGAAGTCAGGAGGGTCCCGACGAGGTTTCAACCTTATCGGGACCCTCCCGGCATATGGGACGGCAGCGGGAACCGGATACCGTTCACCGGCGGTTTCGCTTCGGAAACCAGCCCTTCTCCACCCGCTTGCGCTGCTCGAAGAGCTCGCCGATAGACCAGAACGACGATGCGCCCCACACGGCCAGCAGGGTAGAGACGAGGATATTCCCGGCCCACAGCGAGCCGGCTACGGCCGCCAAGCCCATCAGGGCGAAGACCCACCAGCAGCGGACGCCGAAATAGTACTCGCCCTTGATGACCAGCGGATGAAAAAGGCCGATAATCAGAAAGGTAGCCGCGCCGATCGTCAGGCCGGTCAGATGATACTGCATCAGAAATTCCATCATTCGTTTTTCATTTTCGGTTTCACCGGTACAAATATAGGCAAAAAAACGGTCTCCGTCTCCGGAGACCGTTCGAATTGCTCACCCGCAGGGGGTTTAGAAGTTGTACTGCACCATCAGGTTGGCACGGTTGGCATGGTTCTTCAGGCCGTCCATGTCCTCGCGCGTACCGTAGAGGTACTCGGCGCCGATCTTGCAGCGGGGCGATACGTAGCAGAAGATGTTGCCGAAGATGTACTGGCCCTCGCGATACTGCTGCTCGGAGTAGAAACCGTTCTTCTTGCGCACCTCGACGGTCGAGTAACCGCCCGAGATCGAGAGACGACGCGGGATCAGATTGATCTGGGCCGCAGCCTGCCAGCCGAACATCGGCGTGGCCTGAATCGAGGTGGGAGCCTCGGGATTGGGCGTGAAGTCCAGACCGGCGCCCGTCAGGTCCTGAATGTAGGGGCTGATACCCTCGCCGTATACGCCGTTGAAGAAGAGCTCCAGAGGGGGAACGATCGTGATGTGACCGCTGAACTGCACGCCCCAGCCGAAGAGCGAGGTGCGGTTGCCGGTGCCCAGGTTATAGGCATACATGTCGCGGAAGACGGCCGATGCGCGGATGTGGCTCGTGCGGTTGCGGCCCCAGGCGTACTGTAAGTAGACGGGGAAGTCGGGCACGCGCTGATGGATCGGAGCGAAGTGATCGCCGTAGGTGGCGCTCACCGAGGGCAACTCGGCTGCCAGACCGAAGGTCATGTGCTGGCGCCAGAACGAAACCTCGTAGCGCAACATGGTGGAGAAACGGAAGTTATAGGCGTTCGGACCCTGGAAGTCGATCGTGTTGGGCGCTGCGAGCAGGTCGCAGAAGGTGGTCACGTCGCGACCCATCGTAAAGCCCAGGAACGACACGTAGGCCGAACGGATGCGGGGCGTATAGCTGCCCTGCGAACCGCCGCGGAAGTCGGCGTCGACGAAGACCACGACACGGCCCAGCGAGCGCGAGTTCGAGATGGCCTTCAAATAGAGGCGCGAGGTGGAGGCATCCATCATCAACTTCTGCGAGGTGTTGTAGGTCGGGTGCATCGGGATATCGCGGGGGATGAAGTCGATGTTGTCGACTATGCCGTCGAAATCGTAACCCACGCGCAGATTGATGTAGCCGCCCAGAGCCAGCGAGAAGCGGTTATTCTTGGTGGCGAAGACGAACTGCGGCTTCTCTACCTGCTGGAAACCGTAGCGGTGGGTCTCCTGATAGTCGTTGACGGCGCTCGCCGTAGCCAGCCGGTTCATCAGCGCGGCCTGCTGACGGGCGTTGCAGTCCATCATGAAGGTGTCCACCTCGTGCACGGAGATCAGGTAGACCGTCGGGTCGTACTCCTTTGCGGAACGGTGGTTGCGACGTTGAGCCGAAGCCGGAACGATGGCCGAACCAACGAGCAGCGCCGCAATTAAAAGTCGAAATGTTTTCATAAGCGATTGTTTTGGTTAATGATTGACAAAAAGGTTTATCTGTTTATTCTTTACATATAACGGCTTTACGGTCACGCCGAATATCAAGCAAGATATATGCCAACTTCGTCCGCCGCGCCGGTCGGGTTGCATCGCGCCCGAAAGAAAAACGTCCGCACGCCCGCAAACCGCAAACTCCGTTTGCCTTTGCGCTCGGCTTGCACGACTTTGAGAAGATGAAAATCTTCTCTTAGACAGGCGGCGCCTCGGCAAACTGCAAACTTCGTTTGCCTTTGCGCTCGGCTTGCACTATCTTTGCGACGTGAAAACGGATTCGGACAACACCTTATAAATATAGGATTACGCACATGACCTGGATGTTCCTCTTTCTCTCCGCGCTGACGATTGCAGTCGACGCCTTCGTATGGAAAAAATACCTGCGCACGGCACCCCTCGGAATCACCCTGCGGAGCCTGCTCATGCTCCTGATCGTCCTCTCCGATCTGCTGATGCCGCTCTCCTTCGCGATTCTCCGGCTGATACCGGACAACACGACCGCCGTCGTGAGGAGCTGGGGGCTCGTCAACCTGCTCTTCCTCTGCACGGTCCTGCCGCGAATGATCGTCTACGCCGGCTACCTGGGCCGCAGACGGATCTGGCGCCGGCTGGGGTGGGGCATAGCGCTCGGCACGATAGCCCTTTTCCTCTGGGGCGCGCTCGTCTGCCGCAACCGCCTACGCGTGGAGGAGGTCACGATAACCTCCGACCGGCTCCCCGCCGCCTTCGACGGTGTGCGCATCGCCTTCTTTTCCGACCTGCATATCGGCGTGCTGGAACGCCCCGAAACGGAGATCGCCCGGCTGGTCGATACCATCCGGTCGCTCCGGCCCGACCTGATCCTCTTCGGCGGCGACCTGATAAACATCCGCTACACGGAGCTCGACCCCGCCGTCAGCGCCCTGCTCGGCCGGCTCGATGCCCCGCTGGGGGTCTACTCTGTCATCGGCAACCACGACACGGGCGTCTACATCAAGGACTCGCTGGCACTGGACCGCGAGACCAATCTCAGCCGCCTGATCCGCCGTCAGGAGGAGATGGGGTGGCGGGTACTGAACGACGAGACGATCTACCTGAAACGGGGCGGCGACTCCATCTCGTTCAGCGGCATCTCGTTCGACGCCGCCCTGCGCAACTACCGACACGCCACCGACCTGCCGGACATCGACCTCGGCTCCGTCTACGAATCGGTACCCCGCGAATCCTACAACCTCACCCTCTGCCACATCCCCCAGCTCTGGAGCCACATTACCGCCGCCGGTTACGGCGACCTGACCCTCGCGGGCCACGTCCACAGCATGCAGATGAAGCTGCGACTGGGCCATACGCGGGGTGTTTCGCCCGCACGACTCCTCTACAAGCAGTGGAGCGGACTCTACTACCGCGACGGCCGGGCGCTCTACATCAACGACGGCATCGGTGCGGTCGGCATTCCGGCACGGCTGGGAGCGGCGCCGGAGATCACGCTCATCACCCTGCGCCGCGGGGAATAGCCGCCCTGCCAGCAGACGTTGCCGGGGAATAATGTACCATTTTGGCCCAATATTGTTCTAATAGACTTGTTTCGGGAATATTTTCGGGAATAGATTCTATCTTTGTATCGAGTAAATAAACGAACGACATGAAACATATCTTTTTAACGACCGTTCTGCTCGGTCTGACCGTGGTTTCGGCAGCCCAGGAGCGACAGCTGCTAACCCTCGAGGAGGCGTTGTCGATCACGCTGGAGCACAATCCGTCGATGCAGGCGGCCGCCCACGAGGAGCGGGCCGCAGAGCAGGAGCGCCGCGCCGCCATCGGTCTGCGCATGCCCCAGATCAACGTCGCCGGCGCCTACGCCTACATGGGCAAGGACATCGGCTTCGACTTCAACGACATGAAGCCCTATGCGCAGGGTGTGCTCTCTCAGATCGGCAGCAAGCTCCCGCCCGACCTGCTGCCCTTCATCGGTCAGCTGACCGCTCCGATCATGGGTTCCGACTGGGCACTCACGCTCCAGGACCGCAGCGTCGGTTTCGTGGGCGGCGAAGTGACCCTCCCGATCTGGATGGGCGGCAAGATCAACGCGGCCAACCGGGCAGCGAAGATCAACCAGCGAACGGCGATGGCGCAAGGCGACCAGACCCGCAACGCCCTGATTTCCGAGCTGGTGGAGCGCTATTTCGGCGTTGCGCTGGCCAAGCAGGTCGTAGCTGTCCGGCAGCAGGTGGTGGACGGCGTGCGCGTGCACCTGAACGACGCCATCGCACTGGAGCAGAACGGCATGCTGGCTCGTGCCGACATGCTCTACGTCGAGTTCAAGATGGAGGAGGCCGAGCGCGAGCTGAGCAATGCTCGGCTGCAGCTGCAGACCATCGAGTCGGCCCTTGCCAATACGCTGGGCACGGAGGCGCAGGGCGAACCGGCCACCGCCATGTTCGTGCTGGGCGACGCCGGACCGTTGAGCTACTACCGCGAAGCCGCCGAGAAATACAACCCGCTGCTGAACCAGGTCGCCCTGAAGCGGGAACTGGCCCACGAAAACGTCCGGGTTCAACGGGCCGATTTCCTGCCGCAGGTAGTCGCCATGGGCGGAGGTACCTTCTACAACTACCAGGTTTCGGACCTGCTGCCCCGCTGGGCGGTCGGCGTCGGCGTAAGTCTGAAGATCTTCAACGGACTGAACCGCGAATACAAATACTCGGCCGCCAAGCAGACCGAGCGCCGCGTGGCCTCGCTGGAGCAGAAGGCCGGGGCCGACATCGGCGTGCTGGTCGAGAAACTCTACAACCAGATGCTCCACTACGGCAACCAGCTCTCGTCGATCGACGCTTCGCTGGCTTTCGCCGAGGAGTATCTTAAAACCCAAAACGCCGCCTTTCGCGAAGGAATGGGATCGTCGTCCGACCTGATCGACGCCGAGTTGAATCTGGCGAAGGTCCGTGCCGAGCGCCTGCAGGCCGCCTATCAGTACGACGTACTGCTGGCCCAGCTGCTCGAAGC
This sequence comes from uncultured Alistipes sp., assembly GCA_910577475.1. Classification (GTDB taxonomy): domain Bacteria; phylum Bacteroidota; class Bacteroidia; order Bacteroidales; family Rikenellaceae; genus Alistipes. The sequence goes on from CAJTLJ010000004.1 coordinate 55,999, forward strand.
GGCCGGTCTGAGTTGTGATTTCGCCGCCTATGCCCGCCGCGACGACGCACGTCCCATCGTTTTCCAGGAATAAGCATCTAACAGAAAGACAATACCATGAAGAAAAGTACCATTTTCGCCATCATTCTGACCGTTACCGTCGTCGTTCTGGGCATCATCGCCCTGAGCTGGTATCTCACCCGTCACACCCCCGTGCTGTTGCAGGGCACCGTAGAATGCACGACCTACAAGGCCTCGTCCAAAATCGCAGGCCGCATCGAAGAGATGAAGGTGCAGGAGGGCGAACGGGTCGAAAAGGGGCAATTGCTCTACGTGCTCTCGACCCCCGAGCTGGACGCCAAGCTTCAGCAGGCCGAAGCCGTCAAGCAGGCTGCGACCGCCATGGACCGCAAGGCCCTGACCGGCGCCCGCTGGCAGCAGGTCGACGCCGCCCGCAACATGTGGCAGAAGGCCCAGGCCGGCAAGGCGCTGGCCGAGAAGACCTTCGAGCGTGTGCAGCGGCTCTACGAACAGGGCGTCGTCCCCGCCCAGAAATTCGACGAGGCGAAGGCCAACTACGACGCCATGAAGGCCACCGAGGAGGCCGCCCGCTCCCAGTACGAACTGGTGAAGGACGGTGCCAGCAAGGAAGAGAAACAGGCCGCATCGGCCCAGGTCCAGCAGGCGCAGGGCGCCGTATCGGAGGTGGAGTCCTACCTGCGCGACGCCATGGTCTACTCGCCGGTGACGGGCGAGATCTCCACCGTCATCGCCGAGCAGGGCGAGCTGGTCGGCACCGGCTATCCGGTAGTCGCCGTTCTGGACATGAGCGATCTGTGGGTCACCTTCAACATCAAGGAGACCCTGATGCCCAAAATCCATATCGGTACCCGTTTCCCGGGCTACGTGCCTGCACTGGACCGCAAGGTCGAGTTCGAGGTCTACTACATCGCTCCGCAGGCCGACTTCGCCACCTGGTCGGCGACCCGCACCCAGGGCGGATTCGACATCCGCACCTTCGCCGTCAAGGCCCGCGCCAAAAGCGACGCCGCCTACATGCGTCCGGGCATGAGCGTACTGGTCGAGTGGAACGAAATCGAGGAGTAGGACCATGCGCCGCTTTCTGAAGAATACGCGGGCGACCTTCATCCGGGAGGTCGGACACATGGTCCGACAACCCATGTATGCGGTCCTGATGGTGGTGCTCCCGCTGGTGTCGTTCGCCTTCTTCGCCGTGCTGCTCGAACACGGCGTCACGCGCAATGTCCCCATCGCCGTGCTCGATCAGGACCAGACGCCGCTCTCGCGCACCGTGACCCGCATGATCGACGACACGCCCACGGCCCTGGTGAGCTACGAGATCACGACCATGGAGGAGGGCGAACGGCTGATGCGCGAGGGCAGGATCATGGGCATCGTGCTGATCCCCAAGCAGTTCGAAAAGAGCATCCTCTCGAACAGCCAGACCCACATCGAGAGCTACATCACGGGAACCAACGTCACAGTGAACGGCCTGCTGTCGAAAGACCTGCAAACGGCCGTCGCCACCTTCTCGGCCGGCATTCAGATTCAGGTGCTGACGAAATTGGGGCTCACCGAGCTGCAGGCGAAGGCACAGCTGATGCCCGTCCGCTTCATGAAGCACGTGCTGTTCAACCCCTATGTGAACTACGGCTACTACCTCGCCCCCAGCTTCATACCCATGATGCTGCTGATCTTCACCGTCATGGCTACCGTATTCGCTCTGGGCACGGAGCTCAAGCACTCCACGGCCCGCGACTGGTACGACACGGCAGGCGAGTCGATCTTCGCCGCCCTGACCGGCAAGCTGCTCCCCATCACGGGGGTCATGTTTCTGATGTCGCAGTTCATGTTCCTGATTATCTTCAAGGTGGTGGGAGCCCCGCTGAACGGCAGCTATGCGGCCCTGCTGGCCGGCAGTCTGCTCTTCATCATGAGCTATCAGTCTATCGCCGTCTTCATCGTGTCGATAGTCAGCAACATGCGTCTGGCCCTCTCGCTGGGCGGCGGCTACTCCGTGCTGGCCTTCACCTTCTCGGGTCTCACCTTTCCGATCATGGCGATGACACCCTTCATGCGGGGCGTCAGCAAGCTGTTCCCGTTCACCTACTACACCGATCTGATCGTCGACCAGGCCCTGCGGGGTGCACCGGTCATCTATTCACTGCACGATTTGGGCGCCATGGCGCTCTTCTTCACACTTCCGCTGCTGTCGCTGCCGCGCCTGCGGCGCATCGCTACGGAGCCTAAATTCTGGGGGAAACTATAATGCTGAAGACAATCAAACATACCTGTTCGTCCTACTGGTGCCAGATCCGGTCGGTCGTGGCTACGGAGATCCGAAACATCGTCTCGGACGAAGGCGTCGTGCTGGTGCTCGTGATGGCCTCGATCATCTACGCCACAATCTATTCGCTGGCCTACGGCCCGGAGGTGCTGCACGATGTTCCCATCGGGGTGGTGGACCTGAGCAAGACCCACGCCAGCCGCCAGTTGACCGAGGCTTTCGACGCCGGGCCCAATACGGTCGTCGCCTACGAGCCCGAAGACATGGAGGCCGCCAAAAAGCTCTTCTTCAACCGCGACATCTACGGTGTGGTCTACATTCCCGAAGATTACGAGGAGAAGCTGCTCGGCGGTTCGCAGGCCGTAGTTTCGCTCTACGTCGACGCCAGCTATTTCCTGATGTACCGTCAGGTATTCCAGGAGGCCGTGGCCGGCATCAATACGACGGGCGCCATGGTCGAGTTCCAGCGGCTGATCGCCCGCGGAGCCGAGACGCCTCAGGCCAAGGCCATCACACAGCCTGTCATCTATCAGTCGCACAACCTCTTCAACCCCTATCTGGGCTACGGAGCCTTCGTCATGCCGGCCATTCTGGTCGTGATCCTGCAACAGACCATGCTGATCGGCGTGGGCATGATCGGCGGCACGTGGCGCGAATTCGGGCTCTATCGCAAACTGATCCCTCCGGGGGAGACGCGCATGTCCACGCTCCCGATCGTCATGGGCAAATCGATCGTCTACCTGGTGGTCTATGCGTTCCTGTGCCTCTACCTGTTCGCCCTCCACTACCGGCTTTTCCACTATCCGATCAACGGACAAACCGAGACCGTCATCGCCCTGCTGATACCTTATCTGCTGGCCTGCACGATGCTCTCCATCGCCGTCTCCACGCTGTTCCGCTATAGGGAGCAGTCGCTCATGTTCCTGCTCTGGAGTTCGATCCCCATCCTCATGGTAAGCGGCGTATCGCTGCCCGAGCAGGCGATACCGGGCTGGCTCTACGACTTCGGACAGCTCTTCCCGAGCAGCAGCGGCATCCGGGCCTTCATCCGCATCCGCAGTATGGGAGCCTCGCTCGACGAGGTGATGCCTGAGATTCGCCAGCTGTGGATCCTGACCGGCGTCTACGGGCTTCTGGCCGGCCTGGGCATCCGCTCCGTCCTCCATGCGGTCGGCAAGCGGGAGTCCTCAGAATCCGAGTGACAGAATGTCCTCTAATCAAATAGGGGCTCTGCTGTTTGCAGAGCCCCTATTTCGTTCGGAGCGGATCAGAACCGCGGACCCGGACCGCCGCGGAATCCTCCGGGAGGAGGCCCCATCGGCCGGCGGCCGCCATCGGACTTGGGCGCCGTATCATAGTCCGCCATGTTCCTCGAACCCCGCTTGCCGAAGTGGCGCAGGTTGTAGACGAACTGCACCATGTAGTAGCGGCCGATCACGCTGTTGGTGGCGTTCTGCGTCCATCCCGAGCCGGTCGTGCGGACGAACGAGCGGTTCTGGTTGAGCAGGTCGTTGACTCCGATCTGGACCTCGCCGCGGCGATTCTTGAATACCTTCTTGCCCAGATAGACGTTGCAGAGCAGGTATTCGTCGTTATAGTCGGTCGTAAAGCCCTTGTACTGCACATAGGAGGCGCTGCCGGTAAGGGTCATGCCCTTCCAGAAGGTCCATTTCAGCGCCAGGTTGGCCGAATGGTTGAAATAGCGGTTCTTGCCGGCCGTACTGAGCAGCGAGTTCTTCGCCTCGTTGTAGGTCCCCATCCACGAAACCGTGAAATCGATATTCTCCGAGATGTTGCTGCCCAGCACGACGTTGGCGTCGTAGCCGATGTTGCTGGCGTCGTTGCGCTGCGAATTGATCTGGCTCGGGACGAGCGAGTAGCTGACGCCCGCCATCAGATTCAGGTTGCACTTCATGAAGTTCAGCGGGAAACCGTAGCTCAGGTGGGTCCGGAGATTCCAGTAACCGTCCAGATTGACCGGCGACGAGAATTGCAGGGGGAGATACTGCACGCCGTCGATCTCGATGGCCCCGGGGTTGTACTCCACGTTCGTGGCGATATAGTCCGATGTGTTGCGCAGGCTGAACATCCACATGAAGGTCCGTCCTTTGGTCAGGTTCGAATTCACGTAGTGGAACCGCACCGTATGCGAATAGGAGGGGTTCAGCTCGGGGTTGCCCCGGGTGATGTACTGGGGGTTGGAGATATCGTAGACGCTTTGCAGATCGGTGATGCCGGGGGCCTCGGTCGACGAGTGGAGGAACATGCGGATCGAGTTCTCCCGGTTGAACTGGATGTTCGCCATCACGAAGTAGGTGAAGTTGTCGTAGGTGTGCCGGATGCGCTCGGCGGTAGGGTAGATCATCTCGCCGTCGAGCGTTCCCCGCTGGTAGTTCAGATTCGCCACGAAGGTGTTGCGTTCTTTCGCCCAGCGGAATCCGGGACCGATGCGATGGGTCATGTAGCCGCTGTTGTTGCTGTTCGAGAGGTTCGTATTCAGCGCCAGACCGCCCGTTTGGTTGTCCTCCGTATAGGACCGGCGGTCCGACTCGCTGTATTCGTACCGGGCCCGGTATTGCAGGCTCAGCTGGGCGTATTTCGAGACGGGCTCCGTGTAAGTGAAGTTGCCGCGCAGCTGATAGCTCATCGTCGGGGTTTTGATCTGCTGGTAGAGCAGGTCGAGCGGCGGATAGTCGTGGGCACCGGCCGGAGCCTGGTTCGACCAGCTGTCGGAGGTGCGTTCGTAGTCCGAATACCGGACGTCGCCGTCGATGGTGATCGTCCGGCCGATCTTGCCCAGCTTGGCTCGATATTGCAGGAACTCGCGGATGCTGTAGCCCGCGCGGTCGGCCTCGCTCTGGCTGTAGAGATTCGAATAGCCGCTGTCGCCCCACTGACGCCCCTCGGTCAGGCTCCAGGGGGCATTGGACTGGTAGCTGAATCCGGAGCGCGACATCAGCGACTGGTTGTCGGAGATCTTCCACTCGATGCGGGCGTTCAGACGATGGTTCGAGTTCGTGATGACCGAGCGGCCGTTCTCCCACAAGGTATCGCGCTGAATCAGATCCTCCTCGTCCTGAAACTCCGACCAGCGGTCGCGCGTCGAAAGGTTCTTCGTGCGGGTGTTGTTGAAGAAGTAGCTCCCTTGAAAGGTCACCTGATCCCGCTTGCCCCAGGTGTCCGAGTAGTTGAGTCCGACAGCGTTCACCGTGGCGACGCCCGACTGCGGGCGCATCATGTACTGGCCCACGCCGTGACGGCCGGCGGTGCTGCCCGTCACGCCCAGAATATCCTCGAACGAGAAGTTCTGCTGGTTGACGTTGTTGAACAGGCCGATCACCGACAGGCGGCTGTCCCCGCTGAAGATGTTGACATTACCGCCGGCCAGGTATTTGCTGCGCGTCTCGGTTCCCGGCTCGAAATCGTAGCCGTAGCCGACGTACATCTTGCCGAACTGACCCTGACGCATGTTTCGGTGCGTGACGATGTTGATCGCCTTGTAGCCCTCGCCGTCGTCCATACCCGAGAATTCGGCGTTGTCGCTCAACTTGTTATACACCTCGACGCGATCCACCGCCTCGGCCGGCAGCGACTGGATGGCCGTGGTGACATCCTCGCCGAAAAACTCCTTGCCGTCCACGAAGACCTTCTTCACCTCCTCGCCCTGCGCCTCGACCGTGCCGTTTGACACGGTTATGCCGGGCATCTTCTTCAGCAGCCCCTCGACATCGGCGTCGGCCGCCACCTTGAAGGCGCCGGCGTTGTAACTCAGCGTATCGCCTTTCTGCGAGGCGCGCATGGACTGCACTTCCTTGACTACGGTTTCGATCTGCGTGGCGGAGGTGCGCATGCCGATCCGGCCCAGGTTCTTCACCGAGGCGTCGAGCTTGAAATCGACCGTCGCGGTCTCGTATCCCAGAAAGGAGACCGACAGGGTATAGTTGCCGTAGGCGAGCCCCGCAAGGGAGAGCACGCCGTCGAATCCGGACGTATAGAACTTTTTCCGGTCGGGTTTCGCTTTGGGGGACACCTCGACCACAGCCCCCGGAATTCCCGTTCGAGCCTCCTCATCCCACACCGTGGCTTTCACGGTTCCCTGCTGCGCCAGGACGCTCCAGGCGAACGCCACGGACAGAAGGGTCAAAATCACACGCTTCATTTTCATAAATTTGCGGCAAAGATAGTAAAAATTATATTCCTGACGACATAGCGAGGGGACCGATCGTCATGACCGATCCCCGACTGCGACCGCACAAACACTTTAACTCTTGAGAATGGCCTCTGCCCGGAGGCCTCGATTCGTCGCAGTACTTCGCCGACTCTATTTTCTGTCCGAAGCCTGGCATTTGCCTGCCGGACAGCACTTCTTTTCCGGTCCGCCCTTCATGCCGCGGCGACGATGGGCCCCCACCTTCGACATCTCCTCCCACTTGGCGTACTGCTCGGGGGTCAGAATCGTACGCAGCTGCTCCTGCTCGGCCTTCATCTCGGCTCTGCGAGCCTCCATGCGCTTCGCATGCTCGGCATTGAACTGCTTCACCTGCTCCAGCTGCTCGGGCGTCAGCGACAACGCTTCGGTCATGCGCGCCGTGCGCTTCTCCGCCATCTCGGTCGGAGTGGGGCACTTGCCCTCCCTGCGACCCTGCATTCCGCAATTCTGCGCCGACACCGTTGCTCCGGCCAGTACCATGCAGGCCATAAGACATACCATTTTGTAACCTTTCATAATCTTAAAAATTTTTCAGTTCGGTAGTGCAAAGATAAAGCCCGACTTCGAATCGGGCAATCTCTTTTCGGGGCAAACGGCCCATTTCGGGGGTGAACCGACTAATCCGCGGGGTGAACCGCCGTCAGCCAGCGCTTGAATTCGGGAACACGGGCCTTCGGGATGACGATCCGCTCGGGGAGGGAGACCGTCAGCGACAGGGTGAGGCGGCTGCCGAACCAGACCGAAATTTCGGACACGGCCCGGCGCGAGACGATGAACTGACGGTTGGCCCGGAAGAAATCGGCCTCGGGCAAGAGGGTCTGCAAGGTCTCCAGCGTCTTGTCGAGCTGGTAGCTGCGCCCCTGCATGTCGCAGGCCGTGACGCGCTCGTCGCGGGTATAGCAATAGGCTATCTCCTCCCGTTTGAGCGGAATGATCTTGTCGCGCACGTGCACCAGAAAGGCCTGCTGCTCCTGCACGGCCGAGCGCCGCTCGGCAGCCAGCGTGCGGACCCGGTCGCCGTAATCTTTCCGCTCGAAGCCCGTGAGGCGCCGCAGCTTGTTCAGCGCCCGCTCCACATCGGCCTCGCTGATGGGCTTGAGCAGGTAGTCAATGCTGTTCACCCGAAAGGCTTCGAGCGCATAGCGGTCGTAGGCCGTCGTGAAGATCACGGGGGCGGTCACCTCGACCCGCTCGAAGATCCGGAACGAATCCCCGTCGGCCAGATGGATATCCATGAAGACGAGATCGGGCATCGGATGGCTGCCGAACCAGTCGACGCCCTCCTGCACGCTCTCCAGCACGGCCTCCACCGCCGCCTCGGGCGCCAGTTTGCGCAGAATGGCCTGCAGGTTGACCGCAGCCGCGGTCTCGTCCTCCACGATCACCAGCCGCATCATTTCGCATCGGGTTTTTGGAGGGGCAGGCGCACCTCGAAGAGTTCATCGGTCGAAACGACCTCGATCCGGCAACCGGTTATCAGCTCCCAGCGATTGCGCAGATTCTCCAGTCCGATGCCGGTGCCGGGCTCGGGATCGAGCTTCGGAATCTTCGGGTTGGAGACGATCAGACACCCCTTTTCGGTACTGATCCGCACGTGGAACGGCTGCGACCGGGTGATAGCGTTGTGCTTGACCGCATTGCCCATCAGCGGTTGCAGCGAGAGCGCCGGCAGCAGCCAGTCGCGGTACTCCGCGTCGATCCGGATGTCGAAAAAGAGCTTGTCGGTATAGCGTATCTTGAAGAGGTAGCTGTAGGCCTCGGCGAAGCGGGCCTCCTCGTCCAGCCTCACGAGCATGTTCTGACCGTTCTGAATGATGTAGCGGAAGGCGTAGGAGAGCTGGTCGATATAGACCAGCGCCCGGTCGTTCTGCGCCTCGCGGACCAGCATCGAGAGCGAGTTGAGCGAATTGAAGAAGAAGTGGGGGTTGATCTGGCTGACCAGCATGTTGTAACGCGAGGTGAGGTTCTCGTTCTGAAGCCGCTCGTTTTCGAGCGCCATCCGCTGACTTCTCCTCAGCAGGCCGAACAGATAGCCGTAGAGCAGCGAAACGATGAGGGTGAAGGTGTGGCGCAGGACGACTATATAGTCGAACAGACGCCCGCTCATGAAGTTGAGCATAATTTTGCCCGACGGCCAGTGCACGACCGGCACGACCAGATAGAGCGGCAGCGCCACGGCCAGACACCATCCCACGCGGCGGGCGTAGAAGGAGGCCCGATACTCCTTCCGCTCGCCGCCCGCCGTCAGCAGGGTGACGAAGACGAACGACAGCAGCAGGTAGTAGAGCAACTGTATGCCAAAATCGACGGCGTGCGAGGGTTGTTGGAAGATCCGGGCCCTGTCGAACGCCTCGCCGTTGAGCGCCAGCACGTGGTGCAGGTTGTCGTGCCCGCCGTCCCGGCCGGGGCGGACGTGCGCCCGCACGCGGTCGCCCCTCTTCAACCCGTAACGCTTGATCCGGTGGGGCGACACGTAGATGCTGTCCCCGTCCGCGAGCAGATAGCCGTACCCGTCGGGGTGGATAGCCACGACACCGGCCCGCAGGGTCCGGCACTCGGGGCTCGGCGACATCATCCGCTCCCGCGACGGGAGATCGTTCGGCCGGTCGTCCACCAGCAGCAACAGCATGTAGGAGAAATTCACCACCAGGCTGATAGCCAGCGCCACCAGCAGGTTCACCGCCCACGGCGCATATCCCGTCCTGCGAAACATGGCCGCCCGGCCGCTACTCCTCTTCATACCACGAGGCGTACATCCGATAGTCGCGGGCGATGCGTCCGATGATCTCGTCGCGCTGTTCGGGGGTCACCTCCTTCACCTTGCGAGCCGGTACGCCGGCATAGACCGAATTGGGCTCCAGCTTCGTCCCCGAGAGTACCAGCGCGTTGGCCGCGATGATACACCCCGAGGCCACGACGGCGTTGTCCAGAATCGTGGCACCCATGCCGATCAGGCAGTTGTCCTCGATCACGGCACCGTGGATCGTGGCGTTGTGGCCCACCGACACGTCGTTGCCGATATGGGTCTGCGACGGATGCTTCGAACCGTCGTAGAGGGTGTGTATCACCGTCCCGTCCTGAATATTGGTCCGATCGCCGATCGTGATCGTGTTCACATCGCCGCGCAACACCACGCCGTACCAGATCGAGCTGTCGCGACCGACGGTCACGTCGCCGATCAGCACGGCCGTTTCGGCCAGAAAAGTCCCTTCGCCTACGCGGGGTTCGTGTCCCCGCACCTTTTTAACCAGTGCCATATAGCTCTATTTTTCCTCCGTTTTCGCCTGCTCCCACAGCTCCTCCATCCGCGCGGACGAGAGCTCGTGCAGCGTGTGTCCTTCGGCCGCTGCCCGCTCCTCCATCGAGCCGAACCGGCGGATGAACTTCTTGTTCGTGCGCTCCAGCGCCGCCTCGGGATCGACTCCGTAGAGACGGCAGGCATTTATCAGCGAGAAGAAGAGGTCGCCGAATTCGCCCTCCAGCCGCTCCTTGTCCCCGGCCAGCATCTCGGCGTCCACCTCCGCGATCTCCTCCTTCACCTTCGCCCATACATCCTCGCGCTTCTCCCAGTCGAAGCCCGTGGCGGCCGCCTTCTCGCCCACGCGGAAGGCCTTCACCATGGCGGGCAGCGAGCGGGGCACGCCGCCCAGCGTACCGCTCTTGCGGTTCTTCTTGCGCAGCTTCAGCGCTTCCCAATTCTCCTTTACGGCGTCGGGCGTGTCGGCATGGATATCGCCGTAGACATGCGGATGGCGATAGATCAGCTTGTCGCACAAGGCATTGACCGTCGACGTATAGTCGAAAGCCCCGGCCTCCTCGCCCAACTTGGCATAGAATACGACATGCAGCAGCAGGTCGCCGATCTCCTCCTTGATCCCCTCCAGATTGTGGTCCAGAATGGCATCTGTCAGCTCATAGGTCTCCTCGATGGTATTGTTTCGCAGCGAATCGAAAGTCTGCTCCCGGTCCCAGGGGCACTTCTCGCGCAGGGTGTTCATCACCTCCAGCAGGCGTTCGGTCGCCGCCAGGCGTTGGTCCTTTTCCATAGTATCCGATATTATTTATAGGGCAAAGATAGGCAATTTCGGAGAAAATCCCTATCTTTGGAGAGATAAAAACCTTCGGTTCCATGCGCCTCGTTCTTCTCTGCCTGCTGATGCTGCTCCCGTTCGGGAGCCTCGACGCCCAAATCATCCCCACGCCCCGCAGCGACACGCCGGCGCCGGGCCGCTTCGTCCTCGACGATACGACCGTATTGTCCTATGCCGACGAACTGGCGCCGCTGGCCGGCTACCTGTTGCAATACCTCCCGCTGACGAGCGGACGGAACGTGTCGCCCACACGCCGCTGCATCGCCTTGAGCCTCGACGACACGCTCCCCGCCGAAGGTTACCGGCTGACGATCCGCGAAGAGCGCATCGAGCTCGCGGGCGGCACCGGCGGCGGCGCATTCTATGCCGTACAGAGCCTGCTCCAGCTGCTGCCCGCCGAAGTCTATGCGGGCCGCTGTCCGCTACCCGTCGAACTCGACTGCCGGACCATCGCCGACGCTCCCGCATACGCCTACCGCGGCATGCACCTCGACGTGGCCCGCACCTGGATGGAGGGCGAACGGCTGAAGCGGATGATCGACCTGCTGGCTTATCACAAGATCAACAAGCTCCACCTGCACCTGGCCGACGACGAAGGGTGGCGCATCGAGATCCTCTCACACCCCGAGCTGGCCGCCATCGGCGGATTCCGCGGCGGCGACTCGCCGGTGGCACCCGTCTACGGCAAGTGGGGCGAGAAATACGGCGGCTACTACACCCAGGCCGAGATGCGCGAAATCATCCGCTATGCCGCCCGCCGCAACATCGAGATCATTCCCGAGATCGACCTGCCCGGACACAGCCGCACCGTCGCCCGCATCCATCCCGAGATTCTCTGCCGCTACACACCCGACACGACCCCGACCGGCGGTTACGACACCCGTTCGGCTTGGTGCGTGGCCCGCGAGGAGAACTACGCACTTTTGGAGGATATTCTGGACGAGATCTGCCGGCTCTTCCCCTCGGAGCTCATCCATATCGGCGGCGACGAGGTGGACCGCTCGCAATGGGAGCGCTGCCCCGACTGCCGCGCCCTGATGCGGGAGCGGAGGATGGGCTCGACCGCCCGGCTTCAGGACTACTTCACGAACCGGCTCGCGGAGATGCTCGTGCGCCGCGGAAAGCGGCCCGCGGTGTGGAACGAGACCGTCGCCGACGGCACCTTCACCCGCGACTGCGCGGTCTACGGGTGGGAGAGCGTCAAGGCCTGCCGGCAGGCTGCCGCACAGGGCTATCCGACCGTCGTCATGCCGGGGCAATATTTCTATTTCGACATGCGGCAGTCCGCCGAAGAGGAGGGCCACAACTGGGCAGCCATCTTCGATGCCGGGAAACCCTACGGCTTCGACCTCTCGAAGCAGGGCTTCACCCCCGCCGAGCAGTCGCACGTCCTCGGATTCGAGGGGGCCTTCTGGAGCGAACTCTACGTCTCGCACGAACCCGAGACGACCGACTACATCGATTTCATGCTCTTTCCGCGCATCTGCTCGCTGGCCGAGCTCTGCTGGCACTCCGGACCCAAGGAGTGGCCCGCATTCAAAAAGCGGCTCTACGACAGCCACTTCGACCGGCTGAATGCCATGAAGGTGGGGTACCGCCTCTTTCCTCCGGCCGTATCCTACGCCGACGGACGGCTGACGGTCCAGGCTCCGGCCGACGAGGAGGTCTTCTGCGTCGAAGAGCCTTCGGGCGAAGAGTTCCGCTGCACCGGACCGGTCTACACGACCTCCCCGGAGCGCTACCGGTTCCGCACCCGGCGCGGCACGGGCCGCAGTCCGTGGGTCGCCGTCCCGGCCTACTACCGCACCATTACGCCCGCCGTCCGCTTCAGCAGCTCCTTCAGCGGGAGCACCCGGGCCCCCTTCGAACGGCTGGAGCAGTACCGGGGAGCTGCCTGGACCACCCGCACCTGCCGGCGGGGCGACTGGATGCTGTTCACCTTCGAGCAACCGGTGCGCTGCCGCGAGATTCATCTCCAGACCGGTTTTTTCCACCTGCCGAAGGCCATTCTGAACTCCGGAACGGTCGAAATATCCTACGACGGAGAGACCTTTCTGCCGGCGGGGGAGCTGACGGCCGGAGCCTGCCGCCTGCATCCCGACCGCCCGGTGCGTGCCATCCGGGTAACATCCGGCTGCGACGGCAACGGCGACCCGAGAGTCATCATCCAGCCGCTCAGGATCAAGCCGTAGCGACGGTTTTGCAACTTTTCTCTTGAATATTCGAAATACTCTTCGTATATTTGCGCAAACGAAAGAGGGGTGCCTCGCGACTTCGGGTCGGACGGCTGAGATCATACCCTGTGAACCTGACGGATAATGCCGGCGAAGGGACTTTCTTCGGTTCGTATGGGCCCGACCGGGCAACACTCTTTCCTAAATACGGATTTCAAGATGAAGATTTTCATGAATCGCCAAGCGATAGAGGTCGAAGCACCCGTCACGCTCGCCGAGCTGCTGCGCCAACAGCAGCTGCCTGCGCAGGGCATCGCCGTGGCGCTCGACAACAAAGTGGTCCCCAAAACCGAGTGGGAGAGCACCCTTTTGCAGGATCAGTGCTCCGTAACCGTCATCCGCGCCGTCTGCGGAGGCTGACCATGCGGTATATCGCCATCACCCGCGAGGCGTTCCTGCCGTCGGAGGCCGAAGCCGTCGCACTGCTGCTCGACGGCGGATTCGCGCGGGTCCACCTCCGCAAATCGGCTGCGACGGAGGAACAGATGCGTGCCTTCATCGAACGGCTCCCCGGCCGGCTCTACGACCGGCTTACGCTCCACGACCGTCATGAACTGGCTGCGGAGTACGGATTGGGAGGCGTGCATCTGAACGGGCGCAACCCGCAGCCGCCCGCCGATTTCCGGGGAACGGTCAGCCGTTCGTGCCACTCTCTGGAGGAGCTGCAGTGTTGCCGGACAGAGGACTACCTCTTTTTAAGCCCGATTTACGACAGCCTTTCGAAGGCGGGTTACCGCGCCGCCTTCACCGCCGCCACCCTGCGGCAGGCCGCGGTCGAGGGGACCATCGGCCCGCGCGTCGTAGCGCTGGGTGGCGTCACGCCCGCACGGATTCCCGAACTCTCCGACCTGGGGTTCGGCGGAGCGGCCTTTCTGGGATACATCTGGGGCGACGGCTCCCTGCGAACGATCGAACGAAACCTGAAAGAGATAACATGTTGCAATTCATAACGCACCGTACCGAACGGTACGACGAACTCCAGGGAGCCGAGGAGGCTCTGCGCGGCGGCTGCCGCTGGATTCAGCTCCGCATGAAGGATGCCGCGGTGGAGGAGATCGAACGCGTCGCTCTCGCCCTGCGGACACGCTGCTCCGCATACGGCGCCCGGCTCATTCTGGACGACCACGTAGAACTGGTGGAAAAGACCGGTGCCGACGGCGTGCATCTGGGCCGCAACGACATGGCTCCCGACCGGGCCCGCGGGATACTGGGTCCCGGCCGCATCATCGGCGGCACGGCCAACACCTTCGCCGACATCGAACGGCTGGCCGCCTGCGGAGTCGACTACATCGGTCTGGGCCCTTTCCGCTTCACGCTCACCAAGAAGAACCTGAGCCCCGTGCTGGGGCTGGAGGGTTACCGCCGCATCATGGCGCAGTGCCGCGAGCGGGGAATCGCCATCCCGGTGGTCGCCATCGGCGGGATCGAAAAGAGCGATGTCGAGTCTGTCATGGCCTGCGGCGTGCACGGCATAGCCCTTTCAGGCACGTTGCTCCGGGCCGCCGACATGCAGTGCGAGACGCGGGAGATCATCGAACGGATAAAACAAGATTCAAATACGGAAAAACTATGGCAAATCTAATGATCGGAGGACGCGAGTTCGCGTCGCGTCTCTTCGTCGGCACGGGCAAGTTCAGTTCGAACGAACGGATGGCCGAGGCGCTGGCCGCCTCGGAATCGGAGATGGTAACCGTGGCTATGAAGCGTATCGACATGCAGAACCGCGAGGACGACATGCTGCGCCACGTGCTGCGCAAGGGGGTGCAGCTCCTGCCCAACACCTCGGGCGTCCGCAACGCCGAGGAGGCCGTGCTGGCCGCCCAGCTGGCCCGCGAGGCCTTCGCAACGAACTTCATCAAACTGGAGATCCATCCCGATCCCACCTACCTGCTGCCCGATCCGGTGGAGACGCTCAAGGCCACCGAAAAGCTGGCCGGCATGGGATTCGTCGTGCTTCCCTACATTCAGGCCGACCCCGTGCTCTGCAAACGGCTCGAGGATGCCGGTACGGCGGCCGTCATGCCGCTGGGTGCACCCATCGGCACGAACAAGGGGCTGCTGACAATCGATTTCCTGCGGATCATCATCGAGCAGAGCAATGTCCCCGTAGTGGTCGATGCCGGCATCGGAGCGCCGTCGCACGCCGCAGCCGCCATGGAGCTGGGCGCCGACGCCGTACTGGTCAATACGGCCATCGCCGTAGCCGGCGCCCCGGTGCGCATGGCCCGTGCCTTCCGCGACGCGGTCGTGGCCGGCCGCGAGGCCTACGAGGCCGGACTGGGAGCCGTAGCCGCTTCGGCCGCGGCCGAAGCCAGCTCGCCGCTCACCTCGTTTCTGGACGATTAAAGCATGCCGAAGATGTTTTCTGAAGAGTTAGCGAAATACGACTGGGAGGAGACCACCCGCAAGATCATGGACAAGACCTCCGCCGACGTGGAGCGCGCCCTCGCGAAGGAGCGCCTGACGCCGGACGACTTCATGGCGCTCGTATCGCCGGCCGCAGCCCCCTACCTGGAGCAGATGGCCCGGTTGAGCCGCCGTTACACACAGGAGCGGTTCGGCAAGACGATCTCGATGTACGTACCGCTCTACATCACCAACTCCTGCACGAACCACTGCGTCTACTGCGGGTTCCAGCACGACAACCCCATCGCCCGCGTCATCCTGAAGGATGACGAGATCGTGGCCGAATGCGAGGCCATCCGCGAGTTGGGTCCGTTCGAGAACCTGCTGATCGTGACGGGCGAGAATCCGCGCGACGCCGGGGTGGACTACATCGAAAATGCGTTGCGGCTGGCACGACCCTATTTCTCGAATCTGTCGATCGAGGTGATGCCCCTGAGCACCGGGGATTACGCCCGCCTGACCCGCTCGGGCCTGAACGGCGTGGTCTGCTTTCAGGAGACCTACAACCGCGCCCGCTACAACGTCTACCACCCGCGCGGCATGAAGTCGAAATTCGACTGGCGCGTCGACGGCTTCGACCGCATGGGGCAGGCCGGCGTGCACAAGATCGGCATGGGAGTGCTGATCGGCCTGGAGGAGTGGCGCACCGACGTGACGATGATGGCCCTGCACCTGAAATACCTGCGCAAGCACTACTGGCAGACCCGCTACAGCGTCAATTTCCCCCGCATGCGCCCCTCCGAGGGCCATTTCCAGCCCAATGTCGTCATGAGCGACCGCGAACTGGCGCAGCTGATCTTCGCCTACCGCATCTTCGACCACGATGTCGATATCTCCGTATCGACGCGCGAGTCGGCGGCATTCCGCAACAACATGGCTACGCTGGGCATCACCTCGATGAGCGCCGGATCGAAAACCGATCCGGGCGGCTACCGCACCCACCCGCAGGCGCTGGAGCAGTTCAGCGTCAGCGACGAGCGGTCACCCCGCGAGGTGGAACGGGATATTCACGCCATCGGTTACGAAACGGTATGGAAGGACTGGGACCGGATCTTCGACTGACGGAGCGCTACGCCCGTCAGATCATGCTCCCCGAGGTGGGCGAGGAGGGCCAGCGCCGGCTGGACGAGGCTTCGGTGCTCGTCGTCGGGGTCGGCGGACTGGGCTCGGCCGTATCGCTCTACCTCACGGCGGCCGGCATCGGCCGCATCGGGCTGGTCGACGACGACCGCGTATCGCTCTCGAACCTCCAGCGGCAGGTGCTCTACACCGAGGCGGAGGTGGGGGAGTGCAAGGCGCTCTGCGCCCGCAGGAGGTTGCAGGCCCTCTCGCCGCACACGCGCATCGACGCCTGGGCGGAGCGGCTGACCCCGGAGAACGCCGGACGGCTGGTCGCCCCCTACGATCTGGTGGTGGACGGCTGCGACAACTTCGCGACCCGCTATCTGATCGACGAAGTATGCCACCGGCAGGGCAAACCCTACGTCTACGGATCGATAGGCGAGTTCCACGGCCAGGTGTCGGTATTCGGCTACCGGGGCGGAATGCGCTACCGCGATCTCTTTCCGGAGCGGGAGGAGCTTTCGGCCGTGCGGCCGAAGGTGCAGGGGGTATTGGGAACCACACCGGGGTTCATCGGCTGTCTGGAGGCCTCGGAGGTGCTCAAGATCGTTACCGGCATCGGCAACGTCTTGCGAAACCGGCTCTTTACCATCGACCTGCTCACGATGGAGAGCCGAACGATAGATTTATAAACACAAAAAAAATAGAAAACAAATGGGAAAAGGATTCGATCAATACGCCGCGAAATACGACGCCTGGTTTCTGGAGAACCCGAACGTACTTCTGTCGGAGGTAAAACTGGCGGCACACTGTCTGCGCGACGCCGGCCGGGTATTTTCTGTCGGGTGCGGCAGCGGACTATTCGAAAAGATACTCAAGGAGGACTTCGGCATCGAGGTCCGCGAGGGGCTGGAGCCCTCCGCAGGGATGGCCGAGATCGCCCGCAAGCGCGGCATGACGGTCTCCGTCACCACGGCCGAGAACTACGATTTCGGCACGGAGCGCTACGACACCATCCTGCTCAACGGCACGCCGAGCTATATCACCGATCTGAAATCGGTGTTCGAAAAGGCCTACGCGGCCCTGCGGCCGGGCGGGCGGATCGTCGTGATCGACGTGCCGAAAGAGAGTTCCTACGGACTGCTCTACAACCTGGCGAAAGCCGTCGGCACGTGGGATCATCCGCTGCTCGCGGGCTGCTACCCGCCCAACCCCTATCCGATGGAGTTCGTAGAGGTAGCCAACTGGCGCACGACGGCCGAGAAGATCGAACTGCTCACCGCCGCGGGCTTCGAACGGCTGGAGTCAGCACAGACCCTGACGCGCCATCCGCTCTGCTCCGACACGGCGGCCGAAGAGCCGCAGCCGGGCTTCGACCGCGGGGACTACGTAGCGGTATGCGGATACAAACCCGATCACAAGTAACCGATGGAGGCTATCAAATGGAGCGGCGAGGCCTGGAAGGCCGCCGAGCCCATCTATGAAAAGATTCTGGAGCTCCCCTTCGTCAAGGGGCTGGCCGACGGCACGCTCGATCCCGAGCGGTTCCGGTTCTACCTGCGTCAGGACGTACTCTACATACGGCGCTACGCCCGCCGCCTGCTGATGCTGGCGGCCCGGCTGCCGCGTCGGGCCCAGCAGACCGACTTCACGACCTTCGCCTCCGACGGCGTAGCGATGGAGGCGGCCATGCACCAGTCCTTTCTGAAGGGCGACGACCCCTCGGACGACGAGATGTCGCCCACCTGCCTGCTCTACACCTCGGTGCTCGACGCTCGGATGTTCAGCGAGGTGGAGGTGGCGGCGGCATCGGTGCTGCCCTGTTTCTGGGTCTACCAACGGGTGGGCGAGACGATCCTCCGCAGCGCCCGGGGCGGGCTCGACAGGAATCCCTACCGGGCGTGGATCGAGGCCTACGGCGACGAGGCCTTTGCCTCAGCGTGCCGCCGCGCGGTGGAGATCTGCGACGAGTTGGCCGCGGAGGCTTCGCCGGCCGTCCGCGAGCGCATGACCTCCGTCTTCGTGCTCTGCACCAGGATGGAGTGGATGTTCTGGCAGAGCGCCTGGGAGATGGAGCAATGGAAAATCTAACCCGACATACGACATGAAACACTACAAGAGAGCTCTTACCATAGCCGGCAGCGACCCCAGCGGCGGAGCCGGCATACAGGCCGACCTGAAGACCTTCTCGGCCTGCGGATGCTACGGCATGTCGGCCATCGTGGCGGTGGTCGACGAGAATACGGTCGGCGTCACGGGGGTTCACCCCGTCCCGGTCGAGTTCGTCACGGGGCAGATGCGCTCCGTACTGGACGACATCGGCGCCGACGCCGTGAAGATCGGAATGCTCCACTCCTCGGAATTGATCCGGGCCGTGCGCGACACGCTGGAGCGCTACGCCATCCGCAACGTGGTGCTCGATCCCGTCATGGTCGCCACCTCGGGCGACAAGCTGCTGCAGGACGAGGCCGTGGAGACCCTTCGGACGGAGCTGATCCCCCGCGTGCGGGTCATCACCCCCAACATTCCCGAAGCCGAGATCCTGCTCGGCCACAAGATCGACCGACAGGAGGAGCTGCCCGAGCTGGCCGAAGCGCTCTCGTGCGGCGGCACGGTCTCCGTCCTGCTGAAGGCGGGCCACCTCGAGGATGAAGAACTGGTCGACGTCTTCTACAACGCCGAGAAGAAAAGTACGCTGCTCCTGCGCTCGAAGCGGCTGCAAACGCGAAATACCCACGGTACGGGCTGCACGCTCTCGTCGGCCGTCGCGGCTTTTCTGGCCCGCGGGCTGGAGCTGGACGACGCCGTAAGCCGCGCCAAGACATATATCGACACGGCGATCCGGAAAGGGGCCGACTACGAAATCGGCCACGGCCACGGACCCGTGCACCACTTTCACGACTTCTGGGAGTAACCCCCTCCCTTCAGCAGATGGGCGTGTGCCGAAATTCTTAATTTCGGCACACGCCCATCTGTCAGGCTTCGAGAACACAGACAATCCCCCCGCAGCGTGGCACCGAACTTGATCGAGAACAGGAGCGTCCGACCGCGAGGCAAAGCTCCGAAGATGATCGACATTCTGACTAAAATACACGACCGCTTCTCCATCGAGTTCAAGATGGGGTTTCGGACACGGCCCCGGCAGCGGAGCGGCGACTTTTCGGTCTACATGTGGATCTTCCTTCCCAACAGTCTCGACATCAACCCCTCGACCTATCCCAAGTCGAAATTCTACAGCGACGTGAAGTCGAACGTCCGTCTCATCACGCCGAAATTCGCCCTGCACGAAATCGCCGCCGGCGAGGCTCTGCCGCTGCGTCGCCTCGAAGCCGCCTTCACGGCGCTGGCCGCCTCCCCTTCGCGGGAGACGACGGCCGAATACGAATACCGGATCAAGATGTTCGCGGCGATTGTCAAGAGCGCTCTGCGCGACGAGATCAACTGCATCCGCCGCAACCGGCGCGGAGCGGAAACGACCGCGCTGTGCCGTTCCTACATGCGGAGCATCGCACGGATCACCGGCGAATTCCACCGGCTCCACACGCTCCTCGAGACTCCGGACATTCCGGAGGAGACGCGCAACTGCTACCGCTTCGTGGACGAGTTCCTCTGCGATATCATCGCCCGCCACACGCTGGCACTGCTCCGCCATCTCGAAGCGCAGCAAGAGCGCCGCCCGGGAATCGTCCGCGAACTGGCCGCCACGATCCGCAAGGGAGAGAGGTACGGCACCCGCATGGGCTACGAAATCCTGCGGGACGACGATCCGCGCCGCAACCGCGCCCTAGTTTTCCGCTCGGGCGTCCTGAAGAAATACGTCGAAAGCGCGCTGTTTCTCAAGGCTCCCAAGAAACGCGACGGGGTGGTCGTCGAACAGCTCTACTACAGCATCGCCGCTGGCCTGTCGATGATCTTCGCCACGGTAGTCAGCTTCTCGTTCCAGCAGCGTTTCGGCAACTTCACGACCCCGCTTTTCATCGCGCTCGTAGTAAGCTACATGCTCAAGGACCGCATCAAGGATCTCATGCGCTACTATTTCGCCCACCGCATCGGCAGCAGCTATTTCGACAACAAGGCGACCATGCGGATCAAGGAGCAGCCGATCGGCTGGATCAAGGAGGGGGTGGATTTTCTCTCCGAGCAGAAGGTGCCGCCTCAGGTGATGAGCCTCCGCAGCCGGTCGCCGCTGCTGCAGGCCGAGAACCGGATTTCCGACGAGAAGATCATCCTCTACCGCAAGTCCGTCCATATCGACCGCAGCAAACTGGACCGCCACAGCGTCTACGCCACGGACGGCATCAACGACATCATCCGTCTGCACGTCAGCAACTTCATCCGCAAGATGGACGATCCGCAGGTCACGCTCTACACGCTCGGCCCGAACGACCGGCCCGAAGCGGTCGTCTGCGACAAGGTATACTTCCTGAACGTCGTCCTGCAATACCGCTACGACGAGCGGATCGTCTACAAGCGGTTCCGCATCGCCATGACGCGGGCAGGCATCGACTCCATAGACGAAATGGAATGAAAGAAGCGGGCTGCCCAGGCAGCCCGCTTCGACTCGTTCGACAGACACATCAGCCGCGCACCTGCGCACCGCACCGCTGCTCGAACTGACGGGTCAGATTGGCCATCGCCTTCTCGATGCTCTTGTCGTCCAGCGTGCGGCTCTTGTCCTCCAGCACGAAGCTCAAGGCATAGGACTTCTTGCCCTCGGGGAGCTTCTCGCCCTCGTAGACGTCGAAGAGCGAAACGCTCTTCAGCAGTTTCTTTTCGGCGGCGAACGCCACCTCGCGCAGCGCAGCGAAGGTCACCTGACGGTCGACCAGCAATGCCAGGTCGCGCTTCACCTCGGGGAATTTCGACAGCTCCTCGACCGCGATCTTCACCTTCTTGGTCGACTTGGCCAGCAGATCGAAATTCATCTCCAGGAAATACACCTCCTGCTTCAGATCGAAACGCTTGCGCAGAGAGGGGGCCACCACGCCGATCCTCAGCAGCTCCTTGCCGTTGAGCAGCAGGGCCAGCGCCTCGCCGAAGAGTTCGCACTCCAGCGTCTCGCCCTTCAAGGCATAGGAGTCGAGACCGAACCGGTGCAGCAGCTTCTCGGCCACGGCACGCAGGGTAAAGAACGAGGCCTCGCGGGGCTTCGTGTTCCACGACTGCGGTTCGTCCATACCGGTCACGGCCATCGCCAGCCGATAGCTCTCGGAGTAGGGCGAGAGGTGATCGGCCCCTTCGCGTCCGCAGGCCGCCTCGTCGTAGAAATAGCAGTTGCCGAATTCGTAGAGCTTCAGGTCGCCGTTGCGGTGGTTCACATTCAGCTGGACCGCTTCCAGCATGTTGAACAGCAGGGTCTGACGCAGCACGTTCAGATCGGCGCTCAACGGATTCATGATGCGCACGCAGCGATCGGCCGGGTACGAGGCGAGACCCTCGTAGTAGCTTCCCCGGGTCAGGGAGTTCGACATGATCTCCGTGAAGCCGTTGGCCGACAGGAAATCCGAAGCCAGATTGATGAGCTTGGGTTTGTCGGGTTTCGGCGCATAGGAGAGGGTAGAGTGGACGGCGGCGGGAATCTCGACGTTGTTGTAGCCGTAGATGCGCAGGATATCCTCCACCAGATCGGCCTCGCGCTGCACGTCGACGCGATAGGGGGGCACGGCGACGCTCCAGCAGGTTCCCTCCTCCTTTTCGATCTTCACCTCCAGCGCCCCGAGAATCGTCCGCACGGTCTGAACGGGAATCTCCTTGCCGATGAGGCGGTTCACCCGGTCGATGTCGATATCGAAACGGAAATCCTCGACCGGCGAGGGGTTCAGATCGACGATCTCGCTTGCGATCTCACCGCCGGCCAGCTCCCGGAAGAGCAGGGCGGCACGCTTCAGGGCATACACCTGCATGTTGGGGTCGATGCCGCGTTCGAAGCGGAACGAAGAATCGGTATTCAGTCCGAAGCGCTTGGCAGTCTTGCGGACCCATACGGGGTTGAAATAGGCGCTCTCGATAAAGACATCGGTCGTCGTGTCGCCGATTCCCGAATCCAGCCCGCCGAAGACGCCGGCGATGCACATGGGGCGCTCGGCCGAGCAGATCATCAGGTCCCGGGCGGAGAGCTTGCGCTCCACGCCGTCCAGGGTCACGAACGGAGTCCCCTCCTCGCAGGTGCGGACCACGATCTCGCGTCCTTCGATCTTCGCAAGGTCGAAAGCATGCAGCGGCTGGCCGAGTTCGAAGAGGACGAAGTTGGTGATGTCCACCAGATTGTTCTTGGGATTGATACCCGCTGCACGCAGGTAGTTCTGCATCCACTCGGGCGAGGGGCCTATCTTGCACCCCTTCACCGTCACGCCGGCATAGCGGGGTGCCGCTTCGCTGTTCTCCACGCGCACCTTCACCTCCAGGTCGCGATTGTCCACCGAGAAGCCCTCGACCGACGGCCATTTCAGTTCGGCCCGTTCGCCCCGGCTCTTCAGATAAGCCACCAGATCGCGGGCCACGCCGATATGCGACGCGGCATCGATCCGGTTGGGAGTCAGGCCGATGCCGATCAGGTAGTCGTCCTCGATATGCAGATACTCTTTGGCGGTCGTGCCGACCACGGCATCCGCCGGCAGCTCCATGATTCCCTCGTGGCCCGAACCGATGCCCAACTCGTCCTCGGCACAGAGCATGCCCAGCGACTCCACGCCGCGGATCTTCGAACGCTTGATCTTGAACTCCTCGTCGCCGCCGTCGGGATAGAGCACGGCGCCCACCGTAGCGCAGAGCACCTTGAGTCCCTTGCGGCAGTTGGCCGCGCCGCAGACGATCTGCAGGGGAGCCTCGCCGCCCACGTCGACGGTGGTGATGTGGAGGTGATCCGAATCGGGATGCTCCTCGCAGGTGAGCACCTCGCCCACGACAACCCCCTTCAGACCGCCCTTCACGGTCTCGATCTTTTCGAAGCCCTCGACCTCCAGACCGATGTCGGTCAGCACGGTGGCGATCTGCTCGGCCGACAGATCGGTGTCGGCATACTGTTTGAGCCAGTTGTAAGAGATATTCATATATGTCTGTTTTCGATTATTCCGCCTAAAGGAGAGGGCCGAAACGGGATGCGGCCCCTCCGAATACGACCGGGGAGTTTCCTTTTCCGGAAACTCCCCGGTCGCCAGTGAGCGGGAAACGGGGGTCGAACCCGCGACCCTCAGCTTGGGAAGCTGATGCTCTACCACTGAGCTACTCCCGCATTTGCAGATGCAAATATAGAAATTATTTTTGAAATCGTCGCTCTGCGGAGGTCATTTTTTACACTTTTATTCCAAAAGCGGTGTTTTCGCGCCGGAAAACGGACCGTTTCGGCTATCCCCGGCGTAACGCCTGCAACGAGGCGATGTTCCGCTCGTTGTCGGGCTTCTTGCCTTCGGGGGTATAGAGGTAGTCGAGCCGGTCGCGGAAATGCTCCTCGACCTTCGACCTTACGATTTTCATCGTGCTGTTCACCAGACCGTTCTGCTCGGAGAACGGCTCGTCGACCAGCGCGATGGCCGAGGGCACCCAGCGGTCGGGAAACTCGCCGCCCCGCGAAGAGCGGCAACCGTCGATCTCCTGCTGGACGGCGCGGGCGAACTGCGCCAGAGCCGTCTGGTCGGCCCCGTCGGGACAATACCGCCCGAGAGCCTCGCGGTTGGGAACCACAATGGCCGAGGTATAGGGGCTCTGGTTGTTGTAGATCACGATCTGGTCGATGAGCTCCGAGCACACGATGGCCTCCTCCATCCCTTCGGGGCTGTACTTCTCGCCGTCGGCCGAGATCAGCAGGCTCTTGAAGCGCCCCAGCACGTAGAGGAATCCGTCGCGGGTCATATAACCCATGTCGCCCGTGTGGAGCCATCCGTCGCGCACGGTTTCGGCCGTCGCGGCAGGATTCTTCCAGTATCCGGCCATGACATTCTCGCCGCAGATGACGATCTCGCCCCGCTCGCCGGTCGGCAGTTCGCGCCCCTCGTCGTCGAGGATCCGCAGTTCAAGCGGCTTCAGCAGCATGCCCGACGAACCGAAGCGGTGCTCGTGCCGCCGGGGCGAGTTGGTCGAGATGACCGGAGTCGCCTCCGAAAGGCCGTAGCCCTGGAACATGGGGATGCCGACGGCATAGAAAAAGCGCTGGAGCTCGCTGTCGAGCAAGGCGCCGCCGCCGATGAAGAAACGCAGCTCGCCGCCGAACGCCTGCCGCACCTTCGAGAAGAGGATGCGGTCGAAGAGAGCCACGGCGGGTTTGAGCAGGAACCGCCAGCCGCGCCCCTTCGAGTACCCGTCCTGATTATAGGTGTAGGCTGTCTTCAGCGCCAACCGGAAAAGACGCTCCGCAGCGGGGCCCTGGGCCCGGATCGAGCTTTCGATGCCCTTGCGGAAATTCTTGGCAAGCGCCGGCACCGAGAGCAGGAAATGGGGCTTCACCTCGCGGATGTTGAGCGGAATGTTCTTCAGGGTCTCCATCGGGGTCCGGCCGACCTGCACGGTCGCTACGGTCGCTCCGCAGGCGATCA
The DNA here is from genome assembly GCA_910577475.1 of uncultured Alistipes sp. GTDB lineage: Bacteria > Bacteroidota > Bacteroidia > Bacteroidales > Rikenellaceae > Alistipes. The sequence goes on from CAJTLJ010000004.1 coordinate 80,817, forward strand.
TGATGTAGAATCCCACGACATGCGCGAAACAGTGGTCGAGCGGCAGGATGATGAGCGTGCGGTACCACGACGGAATATCCACGCGAGTCAGCGACTGCTCGACATTGGCCGTGTAGTTGCGGTGGGTCAGAATGACCCCTTTCGGATCGGCCGTCGTCCCCGAGGTGTAGGTGATGGTGGCGTAGTCGTCGTTCCGCAGACCGCGCCCGATAGCCAGAAACTCCTCGCGATGCGTCCGCAGTCGGGCCTCTCCCCGCTCCTCCAGCTCGCGGAGCGTGATTTCGCCCGGCATCGTCTCGGCCGGCTCGTCGAAGAGAATCACGTGGCGCAGCGCCGGCAGCCGGTCGCGGATGCTGCGCACCTTCTGCAGCTGCGGGCCCGACACGAAGACGGCCGCGACCTCGGCGTGGTTCAGCCGGAACAGCAGATCGTTCTCCTCCTCCAGCTTGACGGAGAGGGGAACGCTGACGGCTCCGGCATAGAGCAGTCCCAGCTCGGAGACGATCCAGGCGTTGCGACCCTCGGAGAGGATCGACACGGTCTGCTGGGGTTCGATGCCCAGCGCAGCCAGTCCGGCGCCGATGCGCAGGGCCTGCTCGCGGACGGCGGCATAAGAGGTCCCCTCCCAGCGGTCCGCATGCTTCTCGAGCAGGAAATCCTTCTCCCCGTACTTTCCGACCGACGATTCGAAGAGGTCGATGATGGTCTTTTTCATTAAGCGTCTACTCCATTTTCAGAACAGCGAGGAAAGCGGACTGCGGCACCTGCACCTGGCCGATCTGACGCATGCGCTTCTTGCCGGCCTTCTGCTTTTCGAGCAGCTTGCGCTTACGCGAGATATCGCCGCCGTAGCACTTGGCCGTCACATCCTTGCGCACCGCCTTCACCGTCTCGCGGGCGATGATCTTGGCGCCGATGGCAGCCTGAATGGCGATGTCGAACTGCTGTCGCGGGATCAGCTCCTTGAGCTTCTCGCACATCTTGCGGCCGAAGTCGTAGGCGTGGTCGGCATAGATGAGCGACGAGAGGGCGTCGACCGGCTCGCCGTTCAGCAGGATATCGAGCTTCGCCAGCTTCGAGGGTTGGTAGCCCGTGCGATGGTAGTCGAACGAGGCGTATCCCTTCGAGATGCTCTTCAGCTTGTCGTAGAAGTCGAAGACGATCTCCGAGAGGGGCATCTCGAAGTTGATCTCCACCCGGTCCTGCGTGATGAAGGTCTGGTTCTTCATCACGCCGCGCTTGTCGATGCAGAGCTTGATGACGTTGCCCAGAAAGTCCGTCCGCGTGATGATCTGCGCCAGAATATAGGGCTCCTCGATCTTTGCCACCTTCGTGATTTCGGGCAGCCCCGAGGGGTTGTGCACCTCCAGCTCCTCGCCCTGGGTGGTGGTGATGTGGTACGACACGTTGGGGACCGTCGTAATGACATCCATATCGAACTCCCGGTAGAGACGCTCCTGGATGATCTCCATGTGCAGCAGCCCCAGGAATCCGCACCGGAAACCGAATCCCAGCGCCAGCGAGCTCTCGGGTTCGAAGGTGAGCGACGCATCGTTCAGCCGCAGCTTCTCAAGCGAAGCGCGCAAGTCCTCGTACTGGTCCGCCTCGACGGGGTAGACGCCGGCGAAGACCATCGGCTTCACCTCCTCGAAGCCGGCGATCGCCTCGCGGGCCGGATCGGCGACCGAGGTGATCGTATCGCCTACCTTGACCTCCGACGAGGTCTTGATGCCCGAACAGATATAGCCCACGTCGCCCGCCCGGATCTCGCCCCGCGGCTGCATCTTGAGCTTCAGCACGCCCACCTCGTCGGCGTCGTACTCCGAGCCGGTGTTGATGAACTTCACGTGGTCGCCCTTGCGAATCGTGCCGTTGAAGACACGGTAGTAGGCTATGATGCCGCGGAACGGATTGAACACCGAGTCGAAGATCAGCGCCTGCAAGGGGCCGTTCTCATCCCCCTTCGGGGCCGGAATACGGGCGATGATCGCCTCGAGCACCTCCTCGACGCCCAGTCCGGTCTTGCCCGACGCGAGCAGGATATCCTCCTCCTTGCAGCCGATCAGGTCGATCACCTGATCCTTCACCTCGTCGATCATGGCCGAGTCCATGTCGATCTTGTTCAGCACGGGGATGATCTCCAGATCGTGCCCCAGCGCCAGATAGAGGTTCGAGATGGTCTGGGCCTGAATGCCCTGCGTGGCGTCGACCACCAGCAGCGCCCCCTCGCAGGAGGCGATGGCCCGCGAAACCTCGTAGGAGAAGTCGACGTGTCCCGGCGTGTCGATCAGATTCAATACATAGGTCTGTCCGTCCCGGGCTTTGTACTCCATCTGGATGGCGTGGCTCTTGATGGTGATGCCCTTTTCGCGCTCGAGGTCCATGTCGTCCAGCACCTGCGCCTGCATTTCGCGCTGCGCCAGCGTGTTGGTCTTCTCGAGCAGCCGGTCGGCCAGCGTACTCTTGCCGTGGTCGATGTGGGCGATGATGCAGAAGTTGCGTATGTTTTTCATTGCATATGATTTTCGTTTCGCGTTTTAGCGTACAAAGATAAGAAAAGTCGGGCGCAGAAGCAAATTTAGTCGGATCAAGCAGAGCGCAAATGCAGGTTTATTCGCAACCTGCCGACCGAAAAGCACCCGGAACGATGCCGAAGCCGCCCACAAAAGCCAATCCGATTATTTGCGACTCATCGTGGCGCGATCCTTCAAAACCGGCCTAATACAATTTAGAATATTTAATAACATGTGCATCGAAAATAATTTGTCGGATTAAATAACGGCAATTCATGTCATTTTTAATGCGAAATGTTTGGATATGTGAAATTTATTCCATATATTGCGGCATACCTAATCAACCGTCGGAGATTACAAGGGATACGGCGCCGGAAATTATACACACTCGTTTTAAATGATAACCTATTAAAATTTTACGCTTATGAAAAGTAGACTTATTTTTCTGAAGTTGGCCGCTTTCATTATCGTGGCAATGGGAATTACGGCCTGCGATAAAAGTGAAGAGAACAACCCGTTCGATCAGTATCTGACGAACGCGCAGATGGAAATCAATTCACACTTGTTGCAATACAGTGCTTTCGATCCGGCAATCGTTCCTGCGCTTATCCAGAATAAGGCGTGGAAGGAATATACATTGGCAGAATGCGACAGTAGCTGGAATCCGGTCTATATCATTTCCCACGAAAGGACCGTGCTCGTTGCGGGACATAGACTGGGCATGTTGCGCTTTAACGAAGACGGAACGTGCGTAAAAGAGCTCTCCGGACCGTCCATTCCGGATTTTCCGGTGGACGATACACCGTTCGAACAAACGTGGCAATACGACAAGCAGACCCGAACGCTTCGGATCGTAAAGGCCTATGATAACGGAGCCTCCGCAGAATGGCAATATACCGTATCGGCCATAGGTGGAAACCGACTGATGCTCGATGAAATCGTCGACGAACCGTACTATGACAACATCCGCTTCTTTCGCAGTTTGTATATAGTCGAATAGAAACGATTTATCGTACCGGAAATCCGGACTACCTGATGATAGTCCGGATTTTTTCGGCCGGAGGTTTCGGTTCGAAAGCATTCAGCAGGCCCGAAACGGACCGGAATTTCGAATTATTTCGTACTTTTGTCCCCGGAATTAAATTTTGCATGATGTCCGGAATCGGGAAATACTTTTCACTGGTGAAGTTCGCCCATACGATCTTCGCCATGCCCTTCGCGGCAATCGCTTTCGTGTTCGCCATCCGCATCAACCGGCTCGACGAGATCTGGTCCTCGGCTGGGTGGTGGTGGCCGCTGGCCGTGCAGGTGCTCCTCTGCATGGTATTCGCCCGCAACGTGGCGATGGGGTTCAACCGCTGGGCCGACCGGCGGATAGACGCCGAAAATCCCCGCACGGCCGACCGGGAAATTCCGGCAGGCCGCATCTCGCCGCAGGCGGCGCTTTGGTTCGTGGGGGGCAACGCCGCCGCCTTCATCCTGACCGCGGCGACGATCAACGCCCTGACGGCCCTGCTCTCGCCGGTGGCGCTGGGCATCGTCATGGCCTACAGCTACTGCAAGCGTTTCACGGCACTCGCACACCTCGTGCTGGGGCTGTCACTCGGCATCGCCCCGGCCGGAACCTACATCGCCGTCACGGGGACCCTCTCCTGGCCTGCCTGCCTGCTCTCGCTGTTAGTGATGACCTGGTGCGGCGGATTCGACATCATCTACGCCCTCCAGGACGCCGAGTTCGACCGCGCGCACGGCCTCCACTCCATACCGGCCCGCTTCTCGGTGCGCACGGCCCTCTACATCAGCATCGCCCTCCACGCGGTCAGCGTGGCGGCGCTCTTCGCCTTCGCCTTCTACTGCCCGGGCAGCCTCTGGCTGTGGATCGGATGCGGGCTCTTCGTCGCCATACTGGCGGCCGAGCACGGACTGGTTACACCCTCCAGACAGCGGCATATCGGAATCGCCTTCGGAACGCTCAACGGACTGGCGAGCCTGAGTCTGGCCCTCTTCGTCATCGCCGACCTGCTTTTATATTAGTACTATGTGGTTGATTCTGGCCTTTGCGTCGGCCGCCCTGCTGGGCCTCTACGACGTGACGAAGAAACAGGCGCTCGACCGGAATGCCGTGCTGCCCGTGCTGTGGTTCAACACGCTCTTCTCCACGCTCCTCTTCCTGCCGATGATCCTCTCGGCCGAAACCGGCGCAGGATGGTTCGAGGGAACGCTGCTGGAGACCCGCCCCGGCTCTGCGGAGGCCCATCTGCTCGTCGTGGCGAAATCGGTCATCGTGCTCACCTCGTGGGTTTTCGGCTACTACGGACTGAAACATCTGCCCATCACGATCGTCGGCCCGATCAACGCCACGCGTCCCGTGATGGTGCTGGTCGGCGCCATGCTCCTCTTCGGCGAACGGCTGAACGGCTATCAATGGACAGGCGTCCTGCTCGCCGTGGTGTCGCTCTTTCTGCTGAGCCGGTCGAGCCGCCGCGAAGGGGTCGATTTCGGCCATAACATCTGGATTCTGCTCGTCGCCGCATCGGCCGTCACCGGAGCCCTCAGCGGTCTGTACGACAAGTTCATCATGTCGCGTCTCGACCCGGTATTCGTGCAGAGCTGGTACAATCTCTATCAACTGGTTATCATGAGCGGCCTCTGCCTGACGATCTGGTGGCCCAAGCGGCGGACGACCACCCCTTTCCACTGGAGTTGGGCCATTCCCCTGATCTCGGTCTTCCTCTCACTGGCCGACTTCGCCTACCTCTTCGCCCTGCGCGACGGCGAGGCGATGATCTCGGTCGTCTCGATGATCCGCCGCGGATCGGTAGTGGTCTCCTTCGCCTGCGGCGCGCTGCTCTTCCACGAAAAGAATCTGCGCTCGAAGGCGCTCGACCTGGCCTTCATCCTGATCGGCATGATCTTCCTCTACATCGGCTCCCGCTGACCTAACCGTTGTATCCCGACGAACGGTATGCCGTAGGGGATTGCCCCGTATGGCGCTTGAAAAAGCGTCCCAGATAGGACTGGTCGGGGAAATAGGTCTCGTCCGCAATCTCCTGAATCGAGAGGTCGGTCGACCGCAGACGCATCTTGATCTCCAGCAGCAGCACCTCGTCGATCATCTCTTTGGCCGACCGTCCCAGCACCGCCCGGCAGACGGCCGTGAGATAGCGGGCCGAAATGCAGAGCCGGTCGGCATAAAAGGCCACTTCGTGGCGGCGGCAGCAGTGGTGGTGCACCAGCTCCATGAAGCGGCGGAACAGATCGGTGCGGCGCATCGACACCGAGAGCCGCCCCCCGTCTCCCCATGTCATGCGGCGGATCTTGTTGTCGTACTCCAAAAACATGTTCTGCAGCCGGTTGCGGGTGATGGCCTGACGGTGGATGTTGTCCCGGTCGTTGTAGGTATACTCCGCCATCTGCATCCAATGTTCCGCCGACGCCGCGGCGTTCTCGTCGAGGTCGCTGAAAGGGTGCTCCGCAATATATTTGAACAGCGTTCCCTCCAACCGGAAGGTCGATTCTCGGAAGAGCGTTTCGGAAAAGAAGAAGACCTTCGCCCGGAAATCGGACGAGATCCGGTGGATGTCGAGCAGGTTGTTCGGCAGCACGATCACGACAGTTCCGGCCTTGACCGGATGGTCGGACAGATTGACCGAAAAATCGGCCTCCCCGCTGATGCACAATATATTGACACCGAACCGCAAACGATAGGGCCGCTTTACAAAATCGGCCAGCGAGGTTTCAGCCTGCACGAACTGCTCCCGGTTCAGAAGGTCCTGCCACTCCTTCGGATTCATTTTTCACATCATTTCCGGCAAAGATAGACAAAAAAACGTCATCGGCGAAAAAACAGTTCCGAAAATGAACAAACAAGAATACTTAAACATATAGGGTTCCTAAAATAATTAAGATATTTTTGTCCCCGAAATTTTATTCGGTAAACAAATATGAGAAAGACGTTTTTTCAAGCAGCTACGGCAGTAGCTCTGGGTACGCTTTTGTACGCATGCGGCGAAGCACCGGTGCAGCGGGGCATAGGCGAATACGCCGCCCTGCAGGTTTCGACCGCCGACACGGAAGTCTCGACCCCCTATTCGGCATCGATCCGGGGTCGCCAGGACATCAACATTCTTCCGCAGGTTTCGGGAACCATCTCGAACGTCTGCGTCCGCGAAGGTCAGGTCGTAAGCAAGGGCCAGACACTGTTCGTAATCGACCAGGTTCCCTATCAGGCCGCCCTGAACACGGCCGTAGCCAACGTAGCCGCCGCCGAGGCCAGCGTAGCCACGGCCCTGCTGACCCGCGACAGCAAGAAGGAGCTGTTCGCCCGAAACGTGGTGTCGGAGTTCGACCTCCGCACGGCCGAGAACAACCTGCTGACGGCCCGTGCCGCCCTCGCGCAGGCCAAAGCGCAGGAGGTGAACGCCCGCAACAGCCTCTCCTATACGGTTGTGAAGGCTCCGGCCAACGGCGTGGTCGGTACGATTCCCTACCGTGTCGGAGCGCTGGTCGGTCCCTCGCTGCCGCAGCCGCTGACGACCGTTTCGGACAACTCCGACATGTACGTTTACTTCTCGATGAACGAGAAACAGTTGCTGAACCTCACCCGCGAATACGGCTCGATGGATACCGCCCTGAAGGCACTGCCGAAAGTGCAGCTGCGCTTGAGCGACGGCTCGCTCTACGATCAGGAGGGTGTGATCGAGTCGATCAGCGGCGTCATCGACCCCTCGACGGGCTCCATCCAGTTCCGCGCCGTGTTCCCCAACGCCGGACGTCTGCTCCACAGCGGCGGTACGGGCAATGTCATCCTCACCCGCACGGACAAGGACTGCATCGTCATTCCCCGCTCGGCGACCTTCGAGGTGCAGGACAAGGTGTACGTATATAAGGTAGTCGACGGCAAGGCCTCCTCCTCGCCGATCGAGGTGCGCAAGGGCGGCAACGGCCGGGAATACATCGTCGAGAGCGGTCTGACGCCCGGCGAGCTGATCGTGGCCGAAGGCGTGGGCCTGCTTCGCGAGGGCACGCCGATCCGGATCAAGGGCGAGGCAGCACCCGCCGCAGAAGCTAACGAATAAGAAGTGCAAGCATTATGAATCTGAAACATTTTATCGACCGCCCGGTACTGGCTACGGTGATCTCGGTCGCCATCATGCTCGGCGGTATCATCGGCCTTGTGTCGCTGCCCGTGGAGCAGTATCCCGACATCGCGCCTCCGACCGTGATGGTCAGAACCTCCTACCCGGGAGCAAGTGCCGAGACCATTCAGAAATCGGTGGTCGCACCGCTCGAGGAGCAGATCAACGGCGTGGAAGACATGACCTACATGACCTCCACCTCGACCAACTCGGGCAGCGTAAGCATCAACGTCTACTTCAAGCAGGGTACGGACCCCGACATGGCGGCCGTCAACGTGCAGAACCGCGTGTCGCGCGCCACGGGCGTACTCCCCGCCGAGGTGACCCGCGTCGGCGTGCAGACCTTCAAGCGGCAGACCTCCATGCTGAAGGTCTTCTCGCTCTACTCGCCCGACGACAGCTACGACGAGAACTTCATGAGCAACTACATGAAGATCAATCTCCAGCCCAAGATCCTGCGTATTCAGGGCGTGGGCGAACTGGTCGTGCTGGGCTCCGACTACTCGATGCGCATCTGGCTGAAGCCCGACGTCATGGCGCAGTACGGACTGGTCCCCTCGGACATCACGGGCGTCCTCTCCGAACAGAACATCGAGTCGGCCACCGGTTCGCTGGGTGAAAACACGGACAACACCTTCCAGTACACGCTTCGCTACAAGGGCCGCCTGAACACACCCGAGCAGTTCGGCGACATCGTGATCCGCGCCCTGCCCGACGGCGAGGTGCTGCATCTGCGCGACGTCGCCCGCATCGAACTGGGCAACGAATCCTACTCCTACCACGGCGAGACCAACGGCCACACCGGCATCTCGGCCCTCGTATTCCAGACCGCCGGCTCGAACGCCACGGAGGTCATCAAGAACCTCGACAAGCTGCTCGAAGAGGAGCGCGCCAAGCTGCCGAAGGGCATCGACATCGTCGAGGTGATGAACGTCAACGAATTCCTCTTCGCCTCGATCCACGAGGTAATCAAAACCCTGATCGAGGCTATCATCCTGGTCATCCTGGTCGTCTATCTCTTCCTTCAGGACCTGCGTTCGACCCTCATCCCGCTGATCTCGATCATCGTATCGCTGGTGGGTACGTTCGCTTTCCTGTCGTTCGCCGGCTTCTCGATCAACCTGCTGACGCTCTTCGCCCTCGTGCTGGCGATCGGTACGGTGGTCGACGACGCCATCATCGTGGTCGAAGCCGTGCAGGCCCGCTTCGACGTGGGCTACAAGTCCTCCTACATGGCTACGGTCGACGCCATGGGCGGCATCACCTCGGCCATCATCACCTCGACGCTGGTCTTCATGGCCGTCTTCATCCCCGTATCGATGATGGGCGGAACATCGGGCGTTTTCTACACGCAGTTCGGCATCACGATGGCCGTCGCCGTCGGCATCTCGGCCGTGAACGCGCTGACCCTCTCGCCGGCCCTCTGCGCCATCATCATGAAACCCTACGTAGACGAGAACGGCAACGAGAAGGACAACTTCTCGGCCCGCTTCCGCAAGGCCTACAACACGGCTTTCGGCGCCATCGTCGACAAGTACCAGCGCGGCGTCCTCTTCTTCATCAAGCGCCGCTGGATGATGTGGGGCACGCTGATCGCCGCCATGGCGGCTCTGGTGCTGCTGATGAACTCCACCAAAACGGGTCTGATCCCAACCGAGGACCAGGGAACCATCATGGTGAACGTCACCACGGCGCCGGGCAGCTCGCTGGAACAGACCGAGAAGATCATGGAGGAGATCGACCGCCGCATCTCCACCATCCCGCAGATCCGTGCCTACACGAAGGTGTCGGGCTACGGTCTGATCGCCGGTCAGGGCCCGTCGTACGGCATGTTCATCATCAAGCTCAAGGAGTGGGCGCAGCGTCCCGGCGAAGAAGACAAGGTAACCCACATAAGCAACCTGATCATGGGCATGACGGCCGACATCAAGGATGCGCAGGTATTCGCTATCGTGCCGCCGATGATCTCGGGCTACGGTACGAGCAACGGTTTCGAAATGCACGTGCAGGACTTCGGCGACGGCGACATCAACTCGCTCTACGACATCACCATGCAGTTCATAGGCGCCCTGAACCAGCGTCCCGAGATCGGCATGGCCTACACGACCTATAACGTCAACTTCCCGCAGTACGTCGTCGACATCGACGCCGCGAAGTGCAAGCGTGCCGGCCTCTCGCCGACCGAGGTGCTTTCAGTGCTGTCGGGCTACTACGGCGGCCAGTACGTGTCGAACATCAACCGCTTCTCGAAGGTCTACCGCGTGATGATTCAGGCCGATCCGAAAGACCGCGCCGACATCGAGTCGCTGGACAACGTGTTCGTCCGCGTAGCCGGCGAGATGGCACCCGTAAGCCAGTTCGTCACCCTGACGAAGGTCTACGGCCCCGAGACGCTGAGCCGCTTCAACATGTACACCTCCATCGCCGTGAACGGTTCGGCCGCCGAGGGCTACTCGTCGGGCGACGCCATCCGCGCCATCAAGGAGGTGGCCGCCGAGGTGCTCCCGCGCGGTTACGGCTACGAGTTCAGCGCCCTGACCCGCGAGGAGAACGAATCGTCGAACAACTCCTACATCGTCTACGGCATCTGCCTGCTGCTGATCTACCTGATCCTGAGCGCCCTCTACGAGAGCTACCTGATTCCGTTCGCTGTCATCCTGTCGGTTCCGTGCGGTCTGCTGGGCAGCTTCCTTTTCGCCAAGATGCTGGGGCTGGAGAACAACATCTATCTGCAAACCGGACTCATCATGCTGATCGGTCTGCTGTCGAAGACCGCCATTCTGCTGACGGAGTACGCCACCGAGCGCCGTCAGGCCGGCATGTCTCTGACACAGGCCGCCGTTTCGGCCGCCAAAGTCCGTCTGCGCCCCATTCTGATGACGGCCCTCACGATGATCTTCGGTCTGCTGCCGCTGATGTTCTCGACCGGCGTAGGCGCCAACGGCAACTCGTCGCTCGGCTCCGGAGCCGTAGGCGGCATGATTATCGGTACGCTGGCGCTGCTGTTCCTCGTACCGTCGCTCTTCATCGCCTTCGAGTGGTTGCAGGAGAAGTTCAAACCGATTCAAATCACCAACACGCCCGACTGGGCCATCCAGGCCGAACTCGAGGATAAAACCGACGAGTCGGGAAAGGAGGAAAAATAGTATGAAACGAATTATCATCCTGATCGCCGCCGCTCTGACGATGACGAGCTGCGGTATCTACAAATCCTACACCCGGCCGGACGACATCCGTACCGACCAGCTCTACGGCGTCGATTACCAATCGACCGACACCGCATCCATCGCCGACATCCGCTGGCAGGAGATGTTCACCGACCCCCGGTTGCAGACGCTGATCGGGAGAGGGCTGGAGAACAACACCGACATGCAGTCTGCCTACTGGCGCGTAGAGGAGGCTCGTGCCGCCCTGCAATCGGCCCGGCTGGCCTTCCTGCCTTCGTTCAACCTCGCGCCGAACGGCGGCGTCAGCAGCTTCGACGGATCGAAGGGGGCATGGACCTACACGATCCCGCTGGCCGCCAGCTGGCAGATCGACATCTTCGGCGGGCTCCGCAACGCCAAGCGGAAGGCCAAGGCCCTCTACGCCCAGTCGCAGGAGTACCGGCAGGCCGTGCGCACGCAGCTGATCTCCGGCATCGCGACCTACTATTACACGCTGCTGATGCTCGACAGCCAGTTCGACGCCACGAAGCAGACCGCCGAGTCGTTGAGCGAGAGCGCCCGCATCATGCGCGACATGAAGCAGGCCGGCATGACCACCGAGGCGGGCGTCGCCCAGATCGAAGCGGCCGCCTATTCGGCCCACGCTTCGCTTCAGGATCTGGAGCACCGGATCCGCGAGGTGGAAAACGCCTTCTGCTCGCTGCTTGGCGAAGTGCCCCACGACATCGAGCGCGGCACGCTGGACGAACAGATTCTGCCGCAGTCGCTGGCTGCGGGGGTTCCGCTGCAACTGCTATCGAACCGTCCGGACGTGAAGAGCGCCGAGCTGGCGTTGGAGCAGGCTTTCTACACCACGGCCGCCGCCCGTTCGGCCCTCTATCCCTCGCTGACGTTGAGCGGTACGCTGGGCTGGACGAACAACGCCGGGGCGATGATCGTTAATCCGGGCAAGCTGCTGCTGTCGGCAGCCGGTTCGCTCGCCATGCCGCTCTTCAACGCCCGGCTGAACCGCAACCAGCTCAAAATCGCGAAGGCCCGTCAGGAGGAGGCGAAGCTCTCGTTCCAACAGACCCTGCTCAACGCCGGCGCCGAGGTGAACAACGCCCTGTCGCTGTGTCAGACCGCCCGTGCGAAGGCCGAGTGGCGCACGAAGCAGATCGCAGCACTGGAGAGCGCCTACGAAGCCACGCAGCTTCTGATGCGTCACTCCTCGACCACCTATCTGGAGGTCCTGACCGCCCAGCAGAACCTGCTTGCGGGACGCATCTCGCAGATCAGCGACCGCTACGAAGAGATCCAGGGAACCATCGACCTCTACCAGGCTCTGGGAGGCGGACGCGACACCGAGGTCGAGGCCGAAACCAAGACCGACTCGAAAAAGAAGCGATAAAACGCTCCATCCGACAAAGAGAGGGCTGTCCGTACAGGACAGCCCTCTCTTATAATACTCTTGTCACCCCGAGCGCAGTCGAGGGGTCTCGACGGTCAAAAGACTGAGCCGGATAACCTATAAAATCTTCAGGGCGATTCGGGCGCAGGCCTCGGCATCGGCCAGCGCATGGTGGTGATTCAGCAGGTCGTATCCGCACACCTGTGATACGGTGTGCAGCTGGTAGTTCGGCAGTCCCTTCAGCATCCGGCGCGCCGCCCGCAGCGTACAATGGAAAGGGTAGTCGGGGTAGGGCATTCCGTAGTGCGAGAAGACCGCTTTCAGACACCCCTCGTCGAATGGCGAATTGTGGGCCACCAGCGGCAGCCCCTCCAGCCTCGGCGCGATTTCGGCCCACACGTCGGGAAACGACGGAGCCCCCTCCGTATCCCGGCTGCAGAGCCCGTGAACCTCCGTACAGAAGCGGCTATAGTAGTTGGGATAGGGGTGGATGAGCCGATAGAAGCTGTCCGCCACTGCACCGTCGCGGACGATCACGATCCCCACGCTGCATACGCTGGTCCGTTCGCGGTTCGCCGTCTCGAAATCGATTGCAGCAAAATCTTTCATATACTCGTAAAATGAACCGCAAGATAGCGCTTTTCGGCCGAAACCGAACATCTTTCACCGATTATTTTACACATCGCGCCGCATTTACTATCTTTGCCGCAGCTATGGAACCACACTTTTATCACTACGACCGCCCCTTTCCGCTGGAGCGGGGCGGGGTATTGCCGCAGCTCGAAATCGCCTATCACACGTACGGCCGGCCGAATGCGGCGGGCGACAACGTCGTCTGGGTCTGCCACGCGCTGACGGCCAACTCCGAGGTGGCCGACTGGTGGCCGCACACCGTCGAGGAGGGGCGTTTCCTCGACCCCGCACGGCACTACATCGTATGCGCCAACATCCTCGGTTCGCACTACGGATCGACGGGACCGCTCTCGACGAACCCTGCGACGGGCGAACCCTGGTACGGCGATTTCCCGGCGCTGACCCTGCGCGACATCGTGCGGGCACACCGGCTGCTGGCGGACGCACTCGGCATCCGAAGCATCGGCCTGCTGATCGGCAGTTCGGTCGGCGGCTTTCAGGCCGTGGAGTGGGCCGTATCGGAGCCCGGTTTCATCCGTCGGCTGGCGCTGATCGCCACGGCGGCGAAGGCCACCCCGTGGCAGATCGCCATCGACCAGACCCAACGCATGGCCATCGAAGCCGACTCCACGTTCGGCCAGCGGCATCCGGATGCCGGGAAGAAGGGAATGGCTGCCGCACGGGCCATCGGACTGTTGACCTACCGGGGCCCCGAAGGCTACAACCTGACCCAGCAGGAGCGGGACGACGCACCCCGTTACGAAGGGTTCCGGGCCTGCACCTATCAGGAGTACCAGGGCGAGAAGCTCTGCCGGCGGTTCGACGCCTACTCTTACCGCACGATTCTCGACACCTTCGACACGCACGACGTCGGCCGCGGCCGGGGCGGGGTAGCGGCCGCCCTGCAGCGGATCACGGCACGCACGCTGGTGGTCGGCATCACGACCGACCTGATCTTCACCCCCGCGGAGATGCGGGCCCTGCAATCGCAGATTCCGAACAGCACCTATCGGGAGATCGACTCGCCGTTCGGCCACGACGGATTTCTGGTCGAACACGACCAGCTGAACGGCCTGCTCCTGCCGCTGGCGAATGATTAAACTTTACGCGCCTGCCGGATGATCCCGGCAGGCGCGTTCCGATTTGCAAAAAGCATCAGGCCACCTTACCGCCGAGCTTTCGGACCATCGCCCGCGTTTTCGTCTATTGGCGGCATAGTATACAAAAAAAAGCGAAGCCGTTCAAGTCTTCGCTTTTTTCGATCGGGTGCTCGCAGCTTTATTTCTTCTCGGGACGGGCGATCGATTCGCGCATCTGCGTGTCGGCCATCACGTTCTTCATCTTGTAGTAGTCCATGATGCCCAGATTTCCGTTCCGGAATGCCTCTGCCATAGCCAGCGGCACCTCAGCCTCGGCCAGGATCACCTTGGCGCGCGCATCCTGCGCCTTCGCCCGGTTCTCCTGCTCCAACGCCACGGCCATCGCACGGCGCTCCTCGGCTTTGGCCTGAGCGATGTTCTTGTCCGCCTCGGCCTGATCCATCTGAAGCTGGGCGCCGATGTTCTTGCCGACGTCGATGTCGGCGATATCGATGGAGAGAATCTCGAAAGCCGTTCCGGCGTCGAGGCCCTTGTTCAGCACGACCCGCGAGATAGAATCAGGATTCTCCAGCACGATCTTGTGCGATTCGGCCGAACCGATAGACGAGACGATACCTTCGCCGACACGAGCCAGCACGGTCTCCTCGCCGGCACCGCCGACCAGCTGCTTGATGTTGGCGCGCACCGTCACGCGGGCCTTGGCGATCAACTGAATACCGTCCTTCGCCACGGCAGCGACGGGCGGGGTGTTGATGACTTTGGGGTTCACCGACATCTGCACGGCCTCGAAGACGTCGCGGCCGGCCAGGTCGATGGCGGTCGCCATCTTGAAGTCGAGCATGATGTTGGCCTTCTGCGCCGACACCAGCGCGTGCACGACGTTCGAGACGTTACCGCCCGCCAGATAGTGAGCCTCCAGTTCGTTGGGGTCGAGGTTCAGGCCCGCTTTCGTGCTCTCGATCATCGAGGAGACGATGGTCGAGGGCGGCACCTTGCGCCAGCGCATCAGAATCAGCTGCAACAGACTGATCCGCACGCCCGACACCAGAGCCGAGAACCACAATCCTACAGGGATAAAGTAGAAGATCAACCAGACGGCCACGAAGGCCAGAAAGACCACCAGGGCCATGAAACCCGTTTCCATTTCCATATTGTTCGATTATTTGATGATTTTCACGATGACACTCGTATTTTCGAATCCGACAACCTCGACAGGCGTTTGCGGATCGGCATAGCCGGAGAGCAGTTTAGCCTCGTAAATCTTTCCGTCGATCTCGACCGAGCCCATCGGCGAGAGCCGCGAAAGCGCCCGGCCGCAGGCACCGACACGCACTTCGTGTTCCACCTTGCTGCCGGCCGACGAATCGACCTGCTGTTTCAGGGCGAAGCGCTGCCAGGTCTTGGCGCGCAGCGAGAAGACGATCGTCGCCAGCGCCAGCACCAGCTCGATCAGCGTCACGACGACGCCTGCCTCCCATCCGAAGTCGGTAAAGGCCCTGTAGATCGCACTGCCGCCGCAAATGAGCGACAACACCCCGGCCACGGAGAGGCCCGGCAGTAAAACCAGTTCGGCGACCAGAAACAGAATGGCCAGCAGAATCAAAAGCAGGATAACCAACATAGTTCAACCTTTCTAAAGACGATCTAAAGTTAACGTTTTATTTCCGATTTTCCAAGTTATTCGGCGGAAATCTCCTTCACCTCGGCCTCCCATGCGGCATCCGCCGTCCGGACGGCCCGCACCACCTGTTCGGCTTCGGAGCGGTCGGAGAAGGAACCGACGATGTAGACCGTCCCGACACGGGCCAACTCCTTGTCGGGAGCCGCCTCGCGAATCGCCGTGCGCACCGGCTCCGACAGCCCGTTCGCACCGGAGATCTCGACCCGGAAACTTCCGGCGTCACTGCCGTCCATTGGGAAATCCTCCCGCTCGCCGTCGACCCAGCGGACGATCTCGGGACGGCGGAATCCCCGTTTGAGCAGCAATTCGCAGGCCAGACGCGCCTCGACGGCCGTGGCATATCCGCCCGCATAGTAGCAGTAGCGCCCCTCGTCGTCGCGGTCGTAACCCAGCGGCCACGCACCGCGGAATATCGCCGGCGACTGCTTCACCCGGTAGCGGCCCAGACGGATTCGATAGATCGTCCCGTGGTCGTAGACCTTGCAGGCCGGAATGGGGTTGCGGGCATCGTATTTCGACGGCGTACTGAAATCCACATCCTGATAATCGAGCAGATAGCGTCGCTCGGGCTCGATCCGCGGCAGCCGGAACTCGACGCTCTTCAGGTAGTTCGCCTCCCGATCCAGCGAATCCAGCGCCTCGAGCAGCGAAAATTCCCGGGCCACGGTCCGTTCGAAGTCCACCAGCGCCTGCTTTTGCAGAAAATAAGCCGCCATCGCATCCGAGGCATAACGGCCCCGCTCGGATTCCGCTATTCGCCGGGCCTCGGTCTGCCGTTCCGTTTCGCTCTCCAACGCCTCATCGCGGTCGTAGCGGTCCAGCAGATAGCTGTAGGCATAGCTCTTGTTGTCCAGAATGTAACCCCATACCGTTTGCAGCGAATCGTCCAGCCGCATATTCTCCTCCCGGATATCCGCCATGCGGTCGTAGAGCGAATCGGCCGCCGCCTGATCCGTGACAGTCAGGTATTCGTCCTGCATGCCGATCAGCCGGGCGTAGTTGTCGGCGAACCGCTCGATGAGCTCCGCCGCCGGCCGCTCCTTGGACTGGGCCTCCCGCAAGGCGGCGTAATCGCCCGGCGAGAGCTCGCCCCTGAAGCAGGCGTTCGCCACCAGATTCCGCGACCGGGGGGCATCGTCGTAACTCGGCAGCTCCTCGTCCCGTTCCGGCTCGCCGCCTGCGGGCGCCGCATCCAGCGACCGGAGAATCCACTCCTGCTCGATTGCGTTGATCCGGTCGACCAGCTGCCCCTTCTCGCTGCGCAGCGCGAACAGCCGCTCCTCCAGCTTCAGAATCTCCTCCTTGTAATGCTCCCGATTCTCGGGATCGTCCCGGAACGAGCGGCGGATCGAGGCCGATTCCGCCATCAGCGAATCGATCCGCTCCTGCAGGCGGGCATCCTCTTTCAGGCAGCTCATATAGGTCTCGTTCTTCTCCAGACCCGGAATGCGGACAGCGGGCTCCTGGGCCCGGGAAGAGATCGGGCCGAAAAGGATAATCAGAAAATATAAAACGAACAGTCTCTTCATGTTAAACAAAGTCATCTCCACCATTTGATAAAAAACAGCTGAATCAGTCCGAAGATCTCCAGACGCCCCAGCAGCATCAGCACCGTCGACGAGAATTTCAGCACGGCGGGCAGGCCCGCATAGTTGTCCATCGAGCCCACGGCGCCGAATCCCGGGCCGACATTGCCGATGCAGGCGACGGCCGCCGAGAATCCTGTCTCCAGGTCGGTCCCGAAGAGGGTATTGAACAAGGTCCCCAGCAGAATGAGCAGCACGTAGATGACGATGAAGATCATCGCCGTGTGCACCACCTCGTCCTCCTGCAGCACGCCGTCCACCCGCACGCGGATGATGGCATTGGGGTGCTGCTGCAACTTCAGCCGGGCGCGCAGCGTCTTCACGGCCAGCAGCAGCCGGTTCATCTTCACGCCGCCCGAGGTCGACCCCGCGCACGCGCAAACGATCGATCCGAATATCAGGATCACGATGGCGAACGAGGTCCACGCATTCGTGTCGGCCGTGGCGAATCCGGAGGAGGTTACAAGCGAAACGAACTGGAAAATGGCATAGCGGAACGCGACGAAGAAGTCGCCGTAGATTCCGCCCATCCAGAGGCTCAGGGCGATCAGCAGCGATCCGCCAACGAGGAACAGCAGGTAGGAACGGGCCACCTCGGAACGCAACACGTTGTTCGAGCGGCCCGACACGGTGGCGTAGATCAATCCGAAGTGGATACCCGCCACGGTCATCACGCCAATCAGAATGGTCTCGATCAGGGGGCTATTGAAGTAGGCCACGCTCAGGTTTTTGGTAGAAAAGCCGCTGGTGGCCGCCGCCGACATGGCATGGGTCAGGGCATCGAACCAGTTCATGCCCGCCATCTTCAGCAGCAGGAGAGCCGTCAGGGTGAGACCGCAGTAGACCACCAGCAGGATCTGCACGATCCGCTGCGTCCGGTAGTGATAGTCGTCCTTAGCCATGGAGGAGAGCTCCACATTCGAGAGTATCTTCTTCGAGCGCCCCATGGAGGGGAGGATCAGCAGGGCGAACATCACCACGCCGATACCGCCGATCCAGGTCGACGACATGCGCCAGAAGTTCAAGCCGCGCGGAAGCGCCTCGATATCCTGCAGGATGGTCGCTCCGGTGGTCGTCAGTCCGGACACGCTCTCGAACCAGGCGTTGATGAGCGAAAACTCGCCGCCCCACATCAGATAGGGGAACATGCTGACGATGCAGGCGACGAGCCACGACCCTACGACGATGCAGTACCCCTCCTTGCTGTTGATCTGCTCGGGCCTATCGACGAAGATGAGCGGGAAACTGCCCAGCAGAATCGTCAGCAGGGCCGACAGCAGCAGCGGGTAGTACGACGAATCGGGGCCCGACACCCAGGCGATGCCTGCGCTGACGAGCATGAACGCCGCGAAAAAGAGCATCACCATACCGATGTATCGCAAGACGACATTGAACCGCATACGCTCCTGACTTTTACTTTAATTCTGCTGCGAACGGGAACGCCCGATCAGCTGGTCGATCTTCTCCTGCAATTCGGCCAACTCGTCCTGAAAGTCGCCCTTCGGCCTGAAAGGGAGCCGGAACTGCAGCCACTCGCCCAGGCTGCGGTTGATCCGCACGATGGGATTCACGCAGTAGAGCATCATGAAATAGTAGAGCAGCAGCACGATGGCGATCATCACCAGCAGCGAGATCAGCACGGGGGTCACGGCCCGGTAGGCGTTCTTCTTCATCTGCTCGGTCCGGGGAGCCAGCGAGCTCTGTGTCGAGGTCATGTAGGTCTGAATGGCCCCGGTCAGCCGCCGGTAGAGCTTGTCGTACTGCTCCTGGGCGACGAAATCGGCCACCGTAGGGGCCGGGGCCACCACGACGGTGGAGTCCACGCCTCCGATCTTCATCGCGAGCGAATCGACCACCTCCTCCACGGCGGGCTTCCGCGTCCGCTGCTCGTTGAAATCCGTCAGAAACCGGTCCGTCAGCAACCGCAGCTCGGTCGTGGCGAAGGCCAGCGAGTCGAGGAAAGTCTTGTCCACGGCCTCCAGCTGCGCCACCGAGAGGGTCTGTTCGAGCCGGGTCATGTTGGCCCGGCACAGGCTGTCGTACTCCGCCTCGCGGAACACCGAGAGCCGGATGAAGGCCATATTCTGTTCATGGGCGGCGTCGAGCATCTCCTTCGCCAGCTCGATGTTGCGCTGGTTCGCCTTCAGAATCTCGTCCGTGGCCCGGCTCAGGTGGTTCAGCTCGAAAAAGGAGAGCATCCCCGAGAAGAAGAGCAGACAGACGATGCTCAAGAACCCGACGGTCACCCGTTTCCGTATTCCCTTCATAATTTCCCGTTGCATTATTTTTAACAAAGGTAATCAAATTATCCGGATTATTCCACTATTTCGCCCGTCAGATCGTGGTTTTCATCCATCCCGGTCAGCCGCACGCGGGTAATCGTATTGATGCGCGAACGGTCGTAGGGAGCCTTCACCCGGCGATAATTGCCCGTATAACCGAACATCATGCCACCGCGCACCGTGCTCTCGAACAAAACCTCCTGCACCGTGCCGATCCCGCGCCGGCAGAAGTCGGCATGCAGCCTGCGGCAGAGCTCCTCCAGCCGCTCGACCCGCTGCGTCGCCACCGACGACTGCACCTTGTCCGGAAAGTCGACCGCCGGCGTGCCGGGCCGCTCCGAAAAGGGGAAGATGTGCAGGTAGGCCGGAGCGATGCTCTCCAGAAACCGGCAGGTCGTCTCGAAATCGGCCTCCGTCTCGCCCGGGAATCCGACGATCACGTCGATGCCGATGAAGGCATCGGGCATCGAACGGCGGACCGACGCGATCCGGTCGGCGAACCGGGCCGTGGTATAGCGCCGGCGCATCCGTGCCAGCACGCTGTCCGATCCGCTCTGCAGCGGGATGTGGAAATGGTGCTGGAACTTGGGCGAAGCGGCACAGAAGGCGATGATCTCATCGGTCAGCAGGTTGGGCTCGATCGAGGAGATGCGGTACCGTTCGATGCCCTCCACCTCGTTCAACGCCTTCAGCAGGTCCAGGAAACTCTCGCCGGTCGTGCGTCCGAAGTCGCCCGTGTTGACCCCCGTGATGACGATCTCCTTCTGTCCCTCGGCGGCGATCTGCCGGGCCATCCCGACCAGATCGGCGACAGGCAGGTTGCGGCTCGACCCGCGGGCATAGTGAATGGTGCAGTAGGCGCAGCAGTAGTCGCAGCCGTCCTGCACCTTCAGAAAGGTGCGCGTGCGGTCATTGGTCGAGAAGGCCGCGAAAAAGCGGGTCAGCGAATCGGTCTCGCAGGAGTAGATCTCGGTCTTGCCCGACAATTCGACCACCCGTTTGTACAAATCGCCCTTGTCGTTGTTGCTCAATACCAAAGAGACCCCTTCGATACGGGCTATCTCCTGCGGTTTCAGCTGGGCGTAGCAGCCCGTGACGGCGATGAGCGCCTTCGGGTTGCGGCGATGGATCCGCCGGATCAGGTTGCGGCATTTCTTGTCGGCGTGTTCGGTGACCGAACAGCTGTTGATGACGCAGATGTCGGCTTCAGCTTCGGAGCTCACCCGCTCGAAGCCCTCCTGCTCGAATTGGCGGGCGAAAGTGGAACTCTCCGAAAAGTTGAGTTTGCAGCCCAATGTATGAAAACTGACGCGACGCGGCATGGTTCGTAGGGTTCGTTATAACGTGAAATATCGGGCGAATTTACGAAATATGTGTAAAAAAAGGAAAAGTTTTTCTATTTTTGTCAACTCTAAAAATTCAGGAAGAAGCGAACGAGCGATGGAATTTTTCAACGACGTCATGCAATACGCCTATCTGAGACACGCCCTTTGGGCGTGTCTGCTGTCGGGTATCGTCTGCGGGGTGGTCGGCACCTACATCGTCTGCCGGCGCATGGTCTTCCTCTCGGGCGGCATCACGCACGCCTCGTTCGGCGGCCTGGGCATCGCCTTCTATTTCGGACTGAACCCCATCCTCGGCGCCACGCTCTTCGCCGTGCTGTCGGCCCTGGGAATCGAGTGGGCCAGCCAGCGGGGACGCATCCGCGAGGACTCGGCCATCGGCATCATCTGGTCGGTCGGCATGGCCGTCGGCGCCCTCTTCATGGCCCTGCGCCCGGGCTATACCTCGGGCGACCTCTCCAACTACCTCTTCGGCAGCATCATCACCGTAACGGCGTGGGACGTGCGGGCGCTGGCGCTGCTGACGGCCGTCATCCTGCTCGGGGCGGTCTGCTGGCTGCGGCCCGTCATGTACACCGCATTCGACCGGGAGTTCGCCGCCAGCCAGGGCATCCCGACGCGGACCGTCTCCTACGTCATGTCGGCGCTCATCGCACTGGCAATCGTCCTCTCGATCCGCATCATGGGCATCGTGCTGCTGCTGTCGCTGCTGACCCTGCCGGTCGCCATCGTCGACACGCTTTCGAAGTCCTATCGCAGGCTGACCCTCTTCGCGCCGCTGACGGCCATGGCGGGAAACGTCGCGGGGCTGATCGTCAGCTACGAAGCGGAGGTGCCCCCCGGCGCCGCCATAATATTTACCCTCACTTTGACGCTTATTGCTGTAAAGTTATTAACTTTGTATCGCACAAAAACGCAGGAGAGCCGATGAAAACCATCCATAAACTCGTACTCAAGTCCTATCTGGGTCCCCTGGTCATGACCTTTTTCATCATCATGTTCATCCTGCTGATGAACATCCTGTGGCGGTACATCGACGAGCTGGTAGGCAAGGGTCTGAGCATGGGCATCATCCTCGAACTGCTGAGCTACGCGCTGATTACCATGCTCCCGATGGGTCTGCCGCTCATCATGCTGCTGGCCGCCATCATGACGATGGGCAATCTGGGAGAGAACTACGAACTGCTGGCCATGAAATCGGCCGGCATGTCGCTGCCCCGGATCATGAAGCCGCTCACCGTCGTGGTGAGCATCGTCGCCATCGCCAGCTTCTTTCTGGTAAACAACCTCGTTCCCTACTCCTACAAGCAGATGTACAGCCTGCGCTACGACATCCGCAAGCAGAAGCAGACCATCGAATTCCAGGACGGTCTGTTCTTCAACGGCATCGAGGACATGAGCATCCGCGTCGGCCACCAGAACCCCGAAACGGGCCTGCTGACCGACGTGCTGATCTACGACAACCGGACCTCGAACGGCAACATGACGACCACGATGGCCGATTCAGGCTACATCCGGCTCTCGGACGACAAGAAATTCCTGCGCGTCACCCTCTACAACGGCGAGACCTACGAACAGACGCGCAGCGGCCAGAACTGGTACGCGAAGAGCGCCCTGAGCCGCCACGTCTTCGATCTGCAGAAGATCAACATCCCGATGGAGGGCTTCGACATGGCCCGCACCGACGCCGAGCTCTATTCCAACGCCCAGACGAAGAACATCGCCGAGCTGGAGAACGACATCCAGACACTGGAGCTGACGGTGAACTCCGCCACGACCCGCTCCTACGAGCCGCTGCTCAAAGAGCAGCTGTTCCAGAAGGACAACACCGTGCTGGCCCTGCCCGACAGCCTGATGTACGACAAGGAGGGCTTCTCGCCCGTCGAGGCGCTGGACTCCATCGCCCGGCTGGACATCCGGACCCGGGAGAAGATCTGGAACACGGCCCGCAACCGCGCCAAAGGTTCGCGCAACATGTTCTCGTTCGACGAGAGTGCAGCCAAGGAGTCGCTCAACCAGCTCTATCGCAGCAAGGTGGAGTGGCACCGAAAGATCTCGCTGCCCGTCTCCATCATGATCTTCTTTCTGATCGGCGCCCCGCTGGGCGCCATCATTCGCAAGGGCGGTCTGGGCATGCCGATCGTGATCTCGATCATCTTCTTCGTGATCTACTACATCATCTCCCTGACGGGCGAGAAGATGGCGAAGGAGGGTACCTGGGAGGCGATCTACGGCATGTGGCTCTCGGCCTTCATCCTGGCCCCCATCGCCGTCTACCTCACCTACCAGGCCACCAACGACTCGGGACTGCTCGATCTGGACTGGTACATCGGCAAGTACAAGCACTTCAAGGAGAAGCTCCGGGCGCACCGGGAAGCCAAACGAAACAAATAACCGACATGAACGCAAAGGATTTACGTATCGTATTCATGGGTACGCCCGAATTCGCCGTGCCCTCGCTGCGGGCGCTGGCCGACGGGGGGTACAACATCGTGGCCGTAGTCACCACGCCCGACAAGCCCGCCGGCCGCGGCCGGAAACTGCACGAGAGCGACGTCAAGATCGCAGCCCGGGAGCTGGGCCTGCCGGTCCTCCAGCCCGAGAAGCTGAAGGCTCCGGAGTTCGTGGAGGCCATGCGGGCGCTGCAACCCGACCTGGGGGTGGTGATCGCCTTCCGCATGCTCCCCGAGGTGATCTGGCGGATGCCGAAACTGGGCACCTTCAACCTCCATGCGGCCCTGCTGCCGCAGTATCGGGGTGCCGCCCCGATCAACTGGGCCATCATCAACGGCGAGCGGGAAACGGGTCTGACAACCTTTCTGCTCAACCACGAAATCGACAAGGGGGCCATCATCGACCGGCTGCGCATGCCCATCGGGGAGGAGGACACCGTCGGCACGATGTACGAAAAGCTGATGGCAGCAGGGGTCGGTCTGGTGCTCGACACGGTGGACAGGATCGCCGCGGGGAGCATCGCCCCGACAGAACAGCAGTTCGTCGACGAAAGCACGCTGCGACCGGCTCCGAAAATCTTCAAGGAGGACTGCCGGATCGACTGGTCCTGGAACGGCCGGAGGATCATCGACTTCATCCGGGGGCTCTCTCCCTATCCCTCGGCGTGGAGCGAGCTTCGCCGCGACGGACACGAGCCGCTGAACGTCAAGGTATTCAGCGCCCGTTTCGAGCCGAAGCCGACGGACGCACTCCCGGGCACGATCCGCTCCGACCGGCGCGACACGATCTCGGTAGCCTGCGCCGACGGCTGGATCGACCTTCTGGACCTCCAGCTGGCCGGCAAGAAACGCATAACGACGCACGATCTGCTGCTGGGTTTCCGCGAGATCGAAGAGTACGCATTCCCTTCGGTGCGCGAATAGGGGAGCACCCACTCCGAACGGTCCCGACGTGCGCATTTTCCGTCTGCACGACCGTCGGAATCCTTTCTATTACGCCTCCGCAGCTCGATATGTCAGAACCGATGTCATATCGAGCTGCGGAGGCTGTGTTTCCTTTTGGTACATGATTTGTTCGGAAAAGGAAAACCTTAAATTTCACCGACATGAACACAAGTACCAAAAAAACGTCGAAGAGCAAGAACGAGCAGACGACGCAGGCGGAGTTCCACGAATTTTTCGTCGAGCAGATGAAAGATATTTACTGGGCCGAACAGCACCTGATAAAGGGGTTGCAGAAG
Source organism: uncultured Alistipes sp. (assembly GCA_910577475.1). Lineage (GTDB taxonomy): Bacteria > Bacteroidota > Bacteroidia > Bacteroidales > Rikenellaceae > Alistipes. The sequence continues at coordinate 105,344 of CAJTLJ010000004.1, forward strand.
ATGGCCGGTGCGGCTACCAGCCTCCAGTTGAAAAAGGCCTTCGAGAAGCACTACACCGAGAGCCAGAAGCAGATCTGCGAGGTCGAACAGATCTTCGAACTGCTGGGCGAGAAGCCCTCCGCCAAGCGCTGCGCCGCCATGGCCGGCCTGCTCGAGGAGGCCGAGGAGATGATTCAGGACACGGAGCGCAACAGTTTCGTGCGCGACGCCGGTCTGATTCTGGCCGCCCAGAAGTCCGAGCACTACGAAATCGCCACCTACGGCACCCTAAAGGCGCTCGCCGCCTATCTGCCGGAGAAGAAGGTAGCCAAGATGCTGTCGAAGATTCTGGAGGGCGAGAAGAAGACCGATGCCGCACTGACCTGCCTGGCGGAGGATTTCATCAACGAATGCGCCGCCGTCGAATAGCGAAAAAGAGAACCGACGGCTTCTCGCCGTACAAGCGCGTCCGCTCGGGACGCGCTTTTTTTTACCATTCCGGAACGCTTCATTCTGAATATTTTTTTCTATTTTTGTCAAATAACAAAATCGTTTTGCCTATGAAGAGATAACCCGAACAGAATCACAGATTCCGAAGAATCCTTTCAAGTGCCGCCCGTACTGAAAACGCCGGCACAAACATATAAAAAGCGTTAGCTTTATCTCTTGCTTTCTGAAACTTCGCAACTTTCAAAAGTAACCAAGAGTAAGGCGTAAACGCTCACGTTTCTACGTGGGCTTTACTCATTATTCGGTTACAAGGTATTGCGAAGACCTCAGAAAGCGAACAGGAGTTCAGCCTGCGTTTTTTATGTGTTCCGCTTTCAAAAAACGTATCATGAACACTAACAAAACCATGAAAAAGACTTTCATTCTGATTCCGCTGCTCCTCCTGCTGGTCTCCACGGCCGCCGCCCAGGAGAATGTGACCGTCGCCGAACCCGAGTTCATCGGCGAAGTACTCGTCGTCGATGAGAACGGCTCGGCCGAACTGCTCGAAAAACAGACCGTTCTGGTCCAGACCCGCATGGGAGCGGGGGTCTATTTGGCCGGTATCGGCAAGGCCAAGACGAAGATTCTGCTCGACGGTGCCGCAGCACCCACCCGGCTGAAATCCGGCGACCGGTTCCGGTTCATCATCAAAGCCGTCGACAACAGAACCGACCCGATGGCCATTATCAGCATCTTCTCGCTGAAGGCCACGAAGAAAAACCGCTCGGCCGAAATCTCCTCGGTCAGCACCTTCGGCAGCGTCAAGTCCAACAAACTGCAATATCTGCCCTTCACCGCTGCGAAGCACGGCGAAAGCTCTTACCTGATTACGCTCAAAGAGCAGCCTGCGGGCGAGTACGGCATTACGGTACGCAACCCCAACCACGAGGACGAGAAGCAGATGATCGTATCCTCCTTCGCTATCGAATAGCGACTGCGGTTTCGGCGGCCGGAACCGGCGATACGAAAAGAACGGGGAGCCAGCTGGCTCCCCGATTCTTTTGTTCGGCGGACGGACATTTACCGCACTTCGCGGATGATCTCGCCGCCGTGCTTGATCGCCTCCTCGTTGGCCGGGAGCATCTTCCAGGCCCGTTCGGGCAGCGACTTCTTGAGTCCCACCATCACGTTCTCCATCTCCACGACGGGGCGCACCTTCAGGTAACCGCCCAGGATCATCGTATTGAAGAGCTTGGCCTGCCCCATGCGGGCGCACTCGGCCGTGGCGTCGATGGTGTAGATCGAAATGTCGGTACGGGTGGGGTGGTGCGTGATGCCGTTCGTGTCGTAGATCAACACGCCGCCCGGCTTCACCATCGCCTCGAACTTGTCCATCGACTGCTGGTTCAGAATGATGGCCGTATCGAACTCGTGCGCAATGGGCGACGAGATCCGCTTGTCGCTCAAAATGACCGTCACGTTGGCCGTACCGCCGCGCATCTCGGGTCCGTAGGAGGGCATCCACGTCACCTCGTAGTCCTGCATCACGCCCGAATAGGCGAGAATCTTACCCATCGAGAGGACACCCTGTCCTCCGAATCCGGCAATAATCAAAGTCTCTTTCATGGTTCTCCTCCTTACTTGGTTTCGTTTTTGATGTCTCCCAGCGGGTAGAAGGGCAGCATGTTCTCCTCCAGCCACTTGTTCGCCGCCACGGGCGACATTTTCCAGCCGCTGTTGCAGGTCGACACGACCTCTACGAGCGAGAAGCCCTTGCCGGCCATCGAATTCTCGAAGGCCTGACGGATGGCCCGCTTGCACTTGCGCACGTTGGCGGGCGTGTGGACGCTCTGTCGGGTGATGTAGGTGGCGCCGTCGAGGTGCGCCATCATCTCGGCGATCTTGTAGGGATAGCCGTTCAGACGCGGGTCGCGGCCGTAGGGGGTCGTGGCGGTCTTCATGCCCAGCAGGGTCGTGGGCGCCATCTGGCCGCCCGTCATGCCGTAGATCGCATTGTTGATGTAGATGGCTACGACGTTTTCGCCGCGCGCGGCCGCATGGATGGACTCCGCCGTACCGATGGCCGACAGGTCGCCGTCGCCCTGATAGGTGAAGACCAGATTCTCGGGGTGCAGACGCTTCACGGCCGATGCGATGGCCAGAGCACGGCCATGGGCCGCTTCGATCCAGTCGATATCGATGTAATTATAGGCGAATACGGCGCAGCCCACGGGCGAAACGCCCACGGTGCGCTCTTCGAGCCCCATCTCCGCAATCACCTCGGCCACCAGATTGTGCACCGTGCCGTGGCTGCAACCCGGACAATAGTGCATCACGTTATCGGTCAGGAGTTTCGGTCTGCCGTAGACCCGGTTTTCCTGTTTGATTTCAACTTCCGCCATACCTTTACTTTTTAATCAATTTCTCTTTCAGTGCATTGAGTACCTCGTCGGGCGTAAACAGCATGCCGCCCTGACGGCCGTAGTGCTCCACGGGGGCCTTGCCGTCGACGGCCAGCCGCACGTCCTCGACCATCTGGCCGGCGTTGAGCTCGACGCTCAGGAAACCCTTCACGCCCCGGTCGGCCAGCGCACGAACCGCCTGCGTGGGGAACGGGTAGAGGGTGATGGGACGCAACAGACCGAGCTTGATCCCCTCGGCGCGGGCCATCTCGACCGTCGCCGAGCAGATGCGGGCCGACGAACCGAAAGCAACGATCACGTAGTCGGCATCGGCGCACTCGATCTCCTCGTAGCGGGCCTCGTTCTCCTCCATCGCCTTGTATTTGGCCTGAAGACGGAGGTTGATCTTCTCCATCGCTTCGGATTTCAGCTCCAGCGAGGTCACCACGTTGCGGGGACGGTCGGCCGGCTTTCCGCAGGCAGCCCACTCGCGGCACTCGGCGGCGATCTCCTCG
>CAJTLJ010000004.1:108681-156695 GCA_910577475.1 uncultured Alistipes sp.
GTTGGTCTTGCGCGGGCGCTGGGGGGCCAGCACCACCTTCTCCATCATCTGACCGATGGCGCCGTCGGCCAGAATCATGGCCGGATTGCGATACTTGAATGCCAGATCGAATCCCAAAGCCACGTGGTCGTGCATCTCCTGCACGGAGTTGGGGGCCAGCACGATCAGGTGGTAGTCACCGTGGCCGCCGCCCTTGCAGGCCTGGAAATAGTCGCCCTGCGAAGGCTGGATCGTACCCAGACCCGGGCCGCCGCGCTGGCAGTTGACGATCAGGCAGGGGAGCTCGGCTCCGGCCAGATAGCTCAACCCTTCGGCCATGAGCGAAATGCCGGGGCTCGACGACGAGGTCATCACCCGCTTGCCGGTGGAGGCCCCTCCGTAAACCATATTGATCGACGACACCTCGCTCTCGGCCTGCAGCACGACCATACCGGTCGTCTCCCAGGGCTTGAGCTCCATCAGGGTCTCCATCACCTCGGACTGCGGCGTAATGGGGTAGCCGAAATATCCGTCGCAACCGTAGCGAATCGCCGCATGGGCTATCACCTCGTTGCCTTTCATCAGTTTCACCTCTTTCTCTGCCATATCGCTATTCGAATTTTTGTCTGTAAACCGTTATGCAGCTGTCGGGACACGATATGCCGCACGACGCACAACCCGTGCAGGCATCGGGATTGGCCATCCGAGCCACGGGATAGCCCTTGCTGTTCACCTCGACCGACAATTCCAGCACCTGACACGGACAGGCGGCCACGCACACGCCGCATCCCTTGCAGCGCTCCTTGTCGACGACGATAGTACCTTTGATCTTCGCCATAGTAGTTTTTGTTTTTCTTGAACGGGGACCCTCGCTCGCCTTTTCCATCAAGCCGTTCACGAAACGTCCCATACAAATATACGATTTTTTTTACGAAATCATCGCATACGGGCAGTTTTTTCTTAAAAAACGAAAGGGAACCGACCTTCGGTTCCCTTTTGTTTCGGTAAACGGCAATCCTCCGCGCCTACCGGACCCGCAGCGAGCGGCCGATCCGAAGGGTCGTGGTCGACTTGATGCCGTTGAGCTGGCAGAGACGGTTGACCGTCGTTCCATAGCGGCGGGCGATGCCGCCCAGCGTGTCGCCCGACTTGATGCGGTGGTAGGCGGCCGCAGGCTTGGCGGCCTCCTTCTTTGCGTCCTCCTCGGCGGCGGCTTCATCGTCGAAATCCTGGGCCGCACTGGAGTGGATATCGAAATAGTTGCGCTTCAGCACGATCGTCTCGCGGCGCAGGTCGCCCGTCTGGAAATCGATCAGACGCTGCGGATCGAAGGTCTGCCCGTAGTAGCGGGTCTCGAAATGGAGATGCGGCCCCGTCGAACGGCCCGTAGAGCCGCCCTTGCCGATGATCTGGCCCGCCTCGACCCACTGTCCGGGCGTCACCAGACGCTCCGACAGGTGGCCGTAGTAGGTCTCCAAACCGTTATCGTGACGAATCACGACCAGATTGCCGTAACCGCCGCGGTTGTACTGCGAAATGCGCACGCGGCCGTTGAAAGTGGCGTAGATCGGATCGCCCGTCTTGAGCGGCAGGTCGATGCCGCGGTGCGGCCGGCGGCGGCGCGGGCCGAAGGTGCCGCGCGGATGGATCGCCCCTTTATAGGGGTAGTGATAGGCCTGAAGCGAGTCGACCAGATCGATGACGATCGACGACGGAAAGGAGGAGAGGGCGATTTCGCGATAGGGCAGCACGGCCGTAGTGTCCCAAAAACGGGTATAGATCTCGGAGTCCTTGACCTGTTCCTTGTTTCGCACGTAACGCCACGTATTGTCGTTGTAAAGCACGATGCTGACCGCCTCGTTGGCCGAAGGCAGGGTATCGATGGGCTCCAGTTCGTCGATCGTACAGCCCGAGCGGACCGGCACCTTTTCGCGAGCGGCTGCCGAGCTCAGCCGCTCGGGATCGGTCGCATCGGCCGGGAAAATGGACTGTCCCGCCGATTCGGTCCGCACCTGATCCGGCACACCCACCGGCTCCGGGTCGCGCCGCACCTCCTCGGTTTCGGTCTGCCCGGCCTCGAGGCGCTCCACCTCGGCCTGCAACTGGGTCATCAACTCCTTCACGCGGTTCAGCTCCTGTCCGGAGACCGTCGGCGCGCTTGCCGCCGCAACGCATACCGTGACGGCGACGCATTTCACTATCTTCATCTTCATTGCTCTTTTTCTTCGTTTATTCGCTTTCGGCCAGCAGATCGGCCGCAGCCTCCAGCTGGTGGTAGAAATCCTCGCCGAAACGGCGGACGATAGGCTCCTTCAGGGCCCGGTAGACCGGGATTCCCAACCGCTTCCCGCACTCGCAGGCCGGGCGGCACACCTCCCACCGGTGGTAATTCAATCCGATGGAGCCGTTGGAGAACGAGGCCAGCCGGATGGGGTAGAGGTGGCAGGAGATCGGCTTGCGGAACGAGGTTTTCCCCTCCTTCCAGGCGCGTTCGATGGCGCAATAGGTGATGCCGTTCTCCTCGCAGGAGAAGGCGCACTCGGCATCGTCGACCAGCGGCGTCGTGTAGTCGCCGTCGGGGTCCACCACCATGAAGCCCTGACGCTCCACGGCCTCGATGCCCTCCGGGGTCATGTAGGGGCGGTAATTCTCCCACTCCTCCTCCAGCACGTCCACCTCGTCCATCTCCAGCGGAGCGCCGGCATTGCCCTCCACGCAGCAGATTCCCTTGCATTGCGTCAGGTCGCAGGCGAAGCACTCGCGCAGCAGATCGGCCGACACGATCTTGTCATCTATCTCGATCATGCTCCCTGCTCCTTTGTTTTATAGGTATCCGCGATAATCAGATCGTACACCTCGCCCAGCGTCATGCCGGCCGCACGGACCTGCTTGGGCACGATGCTGCCGCCGCTCAAACCGGGGATCGAGTTGATCTCGATCAGGTAGGGACGTCCCTCGGGGGTGACGATGAAGTCCACCCGCACGATACCGCGGCAACGGCAGGCCCGGTAGGCCGCCAGCGTCATGCGGTTCAGCTCGGCCTTCACCTCCGGAGCGATGTCGGCCGGGGTGATCTCGTCGGAGCAGCCCGCCGTATACTTCGCCTCGAAATCGAAGAAGGCGTTCCGCGAGACGATCTCCGTGATGGGAAAAAGGTACTCCCGGCCGCCGGCGACCATCACGCCGCACCCCATTTCGCGGCCCCGGATGCACTCCTCGATGAGCACCTCCCCGCTCTCGGCGAAGGCGGCCTCGACAGCGGCGGGAATCTCCGCGGCGGACGTGACGCGCGTCACACCGAACGACGAGCCGCTGGCATTGGGCTTCACGAAGAGCGGCAGCCCCAGTTCGGCCGCCACCTTCTCGGGGTCGATCCTATCGCCGCGGCGCACGAAGATCTCGCGGGCCAGATTGACGCCGCAGTCGCGCACGGCCCGCTTCGTCGAGATCTTGTCGAAGGTGATGACCGAGGAGGTCATCGAACAGGAGGAGAAGGGGATTCCCATCATCTCCAGATAACCCTGCAGCATGCCGTCCTCGCCCGGCGTGCCGTGGATGACGATCAGGGCGTAGTCGAACACCGTTTTCCGCCCCTCGACCGTCAGCGAGAAGTCATTCTTGTCGACCTGCCATTGCCGGCCGTCGGGGGCCGTGTAGTGCCAGTCGCGATGATGCAGGTCGATCACCGTAACGTCGTATTTCCCGCCGTCGAGCGCCGCCGCGATCTGAGCGGCGCTCTGCAGGGCGATTTCACGCTCCGAGGAGTTGCCTCCCGCCAGCAGCGCGATACGTAGCTTTCCATTCATTTTTTTCGAATCGATTGTCAGGGGTTGTAAATATCTTTGTATCGGTAAGCCAGAATCTCCTGCACCATCTCGACCAGCTGACCGGCTTCGCGGTGCGTCGGGTCGATGCGGAGAATGCGGTTGAAGTCGTTGAGCGCCTCGCCCCACTCGTTGTTGCGGTAACGGCACATGCCGCGCTCCAGCAGCAGCGGCACCAGCGCCCCGCCCTCGGGCGTGCGGTCGATCTCCGCCGTCAGGGCCACGACCCGGCGGGACGCCGAGTAGAGCCCCCGCTCGCGCACCATGCGCGCCACCGCGGGACACACCATCCGCGAAAGGTCCTCGCCCCGCTCGGCGGCTTCGCGCACGGCGGTCGACGAGAAGTCGAACAGAGGCGCATCCGCCAGAAAGGTCATGCGGTCGCTCCGCTTCTCGAAGTCATGGTCCCGCCGGGGGTAGACATAGATCGGATAATCCCGCAGGATCTCGTCGGCGCATTTCCATTCGGGCAGCCGCTCCGTGAGGTCGCTGCCCATCAGCAGAGAGAAGCGCATTTCGCTGCCGAAGTTCTCCTGCAGGTAGCGGAGCGTATGGATCGTATAGGAGGGCTTTTCCAGCAGGAACTCCACCACCGAAGGCTTGATCCGGTCGGGGAAGCGCGAAGCGGCGCAGGCCGCCTCGGCCATCTCGAACCGGTCCATCTCGGGAGCCTGCACCCAGGCCGGCTTCAGCGGATTCTGCGGCGAAACGATCAGGGTCGTCTCGTCGCACAGCCCCCGTTCGACGGCATACTCCGCCAGGGCGATATGTCCGTTATGAACGGGGTTGAACGAACCGAAATAGAGCAATACGTTTTTCACCTCGCCGCTGTTTTATTCCGAAAGAAACTCCTCGATGCAGGCCACCGCATCGGCTATGGCCTGCTCCAGCCGGTCGTTCACCACCGTGCAGTCGAACTCGGGCGCCTTGCCCAGCTCGAACTCGGCTTTGGCCACCCGCTTTTCGATCACCTCGGGCGAGTCGGTGCCGCGGTTGACCAGCCGGCGCCGCAGCTCCCCGACCGAGGGGGGCATGATGAAGATCGAACGGGCATCCTCACCGAAGATCCGTTTCAGGTTGATGCCGCCCACCACGTCCACGTCGAAGACGATCACGCGGTTCCGCGACCAGATGCGGTCCACCTCGCTGCGCAGGGTGCCGTAGCGGGTACCGGAGTAGACTTCCTCCCACTCCACGAAGGCCCCTTCGGCCACCTTGTTCATGAACTCCTCGTTCGAGAGGAAATAGTAGTCCACGCCGTCGCGCTCCTGACCGCGCGGTGCGCGGCTCGTAGCCGACACGGAGAACTCGAACTGCGGAAAACGCTTCAGCAGTTCGCGGACAATCGTGGTTTTGCCCGATCCGCTCGGGGCGGAAAATATGACGATCTTTCCCATATTCGTAAAACGCCCGTCAGAGCAGATTGAGTACCTGTTCCTTGATCTTTTCCAGTTCGTCCTTCATCCTGACTACCAGAATCTGCATGTTCGCCTCGTTGGACTTCGAGCCCAGCGTGTTGATCTCGCGTCCCATCTCCTGCGCGATGAATCCCAGTTTGCGGCCGGGGTCCTCCTCTTCGGCGGCCACCTGCCGGAAATAGTCGCAATGGTTCTTCAGGCGCACCTTCTCCTCGGTGATGTCGAGCTTCTCCAGATAGTAGATCATCTCCTGCTCCAGCCGGTTCGGATCCACGTCGACGGCCAGCTTCGCCAGGTTGTCGCGCAGGCGGGTCCGAATGGTCTCCGTGCGGGCCTTCTCATAGGGCTCCACCTCATTCTTATACTGCTCGATCAGGTCGACCCGGTGCAGCAGGTCGCGGATCAGGGTCGCCCCCTCCTGCTCGCGGAAGGCGTTCAGCTGCTCCGCAGCCAGCTCCGCAGCCCGATAAATGGCCGCAAGCTCCTCGTCGTCCACGGACTGCTCCTGCGAGGATACGACGTCCGGCATCCGCAGAATGCCCTGCAGAACGGCTCCGTCCCAGCCCGGGCCCGAGGCGTCGAGACCGCTGCGGGCCGCTGCCCGGCGCAGCTGATCCGCATAAGCGGCGAAGACCGCTTCGTCGATACGGACCGAGGTGCCCTCGTCCGTGCGCTCCACCGTGAGGAAAAGGTCGACCTTGCCGCGTCGCAGCGCCCGGTTGACAATCGAGCGGAGTTCGATTTCGGCGGCCCGGTAGAGGCCGGGCACCTTCAGATTCAGGTCGAGCTGTTTGGAGTTGACGGATCGGATCTCGACCGTAAACCTCCTATGTTTCGAGACGGCTACGCCTTTCCCGAAGCCGGTCATGGATTTTATCATGATTATTCGCTGTTAAATTTCGACAAAAATACAAAAAACTATTCAAAAAAGGTCCTCTTCGAAAAGATGTGTCGAATTTATTTACGCAGTTGTTGCCGAAGAAGAAAATATTTTCCTATATTTGTGTTATCGTACTAACAGCGAAAACGTGTAAGTAAAACAGAAAACCAACCCATAAAACAACTGACATCATGAAAAAGCACAATTTCAACGCGGGACCCTCAATTCTTCCGCAGGAAGTGATCGAAAAGGCTGCGCAGGCCGTACTCGACTTCAACGGATCCGGGCTTTCGATCCTCTCGATTTCGCACCGCACGAAAGACTTCGACGAGGTAATGGATACGGCCGACAAGCTGTTCCGCGAACTGCTCGACATACCCGAAAACTACAAAATCCTCTTCCTGGGCGGCGGCGCCAGCACCCAGTTCTTCGAGGTGGCCGCCAACTTCCTGGGCAAGAAGGCCGGCTACGTAAATACGGGCGTATGGTCGAAGAAGGCCATCAAGGAGGCCAAGCGCTACGGCGAGGTCGAGGTGCTGGCTACCTCCGAGGACAAGAACTTCACCTACATCCCCAAGGGGTTCGCCATCCCCGCCGATCTGGACTACCTCCACATCACCACGAACAACACCATCTACGGTACGGAGTACCATGAGGACATCGACTCGCCCGTGCCTCTGATCGCCGACATGTCGTCCGACATCCTGTCGCGTCCGGTCGACGTGAAGAAGTACGCCATGATCTACGGCGGTGCCCAGAAGAACCTGGCCCCCGCAGGCGTCACCTTCGCCATCGTCCGCGACGACATGCTGGAGAAGATCGTCCGCGACCTGCCCACGATGGTGAACTACCGCACCCACGCCGAGAACAACTCCATGTTCAACACCCCGCCGGTGTTCCCCATCTACGTGCTGGCCGAGACCCTGAAGTGGGCGAAGAAGATCGGCGGCGTGCAGGAGCTCTACCGCCGCAACGTGGAGAAGGCCGACCTGCTCTACGCCGAGATCGACCGCAACCCGCTCTTCAAGGGTACGACCGCCAAGGAGGACCGCTCGCTGATGAACATCTGCTTCGTCATGAACGACGGCTACGAGGAGCTGGCTCCCGAATTCATGGAGTTCGCCAAGTCGAAGGGCATGGTGGGCATCAAGGGTCACCGTCTGGTGGGCGGCTTCCGCGCCTCGTGCTACAACGCACTGCCGAAGGAGAGCGTCGAGGCTCTGGTGACCTGCATGCAGGAGTTCGAAAAGGCTCACACGAAGTAATCCGCGGTGGGTATCATCTATCACGTTCCCACGTCCCGAAGCATCTTCACGCAGGATGTCACGGCGTGGGAACCTACAGAAATCGTTGAATTGATAGCATCCGACAAGCATATGAAAGTATTGGTAGCAACCGAGAAGCCTTTCGCCAAAAAGGCTGTCGACGGAATCAGAGAGATCATCGAAACGGCAGGCTGCGAACTCGCCCTGCTCGAGAAATATACCGACAAGGCCCAACTGCTCGAGGCCGTGGCCGACACCGAGGCCCTCATCATCCGCAGCGACAAGGTGACCTCTGAGGTGATCGCCGCCGCGAAGAACCTGAAGATCGTGGTGCGTGCCGGCGCCGGCTACGACAACGTGGACCTGGCGGCCGCCACCGAGCGCGGCATCGTGGTGATGAACACCCCCGGGCAGAACTCGAATGCCGTGGCCGAACTGGCGCTCTCGTTCATGATCTACATGTCGCGCAACCGCTTCACCCCCGGCACGGGCCGCGAGATCCAGGGCAAGACCCTCGGCATCCACGCATACGGCAACGTGGGCAAGCTCGTGGGCCGCAAGGGCAAGGCGCTGGGCATGAACGTCATCGCCTTCGACCCCTTCATCACAGATCCGGCCGTATTCGAGGCCGACGGCGTGAAGGCCGTCTCCAGCATCGAGGAGCTCTACGCGCAGTCCGATTTCCTCTCGCTGCACATTCCCGCCACGCCCGAAACCAAGAAGTCGATCGGCCGCAAGCTGCTGACCTCTATGCCCAAAGGCGCAGTGCTGGTGAACACGGCCCGCAAGGAGGTGATCGACGAAGCCGGCCTTGCCGAGGCGTTGCAGGAGCGCGAGGATCTGAAATACATCACCGACATCGCCGCCGAGACCCAGGCCGAACTGAACGAGAAGTTCGGCAACCGGGTATTCGCCACCCCGAAGAAGATGGGTGCCGAGACCGCCGAAGCCAACATCAACGCCGGTCTGGCCGCCGCCCGTCAGGTGGTGGGGTACCTCAAGGAGGGCATCACCCGTTTCCAGGTAAACAAGTAAAAACAACCTGATCGACGGATAAATCGAAACGGGGCGAAGCTCCGAACGGTCGAAAGCCGGAAAGCACGCCATCTGCACCCCTCCCCGAGGGAGGGATCGGGGGTGGGGTCGGCAATTGGAATCACGGCGGAACGCCGTGGGCAACGGACCGGCGGATGCGGAAACCCTTTCGGAAATCCCGCAAAACCTTAAAACTACATCACTATGGTACGTATCAAACCTTTCCGCGGAATCCGTCCTCCGAAGCAGTACGCCTCGGAGGTGGCTTCGCGTCCCTACGACGTTCTGAACTCCGCCGAGGCGAAGGCCGAAGCCACGGAACGCTCGCTGCTACATATCATCAAACCCGAAATCGACTTCGATCCGATCGCCGACGAACATTCGCAGGAGGTCTACGAGAAAGCGATGGAGAATTTCCGCCTGTGGCGCGAAAAAGGGTGGCTCCAGCAGGACGACCAGGAGCACTACTATATCTATGCCCAGACGATGGAGGGCAGCACGCAGTACGGTCTGGCCATGTGCTGCCATTTCGAGGACTACCTCTCGGGGGCCATCAAGAAGCACGAGCTGACCCGCCCCGACAAGGAGGAGGACCGCATGATCCACGTGCGCAACCAGCAGGCCAACATCGAGCCGGTCTTCTTCGCCTATCCCGACGACAAGGAGATCGACGCCATCGTCGAGAAGGTGGTGAAGGAGAACCCCGCCGACTACGACTTCACGGCTGCCGACGGCTTCGGCCACCACATGTGGGTGATTCGCGACAAGGCCCTCAACGACCGCCTGACGGAGATCTTCGCCGGCATCCCGGCGCTCTACGTCGCCGACGGACACCACCGCACGGCCGCCGCTGCCCGCGTGGGCCAGGAGTGCCGCGAGAAGAATCCGAACCACACCGGCGAGGAGGAATACTGCTATTTCCTGGCCGTTACGTTCCCGGCCAGCCAGCTGCGCATCATCGACTACAACCGCGTGGTGAAGGACCTCAACGGCATGACGCCCGCCGAACTGCTCGACGCGCTGACGACCGATTTCGAGGTCGAAAAGCGGGGCAGCGAGATCTACCACCCGAGCGGCCTGCACGATTTCTCGATGTACCTCGAAGGCGAGTGGTACTCGCTGAAGGCCAAGCCCGGCACCTACGACGACAACGATCCGATCGGCGTGCTGGACGTTACGGTTCTCTCGAACCGGGTGCTGGACAAGCTGCTGGGCATCCAGGACCTGCGCACCTCGAAGCGAATCGACTTCGTGGGCGGCATCCGCGGCCTGGGCGAGCTGAAGAAACGCGTCGACAGCGGCGAGATGAAGGTGGCCTTCGCCCTCTATCCCGTTTCGATGCAGCAACTCATCAACATCGCCGATACGGGCAACATCATGCCTCCGAAGACCACCTGGTTCGAACCGAAACTCCGTTCTGGCGTGGTAATCCACTCGTTCGAGCAGTAGACGGACCGCATCCGCAAAAGAGATGCGCCACTGCTGCGCTGCATAAAAAGCGTGTGCCGAAATATGAATTTCGGCACACGCTTTTTTACCTTACTTCGAATAGTCCCGTTCGCCGAAGATCGACGAACCGACCCGCACCACCGTAGCGCCGCAGGCGACGGCCAGCGGCCAGTCGTGCGACATGCCCATGGACAGGGTGTCGAACTGCGGACCGAACAGAGGCGCCAGCCGTTCGCGCCAGGCTGCCAGTGCCTCGAAATCGCGCCGCACGACCGCTTCGTCGTCCGTATGGGAGGCGATACCCATCACCCCACGGAAACGGAGGTGATGCAGCATGCGCCAATTCCCCGAGGCTACGTAGCGCTCCAGCTCCCCGGGCTCCCAGCCCGACTTGCTCTCCTCGCGTGCGACGTGAATCTCCAGCAGGACATTCACCGTGCGGTCCAGACGGGCGGCCTCGCTGTCGATGCAGGCCAGCAGCCGTTCGCTGTCCACCGACTGGATGCAGGCGACGTAGGGCATCAGCATGCGCACCTTGTTGGTTTGCAGATGGCCGATCATGTGCCATTCGATGTCGCGCGGCAGAGCCTCGGCTTTCGCCTTGAGCTCCTGCGGCCGGCTCTCGCCGAAGATCCGCTGCCCGGCGGCGTAGGCCTCGGCGACCCGGTCGGCCGGATGGGTTTTCGAGACGGCGACGAGCGTGACGCCGGCGGGCAGCTGCCCGCGTATTTCGTTGAGTCGTGAAGATACGGACATGGTTTTTCCTGTTCTGTTTGGCAAAGTTAGGCAAAATTCCTATATTTGTTCGGATTTAACCCGATAAACCGATGAAAGAATTCCACAAAATCTGTCTGACAACCCTCGCCGCCGTTCTCTCGTGGACCGGGACCGAGGCCTGCACCAACTTCATCGTCACCAAAGGGGCCTCGACCGACGGCTCCGTGATGGTGACCTACGCCGCCGACTCGCACCAGCTCTACGGCTGTCTCTACCACACCCCAGGCGGCCGGTTCCGCCCCGGATCGATGCTGCGCGTCGAGGAGTGGGACACGGGACGCTATCTGGGCGATATCCCGCAGGTTCCCTTCACCTTTTCGACCGTGGGCAACATGAACGAGCACTCGCTCATCATCGCCGAGACCACCTTCGGCGGCCGTTCCGAACTGGCCGACTCGACCGGCGGGATCGACTACGGCTCGCTGATCTACATCACTCTGCAGCGGGCCCGCACGGCCCGCGAGGCCATTCGCACGATAGCCGAACTGGCAAATGCCTACGGATATGTCTCGGGAGGCGAATCCTTCTCCATCGCCGACCCGAACGAGGCCTGGATCATGGAGCTCATCGGCAAGGGCTGCAAACTCGATGCCGACGGCACGAACACCCGGCGCGGTATCGTGTGGGTGGCACGCCGCATTCCCGACGGCTATGTTTCGGGCCATGCCAACCAGGCACGCATCACCACCTTCCCCAAGAATGACCCCGAAAACTGCCTCTACGCCCCCGACGTGGTTTCGTTCGCCCGCGAAATGGGCTATTACGACGGCCCGGAGGAGGAGTTCAGCTTCGCCGACGCCTATGCTCCGGCCGATTTCGGCGCCCTTCGCGGTTGCGAAGCGCGCGTGTGGGCCTTCTTCCGCACCGTAGCCGAGGGGATGGACCGTTACGAGGATTACGCCATGGGCTACAACCCGAAGAACCGGATGCCGCTGTGGGTGAAACCCGCGCAGCAGGTAGCCCCCAAACAGCTCTTCGACTGCATGCGCGACCACTACGAGGGGACGAAGATGGACATGACGAAGGACCTCGGCGCCGGGGGCCACGCCTGCCCCTATCGCTGGCGGCCGATGTACTTCGAGGTCGACGGCACGGAGTACTGCAACGAGCGCGCCACGGCGACCCAGCAGACCGGATTCTGGTTCGTGGCGCAGGCCCGGCCCCAGCTGCCCGACGACATGGGCATTCTCTGGTTCGGCGTGGATGATGCCGCCACCTCGTGCCTGACCCCGATCTACTGCTCGACCACCGAGGTTCCCGCCTGCTTCCGCGAGGACGACGGCTCGATGCTCGACTGGTCGCCCACCTCCGCCTTCTGGCTCTTCAACCGTGTCACGAATTTTGCATACATGCGTTACGACGCCATCTCAGCCGATATCCGCCGGACCGTCGACGCGTGGGAGAACGGCTGTCTGGAGGAGGTCGAGCGGCAGGACGCCGCGGCATCCGACAAGGCGAAGGCCCGCCGCAAGAAGCTGACCGCCTACTCCGTCCGCAAGGCCGGGGAGCTCTTCGACCGCTGGCAGACGCTCGACCGCTACCTGCTGTTGAAATACGTGGACGGCAACGTGAAAAGCGAGCACGGAACCGTGCTGGAGTATCTGGACAACCCCTCGCCGGCTCACTTCGTGGACAACGGAACGGGCAAGCAGATTCCCGACCGGATTCAGTTCCCGGGTTACAACGAAGCCTGGAAGCGGGCCGTGGCCGCCGACAACGGCGAGATTTTGAAAGTTGTGAAGACCAAATAAGATTAAAGTAATGAAATACGACATCATCGTCATCGGCAGCGGTCCGGGCGGCTATGTTGCGGCCATCCGGGCGGCCCAGCTGGGCCGGAAGGTAGCGCTCGTCGAGCGGGCCGAGCCGGGCGGCGTCTGCCTGAACTGGGGCTGCATCCCCACCAAAGCGCTCCTCAAGAGTGCGCAGGTCTATCAGTATTGCCGCAACGCCGCGCACTACGGCGTACAGCTCGACGGCGAAGCCCGTCCCGACATGGAGGCCATCGTGGCGCGGTCGCGCACGGTCGCAGAAACCATGAGCAAGGGGGTTCAGTTCCTGCTGAAGAAGAACGCCATCGATCTGCTCGCCGGAACCGGCGTCTTGGAAGAACCGGGACGGGTTGCGGTCGACGGCACCGAATACGAGGCCGACCACATCATTCTGGCTACGGGAGCCCGTCCGCGCGAGATGCCTTTCCTGCCCGTCGACGGCGAACACGTGCTCACGTCGAAGCAGGCCCTGACACTGAAGCGCATCCCCGAATCGATCGTCGTGGTGGGATCGGGAGCCATCGGCTGCGAGTTCGCCTGGCTCTACGCGGCCCTGGGATCGAAGGTTACCGTCGTGGAGTATCTCGACCGCATGCTGCCGCTCGAGGACGAGGAGGTTTCGAAGGCGATGGAGCGGGCTTTCCGCAAACTGCGCGCCACGGTGATGACCTCCACCACCGTCAAGGGGGTGGAGATCGGAGAGGGCCGCTGCAAAGTCACCGTCGAGGGGAAAAAGGGGGTGCAGGAGCTCGACGCCGAGACGGTGCTCTCGGCCGTGGGCATCGCCGCCAACATCGAAAACATCGGTCTGGAGGCGTGCGGCGTGAAAACCGAGCGCGGCAAGATCGTCGTGGACGAATATTTCCGCACCAACATCGGCGGCATCTACGCCATCGGCGACATCGTCCCCACGCCGGCCCTGGCCCACGTCGCCTCGGCCGAGGCCATCTGCTGCGTGGAGGCCATCTGCGGACTGAATCCCGAGCCGGTGGACTATTCGACCATCCCTTCGTGCATCTTCACCTCGCCCGAGGTGGCCTCCGTCGGTCTGACCGAGCAGCAGGCCCGCGAGCGGGGCATTGAGGTCAAGGTGGGGCGTTTCCCCTTCACCGCATCGGGCAAGGCGACCGCCGCAGGCGACCGCGACGGCTTCGTGAAGCTGATCTTCGATGCCGAGGAGCGGCTGATCGGCGCCCATCTGATCGGTGCCAACGTCACCGAGATGCTGGCCGAACCCACGCTCGCCAAACGGCTGGGCGTCACGGCCCACCAGATCGCCCGCACCATTCACGCCCATCCGACCCTGAACGAGGGAGTGATGGAAGCGGCGGAGGCGGCGCTGGGCGCAGCCATCCATCTGTAAATACAGAGCAGCCTCGCCCGTCGGGCGAGGCTGCTCTATCTGTCGTCGAGGGGGGGGGTAATGGTGAATGTCCGCCAGGTCGAGACCTTTCGACTTCGCGTCTTCGACGCTTCGCTCAAGGTGACAGATACCGAATAATTGAGAATTGTGCATTGTTCTGTCATCCCGAGCGAAACGAAGTGCAGTCGAGGGATCCCAAGGACACGCAGTGCACGCCCTTCGGCATCCCATCCCGGACAAAACCGGCGTTATACACCGGTGTCACCCCGAGTGGAGCGACAGCGGAATCGAGGGGTTTCGACGTTGACCGACCCACGCCCTTCGGCAACCGCAAGTCTTTCACCGGTACCTATAAAACGGGCCCGCACGGATCATGTCCTTGCGTGCCCGTTTTCTGCATGCCGGTTACTTGAACCACTCGGTCACGTGTTCGCGGGCCCAGAAATAGTAAATCAGAATACCGACCCAGCTGGTAAGCAGAACCGCCAGCGCGGTGATAACCTTGCCGGGGAGAGCCATCGGCTTCTTCCAGATATCCAGCACGCACCATACGGCGCAAACCAGACCGGCCAAATAGATAATAGTTCCCATAAATCCAATCATTCAGTTACAAATAAATGTCGTCCTTGTAGGTGACGTCGCTCAGGAAAAGCCCCTGGGCCGGCGCCCCGGCGCTCGAGCGCGAGAGGTCACGGGCGGCGACGATCTCGCGGAACTGCTCCACCGTATAGCGGCCGCGTCCCACGTCGACCAGCGTTCCGACGATTGAACGCACCATGTTCCGCAGAAAACGGTCGGCCCGGATCGTGAAGCGCCACACATCCTCCGACTGCTCGGTCCAGGCGGCATGCGAGATGCGGCAGATGTTGGTCTTGTTGTTGGAGTTGAGCTTGGCGAACGAAGTGAAGTCGTCGAACTCCGGCAGCAGGGCCGCCGCGCGATTCATCCGCTCCAGATCGAGGGGCACGTAGTACTGCCACGACAGGTCGCGCGAGAAGGGGTTCTTCCTCCGCTCGATGAAGTAGCGGTACTCGCGTTCGCGGGCGTCGAAGCGGGCATGCGCATCGGGACGCACCGGGCGGATCGCCGAGACGGCGATGTCGCCGGGGAGCAGAAAGTTGAGCTTGTAGATCAACTGCCCGACATCGGCAATCGGTGCCGGGCAGTCGAAATGAGCCACGTAATAGGAGGCATTAACACCCGTATCGGTACGGCCGGCACCCGTGACTCCGATCTCCGCCCGCAGCAGGGTGGAGAGAGCCCGGTTCACCGTCTCCTGCACGGTCGGCTGGTCGGGCTGGCACTGCCAGCCGCAGTAGGCCCTGCCCAGGTATCGTAACTCTACGAAATAGCGCATGTCTCCTTGTTTTGCCGCAAAATTACGAAATTTTTCCGTTATCGGCGCGGCTTGATATCCAGTTTCACGGGGTGGATCATGTTCTCGGGCTTCAGCACCTCGTCCAGCTCCTCGCGCGAAAGAATGCCATGCTCCAACACCAGCTCATAGACGCCGCGACCGGTCGCGAGCGCCTCCTTGGCGATCTTGGTGGAGTTCTTGTAGCCGATGATGGGATTGAGGGCCGTCACGACGCCGATGCTGTCGTGCACGTACTTCAGGCAGCGCTCCTCGTTGGCCGTGATGCCCTCGACGCAACGGATGCGCAGGGTGTCGAAGCCGTTCATCAGCAGCTCGGCCGACTCGAAGCAGCACTGCGCCATGACGGGCTCCATGGCGTTGAGTTCCATCTGGGCGGCCTCGTCGGCCATCGTCACGCACAGCTCGTTGCCGATCACCTTGAAGGCGATCTGGTTCATCACCTCGGGAATCACGGGGTTCACCTTGCCGGGCATGATCGACGAGCCGGGCTGACGGGCCGGCAGGTTGAACTCGTTCAGACCGCAGCGGGGGCCCGACGACAACAGCCGCAGGTCGTTGCAGATCTTGTTCATCTTGGAGGCGATCCGCTTCATGGCCGACGAATAACCGACCATGCAGACCGTATCGGAGGTGGCGCCCACCAGATCCTCGGCCAGGGTCACGTCCCAGCCCGTGATCTCGCGGATGGCGGCCGTGCAGCGCTCGGCATAGCCCGGCTCGGCGCAGATGCCCGTACCGATGGCCGTAGCGCCCATGTTGATCGAAAGGAACTCCAGCGCGGCGTGGTCGAGGTTGTCCACCTCGCCCTGCAGCACGCTCGCGAAGCCCTTGAAGGTCTGGCCCAGCGTCATGGGCACGGCATCCTGCAACTGCGTGCGGCCCATCTTGAGCACGTGGGCGAACTCGTCGCCCTTGCGCGAGAAGGCGTCGATCAACTGCATGAGATGTTCGCGCAGTTCGAGGTGCGTGGCGTAGAGACCCATGTGGAGGGCCGAGGGATAGGCGTCGTTGGTCGACTGCGAGCAATTGACGTGGTCGTTGGGCGAGCAGTACTGGTACTCGCCGCGGCGGTGGCCCATGATCTCCAGCGCCCGGTTGGCGATCACCTCGTTCGCGTTCATGTTGGTGGTCGTGCCGGCTCCGCCCTGAATCATGTCC
Organism: uncultured Alistipes sp.; assembly: GCA_910577475.1. Lineage (GTDB taxonomy): Bacteria > Bacteroidota > Bacteroidia > Bacteroidales > Rikenellaceae > Alistipes. The sequence goes on from CAJTLJ010000004.1 coordinate 124,980, forward strand.
ACGGGGAAGAACTCGTGATGCTTTCCGTCGCGAATCTCGCGGCAGGCTTGGGCGATAGCCTCGAACATGTCGTCGGGCAGCAGCCCCATTTCGTGGTTGGCGATGGCCGCACCCAGCTTCACGATGGCCAACCCCTCGATGAAGCGGGGATACTCGCACAAGCGGAACTTGCTGATGGCGAAATTCTCCAGACCGCGCATGGTCTGCACGCCGTACAATACGTTTTCGGGAACCTCCACACTGCCGAGCAGGTCGCTCTCGGTACGTGTCTTCAAGACTTCTTTTTCCATTATCGTAACGATTTTACAGTTTATTTTCTCTTTTGGATTTCAAATAATCCGTTTAACACTACGGAAAGTTACGATTTATTTTCGAATAAAGAAAGGCTTCGCGACAAAAATCGTCCGAATGACCGCAAATCGGGCCCTCGCTAAAGGTGCCGAAACGGGGCGAGCACGCCCGCCATGCGCTCCAGCCCTTCGACCAGGAGGCTGCGCGGGCAGGCGATATTCAGGCGCAGAAAGCCCTCGCCGCCGGGGCCGTACATCGTGCCGGAGTTGACCAGCACCTTCGCCTCCTCCAGCAAACGGGTCGTGCGGTCCGACCCGACGCCCGACGCCCGGCAGTCGATCCAGACCAGATAGGTCCCTTCGAGCGGCAGGATGGGGTAGTCGGGCAGCCGCTCGGCGAAGAACCGCTTCACGCAGAGGTAGTTCTCCCAGAGATAGGCCCGCAGCGCATCGAGCCATTCGGCACCCTCGTCGTAGGCGGCCATCGTAGCCACGACACCGAAGGGGTTGACGTCGCACACCTCGTTGATGTTGACGGCCCGGTCGATCCGCCGGCGGATCCCGTCGTCGGAGGCTATGATGTCGGCAATCTGCAACCCCGCAATATTGAAGGCCTTGCTGGGCGATACGCAGGTCACGGAGTTCCGGCGGAACCGCTCGCAGATCGAGGCGAAGGGCGTATAGTCGTGCCCGGCATAGGTCAGTTCGCAATGAATCTCGTCCGAGAGGACGAACACCCCGTGGCGCAGGCAGATTTCGCCCACGCGGCGCAGCTCCCCGGCCGTCCAGACCCGGCCCGCCGGATTGTGCGGATTGCAGAGCAGTAGCAGTTTCGCCTGCGGATCGGCCGCCCGGGCCTCCAGGTCGTCGAAATCGATCGTATAGCGACCCTCGCGGCAGACGAGCGGACTGGCCGACAGCTCGCACCCGTTGTTGCGGATCGACGAAAAGAAGCAGTTGTAAGCCGGGGTCTGGACAATCACCTTGTCGCCCGGCCGGGTCAAGGCCTTGATGACGGCAGAAAGGGCCGGGACCACACCGCTTGTGTAGACGATCCACTGCGGCTCGATCCGCCAGCCGTGCCGGCCCGCGAACCACCGGACCACCGATTCGTAATAGGCGCCCGGCACCTTCGTATAACCGAATATGCCGTGTTCCACCCGTCGCCGCAGCGCCTCGGTCACGGCCGGAGCGGTCCGGAAATCCATGTCGGCCACCCACATCGGCAGCACGCCCTCCTCTTCGGGCGTATCCCACTTGTAGGAGTTCGTCCCGCGACGGGGCACGACCTCGTCGAAATCGTATTTCATCATGCGTACTCTGATCTATTCCGTAAATTCCGTTTTTCCGCTCCCGAAGGCCGGACGACCGTTCGCGAGCCTCAACACGCAGTCGGCAGGCTCCGGAGCATATTCGTTGAAAATGATCTCGCCGAAGCCGGCGGCGGTGACCGAACCCGAGCGGGGGTTCTTCACGCTGCGGACCGGGCCGTCGATGGTGGCCCGCAGGCTGCTGCACTCGAAAGCGAGGTCGCAGTCGTCGGCCATCGTGCAGTTCTCCATCACCAGATCGCGGGCGTAGCAGAGCGGCTGCGTGCCCGAGATGCGGCAGTTCACCAGCCGCAGCCGGCGGGAGTGCCAGCCCAGGTATTCGCCGTTGATCTCGGAGTCGTAGACCGTCACGTCCTCCGTGTTCCAGAAGGCGTCCTTCGAACGGATGACGGCGTTGCGGATCTCCACGTTGCGGCAGTACTGGAACGAGTAGTCGCCCTGCTGGCGGTAGTTCTCGATCCGGATGTCCTCGCTGTGCAGGAAGAGGTAGTCGGCGCGGTCGACCTCCACGTTCTTCAGTTCGACCCTGCGGCAGTGCCACAAGGTCTCCTGCGCATCGGGGATCCGCACGTTCTCGAGCTTCAGGTTCTCCATCTCGCGGAACATCTTGGGCGCCTCGACCAGCGTGTCAGTCATCAGCAGGTTCCGCGAATACCAGAGTGCGGCGCGGGCCCCTTCGGTAAAGCGGCAGCGCTCCACCGTGAAGCCGTCCACGTGCCAGAAGGGATATTTCCCCTCGAAACGGCACCCGACGGCCTCGATACGGCCGCACTCCTTCAGGGCCGATTCGCCGGCATGGATCGTTACGTTCTCCAGCCGCAGGTCGTGCGAGGCGAACAGCGGACGCTCGCCTCCGAATTCGGTATCGGAAATGGTCTTCATAGTCGTGTCTTCGGTTTTTTGCGATGCAAAGATAGCACGTATTCCGCCATTTCACCTCATACGGATTCCCGTTATCCGTAACCCGATTACGGATTCGGTTGCAGATAACGGGAAAATTCGTACCTTTGCATGATTAAATAAGGTAATATATGAAGTGTGCAATCATAGGATACGGAAAGATGGGGCGGGAGATCGAAAAACTGCTCCGGGAGCGCGGCCATGAAGCGGCGCTCATCATCGACTGCGACAATGCGCAGGAGCTGGACGCCGGACACCTCCGCGGCATCGACGTCGCGCTGGAGTTCACCACCCCCGCCACGGCCTACGACAACATCCGCCGCTGCATCGAGTGCGGCGTACCGGTCGTAAGCGGCACGACGGGCTGGACGGAGCGGCTCGCAGAGCTGGAGTCACTCTGCCGCGAGCGGGGCGGAGCCCTCTTCTACGCCTCCAATTTCTGCCTGGGAGTCAACCTGCTGTTCCGGCTCAACCGCCGTCTGGCACGGATGATGAACCGTTTCGGGCAGTACGAGGTCGCCATCGGGGAGGTGCACCACACGCAGAAGAAGGACGCGCCCAGCGGCACGGCCATCACGCTGGCCGAGGGCATCCTTTCGGAGATCGACCGCAAGGCAGGGTGGGTGAACGAACCCGCGGCGGCTCCGGACCGGATCGCCATCACCTCCGTGCGCGAAGGCATGGTACCGGGCATCCACACCGTGACCTACGAATCCGAGGACGACCTGCTGCAACTGCGTCACGAGATCAAGAACCGCAGGACGCTGGCCCAGGGGGCCGTCGTCGCCGCCGAATTCCTCTGCGGCAGACGGGGCGTCTACACGATGGACGACCTGCTGGGCGCAGAGGAGGCACAATAAACATACGCCGCGAAACGTTCTGAATCATATCGAAATAAACGGAATCCGAAAAAAAACATGCTGAACGCAATCAAAAAGTTCTTCGCCAACCGCTGGGTGGGCTTCGCGCTGGCCTCGGTGCTCTACACGCTCTGGTTCGTGGTCTGGACCGGCAATCCGTGGCTGCTGCTGGGTCTGATCGTCATCTTCGACCTCTACATCACCCGTTTCTTCTACCGTTACGTCTGGCACCGCAACGAGGAGTTGTGCCGGCGGTCGAGCGGCTACAAGTTCGTCTACGAGTGGGTGAACGCCATCGTCTTCGCCACGGTGGTCGCCTCGCTCATCCACATCTTCTTCTTCCAGATGTACGTCATCCCGTCGTCTTCGATGGAGAAGTCGCTGCTGGTGGGCGACTACCTTTACGTAAGCAAGGCGGCCTACGGCCCCAAGATGCCCAACACGCCCGTGGCCTTTCCCTTCGTACACCACACCATGCCCTTCTCGACCGACAAGAAATCCTACTCCGAGTGCGTGAAGTGGCCCTACCGCCGGCTCAAGGGGTGGGGCAAGGTGGAGCGCAACGACGCCGTGGTCTTCAACTTCCCGGCGGGCGACACCGTGCTGCTCGAGGCGCAGAACGTGACCTACTACGACGTGCTGCGCGACTACGAGCGGCAGTTCGGAGCGAAGGAGGGACGCCGCCGGCTGTTCCATGACTACACGGTCATTTCGCGTCCCGTCGACAAGCGCGAGCACTACATCAAGCGCTGCGTAGCCCTGCCAGGCGATACGCTGCAGATCATCCGGTCGGAGGTCTACATCAACTCCGAACCGCAGACCGAAATCCCGGGCAAACAGTATCTTCACACCGTGCAGACGGCCGCTCCGCTCTCGCAGTACGCACTGGAAAACCTCGGCGTCACCGAGTACAACCGTCAGGGCGGCATCTACTACATGCCCCTCACCGACGAGGCGGCCGCAGAGCTGCGCCGGCTGGAGAACGTAATCGCCGTGGAGCGCTACATGGCGCAGGGCACCTCGGCGGACGTCTTCCCGCACGACGGTCGCGAGGGATGGAACACCGACAACTACGGTCCGATCTGGATTCCGCAGCGGGGAGCTACCGTGAAGCTCACGCCCGAGAACCTGCCTCTCTACGAACGGATCATCACCCTCTACGAGGGGCACGATCTGGAGGTGCGCGACGGCGCGATCCGGATCGACGGCGAGCCCGCCGACAGCTACACCTTCGCGATGGACTACTACTGGATGATGGGCGACAACCGCCACAACTCGGCCGACTCGCGCTTCTGGGGCTTCGTTCCCGAAGACCATATCGTCGGCAAGGCCTCGTTCATCTGGCTTTCGCTCGACCGCGACAAGTCTTTCCCGGCGAACATCCGCTGGAACCGTCTCTTCAAAAAGGTAAGATAGGCGGTGGAGACGACGGACAGCTATCTCACCCTGGCCCGCCCGGCCGAAGCGAGCAGCCGCGAACGGAGCAGCAAGTTTCTCTCGTTCGCCTATCCCGTGGAGAACGAGGAGCAGATCCGCGAGGCGCTCGACGCCCTGCGCAAACGCTTCTACGACGCCACGCACCACTGCTACGCCTGGCGACTGGGGCCGACCGGCGAACCGTTCCGCTCGAACGACGACGGCGAGCCCTCGGGCACGGCCGGCCGGCCGATTCTGGGACAGCTGCTCTCGGCCGGGGTAACGAACTGTCTGGTCGTGGTGGTCCGCTACTTCGGCGGCACGAAACTGGGAGTTCCGGGACTGATCGCCGCCTACAAGGAGGCGGCGCAGGAGGTGCTGGCGGCCGGAGAGAAGGTCGAACGCACGGTGGACACCCGGATCGAGGTGCGCTTTTCGTACCTGGCCATGAACGACGTGATGCGCATCGTCAAGGAGGAGCAGCCCCGCATCGCAAACCAGCAGTTCGACAACCTCTGCACGATGACCCTCACGATCCGCCGGTCGAAGGCGGAGGGGCTGGCCGGCAAGCTCCGGAAGGTGGAGGGGGCCGAAATCGAGATCGCCGGCTGAGGACCGGCGCAAACTTTTTCAGAAACAGAATCGCATGGACGAAATCTACATAAAGGGGGCGCGGGTGCACAATCTCAAGAATATCGAGGTGCACATCCCGCACGATACGCTGACCGTCGTCACGGGGCCTTCGGGCTCGGGCAAGTCGACGCTGGCCTTCGACACCATCTTCGCCGAGGGGCAGCGCCGCTACGTGGAGAGCCTGTCGGCCTATGCCCGTCAATTCCTGGGCCGGGTGAACAAACCCGACGTCGACATCATCTCGGGCATCGCGCCGGCCATCGCCATCGAACAGAAGGTCAACACGCGCAATCCCCGCTCGACCGTAGGCACCACGACCGAAATATACGACTACCTGAAACTGCTCTTCGCCCGCGCCGGGCACACCTTCTCGCCCGTATCGGGCTGCGAGGTGAAGTGCTACGAGGTGGATGACGTGGCCGCCTGGGCGGCCACGCAGCCCGACGGCGAACGGCTGCACGTGATGGCTCCGATGCCGCTCAAGCCGGGGCAGGGGGTAATCGAACGGCTTACGCTGGCCCTGAGCGACGGTCTGCTGCGCGTCTACGACGGCGAACGGGTCCGCCTAATCGAGGAGTTCATCCCCGAGGTGGACGAACGGACGCCGGCCGAGCGGCTGCGCGTGGTCGTCGACCGCATGAAGCTGCCCCTCGACGACGATGCGACGAGCCGCCTGCGCGACTCCGTGGCACGCGCCTTCTCCTACGGCAACGGGGTATGCTCGCTCCTCTGCGGCGAGCGGCTGCACGACTTCTCCTCGCGCTTCGAAGCCGACGGCATCGAGTTCGAACGCCCCACCGAGCACCTGTTCAGCTTCAACAACCCGCTGGGGGCCTGTCCCTTGTGCGAGGGATACGGCAAGGTGACCGGCATCGACGAGGATCTGGTCGTGCCCGACAAGAACAAGACCGTCTACGAGGATGCGATAGCCTGCTGGCGCGGCGAGACGATGCGCCGCTGGAAGGACCAGCTGGTCGCCACCGCCTCCCATTTCGATTTTCCGATCCACACGCCGTTCCACGAGCTCACCCACGAGCAGAAGCTCCTGCTGTGGCGCGGCAACGAATATTTCCACGGCCTGAACGACTTTTTCCAATACATCGACTCGGAGCGCCACAAGATCCAGTTCCGCGTGATGAAGGCCCGCTACACGGGAAAGACCCTCTGCCCGGAGTGCGGAGGCAGCCGGCTGCGCAAGGAGGCGCTGTACGTCCGGGTGGGCGGCAAGACCATAGCCGATCTGGTGCGCATGCCGGTCGACGAAGCGATCGGATTCTTCAACGGGCTGGAGCTCGACGAGCACGACGCCGCGACATCGCGGCGGATGCTGCTCGAGATCCGGAACCGACTGCAATACCTCTCGGACGTGGGGTTGGGCTACCTGACCCTCGACCGGCTGTCGTCGACCCTCTCGGGCGGCGAGAGCCAGCGCATCAACCTCTCCACCTCGCTGGGCAGCAGTCTGGTGGGGTCACTCTACATCCTCGACGAGCCGTCCATCGGCCTGCACCCGCGCGACACGCACCGGCTGATCAAGGTGCTCAAGCAGTTGCGCGACATCGGCAACACGGTGATCGTGGTGGAGCACGAGGAGGAGGTGATCCGTGCGGCGGACTACCTGGTCGACATCGGACCCGAGGCGGGCGAAAACGGCGGCAGGGTAGTCTTCCAGGGGCCCATGACCGAGCTGCTCGCCCACGGCAAGGGGCTCACGGCCGACTACCTCACGGGGCGCAGACGAATCGCCGTACCCGAGGTGCGGCGCGGCTGGAGTCATGCGATCACGATTCGCGGGGCCCGGGAGAACAACCTCAGGAACATCGACGTCCGCATCCCGCTGGGGGTGATGACCTGCGTCACGGGCGTCAGCGGATCGGGCAAGTCGTCGCTCATCCGGGGCATTCTCTATCCGGCACTGCGCCGGCTTCTGCTCGATGCGGGCACGAAGCCCGGCGACTTCGACTCGCTGGAGGGCGACCTGTCGCTCCTGAAGGCGGTGGAGATGGTCGACCAGAACCCGATCGGCAAGTCGTCGCGTTCGAACCCGGTGACTTACGTCAAGGCCTACGACGAGATCCGGAAGCTCTTCTCCGAACAGCCTTATGCCCGCCACTCGGGCATCACGCCCGCGCAGTTCTCGTTCAACGTCCCCGGCGGGCGGTGCGAGGAGTGCCAGGGCGAGGGAACCATCAAGGTGGGCATGCAGTTCATGGCCGACGTCACGCTGGTCTGCGAGGCCTGCGGCGGGAAGCGGTTCAAGGACGAGATTCTGGAGGTGAAATACCGGGACAAGAATATCTGCGACGTGCTGGAAATGAGCGTGGACGATGCCATCGCCTTCTTCGGCGCGGACGAGAAGAGCGCCACCTGCCGCCGGATCGTGGAGCGGATGAAGCCGTTGCAGGAGGTCGGGCTGGGCTATGTCCGGCTGGGGCAGTCCTCGTCGACCCTCTCGGGCGGCGAGAGCCAGCGCGTGAAGCTGGCGTCGTTCCTGTCGAAGGATTCGGCCGGCGGCAACATGCTCTTCATCTTCGACGAGCCCACTACGGGACTGCACTTCAACGATATCGGAAAGCTGCTGGATGCCTTCCGGGCCCTGATCGCGAAAGGGCACACGGTGGTGATCGTGGAGCACAACATGGAGGTGATCCGGTGCGCCGACTGGGTGATCGACCTGGGCCCCGAGGCGGGCGACGGAGGCGGCGAAGTGGTCTTCGCCGGCACGCCCGACGATCTGGAGCGGTGCGAAGCGAGCCATACGGGCCGTTTCCTGAAAAAACGAGACGAAAAATAGATGGAATTCCATACCTATACACTCCCCAACGGCATTCGGGGCATTCACCGGCAGGTGAAGGGCAACGTGGCCCGCTGCGCCCTCTGCGTCAATGCGGGCAGCCGCGACGAACTGCCGGCCGAGTACGGTCTGGCCCACTTCGCCGAGCACGCCTTCTTCAAGGGGACCGCCCGGCGCAAGGCCTGGCAGGTGAACTGCCGGCTGGAGAATCTGGGAGGCGAACTGAACGCCTTCACCACCAAGGAGGACACCACGCTTCACGCCACGGTACTGCGGGGCGACTTCGCCAAGGCGGCGGAGCTGATAGCCGACATCGCCTTCCGCTCCACCTTTCCCGACCGGGAACTGGAGAAGGAGCGCGAGGTGATCTACGACGAGATCAACACCTACAAGGACTCTCCGGCCGATCTGATCTACGACACGTTCGAGGATCTGCTCTTCGCCGATTCGGAACTGGGCCACAACATTCTGGGCTCCAAGCAGTCGCTCAAGCGGCAGAACGGAGACTCCATCCGCCGCTTCGTCGACCGCACCTACACCACCGACCAGATGGTCTTCTCCACGATCGGCAACCTGTCGCCGAAGGCGATAGAGGCCCTCGCCGGCAGATACTTCGGAGAGATGCCCGCCACCGTGCGGGGGTTCGACCGGCAGGCCCCGGCCCCCTGCGAGCCCTTCGACCGTACGGTCCTGAAGCATACGCACCAGACCCACTGCATCATCGGCAACCGCGCCTGCGGGATCGACGAAAAGCGCCGCCTGCCCCTGAGTCTGGCCGTCAACATCCTGGGCGGTCCCTGCGCCAACTCGCGGCTCAATATGACCGTTCGCGAGAAATACGGACTCTCCTACACGGTCGAGGCCAACTACACCCCCTACGGCGACAGCGGCATGGTAGCCATCTACTTCAGCTCGGACCACGGCCACGCCGACCGCTGCTGCGAGCTGATCGACCGCGAACTGCACCGGCTCCGCACCGAACGGCTCACCGCCCGCCAGCTCTCGATGGCCAAGAAGCAGTTCATCGCCCAGCTCGCCATCTCGATGGAGAGCAACGAGGGTTACATGCTGGGGGTCGGCAAGAGCTTTCTGGCCCACAACGAGGTCGACACGATGGAGGCGGTCTACCGCAAGGTGGAGGCACTGACCGCCACGGAGCTGGCCGACGCGGCCGCCGAGGTATTCGAACATACGTCACGTCTGATCTACAAATAAATAACGAAATGGAGAAACAAGAAGTCATCATCGTCCTGCTGGAGGATTTCGCCGACTGGGAAACGGCACACCTCGCCCCGGCGCTCCGCGCGGGGATAGCTATAGGCCCGGAGGTTACGCCCGGCCGCTACGAAGTGAAATACCTCACCCCGGACGGCCGTCCGGTCCGTTCGCTGGGCGGCATGCGGGTCGAGGCCGACTACGACGCCTCCCGGCTTCCCGAACGCTGCGCCGGGCTGGTGCTGGCGGGCGGACTGGGGTGGCAGAGCACCGAGGCGGAGCGGATCGCTCCGCTGGTGGAGCAGGCGCTGGCCCTTCGGCTCCCGGTGGGCGCCATCTGCAACGCCACGCTCTTTCTGGCGGCGCACGGCTTCCTGAACAAGGTGCGCCACACGGGCAATACGGCCGAGATGATGGAGCAGTGGGGCGGAGGTCGCTACACGGGGCGCCCCCTCTATGAGGAGCGGCAGGCCGTGAGCGACCGCGGAATCGTGACGGCCAACGGCACGGGCTATGCGGAGTTCGCCCGCGAAATGCTCCGCCTGCTCGACGCCGACACCGAAGAGCGCATCGCAGCCTTCTACACCTTCACGAAGAACGGTTATTACCCCGCCTGATGGATCCGCTGGAGCGATACATACACGAACACACGGAGCCCGAAGAGGAGCTCCTGCGGGAGCTCGACCGCGAGACCCATCTGCGCACGGTGGCCCCCCGCATGATCTCGGGACATATTCAGGGCAGGCTGCTGCGCATGCTCACGGCGATGATCCGCCCGCGGCGGGTGCTCGAGATCGGCACCTTCACCGGCTATTCGGCCCTCTCGATGGCCGCCGGAACGGAGGAGGGAGCGACGATCGACACCTTCGAAGTGGACGACGAGCAGCGCGACTTCATCCAATCCTGGTTCGACCGCAGCCCCCACGGCAAAAAGATCCGGCTGCACATCGGCTCGGCACTGGAGCTGGCCCCCCGGCTGGGCGGCACGTTCGATCTGGTCTTCATCGACGGCGACAAACGGGAATATCCGGCCTACTACCGCATGCTGATGGGCGATGGCGGCGGCCTCCCGCTCGTGCACGTCGGCTCGGTCCTGATCGCCGACAACATCCTCTGGTACGGCAAGGTCGCCGGCCCGGTCGCCCACGGCGACCGCCACACGCAGGAGCTCGTCGCCTTCAACCGCATGGTCGTGGAGGATCCGCGCGTGGAGAATGTCATCGTCCCCATCCGCGACGGCCTGAACCTGATCCGGGTGAAATAGCGGAAACGTTTCGCAAGGATGAATGTTCCGCAACGTCGAGATTTTTCGGCTGCGGGCCCGAAGGCTCACCGCTCAACATGACAAAAAAAGAGCAATCGACCGATTGCTCTTTTCTACTATTATCGTCTACTCCCGCAGTTTCGGATTGTTGCGGTGACGGTCGGCGTCGCGTGCGGTCTTCTTGCGGAAACTCTCCTCGATGGCGGCCGTGAGGTCGACGCCCGTCTGATTAGCCAGGCAGACCAACACCCACAGCACGTCGGCCATCTCCTCGGACAGATTCTCCCGCTCGCCCGCCTTGAAGGACTGGTCCCCGTATTTGCGGGCCATCACGCGGGCCAGCTCGCCGACCTCCTCGGTCAGCACGGCCATATTGGTCAATTCGCTGAAATAACGCACGCCGACGGTTCGGATCCAGTCGTCGACCCGGCGCTGCAATTCACTGATCTCCATATATCGTCTCTTTTAACGAGGAACGCGGGGGAGTGCCCCGCGTTCCCGCATGTTTCCGGTTCGGCCCTATGCACTAAACCAGTTTGAGCTCCGCCTTGATCGCCTCGATCTTGGCATCCAGTTCGGCCAGCACCCGGTCGTAATCGGCCACCGAAGCCAGCGGAGCCTTCACGCCGAAATAGAACTTGATCTTGGGCTCGGTACCCGACGGACGTACCGAAACCTTCGTGCCGTCCTCGGTAAACCACTGCAGCACGTTGCTCGACTCCTCCTCGATGGGGCTCTTCACGCCCGTGCGGACGTCGAGGGTCTCCAGCGTCTTGTAGTCGTTGATCTTCACCACGGGCGAACCCAGAATGCTCTTGGGCGGATTCTGGCGGAAATCGACCATCATCTGCTGGATGAGTTCGGCGCCCTCCTTGCCCTTGCGAACGACCGACACCAGCCCCTCGCGGTAGAATCCGTACTTCACGTAGAGCTCCTGCAGCCATTCGTAGAGGGTCAGACCCATCGTATCCTTGGCCCATGCGGCAGCCTCGGCCGCCAGCGAGCAGGCCGATACGGCATCCTTGTCGCGCACGTAGTCGCCGGCCAGATAGCCGAACGACTCCTCGCCGCCGCCGATGTACTTGGTGGTGGCCTCGTGGTCGCGGATGATGCGGGCAATATACTTGAAGCCCGTCAGGCAGTCGTAGCACTTCACCTGGAAGTGGTCGGCCACGGCATTGGCCATCTGCGAGGTCACGATGGTCTTAACCACGTACTGGTTGCCGTCCAGACGGCCCAGCTCGGCCCAGCGGGTGAGCTGGTAGCTCATCAACAGCACGAGCGTCTGATTACCGTTCAGGAGCACGTATTCGCCCTCCCGGTTGCGCAGCGCGACGCCGATGCGGTCGCTGTCGGGATCGGTCGCCAGCACCAGGTCGGCACCCTCGCGGGCCGCCATGTCGATAGCCATCGCCATGGTTTTGCGCTCCTCGGGGTTGGGCGACTCCACGGTGGGGAAGTTGCCGTCCACCACGGCCTGCTCGGGCACTAACTGCACGTTCGTGAAACCGAATTTCTTCAGCGAGGCAGGTACCAGGCGCACACCCGAGCCGTGCAGCGGGGTGTAGACGATCTTCATGTCGTGGTGCTTCTTCACGCTTTCGGGCGAAAGCGAGAGTTCGTGCACCTTATTTAGGTAGATCTCGTCGAACTCCTCGCCCAGCACGGTGATGTTTTCGGGGTTCTTGCCCATCAGCACCTGCTCGACGGCGGTGATCTTCTCCACCTCGGCGATGATGTTCTTGTCGTGGGGGGCGGTGACCTGCGAACCGTCGGTCCAGTAGGCCTTGTAGCCGTTGTACTCCTTGGGGTTGTGCGAAGCGGTGACTACGACGCCCGAGTGGCATTTCAGTTCGCGGATGGCGAAGCTCAGCTCGGGGGTGGGGCGCAGCGAATCGAAGAGGAACACCTGGAAGTCGTTCGAGGCGAAGATGTCGGCCACACGCTCGGCGAACAGACGCGAATTGTTGCGGCTGTCGTGCCCAATAGCCACGCGGATCTTCTCGCCGGCGAAGTTCTTCTTCAGGTAGTTCGCCAGACCCTGCGTAGCGGCACCCACGGTGTAGACGTTCATGCGGTTCGAGCCTACGCCCATGATGCCGCGCAGACCGCCCGTTCCGAACTCGAGGTCCTTGTAAAAGCTCTCCACGAGCTCCTTCATATCGTTATCCATCAGCCATTTGACCTGCTTTTTGGTCTCGGCGTCGTAATTACCGTCCAACCACGATTGTGCTTTGGCCAGTACTTGCTGTTCTAATTCGTTTGCCATAGATTATAGGTTTTGTTTATCATTAAACTTGGTATATCCTCAAAAAAATGATACGCAAATATACGATTATTTTTCCAATTCTTCAATATCAGGGAGTTAAAAATCGAGCCCGAAAAACGGTCGTTTATTCCATAATAGAAAAAAAGACAAATCCAACAGATTTGCAAAAATCTTTTCACGAATTTATTCACAACTTTGTTGCGTCAATTGAGATACGAAAATCCTCGACGCTTTTTACAAAATGATTTCGAACACGCAGACATACAATGAGATGTGGCAGCAATGCCTTGCCCATTTAAGGACCCAGACCACCGAAGAGGAGTTCTCGAAGTGGTTCGAGCCCATCGTCCCGCTCGAGTTCGACGGAACGACCCTGCGTCTGCGCGTCCCAAATGCCAGTTACGTCTATCAGATCGAGAAGAACTACCTGAAGTTCCTCCGTCCGATCATATCGCAGCTCTACGGATTGCAGACCAAACTGTTCTACGCCGTACCCAAACCCGTTCCGGCTCCCCAGCCCGAGGTGGATACGACCGAGATCCGCCGCGCCATCGTACAGAACGACACGGCAAATATACAAAATCCGCTGACGATTCCGGGGCTGCGCCGCCTGAAAATCGATCCCAACCTGAGCCCCGGCCTCCGCTTCTCGAACTACATCGAGGGCAACTGCAACCGGCTGGCCCGCTCGGCCGGCATGGCTATCGCGATCAACCCCGGCAACAACCCGTTCAATCCCCTATATATATACGGTGATTCGGGTCTGGGCAAAACGCACGTCGTGCAGGCCATCGGCCACGAGATCTGCGAACGCCATCCGGAGTTGCAGGTGCTCTACGTCTCGATGAACAAGTTCCAGGCCCAGTTCCAGCGCGCCTACCTGAGCGACAAGAAGGGGGAGCTGAACGACTTCATCCACTTCTATCAGATGATCGACGTGCTGATTATCGACGATATTCAGGAGCTGACCGGAAAACCCGGCACGCAGAACGTCTTCTTCAATATCTTCAACCACCTGCACCTCTCGGGCAAGCAGCTGATCCTGACCTCGGACAAGCCGCCCGTCGAGCTGAAGGACATCGAGGAGCGCCTGCTGACCCGTTTCAAATGGGGCCTCACGACCCAGATCCAGACGCCGGACTACCAGACCAAGATCAAGATCATCAAGGCGAAGGTGGACAAGCTGAACGTTCCAATCTCGGAAGAGGTGGTCGCCTTCCTGGCCGAAAACATCTCGGCCAACGTCCGCGAGATCGAAGGCGCCCTCTCGTCGCTGGTGGCGAACGCCTCGTTCATGGGGCGCCGGATCACCACCTCGCTCGCCAAAGAGATCCTGAAGGTCTACGTGCAGCTCACACAGAAGGAGATCACGATCGACCACATCATCGACGTGGTGTGCGAGCATCAGAACATCGACCGCACCCGGTTGAACTCCACGGAGCGCACCCGCGACGTCGCCCAGTCACGCCAGATCGCCATGTACCTGGCGAAGCTGCATACCAAGGCCCCCCTGACGGCCATCGGCTCGGCCATCGGCGGCCGCAACCACGCCACCGTGCTCCACTCCTGCAAGGCGATCACGAACCTGATCGAGACCGACAAGAATTTCCGCCGACAGGTGGAGGAGATCCAACGCCTCGTGCTCTCCTGACAAGAGACAGACGACCGACGAGAGGGCTTTCCGCTGCGGAAAGCCCTCTTCGATTTTGATATCCCGAAAATAATTCGGAATTTTGAACTCCGAACCAACCCCCGAAAAATGGATCAGCCCAAACTGGAACGGCTGCTGCGTCTGATGAAGATGCTCACGGCCAACACGACCTACACGGTGGACGACCTCGCCGAACGGCTCGGCATGTCGCGCCGGACGGTCTATCGTTATATCGACACCTTCCGCGAAGCGGGTTTCGTCATCCGAAAGTCGGGCGACCGCATCCGGCTGGACAAGGAGTCCCCCCATTTCAAAGAGATCTCGCAGCTGGTCCACTTCACCGAAGAGGAGGCTCTGATCCTGAAGCGAGCCATCGAGAGCGTGGATGACACGAACGTGCTGAAGCAGAATCTCAAACGGAAGCTCTACACGATCTACGACAACCGGACGCTGGCCGATACGGTAGTCAAGGGCCGCACGGCCGGCAACGTGCATGCGCTGATCGAAGCGATGGAGCAGAAGCGCCAGGTGCTGCTGAAAGGGTATCGGTCGTCGCATGGCGGCAAGGTGAGCGACCGCAGGGTGGAGCCCTTCGCCTTCACGACCAACTACGTCCAGATCTGGTGCTACGATCCGGCCAGCGGCAGCTGCAAATCGTTCAAGACGGCCCGCATCGGTCAGGTCGAACCGCTCGCCGAGCCCTGGGAGCACGAGGCGGACCACCGGACCGGCTTCACGGACATCTTCCGCATGAACGGCGAGAAGCGGTTCCCGGTCCGGCTGGAGCTGGGCATCCGCGCCTGCAACCTGCTCGTGGAGGAGTATCCGATGGCCGAACGCGATCTCGTGTCCTGCGCCCCGGACCGCTGGCTGCTGCAGACCGAAGTGGCCGACTATGCCGGCGTGGGACGTTTCGTGATCGGTCTGCTGGACGACATCCGCATCGTCGACACCCCGCAGCTGGAACGCTACCTGCGTGACTATGCCCGGCGCTACCTCTCGGAATAGCCCCCATTTTTTTCGAAATATTTTCGTTCGTGTCACAAGTTGACACGGACAAAGGTTTACTTTGCACCATCGAACCGAGAACCTTAAAACGAATGAAAATGGGAACGATCTACAAAGTACGCTGCGCCCGCTGCGGCGCCGAAACCGACCTGCCGCGCCGCGGCGGCTACGGAAAATTCCACCCTACGAGCGACTGGCTGCACGTCGAAACCGAGCTGCCGATCCGCTGTCCGGAGTGTCTGCACCGGCTCAACGTCTCGCAGGAGGAGTTTAGCCGCCAGGTGGTCTGCGTCGCTACGGGCCGCTGACCGGAGTGAATTGCGGCAAAAAAGTTGGAATTTCCTGAAAAAATCGCTAACTTTGAGTGTTAATTTACCTGAACGAATACAACGATGGCAAAACCGACCGCAGGGGAGCTGATTCCCGCATTCGAATCCACCACGCAGGAGGGTGTTCCGTTCTGCTCGAAAGAGCTCATCGGCACCCGCACGGTGCTCTATTTCTACCCGAAGGACAACACCTCGGGGTGCACGCTGGAGGCGCAAAGCCTGCGCGACGGCCGCGAGGCGCTCCGCGAGCGGGGCTTCCGCATCGTGGGCGTCAGCCCCGACAGCGTGAAGTCGCACACCGGATTCTGCGCCAAACACGAGCTCGGATTCACCCTGCTCGCCGACACGGACCACAGCGTATGCGAAGCCTTCGGCGTGTGGGCCGAGAAGTCGATGTACGGCCGCAAATACATGGGCGTCCTGCGCACGACCTTTCTGATCGACGCCGAGGGGCGCATCGAGCACGTATTCGAGAAGGTGGACACCAAGAACCACTACCGGCAGATCATCGACTGGCTGGACAAATAGAACGGAGATGAAACGGCTGCTGTCGACGATCGGAGCGTGCGTCCTGTGCACCGCGGCGAGCCTGCAGGCGCAGGAGCTTCCGCTGCGGACGCAGCGCACCGTAAGCGGCCTGTGCAGCCGGCCGTTGCAGCTGGTTGTCCCGGCGCCGGAGTTTGCGCTGTCGGACACGCTCTCCTGGCAGCTGGAGCACATCCGCCGGAGGATCATGCGTCAGGAGCGGCGGCGCGAGGTGACCGACCGCAACGTCGCCCCGGTCCGGAGGATAGTCGACCAGGAGCGCAAAGTGGCGACGAACTGGCTGATCCATCTCGGCAATACGGGCAGCGGCAACTGGAGCCCCTTTCCCGACCGGGCGCTCGACGCCCGGGTGATCCGCTATCCGATGGCCCGCTCGGCCGCCGAAGCGTCGCCCGTGAAGCCGAACAACGGACCGGCGGTCCGCAAGTTCAACTAACAAATAAAAACAATAAAACAACGAAATACGAAATGGCAGAAAAAGTACAGGTGAATGCGGACAAGCTGAAGGTCTTGAACGCAGTGATGGAGAAGATCGAGAAGGACTTCGGCAAAGGTTCGATCATGCGCATGAACAGCACCGAGGTGAACGACATTCCGGTGATTCCGACCGGATCGATCACCCTCGACATGGCGCTCGGCGTAGGCGGCTATCCCAAAGGCCGCGTGATCGAGATCTACGGTCCCGAGTCGTCGGGTAAGACGACGCTGGCCATCCACGCCATCGCCGAGGCGCAGAAGAGCGGCGGCATCGCGGCCTTCATCGACGCCGAGCATGCGTTCGACAGTTTCTATGCCCAGAAGCTCGGCGTGGATGTCGACAACCTGCTGATCTCGCAGCCCGACAACGGGGAGCAGGCGCTCGAAATCGCCGACTCGCTGATCCGCTCCAGCGCCATCGACATCATCGTGATCGACTCGGTGGCCGCCCTGACGCCGAAAGCCGAAATCGAGGGCGAGATGGGCGACTCGAAGATGGGCCTGCAGGCGCGTCTGATGTCGCAGGCGCTGCGAAAGCTGACCTCCAGCATCTCGAAAACCAAGACCGTCTGCATCTTCATCAACCAGTTGCGCGACAAGATCGGCGTCGTGTACGGCAATCCGGAGACCACGACGGGCGGAAACGCCCTGAAATTCTATGCCTCGGTGCGCATCGACATCCGCCGCGTATCGGTCATCAAGGACGGCGAGGAGCAGCTGGGCACCCGCACCCGCGTCAAGGTGGTGAAGAACAAGGTGGCGCCCCCGTTCAAGAAGGCCGAGTTCGACATCATGTTCGGCGAAGGCATATCGAAAGTGGGCGAGATCATCGATCTTGGCGTAGATTATGGAATCATCAAGAAGGCCGGATCGTGGTTCTCCTACGGCGACTCGAAAATCGGACAGGGTCGCGACGCCGTCAAGGAGCGACTGACGAACGACGAGAATCTGCGAAACGAAGTGGAAGAGAAGGTTCGCGAGGCGATGAAGCAACCGCGCGAATAGACCGGAAACCAAACCTCGACAGGGTATGAGCAACTACACTGCGGACGATGAGCGAATCATAAAGGAGAAGTGGGAGGACCTGCTGTACGCTTGCACGAAGATCTGCAAGAACGACGAGGACTGGAACTTCATCAAACGGGCCTTTTTCCTGGCGAAGGAGGCCCACGCAGGGATACGGCGCCGCTCCGGCGAGCCGTATCTGCTGCATCCTATCGCGGTCGCCAAAATCGTGATCGACGAGATCGGCCTGGGGGTCAAGTCGGTCGTAGCGGCGCTGTTGCACGACGTGGTGGAGGACACGGACTACACCGTGGAGGACATGGAGCGCATCTTTGGGGCGAAGATCGCCTCGATGGTCGACGGCCTGACGAAGATGTCGGGCGTGTTCAATGCCGACACCTCGGAGCAGGCAGAGTATTTCCGCAAGGTATTGCTGACCCTCTCGGACGACGTGCGGGTGATCCTGATAAAGATCGCCGACCGCCTGCACAACATGCGGACGCTGGGCTCCATGCCCCTGAACAAGCAGATCAAGATCACGGGCGAGACCATCTATCTGTTCGCGCCGCTGGCTTATCGGCTGGGGCTCTACTCGATCAAGAGCGAGCTGGAGGACCTCTGCATGAAATACCGGTTTCCGAACCAGTACGCCGAGATCACCCGCAAACTGGACGATACGGAGGCGTCGCGCCAGGAGTTCATCGCCCGCTTCAACGCCCCGATCATCGAGGCGCTGGACCGCGACCACATCAACTACGAGATCTCGGGGCGCGTGAAGAGCGTCTACTCGATCTGGATGAAGATGCAGCGCAAGCAGATCCCCTTCGAGGAGATTTACGACCTGTTCGCCATCCGAATCGTCTTCAAGCCCCTGGTCCCCTTCCCCTCGGAGAAGACCCAGTGCTGGCAGATCTACTCGTCGATCACCGACCTCTACACGCCCAAGCCGGACCGGCTGCGCGACTGGATCAGCATGCCCAAGGACAACGGTTACGAGGCGTTGCACTCCACCGTCATGGGTCCCGACGGTGTATGGGTCGAGGTGCAGATCCGCACCCAGCGCATGGAGGACATCGCCGAGAGGGGATTCGCCGCCCACTGGAAATACAAGAAAGCCACCATATCGCAGGACGAGGACGAGTTCGACAAGTGGCTCAAGAAGATCCGGACGGCCCTGAATTCGCCGTCGGAGAATGCGATAGACTTTCTGGATAACTTCAAGTTATCGCTATATACATCTGAAATCGTGGTGTTTACACCGAAGGGTGAGGCCCGCAAACTGCCCTTCGGCGCCACCGCATTGGATTTCGCCTACGAGATTCACTCCAAGATCGGCAACAACGCCATCGGAGCGAAGATCAACCACAAGATCGAACCGCTGACTACGCAGCTCAACAGCGGCGACCAGATCGAAATCATCACGGCCGACAATGCCCGTCCCAAGCCCGAGTGGCTGGACACGGTAACCACGGGCAAGGCCAAGCAGGCCATCAAGAGCTTCCTCAAGCGCGAGCAGCAGAACAACATCGAGCGAGGCATACAGATGTTCGAGGAACGCATGCAGCGGCTGAACATCAACTTGAGCGGCAGGGTATTGCGCAAGGTCGTGCCGGCCTACGGCTGCTCGAACAAAGAGGAGTTCTACAGCAAGGTCGGCGCGGGAATCATCCGGCTCGACGACCTGGAGAAGATCCTGAAAAGCAGCTCGACCAAGAAACTGCTGAAGTTCTGGACGCTCTTCATCCCACAGAAAGAGCGGGAGGAGGAGAGCGACGACACGGGAGAGAGCCCGACAGAGAATCCGGTCGCCCCGAGCGCCGAACCGGAGTTCGTCATCGCGGAGTGCTGCAAGCCCATTCCGGGCGACAGCGTAGTCGGCTTCCGCGACCCCAAAAGCGGCAAGATCATCGTCCACAAAGCCACGTGCGACGAACTGAACCGGTTGGCCGCCCAATACGGGAAGCAGATCGTGAAGGAGGAGATCAAGTGGTCGCAACACAAGGCCATGCACTACCTCTCGACGATCTCCCTGCGCGGTATCGACCGCATGGGCATCCTGCTCGACCTGTCGAAGATCGTCAGCGGCGACTTCAGCATCAACATCCGCGAAATCGCCATCCAAAGCCACGACGGCATATTCGAAGGGACGATCAGCCTCTACGTCAAGGATGCCGAAAGCCTGAACACGGTAATGGACCGCATCCGCAAGGTAAAGGGAATAGAGAGCGTAAAACGGCTCATAAACGCATAAAACAAGATTATCATGGAGGATATTTTCAATATACTGATAACGATAGGAATGGTGATACTGGCTATCTCCGCCGGCCGGAAAAAGCGACCGCAACGGACGAAGAAGGCCGAACCCGCAGCCGAGCTGCCGAACGACCTGCCCGAGGGCTGGCCGATTCCGCGCGAGTTCTTCCCGGGTACCGAGCCGGCACGCCCCGTACCGAAACGGAAACAGCCGCCCCGGCCGAAAGCCGGCGCGAAACCGGACCGAACGGCTCCGAAGAACGTCTCCGGCCCGGGCAAAACCGCCCGTCAGGCCGCCGGAACGCACACTCCGGCCCACAACATCGCTCCGCCTCCGACACCGGACGCAGAACACCCGGATATGGCCGATTTCGACCTTCGCAAAGCTGTGATATGGTCGGAGATCCTGAAGCCGAAATTCGACCGATAATTCCCGAAAAAAACCATGGAGAACCGCAAGCCCCTGACACCCGAAGAGCGAAAGTGGCTCGCTGCATCGACGGACCCGAAGAAGTTGAGACGGGCCCTGAAAATGCAGTACGCACTTGCCATCCTCTTCGCACTCCTGCTTGTCGCGGCCGCGATCTACGGCTACAGCCACGACAGCGGAAGTGACGGAGTCGTTCTGTCGGGAGCTTTCGCCGCCCAGCTGCTCGCACAGCTCTTCAACCTATACGTCACTCGAAACCTCCTCAGGGAGCACGACCGGCTGCATCAGGAGAACAACTCAAAATAGATAGATATGGCAACCATTTTTTCACGCATCATAGCCGGTGAGATTCCGTGCTACAAGGTCGCCGAGGACGACCGTTTCTTTGCATTTCTGGACATCAATCCGCTGAAGAGGGGACATACGCTGGTCGTTCCGAAGCAGGAGGTGGACTACCTTTTCGACCTCGAGGACGAGACGCTCGCAGCCATGACGGTATTCGCCAAAAAGGTAGCGAAGAAAATCGAACGGGAAATCGCCTGCTCCAGAGTAGCGGTAGTGGTTCTGGGGCTCGAAGTGCCGCATGCGCACATCCATCTGATCCCCATCGAGACCGAAAACGACGTAGATTTCCACCGTGAAAAGCTGAAATTGACTCCGGAGGAGTTCCGGGAAATCGCCGAGAAACTGAGCCGCTAAAGGGAGTTTTACAACTTTATAAATACAATATTCGTCAAGCAGATAGGGCAGTCATTCACCTATCTGCTTTTTCATATTTTAACATAATATATTTCGATTCCAAGCCGCTGATATCTTTAAACGGAAATGGATCGATAGGTCCGAAAAAAATTCATTTTCGCCATAGAATAGGGTAGTCGTATACAAATGTAAATATCCAACATATGTAAACCGCGAGCTGTTTATACATTTGTAACCCACAGATTAGTTATACAAATGTTATTTATACACATCTGTCAATATCAAACACAAGCATAGTAAAACGAACCGTCAGACTGAAATCAGGCAGGTAAACCGATTGAACATTCAACATAAATAGTTAGAATATTCGATATATTACAAAATTTATCTAAACTTTACATACTTGATTTGAGCTTATCAAGGCAATTCATATACTTTTTATGAGATTTTCTGCCTGTTCTATTCGCAATATTTCGAATAATCGATATATTAAACAGATTATATAAACTAAACTGAAACTATAAGCCGATAGTGAAATTTTACCGTATAAATCTATTTACACTTGTAAATTACAATTCGCAGAGTGGATATTTGACAAATATAAATTTCTCTTGTTTTACAAAAGAAAATGCTTTATATTTGTAAAAAATTACGCTGATGAGAGAGAAATTCCAACTTTTGATGAAAAACGAGGGGCTGACGCAAAGCAAGCTGGCCGAAATACTGGAGATTCAGCCTGGCGGAATATCTCATATTCTGGCAGGACGGAACAAGCCCGGCTTCGATTTGCTCCAGAAAATTCTCCGCCGCTTTCCCCGGTTGAATCCTGACTGGCTCCTCCTCGATTCCGAAAACATGTATCGGGACACGCCGAGTGAAAAACCGACAGCGCCAACGAACACCGAGAACGTTCGGACAACCGAGAAGCCGATGCCCAATTTCGACAACCTCTTTTCGGGGACACCGGACCGAACCGAACCGATACCTGACGTAAACGGAGCTTTGCTGTCGGGCACCCCTTTTCCGGCGGGCGTCATGGAGAAGGAGATCGCGCGCGTGATCGTGCTCTACAGCGACCGGACCTTCGAAAGTTTTACTCCGCAAAAATAAGAAGCCGGACGGCGGGCGCTGCTCGTCCGCAGACCGGGCGCGACAAAGCTGTTCGGTTGCGCACTTGTAACCTCGCGAGAATCGCGTGTACCGCACGAGACCCCGTAAATTCTTATCCGTGCGATTCTCGGACCGGTCCACGACGGAGTTTCCGACTCTGCCGGACAATCCTTATCGCTGATTACCAAATCATAACGCCCTTAATCAGCCGGACAGCGCCGTCTTGCTCCGATTGCCGTATCCGGACGACTCAGGCGATTTCAATCTTCCGGCAACGGCAAAACGGCTTACCGGAGCATCGGTCGCAACCGGATCACCGAAAAGCCCGAACGTCCGTACAGACTTATGACCTCAGCGCATACCATCGGAAATCAACTCCGTGAACACCCCGAACGAAACTCCCGGAAAAGATCATCCAGATAACACGACCGGCAAATCAAGCCTGAAAATATACACCCCCGCAATAATTTAACATAATGCCAATATTGAGCCAAAAATACAAAGAAATCGAAACCGTCGCGAAGTCCTGTCGTCTTGCGGTTATATTCGTCCGAAACGTGTTGCCGGAGCTGACGAGAAAACCGACTCCTATTTATTATAAGGTGTCGGCGGTCACGCCTCGAAAATTCTTCGTAGCTTTGCAATACGAATGCGAACGACGACACCTAACACGATGGACCCCGAAAAGATACTGAATGACTGCCGCGATCTGCTGGATGGAACGGTTTCGGTCGACAGCTATGGCGAACGCGCCCTTTACTACAATCCTTGCGGCAAGTTGAAACGAGGCATCTATATACTGACTATCAAAGAGAAAGACGGACCGAACGATAAAAGTTCACGGTTGGACCGCGATAAGATATTCCGGTTGAGCATCGGCGTACGAAGATCGACCTTCGTACGGCTGTTCGGCTCGCTGCCCCTCGACCGCGCATGGACGGAATCGTCGACATGGATGCAGATTTCACCCTCACCGACCGCATACTCCCCCACCCGATATACGCGTGGATGGATTGGATCTGCGTATTGAATCCGTCCGAGAAAACCTTCGAAATTCTGAGACCCTTGATAGAGAAATATGCACGACGTTGATCGGACCCAGCTGCTGCTTTTGGCCGCCTTGCTGCTCCTGACCGGGTGCCGCACTACCCTCTCGCCCGCCGTCGACCGGGAGCTCGAAGCGAAGATCGAAACGATCATCGCCCCGAAGAAAGCCCGGATCGGCGTCGGCGTCGTATGGAATCACCGAGTGATCGCGGCCGTAAACGACGACTGCGGGTACCCCTTGATGAGTGTCATGAAGTTCCATCAGGCCTTGACCGTCGCCGACGTGCTGTCGCGAAGCGGAACATCCTTGGATACGATGATCCTCATCGCCCGGGACGAACTGAACCCCGATACCTGGAGTCCGCTTCGCGACCGTTATCCGCTTGGTGACAAAGAGTTGTCGGTTTGCGAGTTGCTCGGCTACACGCTACAGCAAAGCGACAACAACGCCTGCGACATCCTCTTCCGCCGCTTCGGCGGCCCGGAGGCGGTCGACCGCTGTATCCGTTCGCTGGGATTCGACTGCTTCGCCATCGCGGTCACCGAAGAGGAGATGCACACCGATCCCGCCTGTTGCTATGCGAACCGGAGCGCCCCCTCCGAGATGGCGCTGCTGCTTGACCGTTTCGTCGACCGGGCCCCGTTCGCAACGGAGTATCGGGACTTCATCGTCCGGACGATGCTCGCCTGCACGACCGGAACCGACCGGCTGCCGGCCGGGCTGGCGAATACGGAAGCCGTCATCGGGCACAAGACCGGAACGGGAGACCGGAACGAACGGGGTGAACGGATCGGATTCAACGACGCGGGATTCGTGCGGATGCCGGACGGCGAATGGTATACGATTACCGTTTTCATACGCGATTCGGCCCAAGAGGAGGCCGAGACGCACGCACCATTGCGGAAATTTCGGAGGCGGTTTTCCGGCATATCTCCAGCCTGAAAAAGAAATAGCGCCCGCCCCCGCTCCTGGCATCGGGTTTGTTCATCCCCGCAATACGGCTTCGGCCGAAAAGAGTGTCCAACCAACAAAACGACAAAAAGTCATGATGCCAGTAAAAAGATCGCAGAACTGGTTGCCGTCGATTTTCAACGATTTCTTCGGCAACGAATGGGTAGAGAAGAGCGGCAAGACGGCCCCCGCGGTCAACATTTTCGAGACCGACACGGAGTACAAGGTGGAATATGCCGCACCGGGCCTCACGAAGGACGACTTCAACATCCATGTCCGCAACGACAACGAGATGGTGATCTCGATGGAAAAGAAGCAGGAGCACACCGAGAAGGACAAGAAGGGGACCTGCCTGCGCAGGGAGTTCTCCTACAACCAGTTCCAGCAGAGCATGATCCTGCCCGAAAACGCCGAAATGGACAAGATCGAGGCCCGGGTCAAGAACGGCGTGCTGACGATTCAGATCCCGAAAAAGGCCGTCAAGGAGAACGCCGAGACCTCCCGCAAGGTCGAGGTGTATTGATCCGCTTCTCCATGTGGCGCCTCGCTCCGGCCTATTTCGGCCGGAGTTTTTCGTTTCCCGATACTCCCGCTCGGCAAATTGCATGTAAACTTGCTTTTGCCCTCGCTTATTCGTATCTTTGTCCGCCATGAAAACGATATTCCAACTTCTTGCGTTCGCTGTCGCGCTCCTCCTCACAGCCTGCGAGGAGAACAGCCGCAACACGGGCGACGACCGCTCGATCTATGTCTCCATCGCCCCGCTGAAGGCGGTGGCCGAAGCAATTATGGGCGACGATTTCCCGATCGTCGTCCTGGTGCCGGCCGGAGCCAGCCCCGAAAGTTTCGAGCCCACTCCCAAGCAGTTCATCGGGCTCAACCGTGCCCGGCTGATACTGAATGTCGGGCTGCTCGACTTCGAACAGAACCTCCTGCAAAAGGTCGAACGGCAGGAGAAGATCGTCGACCTCAGCCGCGGCATCGACATCATCGCCGGATGCTGTTCACACTCCCACGCAGGACACCGCCACGCGCACGGAGTCGATCCGCATGTCTGGACCTCTCCGCGCGCCCTGCGCATCATGGCCCGCAACGCCTACGAGGCGATACACGCCGCCTTCCCCGATTCGACCCGATACACCATCCGTTTCGAGCAGTTCGACGAGCGACTGGAGGCACTCGACCGCAGCGTCGGCGAACGCATCGCCCGAAGCGGTATGCGGCGGTTCCTGATCTACCACCCCGCCCTCACCTACTACGCCCGCGACTACGGGATCGAGCAGCTGTCCATCGAGCACGAAGGCAAAGAGCCCTCGGCCCGCCGGCTGGCCGAGCTGATCGAGACAGGCCGCCGCGAGGGCATCCGCAACGTTTTCTACCAAAGCCAGTTCCCGGCATCGAGCGTCGAGATCATCGCCCGTGACCTCGGAGGCGAAACCGTAGCCATCGACCCGCTGGCCGAGGACGTGGTGCGCAACATCGAATCCATAACGTCGCAGATCTGCGACCGCTCGAACGAATAACGGAGATGGATCTGGTAACGCTTCACGACGTCGGCGTCGGCTACGACGGCACCCGGGTGCTGGAACATGTGGATCTCGCCATCTCCGACCGGGATTTCATCGGCATCATCGGCCCCAACGGCGGCGGAAAGACCACGCTGGTCAAGGCTATTCTGGGCAGTATTCCCCACAGCGGCGAGATCCGGTTCGCCCCCGAACTCTCGGAGCGGACCGGCCGGCCGTTGATCGGCTACCTGCCCCAGCAGCCCGTATTCGACCGTTCGTTCCCCATCTCCGTCACGGAGGCGGTTCTCTCCGGGCTGCAGGCCGTCAAGGGCTTCACCCGCCGCTACACCGCCCGCGACCGATCCCGGGCCGTCGAACTGCTCGAGATGACGGGCATCGCCGAAACGGCCCGCCGCCCCGTCGGCGAGATCTCGGGCGGACAGATGCAGCGGGCGCTGCTCTGCCGGGCCATCATCGCCGAGCCGCGTCTGCTGATACTCGACGAGCCGGCCAACTTCGTGGACAACCGGTTCGAAAACGAACTCTACAAACTCCTGCAACGGCTCAACGAACGAATGGCCGTCGTGATGGTTTCGCACGACATCGGCACCATCACCAGCGTCGTGAAGGAGATCGTCTGCGTCAACCGCACGGTCCACCGGCATCGATCGAACGTCATCACCGAAGAGCAGCTTCAGAACTATAATTGCCCCATCCAGATCATCTCGCACGGCTCCATTCCCCACACCGTGTTGGAGCATCACCACTAAATGCAAAAAAGGAGTGCTTCGGCACTCCTTTTTCACTTTCAGCAAGGAATCCCCCTGCTACTTGTTGTTGATCTCGCTCAGAGCATCGAACAGCTTCTCGAACTCGGCCGAAATCTCCGCACGCAGCGCAGCGTAGTACTTGCGCACCAGCGAACGGTTATGCGGCTCGGTGGGGTTGCTTACCTTGGCGAAGAGGGTATTGCGCAGCTCTACTGCCTTCTGCATCAGTTCAAAAACCTCCTTCTCCTTCGAAGGCTGGAAGCAGATAGCCATATCGCAGTCGAAAACCAGCTCCTCCAGACAGTAGTCGATCTCCTTTTTCAGATCTCTCAAATTTGCCATATCGTTTGATTTTTAATTGGTTTTTTATCTTTATTTTACAAAGATAGGTATTCCTTTCGAAAAAACCAAAGCAAACCGGCGGAAATGAGAGATTGCGGGACGGGGCCTACTCCTCGGGCATCTCGACGATGATACCCGTAATGTTCTCATCCACGATCAGATCGCACGGATCGCAGGGGGTCTGACAAGACTGCTCGACCGGTTCGCAACGGGGTCGTTCGATCATGATACGCTGCTCGAAGACCGTGCCCGAGCCGTACTGGACCTCGACTTCGGCGCGGCGGAGCGGCGGCAGGATATGCACCTTCATGTACTCCCAGGCGGCCGGCATCTGCTTGAGGCGATACTCCTTCTGGTCGGGCGTATCGTTTCCGTTGATGATGGCGAGCACCTGCTGCTTGTCGGGCACGGGAGCGTGTTCGACGGCCATACGGCAACCCTCCCAGTCCTCGGCGACCCAGTTGCTCTTGACGTCGAAACGCTTCGAGAAGTCGTACTTGCCGTTCACGTAGTTCAGGAAGTTCTGCATGCGGGCCTTAGCCAGGCGGTCGTTGAGCGCGCGCGGACCGTCGGGCGACGAATAGCCCGTGACGATGATGCGGCTGACCTGCTTGGAGGTGTCCTGCACGAGCGACTGCGCGAAGCGGTTCAGCGCCTCGAGCTCCTCGCTGTTCTTTCCCATCTTCGGGGCCAGGGTCGAAACGTTGATTCGATAGAGAACCGAGTAGTCGGCATCGCCCTTGCGTTCGACGCGATAGCGGCGCACGCGATAATTTCCGTCGACAGTCTCGGACAACAGCACGGTATCGACCTTGGGTGCCGTCGTCGTGTTCTGCATCTGCGCACGGACACCCGATGCCGAGCACAGCGCCAGAGCAAGAAGAAATGTTGTAGATCGTGTTTTCACAGCAAACTGATTTTAAGAATTCACTCTGCCGGAAGCGACGCAACAATCGAACCAAACGCAAAAACGGAGCTTACAACTCGTGGGAAAGCGGCGCCGGAACAGCCGCGCTCATGTCGAAATCGCCCCATCTCTCGGCCACATAGTCCAGCGTGCGGTCGATCTCGTCCGGATCGTAGAGGGTTACCAGCTTCAGACGCGTCTGCTTGAAGTCGGGCAGCCCCTTGAAGTAGTTGGTCAGGTGGCGGCGCAGCTCCAGGATGCCGACCCGGTCGCCCTTCGCCTCCAGCGACTTGCGCAGATGCTCCTTCGCGATGGCGACCCGTTCGACCACCGTAGGCTGCGGCAGCAGCTCGCCCGTGGCGAGATAGTGCTTCACCTCGCGGAAGATCCAGGGCCGGCCGTAGGTAGCCCGCCCGATCATAACCCCGTCCACGCCGTAGCGCTCGAACATCTCCTTCGCCCGAACGGCCGAATCGACATCGCCGTTTCCGATGATGGGGATATGGATGGCCGGATTGTTCCGGATGCGCCCGATGAGGGTCCAGTCCGCCTCGCCGCGATACATCTGCGCCCGGGTGCGGCCGTGGATCGTGAGGGCCGCGATGCCGACATCCTGCAGCCGCAGGGCGATCTCCTCGATGTTCTTCGAGTCGTCGTCCCACCCCAGCCGGGTCTTGACCGTCACGGGCTTCCGGACGGCATCGACGATCCGCCGCGTCATCTCGACCATCAGCGGCACGTCGCGCATCATGCCCGACCCGGCACCCCGGCCGGCGATCTTCTTCATCGGACAACCGAAATTGATGTCAATGATGTCCGGTCCGGCCGCCTCGGCCATGCGGGCCGCCTCGACCATCGGTTCGATCAGATGACCGTAGATCTGAATGCCGACGGGCCGTTCGGCATCGTTGATCCGCAGTTTGGCCAGCGACTTGGCGGCGTCGCGGACCAGCCCGTCCGACGAGATGAACTCCGTATATACCACATCGGCCCCGAACCGCTTGCACATGTAGCGGAACGAAGGGTCGGTGACATCCTCCATCGGAGCCAGAAACAGCGGGCGTTCGCCCAGTTCGATATCGGCGATTTTCATGACGGTGCAAAGATACGAAGAATTTTGGAGAAAGTGAGGTTGTGGCGAGGAATAAGGTTAAGTGTTTGAGAGGTAGAAATGTTACCCGTTGATTCTCGTCGAGTTGCGAAAAGGCCGAAAAGCAGGATTTCGAGGAGTTGAGTGAGGGATTCGTTACTTATCCGCTGCCTTTTTCGGATCGGTAAGGAAGTCGCAAAACCTTGTTTTCGCTCTTGGAAAACGGTTCTGCACTTCAAGGGACGCCGGTTTTCTCGCAAGAGTTCACGACAAAGGTAGTCGTTTTACTCGGAGTTTCGCGAAAAGACGGCTTCGGAGGAGATAACATAGTATCTTATTCTATGTTCCGCTTTGTTTTTCACGGCTTCAAATAACTCTATATCAGTTAATTTTGTAAACGGTTAATAGAGTTATGAATCAAGAGGATGTAAAGGTTGCGTTCTACCTCAAAACGAACGTTTTCGGCAAGCCGAGGGCAGAGGCGAACTCGTTCGCACTATGCCGAGGCGAGAAAAGGTGCACGAACGTGAACGAAACGAATGCCGAGGGTCGTTGTCCCGTCATGGGTCGCTTGACTGTCGGACGTTCGGAATGCGTGTTCAGTGCGAAGATGCTCGCGCCGCGTTCGCAGTGGGTGTCGGGTCGTATGTGTGTAAACTGCTGCCGGAACAATAATCCGGAGAAAAGGGCTGGCCGACTTTTATTTGTCGGCCAGCCCCTGATTTTACAAACTCGATATTTTCTATCTGAAATACAACAATCCGTCTTTCACTTCGAGGTAATGTATATCCGGGACGTTATTCGGAGTATCGAACGGTTTACCGTCTTCACCGTATTCTACGATATTGGCTTGAAGTTCCAAGGAGTATGAATTGCCGGAGCGAATAATCGCATTGATGTTCATATGTTTGTTGAACACCAGTTTCGCATCGCTACCGGTCAATGCGATAATCGTCAGATAGGACGTGTCGCCTCCATACGGCCAACCCACAAAAGCTAAAGCGACAGCTTTCTCCGATAAAGCGATCGGAATGAAATATTGATTATCGGTGTATTGTCGATAACTAACTTTTCTTGGTATTCCGTAAGTATATCTCCAATTATCCGGTTGTCTTAACTCGAATATTTTTTGGACTCCGGAATAAATTGTAATAACATTGAACGTGTAGCCAAAATCATCCCACTGTTCTAAACAGCCCGTCTTTATATCGTAATCCTTTTTTCCAACTGATATTCGGACAGGATTATTCGATATGTATGATAAGGTCTTTATTTTGGGTATATCATAAAACGGTTCAATCAAGGCTGGATTCGTTGCTATCGTTCCATTGGCACCGACCTCAAATACAGGTGTTCCTGTCTGCGCTTGGACTGTCGAACCGAGAAGCAGCGAGGCGATAATTATTAAAATTCTCATATTATTCGTATATATAAAATTCGACTTGACTATGTTTATTCGTTCCGAAACTTTTGCTAAGTTTTTGTGATTCCTCGCGACACTCAGCTCCCGTATCCATTACAACAGGTAAAGCTATCCATTCTCCACACCATGTTCCTCCTTGCATTTCTCCGGGCACCACCAACGCCACATGACCACTTCCACCGGAAGTATTGACCCAACTGGCGACAATAAAATGACCTTGATTGGCTAAGTTCTGAATCTCTGACATGCTGACATTGAGCTTTCCCCACTCCGAACTATTTTTCATATGCTTAATTAGTTCATTGGCATTTACATTGGGTAATTCTTTATTGAAAGCAGCATGGAAAGCTTCTCTTACCCCTTGATTGCAATATGCTTTAACCGTGCCATATTTAGCGGTAACAATTTCAACTCCTTTTTTGGCTGCCGAAGTAAGCTTCCCCGCTGTTGTTTTATGAGTATCTTGATTGCAAGTACATGGATTATTTCCACATTGTGCGCAGTTATTATCTGTTTCGTTGAAACTTGAATCATCTTCAGGACAAGAACACGGGTCGCTACCACATATGGGACATGGATCAGAACAGCTGCAAGGGCTACCCCCGCAAAACGGACAAAAATCATCATCCGGCTCGTAGGGCGGATCATTTGTTGGATCATCCGGATCCGGATCCAAAAGATGAATATATCTATCAGGGTGACCATCGTCATCATAATCGACCCAATAACCGAAACCATCTTCATCCAACCATGTTTGATGATAACAACCATCCTCGAAAAGCCCGAGACCTAAGTCGGTCCAACTATCCGATATATCGTTATCGTCGTAATCGTCATCGTCGTTGTCATAATCATCGTCGTAATCGTCGTCATCCCACCACCAGTCATCTTCGCCCCAGCTGCGGGTGGAGACGGAAACGGTTCGACCGATGCGGACGCTGCCGATCAGTTTCTTTGCCAGGCGGATTCTTTCCTTTCTTTCCGAGGGCGGTCCCGGGACATAAACACCGGCCGTTTTCAGTCCGTTCCGGTATCTGCTCACCCGTATCAGAATCCCCGACGTGGGTTCGGTATAAATCGCGACACCGCTGAACTCGCCTTTATCGCCGGCATTCAGAAACTCCTCGCACAGATCCGTCTTCTTGTGTCGGGCCGCATAATACGGATCAGGAATCAATGTCAGGATATAGCAACCCA
>CAJTLJ010000005.1 GCA_910577475.1 uncultured Alistipes sp.
CGGCCCGCCCCGCAGCCGCGGAATGCGGCGTCGACCACCACATCCTCCACCCAGCCGCGGCGGGCCGTGAGGGTGTCGTAGAGGGCCAGCGTCAGGATGCCGATCCGGCGGCCCTCCGCTTCGGCGACCAGCAGGATGACGTGCGGATCGGCGATCATCTCCGCCAGCCGCTCGCGCGAGGCGGGGCGTTCGGTCAGCTGGCCGATCAGCCCTTGCAGGTCGTCGAACAGGTTCTGTTCGTTTTCGGTTATCTCGCGGATTCGGATCATGTAGCGGTATATTTACCGCAAAGATAGTAAAATAAAACGATTGGGCGGGTGTCGGGCGGCTGAAAAAGGGCGGCGAATCGTTCGCCGCCCTTTTTCAGCCGGTCAGTGCCGGATCAGGAACCAGATGTATCCGACGTAGAGGATCAGGAAAATCGCCCCCTCCCAGCGGTCGAGCATGCGGCGGCGGAATGTGAAGGCCGAGAGGAACAGCAGCAGGCTGCTCAGGACGACCATGCCGATGTCGAGGCGGGTGATGCCGCCCATCGACAGGGGGTGGATGGTGGCGCTGAGGCCCAGGATCAGCAGGATGTTGGCGATGTTCGACCCCACGACATTGCCCAGCGCGAGCTCCGACTTGCCCTTCAGGATCGAGATCACCGACGAGGCCAGCTCGGGCAGCGACGTGCCGCCGGCCACCAATGTGATGGCGATCACCGACTCGCTGATGCCCAGCCGGCGGGCCAGTTCGGTGGCGCTCTTCAGAAAGAGGTCGCCGCCGTAGACCAGTGCGGCCAGTCCGCCGACCACCATGACGCCGTGGAGCCAGACCGAGCCTCTCTTCTCCGGCCGGGGATCGGCCGGCCGGTCCCGGTTTTCGCGGAGGGCCTGCCGGACCGTGAAGAGCATCAGGAGCAGGTAGCAGACCATCATGACGATTCCCTCCGTGCGGTTGATGCGGTCCGCGGGCCCGAGGTGCAGCCACCGGTCGGCGGTGAAGAGCAGCAGCAACAGCGAGGCGCCCAGCCCGATCGGGATGTCGCGGCGGATGTTGCCGCGCGTGAGGGCCATCGGGGCGATCAGCGCGCAGACGCCCAGAATGACCAGCGAATTGAAGAGGTTGGAGCCTACGACGTTGCCGATAGCCATGTCGGTGTGGCCCTGCACGGCCGAGAGCACGGATACGACCAGCTCGGGGGTGGAGGTGCCGACGGCCACGACCGTCAGGCCGATGATGAATTCCGGGACGCGGAAGCGCTGCGCGATGGCGGCCGCTCCGTCCGTGAGGTAGTTGGCGCCGGCGAGGATCAGGACCAGACCGGTCAGCAGAAGCAGGATGTTCATGGGTTTGCGATTTTAGGGTTTTCGGATTCAGATCAGCAACAGCAGGCTGGCGGCCATGACGGCCATGCCGCATACGATGCCGTAGATGGCGGTGTGGGCTTCGCCGTATTCGTGGGCCGAGGGGAGCAGTTCGTCCAGCGAGATGAAGATCATGATGCCGGCCACGGCGGCCAGGATGCACCCCATCAGGACGGGGGAGAGGAACGGCATCAGGATGGCCCAGGCGAGCAGCGCCCCGACCGGCTCGGCCAGTCCCGAGAGCAGGGAGAGCCGGAAGGCTTTCCGGCGGTCGCCGGTGGCGTAGTAGACCGGAATGGCGACGGCGATGCCCTCCGGGATGTTGTGTATGGCGATGGCGACGGCGATGGCTATGCCCAGCGTCGTGTCGTCCATCGCGGTCATGAAGGTGGCGATTCCCTCGGGGAGGTTGTGGATGCCGATAGCCAGTGCGGTCATGACGCCCATGCGCATCAGCTTGCCGTGGCGGGGGCGGCGCTTCATCTCCTCGGCACGATGGGGTTCGTGCGGATTCTCGGCCGAGGGCACCAGCCGGTCGATCACCCCGATCAGCAGCATGCCGCCGAAGAGGGCCAGCGTGGCGTAGAGCGACCCCTGCCGTTCGCCGGCGGCGGTTTGCAGGTAGCGCTGCGCCTGCGGGAAAAGCTCGGCGAAAGAGACATAGATCATCACTCCGCCCGACAGCCCCAGCATGAAGGCCAGCAGCCGCTTGTTGGTGGGACGGGCGAAGAAGGCGATGGCGCTGCCGATTCCGGTAGCCAGACCGGCGCCCAGCGTCAGCAGCAGCGGTATGAGAACGGTGGTTTCCATGGCGACAAAGATAGCGCTTTCGCAGCAAAAAGCGGACCTTGTTGAAAAAATACCTACTTTTGCGGATATGGAAAGAACGAGATGCAGCAAGGTCGTGCTGTTCGATCTGGACGGCACGCTGACCGATCCGGCGGAGGGAATCACCAAGTCCGTCCGCCACGCCCTGAACGCCTTCGGAATCGAGGTCCCGGATCTGAAGGAGCTCAACCGCTTTATCGGACCGCCGCTTGCCGATTCGTTCCGCGACTTCTATGGCATGGACCCCGGTCAGTGCCGCGAGGCGATTCGGGTCATGCGCGAATACTTCTCCGAGCGGGGTATCTTCGAAAACCGTCCTTACGACGGCATCCGGGAGCTGCTGGAGCGGCTGCGCCGGGAGGGGCTGCGGCTCATGGTGGCTACCTCCAAACCGACGGTCTTCGCCTGCCGGATTCTGGAGCACTTCGGTCTGGCGGAGTATTTCGAATTCGTGGGCGGCGCCGAGCTCTCGGGCGAGCGGCAGGCGAAGTGCGAGGTGATCCGGCATGTGCTGGAGCGGACGGGGCTGGAGCCTTCGGACCGGATCGTGATGGTGGGCGACCGCCGGCACGACGTCGAGGGGGCCCGTGCCGGCGGCCTCGGCTGCATCGGCGTACTCTACGGTTACGGCGACCGGGACGAGCTGGAGCGGGCCGGAGCCGAACGGGTGGTCGCGGACCTCGGGGAGCTGGAGCGGGCGATTCGGGAGCGTGTTCTTTGATTTGTCGAAAAATATCGCTCCGAAGTTTTGCCGGGCAGGGAAAAAGCGCTACCTTTGTCGCCGATTGGGAAAGTGTGATGAATCCGAAACCGCACATAGCGGCTGCGTTGCAGCGACAGGGGTACAATCCGTCGGATTGCGATTCGTCGGCTTTTTCGAAAATTCGGGGGTAACTGTTTTACGGTTGCCCCCTTTTTTTATACGGATATGGAGAATACGTGGATTTTGAAAGGGGGCAGGGTATGGTCCGAAGGCCGTTTCACGGAGAGCGACGTCGCGATCGCCAAAGGCCGCGTGACGGCTATCGGGTCCGGAGCCGGTGCGGCGGACGCCCGCACGGTCGACTGCCGGGGCTGCTACGTCCTGCCGGGGCTGGTCGACGTGCATGTGCATCTGCGCGAGCCGGGATTCACGGCCAAGGAGACCGTGGCGACGGGTACGGCTGCGGCCGCCCGGGGCGGATATACCACCGTCTGCGCCATGCCCAACCTGAACCCGGCGCCCGATTCGCCTGAACACCTGGAGAGAGAGCTGGAGGCCATCCGGCGCGACGCCCGGGTGCGGGTGGTCCCCTACGGCACCATCACCCGCGGACAGAAGGGCCGCGGTGAGCTGATCGACTTCGGAGCACTGGCTCCGCAGGTGGCCGGCTTCTCGGACGACGGCCGCGGCGTGCAGGAGGAGGCGCTCATGCGCGAGGCGATGCTCCGCGTGAAGGGGACGGGCCGCAAGATCGTGGCCCACTGCGAGGCGGACGAACTGCTTCGCGGCGGTTACATCCACGACGGCGACTACTGCCGCGCGCACGGCCATCGGGGGATCTCGTCGGAGAGCGAGTGGCGCCAGGTGGAGCGCGACCTGAAGCTGGTGCGCGAAACGGGGTGTCCCTACCACGTCTGTCATGTCTCGACCCGCGAGAGCGTGGAGCTGATCCGCGCCGCGAAGGCCGAGGGGCTGCCCGTGAGCTGCGAGACGGCGCCGCACTACCTGCTGCTGACCGATGCCGACCTGAAGGAGGAGGGGCGGTTCAAGATGAATCCGCCGATCCGTTCGGCGGCCGACCGGCTGGAGTTGCTAAACGGCCTCGCAGACGGTACGATCGAGGCGATCGCGACCGACCACGCCCCCCATACCGCCGAGGAGAAGTCGCGCGGACTGGCCGGCAGCGCCATGGGAATCGTCGGACTGGAGTGTGCCTTTCCGCTGCTGTACACCTATCTGGTGCGGCGGGGCGTGATCTCGCTGGGGCGGCTCGTGGAGCTGATGTCCGACAATCCGCGCCGGCTGTTCGGCTTCGCTCCGGGGCTGGCGGTCGGCGAGCCGGCCGACGTGACGGTGTTCGATCCGGAGCGGATCTGCGAAATCGACCCCGAGACCTTCCTCTCGAAGGGGCGCGCGACCCCCTTCGCCGGTTGGCGCGTGTCGGGCTGCACCCTGCTGACCCTGGTCGGCGGCCGGGCGGCATACCAGGATGAAAAACTGAAACTGAAATAGCGAGCATGAAACCTTACGACAAGAAAATCGTTCTGGAGAACGGTCTCGAATTCTACGGCTACGGCTTCGGAGCCGACCGCGAAGCGGTGAACGAGATCGTCTTCAACACCTCGATGGTGGGGTATCAGGAGATTCTCTCCGATCCCTCCTACACCGATCAGATGGTGGTGATGACCTATCCGCTGATCGGCAACTACGGTACGGCCGAGGAGGACTACGAAACCAAGTTCCCCACCATCGGCGGCATGATCGTGCGCGAGTACAACGACACGCCCAGCAACTTCCGCTATACCAAGACGCTGGGCGAGGTGTTCGAGGAGCACGACATCCCGGCCATTTCGGGCATCGACACGCGCCGGCTGGTGCGCATCATCCGCAACGAGGGCAGCCAGCGGGTCATCATCACCGACGCCGCGACGCCGACCGAGGAGGCGCTCGCCCGCCTGCGGGTCCATGTCGTGCCGACGGACATGGTGGCTCGCGTGAGCTGCAAGAAACGGTGGTTTTCGCGAACGCCCAACCACAAGTACGACGTGGTAGCCATCGACTGCGGAATCAAGTACAACATCATCCGTTCGCTCAACGCCCGGGGCTGCAACGTCACGGTGGTGCCCTGCGACGCCTCGGTCGAGGAGATTCTCGCCTTCCGGCCCGACGGACTGTTCCTCTCGAACGGCCCGGGCGACCCGGAGTACGTGACTCCGGTGATCGAGACGGTGCGCCGCCTGAAGGGCCGGCTGCCGATCTTCGGCATCTGCATGGGCCATCAGATGGTGGCTCTGGCCTACGGCGCCCGCACCTTCAAGCTCAAGTTCGGACACCGCGGCGGCAACCACCCGGTGAAGAACCTCGAAACGGGCAGGATCGAGATCACGAGCCAGAACCACAGCTACGCCGTGGATATCGACTCGCTGGCCGGAACGGGGCTGGAGCTTACCCACGTCAACCTGCTGGACGGTACGGCCGAGGGGGTCGCCTGCCCGGCCGACCGCATCTTCTCGGTGCAGTATCACCCCGAGAGCGCTCCCGGTCCGCAGGACAGCGCCTATTTATTCGATAAGTTCATTAAAATGATGGAGGAGGGAAAAAATGCCTAAGAGAACGGATATCAAGAAAGTGATGGTGATCGGCTCGGGTCCGATCGTGATCGGTCAGGCCGCCGAGTTCGACTACGCCGGTACGCAGGCCTGTCTGGCGCTCAAGGAGGAGGGGTATGAAGTGGTACTGGTCAATTCGAATCCCGCCACCATCATGACCGATACGCATATCGCCGACAAGGTGTACATGGAGCCGCTGACGCTGGAGTACGTGGCCAAGATCATCCGCTACGAGCGTCCCGATGCCATCGTGCCGGGGCTGGGCGGACAGACAGGTCTGAACCTCGCCGTGCAGCTGGCCCGGAAGGGTATTCTGGAGGAGTGCCAGGTCGAGATTCTGGGTACGTCGTTCGAGTCGATCGAGCGGGCCGAGGACCGCGAGCTCTTCAAGGAGCTGTGCCAGTCGCTGGGCGAACCGGTGCTCCCCTCGATCATCGCCAACAGCATGAAGGAGGGTCTGGAGGCCGCCGAGCGGATCGGCTATCCCGTCGTGCTGCGTCCGGCCTTCACGCTGGGCGGTACGGGCGGCGGCTTCGCCGACAACGAGGCGGAGTTCCGCGAGCTGATGCGCAACGCCCTGATTCTCTCGCCCGTGCACCAGGTGCTGGTGGAGAAGAGCATCAAGGGTTACAAGGAGATCGAGTACGAGGTGATCCGCGACGCCAACGACACGGCCATCGCCATCTGCAACATGGAGAACATCGATCCGGTGGGTGTCCATACGGGCGACTCGATCGTCGTGGCCCCCAGCCAGACGCTGACTAACCGCGAGTATCAGATGCTGCGCGACAGCGCGCTGAAGATCATCCGCGAACTGAAGATCGAGGGCGGCTGCAACGTGCAGTTCGCACTGGACCCGCTCTCGTTCAAATACTACCTGATCGAGGTGAACCCCCGCGTGTCGCGCTCCTCGGCGCTGGCCTCGAAGGCGAGCGGCTACCCGATTGCCCGCGTGAGCGCCAAGATCGCCGTGGGCCTGCGCCTCGACGAGATCCGGATCGCCAACACCCCGGCCTCGTTCGAGCCGACGCTGGACTACATCGTCACCAAGATCGCCCGTTTCCCCTTCGACAAGTTCAGCGACGCGACCAACCGCCTGGGCACCCAGATGAAGGCCACAGGCGAGGTGATGGCCGTGGGCCGCACGATGGAGGAGAGCCTGCTGAAGGCGGTGCGTTCGCTCGAGACGGGCGTCTGCCACATCTATAACAAGAAGTTCGACGCCATGCCGACCGACGACATGCTGGTCTACATCCGCGAGGGGCGCGACGACAGGCTCTACGCCATCGCCGAGCTGATTCGCCGCGGCGTGGACCTCTCGCTGATCTACGACCGCACGAAGATAGACTTCTTTTTCCTCGAAAAGTTCAAGAACATCACCGAATTCGAGCAGACGGTGGCCGCCTCGCCGCGCGATGCAGAGGTGCTGCGCGCCGCCAAGCGCATGGGATTCAGCGATAAGTATATCGGCCAGCTGTGGGGTCTGTCGGAGCACGACATGTACCTGCTGCGCCGCGACAACGGCATCTTCCCCGTCTACAAGATGATCGATACCTGCGCTTCGGAGTTCTCCTCCTACGTGCCCTACTTCTACTCCACCTACGAGGAGGAGAACGAGTCGGTGGTGAGCGCGCGCGAGAAGATCGTCGTGCTGGGCTCGGGCCCCATCCGCATCGGTCAGGGCGTGGAGTTCGACTACTCGACCGTGCACGCCATCTGGTCGATCCGCGACGCCGGCTACGAGGCCATCATCATCAACAACAACCCCGAGACCGTCTCGACGGACTACACCACCAGCGACAAGCTCTATTTCGAGCCGCTGACCGTGGAGGATGTGATGAACGTCATCCACCTCGAGAAGCCGAAGGGAATCGTCGTGTCGCTGGGCGGTCAGACGGCCATCAACCTCGCCGAGCCGCTCCATGCGCTGGGCGTGCCCATCGTGGGCACCGACGTCGAGGCCATCCGCAATGCCGAGGACCGCGGCTGCTTCGAGAAGATCATGGAGGAGCTGGGTATTCCCCAGCCCGAAGCCGAGGCGGTGACCGATATCGAACAGGGCGTGCGGGCCGCCGAGCGGATCGGCTATCCCGTGCTGGTGCGCCCGAGCTACGTGCTCGGCGGACGTGCCATGCAGATCGTCTCGAATGAGGAGGCGCTGCGCCACTACCTCCAGACCGCCGTAGAGGTCAATTCCGACAGCCCCGTGCTGGTGGACCGCTACATCATGGGCAAGGAGCTGGAGGTGGACGCCATCTGCGACGGTGAGCAGGTCTTCGTGCCGGGCATCATGGAGCATGTCGAGAAGACCGGCATCCACTCCGGCGACTCGATCAGCGTCTATCCCACCTTCAGCGTCAGCCAGGCGGTGAAGGATCAGATTCTGGACTACACCGTGCGGCTGGGTCTGAGGATCGGCATCGTGGGCCTCTACAACATCCAGTTCATCTGCGACAAAGAGGACAAGGTCTATATCATCGAGGTCAACCCCCGCTCGTCGCGCACCGTGCCCTTCCTCTCGAAGTCCACGGGCGTGCAGATGGCCCACATCGCCACGCAGGTCATCCTCGGGAAGAAACTCCGCGAGCTGGGCATCGACCGGGTCTACGGCACCGAGAAGAAGCGCTGGTTCGTCAAGGCACCCGCCTTCTCCTTCTCGAAGATCAGCGGCATGGAGTCCTACCTTTCGCCCGAGATGAAGTCGACCGGCGAGGCGATCGGCTACGACACCAAGCTGACCCGCGCCCTCTACAAGGCGCTGCAGGCATCGGGCATGACGGTGGCCAACTACGGAACCATCTTCGTGACCCTGGCCGACGGATACAAGGAGGCGGCCCTGCCGCTCGTGCGCCGCTTCTACGATCTGGGCTTCAACATCGAGGCCACGACCGGTACGGCGGCCTTCCTGCGCCGGCACGGCATCCGCACCCGCCTGCGCCGCAAACTCTCGGAGGGGAGCACGGAGATCATCGACTCCCTGCGTCAGGGCCATGTGAACTATGTTATCAACACGATCGACATCAACCAGCACAAGACCCGCCTGGACGGCTACGAGATCCGCCGGGCGGCCGTGGAGAACAACGTGACCCTCTTCACGGCGCTCGAGACGGTGAAGGTGCTGCTGGACGTGCTGGAGGAGATCACCCTCGGCGTGTCGACCATCGATGCCGAGTAACCGAACGGAAGTCTATGTATAAGCGTGCAATCTATACCATTGCGGAGAACGAGCCCCTGACGGCGTCCGTGTGGCGGATGGTGCTGCGGGGCGATACCCGCTGGATCACCCGGCCGGGGCAGTTCGTCAACATCGAGCTGGAGGGCCGCTACCTGCGGCGTCCTATCTCGGTCTGCGACTACGACGCGGATACCGTCACCCTGATCTACAAGGTGGTGGGCGGCGGTACGGAGCAGATGAGCCGGATGCGGGCGGGCCGGACGCTCGACCTGCTGACGGGACTTGGCAACGGGTTCGACGCCACGGCCGCCTCCCGACGGCCCCTGCTGGTGGGCGGCGGCGTGGGGGTACCTCCCCTCTATAATCTGGCCCGGGTGCTGCTGGCCGCCGGCAAGCCGGTGACCGTGGTGCTGGGCTTCAACTCTGCCGGCGAGGTCTTCTACGCCGACGAGTTCCGGGCGCTGGGAGCACGGGTCGTCGTCGCCACGGTCGACGGTTCGGCCGGGGTGAAGGGTTTCGTGACCGACGCCATCCGGGCCGAAGCGGCCGACTGCGACTACTTCTTCGCCTGCGGTCCGATGCCGATGCTGAAGGCCCTCTCCCAGGCCGTGCCCTACTCCGGGCAGCTGAGCTTCGAGGAGCGGATGGGCTGCGGCTTCGGCGCCTGCATGGGCTGCTCGTGCAAGACCCTCACGGGTAACAAGCGAATCTGCAAGGAGGGCCCCGTGATGCGCAAGGAGGAGATCGTGTGGGAGCGATGAGGGTTGATTTCGCAAGATTTTGAAATTGAAAACTATGGATACATCCGTCATATTGAGCGGGTTGAAGCTGGACAATCCGGTGATTCCGGCCAGCGGCACCTTCGGCTACGGCAACGAGTTCAAGGATTTCTACGACATCAACATCCTGGGGTCGTTCTCCTTCAAGGGAACCACGCGCGAGGCGCGGTTCGGCAACCCGACCCCCCGAATCGCCGAGTGCGAGGCGGGGATGATCAATGCCGTGGGGTTGCAGAATCCGGGCATAGACGCCGTGATCGGGAGGGAGCTGCCGCGGCTGCGCACCTTTTTCCATAAGCCGGTGATCGCCAACATCTCGGGCTTCTCGGTCGAGGAGTACGCCTACTGCTGCGAGCGGATCGACAAGGAGGAGCAGGTGGGGCTGATCGAGGTGAACGTCTCGTGCCCCAACGTCCGCCACGGCGGCATGTCGTTCGGCACCTCGCCCGAACATGCGGCCGAGGTGACCCGCGCCGTGAAGGCCGTGACGACCAAGCCGGTCTACATCAAGCTCTCGCCCAACGTGACCGACATCGTGTCGATCGCGAAGGCCTGCGAGGAGGCCGGTGCCGACGGCATCTGCCTAATAAACACCATGCTGGGCATGCGGATCGACCTGCTGCGCCGCCGTCCGGTGATCGCCAACACGATGGGCGGATTCTCGGGCCCGGCGATTTTTCCGGTGGCCGTGCGGATGGTCTATCAGGTGGCGAAGGCGTGCGGCGTGCCGGTCATCGGCTGCGGCGGCGTGCAGTCGGCGCGCGACGTGATCGAGATGATGATGGCCGGCGCCACGGCCGTCGAGGTGGGGGCCGCCAACCTGCGCAACCCCTACGCTTCGAAGGAGATCGTCGAGGAGCTGCCCCGCGAGATGGAGCGGCTGGGCATCGAGCGGCTGTCGGACATCATCGGAGCCGTCGAATGAATAAAATGAAAACTACTATGAATACCATGCAACACGACGTTATCATCGCCTGCGACTTCAAGTCGGCGGAAGACACTTTCAAGTTTCTGGACCTCTTCAGGGACGAGCCCCGCAAACCCTTTCTGAAGATCGGGATGGAGCTCTACTACGCCGAGGGACCGGCCATCGTGCGCGAGATCAAGCGGCGCGGCCACCGGATTTTTCTCGACCTGAAGCTGCACGACATTCCCAATACGGTGAAGAAGGCGATGGCCGTGCTGTCGCGTCTGGACGTGGATATGTGCAACGTCCATGCGGCCGGCACGATCGACATGATGCGTGCGGCCCGGGAGGGCCTCACGCGCGAAGACGGCACGCGGCCCCTGCTGATCGCCGTGACCCAGCTCACCTCCACCTCCGAGGAGCGGATGCAGCGCGAACTGCTGATCGACGCCACGATCGAGGATACGATCGTGAAATACGCCCTCAATACGAAGGAGGCCGGACTGGACGGCGTGGTCTGCTCGCCGCTGGAGGCCGGCATGGTGAAGGCGGCGTGCGGCCGCGGGTTCCTGACCATTACCCCCGGCGTGCGCTTCGCCGACGGCGAGGTGGGCGACCAGGTGCGGGTCACGACGCCCGCCCGGGCCCGCGAGATCGGCTCCGACTACATCGTCGTGGGTCGTCCCGTCACGGCCGCTCCGGACCCCGTGGCGGCCTATCGCCGCTGCGTGGCAGAGTTTTTGGGCGAGTAGCGTAAATTTTACCGCATGAAAAAGCTGAAGCTGTTCTACCTGAGAAACTGTCCCTTCTGCAAGCGCGCCCTGCAATATGTCGACGAGGCGAAAGCGGAGCACCCCGAGCTGGCGGAGGTCGAGATCGAACTGATCGAGGAGTCCGAGCGACCCGACGTGGC
Source organism: uncultured Alistipes sp. (assembly GCA_910577475.1). Classification (GTDB taxonomy): domain Bacteria; phylum Bacteroidota; class Bacteroidia; order Bacteroidales; family Rikenellaceae; genus Alistipes. Next base: position 11,264 of record CAJTLJ010000005.1, read on the forward strand.
CGACCGCTACGATTACTATTATGTGCCCACCTTCTACCTCGGCCAGGAGAAGCTCCACGAGGGCGGCATCTACAAGGATGAGGTGGTCGAGGTGCTGCGCCGGGCCCTGGACTGAACCGTGACGAAGGGGATTTTCACGGCACCGGAGCGGTGCGACCGGCGGCCGCCGGAGCTGTTGGACCGGCTGGCCGCCCTCTGGGAGGCCTCCGTGCGGGCGACGCACCTGTTTCTGGCCGAGGCGGACATCGTTCGGATCCGCGGGCAGGTCGATGAGGCGCTGCGCGGGGTTTCGGAGTTGTGGATCGTGCGCTGCGAACGCCGGGAGCCGGTCGCCTTCATGGGGTTGAACGGCCCGGAGCTGGAGATGCTTTTCGCCCGGCCCGAAGCGATCGGGTGCGGCGTGGGGCGGAGCCTGATGGAGCAGGCGCTGCGTTCGGGCGTGCGGACGCTCTGCGTGAACGAGCAGAATCCGCGGGCCGCCGCCTTTTACCGGCGGTTCGGCTTCGGGGAGGCGGAGCGTCTGGAGCGGGACGGATGGGGAAACCCCTTCCCGCTGTTGAGAATGGAATTACTAACAACCGAGAATATGGAGAAAAAAATTGCGAAAGACCTGCTCTCGATCGGCGCGGTATTCCTGCGTCCCGAGCAGCCGTTCACCTGGGCCAGCGGCATCAAGAGCCCGATCTATTGCGACAACCGGCTGACGTTGACGGCCGTCGAAGTGCGCGGGCATGTCGAGGCCGGACTGGCGGAGATCGTCCGCACCAATTATCCCGAGGCCGAAGTGCTGATGGGAACCTCTACCGCCGGCATCGCCCATGCGGCCATCACGGCTACGTTGCTCGACCTGCCGATGGGTTATGTCCGTTCGGGGTCGAAGGATCACGGCCGCGGCAACCGCATCGAAGGCAAGCTCGAGAAGGGGCAGAAGGTGGTCGTTATCGAGGACCTGATCTCTACGGCAGGCTCCTGCATCGAGGTGGTCGAGGCGCTGCGCGAGGCGGGCGCCGAGGTGCTGGGCGTGGCTTCGATCTTTACCTACGGCATGAAGAAGGGACTCGACCGGCTGGCCGAAGCGGGTGTCGAGAACCATTCGCTCTCGAACCTCGACACGCTGGTCGGGGTGGCTGCCGAAGAGGGGTATATCCGTCCCGAGGACAAGGAGCGGCTGCTGAAGTTCCGCGACAATCCGTCGGACGAAAGTTGGATGGTGAAATAGCTCCCGGCCATGCGACATCTGATCGATCCCACCGATCTGTCGGTCGAAGAGACCGGGCGGATCATCTCCCTCGCGGAGGATATCATCGCCAATCGTGCCCGGTACAGCGAGGTTTGCAAGGGCAGGAAGCTGGCTACGCTCTTCTACGAACCCTCCACCCGCACGCGGCTGAGTTTCACTTCGGCCATGCTCGAACTGGGCGGTACGGTGATCGGCTTCTCCGACGCCGCGTCGTCGAGCGTTTCGAAGGGCGAGACCGTCGCCGACACCGTGCGCGTCATCCGCTGCTTCGCCGACATCATCGCCATGCGTCACTTCAAGGAGGGGGCACCACTGGTCGCCTCGCAATATGCGGGCGTGCCGGTCATCAACGCCGGCGACGGCAGCCACAGCCACCCGACGCAGACCCTTACCGACCTGCTTACGATCAAGCGCGAGAAGGGGCGGCTCGACCACCTCACCATCGGCTTCTGCGGCGATCTGAAGTTCGGCCGCACGGTCCACTCCCTGATCAAGGCGCTGGCCCGCTACGAGGGCATCCGCGTCATCCTGATCGCCCCCGAGGAGCTGCGCCTGCCCGACTACATGCTTCAGGAGATGCGCGCCACCACAGGGCTGGAGTTCCGCGAGGTGACTACCATGGAGGAGGTGATGCCCGAGCTGGATATCCTCTATATGACCCGCGTGCAGAAGGAGCGGTTTCTGGACGAGGAGGAGTTCGACCGCGTGAAGGACAGCTTCGTACTCGATCCCGGGAAGATGCGGGCAGCCAAGAGCGACATGATCGTCCTGCACCCGCTGCCGCGCGTGAACGAGATCGCGCGGGCTGTGGACAACGATCCCCGCGCCGCCTATTTCCGTCAGGTGGAGAACGGCAAATTCGTCCGTATGGCGCTGATCTATACGCTGCTGCAATGGGCTGACGAGAACCGTCCGTTCGAGCGCACGCCGGTGCTGACCCCCGATCTGTCGGTCAACGAACACGTCTGTCCCAACAAACGCTGCATCTCCTCTACGGAGGATGTCGACCAGCTCTTCCGCCGCACGGCCGACGGCTTCCGCTGTGCCTACTGCGAGAGCAAACCCCGGTAGGGGAGTTGAAAACGGACGAGGAGCCTCCGACCCGCCGGGTCGGAGGCTCCTCGTCCGTTTTTCGTTATCCCAGGATGCCGCGGGTGATCTGCCGGCGCATGCCGAGGAGCCGGCGGGCCTTTGCCGGGCGGAGCATAAAGAGGTAGCCGGCGGCGAGCAGCAGCGCCGCGCCCCATTTCATCCCCTCGCCAAGGAACAGACGTCCGGTTCGGCCGTCGAGGTCGGCCCGGATGCGCTGGCTCACGCCGATGTTGTAGCAGAGCCGGTCGAAATAGTCGCGGGTGAGCTTGCGGGCCGGGATGATATGCTCGATCACGGCCCCGGGGGTGTAGTAGCAGGGTTTGCCGGCGCGGCGCAGCCGGGCGAAGAGGTCGCTCTCCTCGCCGCCGATCAGGCGGTCGCCGATCCTCCCCAGGTCGGGGTTGAAAAGACCGCAGCGCTCCAGCGCCGACCGTCGGAACGCCATGTTGCCCCCTGCGGGAATATGCCCGTCGGGAAAGGGACGCACCCGTCCGCCCCAGTCGGTCGGGTTGGCGATAGGTTTTTCGGTATAGAGCGACATCCAGTGCGGTCGCCCGGTTTCGTATACGGGAATCACCTTGCCGCCGGCCGATGCAGCGTCGGGGCGGCTGTCGAACAGCTCGACATAGGCGGTCAGGAAATCGGGGTTGATCCGCTCGTCGTCGTCGACGATGGCGACGATTTCGCCCCGGCTGGCGGCGATGCCGGCATTCCGGGCGTGGGAGAGCCCCTGCTTCGGTTCGTAAATGCGGCGGAGCGGCAGGTCGGGGTGCTCCCGGGAGAAGGCCTCGAAGCGGGCCGCCGTGTCGTCGGTCGAGCGGTTGTCGACGACCACGCACTCCCACAGGGCGGGGTCGAGCCGCTGTGCGGCGACCGAGCGGAGCAGTTCGACGAGGGCCGCCGAACGGTTGTAGGTGGCGACGACGAGCGATATGCGGATATGCGGATTCATGACGGCAAAGATAGTGATTCGGGGCCGTTTTCCGAAGATTCGGCCGTCGGGTTCGCGAAATATTTCTGAACGAGGGCAATAAATTCGGCAGGGAACGATAACGATTTCGTTTTTTTATCCCTATCTTTGTGCCAAACGAACAAACCATGAATATGATACGTTTCTCGAAAATCATGCGGAGCCTGCTCGTCGCATGTTCGATTCTGACCGCCGCTCTCTCGTTCGCCCAGGAGCAGCCGGTCGTGCGCTGGACCGCTGCGGCGGAGTCCGCGGGCGACAATCTGTATCGTGTGGAGCTGCGGGCCGTCATCGAGCCGGGCTGGCACGTCTACGACCTGGGACCCTATCAGGACGGTCCCAACCCCACGGTGATCGCCTTCAAGAGCGACGGCGGAGCTGTCGCCGAGGGCGACCTGCAGATCTTCGGCACCCCCGTCAAGATCTACGACGACATCTTCGAAATGGAGATCGGCTACTTCGAGAAGGAGGCCCGTTTCGTGCAGCAGTTCCGGCTTACGGCCCCCGAAGCGACGGTGACGGCCGCTGTGGAGTACATGGCCTGCAACGACCAGACCTGCCTGCCCCCCTCGGAGGAGGAGTTTGTCCTTCAGCTGAAAGGTGACGGAGCCGTCGTCGGGGAACTCCCGGAGGAGAAGCCCGCCGGGACGGAGGAGTCTGTCGCGACCGAGGCTCCGGCAGCCGCGAAGGATGCCGCCGGCAGCAAGGGGCTGTGGGCGCTGCTGATCGAGGCCGTGCTCTGGGGATTCGCCGCCCTGCTGACCCCCTGCGTATTCCCGATGGTGCCGATGACGGTTTCCTACTTCCTCAAGGGGGAGGGCGGACCCGCCATGGGACGCCTGCGCGCCGCCCTCTACGGTATCTTCATCGTGGCGCTCTACACGCTGCCCATCGCCGCCATCATCCTCATCACCCGTCTGATCGGCGGCGACGCCGTGACGGCCGACATCTTCAACTGGATTGCGACCCACTGGCTGCCCAACATCATCTTCTTCCTGGTATTCATGCTCTTCGCAGCCTCGTTCTTCGGCGCTTTCGAGATCACGATGCCCTCCTGGATGGTGAACAAGAGCGACGAGAAGGCTGATTCGAAAGGTCTCTCCGGCATCTTCTTCCTGGCGCTGACCCTCGTGCTGGTGTCGTTCTCCTGCACGGGCCCCATCGTCGGGTCGGTGCTCATCAAGTCCACTTCGGGCGAGTTCTGGACCCCCATCATCACCATGCTGGCCTTCTCCATCGCCTTCGCCCTGCCCTTCACCCTCTTCGCCCTCTTCCCCTCGATGCTCAAGAAGCTGCCCAAGAGCGGCGGATGGCTCAACTCGGTGAAGGTCGTCATCGGCTTCATCGAAGTGGCGCTCGGATTCAAGTTCCTCTCCGTGGCCGACCAGACCTACCACTGGGGCCTGCTCGACCGGGAGATCTATCTGGCTGTCTGGATCGTGGTCTTCACCCTGATGGGGCTCTATCTGCTGGGTAAGATCAAGTTCTCGCACGACAGCGATCTGCCCTATATCGGCGTCGGCCGTCTGGCCCTGTCTATCGTCGTCTTCTCGTTCGTCGTCTACCTGATCCCGGGCATGTGGGGCGCCCCCCTGAAGGGGCTTTCGGGTTACCTCCCGCCCCTCGCGACGCAGGACTTCGTGATCGGGCAGACGACGGTATCCGCCTCACCCTCCGCTGCGGACGGCAACGCTGCCGGCCGGCCCAAGTACGCCGATTTCCTCCATCTGCCCCACGGGCTGGAGGGATTCTTCGACCTGAAGGAGGCCGAGGCCTATGCCGCGAAGGTCGACAAGCCGCTCTTCATCGACTTCACCGGTCACGGCTGCGTCAACTGCCGTGAAATGGAGGCTCGCGTGTGGTCGGATCCCCGCGTGCTGCAGATCCTGAAGAACGACTACGTGATCTGCGCCCTCTATGCCGACGACAAGATGGTGCTGCCCGAGAGCGACTGGGTGACTACCGACACGGGCAAGGTGCTCAAGAGCCTCGGCAAGATCAACTCCTACTATGCGCTGAAGACCTACGGCGTCAATGCGCAGCCTTACTACGTGCTTCAGGGCCGTGACGGGAAAACCCTCGTCGAGCCCCGCGGATACGACCTCGATGTCGAGAACTTCATCGGGTTCCTCGAGGCGGGAGCGGCCGCTTACCGCGCCCGATAGCCGGACACGGACGAAACGACGGCGGGAAGACCGAAAGGTCTTCCCGCCGTCGTTTCGTTTCGGATCAGAAGGGATAGCCGACGCCGAAATTGAGCGCCGTATTTTTCCACTTGAAGTTGTGGATCCACCGCTCGCCCGCCGGATTGCCGGGGTTGTGGAGCTGGATACCCCAATCCAGACGCAGCACGGCGAACTTGATGTCGAGCCGAATGCCGATGCCCGTATTGAAGCCCAACTGCTTGTAGAAGTCGCGGATGTGGAACACGGCGTCGGGCGAGTACTCTCCGGCGTTCTCGCGCAGGAACCAGACGTTGCCGACATCGAAGAAGGTGGCGCCGTGGAAGATGCCCCAGATCGGGAACCGGAACTCCAGGTTGGCCTCCAGACGCATGTCGCCTAGCTGGGTGGGGTAGAGCGAATCCTCGGGCATGGGCACCGATCCCGGGCCCAGCGTGCGGGGCGTCCAGCCGCGCATGCTGTTGCTGCCGCCCACGTAGAAGAGGCGGTCCATTGGCAGCACCTGCGCATTGCCGTAAGCTACGCCGCAGCCGGCATAGAGCCGGCCGGCCAGGGCCGTCTTCTCGCCCAGCATGATCTTGCGGCTGGCGCTGAGGTCGATGCGGAAATATTGCGAGTAGCGGATGCCGAATACCTTGTAGTAGTCCCCCTCCTCGGCCGGGTGCGAGAATAGGTGGGCCAGTCCGTCCAGCAGGTTGCCGGCGATCTCGGCGTTCAGACGCAGCACGGTGGCGTTGCCGCCCAGATTCTTGCGCTGGTTGTTGTAGACGTAGCCGAACGAGAGGGCCGAGATCAGCTGCGAGCGGTAGCTGTTCTGGAGATAGCGGTTTTGCAGCGAGTTGAAGAAGGTGTCGTCCAGATAGCCTACGTCGACCACCGTGATGTCGATCGGGCGCAGGATGAAGCTCGAATAGCCGTGGTAGTCCCACGAGTAGCCCCACGAGGCGTTCGAGAGGGTGCGCCGGTAGTAGGGGCGGTCCTGGAAGTTGACCGATACGGCCACCTTCGTGCGGGGGAGCATCAGGGTCTGGAACCGCTTCGAGTAGAAGGGCAGCAGGAACCGGGGGATGGTCAGTCCGCCGGAGAATCCGAACTCCATGGCGCTCCGTTTCTTGGCATCGGGGGCGCGCATGTACTCATAACCCGCCGTGAAGGCCAGATCGAGCGCTTCGGCGCCGCGGAAGATGTTGCGGTTCTGATAGCCGACCGTGGCCGAGAGGCCGTAGAAGCTCGACGTGACGCTCCCCTCCAGCTCCACCTTGAAGCTCTGCTTGAGGGCGGGCGTGCAGAGGATGTCGCAGTGCAGAAACCCCTCCTTCGAGCGGCGGACGAAAGTCGTATCTTTCCGGTGGGCCCGTTCGACAGTGAGCGTGTCCACCAGATCGACCTGACGGGCGCTCTCCTCGAAGACGATCCGCGCGCTCTTGAAGTAGCCGGACGACATCAGTTTGTCGTAGGTGCGGGTGATGCGGCTGGAGTTGTAGAGCATGTTGTCGTAGATCGGAATCATGTCCCGCACGACCCGGGGGCGGAGGTTGGGTTTCCCTTCGTAAACGATGTCCAGACCGCGGTAGCGCACCGTATCGAGACGCTCCAGATAGAGCGAGTCGCTGTATGCCTCGGTCGGATTGTAGCGCGGGAAGACGCGGATCCGGTCGATTCGGTAGACCGTGTTGTCCTCCATCACGGCCTCGCCGCGTTCGTCGTAGCCCGTCAGCTCCTGCTTGACGACCATCTTCAGCCCCACGGTGCGGTCGCTTCGGAGCGTATCGGCCAGATACTCGATGTTGTTGACCGAGAAGTTGTAGTAGCCCCGGCTCTTGAGATCGGCCGTGATGCGTTCGCGCTCCTCGTTCAGGGTAGATATGTCGAAGATATCGCCCACGTGCACCAGCGACCGGGCCGTATCGGCCAGGATGAGCGGCTCCAGATTGCGGTCGCGGAATTCGTAGTCGAACGACCGGATGCGATAGGGGGCACCCTGCCGGGTGCGGTAGGTGACGTAGGCGCGGTGCCTGCGGCGCGTGGTGTCGATCTCGTAGGTGACCCGCGAGGCGAAGAATCCGCGCGAGTCCATGTAGTTCTTGAAGTTGTCGGCCGTGCGCTCGGTCAGCCCCACGTCCAGCAGGACGGGCTCCTCGCCGATGCGGCGCTTGAAGTTGTTCCAGCCGTTGTCCTTCTCCGGATCGGCCAGGTTATACATCCAGACGTAGAAGTCGGTCCCCAGAAGCCGCTTGTTGGGCCGCTGGCGGAGGTACTTCTTCAGCTGGTCGGCCCCGATCCGTTCGCGCCGGGGCGTCTCGCGGTCGGTCTCTATCTTTACCTGCGAGAGCAGATACTCGCCGTCGTGCAGGCGACGCGTCACATTGCAGGCCGTCAGCGACAGCCCGCAGGTCAGAACAAGCGCTATGATTCGAAACGTTTTCAATCTCTAACCGTTAGTTACCTGGGCGACGAAGCGCCGGTAGGTCTCCCGCTCGTCGTCGTATGCCTTCAGCGTCCCGAAGCGCAGTTGCGGACCTGTCCACTCCAGCCGGCCCTCCGTTTCGAAGGTGGCGTTGCCTGTCAGTCGGGTCGACAGACTGTCGGCAGCGGGTTCCACGCGGCAGCGCACCATACCGCCACGGTTGTACACCGCGATCTCCTCCCCGCCGGGACAGAGCCCCGAAAGGTACTGGGCCGTGGTGGAGGCCGTCATGGCGGTGCCGCAGGAGTCGGTGAGGCCCACGCCCCGCTCGCAGGTGGCCGCGAAGATTCGCTTCGGACCGTCCACGCGAACCAGCGAGACATTCATCCCCCTCGGAAAGAGTTCGGGCAGCTGCCCGATCCGTTCGCCCAGCCGTCCGAGCCTTTCGTAATCGATCCGCTCCACCCGGGCCGTCAGGTGGGGATTCCCCAGGTGAAGGTAGGTGAAGCGCAGCGTCTCGTCCAGCTCGGGAATCGGCCGGTCTACGAACCGGTCGCCGCCCGCCGGAAAGTCGTCGCTCGCAAGTCCGATGCCGATCCGCACGCCGTAGGTGGGCATCCCCCCGAAAAGGGGCTCTTCGCGGCGTACCGGATAGCTCCGGCCGCCCGACAGCAGGATGAAGGCATCCTCTGCGATGTACCGCTCGCGGGCCATACGGGCCACGCAGCGGATTCCGTTGCCGCACATCTCGGCCTCCGAACCGTCGGTGTTGAACATCCGCATGGCGAAGCGGCCGCCGATGCGGGTCAGCAGCAGCAGTCCGTCCAGTCCGCCGCTGCGCAGCCCATCCGGCGCGCAGGCCATGCGGGCGAGCCGGTGCAGATCCGCACCCGCCAGCTCCCGCCCGAAGCGGATGCCGTCGAACAGGACGAACCGATTGCCCGAGCCGTGGCAGAGCGTATATTCCAGAGTCATCGTCATGGGAGGTATCGAACGGTCAAAAGTAGTAATAAAACTTAAGTTTCGCAATCGGGACCGGCTTTTTCCCCGCAAGGGGATACAAATTAAAGATTTTCGCGCCGAAATGTACGGAATTTGAAAAAAAACTGCTAACATTGCAGGACCAAGTTGTTACATTCATTTCGAACGACATGAAAACACCGAAGGGGATTCGTCCGCAGAACCTGTCGGACGAACTTCGCCAGGCCAGACGCCTGGAGCCGAACCGCCGGAGCGGCAAGGAGCGCCGCGCCCTCTACGGCACGATTGCCGACGAAGAGGAGGACGAGGCCGACAGCTACCTCCGCAGCCGCAGCCGCGGCGAGTCGGCGCTGGACTACCTCGACGACGGGGAGGATTGATCCGAAATCCCGTTCGGCAGTTGTTTCCGCCATCCGCTTTCCTGCCCGGAAGCGGCGGGAGGGTTTGTCTGCGAATGAAAAAACCGAATTTCATGACCGAAAAATTCATCATGGCGGGCGATACCGCCCTGCACGTCTGCGATTCGCAGGCGGGAGAACATACCGTCGTGCTGCTGCACGGCTATCTGGAGTCGCTGTTGGTGTGGGACGATTTCGTGCCGCTGCTCTACAAGCGGGTCCGCGTCGTCACGCTCGACCTGCCGGGCCACGGTATTTCGGAGGTCAAGGGCGAGGTGCATACGATGGAGTATCTGGCCGATACGGTGAAGGGGGCGCTCGATGTCCTGCAGATCGGGCGCTGCACGCTGGTCGGGCATTCGATGGGCGGCTACGTGGCGCTGGCCTTCTGCGAGCGCTATCCCGAGCGGCTGGAGGGGCTGGTTCTGCTGAGTTCGACGCCCAACCCCGACTCCGGGGAGAAGCGGGAGAACCGCCGGCGCGAGATCGAACTGGTGAAGGCCGGCAAGAAGGAGCTGCTGGCCCATGTCGCTCCGGCGGCGGGGTTCGCCGAGGAGAACCGCGCCCGCATGAGCGAAGCGATCGAGGAGCTGCGCGAGCAGGTTTTCCTGACCGAGGATGCCGGCATCACGGCCCTGCTGACCGGTATGGCGGAACGCCCCGACCGGAATGAAATGTTGCGGCGGAGCCCCGTGCGCCACCTCTTCATCCTGGGTCGCAAGGACGGCTACATCCCGCAGGAGGCGGCCGACGCGCTGGTCGCCGCCCATCCCGAAGCCGAGGTGGTGTGGCTCGACCGGTCGGGACACATGGGCTTTCTGGAGGAGCCGCAGGCGACCGCCGATGCCCTGCTCGCCTTCGTCGGGGCCTGACGGAAAGACAGGAGGTGTCGTAGCATCGGGCCGATTCTTATACACCTGAAAGGGAGTGTGTCGAAATGATGATTTCCGACACACTCCCCTGCAAGGGACATTGCCTTCGAAGGGTTACTTCTTGGTGTACTGATTGTGTCCCTCGGGGTTGTTCACGTGCGATGTGCGGCTGTTCGTCGTGCGGCCCGACTGGCTGGCCGAACGCGAATTGCCCGACTGACTGTTCGAGCGCGAATTGCCCGACTGGCTGCTGGCGGTCGTCGTCCGCGAGGTCGACTTGGCCTCCGTCTTGCTCTTACCCGCCTGTGCACGGGTCGAGGTCTTGTTCGTAGACTCTTTCATAACTTTAATTTTTTGAATGATACATTGCTCCGCCGCCTCGGCCTCCGACGTCCGGCGACCTTGATTCGAACGGTTGCGTTTATGCACCTTTCAGCGCAAATCGCATACCAAAAAGATTCGGACGGACGGATCGTTCTCTCTTACCTCTGCTTTACCGCTTCGCGGGCCGGCTTGCGGGCGGCGGTTTTCCGTCCGTTGGTGCACCACTCGATCTCCTCGGACGGCATCGCCCGGCGAATCTCGCCGCTGCGCTGCTCGGAGAGTTTGCGGTCGGCGGCGCGCACCGAAGCATCCGTGCGGTCGGTGCCCTGCGGATCCAGATCGGTCAGACCGTCGGTCTCCGCGGAGTAGCGGCACGGATCGTCCACATACTGCCACTCCTCGCCGAGCCCCGTGCTCTCGCCGCTGCTCCACGGCTCCTGCTGCGAATCCTCGCCCCGCGAGTGGTTGGAGTAGAGGTTGCAGTAGCGCGGATTGCCCTGCAGGATGCCCGGCGGGAAATTGGGCCGGATGGTGTCGAGCGCCGCCTCGAACTGCTGGAAGTGGGCGATCTCGCGCGCCATCAGGAAGTCGAGCGTGGCGAGCACGTCCTTGTCGTCAGTGAACTGCATCAGGTATTCGTAGACGATCTTCGCACGCGACTCGGCGGCGATGTTCGACCGGAGGTCGATCGTCAGGTCTCCCACTGCGTTTACGTAGTAGCCCTGCCAGGGCACGCCGTTGCTGTCGGTCAGCTCCGGGCCTCCGCCCGTCAGGACCCCGAACTGCGGATTGACGGAGAAGAGGTCGTCCATCAGGTCGTTCGCCCGCTTGCCGTCGCCGAATACGGGGCTCCGGTCGGCAGCGTCCTTGAGGTTACCGCCCACGCCCGAGAGGAGCATCTGGATGGTGGCGCCCACGATCTCGAGGTGGCCGAGCTCCTCGGTGGCGATGTCCATCAGCAGGTCGTACTTGTCGGGATAGGGCTTGCGGCAGGCGAAGGCCTGCACGAAATACTGCATCGCGGCTTTCAACTCTCCGTTGCCGCCGCCGAACTGTTCGAGAAGCAGCCGCGCGAAACGCGGATCGGGCCGCGAAACGCGCGCCTTGAACTGCAGCTCTTTGGAATGATAAAACATAGGCTCGTTTTTTTTAGGTTTTACATGGAGGACGTCGCAGCTCCCGTGTCGGAACGGGACGAAGCGGCACCCTTTCGGAACAAGCCCCTGCAAAATACGTACAAACGGAGGACGAAACCGGCTTTTTATGCGGTCCGCATCTCCGCTTCCGGAAAAAAAGAAGGCGGCCGGGAATCGCTTCCGGCCGCCTGAATCGCTCTTCGGACCTCTTTAGAAACGGGCCTTGAAGCACTCCACGGTGTTCTCCATCAGGCAGGTGATGGTCATGGGGCCCACGCCGCCCGGAACGGGGGTGATGACCGAAGCCTTCGGCTCGACGGCCGCATAGTCCACGTCGCCGCACAACTTGCCGGTTTCGGGGTCGCGGTTGACTCCCACGTCGATCACCACGGCGCCGTCGCCCACCATGTCGGCCGTGACGAACTTCGGACGGCCGATGGCTACCACCAGAATCTCGGCGCTGCGGGTCAGCTCGGCGAGGTTCTGCGTGCGGCTGTGCGCAATGGTTACGGTGGCGTTCTCGTCCAGCAGGAGCTTCGCGACGGGCAGACCCACGATGTTGCTGCGGCCGATCACCACGGCGCGCTTGCCGGCGAGCGAGACGCCGGCCTCCTTGAGCATCTTGATGATCCCCTTCGGGGTGCAGGGCAGCACGCAGGGCTGCTTCTGCCAGAGGGCGGCGACGTTCAGCGGATGGAAGCCGTCCACGTCCTTCTCGCGGCTGATGGTCTCGATGACCTTCGCTTCGCTGATGTGCCGGGGCAGGGGCAGCTGCACCAGGATGCCGTCCACCTCGGGATCGGCGTTGAGGTCGCGGATCAGCGACAGAAGCTCCTCCTCGGTGATGTCGACCGAACGGCGCAGGGTCGTATTGCGGATGCCGACGGCCTCGCAGGCCTTCGCCTTGCCGGTTACGTAGCTCACGCTGCCGGGATCTTCTCCCACCAGAATCACGACCAGATGGGGTACGCGCCCGTAACGGGCCGGGAACGTCTTGACCTCTTCGGCCAGCGCGGCCTTGAGTTTTGCGGAAAGTTCCTTTCCGGAGATAATAGTTGCCATGTACTTGTTGATGGTTATTGGACAAAGTTAGGAAAAAAAATCGAAATTTCCGGGATATCGCGGTCCTGTTTTCCGGAATCGGGGTATGCTCCTCCGGGAACGGGGTATCGGCCGGCCCGAAGTCGAAAGGTCTCGATAGGACTGGGCGTTTGTCTTTGCGGTTCGTGACGGTTCACGCTGATACGACCGTCGAGACTCCTCGACTGTGCTCGGGGTGACATGCCGGGCGCTGCGATTCGCACGGGATTCCGCTGTTCCGACCGGCCCGGGGATCATAAACGTCAGCGAGGGGATGATCCGCATCCCTCTCGCTGACGTTTATAGACAATCCCTATTTCTCCAGTGCCCAGTGTCCGATGTCGGTGCGGTGGAACAGGTTGTCGCAGTGGATCTTCTCCACCTTGCGCAGGGCGTCGGCACGGGCCTCCTGCAACGTGGCGCCGCACCCGACGACGAAAAGCACGCGGCCGCCGGCCGTCACCAGCTCTCCCTGCTTGCGGGCCGTGCCCATGTGGAAGATTCGGCCCGCCTGCTCGGCACCCTCGATCACGGCCCCCTTCTCGTAGGAACCCGGGTAGCCTTTCGAAGCCAGCACGATGCCCAGCGTGGCGAAGTCGTGCCACTCGACCTGTTCCGGCATCCGGTTTTCGGCTACGGCCGTGAAGATCTCCACGGCATCGCTCTTCAGACGCGGCAGCACGACCTCGGTCTCCGGATCGCCGAACCGGGCGTTGAACTCGATCACCCGGATGCCTTGCGGCGTCTTCATCAGTCCGCCGTAGAGCACGCCGGTGAAGGGGCACCCCTCGGCGACCATCGCCCGGGCGGTGGGTTCGAGGATCTGCCGCAGGGCGTACTCCCGGTCGGCATCGGTGATGAAGGGCAGGGGCGAGTAGGCGCCCATGCCGCCCGTGTTGGGTCCCTTGTCGCCGTCGTAGGCCCGTTTGTGGTCCTGCGCCAGCACCATCGGGCAGACCTTGTCGCCCGCCACGAAGCACATGAACGAGAACTCGGGGCCGGTGAGGAAGTCTTCCACGACCACCTTACCCTCGCCGAAGCGGTCGTCCAGAAGCATCTCTTTCAGCGCCGTTTCGGCCTCGGCGAGCGTCTCGGCGATCACGACCCCCTTGCCGGCAGCCAGTCCGTCGTATTTCAGCACGGCGGGCAGCGGCCGCGCGGAGACGTAGGCCAGCGCCTCTCCGTAGTCGGTGAAGGTGCGGAAGGCGGCCGTGGGGATATCGTAACGCTCCATCAGCTGCTTGGCGAACTCCTTCGACGACTCGATCCGGGCCGCCGCCTGCGTGGGGCCGAAGATGCGCAGACCCGCCTCGCGGAAGCGGTCGACCACACCGGCCGCCAGCGCCGATTCGGGGCCTACGACCGTGAGGTCGATCTCCCGTTCGCGGGCGAAGGCCAGCAGCCCTTCGACATCCGTATCTTTCAGCGGAACGCATTCCGCCTGGGCGGAGACGCCCGCATTGCCGGGGGCGCAGTAGATTTTCGGAGAGCGGGGTGAGCGGGCGAGCGCGTCGACGATGGCGTGTTCGCGGCCGCCGGAACCGATAACGAGTATATTCATGGCCGTCGGATTTTAGTGTTTGAAGTGTCGTTCTCCGGTGAAGAGCATGGCGATGCCGGTCTCGTCGGCCCGTTTCACCGACTCCTCGTCGCGTACCGATCCGCCGGGTTGCACGATGGCCGTCACGCCCCGTTCGGCAGCCAGGCTCACGCAGTCGTCGAAAGGGAAGAAGCCGTCCGAAGCGAGCACGATACCCGACTCGACCCCTTTGGCGCGCGCCTCGTCGAGCGCGAGCACGGCCGAGCCGATGCGGTTCATCTGACCGGCGCCGACGCCCAGCGTCTGGCCGTTCTTCACGGCAATGATGGCATTCGACTTCACGTGCTTCACGATCCGCCAGCCGAACGACAGGTCGTCGAGCTCCACGGCCGAGGGTTCGCGTCGCGTGACGCACATCGAGGGTTCGACCGCACGGGTCTCGGTGTCGAGCTCCTGCACCAGCAGGCCGCCGTTGACGCTGACATACTGCATCGGACGCTCCGTGTCGCGCTCCATCTTCACCTCCAGCAGACGCAGGTTCTTCTTCGTGCGGAGTATCTCGAGCGCCTCGTCGGTGAAGGCGGGGGCCATGATGATCTCCAGGAAGACGGGCTTCATCAGCTCGGCCGCCTCTTTCGTTACCGGACGGTTCGTCGCCACGATACCGCCGAAGATCGACACCTTGTCGGCCTCGTAGGCTTTCGTCCAGGCGTCCGCCGCATCGCGGCCCACGGCAGCGCCGCAGGGGTTCATGTGCTTGAGGCCCACGCAGAAGGGCTCGTCGAACTCCCGGACGATCGAGAGGGCCGCGTTGGCATCCTGAATGTTGTTGTAGGAGAGCTCCTTGCCGTTCAGCTGGCGCGCCGAGGCCAGCGAGTAGGAGCCCGCCTCCTGCGAGCGGTAGAACTTGGCCGACTGGTGGGGGTTCTCGCCGTAGCGGAGCGGTTGCGCAAGGTCGAACTCCAGAAAGAGCTTCTCGTTCAGCCCCGCCTGCCGGCGCATGTAGGTCGCGATCATCGCGTCGTACTCGGCCGTGTGGGTGTAGGCCTTGGCCGAGAGCTCCAGCCGGGTTTCGCGGCGGGTGTTCCCCTCGCTGCGGATCTCGTCCAGAATGCGCCCGTAGTCCGAAGGGTCGCAGACCACCGTCACGTCGTTGAAGTTCTTGGCTGCGGAGCGCAGCATGGAGGGGCCGCCGATGTCGATGTTCTCGATGGCCTCGGCCAGCGTCACGTCGGGGCGGGCGATGGTCTGACGGAACGGGTAGAGGTTCACGCAGACCAGATCGATGTATCCGATGCCGTTTTCACGCAGCGCCTCCACGTGCGACGGGTCGTCGCGCCGGGCCAGCAGGCCGCCGTGCACCTTGGGGTGCAGGGTCTTGACACGGCCGTCGCAGATCTCGGGAAATCCCGTCACGTCGCTGATGTTCGATACCTCCACGCCGTTGTCGCGCAGTAACTTCATCGTTCCGCCCGTGGCGATCACCTCCCAGCCGAGGTCCCGCAGGGCACGGGCGAATTCGACGACGCCCGTTTTGTCGCTTACACTGACTAATGCTCGCATATGTTCGTTTTCCTGATATTATTCGTTTAGTAATCTTTTTACCGTTTCCACATAGAGCGGATGCTCCGTGGCATGTACCTGCCTCTCCAGCTCCGCGAGGTCGCTCCCTTCGTAGGAGAAGGCCCGCTGGGCGATGATCCGTCCGCCGTCGAGCGTGGCGTCGACCCAGTGGACCGTCACGCCGAAGACCTTCACACCGTAGGCGAGCGCCTGTTCGATGGCGTGCGCACCCTTGAAGGCGGGCAGCAGCGAGGGGTGGATGTTGACGATCCTGCCGCCGTAGGCGCCCAGCAGTTCGTCGGAGAGGATGCGCATGTAACCGGCCAGACAGACCAGGTCGATCCCCTTTTCATCGAGCCGCCGCACGATCTCGCGCTCGTACTCCGCCTTCGAGGCGTAGTCGCGGGGCGAGAAGGTGAACCGTTCGATGCCCATGCGGTCGGCCCGTTCGTTGACCCGGGCCGTCGGCCGGTCGCAGACCATCAGAGCCGCCTCGGCGGGTATCTCCCCCTGCCGGCAGGCGTCGGCGAGCACCTGGAAATTGCTTCCCTCGCCGCTGGCGAAAATGGCGATCCGTTTCATCTTACCGGATCTCTACCCCCTCGCGGTCGGTGACGCGGCCGATGATCGTGGCCCGCTCGCCCTGTGCCGTCAGCAGATCGATGGCCTGCTGCGCCTCGCTTTCGTCGAGGGCGACCACCATGCCGATGCCCATGTTGAAGATGTTGAACATCTCGCGGTGCGACACCTTGCCGTGCTTCTCCAGAAAGCGGAACACGGGCAGAATCTCCCACGAACCCTCGGCGATTTCGATGCCCTGGCCGTCGTGCAGGATGCGGGGGATGTTCTCGTCGAACCCGCCTCCGGTGATGTGGCTGATGCCGTGGACGTCGCAGCGGCGGATCACCTCCAGCACCTGCTTCACGTAGATGCGGGTGGGGGTCAGCAGCACCTCGCCCAGCGGACGGTCGCCCAGCTCGGGGTAGACCTCGTGCAGGTCCAGCCCGGCGTCGGCCACGATCTTGCGGACCAGGCTGAAGCCGTTGGAGTGCACGCCGCTCGAAGCGATGCCCACCAGCACGTCGCCCGCCTTGACCTTCTGTCCGTCGATGAGCCGTCTCTTCTCCACGACGCCGCACGTGAACCCGGCGATGTCGTACTCGCCTTCGGCATACATGCCCGGCATCTCGGCCGTCTCGCCGCCCACCAGCGCGCAGCCGGCCTGACGGCAGCCCTCGGCCACGCCGCTCACGATCGCCTCGATCTTGTGGGGCTCGTTGCGGCCCACGGCCACGTAGTCCAGGAAGAGCAGCGGTTCGGCTCCCTGCGCCAGTACGTCGTTCACGCACATGGCTACGGCGTCGATGCCGATCGTGTCGTGCTTGTCCATCGCGAAGGCGAGCTTGAGCTTGGTGCCCACGCCGTCGGTTCCGCTCACCAGCACGGGCTCCTCGACCTTCAGGGCCGAGAGGTCGAACATGCCGCCGAAGGCGCCGATGTTGCCCATCACACCCGTCCGCGAGGTCGAAGCCACGTGCTTCTTGATGCGGCGCACCACTTCGTAACCCGCTTCGAGATTCACGCCCGCCTGTTCATAAGTCTTTGCCATAACTATTCTTTTCTTCGTTAAAATTTACCATCCTTGTTGGCCTCCTCGACACTCCGGTAGAGCGCCGTGGGGTAGTTGCCCGAGAAGCAGGCCAGACAGAGTTCGCTGCGCCCGCCGGCCTTGAACAGCGCCTCGGGCGAGAGGAAGGCCAGCGAGTCGGCGCCGAGCATGCTGCGCACCTCCTCCACCGAGTGGTGGGCGCAGGCCAGTTCGTCGTAGGTCGAGATGTCGACGCCGTAGAAGCAGGGGGCGATGATCGGGGGGCTGGCGATGCGGACGTGCACCTCCAGGGCGCCGGCGTCTCTGAGCATCGCCACGATGCGCCGCGATGTGGTGCCGCGAACCACCGAGTCGTCGATCAGCGCCACGCGCTTGCCCCGCACCACGCTCTTCACGGCCGAGAGTTTCATCCTCACCCCCTTTTCGCGCAGCTCCTGCGAGGGCTGGATGAAGGTGCGGCCGATGTACTTGTTCTTGATGAGCCCCATCTCGTAAGGGATGCCGCTCGCTTCGCTGTAGCCGCTCGCGGCGCTCAGGCTCGAATCGGGTACGCCGATAACGATGTCGGCCTCGGCCGGCGCCTCGTGGAAGAGCCGGCGTCCCGTCTCCTTGCGGAAAGCGTGGACGTTGCACCCCTCGATGTCGCTGTCCGGACGCGAGAAGTAGATGTACTCCATGGCGCACATCAGCCGGCGCTTGTACTGCGAGTAATCCATGCTGCGCAGACCGTGGCGGTCGATCGTCACGATCTCGCCCGGCTCCACGTCGCGCACGAACTCCGCACCGATCACGTCGAAGGCGCAGGTCTCGCTGCTGACGACGTAGCCGTCGCCCAGCCGGCCTATCGAGAGGGGCCGGAGGCCGTACTTGTCGCGGCAGGCGTAGATGCGGTTGGCCGTCATGACAAGGAAGGCGAAGGCCCCCTCCATCATGTTCAGGGCATCGACGATGGCGTGGATGCGCGGCCGGTTGGCCCGGTTGGTCTCCTTCTTGATGAGGTGGGCCAGGATCTCGCTGTCGGAGGAGGACTGGAACAGGCTGCCCCGATCCTCCAGATAGCGGACGAGCTGTTCGGAGTTGACGAGATTGCCGTTGTGGGCCAGCGCGAAGTCGCCCGAGTTGTGGCGGAACAGGAACGGCTGCACGTTCTCGATGCCGCCGCCGCCCGTCGTCGAGTAGCGGACGTGGCCGATGGCGCGGTCGCCCGCGAGCTTCGCCAGCCGCTCCTCGGAGAATACCTCGGTCACCAGACCTTCGCCCTTGATGCGGGTGAATCTGCCCGTCCGGTCGACGCTTACGATACCGGCCCCCTCCTGTCCGCGGTGTTGCAGGGCATGCAGGCCGTAGTAGGTCAGCGAGGCGGCGTTCTCCACGCCGAACACTCCGAACACGCCGCACTCCTCGTGCAGTTCGCGGTCCGATGCCGAAAGAAGGGGATTGTTCAGTTCGGTCATGCGGAGTTATTTCTTCAGATTTTGCAGGCGGGCCAGAATCTCCTCGTAAGCCTCGCGCACGCGGCCCAGGTCGCGGCGGAAGCGGTCCTTGTCGAGCTTTTCGTTGGTAGTCAGGTCCCACAGACGGCAGGTGTCGGGCGACACCTCGTCGGCCAGGACGATCTCGCCGTCCGAGGTGCGGCCGAACTCGATCTTGAAGTCCACCAGGTTGATGTTCATCCGCTTGAAGAGGTCGGTAAGCACTTCGTTGATCTTGGCTGTCATGGCGTAGATCCGGTTCAGCTCCTCGTAGGTCACGATGCCCAGCGCTACGGCGTGGTGGTCGTTGATGAGCGGGTCGCCCAGCTCGTCCTTCTTGTAGCAGATGTCGAAAATGACGTTCGAAGGCTTCGTGCCCTCCTCGATGCCCAGACGCTGGGCCATCGAGCCGGCGATGGTGTTGCGGACGATCACCTCCAGCGGGATGATGTCGACGCGGCGGCACAGTTGGTCGCGGTCGTTCAGCGTCTCGATGTAGTGGGTCTTCACGCCGGCGGCGATCAGGTGTTCGAAAATCAGCGTCGAGATGGCGTTGTTCAGCACGCCCTTGTTCTCGATGGTCGCCTTCTTGATGTTGTTGAATGCCGTAGCGGCGTCCTTGTAGTGGATGATGATCCGGTCTTCGTCGTCGGTGAGGAACACCTGCTTCGCCTTGCCCTCGTAGAGCATTTCCAACTGTTTCATAGTCGTTCTTCGTATTTGGTTTTATTCGTATTCTTCTGTTTATCGAACGGATTGCCGTTTGCGGAAGTATGCCACGGCGTTGTCGAACAGCGGCTGGCGCTTCTCGCCCGCGATGTTCTTGAAGAGTTCCTCCTCGTAACGCTCCGTGTGGCCCATCTTGCCCAGAATGCGGCCGTCGCGCGAGAGGATGCCCTCGATGGCGTGGTAGGAGCCGTTGGGGTTGTAGGGCGACTCGACGGTGGGGTTGCCCTGCGGGTCGGCGTACTGGAAAGCCACCTGACCGTTGCGGAACAGCTCCTCGGCCAGCTGATCGCTCACCACGAACTTGCCTTCGCCGTGGCTGACGGCGATGGCGTGCAGGTCGCCCTCGCGGAATCCGGCCAGCCAGGGGGAGTTGGTCGATGCCACGCGCGTGGTGACGATCTGCGAGATGTGGCGGTTGATGTCGTTGCGGAACAGCGTGGGCGACTCCTTCGTCACCCGACCCAGACGGCCGTAGGGCAGCAAGCCCGACTTGACCAGTGCCTGGAATCCGTTGCAGATGCCCAGAATCAGGCCGCCGCGGTCGATCAGCCGGTGTATCTCTTCGGCTATCTCTTTATTGTTGAGTACGTTCACGATCAGCTTGGCCGAACCGTCGGGTTCGTCGCCTGCGGAGAATCCGCCGCTCAATACCAGGATGTGGCACTTCGAGATATGCTCCTTCATCTCGGCTATCGAGCGCAGGATGTCGTCGCCCTTCAGGTTGCAGAGGACGCTCGAGCGGACCTCAGCGCCGGCGCGCCGGAAGGCGCGGGCCGTGTCGTAGTCGCAGTTCGTGCCGGGGAATACGGGCAGGTAGGCCACCGGGTGCTCCACCGCCTCGCCCGGCCACTCGCAGGTGCGGTGTTCGTGTGCGGCAGAGGTCAGGGGCGACTGGCTGGGGCAGGTCGCGGGGTAGACGGTCGCGAACCGCTCGGAGTTGATCCGGCAGAGCTCTTCAATGGAGACCTCCGTGCCGTTGACGTTCAGGGTCTCCGAGGCGACCGTGCGGCCCAGAGGGAGGGCATCGGCGTACTCCAGGGGCGTGGCGCTCTCGACCACGATGGAACCGTAGGCGTAGCCGAAAAGCCGCTCTTCGTCGATCTCCACCTCGGCGCCGATGCCGTTGCCGAAGCTCATCTTGGCCAGCGCCTCGGCGATGCCGCCGAAGCCCACGGCCCAGGCCGACCGGATCGTGCCGCAACCGATGGCGTCGCTCACGAAGCCGAAGTTGCGCTTCAGTTGTTCGGTGTCGGGCATGAGGCTCTCCGTCGGACAGTGCTCGATCAGGTAGAGGTAGCTGCCGGCCTGCTTCCACTCGGGCGAGATGACCCGGCGGGCATCCACGGTCGTGATGCCGAAGGCCACCAGCGTCGGCGGCACGTCGATGGAGCGGAAGGTGCCGCTCATCGAGTCCTTGCCGCCGATGGAGGGCAGACCCAGCTCCAGCTGCATCTTCAGGGTGCCGAGCAGGGCGCCGAGCGGCTTGCCCCACGAGCGGGGGTCGTGCGTCATGCGCTCGAAATACTCCTGATAGGAGAAGCGCATCCGTTCGTAGCGGGCACCCGAGGCCACTACCTTGGCGCAGGCCTCGACCACCGCGTAGGCGGCTCCGTGATAGGGACTCCACGACGTCAGGACGGGATTGTAGCCGAAGGCCATCACCGAGGCGGTGCGGGTGAAGCCGTCCACGGGCAGCTTCTGCACGGAGACTTGCGTCTCGGTGCGCTGCGTCCGGCCGCCGAAGGGCATCAGCACCGTCGAGGCCCCGATCGTGGAGTCGAACATCTCGATCAGCCCCTTCTGCGAGAGGATGTTGTCGTCGTTCATGTTGTTCTTCAGCCGCTCGGCCAGATCGCGGCCCTCCACCCGGCGCTCGAAGGGGTTGCGGTTCTCCACCGCACCCACCTCGGCCGTGGCGTAGTGCTTCGCACCGGCGCTGTCGATGAATTCGCGGGCGATGTCGACCACGCACTCGCCCTTGTAGTACATGCGCAGCCGCTCCGTGTCGGTCACCGTCGCCACGTGCGTGGCCTCGATATTCTCCTCGGCGCAGTAGCGGCAGAAGGCCTCGCGGTCCTTCTCTTCGATCACGACCGCCATGCGCTCCTGCGACTCGCTGATAGCCAGCTCCGTGGCATTCAGACCGCTGTATTTGGTCGGCACGCGGTCGAGCCAGATCTCCAGACCGTCGGTCAGCTCGCCGATGGCAACGCTGACGCCGCCCGCACCGAAGTCGTTCGACTTCTTGATCAGACGGGTCACCTCGGCCCGGCGGAACAGCCGCTCCAGCTTGCGCTCCTCGGGGGCGTTGCCCTTCTGGACCTCGCTCGAACAGCTCTCCAGCGACTGCTCGTTGTGCTCCTTCGACGAGCCCGTGGCGCCGCCGATGCCGTCGCGGCCCGTGCGGCCGCCCAGCAGGATGACGATGTCGCCCGCCGACGGACGCTCGCGCCGCACGTGGTCGGCCTTCACGGCTCCCACCACGGCGCCGATCTCCAGCCGCTTGGCTACGTAGTCGGGGTGGTAGATCTCGCGGACGTGGGTCGTCGCCAGACCGATCTGGTTGCCGTAGCTCGAATAGCCGGCCGCGGCGCGGCGGCTGATGACGCTCTGGGGCAGCTTGCCCTTCAGGGTCTCCGATACGGGGGCATAGATATTTCCGGCACCCGTCACGCGCATGGCCTGGTAGACGTAGCTGCGGCCCGACAGCGGGTCGCGGATGGCGCCGCCCAGACAGGTCGAGGCGCCTCCGAAGGGCTCGATCTCGGTGGGGTGGTTATGGGTTTCGTTCTTGAACTGCAGCAGCCACTTCTCGGTCTGTCCGTCGACATCCACGTCGACGAATACGGAGCAGGCGTTGTTCTCCTCGCTCACCTCCAGATCGTCCAGCAGGCCGCGCTTCTTCAGACAGCGGGCGCCGATGGTGGCGAGGTCCATCAGGCAGATGCTCTTCTCTTCGCGCCCCAGCTCGCGCCGCACGTTCAGATAGAGGGCCAGCGACTCCTCGATCTCCGACTTTGCGAACGACTCCTCGACCGTGATCCCCTCCAGCTCGGTGGTGAAGGTGGTGTGGCGGCAGTGGTCGCTCCAGTAGGTGTCCAGAATGCGGAGCTCCGTCTCGCGCGGGTCGCGGCCCTCGCTGCGGAAGTAGCGCACCACCTCGCGCAGGTCGTCGGCGTTCATCGCCAGCCCGTACCGCTCGCAGTAAGGCTTCAGCTCCTCTTCGGCTAAATTGCGGAAACCCTCTAAAACGGGGACGGGCTTCACTTCGGCCTCCTCGCTCTCTGTGAGGAGTTCCAGATTCTTCTCGCGCGACTCGACGGCGTTGATGCAGTAGTGCTTTACGCGGGCCATCTCCTCCCCGGAGAGGGCGGACGGGAAGATCAGCAGTTTCGAGCTGCGGATGCGCACGTCGGCCGCGGGGTCGATCAGCTTCACGCAGTCGACGGCCGAGGCGGCGCGCTGGTCGAACTGGCCGGGCAGAAATTCGATGGCGAGCGAGCAGGCGCCGTCGGCCGGACAATCGTCCGTCACGCGGTCGGTCGCCACCTCGCCGAAGACGCTGTAGCGGCACTTCTCGACCAGCTCCGTGCTGAATCCGAACAGATCGTAGACGTTGATCAGACGCAGCGACTCCAGCTTCAGGTGCAGGTTGTCGTTCAGCTCGCGGCACAGGCTTCGGGCCTCGACCTGGAATTCGGGGTATTTCTCTACAAAAATACGGTAGTTTTTCATATCGTGTTCAAATCGTTATTTCACAAATCGGTCGCGCCAGCGGGCGTCGTACTCCTCCTTATCCATCCCGACGAAGGTGATGTGGCCCATCTTGCGCTTGGGCTTTGCGACCCGCTTGCCGTAGAGGTGGACATGAACGTCCCCGCACCCTTCGCGGGCGGTCCGTTCGGCCGCCTCCAGATCCTGCCCCAGGATGTTCTTCATCACGGTAGGCGCCACCAGCCGGGGCTCCTCCATCTCCTGCCCCAGCAGATAGCGGGCCCACTCGCGGAACTGGTTGGTCGTGCATCCTTCGATGGTGTAGTGGCCGCTGTTGTGGGGGCGCGGAGCCATCTCGTTGAAGAAGAACTCGTCGCCCCGGATGAAGTATTCGATTGCCAGAATGCCCGTGTAGCCGCAGCCGGCCATGAAGCGTTCGCTGGCTCCGACCAGCCGCTCCAGCAGGTCGGACGGCATCGCCGCGGGGACGACGCAGAGGTCCAGAATGCCGTCGCGGTGGATGTTGCGGCCCACCGGAAAGTGGATCGTGCGGCCGCGGGCGTCGCGCACCAGCACGATGCTCGCCTCGTAGTCGAAGCGGACGAACTGCTCCAGAATGCAGGGCACCGAGAGCAGCGGCAGCGCCTTCGGCAGATCCTCCGCGCTGCGCAGCACCGCCTGACCGTGGCCGTCGTAGCCCAGGGTGCGGGTCTTCAGGACGCAGGGGTAGCCGATCTCGTCCACCGCCCGGCGAAGCGACGCTTCGTCCTCTACGGCGGCGAAATCCGGGGTGAGCAGCCCGTGTTCGCGGGCGTTCGTCTTTTCGCGCAGGCGGTCCTGCGAGTCGTAAAGGGGGCGGAAGCCCTGCGGAATGTGGTATTTCTCGGTCAGCGGAATCAATACCCCGCCCGGCACGTTCTCGAATTCGTAGCTCACCACGTCGCTGCGGCGGCAGAGCTCCTCGAGCGCCGCGGCATCGTCGTAGGCCGCCACGATATGCTCGTCGCACACGGCGAATGCCGGAGCGTCGGGTGCCGGGTCGAGCGCTACGGTCCGTGCCCCCAGCAGGCGGGCCTGCTCCGCGAGCATCAGCCCCAGCTGACCGCCTCCTATGATACCGATCGTCATCTT
Source organism: uncultured Alistipes sp. (assembly GCA_910577475.1). GTDB lineage: Bacteria > Bacteroidota > Bacteroidia > Bacteroidales > Rikenellaceae > Alistipes. The sequence goes on from CAJTLJ010000005.1 coordinate 35,705, forward strand.
CTTCACGGTGTTCAGAGTTCGGCCTTCAGCACGTCGGCGGTCTGCCCGGCCCGGAAGGCATCGTAGCGGGCGGCCAGTTCGGGATCGTTCAGTGCGAGGATCGACACGGCGATCAGCGCGGCGTTCTTCGCGCCGTTGATGGCAACGGTCGCCACCGGTACGCCGGCCGGCATCTGCACGATCGAGAGCAGCGAGTCGAGCCCGTTCAGGGCCCGCGACTTGACGGGTACGCCTACGACGGGCAGCGGAGTCATCGAAGCCACCATGCCCGGCAGATGGGCGGCGCCTCCGGCACCGGCGATGATTACCTGCACGCCCCGCTCGCGTGCCGACTTGGCGTATTCGACCAGCAAATCGGGGGTGCGGTGCGCGCTGACGACCCGTTTTTCGAATTCGACGCCGAACTGCTCCAGCGTATCGGCTGCGGCCGACATCACCTCCCAGTCGCTCGTCGAGCCCATGATTACTCCTACCTTTATCATATCCTGCATGTTTCGTTACCAAAAGTTTCCGCCGTTCGGGACGGTCCGGCTTCCGATCCCCCAAAAGAAAAACCGTCACGACACGATAGGTCGCAACGGTTCATTCGCATACGCGCTCTCTTCCCGCTTGTTCGCACCGGGCCGACGAGCCGAGGGCACCCTGCCCCTTTCGTCGCTGTCGGTGGTCTATGTAACAATTCGGTTTCATTCTTCGGTTATCCTCCTGTTCGGGGTTTCGGAACACGACGCAAAAGTAGCTCTAAAAGTTCGAACCTGCAAATTTCAGTGGGAAAACTATCAACAAATTGCCGACAATTTTCGACAATCGCCGGTCACGGTTCCGGAGCGTCGAGAATTTCTCCCAGCCGGAGGTAGTCGGCGGCGAACTCGCGGATGATGCGGGCGTGACAGCGGGCCACCGTCCGCCTCAGCGCCTGCACGTCGTCCGTGCGGAAGCCGAACTCCCGGCAGGTCTCCCGGTCGAGCCGGAACGGATAGCCCTCCAGCAGGGACTCGCGCATGAAGTAGGCCAGCAGGCCCTCGAAATTCTCCACGATGCCCTCGAGCTGTTCGGGAGAGGAGCATGCGACCTGTTCTTCGCCGTTGAAGGGGCGGTCCAGACTCTCGATATACGGTGCGCAGGAGCGCCATTCGCTCTGGAAGAGGTAGGTTCGGTACTTGACCGTGAAGAGGGTGGTGCGGGGGTGGAACGAACGTCCGGCCCGGCGGAGGAAGTCGTCGAGGGTGATCGCTTCGGGGCGCTTGTCCGAATCGTCGTCGACGAGGATGCGGAACGTGGCGGGCGGAACGTGCCGCAGGAGTTGAAAGATGGGGCGGTGTTCCTGACCGAGCTTTTCGAAAAAGCCGGTAAGGTCCTGCTCGAGAATGATTTTTCTGCGGGCGGGTGCGGATTCGTTCATGGTCGGGAGGGTTTGGGGTGAGATAAAAAATGAGAGGCGCAGCAGCAGCCCCATTCACCGGCCTTGCGAGCCTCGAGTAGTAAGCTGCCCTACGCCCCAGTCTGCCGCCTGCACTGGAATGCAGGGGCAAAACAAGGGTTTCAGACAAAATTTATACTACTCTCAATAAATGTTATATTTCTATAACAAGTCGCAAGTTCGTGAATGGTATAAAGGTTGTCCTAACCTTATAATAATATGTATCGGTCCTATGGCGGAACCTTTCTCGACTGCAAAGGTAACATAATTTTTGTTTTTAACAGAATCATGCAGCCTCTCCGATATCAAAAGCGAACGTGGACCCTGTGATATATTCCGTAAGGCTCTGGAAACCGTTGAAGATATAGCACAAGTGCCCACGCCCGTAGAGCATGATATGACACCATAACCCGGGGCGTGGGGACACGACCCGTCGGGCATCCTTGTGTTTCGTTCTTCAAAAAGGGTTCCAGACTTTTACGGAAACGAATTACACACGTCCACCTATCGGCAGACCGCACACCAAAGATAATACAAATAATTCGATTTATAGCAAAGTCCAGATATTTTTACCGAAAAACATGGTCGTCCCGAGCGTAGTCGAGGGGGTCCCGACGGTCGGATCAGCGGAAACAGTTTTGAACTGTACCGGTGAATGTTCCGTCCTGTCGGGATGTCTCGACTTCGGGGCTGGCGCCCCTACGCTCGACATGACAGCAGATGGATGCGGTGAAGGAACAATTGTGCATTGTGAATTGTGCATCGTGCATTGGGAATTGTTCTGTCATTCCGAGCGAAGCCGCAGGCGTAGTCGAGGAATCTCGACGGCAGACCAGCGTGAACCATTGCGATCCGTACCGTCGGGATGTCTCGACTTCGGGCCTGCGGCCCTTCGCTCGACATGACAGACACGCAAAAATTGTGCATCGCATGTCTGCGGGCGAAACGAAAATACCCCGGAGACGACTCTCCGGGGTATTTTCGTTTCGGGGGGGCTGCTACTCTTCGCAGTTGCGGCAGCAGAGGTTGCGGTCGCCGTAGCCGTTGTCGATCTTCGTGACGTAGGGGAAGAACTTCGCCTCGCCGATCCAGCGGAGCGGGAAAGCGGCCTCCTCGCGGGTGTAGGGGTGGTTCCACTCGCCGCACAGCTCGCGGGCCGTGTGGGGGGCGTTCACCACCGGGTTGTCCTTCTCGCCGGCAGCCGCTGCGGCCTCGCACTCCCTCTTGATCTGCACGAGGGCGGCGATGAAGCGGTCCATTTCGGCCTTGGGCTCCGATTCGGTAGGCTCCACCATGAGCGTCTCGTGCACGGGGAACGAGAGGGTCGGGGCGTGGAATCCGTAGTCCATCAGCCGGTGGGCGATGTCGCCGCAGTCCACGTCGTAGTCGTGCTTGAAATGGGTGAGGTCCAGAATCATCTCGTGACCCACGCGGCCCGTCTCGCCCGAATAGTAGGTGCGGAACTCCGGCTTCAGGGCCGCCGACATGTAGTTGGCGTTCACGATCGCCATCTCCGTGGCGCGGCGGAGACCCGATTCGCCCAGCATCTTGATGTATCCGTAGGTGATCGGGAGAAGCAGCGCCGAGCCGAACGGTGCCGAAGCGACGGCGGTGATTCCCTCGTCGCCGCCCGTCGCGACGATCGGGTGCGAAGGCAGGAAGGGCTTCAGGTGCTCGGCCACGCAGATCGGACCCACGCCCGGACCGCCGCCGCCGTGGGGCATGGCGAAGGTCTTGTGCAGGTTCAGGTGGCAGACGTCGGCTCCGATATGGCCCGGATTGGTGAGGCCCACCTGGGCGTTCATGTTGGCGCCGTCCATGTAGACCTGCCCGCCCGCGTCGTGCACGGCGTCCACGATTTCGCGGATGCGGCTCTCGAAGACTCCGTGCGTCGAGGGGTAGGTGACCATCAGGCCGCACAGCTCGGAGCTGTACTCCTCCGCGCGGGCTTTCAGGTCCTCCACGTCGATATTGCCGTTCGGGTCGCACTTCACCGTGACGATCTTCATGCCGGCCATCGCCGCCGAGGCGGGGTTCGTGCCGTGGGCCGAAGCGGGGATCAGAACCACGTTCCGGTACCCCTGGCCGCGGCTCTGGTGGTAGGCGCGGATCACCATCAGACCCGTGTACTCGCCTGCGGCACCCGAGTTGGGCTGCAGCGAGCAGGCGGAGAAGCCCGTGATGGCGGCCAGGTCGTGCTCCAGTTCGGCGATCAATTCCAGGTAGCCCTCGGCCTGATCGGCCGGAGCGAAGGGGTGCATGTTCTGGAAGCCCGCCAGCGAGAGCGGCTGCATCAGCGAGGCGGCGTTCAGTTTCATGGTGCACGAGCCGAGCGAGATCATCGAGTTCGCCAGCGAGATGTCGCGGAGCTCCAGCTTCTTGATATAGCGCATCAGTTCGCTCTCGGAACGGCAGCTGCGGAAGATCGGTTCGGTAAGGTAGGGGGTGCGGCGGACGAGTCCGTCGGGCAGGGCGTTTTCGGCCGGGAGCTTCACGCTCTTGGCCTTCTTGCCCCGTGCCTCGGCGAAGACGGCGACGATTGCAGCCACCTCCTCGGGGGTGGTTACCTCGTCGGTCGAGAGGCGCACGCGGGTCTCGTCGGGGTAGTAGAAGTTCATGCCCCGTTCGAGGGCGAGCGATTGGATGACGGCCGCTTCGGCCTTCACCTCCACGGTGTCGAAGAGGGTCGTCGCGGCGAGTTCGTAGCCCAGCGCCTCCAGTGCACGGGCGACGGCGACGGCCGAACGGTGGGCCGTCTCGGCGGCGCGGCGGACGCCCTCGGGGCCGTTGTAGATGCAGTAGAAGCCCACCATCGAGGCCATCAGGGCCGAGGCGGTGCAGATGTTCGAGGTGGCCCGTTCGCGCTTGATATGCTGCTCGCGCATCTGGAGGGCCATGCGCAGGGCGCGGTTGCCCAGCCGGTCCACCGAGACGCCGATGATGCGGCCCGGCATGTTGCGCTTGTAGGCCTCGCGCGTAGTCATGTAGCCCGCGCTCGGACCGCCGAAGCCCATCGGAGTGCCCAGACGCTGAGTCGAGCCGACGGCGATGTCGGCGCCCCACTCGCCCGGAGCCTTCAGCAGGGCCAGCGACAGCAGGTCGGCGACCGCCGTGAGCAGCGCGCCGGAGGCGTGGGCCGCTTCGGCGAAGTCGGCGTAGTCGCGCACCTCGCCGTTGGCGGCGGGGTACTGCACCAGCGCGCCGAACTCGCGGCCCGTGAATTCATAGGTGCGGAAGTCGTCGACGATCAGCTCGATGCCGAAAGGTTCGCTGCGCGTCAGCAGCAGATCGAGCGTCTGCGGGAAGATGTTCTCGTCGACGAAGAGCTGGTTGCGCCCCGCCTTCACCGCCTCGCGCGAGCGCAGCGAGAACATCATCAGCATCGCCTCGGCCGCCGCCGTGCCTTCGTCGAGCAGCGAGCAGTTGCCGATCTCCATGCCTGTGAGCGAGATGACGGCGGTCTGGAAGTTGAGCAGCGCCTCCAGCCGGCCCTGCGAGATCTCGGCCTGATAGGGGGTGTAGGAGGTGTACCACGCCGGATTTTCGAATACGTTGCGGGCGACGGCCGCCGGAACGGCCGTAGGGTAGTAGCCCATGCCGATGAACGAGCGGAACGGCCGGTTGCGGGACGCCAGTTCGCGGATGTGGGAGGCGAATTCGTATTCGCTCATCCCCTCGGCGGGCAGCGCCAGCGGTTTTTTCAGTCGGATCGAGGTGGGGATCACCTGCGAAATCAGTTCATCGACCGACGTTACGCCGATCACGCGGAGCATTTCGTCCAGCTCTTTTTCGTCGGTGACGCCGATGTGTCTGTCTGCGAATTTGTCGAACATGTCTTTAACGGTTTATTTGAGATGATATTCCTTGCTTTGCTCTTGGCCCGAACGGTCGGTCCAGCTGATGCGGTACCGGCCCCGGAAGCCCCGGAACCGGACGGTGCCCCGCTCGTCGGGCCGGGCCGCGAGGCGGGTCGTCCACTCGCCGTTTATCAGGCCGTCGAGAGCGTGGTAGACGGGCTTGGGCTGCATGTCGCGCGTGAAGAGACCCGAGGCGGAGGGTTCGCCCGGGGCGCCGCAGTCGTCCACGACGTTCCACCAGGTGATGCCCATCATCCGCTCGCAGCTGAACCACAGCCGGTAGAGGTTGCGGGCGATGACGGCCTGAATCGTCCGGCTCCGTTCGTCGGTGCCGGGCGCGGTGATCGTGATCTCGCTCAGGTGGAGCGGCAGACCGGGCGCGGAGAGCTCCTCCAGATAGCTCCGCACCTCGGCGGGGCTCTGCGGGCCGCGGCCCTCGGCGATGGCGAGGCTCGCGCGGGGGTCGAAAAGGTGCATCTGCACTCCCATGATGTCGATCTTGCAGCCGCGGCGCAGCAGCTCGTTCACCTGACGGGCGTAGACGGGCTCGCGGCGGTAGTCGTTGATGTTGAGCGCGACCCCCGCCGAAAAGTGCTTTTCGGCGCTTTTCAGGGCCCGGTAGGGGTAGTCGCCGGGCATCAGCCCGTAGCCGCTCTTGCAGAGCCTGCGGCCGGGGAGGATGACTCCCCGCTCCTCGTCCGTCGCGCTCTCGTTGACGACGTCCCAACTGTCGATCCGCTCGCCGTAGCGGGCGGCGATGTCGCGGATGCGCTTGTCGTAGAGATATTCCAGCGTGTCGGCATATCGGGCGAAGGTCCGCTCCAGCTCGTCGAGCCCCATGCGGGGGTATTCGTCGGTCAGCCGCCCGTCGGGGGTGAAGAAGCCGTCCCACCGGACCCGCTCCTCCGGGGTCATGAAGTCCGGAAGCCACTCGGGGTGGTGCCAGCGGCGGTTGCCCCAGATCAGCACGTGGCCGTGGGTGCGGATCCCCCGGCTCTTGCAGAAGTCGACCACGCGGTCTGTGGCCGGCCGCCGCCAGTGCGGCTGTTCCCAGGGGCGCTGCTGTTCGTTCCAGAACGCCTCGCTGTCCCGGTACTCTCCGCCGAAGCGCGGCCGACCGGGTTCGGGTTCGAGGGTCTTCCAGTAGAAGGCTACGGTGGCGGAGTTGAAGAGCGTGCCGAAGAGCTCTTTGTAGCGGTCGTTGTACTCCTTTTTGCCCAGCTGCTCGAAATTGAAGATGTGGGCTCCGAAGACGAAATCATGCGAGATCTGCTCGATCCGGACCTCGCTCCCCGCGGCGATATCGGAGAGTGTCACCTCTCCGTCGGCCTTGCGGTGCCGCTCGATGTCGCGGTCGATGCGTGCCTGCTCTGCAGGGTTCCACTGCTCCCAGTACTCCGGGCTCATGCAGCCTCCGGTATCCTCCGCCCGGGAGGCGGGGATGTATCCCTGGGCCGGCGCTCCGTGCGCTGCAAGGAGCAGGGCGGCGATCAGTAGTGCTCTTTTCATGGTGCGGTTGCGGCCGGCTCCGGGTATCGCGGTTCGTCGCGGTTTCCGGAACCCGCCGTACAAAGATAACAATAAATGGGAATAAAGTCGAACGATTCGTGTAAATCTGTACGATTTTATCGCGGGACCGGTTGGCGGTTCCCGCCGATTGGGCTATCTTTGTCGAAACGGAAACTGTAACCTGAAGAATATATGAAGAAAAACGGAAAAGGATGGGGCCTGCTGCTGGGTCTGCTGGTCTGGACGGGGGAGACGCTGCCGGCCCAGAATATCACCGGTGTCGACCAGTCGGCGCTGGCCGGAGAGCGTGTGGAGTGCCGGGTGCCGGGACATAAGGTGGACCGCGGCGGATGGATCGTCAATCCCGTGCCGCATGAAATGACCTTCGGCGAAGGGGCGCTCGACTTCTCGAAGGGGTTTCGGCTCGACGACCGGCGGGGCTGTTTCGCCGATGCGGCGGATTTCCTGCCCCGCTCGAAGCGGGGCGCGAAGGTGACGGTCGACTTCGGCCCGCGGGTCGCCGCGGCCTGCGGCGCGAAGGAGCGTCCGGGGGCCTATGTGCTGCGGATCGACGGCCGCGGTGTCGTCGTGACGGGTTACGACGAGCGGGGCGCCTTCTACGGTTTGCAGACCCTGCGTCAGCTGCTCGAAAGCCCGGCCGCCCGGCTCGGAACGCTGCCTTTCGTCACCGTCTCCGACTGGCCGGACATGCCCTATCGCGGTGTGGTGGAGGGTTTCTACGGCACACCCTGGTCGCAGGAGGTGCGGCTGTCGCTGATCGACTTCTACGGCAAGTTCAAGATGAACCGCTACGTCTACGGCCCCAAAGACGACCCCTACCACCGTCACCCCAGCTGGCGGGAGCCCTATCCCGCGAAGGAGGCGGAGAATATCCGGCTGCTGGTCGACGCCTGCCGCCGCAACCGGGTCGATTTCGTGTGGGCCGTCCATCCTGGGGCCGACATCCGCTGGAACGAGACGGACTACAAGGCCCTCTACGATAAGTTCGACCACATGTACGAATTGGGCGTGCGCGCCTTCGCCATCTTCTTCGACGACCTGTTCGGGGACGAGGACGGACGCGACCCCCGGAAGCAGGCGGAGCTGCTGAACCGGCTGACCGCCGAGTTCGTGAAGACGAAGGGCGATGTCGCTCCGCTGGTCGTCTGCCCGACCGACTACAACAAGTCGTGGGCGAATCCGACTCCCGAGGGAAACCTCGCCATTTACGGCCGGGAGCTCGATCCTTCGGTCGACATCTTCTGGACGGGCGACCGGGTGCTGGGCGACCTGACCGCCTCGACGACGGAGTGGGTGAGTTCGCGCATCGCGCGACCGGCCTATTTCTGGTGGAACTTTCCCGTGACCGACTACCAGCGCTCCGTGCTGCTGATGGGTCCCGCCTACGGGCTCGATACTTCGCTGACGGACGGGGATGTCCGCGGCATCGCCTGCAATCCGATGGAGCACGGCGAGGCGTCGAAGGTGGCGCTGTACGGCGTGGCGGACTACACCTGGAACACGGCCGCCTACAATCCGCTGGACAACTGGGAGCGCGGGCTGAAAGAACTGATGCCCGGAGCGGCCGAGGCGTTCCGCACCTTCGCCATCCACTCCTGCGATGCGGACCGCGGCTACCGGCGCGAGGAGTCGTGGGAGACCCCCTCGGCTCGGCTCGACGCATGGTCGGAGGAGGATGCCCGGAAGCTCTGGGAGGAGTTCGACCGCGTGGAGCGGGCTCCGGCAGCCATCGAGGCGGGGTGCGGGAATCCGGCTCTGCTGAAGGAGCTGCGTCCCTGGCTGGCGGAGTTCACGAAGCTGGGAACCCGCGGCAAACGGGCCCTCGCACTGGCCCGCCTCTACCGGAACGGCTGGACGGACGACGACTTCCGCTCGGCCTACGTCCGCAACCTGATGACTCCCGCCGAACGGCAGGCGTTCGAGGAGCACCGCTCCGGAACCACGCTGCTGCACCCCGTCTACGAGGAGTTGATGGCGGCGATGTCCGACGGTCTGCACGAACCCTCGCTGCGGAACATGCGCGCCGTGGGTTCGTTCGCCAACGTGCAGGGGCGGACCGCATGGCTCGACGCCGGTGCGATGTTCGACAACGACACGACGACCTACTACTCTTCGCGCATCTCGCAGAAGGCCGGCGACTGGCTCGGCGTCGATCTGGGCCGGGTGGAGCCGGTGAGGGAGATCACGATCCTTCAGGGGCGCCACTCGCAGGGTGACTGCGACTTCTTCGACCGGGCGACCGTGGAGTGTTCGCCCGACGGCGAGCGGTGGACGCCCCTGACCGGCGAGCTGACGAACCGCTACCGGATTCATTGGACGGGCGATCCCGTCGAGGCCCGCTACGTGCGTCTGAAGCGCGGCGAATCGCCCCGCAACAACCATCTCACGGTCCGGGTGTTCGAGGTTAATGGCTCCCTTCCCGATTTCGTCATCGGGACGGAGGGAGTCCGTACAGCGGCTTCGGCATTCGACGGCCGGCTCTCCACGACCTGCCTCGTGCAGGGTGCGCTTCGCCTCCGGGTTCCCGCAGAGGTGGCCGGCTGGACGGTGATGAACCGCCCGAACGGAGCCGCTCCGGCCCGTTTCGGTCAGTACGACGCGGCCGGAAACCTCCTCTCGGAGGTCGTGCTCGACGATCCCTGCCGCCGGATCGCCCGGACGGAGGGGGTCGCGGAGGTGCGGATCGAGGGCGAAACGGAACTCTTCGAGATCATTCCGCATCCGGCCGAATAGCCGGTGTCCGCATGTCCGGGCCGGGCGCGAAAGGGCGCCCGGCCCGGCCTTTTTTCCGGTATGTTAAGTTTTCGTTACCAATGGCCGCAGTTGACGCATGGATCGAAAAATCATCGTATTTTTGAATCGCAAAAACCAAATCAACGACTCTCATGAGTGAACTCTACACAGTCATCGTCGTCATCCTCGGCCTGCTGGCCGTATCGGGTCTCTTCGTCGGCGTGACGAACGATGCCGTCAATTTCCTGAACTCGGCCATCGGCTCCAAGGTAGCCTCCATGCGAACCATCCTCACCGTCGCTTCGGTGGGCATCATCGTCGGCGTCATCACGTCGAGCGGTATGATGGAGGTGGCTCGGAACGGCATGTTCAACCCCGGACTCTTTACCTTCCACGAGGTGATGATCCTTTACCTGAGCGTGATGTTCGCCAACATCATCCTGCTGAATCTCTACAACTCGATGGGACTGCCCACTTCGACCACCGTGTCGCTGATCTTCTGTCTGCTGGGCTCGGCCGTCGCCGTGTCGACCTTCAAGATCGCCGCCAGCGAGGCGCTGACGATCAGCGACCTGGGCGAATTCATCAACACCTCGCGGGCCATGGGTGTCGTCTCGGCCATCCTGCTCTCGGTCGTCATCGCCTTTACCTGCGGCACGGTCCTGATGTACATCTCGCGCGTGATCTTCTCGTTCCGCTATACGGCCATGTTCCGCCGTCTGGGGGCTTTCTGGTGCGGCATCTCGCTGACGGCCATCGTCTACGTCGCCGTCTTCAAGGGGTTGAAGTCGATGCTGCACGGTAATCCCGTGATCGAGTTCGTCAACGACTACACAGTCCTTTCGCTCTTCGTCTGCTGGCTCTTCTGCTCGCTGGTCCTCTTTTTCCTCCAGCGGCTCAAAATCAATATTCTGCGGATCACCATCCTTTCGGGCTCCTTCGCCCTGGCGCTCTCGTTCGCCGGCAACGACCTGGTGAATTTCATCGGTGTGCCCGTGGCCAGCTTCGACGCCTATCAGGTGGGGCGCGAGGCCGGGTCGACGACCGTGCTCATGGAGGCGCTCAACGAGAACATCCCCGCCAACTTCGGCATCCTGCTGGCGGCCGGCCTCATCATGATCCTCGCGCTGTGGACCTCGCAGAAGGAGATGGCGGTCCTCACCGCCCGCGAGCTGTCGCTCACCTCGACCCAGGAGGACAACGGGGTTCAGAGCGGCTCTTCGGCCTTCTCGCGGACGCTGGTCCGTGCAGCCCTGAACGTCAATGCGGCCATCGAAACCGTCGTTCCCGAGCGCGCCCTGCAATGGATCGCCCGCCGGTTCGAGTACGAGGATGTCGAGCACAGCGGCGCCCCCTACGACATGATCCGTGCGGCGGTGAACTTGACAACCTCGGCCATGCTGATCTCGATGGCTACCTCGTTCAAGCTCCCTCTTTCGACCACCTACGTCTGCTTCATGGTGGCTATGGGCTCTTCGTTGGCCGACAAGGCGTGGGGCCGCGAATCGGCCGTGTACCGCATCACGGGTGTTATGACCGTGGTGATGGGGTGGTTCGTGACGGCGCTGGGCGGTTTCCTGATCGCCTACGGCGTGGGGCTCGTCCTGATTTACGGCGGCACCGTGGCCGTTACCGCCACCTCGCTGCTTTGCGGCTGGATGATCTACCGCAGCCGTTTCAAGAAGAAGGACGAGGTGAAGGACGAGGAGGCCGGAAAGAAGACGCCCGAGAGCTCGGATGAGATTCTGACCGGCCTGAGCGAGGAGGTGTGCCGGACGATGGAGGCTACCACCCGCATCTACGACCGTACGCTGCTGGCCGTCTTCAAGGAGAACCGCAAGGTTCTGCGCGAGATGACGCAGCAGGCCTCGGAGCTCTACCAGCAGTCGAGCGACCGGAAGTACTCCCTGATGTCGACCCTGCGCCGGTTGCAGGAGAGCGATATCGACACGGCGCAGTATTACGTGCAGGTGGTCGACTACCTGAACGAGATGACGAAGGCGCTGCTTCACATAACCCGCCCGGCCTTCGAACATATCGACAACAACCACGAGGGCCTGTCGAAGGAGCAGACCGAGGATCTGATGCACATCAACGACGAAGTGGAGTCGATCTACCGTCAGATCGAAGTGATGCTCCGCCTGGGCGACTTCTCGGATATCGATCGGGTGCTGAACATGCGCGACAACCTCTTCGAAACCATTGCCGACGCCATCAAGTCGGAACTCGAGCGCATCAACCGTACCCGGTCGAGCACGAAGGCCTCGATGCTCTACCTGACGGTGCTGAACGAGACCAAGAACATGATTCTCCAGTCGCGCAACCTGCTCAAATCGCAGCGCTACTTTGTGGAGCACACGGGGCTGATGGTGAACCGCCGCTTCTACAAGATCGAGTAGCCGCTGTCCGGCCGGCGCCAAGGGTGGGCTGTCTGAAAAGGCACCCACCTTTTCGGTAACGTCCTTGTCGACTCCTCCGGGTTTTACGCCCGGACATGCGGATAGAGCCGGTCCGGGACCGTCCCGAGTTCGGTATTAGGAAAATAAATTGCGGAAAAGTTGCGGGGACGGAAATTTATGCCTACATTTGCAGGCTGTTTGAAGCAACGAACGAATTTTTTAACCATTACAATAACAAAAACCTACGAAAAATGAAAGCAGGAATCCATCCTCAGAATTATCGTATTGTGGCCTTCAAGGATATGTCCAACGACCACGTGTTTTTGTGCCGGTCCGCCGTTTCGACAAAAGAGACCATCGAAGTGAACGGCGAAACCTATCCCGTGTATAAGATGGAAATTTCCAACACGTCTCACCCGTTCTACACCGGTAAGATGAAGTTGGTTGACACCGCCGGTCGCGTCGATAAGTTTATGAGCCGCTACGCAAAACGCTACGATAAGAAGAACGCCAACAAATAATTAGCGCGTTTCTCCAAACGAGAGGTCCGGAAAGTCCGGACCTCTTTTCGTATCCGGATTCTCCTCCATTGCCGCCCGCTTTCCCGACATTCGGACGATAATCTTTTCCTTTTCGGCTTTTTTTATTATCTTTGTCGGGTTAAAGCACTTATATTATGGAATTCGAAGGTAAAGTCGTACAGATATTGCCCGCAACGAGCGGGACGTCGGCCCGCGGTCCCTGGCAGCGTCAGGATGTGGTGTTCGAGTTGACGCAGGAGTTTTCGCGCAAGGTGTGCGTGAAGTTTTTCAACAAGCCCGACGACGTGGCCAAGCTCCGCGTGGGCGGCCTCTACACGGTCTCGTTCAACCTGGAGTCGCGCGAGTTCAACGGCCGTTGGTATACCGATGTGAGCGCCTGGCGCATCCAGTCCAAGGAGCAGCAGCCCGCAGCCGGAGCAGCAGCCCCCATGCCCGACCTGCCGCCGATCGGAGCCGAAGAGCCCGCCGGAACCTCTGCCGAGGTCGACGATCTGCCGTTCTGATCGGGCGGGCGAAGAGCGCTTTCGATAGCTGCGCAGAAAAAGCGACGCCGATTTTTTCTCGTGCCGTATTTTTTTGCTATCTTTGCCCCCGGAATACCGGACCCATAGCTCAGTCGGTTAGAGCAGCGGACTCATAATCCGAAGGTCGTGGGATCATGCCCCTCTGGGTCCACTTGTCAGGAAAAGTCTCGATTCGATATCGGGACTTTTTTTGTTTGTATCTTATTTCCTCTTTTGACTGCGTCGGGATGTTTTTTCCCTCCTCAAGGCAAGGGGCGGCGGCATCGGTCTGAAGGACCTGGCCTTCGGCGTGTTCGCATGCTCCCGGCGATCTCCGGACCGCTCCGTGTGCGTCCTTGCGCCGTTGCGAATGGTGGCCCGCGGGATTCGGAGGATAGCTGTTTTTATATGAAATTTGTTCGCCGGAAGAGGTCGAATCGTATCGGCCGAAGATAAACGAAAAAATATGGCAACAGTAAAGGTAAAATTCAGAGCCTCCCGGCAACCCGGGAGGCCGGGGGCGGTGTATTATCTCGTCGATCACAAAAAACGCAGGGTGCAGATTCGATCGGAGGTGTTTCCGATGCCCGATCCGTGGAAGGGGGAGGAGATATCGCCGGCCAGCAGGGGGCGGAACGGCGGGAGCGGTGACGAATTGTGGGGTCCTTGTGCCGGGGTCTCCGGTGGGTCGGGGGATTGTTGCCCGGACATCGATCTGAAGCGGGGCTTTCGAGCGTCGGGCCGCGGTGAGCAGGTGCTGGACTACATGCTGCGGCTGAGCGACGAACTCGAAAGATTCGGCCGTTTCGGAACGGCGCGCAATTACCGGCGCACGGCGGGCAGCTTCTCCCGTTTTCTGGGCCGCGACATTCCGTTCTCCCGGCTGGACGAGCGGTTGATATGCGCGTATGCCGAGTGGTTGAGGCGGCGCAACCTCGTGCGCAATACCGTCTCTTTCTACATGCGGGTCTTGAGGGCGGTCTATAATAAGGCGGTGAAGCAGCACATCGTGGAGCAGCGGTTTCCCTTCCGCAGCGTCTATACGGGGGTCGACCGCACCCGCAAGCGGGCGCTGGACGAGCGGACGGTGATCTCTTTGCAGCGGCTCGACCTCGGGGACGACCCCTCGCTCGCTCTGGCGCGCGACCTGTTCGTGTTCAGCTACTGCATGCGCGGCATGGCATTCGTCGATATCGCGTTTCTGCGGCGCGACGCCATCCGCAACGGGGTCATCGCCTATTGCCGCCACAAGACCGGACAGTGCCTCGAGGTCCGGATGGAGCCCTGCATCGAGCGTATCGTCAGGCGGTACGAAGGGGATTGCCCATCCGGCCCGTATGTGTTTCCCCTGATCCGGTCGTCCGAGCCCGGAGCGGCTTTCCGGGAGTATTACAACGCCTTGAGCGTGCACAACCGCAAACTCAAGGAGCTGTCGAAGCTGGTCGATGCCGGGATTTCGCTGACCTCCTACGTCGCCCGCCACACGTGGGCCACGGTAGCGAGAAATCATCGGATTCCGCTGGCGGTCATCAGTGCCGGAATGGGGCATACGTCCGAAAAGACCACGCAGATCTATCTGGATTCGCTCGACAATTCGGTGGTCGATCGGGCCAATAGGCGGATTATTCAGGCGCTGAACTTGTAGACGGGGTCGCTCTTTCGGGCATAGCTTCCCGTCAGGTGTCGAACGGATTGCAAGGGGAGGAGCAGAATGGGAAAACTCTAAATAAGAGACCTATTCCTGCATGCAAAAATAGTAATAAATCGGTAATAAAAATAAAAAATCACGAGTTTTTATACTGAAAATACCCCCCCCCATGCGGCGTAAATTATTGATTGTCAAATATTAATATATTTATTTTTTTGTCTCTATTTTCATTTCAGTTCGATACTGGAGCAGAAGACGTTCAGACCTGCGGAACCAGGTATTCCGATTCGCACCCGATGCTGTCTAAGGTGTATCAGGGCGGTTTTCATAGTTTTATACGGGTGCCGATCTCTTATTTAGAGATGTGCCGGTTTTCGGGTTTTGCCCCGGAATCGAGTGTCGCCAGGAATAAATAGAAGTTTAGGAATATGAAGGTGAAATTGAAACATATTTTGCTTGTTGCCTTTGTCTGCATCTGTCTGACAACCAGCGGACAACAAGTTGCGGTAAAGAGCAATGTACTTTATGATGCACTGCTCAACATCAATGTCGGGGCGGAGTTCGGGCTCGCTCCCCGTTGGACGCTGGATGTGTCGGGCGATCTCAACATGTGGACCCTCTCGCACGAACGGCGCTGGAAACACTGGCTCCTCCAGCCCGAAGCGCGCTATTGGTTCTGCGACCGCTTCTCGGGCCATTTCCTCGGCTTCCACGCCCACGGCGGCCAGTATAACGTCGGAGGACTGAAAAACGGCCTTTCGTTCCTCGGCTCCGACTTCTCGGGACTCTCCGAGACCCGCTATCAGGGGTGGTTCGTCGGTGCCGGCGTCGCCTACGGCTATACCTGGATTCTCGGCCGTCACTGGAATTTCGAGCTGGAGATCGGCGTGGGCTATGCCTATACGCGTTACGACCGCTTCCGCTGCGCCGGATGCGGCAAGAGGATCGAGACCGACCGGCCGCACCACTACGTGGGTCCGACCAAGGCGGCGGTGAATCTGGTTTACGTATTCTAAAATGGATGTTATGAAAATTCGAACGCTACTTGCCCTGGCGGCGTCCGGGCTGGGCCTGGCCGCGAATGCACAGCAGACGGAGGATCTGCGGATCGTCCGCAGCGACGGGAGCCTGGTCGTGGAGATGGGCATCGATCTGTCCGGTATGGAGGTAGAGAGCAATCGGGCGGTGCTGCTTACGCCGGTGATGGTGAACGGCGCGGACTCGCTGGAGCTCTCGTCGGTCGGCATTTACGGTCGCCGCCGCTACTATTACTACCTCCGCAACGGTGCGGGTATGCTTTCGGGTCCGGGCGAGATGAGCTACACCTCGTCGGAGAGGCCCGAGAAGGTGGCCTACTGCGCCCGTTTCCCCTACGAGGCATGGATGAACGGGGCGTCGCTGCACCTGCACCGGGCTGACTACGGCTGCTGCAATACGCTGCTCGACGAGCGGTCCGGGCTGCTCGGCCGCTATGACGAGCCGGTTCCGCTGGAGCCCGTTCTCCCGACGCTGGCCTACCTCCGCCCCACGGCGGAGCAGGAGAAGGTCTACTCGCTCAGCGGCTCGGCCTTCATCGACTTTCCGGTCAACCAGACCGTCATCTATCCCGACTATCGCCGCAATACCGTCGAGCTGGCGAAGATCCGGGCGACCATCGACTCCGTGCGGAGCGACGGCGACATCCGGATCACGACCGTATGGCTGAAGGGCTACGCCTCGCCCGAGAGCTCCTATGCGAACAATACCCGGCTGGCGAAGGGGCGCACGGCGGCGCTGGAGCGCCATATCATGCAGCTCTACCACTTCGAACCGGGCATCGTCCGTACCGATTTCGAGCCCGAGGATTGGGCCGGGCTGCGCCGCTACGTGGAGCGGTCGGAGCTCGCTCACCGCGGCGAGATTCTGGCTATGATCGACGGCGGAGACGATCCGGATATCCGGGAGGCGAGAATTCGGCGGACCTATCCCGAGGAGTACCGCTACCTGCTGAGGAACTGCTATCCGGCCTTGCGCCATACGGATTACCGAATCGACTATACGATCCGCCGGTTCACCGACGTGGAGGAGATCAAGCGGGTGATGAAGGTGCAGCCGCAGAAGCTGAGCCTGAACGAGTTCTACCTGGCCGCGCAGAGCCTCGAACCGGGATCGGAGGAGTTCGACGAGGTGTTCGAGACGGCCGTGCGCATGTATCCCGACGATCCGACGGCCAACCTCAATGCCGCCAATACGGCCCTGCAGCGCGGGGACCTGAAGGCGGCCCGACGCTATCTCGATAAGTCGGGCGATGCTCCCGAGACCATCTACACCCGCGGCGTGCTCGCCCTGATGTCGAAGGATTACGGGGAAGCACAGCTCCGGATGCAGGAGGCCCGGTCGCTGGGGATCGCTCTGGCGGACGAGGCGTTGGTGCAGATCGCTAAACTGAAGGAAAACGAAACGAAATAAAATTTTATCAACTATTCAAACCATGTGTAAAATGAAAAGAATCTTTTGGACCGGTCTGATGTCAGCCATGATGTTCGCCGGATGTTCGACTACGGATGAGAACCCGATCCCGGCGGGCGGGACGACGAATCCTGCCGACGGTGCGTCGGCCTACATGAATGTTCGGATCTCCGATGTCAGCTCGGGCACCCGAGCCAGCGCCGGAACCGGCGACAACGAATTCGAAGTCAGCACGAACGAACACCACGTGACTAATGTCGACTTCTATTTCTACGACGGGAACGGCGATTTCCTGACCCGCGCCAACGTCTGGAACGGCGGTAACGACGTCAACGACGAGGGCGGAAACGTCGAGTTCAACGGCAATACGGTCGTCGTCCTGAAGGGTGTCACCGACACGACCCTGCCCAAGTACCTGGTGACGGTGCTCAACTCGCCGTCGTCGAATCTCTACGGCGCTACGCTGGAGCAGATGGAGAAGCTGTTGTCGGATGCCACGGCCACGGACGGAGGCTTCATGTCGGGCAACGACTTCATCATGACCACTTCGTCCTTCAAGCGTGCTGATGCCTCGGCCCCTTATTTCGTTACCGAGCTGGACGAGACCAACTTCGTCAAGGACCCGGGCAGCATTCCCTCGGCGAATGTCGTGACGGTCTACGTGGAGCGTCTGGCCGCCAAGGTGCGCATCGAGGTGACGCCCGAGTACGAGGGGGCGAAGAATCCGCTCGTTCCGGTAGCCGGACAGCCCGACACTTACGAGATGAAGCTGACGGTGGCCGGCGACCCGAACAAGGATCCGAACGGCACGACGTCCGAGGATAAGGACCACATCGGATCGGAGTCGGTCTATATCCATTTCCTCGGCTGGAACCTGAACGGTACGGCCAAGAAGTCGATGCTCATCAAGAATATCGACCCGAGCTGGGCCGACGCCAAGTTCGATTTCGGTTTCGACTGGAGCGAGGCCGGCCGTCACCGCAGCTACTGGGGCATGTCCTACAACTACGGCAACCTGCTCGGCACCTATACCTATCCGACCGAGGAGCAGCCCGCGGTGCTCGATACCCATGCTCTGAACTACGTGAATAGCAACGAGCGCAAGGCGATGGACGAGGCCATCTACTGCGCCGAGAACACGAATACCTCGGAGATCGTTTCGGCCAACCCCGCCGGTACGCTCACTTCCGCGCTGCTGTTCGCCGAGGTGACCGACAAGGAGAACAATCCGCTCGACCTGGTTCGCTACAGCGGTCTGTTCTATACGAAGGCACAGTTCGTGAAGTATGTCTTCGGCAACCTCGACCGCAAGGGTAGTCTGGAGTACTATACGGAGTCTGCAACCGAAGTGTCGGGAGAGAAGAAGTACACGCAGATTCAGGCCGAGGATGCCGATATCGAGAATTTGGGCGGCGGTTACGTGCATGTGCAGCTGACGCTCGACGAGAACACTCCGCTCTTTACCGCGGACGGTACTCCCATCGAGGCGAAGGATGGCAAAACCGCCGTCGAGCAGGCCAACGAGGTGCTCGCCGGTTTCGACACGACGAACGGGGCCATCGCATACATCGGCGGTCTGATGTACTACAATATCCCTATCGAACACTACAACAATTCGGCGGTCGTCGAGAAGGTCGTTCCGGAGGCGAAGTACGGTGTGGTGCGCAACCACGTCTACGTGCTCAATGTGACGAGTCTGTCGAACCTCGGCATGGGTATCTACGATCCGAACGAGGAGATCGTTCCCGGCGATCCGATCGATCCCAAGGAGCTCTATCAGGTCGGCGCCACGATCAAGATCCTTTCGTGGAAGGTCGTAAATCAGAACGTAGAGTTGTAACAACCCGATAAAGATCGGCAAATCGCTATTTTTCGGCGACGGCGGGCTGTCCCGCCTGCCGTCGCCGGATTTTTTGCCCCACGACGGCACCTCCGTTCCGGTGCGGGGCGAGGGAACGGTTTCGGAGAGCGCGATACGACGCTTTCCCACTGAAAACGGAAATTCGCTGCGGTGATCCGCAGATTAGGATAGATTAAAGAAAGTTGAAAGCTGCAAAACGGTTTGTCATGGAACGATGGTTCTGCATGAGAAAAACAGGCGCCGCTCTGTTCGGACTGCTCCTCTGCCTGCTGGCGGTGGCGTGCGACGGGTCGATATACGATGACGAGGGGGACTGCTCGATCACCTATCGGGTCCGGTTCCGCTATGACTGGAACATGAAGTTCGCCGACGCTTTCGCTCACGAGGTGAAGTCCGTCACGCTCTATGTGCTGGACGACGCCGGAAACATCGTCTGGCAGCGCACCGAGGCGGGCGAGGCGCTCGCGGCCGAGGAATACGCGATGGCGGTGGACGTCGCGCCGGGCACCTACGACCTGATGGCCTGGTGCGGGACGACCGACAAGGGGTCGTTCCGGATCCCCGATGCCGGACGGCGCGAGGAGCTGACCTGCACGCTGCGGCGCGGGCACGACGACGGCGGCGCGGCTTTCGTGGAGGAGGATCTGGACCGTCTGTACCACGGTTATCTGGCGAAGCAGACCTTCGAGGACCGGGAGGGTGTCCATACGATGACGATGCGGCTGAAGAAGAATACCAACAACGTGCGGGTCGTGCTGCAACACCTCTCGGGCGAGCCGGTGGAGGCGGACAAGTTCACCTTCTCCATCTCGGACGACAACGGCCGCATGGACTGGGACAACTCCCTGATGGAGGACGAGCCGATTGACTATCGCGCCTGGCACGTGGATGCCGGGCAGGCCGAGATCGGGTACGACGGGAGCCGCTCCGCGTCGATCTATACCACGGC
Organism: uncultured Alistipes sp.; assembly: GCA_910577475.1. Taxonomy (GTDB): domain Bacteria; phylum Bacteroidota; class Bacteroidia; order Bacteroidales; family Rikenellaceae; genus Alistipes. Next base: position 55,595 of record CAJTLJ010000005.1, read on the forward strand.
GGTCGCAGAGCTGACCGTGCCGCGGCTGATGCTCGAAAACCGCAAGACGGCCCGCCTGACCGTCCGCCATGCCGAAACAGGCAAGACGGTCCTTTCGATCCGCCTGATCGACGCGCTGCTGCTGGTGAAGGGGTACTACAACCGCGAGATGTCCGATCAGGAGTACCTCGACCGGCAGGACGAATACGCGATGACCTTCTTCATCGACGAGGGGTATCGTTGGGAAAATACCTGCATTTACATCAACTCCTGGAGGGTGGTGTTGCAGGATATAGAATTATAACGAATATCGAACAGATGCGTTCCGTCAGATACATACGCAGCGTGATGCTCGCCACGACCCTCGCGGTCGCGGCCGCGCTACCGTCGTGTCGGACCGAGGAGCCGGCGCAGCCCGCCGCCGAGGAGGTGCGCCGCGAGGTGCAGGTCGGTTTCCGCCTGGCCCTCGGCGAGACGCAGCTGCAGGAGTCGCGCGGCGGGTATGACGACGGCTCCGGAACGGACTACGAAAACTACATCGATTTTCCGCACCATGACTATTGCGTGATGTTCTTCGACACCCGGAACCGCTATCTGGCCGCCTTCCGCCCCACGGACCTGATTCCGCTCGACGAAGATCCCCTGCGCTCGCGGCGGTACGATGTGATCGGCCGGGTCGACGCTCCGCTTCCCGCCAGTTTCAAGATCGTAGTCATGGCGAACTGGCACGACTATCCCCGGCCGGTCGTCGGCCGGACCACGATTCAGGAGATCTGCACCGGCGGCAACGGCCGGTACGACTACGCCGTGCCTTTCCGGCTCTCGGCCGACCGGACGATTCCGATGTACGGAGTCCGGCTGTGCGAGGGGGTGGTGTTCGAATCCGACAAGCGGACCTATCTGGGAACGATCCGCCTGCTGCGCGCCATGGCGAAGGTGGAGGTGAAGTGCGTGTCGAAAGAGTGGACGATCCGGTCGGTGTCGATGCACCGTTACAATACGGCGGGCTACTGTGCCCCCGACAAGGTTTACGACGAGTCGGACTACGTAGGGGAGGAGTACGTGAAGGAGGTGCACGTGGCGGCGGACGCGGCGGTCGGGGGGCTGCTCGAGTTCGAACGGCTGGACGACGGTCGTTTTCTGCTCTACGTTCCCGAGTACCGCAATACGGACGGCAGCGGCGGCCGGGCCGGGGACGCGGCCGAGATCCGCGTGAAGTTCGACCAGCGGCAGGACCGGGAGTATGTCGTCGATTTCAAGTACTACGACAATCCGCCGGAGGGGAGTGCCGTCGGCGATAGCTTCGACCTGCGACGCAATTACTATTACCGGTTTTTCGTGGATAAGCGTCCCGAATCCGACGAGATGTCCGCATCGGTCGATGTCGTCCCTTACGACCGGTACGATCTCGGACCCGTGTTCGGCATATAAAGAGATGATAGATGGACAAAAAGCTGATATATCGTTATTTCGCAGTCGCGTGCATCGTGCTCGGCGCGCTGTCTTGCGTGAAGGAGGAGCTGCCGTCGCGGGACGAGCCCGTCGGCGATGGCGAGAGTGAAATCTCCTTCGGCATCACGCACCGTTCGCTCTCGAACGCCTCGCTCGGAGGCACCCGCAGCGAGACGGGCGACGCCATCGGGGAGATCGACGATATCTTCGTCGTGTGGTATCGCGAGAACGGTACGCTGGCGGGCAGCTGTTACGTGCCTCACGACCGGTTGACCGTGAACGAGGCGGAGCGCGACACCCGGCCCGATGGTACGCCGATTCCGCCGGACGGCGAGACGTCGACCCGTCATGCCGAATTCAAATGCACGCTCCCTTACGGCCGCTACCGCATCTATGCGGCGGTCAACATGGGCGATCTGACGAACGACGCCCGGATCGGCACCGAACGGGATTTCCGCAATATCCGGTTGGAGTGGAACGGGACGAAGATCGTCGATAACGACCAGATGTCCGGTTATTTCAAGGTCGAGGGCGAGGATCCCGCCGATTCGGTGGCCGTGATCGACCGTCCGAATCTCAGGCTGCACGCGTGGGTGCGCCGGGCCGTGTCGAAGGTCACGGTCGCCTTCGATGCCCGGAAGCTGAACGAGAATATCTACATCTATATCCAGTCGGCCCGCATCAAGGATATTCCCCGCTCGTGCCCGCTCGTCGATACGAACCGTCCGTCGAGCGACGAAGAGCTGTGGGAGGACGGCGATACGATCCTCTACGGCAGGGGCGACGACCATACGCAGTGGTTGCGCATCGCCTGCGGCCGTGGGGCGAACCAATACGGCAGCCATGCGAACGATGCCCCCTCGCTCTTCTTTTTCGAGAATATGCAGGGCAAGCACCCCGACAAGCATCAGTACCAGAATTTCGACCGCAAGGACAATGTTCCCTACGGTACCTATGTCGAGGTGAAGGGTTACTATGTTAATAACTCTATGGATAACCCCTCCTACGGCAACATCGTCTACCGCTGCATGCTGGGCAAGAACATGGAGGACGACTTCGACTCCGAGCGCAATGCCCACTACCGGCTGACGCTCGTCTTCAACAAGGATGCGAACGACGTCGACTGGCACATCGATTACGACTATGTGCCGAAGCCGCCCGAGATCGTCGTTCCCACCCCGATGTACATTTCCTACCTCTCCAACCGTTCCCTGGAGGTGCCGGCAACGGTCTACTACGACAATAGTTTGGCCTCCGTCAAGTCCCTGCGGGCCGATATCATCGAGAATGAATGGGGCTATCCCGACCACAAGTACTACGGACGGGAGACGAGCCCGTCATTGAAGAACGGATTTCTGTCGCTCGAATACAGCGGGCATACGAGCGTGGACCGGAACAAGGTCTATGCGGGCTCCAAAGTGTTCTCCGTGCCTGAATCGATGACCGATGATGCCTGCGTATACCGCTTTTCCGTCTATACCCGTCCGATGAGTCTCGGCAGCGGCTATTCGGGAAACAACTACTACGTCGGACGGCGCCGGACGGCGAAGGTGAAGCTGACGGCTACGGTGACGAACAAGCTGACCGGAGCCGATTTCGAGGTTCTGGACACGGTGGAGATCATTCAGGTGCGCCGGCTCGTCAATCCGAAAGGCATATGGCGCAGGGGGAACTCGACGAAGGAGTTCCGGGTGGCGCTGAAGAATACAAGCTCGAATCCGACGGTCGCCGACGTATTCGAGGATGTCGTCTCGGAGGGTCCGTGGACCGCGAGAATTGTGGAGGGGGCGGATTGGATCCGTATCAAGGACACCGAGTCCGATACGTGGGACGTGGTCCCGGTCACGGGCGGCACGGGTTCGAAGGTGGTGTTCGACTACAAGCCGGGGTCGGAGTATTCGGATGGGGTGCGGTTCGGAAAACTGGAGGTCAAATTCCACAACAATACCTGCACCCATGTCATCCTGGTCAGCCAGGGGCTCGGGCCGGTCGAGATCGGGGGCCGCAAGTGGCACATGACCAACGTCCGGTATTGCGGCGTGGACGAGGAGAATCCCCTGCTCGAAGGAAGCATGTTCAAGTTCGGCAATTCGGAAGTGGCCTTTCGGGCGAAGAACAACCTGAAACCGGGCTACGGATTCCGCGAGAACGGATTTTACAAGAGCTATGAGGTCTACGACGCCGCGGGCAGGGAGGCTTCGGCCGTTTTCGGAGATGTTCCCGCCAAGCTGGGAGGTTTCACCGACGCAGGGATGAAGCGGGCCGATGCCGTCGGTCCCTCCCACGTGGCGACCCTGGCGGACTGGAACAGCATCACCGATATCGACCGCTACACGCGCTACTACGGCATCCTCTACGGCGATGAGTGCGATGGGACGCTCGACATGAATACGCAGACCAATACCTATACGGAGGTCGGCGACAAAAAGGGCATGCGGGGATGTTTCGTCTACGACAATGCGACGGGCGTCCATCTGTTCTTCCCGATCGGAAACACGGGCAACGGCCGGCGTCAATACTACGACGGTACCTTTCTTTGGAACGGAGACCAGGCCGCGATCGGTTCGCTGAAATATGCCGACCGTTCGTCGGAGATGAAGGACCCCGATGATAACCCGAGAGGGCGCCCCTGTCTGTATGCCCTCTATCGGGAGCCGGGCGCGATCTACTGGTACGAGCGGAAAGCCGACAACGGCTGCTACGCATTCGACATCAACTACTTTACCTTCGGATTCGAGAGCTACAATACGACCCGCGTCTGGAGCGCCGGCAACTCGCCCTATCCGACCCAATATGTCCCGCAGTCCGACATCTGCCTGCTCAGGCGGGTCTACGACTGATTGCCTGCCCGAAAAAGGTCTCAAGTTGTCAGAGCCTTCGCCCGTGCGGATCACACGGTTTCACGCCCGTCCGACCTTCGGGTACCCTCGGCTGAGTTCGGGGTAATAAAAACCGGGTGCCGGGATCAAGTCCCGGCACCCGGTTTTTAAAGGCATTGCCTTACTCCAGTGTCGAACCGAAATCGGCGTATGCGGGAGCGGCGGCGAAGCGTCCGTTCGCAAAGTCGCAGACGGCAAGCGGATCTTCGGTCGCCTTCGTGATGGTCTGATTCGAACCGCCGTCGGGATAGAAGGCGTTCGTCCCGGTCTGATAGAGCTTCCAGCCGGCGGTGCCCCAGGCTACATTGTCATTGCGGTCCATGACGAGCGAAGGCCACGGGCCGTTTGCATTGTAGTCGTTGAGCACGCGCAGAATGGAGGGGTATTTGGAATCCAGACTGCTCCATACGATATTCTTCGAGAACTCGAACGAGCCGAACTTCTCCACGCAGAACAGGCCGCCCGCACTGCCGGTAGGCAGTATATTGACGAAGGTATTGTTGCGGCATACGATGTCCAGCTTCTCCAGCGAGCCGGCCGTGCTCTTGTTGTCCTGGAAGAAGAGCGAGAAGGTGGTCGTGGCGGTCTTCTCCGTATAGAGGACATTGTTTTCGAAGACGAGCGACCGGAATTTGTCCAGACCGGCTCCGATCTTCTGCAACGTGATGAAGTTCACCGAAGCATCCTCACCCGTGTAGCGGATCTTGCAGTTGCGGAAGACGATGTTTCCGAAACCGGCTTCGACGTTGGCGTTATACATGGTCACGAACACCTTCGCGAAGGTGATTTCGCAATCCTCGAATACGAACGACCCCATGCCGTTCACGGCCGAAGCAGGAGCTGCATTGAACGCGTAGTTGCCCACCGACGTGAAATCGATCTTCACGTTCTTGAATATCAGCTTGCCGTTGGGATTGCGCAGCGCCCAATATTTCGCGATCTTGATCTCGGTCTTCTTGTCGGCGCGACGACCGATGACGACCAGATCCTTCGTGACGCCCTGACTCGTCGAGGTTCCGGCGGCGAAGTTCGCGCTCCGGTCGTCCACGAAGATCACGCCGCCCTCGAGAACGGGCAGCAGGACATCCTCCGTCGCATCGGCCGGCACCTCGAGCAGCTGCGCCCCTGCGCTGTCCTTGTCGTAGCGCACGCCGTCGATCTCGACCCCGAAGGTATAGTAGTCGTCCTCGTCCACCGGATCGGCCGTGCGGGCCGCCGCCGACTTCACCTCGCTGTAGGTATTGGGATTCTTGATGGCGATGACGTAAATCGTGTAGTCGGTCGAAGCGTTCAGCCCCGTCTCGGTTACCGTGTCGCCTGCGCCGTTCTTGCCGATCGTGGCTACGGCGCTGGCCTCGGGAGCCGGTGCCGAGCTCTCCTGCACGAGATACATCCATGCGTCGGTATCCTCGCTCACCGTCACTGCGAAGGTCAGCGAAGCCGAGGTGGTCTTGTCGGCCACCGCCTCTACGCTCTCCACGACGGGAGGCGTCGTCACCGCGCCTCCCTCGGTCTCCACCTGAATCTTGGCGATGCAGGCGTAGCAGCCGGCCGTAGCCAGTATGGCCACGTCCTTCGAGTTGTCGGCCAGCGCGCGGGTGGTCTCGGGAGCCGTCACGATCAGTGTGGCCTTTTCCGAAACGATATCGGTCAGCTGTGCCGACCAGCCGGACGGAGCCGAAATCAGGACATTCTCCACCCCCTTGATCTCCACCTCGAACCGCTTGGTCTCCTTCGACGAGAAGTTCTGCACGCCGGCCGGTGCCACGATGCGGCAGTAGAAGTTCGGCACGATGGGCACGTCGACCGACTCGCCCGTCAGCAACTCGATGTGGAGCTTGTCGCCCTCCACCTTCACATCGGTGAAGAACTTGTCGGTCACCGTACCCGTACCGACGGCGCTCACGCGGTTGCCCGCCGTATCGAGCACGGGCTCCCAGCTCTTGCCGCCGTCGTAGCTGATCTCCCAGCAGCTGTCGGCGTCGATGCGGAATTTCGGCGTCACGCCGTCGGCAGCAGCAGCCTTCACGGGCTTGCCGTCGACCTCGATGCGCACGAAGCCCTTGCCGTCCTTGTAGTCCACCGTCCAGTAGCCCTCGGCATCGATGCCGATCACGGGAATCACGGCCGTTGCGGTGCTGCCCTGATGCAGGGTGATAACCTCGCCGTTGCTCAACGTCAGCGTGTAGGTGCCGTCCGTCTGCTTCACGTCGGTAATGGTCGCACCGTTGCGCATCAGCTGCGAAAGGGCCTCGATGTTCTCGTTCAACGCCACCACCTGGGTTTCGAGAGCCGTCACACGGCTCTTCAGGTCGTTCACCTCGTCCCACAGGCCGTCGGTGTCGTCATTGCATCCCGCCAGGCAGACCGTCGCCGCCAGCGCGAGAATCGTCAGGAATTTTTTCATGAATTTATCTCTTTTTAATTATTTCAATGCATTGAGCCAGGCGGGAACATACCCCAGACGCCGGCGAAGCTGTGCCTCGTAGAGCGACTCGGGCTGTACGGCCGAGCCGTTGCTCTCGAGGTAGCGGATCTGTTCGGGGCTCTCGTCGAATGTGACCGAGGCGCCGTGCAGGCCGACGATGATGGGCGGCATGGTCTTCCACCACTTGTCCGACGACAGCCACCACCGAAAGGGCGAGGCGCCGAAGTCGTGCGCCGCCCGGGTGACGTCGAGATTCCAGATCGTGAGGTCGCCCAGATGGTTGGGCACGTTGGTCTCGTCGCCGCCGAAGCGCCACTGCACGAAACCGCCCCGGCAACGGTCCACGAGCGTTGCCCGGGGCTGCTTGGAGTGCGACTCGAAGAAGGCGTCGTCGCCCCAGGTATTGTTCCAGAGCACAGCCCCCAGCGAGGTGTTCGAGACACCCGAAGCGTGGTACTGTCCGGCATTCTCGAAGAAGCCCATGCCGGCCGTGGGCCGGTCCATCGCCATTCCGCTGCTGTGGTCCCACACCTTGCCGATGAAGATGCGCGATGAAGACTGCGACCGCACGCCGGCGTGACCGCGATTGCCGCTGATCTCGATGTCGTAGGCCGAGCAGTTGGCGCTCGACACGATCGAGGCGGCCTCGCTCACGTCGCGGAAATCGACACGGCGGATCCACGAGTCGGTCACGCGCATCAGCTGCAGAGGCTTGTAGGCCCCGTCGTCCTTCCACGAGGCGTGATGCCCGAAATTCTCCTTCGAGTGGCCGGCGAAGGTCAGATCCTCGACCCCGACATTTTCATAATGGGGGAATTTGCGGATCTTCCAGCCGTATTTCGCCTTCACGACGTGCATCAGGGGCTCGACGAAGGTCACCGTCGAACCGCTCACGGAGGCTACCTGATGGTAATCCTCGACCGTGACGGTCCGGATATCGGACATGTTTCCCTCGACGGTGTGCGGCGCGAGCTCCTCGGCCACGCACTCCGCATCCCTGCACGAGAGGTAGAGACACACCCAGTCGCCCGCCGAGATGCCCGTCGCCGATCCCACCTCGACCGAGAAGGTCCCGCGGGCGGCATCGGCCGTGACACTCGTCAGATCGGACATGCCGCTGTTGTGCTTGATGTTGATCATCACGGGCGAGGACCACATCTCGTCGGGATTGTTGGGCAGGTTGGGCGAATCCATCATCAGGACGGTCTTGCCGCGTCCGGCGCCCTTCAGCACGAAATGGCCGCCGCGGATGAAGATCTCCTCGCTCTTGTTGTTGCCCTTGTCGTCCAGTTCGGTCTGATTCGCGGCCGACGGATCGGTGATGTTGTCGTCGTCGTTGTGCAGGACGAACGTACCCTCGGGGAAGTAGATGACGGCACGGGCGTTGGCATTGGCCTGGTTGTTCCCGCTGCTGTTTTTGCCCGTCAGCTTCAGTTCGGCGAGCAGCTTGACGAAGGCCTCGCGCGAGGAGGTGGCGCCCGTCGGATCGGCTCCGTAGTCCACCACGTTATAGACCTTGTAGCCCAGTCCCTCCACCTGGGGAGGAGCCTGCTCGCCGTGTCTGTAACCGGCGTAGGAGTAGTCCAGCAGGACGTTCTCCTCGTTTTGCAGTTTGAAGTTGTTCCAGGCCTCGCAGCCCTCCTCGTCGATTCCTACGGTCAGCTGCACGAAGTTCAACTTCACCATCTTGATGTAGTTCTCCTCGGAGGTCACGACGATCCGCACCTCCGCCTCGCGCTCCGTGCGGTTGCGAGCCGGGGCGGTAACCAGCAGACTCTCCTCGTTCAGGACGACCGTCCAGCCGTCGGGCGCCTGGATGAAGGCTCCGGCCACACCGCGCTGCACTGCGGCGAAACACTTCGTCTCGCCCAGCGCGAACCGGGCGCCGTCGGCACCCTCGATCACAAGCGAGAAGGTGTCGAAGACCTGAAGCGTCAGCCGGTCGCCGTTGCGCAGGCCGATCTCGATCTTCCCGCTCTTTTCATCGTAATCCACCGTATCGAAGAAAGAACTGTAGCTGATCGTCGAGTTCCCGCCCACGGCATTCACGGGCTTGCCCTCCGCGAGCAACTTCTCCCACGAGGCTCCGCCGTCGTAGCTGACCTCCCAATACCCCTCGGCATCTACCCGCAGCCGGGGCGAAACGCCGTCGCCCGAGACAGGCCGGGCCGATACGGGCTCGCCCTTGCCGTCCAGCAGCGGGCGGAAGGTGGCGCCGTCGTCGAGGCTGTAGATCCAGAATCCGTCGGTATCGACGCCCAGCATCGGCACCAGAGCCTCGATCCGGTCTCCCAGCAGGACATCGACCGAAGTTCCGTTGCTGAGCTCCAGCACGTAACCCGTATCGGTCTGCCGGCAGCCGACCACCAGCGTCGACTCCTGCACCAGCGCATACAGAGCGGAGATGGAGCTGTTGATCTTGCCGACCTCGCTCTCGAGTCGAGCCACCCGCATCTTCAGCGAGCCGACCTCCTCCCAGAGATCGTCGGTCTTCTGACAGGCCGAGAAGGTCAGCGCCAGACAGAAGATTCCAACCAAAAATTTCTTCATAAACGCATCTATTTATTTGTTTCCGTATTCGTTTCGTCGTAGGGAATCCGGTCGGCGAGCACCCGTTCGCGATACCATACGTCGTCGGCCTCGCGCAGGAGCCGACCCAGCTCGCGGCACAGCTCCGCCACCAGTTCGGGTTTCTCCGCGGCCGACAGCGGGTGCATCTGGTAGGGATCCGACAGATCGTCGAAGAGTAGCATCCGCTTCAGCGAGCCTGCACGGTCGATATCCAGTTCGAAGGTGTGACGGGCCGTCTTCAGGCCGCGCGCCTCGGCGAAGAATCCGTGCACGAGGCCGTCGGCACCGCGCTCCCCGTTCAGATTCCGCATGTAGAGCGCCGACTGCGGACGCCGGGCACCGGGCTCGTCGCGCAGGGCGGGCGAGAGGTCGGCCCCCTCCACGCTCTGCGGAATCCGGTCGGCCAGTCCGGCCAGCCCCAACAGCGTCGGCATGATGTCGACCGACGAGAGCAGCATGCCCTCGGTCCGCGGGGTCAGACGGCCGGGATAACGCACCACAAAGGGGATGTTGAACGACTCGCGGTAGATCGAGTTCTTCGGATCGACCACCCCCTGCGAACACATCGTCTCGCCGTGGTCCGAGGCGAATACGACGATCGTATTCTCCGCCAGCCCCAGCTCGTCCAGGGTCCGCAGCAACCGCCCGAACTCCCGGTCGATACCCGACACATTGGCTAAATAGTAGCGCATCGCGGGTGCTTTCATCAGGGTCGTGTCGGCGTTGGGCCGCACGTAGAGCTCGCCGAGCGACCGTTCGGCGTAGAGGGCGTAATCCTCCTCCATGCAATCCTCCGTCGACTCGTATGGCGAATGGGGCGGATTGTAGGAGATCATCATCAGAAAGGGTTTGCCGCCGTCGCGCTCGCCCTCCCGGTTTTGCAGGTAGGCGATGGCCTTGTCGGTCTCATGCTTCACGGACCACTCCTCCACATCGTGCCGCTCGCCCGCCGTATCCCAGTAGTGGGGATGCTTGTGGACGTCGAACGTGCCGTAGGAGTACCAGTAGTTGAAGCCGTGACGCCGCTCGGGACCCGTATAGGCATCCCACTCGGGCCTCCGGTCGCTCACGTAGGTGCCCGGACACTGGGGGTTGTTCTTCGTGGGGGCGTCGACGTGCAGTTTGCCGATGTAGGCGCAGTCGTAGCCCGCCCCGCTGAAGACGTCGCCGATGCACTCCGCATCGATGTCCAGGGTGCTTTCGGGACGCTCGGCCATGCAGTTCAGTACCACGCCGTTCCGCTCGGGATACATGCCCGAGAGGAGCATCCCGCGGTGGGGGCTGCTGACCGGGCAGGTACTCACGGCATCGGTCAGCACGACCGACTCGGCGGCGAAGCGGTTCAGATTGGGAGTCAGGACGGGGTCGCCCTGCCAGTTCACCTGCGAGGCGAAGGGCTCCTCGTTCCAGAACCCGAGCGCGCAGTTGCGCATCTGATCGGGAAACACGTAGATCACGTTGGGCTGCACGGGCCGATCTGCCGAGGCGCAAGCCGTCAGCACCGCTCCCGTCAGGGGTAATATCGCATTCTTCAGTTTCATATTCCGTTATCTCTTTTCAAGCAGTTTCACCTCGCGGGTAGCCCCTTCGCGGCACGTGAACTCCAGCGTCGTCGCGGAGGCGTCGGAGGTCGCGATGCGGCAATGGGCCGACGGTTCGGCCAGCTCCCACCTTCCGGCGAGCGTCACGCTCAGCGCAGAGGGCAGGGAAGGGTTGTCGATCCAGTCGCGGGAGTAGATGCTCCGTTCGATCCGCTTGCCGTCGGCATCGAAGCGCTCGTCGCTCTCCCCCTCGTAGAAGCGCAGGTCGGGATCGGCTACGCTCAAGGTGAGCTCCGCTCCGTCGCGGCTCTCCATGTAGAGGCAGGGCAGCGACACGGACCGCACCGCACCGCCGTTCTCCACGTCGCCCGGCTCGAAGACAGCGGCACCCAGCGTGCCGCTGCCGAGATCGACGACGGCGTGGCAGTTCCGGTCGGCCGACACCACCCGGTAGGGCGAGCGATACGCATACTCGGCCCGCTCGGCATCGGAGGGGTGCACCGCCACCATATATTCGTAGCGCCCGTCGCGCACCCTGCCGCTGCCGTGGTCGATCCAGGCCGTGGCGAAGTCGTTCTCGGTCGGGGCGTCGGTCTCCTCGTGGGGCGTCCGCTGGCGGGAGCGGCGCACCGTCACCTTGCCCTGCGGCACGAACCAGGCGTTGCCGCATCCGTCGACCAGCTGCACGGAGCCGTTCCGGTCGATCCGGCAGGGCAGCTCCGTCACCTGTTCGCCGTCGACGAACACCGGTGCGTCGGACGAGGGGAGGAAATTTTGGAACAGCGTGGTATGCAGGCCGCCCTCGGCGTCGTTCTCGATATCCGACCCCAGGCAGATCACCCGGTTGTCGAAGAGGAACCACGACTTGCGGGCCCGCAGCGAACCGTTGTACTTGTCGTGCTCGTGCAGCTTCAGCCCATAGGCTCCCGAACGGCCCCGGTGGGTGACGCCGCCGGCGAAGCTCTCGTCCGAGAGGAGCATCTCCTCGTAGCCCGAGCAGGTATCCACGTTCAGGACGTTGGCCTTCAACCGCTCCATCGGTATTTCGAGCGCCGTCGTTCCGGGAATATGACACCAGTCCCAGCCTTCGCGGCGGAAACCGCTGCCGAAGGCCGACACGGGTTCGCCGTCGCCCAGCAGCTCCAGACTGCCGTGCGTCAGGTAGCGCCCGTAGTGGTTGGCCCCCTGATAAATCTCGGCGGCCCACACATAGCGGCTGTGGCCCGCCACGGTCACCAGCCAGTCGCCGCGGCGGTGCGACAGCGAAGCGTTGTAGCCGTAGACGCGGGTCCCCTCGGGGCTCTTCTCGGGCCGGATCCCCTGCACGGCGAATCGGCGGCTGCGGGGATCGCTCTCCGGCACCAGCCGCATGTAGGCCGCCGCCAGCTCCCGGTCGACCGCCTCGCGGCCGTCGGACGTACCCGCCTCGGCCAGACGCCCGAAATGCCAGGGCACCAGCTCTCCCTCGCCGTCGGGATGTCGGCCCGACATAGCCAGCGGGAAGGAATTCAGGTTGCAGTAGAAACGCATCTCCAGCAGCGCCCGCTTCAGCACCTCGCGCCCCTCGGGCGAGACTCCGAACCGGGTGCCGTTCAACAGCCACACGGCATTCACCGCGCCGTCGAAACCGCCCACGGCATAGGCCGGGTAGTGGTGGCGGTGGTGGAATACCGTACCGTCGCTCTTGAAGCAGGCGGCGGTGCCTTCGGTAACCTTGTAGCCGTTGTCGATCCAGCGCGAGAAGGCCTTCAGATAGGCAACCTTGCGGGGTGTGTCGGACAGCATCAGCAGGCTTGCCAGCCGCCCCGTCATCGAGGTATTGAAGGCGTCGATATCGATTCCGTCCACCTCCGGACGGATCTTCACCTCGCCCACGCCCGAAAACCATTCCATGGCCCGCTGCACCTCGCCGTCCAGCCCGGCCCCGACCAGCACGTCGCGCATGAGCACGGGCGCCGTATAGAAGTTGCGCATGCTGTAGCCCAGGTGGTGCAGCGTACCCAGACCGCTGCCGGCCGCGAAGCCCTGATCGAGCAGGTGGCGGGTCAGCGTGAGGTACATCTCGGCCAGCTCCCCGCGCTCGGCCGGGTCGGTCGAACGCCGGTAGCGGACGGCCATCTGGAACAGCAGGTCGTTGCACTGGCGCAGCAGCTGACGGCTGTCCGAAAGTCTCTTCTTCATGTCGGCACCGCCCAGATTGATATAGGTCTCGGCGTAGCGGACGAAGAAAAGGGGCTTTCCCTTCACCGTCCCGTCGGCATTCCGGGAGATGCCGTAATCGGCGAACTGCTTGCGCAGCGTCTTCATCGCCGGGGTCTTTCTCCCCTCCAGCAGCAGCCGTTGCAGACGACCCAACACGGTGTCCATCTCCCGCTGCTGCTCCGCGGTGACGGCCGCCTCGGGTGCGATGTCCAGCTCCCGGCGCCACGACTTTAGCAGCACCAGCCAGTGGCTGTTCGTCCGGGCGTTGATGAACGGGGCCTGGAAATCGGCCGTATGGTGCCGCACGTCCTGGAACGACGCGGGAATCCAGTGGTCGAGGTAGAGCTCGCCCCGCTTCGCACCCCGCACGGTCACCACCAGTTCGTCCATCCCCTCCTCGGGCGTCCCCTCCATGTCGCGGTCGAAGGCCACCCAGGCTCCGCGCCAGCCGGTGAAGCCCAGCCCGTAGTCGAACCGGGCGCAGGTGCGGCCCTGTTTGCGGAACTCGAAACGCAGCTCGCCCCCGACCGCCTGCGGGGCATAGAGCCAGAAGACGAAGGTCGACACGGAGGTCTCCTTCGGATTGGGGTTCTCGGCCAGGTAGCCGATCGGCCGGCGCAGGACGATCTGCGCCCCCTCCCGGCTCCACTCCCAGCGGGCGGAGCGGAGGCCGTGTTTGTAGTGTTCGCCGCTCGTCGAGAGCTTCGAACCCCTGCCGGCCGAAAGCGGCGAAGCCGACTCCTCGAACGAGAGGAGCCGGCCGCCGAAATCATCGGTCTGTTGAGCTGCAGCCGCTCCGCCCGCCAGCACGGCGAGCGCGAGCGCCAGAATCCATTTCTGCATAGCGCGTCCCTTTCCGATTAGAACAGCGGTTCGCCGGCTTCCACACGACCCTTGCGGATCAGCGCCTCGAGGAAATAATAGTCGGCATAGTTGAGCGGCACGTCGATATTGCTGCCGTGCGGGAGCGAACCGACGGAGTGCATCAGGATGAAGCCGCCGTTGGTTCCCGGTTCGGCGCGGTAAGCGGGCGACGAAAGCGACCCGACGAGGGCGTCGGCGCGCTCTTTGTGCGCCGCATCGTTCGTGTAGGTATAGATCTCGTAGAGCGCCGAGGCGATCACGGCCGCCGTCGAGGCGTCGCGGGGTTCGTCGGGAATGTTCGGGGCATCGAAATCCCAGTAGGGGATGCCGTCCTCGGGCAGGTTCGGATCGTTGAAGACGAAGTCGCAGACCTTCAGGGCGTGATCCAGATACTTGCGGTCGCCCGTAATGCGGTAGCAGGTGGTGTAGCCGTAGACGGCCCACGCCTGACCGCGCGCCCAGGCCGATTCGTCGGCATATCCCTGCGCCGTGCAGCGGCGGCGCACCTCGCCGGTCGTCAGATCGTAGTCGACCACGTGGTAGCAGCTGGCATCCTCGCGGAAATGCTCCTGCATGGTGCGGTCCGCGTGGCGCACGGCAATATTATAATAGGTGCTGTCGCCCGAGAGTTCGGTCGCCTTGAAGAGCAGCTCGAGATTCATCATGTTGTCGATGATGACCGGACACTGCCACCCCCGCTCGGCCTGCCAGCCGCGGTCGGCGTCCCAGGACTGGATGACGCCCGGCACCTCACGGAAACGGGTAGCAAGCGATTTGGCCGTCTGGACGATCACCGGCTCGTAAGCCTTCTCGCCGGTCAGGCGCAGACCGTTGCCGTAGCTGTCGTAGATCATGAAACCCACGTCGTGATGCCACTGGAGGTACTGGATGGAGTCCAGATTCTCGGTGTGGCGCCGTGCATGCTCGGCCCATGTCTCGTCGCCCGTCAGCTCGTACATGTACCAGAGCGTGCCGGCGAAGAATCCGCTCACCCAGTCGTCCGTGGGCACGTAATCCACCTCGCCGTTCTTATAGGTCGACGGAATCCGCACTTCGCCGGTCTGTTCGCTGGCCCGCATCAGATCGCCGATCTGCCGCTTCGCGATTTCGATGTTCTCGTCTATGATCGAGGTTTTCTTGCCGCCGGAGCAGGCCGCTCCCGAAAGCACCAGCATCAAAGCTAAAAGTCGCAAAATCGATTTCATGTAGGTTTTTTAATATTAAAGGGTTAATATATTCGCAATATCGTACAAATATACATCTTTTTTTCGACTATTTAACAACCCGACTCCACTATCGAACATTTCTTTCATTTTTTTATTTTCACCGGTTGGCATTCCGATTATTTTGCGTATTTTTGTACGATAGTACGCATAATATACAACCCGCCACGACCGGATAGAACATGAGAACTTTTTTGTTGAGTATGCTTTTGGCCGGGCTCGTTACCGTTACGGGCCGCGCCGCCATCGACGCGAAAATCACCTTCGAAGAGGGGATACCCAAGACCTTTGCAGCCTGCGGGAACTCCGAACTTTCGCTCTCGACCGACCGGTATAAGGACGGCCGCCATTCGCTGCGCTGGAGCTGGTCGGCCCCGGCCCGGCTGACCGTGAGCGACTACGCATCGCTGCTCCGCTCGCTCAAGGCCCGCAAATCCGGACTGATGGTCTGGATCTACAACACCCGTGCGGTCGACGACGACCTGCATTTCGAGTTTCTCACCGCCACCGGCGAGTCCGAGTACAACTTCGATTTCCACCTGGACTACGTGGGCTGGCGAGCCTGCTGGATCAAATACGAGGATATGGAGGGCAGCCACGCCTCCAAGTCGATCACCCGCATGACCGTCCGCACCCCCGACTCCATGCCCGAAGGGGAGATCTTCCTGGACCGCATGACCTTCACCGAGTTCCCGATCCACGTGCAGGTGACCCCCGACCAGCAGATTCCGAACAACAACAAACACCTGACCCGCCGCAACCTCTGGCACTGGGCCCGTCTGTGGGAGTGGGAGCAGTACGAGTCGGATATCCCCCTCGCGGAGCCCTCCGCCGAACAGATCGCCGAGCTGGACGAGATCGCCGACCGCGTGACCGAGGTCGTGGAGATGTCGCGCTCAAGCGAGAACTACATCCGCGGCACCATCCTGCCGCGCGCCCTGAAGACCTTCGAGGCGGCCGCCATCCGCCGGCTGCCCCAGGGCGGCACCACGGGAGCCCCCTACCTCTGCAACGACGAGTGCAACCGGCAGAAGGGCGAGCTGCGGGCCGACGATTTCGAAAACATGCTCAACGCCTTCGCCCTGAGCAGCTACCTGCTGGGCGACGACAGCCATGTCGACGACTTCTTCCTGGTCTTCGACCACGCCATCGACCAGGGCTTCGCCTTCGGCTCCGGCACCGGCACCAACCACCACTACGGCTACAGCGTCCGCAAAATCTACGACGCCATGTGGCTCATGCGCGACGAGATCGCCCGCCGCGGCAAGACCGAGGAGTACGTGCGCGCCCTGACTTACTGGAGCAGCCTTTCGGAGACCCGCCGCCCCTATCTCTACGGCCGCGACGAACTGCTCGACTCGTGGCACACGCTGACCATGCCCCGCGTCATCAGCGCCATGATGCAACCCACCGCGGCGCAGCGGCTTCAGGCCATGAAGTCCCTGAGCCGCTGGATATCCGGGTCGCTCGACTTCACGCCGGGCACCATTGGCGGCATCAAGATCGACGGCACCACCTTCCACCACGGAGGTTTCTATCCCAACTACTCCACCGGCGCCTTCGCCGCGCTGGGCTACTTCTGCAAACTGACCGTCGGGACCGAGTTCCAGCTCACCGAGCAGGCCCGCCGCCGCCTCAAGCACGCCCTGATGACGCTGGACTTCTACACGAACCTCCGTTCGTGGGGCATCGGCGTGTCGGGCCGTCATCCGATCAACAAGAACAGCCGCATTCCGGACGCCGACGTCAAGGCCTTCGGCTACCTGGCTCTGCAGGGCGACCTGACGGGCAGCGGCCTGGCCTACGACCCCGAGCTGGCGGGCGCCTATCTCCGTCTGAAGGGGAACGACCGCAAGCTCAACGCCGCCCTCAGGGGAGCGTCGCCGACGCCCGATCCCGAAGGGTTCCGCGTGCTGAACTACGGTGCTGCCGGCATCCACCGCCGCGGCAGCTGGATGGTGACCCTCAAGGCCTACAACACCGATGTCTGGTGCTCGGAGATCTACACGAAGGACAACCGCTACGGCCGCTACCAGAGCTACGGCACCGTGCAGCTATTCGCCACGGGCTCGCCCGTCTCGGCCGAAGAGAGCGGATTCAGGCAGGAGGGCTGGGACTGGAACCGCGTGCCGGGCGCCACGACCGTCCACCTCCCCTTCGACCAGCTCAACAGCCCGCTGAAGGGTACGCTGATGGAGCGCAGCACGGAGCGCTTCTCGGGCACCTCCTCGCTGGAGGGTCGCAACGGCGTGCTGGCCTTCAAACTGCTGGAGAAGGACCGTCCCACCTTCACGGCCGGGGCCCGGGCGCTCAAGTCGGTCTTCTGCTTCGACAACCGCCTCGTCTTCCTGGGCAGCGGCATCACCAACGACAACGCCGTATACCCCACCGAAACCACCCTCTTCCAGCTGGCGCTGACCGACCCGGCCGAGGAGATCGAGTTCGACAACGAACGCTACACCGACTTTCCCCTCTCGCTCTCGCGAAGCGGCGCGAAGCGGCTGGCCCTCTCGGACACCAAAGGTAACTTCTACGTCGTGAAGAACGCCCCCGAGGTGGTGGTCGTCAAGCAGGATCAGGAGTCGCCCAACGACAAGACCCACGCCCTGAGACAGGGCAGGTTCGTCGTGGCCTACCTCCCGCACGGCACCGCCCCGCAGCAGGCCGGCTATGAATACGCCCTCTACGTGCAGCCCACGAACAAGGAGATCAACAGGTTTCTGAAGAGAGACACCTACGAGGTGATCCGCCGCGACGATACGGCCCACGTCGTCCGCGACCTGGAGAGCGGCATCACGGGCTATGTCTGCTGGGCCCCCTACGCGGCCGAGGCTCCCGTGGCCGCCATCGACGCCGAAACCATCGTCATGGAGCGGACGGATACCGACGGCAGCTGGATCATGAGCGTCTGCACGCCCGACCTGGGCCTGACAGAAAAGAGCTACACCACCCCGCAGGAGAGCCAGCCCCTCGTCAAGCGGGTCGTCCTGCAGGGCGAGTGGCTGCTCGCCGAACCGAACGCCGCCGTCGAGCGGAGCGCGGCGGAGGGCCGGACCGAACTGAAGGTGACCTGTCTGCACGGCCAGCCCGTGGAGTTCCGCCTCCGCCAGTAAGAAACCGAAAAACTTTAACCGTTAGGATATGAAAAAAACGCTACAACGATTGACTCTGCTGCTGGCCGCCCTGCTGCTGGCCGCAGAGAGTTTTGCGCAGTCTCCGATCACGGGCCGCGTCGTCGACTCGTCGGGCAATCCGCTGGTCGGCGTGACGGTCCTGGTAAAAGGCACGACGAAGGGCACCTCGACCGACGCGAACGGCAGCTACACCGTTCAGGCCGCCGAGACGCAGATCCTCGCCTTCTCCTATCTGGGCTACACCTCCGTCGAGGAGCCGGTCGGCAGGCGGACCGTCATCAACGTGAAGATGGCCGAGGAGGCCACCTCCATCAGCACGGTCGAGGTAGTGAGCGTGGGCTACGGCACGGTGGCCCGCCGCGACCTGACCGGCTCGGTCGCCAAGGCCGACATGGGTACGATCATGAAGTCGAACGTGACCAATTTCGACCAGGCGCTGGGCGGACGCATCGCCGGCGTGGTCGTCACCACGGGCGACGGCGCGCTGGGCGCCGAGGCCAACGTAGTCATCCGAGGCAACAACTCGCTGACCCAGAGTTCGGCCCCGCTCTACATCATCGACGGTTTCCCCACCGAGAGCTCCATGGCGGCCACGATCAACCCCAATGATATCGAGTCGATGGACGTGCTGAAGGACGCTTCGGCAACCGCCATCTACGGAGCCCGCGGCGCCAACGGCGTCATCGTCATCACCACCAAGCGCGGCAACGAAGGGGCTCCGAAGGTCAACTTCAACGCCTCGTTCACCATGAACCGCATCTCCAACAAGATCGACCTGCTCTCGCCTTACGAGTTCGTGGCCCTGCAAACCGAGATGTGCGACCTGCGCGGCGGCACCAACTCCTACTTCAAGGAGATCAATCCGCTGACCGGCGAGAACTACACCCTGGACGACTATCGGGACGTTCCGGGTCAGGACAAGCAGGACGAGATCTACCGCACCGCCTTCACGCAGAACTACCACGTCGCCGTATCGGGCGGCAAGGAGGGCATGCGCTACAACGCCAGCTTCTCGGCGCTCGATCAGGACGGCATCATCGTGAAGTCGAACTTCCAGCGCTATCAGGGCAAGATCAACTTCACCCTTCCGCTCCACAAGAAGCTGCAGTTCAACATGAACGCCAACTATTCGCGCGCCGTGACCAACGGCGTGACCCCCACCGACGCCCAGACCGCCTCGTCGGCTTCGGGCTGGCTGATCTACTCCATCTGGGGCTACCGGCCCATCCGTCCGCTGGGTACTTACACCGACCTCGATTCCGAACTGACCGACGTGGAGGTGGCCGGCAGCAACGACTACCGCTTCGACCCGGCCAAGACCGTCCGCAACGAATATCGCAAGACCATCGTCGACTATCTGGCAGCCAACGCCGCCCTGACGTGGAACATCATCCCCGACCTGACGCTGAAGGTCTCGGGCGGCTACAACCTCAACAAGCGCCGCCGCGAGGAGTTCAACGGCTCGCAGACCTACACGGGCTACCCGAACTCGCCCTCGGGCAAGGGGGTGAACGGCGCCATCTACTGGACCGACCAGAACAGCTGGCTCAACGAGAACACCCTGACCTACAAGCACCGCTTCGGCCGCGACCACAATGTCAATTTTCTGGGCGGCGTCACCTTCCAGGGGCAGAAGCAGAGCTACGACGGCGTGGCGGCCACCCAGCTCTCGAACGAAACGCTCCAGCTCGGCGGCCTGCACACCGGAAACTATCAGGTGGTGACCCCGTGGCGCCGCAACTGGACGATGATGTCGTTCCTCTTCCGCGCCAACTACAACTTCCGCTACAAGTATTACCTCACCTTCTCGTTCCGCGCCGACGGTTCGTCGAAGTTCCCCGACGGCAACCGCTTCGGCTACTTCCCCTCGGCCGGCGCCTCGTGGAACTTCAACCGCGAAAAGCTGCTCAAGAACTCGAAGTGGCTCTCGAACGGCAAGCTGCGTTTCTCGTGGGGTATGACCGGCAACAACCGCACCTCGACCCCCTACGACTACTACGCGCAGATCACCACGACGCCGGGCAGTCCCGACTCGTTCGACTACATATTCGGCGGCCAGAACGTGTCGGGCTACTACACCTCGAACATGGCTAACGCGCGCCTGAAGTGGGAGACCACCTCTCAGTACGACATCGGCCTGGACCTCGCCTTCCTCGAGGACCGCATCCGCGTGACGGCCGACTGGTACCTCAAGAACACGGACGACCTGCTGCTCAACGCCACGATGCCCCTCTCGTCGGGCTATCGGTCGGCGATGGTCAACATCGGCAAGATCCGCAACCAGGGCTGGGAGTTCTCGCTCGAGACGGTGAATGTCAAGACCCGCAACTTCCAGTGGACCTCGTCGTTCAACATCGCCTTCAACCGCAACAAGATCATGGAGCTGAATACGGGCGAGAACACGCTGCTGCCCAATCCGCTGACCTGGGATCAGAAATTCGTGGGCCAGTATCCCTACATTTCGCAGGTGGGCAAGCCCACGGGCATGATGTACGGCTACATCTACCTGGGCACCTACAAGAACGAGGACTTCAACTCGGCCGGCCTGCTCCGCGACGGCATTCCCTACATGGCCGAGTACAGCCGCGGCGACATCAAGCCCGGCGATGCCAAGTACATGGATATCAACGGAGACGGCAAGATCACCGAGGACGACCGCACCATCATCGGCTGCGGCCAGCCGATCCATACCGGCGGTTTCAACAACACGCTCGCCTGGAAGAACTTCGACCTGAACTTCTTCTTCGCGTGGAGCTACGGCAACGACGCCCTGAACGCCAACCGGCTGATCTTCGAGAGCGGCGCATCGCGCGAGCTGAACCAGCTCTCCAGTTATGCGAACCGCTTCAACTCCCTGACGAATCCGACCAGCGACATCCCGGCCGCCTACGCCAACGGCACGATGGTCTACTCGTCGCGCGTGGTGGAGGACGCCTCCTATCTGCGGCTGAAGACCATCTCGCTGGGCTACAACCTGCCCTCGAAGGCCCTGCGCAAGCTCCACATTTCGGCCCTGCGCGTCTACGTTTCGGTGGACAACGTATGGACCCTCACCGGCTACAGCGGTCCCGACCCCGAGGTCTCGACCCGCAACTCGGTGCTCACCCCCGGTTTCGACTGGTCCGCCTACCCGCGTTCGATCGGCGCCACGGCCGGTATCAACCTCACCTTCTAATCTTCAACACGCACGAACATGAAAACACGCTACCAAATACTCATCGCCCTGATGGCTATGACCGGCGCGACCGCCTGCTCGTTTCTCGAAGAGGAGCCTCAGGTGATTTGCAGCGACACCTTCTACAAGAACGAGGCGGAGCTGCGCTACGGACTGGCCGGCGTCTACGGTGCCCTGAGCAATCTGAACTCCTACGGCAACAGCTATGCGATGCCCATCTCCAACACGGACGACCTGAGCTATCAGAACCGCGTACACAACGTGCCGAGCGTC
This sequence comes from uncultured Alistipes sp., assembly GCA_910577475.1. Classification (GTDB taxonomy): domain Bacteria; phylum Bacteroidota; class Bacteroidia; order Bacteroidales; family Rikenellaceae; genus Alistipes. The sequence goes on from CAJTLJ010000005.1 coordinate 77,316, forward strand.
TACTGGTACAACCACAACGCCTCGGATACGGACGTACTGGGCTGCTGGCAGATCTTCTACGCCGGCATCAAGAACGCCAACGAATACATGGCAGCCATCGCCGAGTCCGAATTCGACCCGAACCATGCCTACTATTCCGAGGCCCGTTTCCTGCGCGCCTACTATCACTTCATCCTGGCCCAGGCCTGGGGTGACGTGCCCCTGCGCACGCATGCCACCCTCGCCCCCGATCCCGAGGAGGTGAATCTGGCCGCCACTCCGCAGGCCGACGTGCTGCAGTGGTGCTGCTCGGAGATCGAAGAGCTCCTGCCGCTGCTGGCCGAAGAGCTCGACGAGGCCCCCTCGCGCGTGACGCAGACCACGGCCGCCGGCATTCTGGCCCGCATCTACCTCTTCCTGGGCGGCGAGACCGTCACGGGCGCCGACAAGAAGACCTGCTTCAAAAAGGCCGCCCAATGGGCCTGGTTCGTCATCGACAGCCACAAGCATCAGCTGAATCCGGACTACGATCAGGTCTTCATCAACATGATCTCCGACCTCTACGACACGCAGTACCGCGAGTCGATGTGGGAGGTCGAGTTCAAGGGCGACCGGAGCAGCGCCGACAAGTGGTCGAACGGCCGGATCGGCGACATCCTCGGCTTGCAGAGCACCAGTTCGCAGAGCAACTTCTCGGAGTGGAACTGCAACTACTCCTATGCCCAGTACAACGGCTCGCTGAAGCTCTGGGACCTCTACTGGAGCGACGACCGCACCGACGATGAGAAGCAGCTGCCGGTCATTACCGACAAGCGTCAGGAGTGGAACCTGCCCCCCTACAACTACCGCGGCGGCAAGGTGGACGGCGTGGAGTACACGGCCAGCATGGACAAGACCCCCTACATCTACGAGAAGGTGACGACCTTCACCGACCCCACGACAGCCGCCGGCATCCGCAACTGCGGCAAGTGGCGCCGCGAGGCCCTGTACGAGGGGCACCAGAACGCCAAGAACCTCCACACGGGCATCAACTTCCCGCTGCTGCGCTACTCGGACGTGCTGCTTATGTACGCCGAGGCCAAGAACGAGGACGAGGGTCCGAGCGAGGAGCTCTACGATTTCGTGAAGGAGGTCCGCGACCGGGCCGGCATCGCGACCCGTCCCTACGGCGACTACGCCTCGCAGGAGGCTTTCCGCCAGTTCGTCCGCAACGAGCGCGGCCGCGAGCTGGTATTCGAGGCGCTGCGCAAGTACGACCTGATCCGCTGGGGCATCTTCGTGGAGGCCATGCACGGGTATGCCCTGCAAACCTCCGACGACCGCTGGAGCGCCAACAACACGCTGGCCCAGTATGCGCTGGCTACGGCCAACAGCGTCCAGCCGAAGCACATCTACCTGCCCATCCCCTCCAAGGAGCTGGGCGTGAATTCCCTGCTGAAACAAAACCCCATGTGGTAGCCACTCCTCAAAGCGTATGACGATTATGAAAAAATACTTCATTCTCCTGCTGGCCGCACTGGCCGTCACGGCCTGCGACCACGACGAAATCTACGAAGAGATCGATTTCCAGGTGCAGCTCTCGCCGGCGAACACCTACCGTGCGGGCGAGCCGGTGCAGTTCCTCTTCGGAGGCAACGCCGATTACATCGTATTCTACAGCGGCGAAACCGGCCACGAGTACCGTTTCCGCAACCGCACGCAGGTTGCTCCCGAGGATATCGAGAGCTGCGAGCTGGTCGTACAGCTCAACGGCCGCAGCGGCACTCCCTGCATGAGCGCCTACGTCACCGACGCCTTCGACGGTCTGACCGCCACGGACGAGGCCGCCGACCTCGCCGCGATCAGCGGCATGCTGACCGAAGAGAAGGATCTGATCGGCTGGACGAAACTCGACCTGAACGATCCGGAGAAGAACACGGAGTGGGCGACCACGACGCTCGACATAACCGACCTTTCGGACAACTTCTGCCTGGCGATGCACTGGAACCCGAAGTCGATCGAGACCTCGCAGCGGGCCTACTGGGTCAGCGTGGGGGTCAACGTCAAATTCAAGGGCTACGAGCCCCGGACGCTCAACAGCCGCACGCTGGACCTGAAAGGCTTCTCGATGAACGACGAGCGAGCCGGCAGCCGCTACATCCTCACCACGGAGAGCAACGTGAACGGCACGATGCGCTACACGGGCAACACGGGCCGTAACGTCAGCGAGTTCGTCCTCACGGGGTCGAACAAGTACGACCCGTCGAACGACAAGACCCTGCCCTACGCCATCGACGCCTGGATCGTCTCGACCCCGATGGCCCTGAATCAGGTGACCCCCGACGAGGGAGAGAGCATCAAGACCCTGAGCGAGTCGCTGGGCAGCTACGCCTATACCTTCGAAAAGGCGGGCACCTACACCGTGACCTTCGTGGGCACCTCAGGCAACTATATCGGCCAGAGCAGCGCCGTGAAGGAGCTTACCGTCACGATCATCGATCCGCTGCCGGGCGAATAGCCCCGCCTGCGGCCCCTCGGCCCCATCCGACGCCGGCTTTCCCCGCGAAGGCCGGCGTTCTTTTCGCCGGGGCGAAATCTTTTCGAATTTCTTTTCGAATTTCACTTTTATTCCTAACTTTGCGCCCTGATACCAAAGTTTTTAAGAAATGAAGACAATCGAAACGGTGAGCGAACTTCGGCAGGAGCTCGGAAAAACAGACCCGAACGGTATCGGATTCGTCCCCACGATGGGCGCCCTGCACGACGGCCACCGCTCGCTGGTGGAACGGGCCCGCAAAGAGAACCGCACCGTCGTGGTGAGTGTTTTCGTCAACCCCACCCAGTTCAACGATAAGAACGACCTGAAGCACTATCCCCGCACCCCCGAGGCCGACATCCGGCTGCTGGAGGAGGTCGGGGTCGACTATGTTTTCATGCCCGCAGTCGAGGAGATCTACCCCGAACCGGACACCCGCGTGTTCGACTTCGGACAGATCGACAAGGTGATGGAGGGTGCGACCCGCCCGGGACATTTCAACGGCGTGGCCCAGGTAGTCAGCCGGCTGTTCGACATCGTGCAGCCTGCCCGCGCCTATTTCGGCGAGAAGGATTTCCAGCAGATCGCCGTCATCCGAGCCATGGTCCGGCAGCTCGGACTGCAGCTCGAGATCGTCCCCTGTCCCATCGTCCGCGGCGAGGACGGACTGGCCCTCTCGTCGCGCAACCAGCTGCTCGACGAAGCCCATCGCACCGCCGCGCCGCATATCTACGCCACGCTGAAGGCCGGCGCGGACCGTTCGTACGAACTGAACCCTGCGGAGCTGAAAGCCTGGGTCGCAGCCGAGGTGGAGCGCAATCCGCTGCTGAAGGTGATCTACTACCAGTCGGTCGACGCCGACACGCTGCAAGAGGTCGGCAGCTGGAGCGACTCGGCCCATATTCAGGGCTGCATCGCCGTGCAGGCCGGTGAAATCCGTTTAATCGACAACATCCGTATCCGATAATGAAATTCCAGATCGAAGTCATCAAGTCGAAACTCCACCGCGTGACCGTCACGCAGGCCGACCTGAATTACGTGGGCAGCATCACCATCGATGAAGCGCTGATGGAGGCCGCCAACATGATCGAGGGCGAAAAGGTACAGATCCTCGACATCAACAACGGCGAACGTTTCGAAACCTACATCATCAAGGGGCCGCGCGAGAGCGGCTGCATCTGCCTGAACGGCGCCGCCGCCCGCAAGGTGCAGGTGGGCGATGTCGTCATCATCGCCTCCTACGCCCTGATGGATTTCGAAGACGCCAAGCAGTTCAAACCCTGGGTCGTCTTCCCCGATACGGCCACGAACCGGCTGGTCGAATAACCGCGGAAGAACCCTCCCGCTCAAAGGGGCAGTCTGACCGATTTCAGACTGCCCCTAATTTACGATGTTCGATTCAATTGAGGCTACTTTCGTCATGTCGAGCGGAGGGCAAAACAATGTACAATTCACGACTATTCTGTGTCTGTCACCTTGAGCGAAGCGATCGCGAATCGATTCGCCGAACATTTGCCGGTATGAATCGCACGGTTTCACGCTCGTCCGACCTTCGAGACATCTCGACATAACGGGATATTCACCTTTGCGGACTGCGGGCCCGTAGCGCGGAGTCGACCGGCTGTTATCAACGGGGTGCAATAAATTGTCTTGTGGAGGCATCGGCTCGTTGGCCGTTGACTGTCACACGCATAAAAATCGGCGCTTTGCCGGTTTTGTTGACTTTGGTTCGGCGAATATAAAGAAGCTTGCTGAAAGTCGTTCTTTCATAGACACTTGTATTTAGGTTGTAAAATACTGTCCCAAACGTTTTATGTCAAGTGGTAATAAGTGATTTATAGAGAATTATAGGCTATTTGGTGTGCTTTTCCAATCGAAAATCAGGTACATCGATTAGGCCGCAGAAAACATCCATCGAATTGCTTCCTAATGCCTGAGCCCCGAATGAATAAATCCCGCAAATGATTAATCTGCAGGATTTATCGGTTTTCTCATTTCTCTTTGGCGGAGAGAGAGGGATTCGAACCCCCGGTACAGTTGCCCGTACACCGCATTTCGAGTGCGGCCCGATCGACCACTCCGGCATCTCTCCAATGGTTGCCTTTGCCCGCCCGAAGCATTAAGTATCGTTTGGGACTGCAAATATATAAATTTTTTTTGCAAAAAAACGCATTCCGGGAAAAATTGTGCGTTTTTTTCTTCATTTTCCGCCCGGAGGCATTTTGGAAGGGGAGCCGTCGTCCCGACAAGTGTCCTGCGCCGACGTTCAGAGCCCCCGGCGCTCCAGGATCCGGTCGGCGTCCCGAACGCTCTCCCGCATCCAGCGGTAGCGAATCTCGGCCCGTTCGTCGTCGGTGAGCCGCCATCCGTCGACCGAGGCGCGCATTCGGGCCGAGAGCTGGTAGATCAGGATGGCTGCCGAGGCCGACACGTTGAGGCTTTCGACCAGTCCGCACATGGGGATGCGGAGGTATTCGTCGGCCGACGCCATGACCTCCTCCGAGATTCCGGCGTGCTCGGTGCCGAAGACCAGCGCGAACCTGCCGCGCGTGACGTCGAAGCTCTCGGGCGTGCAGCTCTCGCGATGGGGCGTGGTGGCGACGATGCGATAGCCGGCGCCCTTGAGGGCGGCGATCGCATCGGTCGTGGAGCCGTGGCGGCGCAGGTCGATCCACTTGTCGGTGCCCCGCACGATATGGGTGTTGGGGTTGAACTTGCAGAGCGTTTCGACGGTGTGGATGTTTTGCAGGCCGAAGGCTTCGCAATGGCGAACCAGCGCCGAGGCATTCTGCGGGTGGTAGGTGTTCTCCGTGAGGATCGTCATGTAGCGGGTCCGCATGTCCAGCACGCGCTCGAAAACGGCGATTCGTTCGGCGGTCATGAACTCCGAAAGGCAGGCCGTGCGGGCGTCGTACCAGGCGCGGTCATTTGCGGTATTTGTCATCTTCGTCCAGGATTTTGAGGTAACTTTCGTAGCGCGACGGGGCGATTTCGCCCGCGCGGACGGCTTCGGCCACGGCGCAGCCGGGCTCGTGGGTATGGGTGCAGTTGTAGAACCGGCAGGCTCCCGAGCGGCCGATCATCTCGGGAAAGTAGTGCCACAGCTCGGCACCGTTGATGTCGATCAAGCCGAAGCCCTTGATGCCGGGGGTGTCGATGATCGACCCGCCGGACCGGAGGCGGTACATGGTCGAGAAGGTGGTGGTGTGCTTCCCCTTGTGGTGGCTCTCGGAGATTTCGCCCGTGCGGGCGTCGATGGTGGGGTCGAGGGCTCCGATCAGGGTCGACTTGCCGACGCCTGAGTTGCCCGATACGAGCGTGGTCCCCTCGCCGATCCAGCTGCGGATGGCTTCGACGCCCTCTCCTTCGGTGGCCGAGAGCTCCACCACGCGGTAGCCCGCACCCTCGTAGGTGCGGTGGAAATCGGCTATGGCATTCGGATCGAGACGCGCCAGGTCGATCTTCGCCAGGGCGATCGTGACGGGGATTTTATAGGCCTCGCAGGTAACCAGAAAGCGGTCGATGAACTCGCGGGCCGTCTCGGGCCGGAAGAGCGTGGCGACCAGCAGAGCCCGGTCGACGTTGGCGGCTATGATGTGGGACTCCTTCGAGAGGTTGGAGGCGCGGCGGATGACATAATTGCGGCGGGGCTCGATGGAGCAGATGGCGTAGTCGCCCTCCTCTTCGGCCTCGCAGACCACCCGGTCGCCGACGACGACGGGGTTGGTGGAGCGGATGCCCTTCAGCCGCAGGCGTCCGCGAATGCGGCAGCGCACCGTTTCGTCGCCCGAAAGGACTTCGTACCAACTGCCTGTGGCACGGATGACCGTGCCGATGAATCTGTGCTCCGTCATGGGTTGTTCGTTTTATCGGGGTCGGGAAGCCACTGCTTCCAGTCGGGTGTCTCGATGGCCTCGCCCACGAAGGGGAGCACCCGATCGCTGATGCGGCAGATCGGCGTGAAAGAGCGCGAGCGCTCCAGCGAACCCTCCTCCATGAGGTTGGTCATGCGGTTCAGTGCGGCGAAGGCCGAGTAGAGAGCACTCAACAGCAGCAGCCACTTGACAAGCGAAATGAGGATGCCCAGCAGGATATCCAGCGTACCGAGCCCGGCGAAATGGAAAATTTTGCGGCAGAGACGGCCCAGCAGGGCGGCGGCCAGCAGGGTGGCTGCCGCCACGATGATGAATCCGCCGGGGGCGGCCCAGGATTCGCCGAGGCGGAGCCATGCGCCGGCCTCGCGACCGTAAAGAGAGGCCAGGTAGAGGCTTACGACGATGCCGGCCAGCGAGCAGAGTTGCAGGATGACGCCGCGGCGCCAGCCGTTTATCACGGCCCACAGCAGAACCAGCAGGGTGATGATGTCGATGGTGTGCAGTTCGTTCATGTCGGTTACGAGCGGTTTGGAAGTACAAAGATACACAGAATTCGCGAGACTATGGCAAGAAACGGGGAATAAAGTAATGTGTTGAGAGTTAGGAGAGATCGGATTGTTCGTCCGATGGGTGCTTTGGGCGGAAAATTCGATTTTTGGAAGGGTTAGGAGATTGAATCGCTACCTATCTGTTGTCTTTTTCCTGTCCGGAAGTCCGGTCTTGAAGACGGTTTCGCCGATGGATGGTTATCCCTGTTTTATGCCGCACAACTCACTTGTCGGGCATCTTTGCTACTGCAAATTTAGCGATTTTTCCTGGCAATATGAAGAAATATAGGCTCCGGGATGGCATCTGTGATTCTTATTCGTGGTTCCGCTACGTTTTGTATACCTACAAATGACTCTATATCAGTTGATTTTGCAAACACAGAATAGAGTTATGAATAAGAACGGATTAAAGGTTTCGTTCTACCTTATAAAGGACCAACTTTGACCGAGGGGATATTTTAAGACTCCTCGGAAAAGTCGGTCCGAGTTTTTGTCATAGCAAATTCTGCATCGCCGCGTCGATTTGGCTGTTCTCGAAAGAATCCAAATAGATTTGGGTGGTCGATAAATCGGAATGACCGAGCGATTCGGAAATCAAGGCTACGCTTACTCCTGACCTTTTCAACACGGTTGCGAACGTATGCCTTGCGAGATAGGCAGTCAGTTCGATTTTCAGCCCCAATAATCGGCTCCACTCGTGCAGGGCCTTGTTCACGTATTTCAGCACCTTGCGCACTCGGTCGTAAATCTGTTGCTCGGTCTTGTGTATGCGACGGTCGAGTATCGGGAAAATATAATCTTCGTCCGCATGGTCGGATTTGGCGTATTTGCCGATAATCGCTTTCGACTGCTCCGAGAGGTGGCAGGTCATCTCCTTGCTGGTTTTGTGGCGGGCATAGTAGATTCTTTCCTCGTCCATATCGCGGTAACGCAAGGTGGCGATGTCTTTGAAATTGATGCCTGCCGAGAGGTACGAAAACAGGAAAATGTCCCGTGCGAAATCCAGACAGGCCGAACCGTCGGCGGGTATCTCCGCCTGCATCAGCCGTTGCACCTCCTCCTTGCGGATGGCGCGTTTGCGGGAAAGTGTCCACGACCGTCCGATTTTGAATTGTAGGAACGGACTGTGCGGCGTGGTGAACATCCCCTCGGCAAGAGCCTTGTTATAGACGGCTTTCAGCACGCTGAATTTCGTGGCTATCGAATTGCTCTTGTTCCCCTTTTTCATTAGGAACAGTTCGAAATCACGCAGGTAGCCGACCGTAATTTCGTCGAAACGGATGTTGGTCGAGCGGAATTGTTGCAGGAGTGAAAACGTGACCTTGTGTTTCGATGCCGAGCCGATTTTACCCACCGATTCCAACTGTGCAATCGTGCGGCGGAAATATTCGGCTATCGTGCAATAGACCCTCCGTCCGTCGGTTTCCAGAACGTTATCCAGCGTTACGGGAACCTCCAACGCTTCGAGCCGTTTGATGCGCTTGTCGTATTTCTCGATTTGCTCGTAAATTCGCAGCTGAACGGCGGGATTCTGCATTTTAAGCATTTGGGTGTCGAAATCCCAATCGTCGGCGGGGATATTGATTACCGTGCTTACATAGCGGCTGCGGCGATTGACGGTAAAACGCAGGTAGATGTTCGTGGTGCGGTTTTGATTGATGCGGTCTTTTCTGCAAATGGCATTAATGCTGACACTCATAATATTGCGGCATTATGCAGATAGGCGCGAGCAGTGTTTTACCACCGTAAACGTGGTTAAACAAATGGTAAAACATTCTTCGGAAAACGGCGCAAAAAAGGCATTATGGAGAGTTTCATTTCGCACCCGCAAAAAGAAAAACGAGCGATAATTCATTGATTATCACTCGTTTGTCGTGAGCGGAAAACGAGACTCGAACTCGCGACCCCAACCTTGGCAAGGTTGTGCTCTACCAACTGAGCTATTTCCGCAGTATGTTTCGCACGTGTGGGAGTTATTTCCCGATTGCGAGTGCAAATATAGAGCTTATTTCCCGTTTCTGCAAATTTTGATCGAAAAAATTATGGATATTTTCACGGGCTGAGGAGGGAGATTTTGTGATATGCTTGTAAATCAGTGGAATATGATTGTGGGGAGGCGCCGTGGAAAATTCGGGGAGGGCGGATGGAATGATGGGGCGGGCGCTTCGGCGGCGTTCGATACTATGGCATGCGGTAAAAATATGGCGGTTATGCGTATGCGTGCCGGTAACTTCCCGCTTGGCTTTTTTTCCGGGTTTTTATGTTTCAGCTATTTGCAGGAAATTGGGTGTGAGCCGGTTCGGAGGCTATATTGTATGCTTTTCTACAGCCGATTCGGTCCGGTTATCTTGTTGACAAAATTGTTGATAACTTTTTAATAACATTTTTCGTCGGCTCGATATCGGGTTTCATCCATGCCTATATTTGCAAAAAGCTCAAGGGAGTGATCGGGTTGTATGGCCGAATTCCCGATGGGATCTTGAATCCGGAGAGCGGGAGAGAGGATGATGCGATGTTGGGACGGATGACACACTCACTTAATACTTTTATTTTATGAAAAATCTCTTATGGAAAGGGTGGCTGCTTTTAGGAGCGGCTGTGGCGATTGTCGGCTGCAAGGACGACGAACCGCTTGAGAAGATGGAATTGCTTCCTCCGACGGTCGAAGTAGTGGAGAATGAGGCTGCGCTGGGCACGGTATCGTTTACCGTGGAGGCGAGCGGAGCGGAGAGGTGTGCCTACCTGTTCGACAAGAGATCGAAAATAGGAGATACGGAGCCGGATGCCGAGACGATCCTGAAGGATGGCGAGCCGGTCGACATCGGTGACAACAGTCCGATTGTCAAGACGATCGATCCGGGTACGGAGTACACGGTCTTCGTGGCGGCGGGAAATGTCGCCGGATACAGCAAGGTGGCTCGTCTCGATCTGAATGCCCGCAACCTGGTCGATCTGGCGGTTTCGGAGATCACCCGGTCGTCGTTCAAGTTCACGATCAAGGTCGAAGCGGAGGGCGGATACAAATACGTTACGATGCCCGCCCCCTACCTCCAGCAGGTGTACGACGTGCAGGAGGCGGTGACCGAGAGCGAGAAGGAGATGGCTGCCATGCGCTATCTGGCCTGGTACGGCTTCCGCGATGCCGGAACGAAGGAGTTCGTGCATACGGACGGCGAGACCTTCGTGGACTATGACGGCGAGTCGGAGTACCTGCGCGAGCTGATCGCCGGCATGGAGTATGCGGTGCTGGCAGTCGGCTATGACGATACCGACCATTTCGCCGGCAAGGTGGCCATCGAAACCTTCCGCATGGCCGAATCGGGTGTCCCGACCGGAAACGTGCAGTTCGAGGTGGTCGGCACGCCGGGCATCATCAGTGCGACGACTCTCTGCACCCCCGACGAGAATGTCCTCTATTACAAGACGCTCGTCATGCCGAAGGCGAACCGCGACAAGTATATTGCCGAGCGGGGTCAGGAGATGTACCGGTACCTGGTTTCGAACAGCGAGACCCATCTGACCGGAGCGGAGGAGCAGCTGTGGAAGAATCTGGAGGCCAATACGACCTATTCGGTGAGTCTGCTGATTGTCGACAAGGACCACAACGTGAAGTGGGAGGACCACGAATTCACGACCCGCGTGGCCGACGAGCAGAGCGCCGAAATCGAGCTTTCCGGCAGCATCGGCGACCCGTCGGGCTGGGGCGACGACTGGAACTACGTCTCGTTCCGGGTGAAGTCGGATGCGATTGTCCTGCCGAGCCGCAGCTTCTTCGGCTATACGTCGGCCGTAACGCGCCTGATGACGCGCGAGGGGCTGACGCTCGAGGAGATCGCCACGATTTACGGCGAGTCGCTTTCGCAGTGGAAAGTGGACGGCATCAACAGCCAGGAGGGCACCTCCATCAGCTACTCCGAGCTGAAGCCCGACGTATCCTATACCTTCATCGTGGCCCTGACGAATGCGAACGGAGAAGTCGTTGTCAAGTCCATGGAGCTAAAGACCGCCAAGCGCGTGGTGTCTCCGCTGTCGCAGTCGCCGCTCTTCGAGGAGTTGGCCGGCACTTGGGCCGTCAGCGTTCCGATTCAGGAGTGGGACAGCGAGGCCGGCGAGTATAAGAACTATATGTATAACTTCGACGTCGAGATCGGCAACGACAACGAGTTCGGCGAGCTGTGCCGCTCCTACAACTGGCTGATGTGCAAGGGCTGGGCCGGCCTCAGGTATCAGGGTCCGGACGATCTGCGCAACGATCCCGCTTACGACGGCTATTACGAGGATATTCCCGAAAACATTTTCTACAACTTCGGTCCGAAGTGGTTCCTGGAGATCGACGCCGACGGTCAGGTCTGCGTGCCGACCAATAATACGATCGTTCCGTCGCTGATGAGCTACGAGCCGGGGGCTCCGGGTGCCCGTCTGGCAGCCGTCAGCACCTATGTCGGCTCCGAATCCCTGCCCGTGGAGGTTTCTGCCGACAAGAATACGCTTACCATTAAGCCCAATACGAGCGGCTACATGCCCTCGTACCTGATGCTCGTGGACGAGGGTTCCTACGGGGCACCTCTGGCCAAGACCTGCGGCGACATCGTGATGACCCGCAAGTAGTCGGCCGGTTCCGGTCCGAATGAAAGGGCTGTCCGCTTTTCTCGGACGGCCCTTTCTCTTGTTCGGCTCCCGTGTCGGTTCGGGGACGTAGAGCGAGTTTCATTTGATGCTGTGCTCCTGCCAGATTCCACGGCAGCGGTAACGGGCGAAGCCGTTGCGCAGGGATTTCGCGGCGTCGCAGTCGGGCGGACAGTGAAAGACCGGATTGCCCGCGGTGTCGATGTAGTGCCATAGGGCGGCCAGCCGCACGGCAGCGACCCCTTCGCGGAAATCGAGGGCTTCGTCGTAGACCGGCGGGATGACGATCCGATCCCCGGTGCGGAAGCCGCAAAGCCCCCGCTCCATGTAGAATGCGGGCGGGGTGTCGGCCGGAGGCTGCGGGGCGGTGCCGTCGAAGAGCTCTTCCACGCCGCTGAGCCGGTAGCAGGGCTGCTTGAGCGCCCGGGCCAGCCGGTAGTGTATGGCGTCGCCCATGCGGGCGAACAGATCGAGCACCTCGTCGTAGGCGGGGCAGGGGTCGTCGTCAAAGAGCCGGGAGGGGTGGATGAGGTATTCGCCCGGGGCCGAGTGGCGGTCGTGCAGGGCGGGGTCGAGCGCCAAGGCCCGTAGTTGTACGGAGATCAGGGCGGCGGGGTAGTGGTCGAGCCAGCGGTCGAAGTTTTCGGCCGTGCGGCCGGGGTGCTGGTAGGTGGGTGTGCCCAGTTCGGCGGAGGTGCGCCCCTGCATGGAGGGGAGGAACCGGGCGTCGAAGTCGATCAGCCGCAGGCTGCCGTCGGGGGTTACCACGATATTCTCGGGCTTCAGGTCGCCATGGGCCCACTCGTCGGCGAGAAGGCCGGCCGCCAGCGCGTCGAATCGCCGGGAGAGTTCGTACAGCAGGCAGGTGTCGCGGTTTTGCAGCGCCCGGTCCATCACGATGTCGAGCGTGTCGCCCTCCACCCAGTCGTCCAGCACCACGTCGATCCACTCGCCCTGCCTGTCGTCGTTGTGGACGAAGAGCTCTTCGCGCAGCAGCTTCTCGCCGTAGATGGCCTCCAGATCGATCGCTGGACGGATCCTATAGCAGCGTAACCTGCGCATGCGTCCGTGCAGTTCGATACGGAACACGACGGCATTGTTGCCGACCGAGTAGCAGGGCTGTCCGTCGGCATCGCGGATCAGGCGCAGGCCCTTCAGCCGGCGGCAAAGCCGCTCGGGCTGTTCGAGCGCGCTGATGAGGCGGAGCGTGGAGTGGTACATGGCTGAAAACGAATCGGGGCCCGCGAAAGGCCCCGAACGATTGACGGATTGGGGTGCCGGCTAATGGCAGTGGCCGCAGTCGCAACCCTCATGGTCGTGATCGCCGCAATCGCCGCCGCACTCGTCGCAACCGCACGAGCAGCCGCCTTTGGCAGCCAGATCCTCGGGCGTAACGTCGCGCACCGAGATGACCTCCACTTCGAAATCGAGGGTCTTGCCGGCCATCGGGTGGTTGAAGTCCATCTTCACGGTCTCTTCGCCGATCTCCTTGATGACACCCATCATGCGGTTGCCCTGGTTGTCGGCCATCGGAACCTGCGAGCCGACGAAGAGAATATCTTCGGCCAGCTTGCCGTCCACCATAAAGATGGTTTTCGGCAGATCGACGACCGCCTCGGCGTGGAATACGCCGTAGCCGTCCTCGGGTGCGAGCGTGAAGGCCACCTTCTCGCCGGGCTCCTTGCCCAGGATCGCTTCCTCGAACTTGGGAAGCAGCATACCCGTACCGAAGATGAACTCCAGGGGCTGGCCCGGACGCGACTGATCGGCCACCTGGCCGTCGACGGTGAGCTTGTAGTCTACGCCGACCATCTTGTTCTGTTCTACTTTCATTCTTTTTATAAAATTGGTTTTCAAATTCGTTCATGCGCGAACGCGGTTCGCAAAGATAGCAATTCCCCCTCGGATTTCAAAATCCGTACCCGGGAACCTCTCCGAAGAGTCCGCTACATCGACCGGGTGGGGGTCGGATCCCAGTCGCTCTGCTCCTCGATCCGGTAGCGGCCGTCGGAGAAGTCGTAGAGGATGGTCGACAGCCCCTGCTCGCGCCGGTAGGTCGTGCCGTTGAGCGTGGGGTTGTCGCAGCCGTAGTCGAGCCGGGCTCCGCTTTCGGTGTCCACGATAACCAGCGACGGCGTGCGGCCGGCGTCGAGCTCGGCGCGGATCAGCCATTTGCCGAAGCGAATCCCCTCGGGGGTCGGGTCGATGCTCTCCCGCTCGGCGGCCGACGGCGTGATCTGCATCAGAGCCAGTACGCGGCAACCCTTCGAGGGGCCGAATTCGGCGGTCAGATGCCATTGGTTCGGACACTCCTGACCGGGGGCGGCCAGGCTCATGTCGGGCGGTGTGACGAAGCGGTCGGTCTGGCTCAGCGAGGGGGCCTCGGCCGAGAAGATTCGGGTCGCGGCCGACAGCCCGCTGTTCGGGCGCGAGGTCACACGGCCGGCTGCGGCGTCGATCGTGAAGCGTACGGGGCTGTGGAGCAGCCACTGCCAGCTGACGGGCTCCTCGGCGGCCAGTTCGTCGTAGATCACCACCTTGTTGGGTTGCAGCAGCGCGACGTGGCGGCGGAAACAGCTCAGCGGGGTAGGCCCGAAGCCGTTTTCGGGGGTCGCGTCGATCCCTGCCTTTTTCAGGTTCTCCACCCACATGGCGTCATTGCCGCCCCGATAGGCCTGCGAGGCGTCTCCCAGACAGTAGAGGATATGCGCACCGCTCAGGGCGCGGGTCACCATGCCGTAGGCCGTGGTGGAGAAGGGCTGCCCGATGCCGTCGACCAGCACGGTGTTGTGGGCGCGCGAGTGGCGGTAGGAGGTGATGTTGTGGGCATCCGAGAAATTCAGGTAGTACCCCGTGCGGCGGTAGACGGAGTGGCCGCCGTAGAGGATGTTGAAACTGTTCTGGTCGGACTGCGTGTGGCTGCCCGAGCCGAAGGGGCTGGAGCGGAAACTCAAGGTGAGGTTTTCGTCCGGCGAGGTCATTGCCGAGTGCATCACCACCTCGCCGGCATCCCGGTACCAGAGCAGCCGGGGTGCCGAGGCGGGCAGCTGCGAGGAGTAGCCGGCGGCACCCCGGACGATGCGGTAGAGACGCATCTGATAGTCGTCGACGAGGGTCGAGGGGCACTGCCCGGCGTACCAGCCGGCGTAGCTGTCGCCGAGCTCGCGCGCCAGAAAGTCGGCGAAGGCCACGCGGACGCGCGTGGGGGCGGTCGCGTCGTCCGCACCGTCGCCGAAGCCCGCGCTCATCGAGTGCGGCGGCCAGGTGTAGGCCAGCGCCTGACCGGCGTTGCGGTACCAGGGATGTTGCAGAAAGTCGCAGCCGGTCAAATGGCCGTAGAGCATCGGCATGTAGTGGAGCGTCTGGATGTTGGCGTCGAAGTAGTAGGCTCCGTTGCGCCATACGCCGCTGTGGTTGAAGCCCGAGTCCGGAGCGCGGGCGGTCCAGAGTTCGTAGTAGTACTCCATCATCTTCAGGGCGCGCTCCGAGAGAGCCGGCCGGTCGTAGAGCATATAGGCGCATTGGAACAGCACCCGCATGTTGTGCTGCCAGAAATGGTTGTCGAAAAGGGTGTTCTCTTGCTTGCCGCAGTGGCGGTCGAAGTAGTGCTCCGCGATGCGCATCATCAGTTCGTCGGCCGCCGCGCGCTCGGCCTCCGTCAACCGGTCGTAGAGCAGGTCGTAGGGCTCGATGATGCAGATGGCGATGTCGGTCGACCCGAAATTCGAGGCGAACAGCGTGTTGTCGCCTACCGGGGTGTTCAGCAGCGCCTGCAGATTTTTGAGCAGCTGCCCGGCATAGCGCTCGTCGAGCGTGAGCCGGTAGGCGGCGTAGAGAAAGGTGCTTTCGCGCTTCATGTCGGAGATCTGCGCGTAGGGATTCGCCGAGTAGTCCTTGCCCAGGCTGTTGTTGGCCCGGCCGACGAGGCTTTTGTACTCCGGGTGGCTCTGCACGGTTCTGCGGGCCTCTTCCAGTCCGCTCTCCAGATAGGGGTAGAGGCGCGGATGGCCCGCCGGCAGATTCTGCCGCATCGCGGAGAAGGGCGGGGTGACGAACTCCGTCACGGAGGGCTTCACCTCGAAGGCCACCACATCGCTCCACTCCTTCGCCGTGCCGTCGCCGGCTACCGAACGGAACCGCCAGTACCAGCGCCCCGCGTCCAGACGGCGGTGCGGATTGAAGAAGCACCAGGCGTTCGCCTCGGAGCGGATCACCTCGCCCTTCTCGAAGGCGTAGTCCTGCGAGAGCTCGAACTGCATGTTAGCCTCCTTCTTGAGCGCCTGCGGCACGATCAGCGGCGAAGGGTTCAGGTAGAGTTCGGTCTGCAGGCGCGGATAGGGCAGGTCGCGCTCCTTGGTATGTATGGTTTCGGGGTATTGCTTCTCCAGCGAGAAGGAGTAGTCGATCTGCGGCTGGTCGATGTCGTCCGAGCTGCCGCAGGCACCGCATAGGGCGAGCGTCGCTCCGATCAGGATTTTACGTAACGGGTTCATGAATTCGGGTCTATCGGTTTTCGACAAAGGTAACCAAAAGCGGAGGAAAAATCAAATACCGGATGAAAATACACCGCCCTTGCATGAATGTCGGTTCATGCAAAGGCGGTGTGTGAAACCCTTCGGGCAACTCTTACTTCTTGCTCTTCGGGGCCAGAATCATGTTCATCTTCTTGCCGTCGAGCTTGGGCATCATCTCCACTTTGGCGATCTCCTCCAGGTCGGTGGCGAAGCGCAACAGCAGAATCTCGCCCTGCTCCTTGAAGACGATCGAGCGGCCGCGGAAGAAGACGTAAGCCTTCACCTTGGCTCCCTCCTTGAGGAAGTTCTCGGCGTGCTTGAGCTTGAAGTTATAGTCGTGGTCGTCGGTCTGCGGTCCGAAACGAATCTCCTTGACGACTACCTTCGCCTGGTTCGCCTTCAGCTCCTTGGCCTTTCGCTTCTGCTGGTAGAGATACTTCTGGTAGTCGGCGATGCGGCACACGGGCGGCACGGCCTTGGGCGAGATCTCGATCAGGTCGAGTTCCATCTCATCGGCCAGACGCAGGGCGTCACGGATCGACATCACGGAGGGCTGCTCGATGTTGTCGCCCACTACGCGCACTTCGGGAGCGGTGATCTCCGAATTGATGCGGTTGGGATTCTCCTTCTCCGGTCTGCGCGGGCCGCGGGGACCCATTCCCGGTTTCGGCTGATTGTTGTTGTTCCCCGAGAAATGCGGTCTCGGCGGGAACGGCTTTGGTGCTGCGATAGTTGTAAATTGTTAAAGGTTAATTATTCGTTCGTTTTCATCTTGTTGGCCTCCGTCTCGCGGCGAACCAGCTCGGCGATATAGTCGCGGAACTCCTCGAGCTTCATCTGGCCCTTGTCGCCCTCGCCCTGACAGCGCACCGACACCAGCCGGTCGGCCTCCTCCTTCTCGCCCACGATCAGCAGGTAGGGGATGCGCTTGAGCTCGTTGTCGCGGATCTTGCGGCCGATCTTCTCGTTGCGGTCGTCCACCTGGGCGCGCACGTCGTTGCGGTTCAGGAACTCGCATACCTCCTGAGCGTAGTCGTTGAACTTCTCGGAGATCGGCAGGACCACCACCTGGTCGGGCGACAGCCACAGCGGGAACTTGCCTCCGGTGTGCTCCAGCAGCACGGCCACGAAACGCTCCATCGATCCGAACGGGGCCCGGTGGATCATGATCGGGCGGTGCATCTTGTCGTCGGCACCCTTGTAGGTCAGGTCGAAGCGCTCGGGCAGGTTGTAGTCCACCTGAATGGTGCCCAGCTGCCACTTGCGGCCGATGGCGTCCTTGACCATGAAGTCGAGCTTCGGACCGTAGAAGGCGGCCTCGCCGTACTCAACTACGGTATTGAGCCCCTTGTCCTTGGCGGCCTTCATGATGGCGCTCTCGGCCTTCTCCCAGTTCTCGTCCGAACCGATGTACTTCTCCTTGTTGTTGGGGTCGCGGAGCGAAATCTGTGCCGTATAGTTGTCGAACTTCAGCGTCTTGAAAATATAGAGCACGATATCAATCACCTTCTCGAACTCCTCGAGCAGCTGGTCCGGACGGACGAACATGTGGGCGTCGTCCTGCGTGAATCCGCGCACGCGGGTCAGTCCGTGCAGCTCGCCCGACTGCTCGTAGCGGTATACCGTGCCGAACTCGGCCAGACGCACGGGAAGCTCCTTGTACGAACGGGGTTTCGAGCGGTAGATCTCGCAGTGGTGGGGGCAGTTCATCGGCTTGAGCAGGTACTCCTCGCCCTCGATGGGGGTATGGATGGGCTGGAACGAATCCTTGCCGTACTTGGCGTAGTGGCCCGACGTCACGTAGAGGTCCTTGTTGCCGATATGCGGGGTGATGACCTGCTGGTAGCCGTACTCCTTCTGCACGCCGCGCAGGAACTGCTCCAGCCGGTCGCGCAGGGCGGCCCCTTTAGGCAGCCACAGCGGCAGACCCTGGCCTACGCGCTGCGAGAAGGTGAAGAGTTCCAGCTCCTTGCCCAGCTTGCGGTGGTCGCGCTTCTTGGCCTCCTCCATCATCACGAGGTATTCGTCGAGCAGCGATTTCTTGGGGAACGAGATGCCGTAGATGCGGGTCAGCATCTTGTTCTTCTCGTTGCCGCGCCAGTAGGCTCCGGCCACCGAGGTCAGCTTGATGGCCTTGATGGCGCCCGTGTTGGCGATATGCGGACCGCGGCACAGGTCGGTGAAGCCGCCGTTGGTATAGAACGAGATGGTGCCGTCCTCCAGATCGGAGATCAGTTCGACCTTGTAGGGGTCGTTCTTCTCGGTGAAGGTCTTCAGTGCGTCGGCCTTCGAGACCTCCGTGCGGACCAGCGCCTCCTTCTGGCGGGCGAGCTCCGTCATTTTGTTTTCGATAGCGGGGAGATCGGCCTCGGTGATGGGCACCGGCGAATCCACGTCGTAGTAGAAGCCGTTCTCGATGGCGGGGCCGATGCCGAACTTGATGCCCGGGTAGAGCGCTTCGAGCGCTTCGGCCAGCAGGTGCGACGAGGTGTGCCAGAAGGCGTGCTTGCCCTCGGCGTCGTCCCACTTGTAGAATTTTACGGAGGCATCCTCCTCGATGGCGCGGGTCATGTCAACGGTTGCGCCGTTTACCGAAGCCGCCAAGCAGTCGGCAGCTAAACGAGGGCTGATGCTCTCGGCGACCTGGTAAGCCGTAGTCCCTCGGGCAAACTCCTTCACGCTGCCGTCGGGAAAGGTGATCTTGATCATGTTTTTCGTTCCTTATGTTATTGTTTTCGAAACCCTTTCCACGCTTCCACAATTACGAGACGGAATACGCCGCCGGGTCTCTTTTCGGTTACTCCTTTTCGGTCTGGGGCAGGTCTTTCGCCGATACGTCCCTGCCTCCCCGCTCGCGCTCGACGTGTTGCAGCGGATCGGCGGTCCACTCCTTCCATGCGCGGCGGCGGTTCACGATGTCGATCGCCGTGTAGATGGCGTTGCGCATCGACTGCGGATCGGCCTTGTCCCGGCCGGCGATGTCGTAGGCCACGCCGTGGTCGGGCGAGGTGCGCACCCGCGGGAGGCAGGCCGTGAAGTTCACGCCGTCAGGCGCGAGGGTCTTGAACGGAGCCAGCCCCTGGTCGTGATACATGGCGAGCACCGCATCGTAGCGGGCGTAGTTGCCGCTCGCGAAGAGCCCGTCGGCCGGGAAGGGTCCGTAGGCCAGCACCCCCTGCTCCCAGGCCTTGCGGATGGCGGGGGCGATGATCTCCTGCTCCTCGCGGCCCAGCAGACCGCCGTCGCCGGCGTGGGGGTTGAGCGCCAGTACGGCGATGCGGGGTTCGACGATGCCGAAATCCTGCTTCAGCAGCTCGCGCAGCTGGTGCAGGCGCTTTCCGATCTTCTCCTCCGTGACGGCGGCGCTGATCTCGGCCACCGGGAGGTGGATCGTCACCAGCCCCACGCGCAGCCGCTCGCTGCACATCATCATCAGGGGCTCGCCCTCCAGCTCGGCGGCCAGAAACTCCGTGTGCCCCGTGTAGGGGAACTCCTCGCCGTGAACGGTCTCCTTGTTGACGGGGGCGGTTACCAGCGCGTCGATGCGGCCGGCCTTGAGCTCCTCGACCGCCTTTTTCAGCGCGTCGACCGCCGCCTGTCCGGCTGCCGGGGTCGCCTTGCCCGGCTCGATGGCGAGCTCTTCCCCGCCTGCCGGCACGAGGTTCACCTTGCCGCGTCTGGCCTCGGCGGCCGACTGGACGGTGTGGAACGGAACGTTCTCCGTCTCGGCGAGGGTGTTGCGGTAAAATCCGGCCGCTTGGGGCGAGCCGTAGATGATCGGCGTGCAGAGTTCGGCCATGCGCGGATCGGCGAAGGTTTTCAGAATAACCTCCCATCCGATGCCGTTGGTATCGCCCTGCGTGATGCCTATTTTCAGTTTTTGTTCGGACATATCTCTGTTTCGGGGCGGAATCGCTCCGCCATGACTTTCATTTTCAAACTACAAAGATAGATAAAAAACACGAAACGAATCCTTTTCGCCGCGAAAAGTTTGCCGTGCCCCGATTTTTTGTTTTCGGAATCCGCGGGTGCGGCCCTGCCGGACCGCTGCTTGCCGCTCCCTACCGGTTCCGTCTGCGGAACTCCGCGCAGGCGATGCCGGTAGCCATCGCCACGTTCAGCGACTCGGTGGCGCGCCGGTCGGCGGGGTAGGGGGGGATGAAGAGCTTGCGGTTCACATGGCGGGCGCAGGCTTCGCTCACGCCCCGCCCTTCGTTGCCCATCAGGAGAATGCCTGTCGGGGTGAGCGGAGTGTCGTAGAGGTTCTCTCCCTCCAGAAAGGTGCCGTAGACCGGAATACCGGAGCTCCGGGCGTCGGACAGAAAGCGCTCCAGATCGACGTAGTGGACCCTGACGCGCAGAATGGCTCCCATCGTGGCCTGAACCACTTTCGGATTGAAGCAGTCGGCCGAGTCGGTCGAGCACACCACGTCGCGGATGCCGAACCAGTCGGCCAGCCGGATGATGGTTCCCAGATTGCCCGGGTTCTGCACTTCGTCCAGCGCCAGGGTCAGCCGGTCGCCGAGTTCGTCCGCCGAGAGCCGGTGGCGGGGTGTCTCGACCAGTGCCAGCGCCCGGTTGGGGGTTTTCAGCAGCGAAAGGCGCTCCATCTCCTTCTCGCTGACCGTTGTCGTTTCGGGACCGGGCAGAATGCCGTCGAGGGCGTAGATCTTCCGGACGCGCAGGTGCGAGGCACGCAGTTCGCCGACGAGCTTTTCGCCTTCGGCTGCGAAGAGCCCTTCGCGGTCGCGGTTCCGTTTGTCCGCCAGCGAGCGGACGAGTTGTATTTCGGCTTTGGTAATCATGGTCTGTAACGTTGTTCGGGTATGTCGAATGTGCGCCCCTCCTCGGCCAGGTCGGTGGCCGGGAAGAGGGCGCGGGTCTCTTGCAGAAGCGGCTCCAGATCCTTGTAGCGCGACGAGTAGTGGCCGATCAGCAGCCTGCGGGCTCCGGCCAGCCGCGCGGCCTTGGCGGCGTCGGCCGTGGTGGAGTGCCCCCGTTCGCGGGCGGCCCGTTGCTGGTCGGCGGCGTAGGTCGCCTCGTGATAGAGCAGGTCGACCCCCTCGACCAGCCGCGCAGCCTTGGCCGAGTAGTTCGTGTCGGAGAGGTAGGCGTAGCTGCGGGCCGGGTAGGGACGGTAGGTCAGCTCCTCGTTGGGGAGAATCGTCCCGTCCTCCAGTTCGACCGCCTCGCCCCGCTTGGCGGCGGTGATTCGGGCGATCGAGAGGCCGTACTTCTCGATCTTGGATTTGTCCACGTTCAGCGGCGGCTCCTTCTCGCGAAAGAGGAATCCGGCCGTCGGCACCCGGTGGCGCAGCGGCACGGACCATACCTCCAGCGTGCGGTTCTCGTAGAGCAGGGCGTGGGCCGTGGTGTCCACCTCCGTCCACTCGACCGCATACCCCGGATCGGGATCGAAGTAGCGGAGGTGATGCTCCAGCAGCGCGCCGAACGGGGCCGGGGCGAAGACCTTGAGCGGGGTCCTTCGCCCGTAGAGCGCCAGCGTGGAGAGTAGCGGAAAGAGTCCGTAAATGTGGTCTCCGTGCAGGTGCGAGATGAATACGGCCTTCAGTTTGAGCGGGTTGATGCCGTAGCGGAACAGCTGCTGCTGGGTGCCCTCGCCCGCATCGACCAGAAAGTACTGTTCGTTGAGGTTCACCGCCTGCCCCGATGGGTGACGGCCGGCCGTGGGTTTGGCCGAGGCGCTGCCCAGTATGGTTACCGCGAAGCTCACCGGCCCAGCAGGAAGCGTTCGCAGTCGATGGCGGCCATGCAGCCCGATCCGGCGGCCGTGATGGCCTGACGATAGCGGGGATCCTTCACGTCGCCGGCGGCGAATACCCCCTCGACCGAGGTCTCCGAGGTGCCGGGCTTCACGCGGATGTAGCCCTCGTCGTCCAGCTCCAACTGACCCTGGAACAGCTCCGTGTTGGGATGGTGGCCGATAGCCAGGAAGAAGCCGTCGACGGCGATCTCCCGCTCGGCGCCCGTGGTGCTGTGGCGCAGCCGTACGCCCGTTACGCCCTCGTCGTCGCCCAGCACCTCGGCCGTGTTCTGCTCGAAAAGCACCTCGATGTTCGGAGTGTCGAACACGCGTTGCTGCATCGCCTTCGAGGCGCGCAGGAAGGGTTTGCGGACGATCATGTAGACCTGGCGGCAGAGGCCGGCCAGGTAGGTCGCCTCCTCGCAGGCCGTGTCGCCGCCTCCTACCACGGCCACCGTCTTCTTGCGGTAGAAGAAGCCGTCGCAGGTGGCGCAGGCGCTCACGCCCATGCCGCGGAACTTCGTTTCGGAGGGGAGGCCGAGGTATTTGGCCGAGGCGCCGGTCGCCACGATGAGCGTCTGGGCCTCGATCTCTGCGGTGCCGTCCACGATCACGTGGAAGGGGCGCGACGAGAGATCGACCTTCGTGATGCGTCCCGTGCGGACGTCGGCGCCGAAGCGCTGGGCCTGCCGCTTGAGGTCGGCCATCATGGTCGTGCCGTCGATCCCCTCGGGGTAGCCGGGGAAGTTCTCGATTTCGGTGGTGGTCGTCAGCTGTCCGCCCGGCTCCATGCCTTCGTAGAGGACGGGGCCGAGGTTGGCGCGCGAGGTGTAGATGGCGGCCGTGTATCCTGCGGGGCCGCTGCCGATGATGAGTGTCTTTACCTGTTCCATGTCGTAAATTATTTTCGTTTCTTAGTTCGTTCTTCAAATTTCACGCCTCTTCCGGCACGGCCGTGAACTGGCTTTTCACGAACGCAGTCAGGGGCTTGCCCGTATAGCTGAGCGTGCACCACTGGTCCTGGAGCCGGCCGTAGAAGAGACTTTTGTTCCGATTGTATATGATTTCGTCGTAGAAAGGGGCAATGACGAATTCGCCGGTTTTGTCGATGACGCCGAACTTCTCTCTCGTACGGACGACCGCACGCCCTTCGTAAAAGGGCTCCACAGCCTGAAAGCTGCGTTTGATGAGTTTTTTCCTGCGGACGTCGACGAACCGGTACACTCCCTTCGTCAGAATCGGACGCATCCCCTCCGAGCAGGGACCCGCCCATTCGCCCGGGTAGTCGACCGTCTCCTCCGAGTTCGTTTCGGGGATGCGGTGCTGCGGGTCGCCCTTCTGGTCGGCCAGCCGGTGGAGCGCCGCGAAGGAGCGTTCGTCCTCGGGCGAGGGGCCGTCGAACCGGGCCCGGTAACAGCGCGTGACGATCAGCCGGTCGTTCGGGGTCAGCAGCAGGTTTTCGGGCTTGAGGTTGCCGTGCGAGAAGCCGATCCGGGCGAACTCCTGCTGCAGAGCCGTCAGCTCCCGATGCCGCGCCGCGGCCGAATATCCCCGGTCCAGTGCCTCGTCCAGCGGACGCCCCTCGGGTACCTGCTCCACGAAGAGATGCTCCGTGCGGAGCTCTCCGCGCTCGTCGAGCCACGCCATCGCCTCCTCCGCGAGCCGGAACCCGCTGATCCTCGGCGAGCCGATGTCGTTCAGCCGCCCCGCGTTGCGGACGGTTTCGCGGCTGATCTCCCGGCGGATCGGTGCGGCGACCCGGAAAAGGGTACCCCGGCAGACGACGTCGGCTTCGAAAAAGTCGGTCAGGCGGCGTATGCGCGGGCTGCCGTCTTCGAACCGGCATGCGGGGTGAGGATCGTTCAGCACCTTCCGGAGGGGTTCGGAGGGGGATTCCAGCGCTTCGATGAAGAGTTGTGCGGTAACCATAGCGCAGCTTCTATTGCATGCCGACGCTGCACGACCCGATAGCCAGGATCGCGAGTGCCTTGGTGGGCGAACAGTTGTAACTCATGGCGCGGAAGGGGCCCCTCTCCGAAGGGCGGGCGATCTCCCGCACGCGGGCCTCCAGCGTCTTGGGAATCTGGCTGGAGCAGTCGAACAGCAGCTGGCCGTAGCGTCCCAGCGAGGCGCGGTCCCGCTTCGTGGGGAACAGCACGGCCGGGGCCTCGTCATGGCTCCACAGATGGACGTTGAACATCAGCGCATGCCCGTCCGAGGTGCCGAGTTGGCGGATGCGGTCGCAGATGTCGCGGATCTCGCTCTCGCCGGCATCCGAAGCCTCCCCGTCGGTGATGTTGAAGATCGTGGGCGGGAAGCTGTCCGCATGGGCCGGATTCTTGCACCACGAGTCCGTCAGTTCGTAGATCTTGTGAAAGACTTCGCAGAGGGGAGTCCGGCCTTCGGGCCGGGGGTCGATCCAATAGGGGCGGCGGACCTTGGTGTACATCGTGCCGCCGTTGGGGTCGACCGTCTCCGACGTGATCGTGCGCCATTCGGGCTGAATCCGTTCCAGCCGGTCGACGGAGATGAACCATTCGTCGGAGAGCAGCGGCTCGATGCCCCGCCCCGAGTAGCCGATCACCGCGATGTCGTAGTAGTCGCGCACCCGGTCGCTGCGTCTGGCCCGGGCGATCAGTTCGTTGAGCAGCTCGTTGACGATGACGCTCAACGCGTCGGCTTTCGTCCGCGCATCCCGTATAGCCAGCGTGTCGTCGCTCATCGACCCCGACAGGTCGAGGGCGATGATGAATGCCGTACGGGAGGCCCGGGAGATTTGGCGGGTATACATGGCGCGATTCGGGATTATTCGTCGAGCCGGATGATGCGGGCTCCGAGGGCGTTCAGCCGTCTGTCGATGTCGCGGTAGCCGCGGTCGATCTGGTCGATGTTCTGGATGGTCGAGACCCCTTCGGCGCTCATGGCGGCGATCAGCAGGGCTACGCCGGCCCGGATGTCCGGCGACGACATGCGGGTGGCCCTGAGGCGGATGCGGTGGTCGTGGCCGATCACCGTGGCGCGGTGCGGGTCGCAGAGGATGATCTGTGCTCCCATGTCGATCAGCTTGTCGACGAAGAAGAGGCGGCTCTCGAACATCTTCTGGTGGATCAGCACGGCCCCTTTGGCCTGCGTGGCTACGACCAGGAAGATCGAGAGCAGGTCGGGTGTCAGCCCGGGCCACGGCGCGTCGGCGATGGTCATGATCGAACCGTCCATGAAGGTCTCTATGCTGTAGTGGTCCTGCTGCGGAATGTAGATGTCGTCTCCCCGCTGTTCGAAGCGGATGCCCAGCCGGGCGAACTGGTCGGGGATGATGCCCAGATTCTGGAACGAGACGTTGCGGATCGTGAGCTCGGAGCGGGTCATGGCGGCCATGCCGATGAAACTGCCCACCTCGATCATGTCGGGCAGCATGGTATGCTCCGTGCCGCCGAGTTGCTCCACGCCCTCGATCGTCAGCCGGTTCGAGGCGATGCCCGAAATCTTGGCTCCCATGCGGTTGAGCATCTCGCAGAGCTGCTGCAGGTAGGGTTCGCAGGCGGCGTTGTAGATGATGGTGGTGCCTTTGGCCAGCACGGCGGCCATCACGATGTTGGCCGTACCCGTCACCGACGCCTCGTCCAGCAGCATGTAGGTGCCGCGCAGCTCTTTGGCCTCCACCTTTCCGGCGGCGAAATCGACCCGGGCTCCCAGCTTTTCGAAGCCCAGGAAGTGGGTGTCGAGCCGGCGGCGTCCGATCTTGTCCCCGCCCGGTTTGGGGATGTAGGCCACGCCGAAGCGGGCCAGCAGCGGACCGAGCATCATCACCGAGCCGCGCAGGCGGGCGCCGCGGCGCCGGTAGTCTTCCGATTCGAGGTAGTCGAGGTTGATCTCCCGGGCCCGGAAGGCGTAGCTGTCCTCGGAGAGCTGCTCCACCTCGACCCCCATCGCCTTGAGCATCTCGATGAGCTGCAGGATGTCGAGAATACGGGGTATGTTGTGCACGACGACGCGCTCGGGGGTGAGCAGCGTGGCGCAGAGGATTTGCAGAGCTTCGTTCTTTGCTCCTTGAGGGGTGATCTCACCCGACAGGCGGCGTCCGCCTTCTACCTGAAAGATAGCCATAGTTGCGTTGTTTTGTCCCAAAATTACCCAATTAAATCGAAATATCCGACGGTTTGCCCGAAAAAATTCTCAAAAAACGCCCGGGATTCCCTGCACGGGTCCACACAGGAAAGGGAGATGCTCCGAAAAGCATCTCCCTGTTCCTATGGCTCGGTCGAATCTTCGACTTTAAGCGTACTTGAAGGTCGACTCGTCCGAAACGGTCAGCTTCTTGCGGCCTTTGGCGCGACGGGCAGCCAAAACTTTACGGCCATTGGCGGTTGCCATTCTCTGGCGGAAACCGTGCTTGTTGATTCTCTTCCGGCGCGAAGGCTGGTAAGTTCTTTTCATTGCCATAGCTATCTCAATTTTTAGTTTTTTCGCAGTTCGCGGAGTGCAAAGGTATAATGAATTTCTTTAATTCCAAAACTTTCGCCGCTTTTTATGCGTTTTCTGCCGCCGGGGGTCCCGCTTTATCGCGATTTCGGACGCGGATCGCCGTCCGGCCCGGCCTCGACCGCCTCCAGCTCGCGGGCCATTGCGGCGGTTCGCTCCGGATGCCGGGCCGCGATGTCGTGCCTTTCGCAGGGGTCCTCCGTCAGGTGGTAGAGCTGGGGCGCCGGGGCGTTGCCCAGTTCGGTCTTCGTCCAGTATTCGATGGCGGGGCCGTCGCTCGGCTCCAGGTATTTCCAGCCGTCGCGGATCAGCGAGAGGGTGTTGTCCAGATTCTGCTGCACGACGTGGGAGCGATCCTCCTGCGAACGGCCCAGAAGCTCCTCCAGCCGGTCGCGGCTGTCGGGTGCGGCCCCTTCGGGCAGCGCCCGGCCGAGCAGGGCGGCCAGCGAGGCGTAGACGTCGATCTGCGAGAAGAGGGCGGGCTGCTCGCCCGGTGCGACCCCTTCGGGCCAGCGGACGATGAAGGGGATGCGGGTGCCCGCCTCGTAGAGGCTGTACTTGCCGCCCCGGTAGATGCCCATCGGACGGTGGTCGCCCAGCAGCTCCTGCGCCCGGTCGGCATAGCCGTCGTCGATCACGGGCCCGTTGTCCGAGGTGAAGATCAGCAGCGTGTTGTCGGCCAGCCCCAGCGAGTCGAGCGTGCGCATCACCTCGCCGATGGTCCAGTCCAGTTGCAGGATCACGTCGCCGCGGGCGCCCATCGGGCTCCTGCCTGCGAAACGGGGGTGGGGTACGCGCGGCACGTGGACGTCCTGCGTACCCATGTAGAGGAAGAAGGGCCGGTCGCGGTGGTCGGCGATGAAGCGGCAGGCCCGCATGGCGATCGTGTCGGCGATGTTCTCGTCCACCCATAGGGCGCTGCGCCCGCCGGTCATGTAGCCGATGCGGGGGATGCCGTTGACGATGGTCTGGTTATGCCCCTGCGAGGGCTTCAGCCGGACCAGCTCGGGGTTCTCCTCGCCCGTGGGCCAGTCGCCCACCTTCTCCGTGTAGCTGACCGTGATGGGGTCCGCGGAGTCGAGCCCCACGACCCGGCCGTTCTCCACGAAGACGCACGGCACGCGGTCGACCGTGGCGGGGATGATGTACTCGTAGTCGAAGCCGATGTCCTGCGTGTTGGGGCGGATCTCGGTGTTGAAGTCCGTGCCGCCCGCAGGTCCCAGCCCCAGGTGCCACTTGCCGATGGCGGCCGTGGCGTAGCCGGCCTCGTGCGCCATGTCGGCCAGCGTATAGCAGTCGGTCGGGATGATGAGCTCCGAATTGCCGGGGGCGATGCCGGTGTTCTCCCGACGCCAGGGGTACATGCCCGTCAGCAGACCGAAGCGCGACGGGGTGGAGGTCGACGAGGTGCTGTAGGCGTTCGTGAAACGCTGTCCGGCGGCGGCCAGCCGGTCGATGTTGGGAGTCTGCACGGCCGTGGCGCCGTAGCAGCTCAGGTCGCCGATGCCCAGGTCGTCGGAGTAGATGAAGACGATGTTCGGCTTGCGGGGCTCGTCGGCCGGCCGTGTGCCGCAGCCGGTGAGGGCGAGGGCGGGCAGGGCGCCCGACAGAAGGAGCAGTTTTCGGTTCATGGTTTCGTCGATTTATCGGGTTCGCCGCAGGGCCTCGATGAAATCCGGATGCCGCTCCCAGAGGGTTTCGGTCCGCAGCCACAGCTCGCGGGCCTGCGCCTGCGGGGTGGGGCGTTCGCTCTCGATGGCCTTCAGGTAGGCCTCGTCGGCCGGGTGAAGGTCGGCCGTGAACTCCGCATGCCAGGGGGCGAAGCGGCTTTTCAGCCGGACGACCTCGCCTTCGGGCAGCCGGCCCTCGCGGCGGAAAGCCTGCCACAGTAGCAGGATCTCCCGTGCCGGGGATTTGTCCGAAAGGTCGTTGACGATCTCGTCGAAGGAGTCGTACTCCTCCATCTCTAAGTAGACGAATCCCAGCAGTTCGATGCTCTCCAGATGGTCCTCCGGGTCGTGCGTCAGCAGCATCTCGACCAGGGCGGCCGACATCTCGTAGTCGCCGATCAGAAAGTGGTCGACGGCCGACTGATAGAGAATCTCCAGCGCGGCCTGCGTGTTGGCATGGCGCCACTCCAGGATGGTCTCCTCCTCATCGGGCAGGAGTTCGTACAGGCGCTGAAAGGCCTGGAAGCGCAGTTCGCAGGCCTTCTCTACCGCGCCTTCGCGCTGCAGGCGCCGGGCCTTGTCGCGGATTTTCCGGAAGTCGTAGGCGCCCGTACCTTCGATCTCGAAGGTCTGGTCGGCCGTGGGGTTAAGCGTCGGGGTCGTTTGCATGTCGTCGGTTCGAATAATACATATAAAGTGCGATGATGGCGGTCGAGAGCCCTCCCAGCAGGTAGGCGGCGGTTCGGTTCTCCATGCCCAGCATGAGCGGCGAGATGAAGAGGTAGCTCGTGCAGACGTAGGTCATGAAGAGTGCCGGCAGCAGGGCGGGCCAGACGGTTTTGCGGTGGCGGCGGAGGTAAGCCGCGATGGCCCAGAGCGTGATCGATGCGAGGGTCTGGTTCGTCCAGGCGAAGTAGCTCCACAGGGCGTCGAAGGGCAGGCAGAAGAAGATCAGGAGCGCCAGAGCGAAGAGCGGCAGGCTGATCCGGAGCCGGTTGCGCAGCGATTTCTGCTCCAGCCCGGTGAAGTCCGCCACGATCAGCCGCGCCGAGCGGAAGGCCGTGTCGCCCGAGGTGATGGCGCAGGCGATGACGCCGAAGATCACCAGTCCGGCGAAGAGGGGTCCCAGCGTCCCGACGGCGATTTCGTCCACCGGCAGCGAGGCGTTGCCGCCGTACTCGGCCAGTGCGGTGTTCAGCTCCTTCACGCCGCCCCGGAAAGCCATGGCTATGGCCGCCCAGATCAGCGCGATGATGCTCTCGACGATCATCGCGCCGTAGAAGATGGCCCGGCTCTGCCTCTCGGAGGTGATGCAGCGGGCCATGAGGGGCGACTGCGTGGCGTGGAAACCCGAGATGGCGCCGCAGGCGATGGTGGTGAAGAGCATGGGCATGACCGGGAAGCGGCGGGCGTCGGCGATCAGGTTCTCCAGCGAGGTCAGCTCCGGGATCGGATAGCGCTCCGCATCGAAGAGCAGCACGGCCAGGATGCCCAGCGCCATCAGCAGCAGCGCCACGCCGAAGAGCGGGTAGAACCTGCCGATGATTTTGTCCACGGGAAGCAGTGTCGCCAGCATATAGTAGGCCAGAATGACCCCCAGCACGATCAGCAGCAGCCTCGGGAAGCTGACGAACGAGACCGGCTCCAGTGCGTGGATCTTGACGGCGATCAGCATGGCGGGCTGCGAGAGGAATACCGTGCCGACCAGGATCAGTAGCAGGATGGAGACGATGCGCAGGATCAGCTTGACCCGGTTGCCCAGCAGGGCGCCCACGACCTCGGGCAGGCTCTGGCCGCCGTAACGGACCGACATGATGCCTGAAATCAGGTCGTGCATGCCGCCTATGAAAATGCCTCCCAGCGTGATCCAGAGAAAGGCGACGGGCCCGTAGGCGGCGCCCAGCACGGCTCCGAAGATGGGTCCCAGCCCGGCGATGTTGAGCAGCTGGATCAGAAAAATCTTCCAGCGGGGCAGCGGCATGTAGTCCACCCCGTCGTAGCGGGTTTGCGACGGCACCGGATGTGAGGCGTCCACATCGCAGAGCCGCTCCAGGTAGCGGCCGTAGGTGAAATAGGAGCCTGCAAGCAGTCCGAGACAGATCAGAAAGGTAATCATCGGCTTTCGTTTTGAGGTCGGGACTCCGCCGATTTCGGTCGCAAGGGTGTCCCGTACCCGTTTTTTTCGTTTGCGAATATAGCCAAAAAGAGCGACTTTTCAGATTTTTTTGAGATTTTCCGGTAAAAATTTGATTTAATTGAAAAATTTTTCCGATATTTGCACCGCAAAAGAGATCCAGGTCTCCCGCGCAAACGCCGAAATAGCTCAGCGGTAGAGCACTTCACTCGTAATGAAGGGGTCCCGAGTTCAAATCTCGGTTTCGGCTCAGAAAGGTCACTCTTGATAGGGTGACCTTTTCGTTTTGTGCCGGTCGATATTTCGTTACCTCCTTCGCGCAACCCCGCCCCGTCTTTCGGCCGATTGCAGCGCTCGGTCGGTGACCCCGCTTGCGCGGGGTTCAAATCTCGGTTTCGGCTCGGAAAGGCTTCAAGTTCGCTTGAGCCCTTTTGGGTTTTGTGCGGGGACGGCGATTAAAAATCCGGGAAACGGTCGGAAACCTTGCTTTTTCCGCCGAATATCTTTATATTTGCGATAACATATTGAATACACGGAAAGTGTAGCTTATTCTCGACGTTGAATCTGGTAAATTTAATTGAAGAGAGGGTAGGCGGACATCTTGCCGCGTCATATCCATTCGTGGATATAGGCGTGGGGCTGTTGCTTATTTTATCTTCACGGTTTTACCAGAACCCAACGTCAGAAATAGGTCTTCGGCACCACGCTTTTCGTATCACGGAAGACGCTATCGAGGTGCCGGGTAGCATGGAACCTTTACTTAAATATTTCTGTTATGAAAAAAATGCTCGCTTTTCTGATGTGCGGTTTGCTGCTGCTGGGTTGCAGCGACGAATACGACGACGGTCCGCTGCGCAGTGAACTGAAGAATCTCGAAAATCGCGTGGCCTATCTCGAGGAGTTCTCCCGGCTGATGAACACGAATATTGCGTCGCTGCAGACTCTTGTAGCCGCTTTGCAGGAGAATTTGACCGTTACGGAGGTCGTAGAGACCGACGACGGGTATGTCATCCGTTTCTCCGACGACACGGCGGCGACGATCCGCAACGGCAAGGATTGCGAGGGCGTCCCCGTCATCGTCGTGAAGAGAGACTCGGACGGCGTCTATTATTGGACGTTGGACGGGGCTTGGCTGAAGGATACCGAGGGAAACCGGATCAAGGCGCAGGGCGGGGACGGCATAGTTCCGCAACTGAAGGTCGAGGATGGTTTCTGGTTCGTCTCCTGCGATAACGGCAAGACGTGGCGGCAGCTGGACGAGGCGACCTGCGGCGACGGCGACGGCCGGGGCGGAGTCTTCAAGGGGGTGGCGGTGGATGACCGCTGCGTCTATTTCACTCTGGCCGACGGTACGGTACTGACCCTTCCCAAAGAGGTCGATTCTCCATTCGCCGTGGAGTTCGACACGACCGACGTCGCCATTCGGGACGGCGGCGGCTCGAAGACGATTGCCTACACGATTCGCGGTGCGACGGAGAAGACCCTTGTCAAAACCATCGTGCAGGAGGGGTGGAAGGCCTCGGTGCATGCCGCGGCCAACGACCGGGGCACGATCACCGTCACGGCTCCGGACCCCATCGTCGAGAGCGAGATTCTGGTTTTCGTGAACGACGGCTCCTACCGGACCATATTGGCGACGCTGAATTGCATGCACGGGCGCATCTCCGTGGCGGACACTGCGTTCGACATGGGGCCATCGGGCGGTTCGCGGACCGTCTATCTGTCGACCAATCTGGATTATACGGTCGAGATTCCCGACGAGGCCCGGTCGTGGCTCTCGGTCGTGGAAACCCGGGCCATGCGCGATGAAACGATCGTGTTCCAAGTGGCCGAAAACCGGGCATTCGATCGTTTTACGACCGTTTGTCTGAAGGACGAGCAGGGAGAGACCCTGCATACCATCGTGTTCCGCCAGACGGGGACCTTCGTCGAGGTGCATGTTCCTGCGGCCGGCGAACTGGCGGCCGTGCTGGCGGCATACGACTATGCCGATATCGAATCGCTGAAAATTTCGGGGGAGCTGAACGACGCCGATTTGAAGTTGCTCGATTACGAATTGGTCTCCCTGAAGGCGCTCGATATCTCGCAGGTGCCCCTTACGACCTTGTCGTATAGGTTCTACAGTTCGCTCGTCGAGACAATGCTGTTGCCCGCTACATTGGCAGAGCTCGGAGAGTGGACGCTCTCGGGCGCGCTTCTCAAATCCATCGAGATTCCAGCCAGCGTCGAAGTGATCGGAGAGAAGGCTTTCGCACGCTGCCGGTATTTGTCGCGTATAACCTTCGAACCGGGATCGCGGTTGAGAACAATCGGAAAGGGAGCCTTTCAACAAACCTGGTTGTTATCCGCTGTCGAGATTCCTGCCAGTGTGGAGACGATCGGGGACAATGCTTTCAGCTCCGGAGCGCTTTCGTGCCTGACCTTCGAGAGCGGGTCGAAGCTGAAGACGGTCGGGGATTCTGCGTTGAGCCGGACCAAACTGACGACGATAGACATGGCTTCCTGCACGGGTATCGAGTCCATCGGTCGCCAGTATTTACGCTCGGATTCCTCGCTGCGTCTGTTCCGGATCGGCACGCGGGTTCCGCCCGTGTGCAGGGGATTGGAGAGTATTCCGGAACATGCGGAGCTGCAAGTGCCTGCGGGCTGCGTCGAGGCCTACCGGAATGCGCCGGGATGGAGCGCTTTTTCGATCATTACCGAGCTGGAGATGTGACGAGTATCCGGCAGAACACACAAAGGGCATCACTGAAAAGCGATGCCCTTTGTGTGGTTAATACAGCGCATACGAATTGTTATCATGAGGAAATAATTTGTTTTAGCAAACTTTGTACGCAGCAATATCCCGCGAGTGTTGCGTATTGAGAAACATTTTTCTACTTTTGTCATGCAGACCCGAACGGGCTGCGACATATTAGTTTAGTGAAAGTGTTTCGCTGACCTTGAGTAGAAATCTGGAAAATTTCAACGAATACAAAGGTTCAATGCAACGCTCATCACCGTGTATAGGCATATCATCGATATGTTCTATTCGGTGTGGGGTATTGTTTATTTGTATTCGGGTATTCCAGAACCTCTACTCAGATGAACGGACGACTCCACACTTTCTTTATTTTTAGTCCGCTGCAGCGGGGTCGATGCGGCAAAATGATTCTTATGAAGAAATTCGTAGTTTTATTTGCGGCGACGCTATTCGCTGCAAGCGGTTTCGCCCAAACGAAAGTCGCCTATCTCGATCTGTACATGCGGGGCGGCGGCAAGCATTTGAAAGCAACTTTGTTGCGCGATCGTAAGGCGATTGAACTGGGGCGTAGAAATCTCGGAGAGGTGTTGAACGAATTGGCGCAAGAGGGATGGGAGGTAGATCATACTCTCGTCGGAGCCAATCGTAACGTTTTGTTTCCTACCCGTCATAAGTTCCATATCATTCTGAAGAGAGTGTATGAAGAGTCCGAAGCAGTATCTACTTCGATTCCGAGGGCTGTGACTTCGGAGGAGTCTGTTTTTGTTTGGGCAGAGGAGAAGAAAACCGCGTTGCAGAGGACGCAACCTGAGATCAATGAGGTTTTTATTCCGGAAGGAGAGACCCTTATCGACGGCAGCGAACTGGTGGAGCACTTCAATCTGGTTAAAATAACTTTACCTGAAAGTACCGTCCGAATCCGAAGCTGGTCTTTCTGGGACTGTGACCGTCTGAAAGCTGTAAGTTGTCTGGCGCAGGAGCCTCCTAAAATGGGTCTGAAGGCTTTCCCGGAAAATATAGATATCTATGTCCCGATCTCCTGCGTGGATCGATATAGGACGGCTCCGGGCTGGAGCAAGTATGCGAACAGAATTATCGGCCGGGACTTTTGACCCGAGAAACACACAAAGGGCATCACTGAAAAGCGATACCCTTTGTATTAAGAACGTACGGTTCTTAAATACGAATTTACTTCTTTTCTGCGAAGAAATCCTTTACCTGGTCGTTGGCGATAACGCCCTCCTTGAAGATGTAGGCGCCGGTCTTCTCCGACTTGACCATCTTGATGCACTTCGTAAACTGCTTACCGGTACCGGTTTTCAGCGTTGCAACTACTTTCTTTGCCATATTGCACTAAAATTATTTGATTTCACGGTGTACGGTTACTCGCTTCAGGTACGGATTGTACTTCTTGCGCTCCAGACGATCCGGGGTGTTCTTCTTGTTCTTGGTGGTGATGTAGCGCGACATGCCTGCTACGCCGCTCTCCTTCTGCTCGGTGCACTCCAGAATCACCTGCACTCTGTTGCCTTTCTTTGCCATTTCTCAGCTCGTTTTTAGTAGACCTTTTTGGGAGCGGCCGCCTCACGCAGAGCTGCTGCAAGTCCCTTCTTGTTAATAGTTTTCATGCCGGCTGCCGTTACCTTCAGGGTTACCCAGCGGCCCTCCTCCTCCGACCAGAAACGCTTCGTCTTCAGATTGGGGCTGAAGGTGCGCTTGGTCTTGTGGTGCGAGTGGGAGACGTTGTTGCCGCCCATCGCCGTCTTGCCAGTGATTTCGCAAACTTTCATGTTCGTTGTTGTTTAATTTATGCCCATAAGGGAGTGCAAAGATAAAAATAAATCGCCAATCGGCAATGATCGGCGATTACTTTTTTTCGTTTTTCGCGAATTTATCGCTTCAGGGCGTCGCGGAGCATCCCGATGGCGAATGCCGATGCGCGGTCGATGATCTGTCCGCGATCGGTGCCGCACTGGCGGCATGCGGCGACGGTGCCGTGCGGTCCGGCGACGGCGATCCAGACCGTGCCGACGGGTTTTTCGTCCGAACCGCCCGAGGGGCCTGCGATGCCCGTGGTGGCGACGGCGTAGTCCGAGCCGGCGAGGCGGCGAACCCCCTCGGCCATCTGCCGGGCCACGGGTTCGCTGACGGCCCCGAAGCGCTCCAGATCGGTGGCCGACACACCCAGCACCTCCCGTTTCAGGTCGTTCGAGTAGGCGACCACCCCGCCCCGGAAGTAGGCCGAGGCTCCGGCCATCGCCGTGAAGCGGGCCGCAATGGCGCCGCCCGTGCAGCTCTCGGCCGTGGCGAGGGTCTCTCCGCGCCCGGTCAGCGTCCCGTGGACGAGCTCCTGCACGGTGGCGGTCTCGTAGCCCACCACGTACTCGGGAATGATCTCCTTCAGTGCCTCGAAGCGCTCCGCGATTTCGCGGGCGACGCTCTCGCCCTCCACCTCGTAGGCCGAGAGCCGCAGCCGCACGGCGCCGGGGTTGGGCAGGTAGGCCAGCTTGAGGTAGGGCGGCAGCGCCTCCTCCCACGGAGCGATCCGCTCGGCCAGCATCGACTCGGCCAGTCCGGCTGTGATGAGGGTGCGGTGGACGATGGAGCGGAGCGAGAAGCGCGCCTTGAGGCGCGGCATCACCTCGTCCTGCATCAGGTGCTCCATCTCGAACGGTACGCCGGGCAGCGACACGACCACCTTCTCTCCGCGTTCGAACCACATGCCGGGGGCGGTGCCGTGGGCGTTGAAGAGGACCGTGCAGCAGTCGGGAACGAGCGCCTGTCCTCGGTTCAGCTCGTTGAAAGCGATGCCGCGGCTCTCGAGCATCCCTTTCACGTGGTTGGCCACGCGTTCGTCGATGTGCATCCCCGAGCCGAAGAGCTCGGCCAGGGTCCTCTTCGTGATGTCGTCCTTCGTGGGGCCCAGACCGCCCGTGACGACGACGATCTGGCTGTGGGCCAGCGCCCGCTCCAGCGTCTCTACGATCTGTGTCCGGTCGTCGCCGATCGAGCACTTCTCGCGCACGACGATGCCGGCGGCATTCAGGTGTTTCGAGATGGATACGGAGTTGGTGTCGACGATCTGTCCGATCAGGATCTCGTCGCCGATGGTGATGACGGTTGCTTGCATGGATCGTGATTTTTTATTCGGCTCCCTCCCCGGATTTTTCGGCCGCGGGGACGGGGGCGGCCAGCGAGCGGCAGATGTCGCGCACGAGCCGGGGACCCTCGTAGACGAAGCCCGTGTAGAGCTGGACGAGCGAGGCTCCGGCCTGCAGCATCTCCCGCACGTCTTCGGGGGTCATCAGACCGCCGACGCCGATGATGGGGTAGGTGCCGTGCGAGCGCTCGTGAATGCGGCGCACGACCTCCACGGCCCGCTGTTTCAGCGGAGCTCCTCCCAGCCGTCCGCCGCCGACCTGCGCCAGCGCCTGCCGGCTGGTCGTCAGCCCGTCGCGGTGGTGGGTGCCGCTCACGGCGACGATGCCGTCGAGCGGCGTGTCGATCATCAGATCGGTCATGCGGTCCACCTCCTCGTCCGTCAGGTCGGGCGAGATCTTCAGCAGGATGGGGCGGTAGTGATTCTGCCCGCGCCGGAAATCGAACAGCGGCTCCAGAATCTCCAGCAGCCGTCCGGTCGTGGGGGCCTGGCACTCGCGTGTGCCGTTGTCGCAGTTGATGTTGACGGTGAAGTAGTCGACGTACTGGTAGAGGTTGCGGAACAGTTTCAGGTAGTCGGCCGGCACCTTCTCGGGCGGGATCGCGGCGTTGCAGCCGATGTTGCACCCCACGACGGTCCCCTCGTGCCCCTCGCGCAGTTTGCCCTGGGCCCGTTCGAGACCCCGGTTGGGAAATCCCAGCCGGTTCACCGTGGCCCGGTCGCGCTGCAGGCGGAAGACCCGCGGACGGGGGTTGCCGCCCTGCGGACGGGGGGTCAGGGTGCCGATCTCCACGAATCCGAAGCCCAGTGCCGAGAGCTCGTTGCAGACGTCGCCGTCGACATCGAACCCGGCCGCCAGCCCCACGGGGTTTCGGAAGCGGATGCCGAACACCTCGCGCTCCAGCGCGGGGCTCTCCACGGCGTGGCTTTTCCTGAGGAGCCAGCGCCCGCCCGGAACCATGCCGATCAGCCGCAGGGCGATCAGCGTCAGCCGGTGGGCCCGCTCGATGGGCAGCCGGAACAGAATCGGTTTTATGATCTTTTCGTAAATCATCGCATTCGGTTACGCCGCAAAGGTATGAAAAAAAACGGGTAGTTGTATGCGGAGGGGCGGTTCACAATTCACAATTGCTTTGCTTAACATGACAGCATATCAGAAAACAAAAAATCTGTCTAATTTTAGACAGATTTTTTGTAAGTAGTTTATTATAATTTCCTATTTTTCATAGGTAATTGTAATTTTCGTAATTTTCGAAATCGTTGTATTGGCATTTGTAATTTTGAAATAGCCGTTACCAGCATCCGTTACATCGAATGTACGGCTGTTGGCATCTCCGGAGACTTTTGTCGTACTGGGTTTTTGACTGGTTCCTACCCAAACATTGTACGTAGCCTTCGTTGTATCTTCAATAACGATGGACTTGATAGTTCCGAGGCTTGTCGTATTGTAAATGGCGCTATTTTTCGATTGACGAATTTGGATATAATCAGCTTGGTAAGCAATACCTTCCGCTGTAACAGAGTACTCGATATTATCGCTACCTGTTACTTTGGCCGTTTGAGTCATATAAGAACTCCACCTATTTCCGCCATTGAAATCCGGTCTGGTAATGGATACTGTATAGGTCGAGGTACCACCGCCACTGATGACAACCTCGGCTGTTTCGGTTGCTACGGGTTCACCATTGATCGTTGCTGTCAGCGTGAAGGTATAGGTGCCCTCTTCCGTAACGCTGTAGTTGTCTGCTGTAATTTCTCCATCAACTCCGATTGTCTCGATCGATCCGATTTCGCTGCCGTCTTTTGCAACAGAAATAGACCAGTCCGGTTCATTTCCTAAAGTATTTGTGTAGGTTCCTTCGAATGTAATCGCAGTTTTTTCACTGTTCAAAGTAGCCGTGAAAGTGTTGATCTCACATTTCGGAAGAGATACGGCAGGAATAAGATACAACTTATTGGATTGCTCGCTTGTATAGAATGCAAAATAATTTGCAGAGGTGTTCTTTCCGAAAATTCGGGCGCTGTCTTTGGCCGCAGTGATTTTGTATTGCTTGGAGCCTGAAATCGGAGTTATGTCGAGATTGAACGCTGACGAACTTAACGATGCGGAATTACCACTTGTCCAAGATATATATTTGCCATTTACATCTGTTATTACATAAGAAGCATCGGCTTGCGAGATATGCCAAATGATAGTTTCGTCGTTCGTATCAAAGGTTTCAGCAGAGCTGACATCCTTTATGGATTTAGATACCAGCCTTTTCGTGGAGGTATTCGTCTCTTGATTGGTGAGAGCATCGAAAGATGTACCAGCGGCATTTGTGGCAACTATAATATAATCGCCCTCGGGAATTCTCTTCGGCGTCTCGCCCTTGGCCAGATTGAGGTTCATGGTGAAGAAGTCGGTCGACGAGAGGTCGAGGGTGCTCGCGGTCTTGAACGTGTAGGTGTTCAGCGAGGTCTTGACCGTGAATGCGGCGCCTTCGTAGGCCTTGCGGGCGACTACGGCGTAGACCTGGTTGGCGAACGTTTTCGGATCGGCGGGTTTCTCGCCGACAGCCTCGAAAGGCTCCGTCAGCGTGACCGTCACGGAGGTTGCCTTACCTTCGGCAGCCGTGTAGACCGGATTGTCGACCGTGATGTCCATGAGGTGCTGTCCGGCGCAGACGACGCCCGGGTTGAAGGTTACCTCCTGCACCGTCTCGCCGGCCTGACCGCCGTAGATGTTGAGGGCCATGGCGCAGGCTACGGGCCGGAACGTGAGCGACACGTGCCGGTCGGCGTCGATCTCGCCTTTGGCTACCATTGCGTAGTCGTTGACGTTACCGTCGAAAACGCCAGCCTTGCTCTGCTTCTGGGTCGAGGTGACGTACATGCTGACGTGGGTCTGGTCGTAAGAGATGTCCTGCTTGTCGAAATAGGGGTAGTAGGCATAGACCGTCTGCGAACCTAAGGCCACTTCGATGTCGAAATTCGTGGCGCCCTCGGTGTAGGTGACGGGAGTATTCTTCGTGCCCTTGTCGGTATAGACGGCGAACTGGTCGCCGGCGACCCACGTCAGCTGTGTGCGGTCGGCGTTCAGCGTCGTGCGGGTGATGTCCGTAGAGAGGGTGATGGTCTCGGTGGCCTGGGCGACGGGTTCGAACTCTTCGGTCGCGTCCTTCGAGCAGGCGGTGAAGCCCATTGCAGCTGCTGCAACGAGCATCATGGATTTGAACAGGTTTTTCATGATCGTCGTTTCAGCCGTTATTCGAATTCGTTGAAGTTTCCGTCTCCCCAGATAAGATCGTTATCGAGCGAGTTGTTCCACTCGCCGCTTGCCTGCGAATTAGCGAAGCCCTGCTCGACGGGAAGTTCGAGCAACTCCATGCTCGGAGAGGCGTACGGCAATTCCCCCCCCCTTGTAGCGGATACGTTTTTCATAGAGTAAAGTATTTTATATAAATTGATATTGTTCTCCGCTACAAAGGTAGCGATTATTATATAGAGTTGAACACTTTTGACGGAAAAAATGCGAAGTCCGCCTTGGAAATCTCCTGTTCGCGTGGGCGGACGGGGGCCGGATGAAAAAAGCGACGGGATTCCCGTCGCCTGCCGTCGCAGCATCTGCGGAGGAAGAGGGATTCGAACCCCCGGAGCCTTGCAGCTCAACGGTTTTCAAGACCGCCGCAATCGACCACTCTGCCATCCCTCCGATGCAGGGACAAAGGTACGTCGGTTTTTTTTATTCGCCAAATATCCGGCCCGTTTTTCGTCTGTCTGCCGTTCGAATTCGCCCCTGCGCTCCGGGCGCGGAGGATATTCAAAAAATTTATTATATTTGCGCCCTATACGAAAAAGCACACGGACCGGCGAAATGCCGGGCCGTTTAACAATCAGACAGATGCCTAAAATTTCCCTGCGGGCCGAAGAGATGCCCGCCTCCCCGATTCGCAAGCTCGTGCCGCTGGCCGAGGCCGCCAAGGCGCGCGGCACGAAGATATACCACCTGAACATCGGACAGCCCGACCTGCCCTCGCCCGGGGTGGGGCTCGACGCCCTGAAGCGGATCGACCGCACGATTCTGGAGTACAGCCCCAGCGACGGCTACCGCTCCCTGCGCGAGAAGCTCGCGAGCTACTACGAGCAGTACCAGATCCGCCTGAACCCCGACGACATCATCGTCACCACGGGCGGCTCGGAGGCCGTGCTGTTCGCCTTCATGTCGTGCCTGAATCCGGGCGACGAGATCATCGTTCCGGAGCCCGCCTATGCCAATTACATGGCCTTCGCCATCTCGGCGGGCGCCGTGATCCGTCCCGTGCTCTCCTCCATCGAGGAGGGATTCGCGCTGCCGGCCGTCGAGGAGTTCGAGAAGCTCATCAACGAACGCACGCGCGGCATCCTGATCTGCAACCCCAACAACCCGACGGGGTATCTCTACACCCGCAAGGAGATGAATCAGATCCGCGATCTGGTGAAGAAGTACGATCTGTTCCTCTTCTCGGACGAGGTTTACCGCGAATTCATCTACACGGGCTCGCCCTATATCTCGGCCTGCCATCTGGAGGGGATCGAGCAGAACGTGGTGCTGATCGACTCGGTGTCGAAACGCTACTCGGAGTGCGGTATCCGCATCGGCGCGCTCATCACCAAGAACAAGACCCTGCGCAACGCCGTGATGAAGTTCTGTCAGGCCCGCCTCTCGCCGCCGCTGATCGGCCAGATCGTCGCCGAGGCCTCGATCGACGCTCCGCGAAGCTACAGCACGGAAATTTACGAGGAGTATATCGAGCGTCGCAAATGCCTGATCGACGGTCTGAACCGCATTCCGGGCGTCTACTCCCCGATTCCGATGGGTGCTTTCTATACCGTGGCCCGTCTGCCCATCGACGACAGCGACAAGTTCTGCGCGTGGTGTCTGACCGACTTCGAGTATGAGGGCGAAACGGTGATGATGGCTCCCGCCTCGGGCTTCTACTCCGACCCGGCGAAGGGCCGCAATGAGGTCCGGATCGCCTATGTATTGAAGAAGGACGACCTGCAGCGCGCCGTCTTCCTGCTCGGCAAGGCGCTGGAGGCCTACAACAGCCGGGGCTGAGAACTTCCGTACGGTGACATATTATATAAAAAGGGCTGTCCGTGAAGGACAGCCCTTTTCGATTTTGCACTTCCCGAAGGGATCAGAGCAGACGGAACTCTCCCAGCGAGCGCACCTCGTCGGCCGGTACGGCGATGTCGATGATATCGGCCGGGATATCCTTCTTCGTGAAGGTCGAGGTGTCGTTCTTGCCGACGACCGTCCAGGTCATGGCATTGGTCGACAGCGCGATCGTGTAGGAGGCGCCCCAGGCTACGTTGTCGCTGTAGCGGCCCGAGATCAGGGCCTGAGCCTCGTCGAGGGTGAAGGTGCCCTCGTAGAGCACCACGCCCTGGTTGTTGATACGCACCTGATAGAGGTCGAAGGTCTTGTCGGCGTTCAACTTCAGGTAGGCCGTGTGGGCTCCGTCGATGATCGAGCCGCCCGACCAGGCCGTCAGCTGCCACTCGCCCACGATATTTTGCAGGGTGATTTCGACAACGGGACCCGGAGGCGTAGGGCCGGGATTGGGATTAGGGTCAGGCACGGGATCGTCACCGCCGCCGCAATTGCACAAAGTGACGGCAACCAGGGCCGACATCAGGAAACACAGAAATTTTTTCATAGTTTTACGGTTCCGCCCGCATGGTTCGCCGGGAACGGACGGACAAATATAAGAATTATCGGTAAAAAACCCAAACGAACGGAATTTTTTTTGTCCGCGGGCTTCGGCGGTGCCGAACCGTATTTCAGGCATCATATATGCACCGGCACGGGTGATGAAAAAATTGCTCATACTGCTCGTAGCGCTCCTCCCGGCCTGCCATCCGCGGCAGAGCGGGGCTCTGTTTTTCTGGCCCAGAAGCCTCGAATCGCTGACCGCTGCGGCCCACATCACCCGCGACAACGCCGAGAACTTCGAATCGGCGGCCCGGCAGGCGGCGGCCGAAGAGCGGCCGGGGGCCGAACGGCTCCTGCGGGCGCTGGCCCATGCCGAACGGATTCAGGAGACGGGATATGTGCGCGCCATTCGCCGCATGGGCGGGAGCTATGCCCCGCCGGAGCAGGTATTGGTGAAGGTGCGTTCTACACGAAGGAATATGGAGCGTATCCTCGCCCGCTTGCAGGAGAGCCGGTTGCAGGGATACCAGACCATCGACGATGTGTTGAAGGAGGGAAACCGTTATGTCGCCCGTCTGCTGATCCGCAATGCCGCCGCCACGAACCGCTGCATGCACGCCGTCGAGCGCTACATGCGCCAGGGCGAG
This sequence comes from uncultured Alistipes sp., assembly GCA_910577475.1. GTDB lineage: Bacteria > Bacteroidota > Bacteroidia > Bacteroidales > Rikenellaceae > Alistipes. Next base: position 119,650 of record CAJTLJ010000005.1, read on the forward strand.
CGCGCCGCCTCGGCCTACTGGGTCTGTCCGCAGTGCGGGTATCTCTGCGACGACGGCCACCGCGACCCCTACTGTCCGCAATGTCTGACCGACGGCCGCCGGTTTCTGCGTTTCTGATTACAGCTCCACCCAGCCCCGCTTGATGGCATAGGCCACCAGGTGGGCCGTATTCCGGCAGCCGGTCTTTTCGAGGATGTTGGCGCGGTGCTTGTCTACCGTCCGTTTCGAGATGAAGAGGCTGTCGGCGATCTCCTGGTTCGACAGACCGCGGCAGACCGCCACCAGAATCTCCCGCTCGCGCGCCGAGAGGGTGTCGTCGGCCGGCTGCTCCTCCGATCCGGTTTTCAGGTGCCGGAAGAGCGATGCGAGCAGGGCCGCGCTGAAGTAGCTCTCCCCGGCCATCACGGCCCGGATCGCCTCCAGCACCTCGTCCAGCGCCGAATCCTTGAGCAGGAATCCGCAGGCTCCGGCCTCGACCATCCGGGCGTAGTAGTGTTCGTCGCCGAACATCGAGAGGGTGACGATCCGCAGTTCGGGCCGCAGGGCCAGTGCCCGGCGGGCGGTCTCGGCCCCGTCGATGCCGGGCATCGAGATATCCAGAAAAACCACGTCGGTCTGCAAGTCGGGCAGCAGGGCGAGGAACTCCTCGCCGTCGGCCGCTTCGGCCACGACACGGCAGCCCCCCACGCGCTCCAGCAGGCCGCGCAGTCCGTTGCGGAACAGGGTGTGGTCGTCGACCAAGGTGATTTTCGGTTCCATCATTTCATCTTTCGTCCTGCGAGGATGCGGGCCTCCGCGCAGACCTGATCATAGTCGGTTTTTCCCGCGGCGGTTCGGGCGGCGCGTCTCCTCCCCGACGCCGATCCGCACGGCGGCCGACATGCCCTTGCCCTTCCGCCCCCGGATGTCGAAGGTGCCGTTGAGCGAGTGGACGCGCGAGGCGATGTTGGAGAGGCCCATGCCGCAGTCCATCATCGCCTGCGGGTCGAATCCCCGGCCGTTGTCGGAGTAGTCGAGCGACAGCCGGCCGTTGCCCTGCGACAGCGACAGCGAGATCTCCGTGCAGGCGGCGTGCTTGAGCGAGTTGTTGATCAGCTCGCAGATGACGCGGTAGAGGATCACCTCCACGTTGGCGTCGAAGCGTTCGGAGCGCAGGTCGGTCATGAAGCGGATCTTCACGTCGTGCATGCCGGTGCATTTCTGGATGAAGTTCTGCACGCCCCGCACCAGCCCGAAATCCGCCAGCACGTGGGGCGACATGTTGTTCGAGATCTCGCGCAGGGAGCGGATCGCCTCGTCGATGACGTAGGCGGTGTTCTCCACGATGGCTCGGCGCTCGTCGTCCATCCCCTCGCACGAGACGGCCGAAAGCGACATCTTGGCCGACGAGAGCAGCGGTCCCAGTCCGTCGTGCAGCTCCCGGGCGAAGCGCGAGCGCGACTTCTCCTCGGTTCGCAGCACGGCTGTCAGGATCCGCTTGTTGACCGTCTGGCTGTGTCGGTTCATCCGCTCGATGTAGCGGAAGAGCTTGTGCGCATACATCACGCCGATCGAGAGCGCCACCGAGACCACGACCCCCAGCCAGACGCTGATCTCCATCGGGAAGCGCTGGCCGCTCACCCACAGCAGTTGCAGCAGGCGCTCCACGGAGAGCAGCATGAATCCCACGATGAAGAGGATCCAGATCGAATTGTAACGGGTCGTGCGGATCAGCCGCACGGCGAAAACCGATGCCACCAGTTGGATGAGGATGGCCGCCACGAGCAATATCTTCAACATATCGAACTCCGATTATCCTTATAATTTACCTGATCGTCTTCGCCAGCACCTCCAGCCGCCGGTAGTCGGTCATGTCGACCTGCACGGGCACCACCGACACGTAGCCGTTGCGCAGCGCCCACTCGTCGGTATCCTCGGCCTCGGGTTCCGAGTTGACGTACTCGCCCGTCAGCCAGAAATACTCCCGTCCGCGGGGATCCTCGTGCCGCACGAACCGCTCGCGCCAGTAGCCCGCCGTCTGACGGCAGACCCGCACGCCCCGGATCGCGTCGGCCGGAATATTGGGCACGTTCACGTTCAGGCAGAGCGGCAGGGGCACCTCCCCCTCCAGCACCTGCCTCACGATCCGTTCTCCGTAGCGTAGCGCCCCCTCGAAATCGGCGTCGGGCGAGTGGTCGTCGACCGAGATGCCGATCGAGGGGCAGTCGTAGAAGCTCCCCTCGACGGCAGCACCCATCGTGCCGGAATAGAGCACGTTGACCGCCGAGTTGGAGCCGTGGTTGATGCCCGAGATCACCAGATCGACCCGACGCCCGGCCAGCAGGTAGTCGAGTCCCATCTTCACGCAGTCGACCGGCGTGCCGCTGAAGGCGTATATCTCGACGCCGGGCTCGTCGCTCACCTTGCGCAGGAAGAGCGGCCGGCTCATGGTAAATGCCTGGCTCATGCCGCTCTGCGGCTCCTCCGGAGCCACGACCACCACCCGGCCGAACCGGCGCGCCATGCCGACGAGCGCCCGCATGCCGCGCGACGAATAGCCGTCGTCATTGGTCAGAAATATCAGTCTTTCTTCATTCATACCGTTACAAAAGTAATAAAAAAAACGAAAAACGGGGAATTTCCCGCCCCCGGTTTCAAATAATCGCCGGAACAGAGCCCGGGAATTCGATTTTTTTGTATTTTTGTGCCACTTAACGAAAAACAACAATAAAAAACATAACACACCATGGGAAGAGCTTTTGAGTATCGCAAAGCCAGAAAACTGAAGCGCTGGGGCAACATGGCCCGCACCTTTACCAAGATCGGCAAGGAGATCGAAATCGCCGTCAAGGCCGGCGGTCCCGACCCCTCGGGCAATACCCGCCTGCGCGTGCTGATCCAGAACGCCAAGGCCGAGAACATGCCCAAGGAGAATGTGGAGCGCGCCATCAAGCGCGCCGTGTCGAAGGATACGGCCGACTACAAGGAGGTGATCTACGAAGGATACGGCGCCCACGGCATCGCCTTCCTGGTAGAGACCGCCACCGACAACACCAACCGCACGGTAGCCAATATCCGCATGCACTTCAGTCGTTGCGGCGGTACGCTGGGCAACTCGGGCAGCGTGGCTTTCATGTTCGAGCACAAGTGCATCTTCAAGTTCCACGCCCCGGCCGAGATCGACCGCGAGGAGATGGAGCTCGAGATGATCGACCTGGGTGTCGACGAGTTCGCCCCCGAGGACGACACCACCGTGACGGTCGAGGCCCCCTACGAGTCGTTCGGCGCCATCCAGAAGTGGCTCGACGACCACGGTTACGAGATCGTATCGGGCGAGTCGGCCCGCATCCCCAACGACACCAAGGAGCTCGATGCCGAGGGCCGCGAGTCGATCGACAAGCTCGTGGAGCGTCTGGAGGAGGACGAGGACGTGGTGAACGTCTACCACAACATGAAGGAGGTCGAAGAGGAGGAGTAATCCCGTCCCGATTCCCTTTTTGCACGGCGCCCCGGAGACTGCTCTCCGGGGCGTTTTTTTTGTTATCCCGAGTGGAGCCGGGGTATTGCGAAGGCAAAAGTCAGGCAACGTCGAGACCTTTCGACTTCGGGCTTCGCCCTTCGCTCAAGGTGACAGCAGGGCTGTCATCCCGAGCGGAGCGATAGCGAAGCCGAGGAATCTCGACGGTCGTTCGGCGGGAACCCATGCGAGCCGCAATGGCGGATGTTCCGCACCGTCGGGGTGTTTCGACTTCGGGCCTAAAGGCTCTCCGCTCAACATGACAGAAGAGCAGCGGACGGAATAATCGTGAATTGTGCATTGCCAATTGTGAATGCAGAACCGGCCTCTTGCGCCGGCGCTACCCGGCGACCACCGTGTCCATGCGGATGTCGTGCGGCTCGACGGGCAGTTCGTCCGTCAGCTGATGCCGGTAGCAGACGCCGATCTTCGCGGCCCGGAATCCGGGAAGCGACAGATAGCGGTCGTAATAGCCCCGGCCGCGTCCCAGCCGGGCACCGCCGGGGGTGAAGGCGACGCCGGGGACGACGATCAGATCGATCCCGGCGGGGGAGCAGGGGGCCCCCGCCTGCGGCTCCAGGATGCCGAAAGCGCCGTCGGCCAGTCCGTCGGGGCGGTAGTCGAAGAACTCCATCGTCTCACCCCCGACCCGCGGCACCACGATCCGCTTTCGGCCCGACCAGCGCGCCAGCATCCGCTCGGTCGGCGGTTCGTCGGGCAGCGAGCAGAAGAGCGCCACGGTATGGGCCGCGGCGAATCGTGCGTCGCTTTCCAGCCGTGCGGCGATCCGGTCGGCCGCCTCCAGCCGCTCCGCTTCGGTCAGGGCCCGGTTGCGGCTGCGCATCCCGGCCCGAATCTCCTTTTTCGTCTCCATGTTCGTTGCGTTTTCGAAAGACGAAGTTAGCGTTTTTTGCCGAAAAGCGCACGGAATCGCAAATCGCGCGCGATTAAATCGGTAAAAAGATTGTTATTTCACAAACAATAGCTATCTTTGTCCATTGCAAACCGAGCGAAACATTTTATCAAATATTAACAAAAACACACATTATGAACTGCTTTCTAACACAATCGTCGATTGGCAAGAAACTGGTAATGAGCATTTCGGGCTGCTGCCTGGTGCTCTTCATCCTCTTTCACATGTCCATGAACCTCACGGCCATCATCTCGCCCGAGGGCTACAACATGATCTGCGAACTCCTGGGCGCCAACTGGTACGCGCTGGTGGGTACGGCCGGTCTGGCCGCCATCGTCGTGCTCCACTTCGTCTATGCGCTCGTGCTGACGGTGGACAACTACCGCGCCCGCGGAAACCAGCGTTACGAAGTGACCGTCACCGAGAAAGGGGTGTCGTGGGCTTCGAAGAACATGCTCGTGCTGGGCTACATCATCCTCGGCGGTCTGTGTCTGCACCTCTTTAACTTCTGGGCCAAGATGCAGCTCGTGGAGCTGATTGGCGACCACACCAACAGCCTGGGCTACTCGCCCGCCGACGGCGCCGCCCTGATCCGCTACACCTTCTCGAAGTGGTACTTCGTGGTGCCCTATCTGGTATGGTTCTTCGCTCTGTGGTTCCACCTCACCCACGGCGTATGGTCGATGTTCCAGACCGCCGGCTGGGCCAACGACACGTGGTATCCCCGCCTGAAGGGGCTGGCCAACATCGTAGCCACGCTCGTATTCCTCGGCTTCGCCGCCGTCGTCGTGTTCTACTTCGCGCAGAGCCTGTGCCCCTGCTGCGGCAGCCACTGCTAATTTACCACTTATATTCAAGCATATAAAAACAAACCGATATGGCTCTGAAATTAGATTCCAAAATTCCCGCCGGCGAACTCTCGCAGAAGTGGAGCAACCACAAGGCGGCCATCAAAGTCGTTAGCCCCGCCAACAAGCGCAAGCTCGACGTCATCATCGTGGGAACCGGCCTCGGCGGTGCCTCCGCAGCCGCTTCGCTCGGCGAACTCGGCTACAATGTCAAGGTATTCTGCATCCAGGATTCGCCCCGCCGCGCCCACTCGATCGCAGCCCAGGGCGGTATCAACGCCGCCAAGAACTACCAGAACGACAACGACTCGGTATACCGGCTTTTCTACGACACCATCAAGGGCGGCGACTACCGCGCCCGCGAGGCCAACGTCTACCGTCTGGCCGAGGTTTCGAACCTCATCATCGACCAGTGCGTGGCTCAGGGCGTACCTTTCGCCCGCGAGTACGGCGGTCTGCTGGCTAACCGTTCGTTCGGCGGCGCGCAAGTTTCGCGTACCTTCTATGCCCGCGGACAGACGGGGCAGCAGCTCCTGCTGGGCGCCTATGCCGCGCTGAACAAGGAGATCGCCGCCGGTTCGGTGAAGAGCTATCCCCGTCACGAGATGCTCGACATCGTTGTCGAGGACGGTGAGGCGAAGGGTATCATCGCCCGCAACCTCGTTACGGGCGAGATCGAGCGCCACGGCGCCCACGCCGTCGTAATCGCCACGGGCGGCTACGGCAACGTCTTCTTCCTCTCGACCAACGCCATGGGATCGAACGGATCGGCCGCCTTCCAGTGCTACCGCAAGGGCGCCGGCTTCGCCAACCCCTGCTTCACGCAGATCCACCCGACCTGCATCCCCGTACACGGCGACCAGCAGTCGAAGCTGACCCTCATGTCGGAGTCGCTACGCAACGACGGCCGCATCTGGGTGCCGAAGAAACTGGAGGACGTGAAGGCCATCCGCTCGGGCGCCAAGAAACCGTCGGATATCGCCGAGGAGGATCGCGACTACTATCTGGAGCGCCGCTACCCGGCCTTCGGAAACCTCGTGCCGCGCGACGTGGCTTCGCGCGCCGCCAAGGAGCGCTGCGACGCCGGCTTCGGTGTGAACGAGACCGGTCTGGCCGTGTTCCTGGATTTCAAGACCGCCATCGAGCGTCTGGGCAAGGAGGTCATCAAGCAGCGTTATGGCAACCTCTTCGACATGTATGAGGAGATCACCGACACGAATCCCTACGAGCAGCCGATGATGATCTTCCCCGCCGTGCACTACACTATGGGAGGCATCTGGGTGGACTACAACCTGATGACGACCATCCCGGGTCTCTACGCCATCGGCGAGGCCAACTTCTCCGACCACGGTGCCAACCGTCTGGGCGCTTCGGCGCTGATGCAGGGTCTGGCCGACGGTTACTTCGTGCTGCCCTACACCATCGGCGACTATCTGTCGCACAAGATCCAGGCTCCGAAGGTGAAGACTGACACGAAGGCCTTCGACGAGGCCGAGAAGTCCGTTCGGGCGAAGATTCAGAAGCTCTTCTCGATCAAGGGCAAGCAGTCCGTGGACGACCTCCACAAGCGGCTGGGCCACATCATGTGGGAGAACGTCGGCATGGCCCGCACGAAGGAGTCTCTCGAGCGTGCCATTGCCGAGATTCAGAAGCTGCGCAAGGAGTTCTGGAGCGACGTGAAGCTGGTGGGTACGGCCGACAGCTTCAATGTCGAACTGGAGAAGGCGCTGCGTCTGGCCGACTTCCTGGAGCTGGGCGAGCTGATGGCTCGCGATGCCCTCAACCGCGAGGAGTCGTGCGGCGGTCACTTCCGTTCGGAGCACCAGACCGAGGAGGGCGAGGCCAAGCGCGACGACGAGAAATTCGTCTATGCCGCCGTATGGGAGTACAAGGGCATGGATCAGGAGCCCGAGCTCACCAAGGAGCCTCTGAACTTCGAATTCGTACACCCCGCACAGCGCAACTACAAGGACTAACTTTTGACGTTGAACTTTGATAAAACATCGTAACCATGAATTTTACATTGAAGATATGGCGTCAGAAGGACGCTAAAGCGAAGGGTGCGTTCAAGGAGTACAAGGTTTCGAACATCTCGCCCGACACCTCGTTCCTCGAAATGCTCGACATCCTGAACAACGATCTGGTGCACGCCGGCGAGGAGCCCGTGGCCTTCGACCACGACTGCCGCGAGGGTATCTGCGGCATGTGCTCGCTCCACATCAACGGCCACGCGCACGGTCCGTCGCAGGCCGTCACTACCTGCCAGCTCTACATGCGCAAGTTCCGCGACGGCGAGACCATCACCATCGAGCCCTGGCGCTCGGCCGCATTCCCCGTCATCAAGGACCTCGTGGTGAACCGCGGCGCCTACGACCAGATTCTCCAGGCCGGCGGCTTCGTATCGGTGCGTACCAACTCCGTGCCCGACGGCAACGCCATTCCCATCCCGAAGGCCGATGCCGACGAGTCGATGGACGCCGCCGCCTGCGTGGGCTGCGGAGCCTGCGCCGCCACCTGCAAGAACGGATCGGCCATGCTCTTCGTCGCTGCCCGCGTGTCGTCGCTCGCCAAGCTGCCCCAGGGCCGCGTGGAGGGTGCCCGCCGCGCCAAAGCGATGGTCGCCAAGATGGACGAGCTGGGCTTCGGCAATTGCACCAACACCGGTGCCTGCCAGGCCGAGTGCCCCAAGTCGATCTCCATTGCGCATATCGCCCGCCTGAACCGCGAGTTCCTTTCGGCCAAGCTGAAGGACTAATCGCAGGTCGCTTGTCAGAATCGGGGTCCGGAAATTCCGGACCCCGATTTCGTTTTACTGCGGTCGATATGCGCAACGCGTTTTATTTTGTCACCCCGAGTGAAGCGCAGCGGAATCGAGGGGTCTCGACGGTGCGCGGTGTAAGCCATTCGGAAACCGCAAGTCCTTCCATTCTGGATAAATCGGCGTTTTACGCCGGCAGTCCGCAGCCACCCCCGGCGAAGGACTGCACTCGAACGTTTCGTCCTTCGCTGGCTGCGTACTGCGTGTATGGTTCGTGAGGGTGAATGCGCCGATAGGTCGGGATGTTTCGACTTCGGGGCAGGCCGCCCCTCCGCTCAACATGACAGACAATTGTGCATCGTGAATCGTGAATCGTGCATTGCGAATTGTCCTGTCACCCCGAGCTTGCCGAGGGGTCCCGACGGTCGTGTAAGCGGGAACCCATGCGAATCGCAATGGTGGATGTTCTGCAAAGTCGGGACCTTTCGACTTCGCGTCGTCGACGCTTCGCTCAAGGTGACAGACTTCTTATCATGTATAATCATCGAAATACCTTTTTTAGTTTCAGAAAAAAGTCTTATTTTTGCATTGCAAACAATTCCTTGTATTACATTTACGATGTGGTTTCGTTGGTGGAATCATACTAAACAAGTATGCGCAGAACCGTTGGGGTTTAGCGGCCCGCGAGCGGTACACTAACGAACCCGTAAAAAGGAGAGGAGTTGTTTGCAGCTGCGCATATTTTTTTATTATGCAAACAACTCCTTTGGTCCGCATTCCGATGCAGACACGCCGAAAGGCCGGCCGCCGACGGTTTCCGCCGAGCAACATCCCGATTCGTTTCCGTTCCCATCCGCCCGATTGACAAGGGATTGTCAACCGCTTGATACGCTCTTTGTCGCGCTGAAGCGCGATAAGGTGTACTCCTTTATTGTCAAATCTCAAACACGCTTGAAAATGGAAAAGAATCTGAATACCGTGCAGGAGGAGCCTGTACGGACCGTTATTCCCGAACTCCCGGAGGCTGCTGTTCCGGAGCCCGAATTGCCGGAGGAGTATGGCGGCCAGTCCGCGAAAGCGGCCCGGATCGCCGCGGTGCTGGCCGAACTGCTGGACCCCGCCTATGTTTTGCTGTTCGGGAGGATGGCGGGCCGAACGCCCCACAGCGATACGCTGGCTTACGACCTGCTGCTCATTACGGACGAAAAGCCCTGCTACGACTGGTACGATGCCCGCCGGTACCTGAAGATGAAAATGCCGTGGGTGGGGCACGGCGCTCCCTATGTGAATCTCTATATGTATACCCGGCAGGAGGTCGAATCGCATCGCACGCCTTTTTTCTATCTCGCGCTGAAGGAAGGGGTGCTGCTGTACAGCGCGCACGGACGGCTCTTCAAGCGTCCGAAAGGCCGTTTCGATTTCGGGTCGGCCGCAGCCGAGGCCGGAAAATATGCGGAGACCTTTCTCCTGCCGGCGGACCGGCTGGCGGCCTATGCCGGGGACTGTCTCGGCTGGGAGCATGCCCGCGAATCGGCCTTTGCGATGGCGCAGGCGGCTGTCTATTACTTTCGCACGCTGTTCTACGTCTATCACGGGTTCGAAGCGGACTCCTGCGACGTAATGCGGCTGCACCTGCGTCTGCGCACCTTGTCGGGCGAGTTTCCGCTGCTGTTCGAATCGGGTGAGCATCATCCGATACGTACGCTGCAACGGCTCAACGGTTTTATGACCGATGCCCGGTACGATCCCCGTTTCTGCGTCGGGCCCGGGGAGATGGCCGAGCATCTGGAGCGCGTCCGGCGGCTCGGCAAGGTCGTGACGGAACTTTGCCGTGCGCGGATCGCCCTCTACGACGAACGCGCCCGGTAGCCGGATGGGTTCGGGTTCCGCTTGCGGCCCGAACCCTTTTCTTAAGGCTGCATGAGCCGGTTCTGGTGGTCGATGCTCTCCAGGTGGATGGCTTCGAGGACGGTGCGCAGGAAATCCTCGCTTAGGTTCAGCTCCGCGGACCGGGCGACGATCTTCTCCACGATCGAGGACCAGCGGCCGCTTTGGAGGATCACCACGCCGTTGTCGCGCTTCACCTCGCCGATCCGGTCAGCGATGCGCATGCGGCGGCTCAGCAGATCGAATATCTCGCTGTCGATCTGGTCGATCTCGGCGCGGCAGCGGGCCAGGGTCCGCACGTAGGCCGGGTCCTCGCTCTTCACGGCTCGCCAGTTGATCGACCGCATCAGCTCGGCGAAGGCCTGCGGGGTGAGCTGTTGGTCGGCGTCGCTCCAGGCGGCGGCGGGGTCGCAGTGGCTCTCGACGATCAGTCCGTCGTAGTTGAGGTTGGCGGCGGTCTGCGCGACCTCCTGGAGGTATCTCCGCGTGCCGCAGATATGGGAGGGGTCGCCCAGCATCATCATGCCCGGGAAGCGGCTCTGCATGTCGAAGGCCAGGTGCCACATGGGGTCGTTCCGGTAGCGTCCGTGGGTGCCGGTCGAGAAGCCGCGGTGAATCAGACCGATGCGCTCGCGCGGGATGCCTGCCTGCTCGAAGCGGGCCACGGCGCCGGCCCAGAGGGCCACATCGGGGTGCATCGGGTTCTTGATCAGGATGCAGGCATCGCTGCCGGTCGTGGCATCGGCGATCTCCTGTACCAGAAAGGGGTTCACCGTGGTGCGGGCTCCGATCCAGAGCAGGTCGACCCCGGCGGCGAGCGCCTGCTCCGCGTGGCGGGCCGAGCCGACCTCCGTGGCTACGGGCAGTCCCGTGCGGCGTTTCGCCTCGGCGAGCCAGGCGAGCCCCTTCGGGCCCACCCCTTCGAAGCTCCCGGGCTGGGTGCGGGGTTTCCATATGCCGGCGCGCAGCACGTCGACGCACCCTTCGCGGGCGAGCGCCTCGCAGGTGGCGAGGGTCTGCTCTTCGGTCTCGGCGCTGCACGGACCGGCGATGATGAGGGGCCGTCGGGCACCCAGGCGGAATGGTCGCTGCTGCATGGTCGTGTCTCTGAAGTCTGCTGTCGGCCGGGCCGCTCTCACCCGTTCGGGCGAGGCGGAAGACGGTGGACAAAAGTAGTAAAAAATCGCCGATCCATACTCCCGGGAGCCGAATTTTTCGGCGATCAGTAGTCGAAGGTGCTGCCGCCCACGAATTCGCGCAGGATGGAGGTGGGCGGAATGTCCTTCGTCTCGTAGATGGGGATGAAGTTGTCCAGGAATTGCAGCAGGCGGCGCGCTTCGTCGTACTCGGGCGCCGTGTCGGGCACCTCGCGCAGGATGGGTTCGGCCAGCGGCCGCAGCACCGAGATCTCGTAGAAGAGCGAGGAGTTGAACATGGCGTCGGCATTCTCCTGATAGGGGAAGATGTGGCGCTCCTCGCCGCGGCGGACGCTGGACCAGCGTGATAGCGTAGCCAGCGCATTGCTGCCCCGCTGGGTGTAGTCGCGGGTCAGGCGCCGCAGCAGGCGGTTGTCGGTGGTGGCGATGCGCGTCAGGTTGTCCATCGATACGGAGGTGAAGCACGAGACGTAGATGCGGAACTTCACCTCGTCCGGAATGCCGGGCGTGAGGCGCGGATTCAGGCCGTGGATGCCCTCGACGATCAGGATCGACCGCTCGTCGAGCCGCAGCGGCCGCTCGTGCCATTCGCGGCGGCCGGTGACGAAGTTGTAGCGCGGAATGCGAACCTCCTCGCCGTGGAAGAGCCGCTGCAGATGGTCGTTGAAGAGCTCCAGATCGATCGCCTCCAGCGCTTCGTAGTCGTATTCGCCCTGCTCATCGCGCGGGGTCTTCTCGCGGTCGACGAAGTAGTCGTCCAGCGAGACGGTCACGGGGTTCAGCCCCAATACCTGCATCTGGATGCTCAGCCGCCTGGCCGAGGTGGTTTTGCCGCTCGACGAGGGGCCCGAGATCAGAACCAGCCGCGTGCCGCGCGAGACGTTGGCCTCGGCGATGCGGTCGGCCAGCCCCGCGAGGGTCTTCTCGTGGAAAGCCTCGGCGATGCGGACCAGCTCGGGGGTGTTGCCCGCCAGCACCTGTTCGTTGATCTTGCCCACGGTGGCTACCCCCATGATCTCGACCCACCGTTTGTAGTCGTGGAAGATGTCGAACATCTTCTCCTGATCGGCGTGGCGGTGGATGCGGTCGGGGGCGGTGCGCAGGGGCAGGGCGATGTAGAATCCGTTGAAGTAGCGCTCCAGATCGAACAGCGGGGTGTAGCGGGTCGAGGGGGCCAAAGAGCCGTAGAAGTAGCCGATGGTGTCGTCCAGCGTGTAGAGCTTGCTGTAGAGCCGGGGGCGCGTGTCGAGCAGGGCGATCTTGTCGTCGAAGCCGCGCTCGGCGTAGCGGCGCCGCACCTCCGAGGTGAGCATCTTGCGGCGCACGATGGGGTAGTCGGCCTCGACGATGGCCCGCATGCGGCGCATCAGGGTCTCGATCTCCGCATCGCCCGGCGGTTCGATTCCCTCGATCTCGCAGTAGAATCCGCTCTGCCCCAGCGAGTGGCGGATGTGGAGCCGTCCCCGGGGCCAGAGGTCGTGCACGGCCTTCTGGAGGATGAACCACACGGTCCGCTGGTAGACCCTGAATCCGGCGAAGGAGGTGATGTCGGTGAAGCGCACCGATACGGGCGTGCATATCTTGTAGTCCAGCTCCTTGAGGCGGTTGTTGACGAAGGCGGCCAGCAGGGGGCGGTTCGCCTCGGCGGGGAGCGTGGCGGCGATCTCGCTCAACGGGGTGCCCAGGGCGACTTTGAGCTCGGTGCCGCTGTTTTCGCAGATGACGGTAATCGGATCGGATGTCATGTCTTTTTTTATAAAGGTAATCGAAAAATTCGTATCTTTACGCAAAAATAGTGAAAAGATGATGAAACGACTCTCCCGAATCGCCGTTTTGCTGCTCTTCGGAGCGATTGCGGCCTGCGCTCCGCGCGAGCAGGTTCTCGTGATTCTCTCCACGAACGACATGCACGCGCACATCGAACGATTCCCCCGTCTGGCGACTGCCGTAGAGCGGTGCCGCGATACGGCCTCGGTGCTGCTGGTGGATGCCGGCGACCGCTGGACCGGCAACGCCTATGTCGATCTGGTCGAGGGGCGGCGGCCCGTGCTGGAGCTGATGCACCGGCTGGGCTACGACCTGGGAACCCTCGGCAACCATGAGTTCGACGTCGGGCAGGCCGTGCTGGAAAGCGCTGTCGACGGCTGCGGCTTTCCGGTCATCTGCGCCAACATCCGCAGCGGGGAGGGGGCGCTGCTCAAGCCGTTCGAGCCGACGCGCATCCTGAGCCGCGGCGGCGTGACGGTCGGCTTCGTCGGCGTAGTCACCAACTACGGTCCGAACGGACATCCCGACGGCCACGACGCCATCTTCGAGGGACTCGGATTTACGGACGCCGTGCGGACCGCTGCCGGTTACGCGCCGATGAAGGAGCGGTGCGACGTGCTGGTCGCCCTGACCCATATCGGGTCGGAGAAGGACCGCGAGCTGGCCGATCTGGCTCCCGAATTCGACGTCGTGGTGGGCGGCCACAGCCACGAGCAGATCAACGAGGTGCGCAACGGCGTCCTGCTGACCCAGACCGGCAAGAACCTGAAGCATATCGGCGTGACCACCGTCCGGATGCGGAAAGGCCGGGTGGAGGGGATCTCCTACCGCATGATTCCGCTGGACAACTACGATCCCGATCCCGAGTATCAGGCGCTGGTCGACGCCTACTATGCCGATCCGGAGCTGCAGCGGCCCGTGGGCGAGCTCTCCGCTCCGGCCGACAAGACGGGGCTCGCACAGCTCTTCGCCGGGAGCGTCCGGCGGGCGGGCGATGCCGAGATCGGCATCTACCACCGCGGCGGCGTACGGCTCGATTCGCTCGCAGGGGTCGTGCCCATCGCCACGGTCTACGATCTCGACCCCTTCGGCTCGCATGTCAGCACGGCGTTGATGACCCCCGCGCAGCTGCGGCGGATGATCGTCGCCAAGTTCAACGACACGGTGAATCCCGGCGAGGCACATTGCATCGATCTCTTCGCCACCACCCCCTATACCGTCGTCACCGACGACAGGGGCGAGGCGGTGGATGTCCGCTTTCCCGAGCTGGAGGAGGGGCGGGCCTATCGCGTGGCGATGGGCGACTACGTATTCAAGAACTACCGCGAACTGGATTCGTCCGAGGGACGGACGCTCGACGTGCTGGTGACCGACTGCCTGCTCGAAACGCTCGCAGAGGGGATTTATACCCCCGACAACCGGTCTCGTCAGCGCATCGAATAACCGTTTGCGGAGCGATGGAGAGGGATGCGCCGGACGGACGAAGGGTCAGGCGGGCATGGACCGTGCTGCTGGCGGTGTGCCTTGCGTGGACGGCCGCGGCCCAGCGTCGTGTCGGGCTGGCCTACTACGATCTGGGCGCGCTCTACGACACCGTGCCGTCGCTCTTCTACGACGACGGGGATTATACCCCGGCCGGATCCCGGCACTGGACCGCGGAGCGCTACGGGGCGACGCTTTCCCGGCTGGCTTCGGTCCTCGATTCGCTGGCTATGCCGCTGGTCGGGCTCTACGGGGTGGAGACCGAGCGAGCGGCGCTCGATCTGGCCGCCCGGAGCGGGGGCGACTACTGCGTGGTCCATCGCACGCTCAACAGCATGGACGGTCTCGATTTCGCGCTGCTGTATCAGGCCGACCGGTTGGAGCCCCGCCGGGTGGAGACGGGATACGGTTGGATGAGCGTGGAGGGGATGCTGGACGACTCGGCGGTCGTGCTGCTGCTCTGCCGGCACGCCCGCTTTCTGGCGGACCGGGTCGGGGAGCTGCGGACGGAGCGTCCCGATGCCCGGCTGATCGTCATGGGCGGCGTGGGCGGCTATCGGGGCGAGCGGGACGGATTGCAGGATCCGCTGCGCTGGGCCGAACGGGCCGGGCGGGGAAACCGGCACCGCCGGGGCGGCTGGCTGATGGAGGACCGGATTCTGGTCGACGGCTCCATGCGGGTCGTGCGGGCCGACGTCTATGCCCGCGGCCGACTCCTCGACCCGAAGTCGGGACGGCCCCTTCCGTGTTACGACCGGGAGTGCTACACGGGCGGATATGCGGCCAAACTGCCGGTGTTCGTTTATTTATTTCCTTAAATATTTGGAAGTTCCGTTTATTTTGACTATTTTCGTGCCCCTTCTTTCCGGAGGAGCTGTTTGAAAGAACATATACACAAACAAAATCACAAATAAAACCAACGATTATGGCAGACGTAAAACGTGTCTACACCTTCGGTAACAAAGAGGCCGAGGGTAACGGCAAAATGAGAGAACTGCTGGGTGGTAAAGGTGCCAATCTGGCGGAGATGAACCTGATCGGCATTCCCGTGCCTCCCGGTTTCACCATCACGACCGAGGTTTGCTCGGAGTACTACAAGCACGGCAAGCAGGCCGTGATCGAGCTGCTGCGCCCCGAAGTGGAGCGCGCCATGAAGAACATCGAGAAGCTCACCGGCCGCGAGTTCGGCGGCAAGGAGCTCCCGCTGCTCGTGTCGGTTCGATCGGGCGCCCGCGCCTCGATGCCCGGCATGATGGATACCATCCTCAACCTGGGTATGAACGACCACGCCGTCGAGGCCGTGTCGAAACTCTCGGGCAACCCCCGTTTCGCCTGGGACTCCTACCGCCGCTTCGTGCAGATGTACGGCGACGTGGTGCTGGGCATGAAGCCCGCATCGAAGGAGGATCACGATCCGTTCGAGGTGCTGATCGACGCCCAGAAGGAGAAGCGCGGCGTGAAGCTCGACACCGAGCTGACGACCGAGGACCTGAAGGAGCTGGTAGCCAACTTCAAGGCCGCCATCAAGGAGCAGACCGGCGAGGAGTTCCCCGTCAATCCGTGGGATCAGCTCTGGGGTGCCGTATGCGCCGTATTCGGTTCGTGGATGAACGAGCGCGCCATTCTTTACCGCCAGCTCAACAACATCCCTGCGGAGTGGGGTACGGCCGTGTCGGTACAGGCTATGGTGTTCGGTAACATGGGCGCCAACTCCGCTACGGGCGTCGCCTTCTCGCGCGATGCCGCAACGGGCGAGAACATCTTCAACGGCGAGTACCTGATCAACGCCCAGGGCGAGGATGTGGTGGCCGGTATCCGCACGCCGCAGCAGATCACCGTCGAGGGTTCGAAGCGCTGGGCCGCCGCCCAGAACATCTCCGAGGAGGAGCGCAAGGCCAAGTATCCTTCGCTCGAGGAGGTGATGCCTTCGGTCTATGCCGAGCTGAACGAGATCCAGCACCACCTGGAGCAGTACTTCACCGACATGCAGGACATCGAGTTCACGATCCAGGACGGCAAGCTCTGGATGTTGCAGTGCCGCAACGGCAAGCGCACCGGCGCCGCTATGGTGAAGATCGCGATGGACATGCTGCGCGAGGGTCTGATCGACGAGAAGACCGCCGTGCTGCGCTGCGAGCCCGCCAAGCTGGACGAGTTGCTGCACCCCGTATTCGACAAGACCGCCATCAAGCACGCCAAGGTCGTCACGAAGGGTCTGCCCGCATCGCCGGGCGCCGCTACGGGTCCCGTGGTGTTCTTCGCCGACGATGCCGAGAAGGTGCTCGCCTCGACGGGCCAGAAGGCCATTCTGGTACGTATCGAGACCTCGCCCGAGGATCTGAAGGGTATGCTCGACGCTGCCGGTATCCTGACCGCGCGCGGCGGTATGACCTCCCACGCGGCCGTAGTGGCCCGCGGTATGGGCAAGTGCTGCGTATCGGGTGCGGGTGAGTTGCAGATTGACTACAAGGCCCGCACGATCGAGGTGAACGGTTGCATCATCAAGGAGGGCGACTGGATCTCGCTGAACGGTTCGACCGGTGAGGTCTACCTGGGTCAGGTGGCTACGAAGGATCCCGATCTGAGCGGTGACTTCAGCCGGATCATGGAGCTGGCTACGAAATATTCGGTGCTGAAGGTGCGTGCCAATGCCGACACGCCGAAGGATGCCGCCAAGGCATTCGAGTTCGGTGCCGAGGGTATCGGTCTGTGCCGTACGGAGCACATGTTCTTCGAGGGCGACCGCATCAAGGCCATTCGCGAGATGATTCTGGCCGAGGACGAGGACGGCCGCCGCGTGGCGCTGGGCAAACTGCTGCCCATTCAGCGCGGCGACTTCGAGGGCCTGTTCAAGGCTATGAACGGCTATCCCGTCACCGTCCGCCTGCTCGATCCCCCCTTGCACGAGTTCGTACCCCACGACGAGAAGGGTCAGAAGGAGATGGCCGAGGAGATGAACGTGCCCCTGAAGACCATCGTCGAGAAGGTCGAGGCGCTGGCCGAGTTCAACCCCATGCTGGGTCACCGCGGCTGCCGTCTGGGCAACACCTATCCTGAGATCACCGAGATGCAGGCCCGCGCCATCATCGAGGCTGCGATGAATGTCAAGGCCCAGGGCATGCCCGTGCATGTCGAGATCATGGTGCCGCTGGTGGGCAACCATAAGGAGCTCCGCTACCAGAAGAACATCATCGACCAGACGGCCGACAAGGTCTTCGCCGAGCGCAACGACAAGATCGACTACATGGTCGGCACCATGATCGAGGTTCCGCGCGCCGCCGTGACGGCCAACCAGATCGCCGAGGTGGCTCAGTTCTTCTCGTTCGGAACCAACGACCTGACGCAGATGACGCTGGGCTTCTCGCGCGACGATATCTCGAAGTTCCTGCCCGTCTACCTGAAGAAGGGCATCCTGAAGGCCGATCCGTTCCAGATCCTCGACCGCAACGGCGTGGGTCAGCTGATCCGCGAGGCCGTCTTCAAGGGCCGCGGCACGCGCGAGAACCTGAAGTGCGGTATTTGCGGCGAGCACGGCGGCGAGCCTTCGTCCGTGGAGTTCTGCCACTATGCCGGTCTGAACTACGTCAGCTGCTCGCCCTACCGGGTGCCCATCGCCCGTCTGGCAGCCGCTCACGCCGCTCTGAACCAGAAGTAAAGAGGTCGGTAGAGCCGATCGATAAGGGCCGGTCGCTCCCGCTTGCGGGGCGACCGGCCCTTTCTGTCCGTTCGGTGGGAAAATCTTTCCGGTTCGTTGATTTTATTTTTTCGAAGGCGACTTTTGTATTATATTTGCTTTGCAAACGGAATAAACGGTAAAAAAATGAAAAGACTTTTATTATTGTTAGCTGCTGCCGTGGTCTCGTTCACGAGCGTATCGGCACAGGAGGCGGGCCAGTGGACCATCGGTCCCCGCGCGAACATCTACACCAACACGGGCGACGGTGCAATCCTCGGTCTGGGCGCATTCGCCCGCTACAATCTGACGGACGCCTGGCGTCTGGAGCCGGCCATCACCGCGCTGTTCCACAGCGGTTGCTCGGTCGATATCAACTGCGACGTACACTACATGTTCGAGTTGACGCGCGGCTGGACGCTCTATCCCGTGGCCGGTCTTACGATCAGCGAACTGGGCGACTGGGCGCTGGGTATGAACCTCGGTGTCGGTACGGACTTCGCCGTAGCCCGCAATTGGGATCTGACGGCGGGTGTGAAGTGGATGCCGGTGTTCGAGAACAGCCGGAAGAATCCGGTCGTCATCACCATCGGCGGCTGTTACAAGTTCTGACGGCAAAGGCTTGAAAACAGGAGAGGCAGTCAGAAACGCGTCGGACCGCCTCTCTTTTTTTGTCCCTGAGGGATGCGCTGCGCCTGGGAGTGGTCGGAAAGCTGCAAAGCGTAATGAGCAATCGGATAATCCCCGATTGCTCATTACGCTTTGCATTATTATGTCTGGTTACTCCTGCTCGTTGCAGCGGATCATCTCGAAGATGCGGAAGGCGACGGGGGCGTAGCCGGTCCATTCGGAACGCCGCACGGGGAACTCGACCGTCCCCTGCCGGGTGTAGAGGGTGACCGCCGGGGTCCGGGTCTCGTCGAAATAGCGGTAGAGCGTCCCGACGGGAACCGATGCGGTATAGCGGTGCTTCCAGCGCTTCTTGTCGGGCTCGATGTAGATCTTCTCCACGGAGGCCCGCATCGTGATGTCGCCGCAGCTGAAGCGGATGGAGTCGGCCGGCTGGGCGCGGTCGGCGTAGTAGGTGAAGTTGATCGTGGCGCGGGGTTCGGCCGCGGGGCTCTTGAGCGACTTGTAGGTGATGTCGCAGCTCAGATTTCCGTGTTCGCGGTTTGCATAGAGCTCGACGGGGTAGAGGTGGTAGAGCGTGCCGTCCTCCTGGGCCCGCGACGTGTAGCGGCCCTTGATCTTCTGGGCCTGTCCCGCCAGCGGGAGCAGGCAGGCGACAGTCAGAAGCAGGCTGGCGATTCGTTTCATGGGATAGGGGTTTATGACAACGGCCGGAAGGCTCGTGCGGAGTATCTCCGTCGTCCCTCCGGCCGTTCGGTTTGTCTACTCGCCGTAAACGACTACGGTGTAGAGGTTGTAGACACCTACATAGGACTTCGACTCGTAGTCCACGTGGTGGATACGCGTGATGCCGGCATCTTTGGCGGCAGCCTGGATGCTGGCGTCGCCGATGGCTACCAGACCGAGGATACCCATGGCCTGAGCCGTGCCGACCTTGCTCGAACCGGCGTTGCCGGTTACGGCCAGACCGTCCTTCACGTCGGTGTAGATACCGCCGTTCAGCGGGCTCTTCACGATACCGCAGCTCGCCAGCATCAGAGCGGCGAAAGCGCACACGAACAATTTCTTCATAAGACTGAATTTTTTTGGTGAGTAATAAAGCGTCACAGGAATTGCACGCTCCTGTATCTACAAAGATAGAAAAAAGAGATCGAAAAATCAAATTTTTCGATCTCTTATCTGTTGATAAAATGGAATCAGCGGGTTTTGTAGCTGCAACGGTACTTGCCCTTGGCGAAATTCAGCAACTTGCTCTTGATGAGGTTGCGGCGCAGCGGCGAGAGGTGGTCGGTGAAGACCTCGCCTTCGATGTGGTCGTATTCGTGCTGGATCACGCGTGCCGGCAGCCCCTCGAACAGCTCGTCGTGCTCCACGAAATTTTCGTCCAGGTAGCGCATGCGGATCGCGACCGGGCGGCGGACGTTCTCGTAGAGCCCCGGCAGGGAGAGGCATCCCTCGTTGAACAGGCCGGTCTCTTCGGACTCCTCGTAGATCTCGGCGTTCACGAATACCCGTTTATAGTCGGCCAGCTCGGGGTGCTCTTCCGCCCAGGGGGTGCAGTCCACGATGAAGAGCCGGATGTTCTTGCCGATCTGCGGAGCGGCGAGGCCGACGCCGCCCGCCTCGTCGAGCGTCAGGAACATATCCTCCACGAGCTTCTTCCACTCGGGATAGTCGGGAGTGACGTCGACCGATTCGTTGCGCAGAATCGGCGAGCCGTAAATAACGATGGGGTAGATCATATGTTCAATTCCTAATTAGCAATTCACGATTTTTATTTTTCTGTCGTCCGGGTGCTTCAGGCGTGGATCGACTCCATGTATCCCTGCAGGATGATCGTCGCAGAGATCTTGTCCACCAGCGCCTTGTTCTGACGGGCCTTGCGGCCGATCCCGCTTTCGAGCATCGCCCGGTGTGCCAGCACCGAGGTGAACCGTTCGTCGTAGAGCGTCACCTCCCGGTCGGGGTAGGCTCTCCGCAGCCGGGCGACCAGCGGTTCGACGAACCGCCAGGTGTCGGAGGGTTGTCCGTTGGTCTGGGTCGGCTTGCCCACCACGATAGTCGTAACGTCGTTTTCGGCCACGTATTGCGCCAGCCACCGTTCGAGCTGCTTCGTCTCCACGGTCGTCAGGCCGCCGGCGATCAGACGCAGGGGATCGCTGACCGCAATCCCCGTGCGTTTGGTGCCGTAGTCTATGGCGAGAATTCTTCCCACGGGCTCCTGCTTTACGCGTTGGCGAAATGCCCGGCGGGACCCTCGAATGTGACGAGTCGCGTCATGGCTTACAGATTCAGTTTCTTGAACAGCTTGCGGTAGGAGCAGGCCTCGTCGACCAGCGCGTGCAGCGCCTCGATCTTCACGCGCTCCTGCTGCATGGTGTCGCGGTGGCGCACCGTGACGGTGCCGTCCTCCAGCGTCTGACCGTCCACGGTCACGCAGAAGGGGGTGCCGACGGCATCCTGACGGCGGTAGCGCTTGCCCACCGAGTCTTTCTCGTCGTAAACCACGTTGTAGTCGTACTTCAGCTCGTCGACGATCTTCTGCGCCACCTCGGGCATGCCGTCCTTCTTCACGAGCGGCAGCACGGCCACCTTCACGGGGGCCAGGGCGGCCGGGAACTTCAGCACGATGCGCGAGTCGCCCCCTTCGAGCTTCTCCTCGCAGTAGGCGGCCGACATCACCTGAAGGAACATGCGGTCGACGCCGATCGAGGTCTCGACCACATAGGGCACGTAGCTCTCGCCCGTCTCGGGATCGAAGTACTGGATCTTCTTGCCCGACACCTTCTGGTGGTTCGAGAGGTCGAAATCGGTGCGCGAGTGGATGCCCTCCACCTCCTTGAAGCCGAACGGGAAGTTGTACTCGATGTCGGTGGCGGCGTTGGCGTAGTGGGCCAGCTTCTCGTGGTCGTGGAAACGGTAGTTGTCGTCGCCGAAGCCCAGGGCGCGGTGCCAGGCCATGCGGGTCTCCTTCCACTGCTGCCACCACTTCATCTCCTCGCCCGGGCGCACGAAGAACTGCATCTCCATCTGTTCGAACTCGCGCATGCGGAAGATGAACTGACGGGCCACGATCTCGTTGCGGAAGGCCTTGCCGATCTGGGCGATGCCGAACGGCAGCTTCATGCGTCCGGTCTTCTGTACGTTCAGGAAATTCACGAAGATGCCCTGTGCCGTCTCGGGACGCAGGTAGATCGTGTTGGCGCCCTCGGCCGTCGAGCCCATCTGGGTCGAGAACATCAGGTTGAACTGGCGCACGTCGGTCCAGTTGCGCGTGCCCGAGATCGGGCAGACGATCTCGCAGTCCAGAATGATCTGCTTCAGCCCCTCCAGGTCATTGGCGTTCATGGCCTCCGCGAAGCGGGTGTGCACGGCGTTGCGGCGCTCCAGCGTCTCCAGCACGCGGGGCGAGGTGGCGCGGTATTTCTCCTCGTCGAACGTCTCTCCGAAGCGCTTGCGGGCCTTCTCGACCTCCTTTTCGACCTTCTCGTCCTGCTTGGCGATCCAATCCTCGATCAGCACGTCGGCGCGGTAGCGCTTCTTCGAGTCGCGGTTATCGATCAGCGGATCGTTGAAGGCCGACACGTGTCCCGAAGCCTCCCAGGTCTTGGGGTGCATGAAGATGGCCGCGTCCAGACCCACGATGTTCTCGTGGAGCTTGACCATCGAATCCCACCAGTAACGCTTGATGTTGTTCTTCAACTCCACGCCGTTCTGTCCGTAGTCGTACACGGCTCCCAGACCGTCGTAGATCTCGCTCGACGGGAATACGAATCCGTACTCCTTGCAGTGAGCGACCAGCTTTTTGAAAAGTTCTTCCTGAGTCATATATCTGTCGATTTATATTGTTGTCTTCTCCCGTTTCGGTTTACCGTTGGTTTGCAGCCGGAGGCTTTGCCTCTCTTTAGTCGGGAGCTCCGCGCAGAAAACCTATCAACTTGCAAAAATAGGCAAAAAATGCGATATTGAGAAAATTTGACGGCTGGAAAGCGAATCTTTCTCCGCCGCCTCTCTTGAATTCCGGGGTGGAGGCCGCGATTTTGTAAGGAGATGCCGGAGAGGTGTATTCGGAATTTGTCCGTATCTTTGTGTGCATATACGGCACAATAACTGCGCCTCGTTCTCCGATAGGGTAACATGAGTCGTATATCAAATAGTGGAAAAGTTATGAATGATCTGTTTTCTGTGAAGGGGAAGGTCGTCGTCGTTACGGGCGGCGCCGGAATCCTCGGAGCTTCGATCTGCTCCTATCTGGCGGAGCAGGGGACCAGGGTGGTCGTGCTCGACCGCGACGAAAAGACCGGAAACGAGCTGGTCGGGTCGATACGTTCGAAGGGAGGTGAGGCGCTGTTTCTCGTGACCGATGTGCTGAACCGGACCGTGCTGGAGGAGAATCGCGAACGGATTCTCGCCGCCTACGGGTGTATCGACGTGCTGCTGAACGCCGCCGGAGGCAATATGGGCGGCGCGACGATCGCTCCCGGCCAGTCGTTCCTCGATCTGGAGATCGACGCCTTCAAGAAGGTGGTGGACCTGAACCTTTTCGGCACGGTGCTGCCCACGACGGTATTCGGCGAGGCCATGGCGGCCCGCAAAAAGGGGGTCATCGTCAACTTCTGCTCCGAGTCGGCCCTGCGTCCCCTGACCCGTGTGGTGGGCTACGGCGCCGCGAAGGCGGCCATCGGCAACTACACGAAGTATATGGCGGCCGAGCTGGCGACGAAGTTCAGTCCCGAGATGCGTGTGAATGCCATTGTTCCGGGTTTCCTGCTGACGAATCAGAACCGCTCGCTGCTTACCAATCCCGACGGCTCGTACACCGACCGGGCCCGGGCCATCATCGCCCATACCCCTGCGGGGCGCTTCGCCGAGCCCGAGGAGCTGCTCGGCACGATCCACTACCTGATCAGCGACGCCTCCTCCTTCGTGACGGGGGCGCTGGCGGTCGTCGACGGCGGATTCGACGCCTTTTCGATCTAAACATGCGTTAAACCTAAAACCGATTCCAATATGTTCTTATGCAAACAGTCCTGGCGCTGGTACGGTCCCGATGACCCCGTATCGCTGTCGGACATCCGTCAGGCCGGAGCGACCGAGGTCGTCCATGCACTCCACCACATTCCAAACGGCGAGGTGTGGCCCGTCGAGGAGATCCGTGCCCGCCAGCAGCTCATCGCCGGGGCGGGGCTGACCTGGAGCGTCGTGGAGAGCGTACCCGTTCACGAATACATCAAGACCCGCACGGGTGAGTTCCGGACCTACATCGAAAACTACAAGCAGTCCATCCGCAACCTCGCCGCCTGCGGCATCAAGTGCATCACCTATAACTTCATGCCCGTTCTGGACTGGACCCGGACCGATCTGGCCTATACGGTCGAAGACGGTTCGAAGGCGCTGCGCTTCGAGCGTGCCGCCTTCATGGCCTTCGATCTCTTCATCCTCAGCCGTCCGGGAGCCTGGGCGGAGTACTCCGAGGAGGAGCAGGCCGCGGCGAAGGGCCGTTTCGATAGGATGGATGCCGCCGAACGCGAGCAGCTTACGCGCAACATGATCGCCGGCCTTCCCGGGGCGGAGGAGAGCTTCACCGTGGAGCAGTTCCGCGAGGCGCTGGCCCGCTACGACGGGATGGATGCCGAAGCCCTGCGCCGCAATCTCATCCTCTTTCTGCAGGAGGTTTGCCCCGTAGCGGACGAGGTGGGGGCCCGGCTGGTGATCCATCCCGACGATCCTCCCTATCCGATTCTGGGTCTCCCGCGCATCCTCTCGACGGCGGACGATTTCCGCAAGTTGGTCGATGCGGTGCCCAATCCCTCCAACGGCCTTTGTCTCTGCACGGGCTCGTTCGGTGTGCGCGCCGACAACGACCTGCCCGGCATGATGCGCGAGTTCGCGGACCGTGTGGGCTTCGTCCATCTGCGCTCCACGCGCCGCGATGCCGACGGCAACTTCCGGGAGGACAACCATCTGGAGGGCGACGTGCCGATGTTCGAGGTGATGAAGGCCCTGCTGGAGATTCAGCAGCAGCGTGGCGAGCGCATTCCGATGCGCCCCGACCACGGACACCAGATGTGCGCCGACCTGAACCGTCGTTCGAATCCCGGTTATTCGTGCTACGGCCGCCTGCGCGGGCTGGCCGAGCTGCGCGGGCTCGAGATGGGAATCGCCTGCTCGCTTTACGGCGACGGGAGACGATAAGCGATTTCCGGTACGTTCAGAGAGACGGAAGAGCCATCGGCTCTTCCGCTTTTTCGTACCCCTCTGCGCCATGCCGCTCTGTCGTGAGGGATATGATGGATTGTGATAAGATAGGAAAAGTGACAAACTTTGGAAAAGAATCTTATACGCTAACTTTTCGCAAAGTTTGTCACCTGGAATAGAAAGGTCAAGCTTGACAAGCGGTATCATATAGACTGTGCTGTCCAAGCCTATCATTCATGAATTTAATTTACATTGACTTGATAAATGTCGTTAGTAACAACGTTATTCACCAATGTGTTCTCGGGAATAGTCAATTTTTCACCTTTAATGCACAGACAAAACAGGCAGGGCCAGCAAACCGTTAAACCGACACCGAGACCGACGCCTAATGCTGTTCCTTTTCTATTTTGCCCCTCTTTGATTAGATTTCCTTGTAATCTGATAAGCTGCCCATCTACTGAACGGGTGGATAGAAAATCCAATTTGATGTAAGCGCCTTTTCCGACTCCTTTGGCTTTCTGAATCGTAGCCGAAATTTCAACGGGAGTGCCTCGTCGTATCAGAATGTGCTGTCCGTTATCGTCCTTAATGTTGGCATCCACGATAGCAGTAGGTGCTGTTGCGTTTTTTGCTTTGGGAAGTTACGAAAAGAGTGTAATTTATTGGAAATGAGCGTAAGTTAGTTGCTCTTGATAGTAATAGGTTACGAATTAGTTAGTTATCTACTGCATTATTCCTCTGCGCGTTGCGTAACCTTCAAAGAACTCTTCGTATGCAAAAGTAGCTATTTAATCCGAGAGTTTGATATAAACTCCCGAATTTTTTATTCCCTCATTTATAAGTTTTTCCGTAAAAGCGGTTTTATCCGTTGGTACACCATTGCCCAAAACAAGTTTTGAACAAACATGTGCCGACTATCGCATAGCCGGAGAAAAGGGCATTGCCATACGCCTAAACGATGTTTAGACTGATGATGCAATGTCCCTTTCTTTTGTGGCTATGCCAAGAGGTACTTTTACGGGTTTTCAGATGGTTTTTCTTTTTTGCTGTCCATTTGTACCGGAAGCGGAAAGGTTGTCGAGTATATAAGCTTGCCCCATGAATGAAACAAACGGCCATACACAGTCGGGCAAATCAGTAAGAATGACAGTTGCCGCCCTGCGAAACAAGCATCGTCGGAGCGGAAACATTCATACTTCCTATATGGCACAGAGCAACATCTGTTTGGTTTCCATAATAGGCGGCTCACCTCGTCCAAGAACAGCGACTCCCCTTTACCTCTTGAAAATATCCTACTATTGTACAGTCCACCCCATAATCGTACCTTTGACGTATCCGAATAAGGTGAACAGTGCTAGTTGTACAAAGAGCTAAACGTAGTGCTCCACTACAAAGGATTTGACGAAAGACCTTCTTTGATCGTGCAGGTGATAGGCAATATATTTCCAGCCCATGCCATTCCTGCCTAACATCAGCATGACTAAATCGGTAGGCATAATCATCCTTAATCGTTTTGAGCCATTACATAGATTAATTTGTCCTTATGAAATATTAATAGGCTTACCTTCAAACTTGATTCGGTTTTCTGCACCTAGAGTAGGTACATTGATAAACAATCGTTTAATCGCACGACTGGCTGCTACATAATATACGCGATGCGCATTGTTGCCATTCAGGTCTGGTGTCAGCAAGAACTCTATGTCATCTTCTTCTTTCAGAACGACAAACACGTTATCATACTCCTCTCCTTTTGACTTATGGATAGTCTTATGCTTGTCGTTTGAATCACCATACTTCACCCCAAGGGCAGCATCGGCATATGTATGGTTCATGTAGAAATCCTTGATTGTCTTCTTTTTTATCTTAGGCATCTTGACATGTAAATCATTCACTAGAAAATTGTAGAAATCCATCATGCTTCCGTCTTTGTAATCCTTATAGCCATTCAGCAAGTGTCTTAGAAGCACGATAGTTAGTGACCTTTCGCGATCTATAATGTCTAACTGATGCCAAGCATTTCGCAAGTCGTTCATTCTTGTGTATTCCACGGCTTTTATCAACGCCTTTATCACCATCTGGCGCTCGACATTGCTGTCAAAATCCATCTCTAATATTTTCTCTGCCTTGCGCATCCCATTCTTATTACGCATCGAATTAGCAAGTACGTTTTGAAAGGCAAGAGATTGAATTTCGTCAGTCCCACTTTTTTCTATGCTCTGTTGATAACAATTTAGCATATCGCCCACAAGTAATTCAGGCACCATTCCTTCTGCTCCATTCAGCCAGTCTTGTGAAAAATCAGTTCGGACAATATTCAACAATTCTATAATCTGCTTCGTGCTACGCCTATTTCCTCTTATCTCAAACTCTTGCATCTCTGGCAAAGCAAAATTGTCAAATTGCTGCACTGTAGCACCAAGAAAGTCATATATGGATTGAGCCTTGTCGCCAACAACACCAATAATTACCCCATCATTGCCTAATAGTGTCAAGAAATCAACTACAAAAGGAATTGTATCTTGAAATTCGTCCACAAAAATATACGGATATCTAGCTTTTATTAATTTATATATGTTTGGGTATCTTGAAAGCAGAATATGAGAGAAATACAAAATGTCATCAAAAGACATATAACCTCCACTCCAGAGCCATCTTTTGAACCCCATATACCAGTCATTGCCCACATACCGCTTGCCACTCTTAGTGTAATAAACCTGTGGGTAATTGGGTTTGTAATGTTTGTACTCATGGTTTTCATAACGCCAGTTTGCACTCTCCAATCCTTTCAAATAGATTTTGGCATCTAACCATGACCTACCAATACGGTTTAGTACGATTTTAGCTGTTCCTTCTGATTTAAAATTAGAATCATCTATCACTACAAGTTCATCTAACTTCAATTCGAAATCTTCAGCTACCAAGTGAACGTAGGGTTTTACCACATTGGCATACAAGAAACTGTGGATGGTACATACCTCAACCACGTCATTCCCAATATTCAAACGTGAGGTGATAGTATCAGTACCCACATTGGTATAGGTGATACAAGCTACTTTTTTAACAATATCAAGTTTGTGACTGTTTGACACCACATTCTTGATATGATTTATCAGCCAATGCGTCTTTCCCGCACCGGGACCAGCACAAACCTTAAACGGTTCGTCTATAGGTATGGTTTGTTCTGATGTTATGATAATAGCCATGTTAATGCGTTAACAATATATTGGGGTACATGGAACTCTTTTCTATCTGCTACAGGTTTATCTAGATTAGCCATAAGTACCACGTTTAGTTCCAGCGCATTGCTGCCTTTTGAAACAGAGTTCAAATAGCGTGATGCAAGTAAAGCTTTTCGTTTCTCCTCATCCGTCCACTTCGATGCACCTATGGATGTCTTGATACGTGTATTTGCTTCACTATTTCGCATTTTACTCATCATCTTGTTCATATCCTGTTCTGCCATCATAGCTTTTATCTCCTTCAAATTGGAAACGGAGTTAGTCAGCAACAGTTCACAATCGGGATTCTCACGCATTATGTCATACTCCAGCGTTTTCCCATATGTTACATCTTGCCTATAGAACCGAATATTTGGATGGGCTGCATATTGAGCTACCTCTGTATCTGCATGATGCTTATAGTTGTAGTTAGCTGTATCTATATTGTATTCGTATGGGTAGCAGGCTTCATAATCCTCGTCAGGTTCATTCTTTTTCCTACAGGGATCAATGTCAGTCAAGCAGACAATTTTCTTGTTGATGGTGTATGGATTGTTCGTATCAAACAATTTTAGGAAGTGGTTGAAATAGCGACCACCCATATTCACCACCAACACATGCTCATCTGTAAGATTCTTATTCAAATATCTGGCAAAGACTGGAAGTAACAACTCTTCTGCAACGCCCTCGACAAATATCAATTTGTTGGCAAAGAACATATCCGCTTTAGTAGCATCTATAAATCTCTGAACATATTGCTTGGACACCACCACATCATCATTATCTTCTCTATAAATGACACGTGGATAGCCAACATTGATCTGCCCTAATACGGGTGAAGTTAGACAAATTAAGTCATCCAGTTTTACAGCGGAGGCAATCTGGGTAGAATGTGAGGTCATGAATATCTGACGCACATGTTCATTTGCTTTGTTATCCTGCAAAAACTGTAGAAACTTATATTGCATGGCTGGATGCAGATGTGCTTCACATTCCTCTACTGCAAGAAATGAGATTACCTTAGCATTGCGCTTCATGTAAGTAATGCTACTGTCTGCCTGCATCTTTGCAAGCAAAAGCGACATATAGATTAGATTGTTATAACCTAACCCATTATATGTTGCTGGTACTTCGATACCAACAGTATACTTGATAATCATTCTCAATACCGCAAACATCTCATTTTCCGTCACTTCACCATCAAAGTCCGGCACGGCTCCGTTGAATGTTGCTCCTGTATCCAGTGCGTACTTTAGAAATACGTTTTTGCCATTATGCAATCTATCTTGTAAAGTCTGCATTAATGGACTAGACTGTTGGACAAAATCATTTCTTAGGGCTTTCAATTGTTCCTTAATCTCATCCTCGGTCTTTGTGGCATCATTCTTAACTGAATAATCAATAAAAAAATTTAACACATCCCTTAGGAGTGGATTATAACCGGCGTATAGGTCGTGACTAACATCCCGAATAGCGTCAAGGAATTGGAAGTCCATCTGTCCCAAAGCATCATTAACACTGATACCTGCGGCCTGATTACCTCCAGAGCGACTGCTTCTATATAGTCTGATATAGTCGCGGTCAATTATTTTCCATATTTCTTTGGCAGTTGTTACACCTGCAACATCTGCCTTATAGTTGTCCTCTTGATCATCAGCCAATTTAAACTCGTATCTCAATTTTGCCTCTTCGCTCAATGCAGGATCTGTCATCATACCGGAGAATAGTCCCATTTCGGCAGAATCCAAGGCTTCTCCTTGACTCCTGTGAAATATAAGAGTTATTTTAATCCGTGGAGACTGCTGTTGAAGCGTAACCACATCTGTCTCATAAAATAAGTCACATGTACCCAACCGACGACCGTCACTATAGCCAAGTACTAAACCTATTGCACGGAGCAAGTTACTTTTTCCTGTATTATTATGACCTATTATGACATTCACTCCTTCATGGAAGGGAACCGAAGCATCCCTAAAATTACGAAAGTTTGAAATTTTAATCTCCTTAATATACATATTATATTCCTTACCAAAATATAGTTTAATTTCCACAAA
This sequence comes from uncultured Alistipes sp., assembly GCA_910577475.1. GTDB lineage: Bacteria > Bacteroidota > Bacteroidia > Bacteroidales > Rikenellaceae > Alistipes. Next base: position 149,731 of record CAJTLJ010000005.1, read on the forward strand.
ATTACTAATAAATCAGGAGATTAAGGTAACATTGCTATGTTTTTTTCTTAATCTAGTTGGTTTTTCGGGATATTCGTCGGCACACGATTCTTAAACTTATTTGGGCGATGGTGTGCCGACTATTGCAATACCTCTTTCTTTTGCATCTATGCCAAGAGGTGCTTTTACGAGGTTTCAGATGATTTTTCTTTTTTGATGACCTTTTGTGCCGTAAGCGGAAAGTGAATGCAGAGTGTGTCAGCCTGCCTCATGAATGAAACAGGCAGTCACACACAGCGAGCAAATCGGGAAGAATGACAGTTGCCGTCCGGCAGAACAAGTTCCATCGGATCGGAAACATTCATACTTCCTTTGTCGGGGCTTGCCCTTTTCACGCTTCCGGTGATGTCTTTTCCCTTTTTCGTGGTTCCTTTTTTACGGATTTTCTCCTGAAGTTTTTTCTACCCAATCTGCCTCCACTTCCGTTTACCTCCATTTTCGCGCCTTTCAGTGAGCCGCATCAGGCAGTCATTTCCGTTCTGGGCGCAAAGGTAATTCCGGGATTGGACGGAAATGAAAGGTCAAGCCTCCTGTTTTCGGAAAAAATCTCCAGCCCTGCGGGTAGTATTTTTCGGAGAAAGCCTCGATCATGCGCCCGGCAATCATCTGATAGACGGTATTGTCCTCTTTGGAGAGGAAGAGCGGTTTCTCACCCGTGACGAGCAGGGCATGGTGGTCTGTCACCTTGCCGTCGTCCACGCTGCGGCGTGTCGGGGCGGCTTTTGCCCGCACCTTGTCTTTCCATTCGGGCTGTGTGCCGATGAAAGCGAGCAGTTTGGGAATTTCGGCAAACACGTCTTCGGGGATGTAGCGGCTTCCCGTTCTCGGATAGGTTATCAACTTCTTTTCGTAG
>CAJTLJ010000006.1 GCA_910577475.1 uncultured Alistipes sp.
GCCTAAATTGAAAATTGTTTAATTCGGCTTAATATCAGTATATTAGTATATAATTGAATTTAATCCGATTGATGATAATTTAACATTTATATTGCTGGTGGCACCACGAAGAAAATCACCACCTACAGCAATGTAGGTGGTTTTCTTTTTGTCTTTTTCGTAGCGGATTTACGGTGGCTTGAGGCTTTGGGTTAAACCGAGAGTTAAACCAAAAATCACTATGGATGCAGGCGTTGATATTCTCTGTTACAAATCAAAAACTGTTGACAACGGCGCACATCCGCTGATGATTCGTGTCTGTAAAGACGGGAAAAAGAAATACGTTAGTCTAGGCGTGTCTGTTTTACCGCAGTTTTGGGATTTTACGAAGAACCAGCCGAAAAAGAATTGTCCCAGCAAGGCATATATCGAAAAGATTATTGCGGACAAGAGTAGCGAGTTTGCCGAGCGCATCATCGAACTGAAAGCAGAGAAGAAAGAATTTACGGCTACAACGCTGACTGAACGGCTGACAGAGAGTGCACGAGCGAGACGCACGGTAGGCGAGGTGTTCCGATCTCAAATTGAGAATTTGAAACAAACGGGGCGAACGGGCTTATGCGTTATCGCACAGAGAGGTCTACAATTCCTTGCTAAAATTCAACGGACATCTATCTACTTTTCAGACGTCGACACGGTGTGGCTGAAACGCTATGAAACTTGGTTGCGGGGACAAGGTTTTTCAGAAAATACGATAGGCCGCCGATTCGCACCCTGCGGGCTGTTTATAATGTAGCCATTGAGGAAAAGTGTGTGAAAGCCGATGATTACCCGTTCAAATCCTACAAGGTTTCCAAACTGCACCAAGCGACGGCAAAGCGAGCCATAAGTAAGGCGGACATCATGCGGATTATCGAATACCGCAGCAATGTATAAGGATATAACGAAATGTATAATTTTCTGTAATTTCGGTATAATTTGTACGGTAAATTTCGGCGACCGCTATAATGTCGTTATAATTTTAGAGGGCGAAATCGAAAGATTTACGCCCTTTCCTTTCATTATGCGGCACAGATACCTATAATGGGGAATTAAGCCGTAGAATCGCCCCGAAATCTACCTATTTCATCTCCCGTCCGATGGATTATTTCCCGCTTTTCGGGCCACGTCTCGAATACCCATTAAAAAGAATTGAAATACATACCCCCCCCCTCCCTCACAGAGAGAAGAAAATGCCCGAAATATTGAAGATAGCACCGAAAATCGGGCTTATAGAGGTAGGAAACAGTCCTATATAGCATACGCGCAATAATACACTTGAATTACATAAAATCAACGAAACGAAGTTGAGCATATCCGTTTTTTTTGTGCGCACTCCCTCTCTTGGAGCATCCGGAGGTCCCCTGCGAGTACCTAAGGAACGGTTACGTTACAGGAGAAACGTTTTGGACAAGACCAAATTCCGGATGTTGTCTGCACGCTTATCTAACGATTTAAGAATATAATTGCCAATGCGGTGAGCTTGTCGGTAAGGAATATGTCTTGTTATCACCGCGCGTTATCATGACGGACGGCCTCCGAACGGATTTCACATCATTTCTCTTTCTGGTATTACAGCACAGCTCATTCGATCCGTTCATGTTGTCCGTCGTCTTTTCACAGCCAGCCACTGCCAGTCGGCTGGGCTTCGCTCTCAAGCCCGATGTTCGGCCACCCAGCGAGTCAGCTCGACGAAATCGGCGACCGAGAGCTGCTCGGCCCGTTGCGAGAAGAAAGGGTGTTCCTCGCCGCCGAAGTTGCCGAAGACAGCCTTCAGCGAGTTGCGGATCATCTTGCGCCGCTGGTTGAACGAGGCCTTGACGACCCGCACGAAGAGCGCTTCATCGCAATCGAGCCGCTCCACGCCGTTGCGACGCAGACGAATCACGGCGCTCTTCACCTTCGGCGGCGGATTGAAGACGGTCTCATTGACCGTAAAGAGGTAGTCGATGTCGTACCACGCCTGCAAAAGCACGCTCAAAATGCCGTACTCCTTCGACCCCGGCGGCTCGGCCAGCCGTACGGCCACCTCCTTCTGGATCATGCCCACGCACTCGGGGATCAGGTCGCGCGCCTCGAGCACCTTGAAGAAGATCTGCGACGAGATGTTGTAGGGGAAATTGCCGATCACCCGCACCCCGCCGGGAAACAGCGTCCGCAGGTCCATCTTCAGAAAGTCGCCCGACATCAGACGGGGCGCGAACTCGGGATAGTGCGCGTGCAGGTACTCCACGCTCTCGGTGTCGATCTCGGCCCCGTAGGTAATAATATCCTGCCGCTGCAACAGATAGCGCGTCAGTACGCCCATGCCGCACCCCACCTCCAGCACCGGCGCCGGATCGTCCGGCGTCCCGCCCGAAAGGGAGTTGCAGATCTTCTGCGCAATATTCAGGTCGACCAGAAAATGCTGGCCCAACGCCTTCTTGGCTCTCACTTCGCTCATAACGGGACAAAGGTAGTGTTTTTCGTCCGGATTCCCGCACCCGGCACGCTCCTTTTGAAAACAAATCGCCCCGCAAGGAACGGATTCCCGCCGGGGCGAAATTTCGGATCGACTTGCGTCGACTAAAGATAGCGTTTCACGTCCTCGACGTGCTTGCGTTTCTTGCGGTGGAACTCGCGCCAGGTCATCAGGACGCCGGCCGCAACGAACATCGTGGGCAGGAACAACTCGCGGACACAGAGATGTCCGCCGAAGTACCACACCAGATTCACCGTCAGCCACGCCACGGTGACGAACAAAAACACCAATGCTACGGTAAATGTCTTTTTATTCATAGGCCCTCGGATTAGGTTAACATTGCGTCAAAGCCCCTGTTCGCAGATGAACCGGATGCGGACCAGCCGGATCTCCTCCTCGGTATAGTCGCCGCCCAGCTCCTCGATGGCCGCGTCGAGCGAATCGCTCTCGGCATCCTCCTTGAAGTAGAGGTAGATATCCTCGGCCTTGTCCTCGTCCATGAACTGGTCGATATAGTAGGATATGTCGAGCCGCGTGCCGGAGTTGACAATCGCCTCGATCTCGGTAAGCAGCTCGTCGAAATCCAGATCGCGCGCCCGGGCGATATCCTCGAAATCCATCTTGCGGTCGATGGACTGGATGATGAAGATCTTGTTGCCGGACTTGTTGCCCACCGACTTCACCACCATGTCCTGCGGGCGGATGATCTCCTTCTCCTCCACGTAGGCCTTGATGAGCTTGACGAACTCCTCGCCGAACTTGCGGGCCTTGCCCACACCTACGCCCGAGATGTTCTGCATCTCCTCCAGCGTGACGGGGTACTGGACCGACATATCCTCGAGCGAGGGATCCTGGAAAATGACGAACGGAGGCAGTCCGTGTTTCTTGGCCACCTTGCGGCGCAGGTCCTTCAGCATGGAGAAGAGCTCCTCGTCCGCCACGCCGCCGCGGCCCATCGGAACGGCCGCCTCGGCCTCCTTCTCCTCGGCATCGTAGTCGTGGTCGGGCGTAATCGTCACGGGCAGAGGCCGCGCAATGAAGTCGAGCCCCCGGCGGTTGACCGAGATCAGTCCGTAGTTTTCTATATTCTTGTCGATCAGCCCCATGATGAGCCCCTGACGGATCACGGCGCCCCAAAAATCGGCGTCGTGGTCTTCGCCTGCCCCGAACCATTTCGACTTGTTGTGGCCGTAGCTCTTGATCAGGGCCGTATTCTTTCCGGTCAGCACGTGGACCAGGTAGTCCGCCTTGAACTTGTCGCCGAGCTCCTCCAGCGCCTGAAGCACCATCCGGAGGGCGTCTTTCGCATCGACACGGGGCTTCGGGTTGCGGCAGTTGTCGCAGTTGCCGCAGTTCTCTTCCGAATAGTCCTCGCCGAAGTAGTGGAGCAGCGTCTTGCGGCGGCAGATCGAGCTCTCGGCGTAGGAGACGGTCTCCTGCAGCAGCAGCTTGCCGATCTCCTGCTCGGCCACCGGCTTGCCCTGCATGAACTTTTCGAGTTTCTGAATATCCTTGTAGCTGTAGAAGGTGAGGCAGTAGCCCTCGCCGCCGTCGCGGCCGGCACGGCCCGTCTCCTGATAGTACCCCTCCAGCGACTTGGGAATGTCGTAGTGGATCACGTAGCGGACATCGGGCTTGTCGATGCCCATGCCGAAGGCGATCGTAGCCACGATCACGTCGACCCGCTCCATCAGGAAGTCGTCCTGATTCGCGGCGCGCGTGGCGGCGTCCATGCCGGCGTGGTAGGCCAGCGCCTTGATGCCGTTGGCTACCAGCAGTTCGGCCAGCTCCTCCACCTTCTTGCGGCTCAGGCAGTAGATGATGCCGCTCTTGCCCTCGTTCTGCTTGATGAAGCGGATGATGTCGCGGTCGACGTCGTGTTTGGGCCGGATCTCGTAGTAGAGGTTCGCCCGGTTGAAGGAGGACTTGAAGACCGCGGCATCGCTCATGCCCAGATTCTTCTGGATATCCATCTGCACCTTCGGCGTGGCGGTGGCCGTGAGGGCGATCAGCGGGGCCTGGCCGATCTCGTTGATGATCGGGCGGATGCGGCGGTACTCGGGGCGGAAATCATGCCCCCACTCCGAGATGCAGTGGGCCTCGTCGATGGCGTAGAACGAAATCTTGATCTTGCGCAGAAAGGCCACGTTGTCCTCCTTCGTCAAAGACTCGGGAGCGAAATAGAGCAGCTTGGTCTTGCCGTCCAGCACGTCCTGACGCACCTGGTTGACGGCCGTCTTGTTGAGCGACGAATTCAGGAAATGGGCGATGCCCGACTCGGTGGAGAAGGTCCGCATGGCGTCGACCTGGTTTTTCATCAGGGCGATCAGCGGCGAGATGACGATAGCCACCCCCTCCATGAGCATGGCCGGGAGCTGGTAGCACAGCGACTTGCCGCCGCCCGTGGGCATCAGGACGAAAGTGTCGCGCCCGGCAAGAACGTTGCGGATCACCGCCTCCTGGTTTCCCTTGAACGAAGAGAAACCGAAATATTCCTTCAGTTTGTCGTGCAACAAATTAGCCTTTTCCTGTTCCATAATCCTGCCTCCGAACTCTACGTAGCTTTTGGTACAAATTTATGGTAAAGATAAAAAATATTTCGGAAAAAAACATAACTTTGTAAAAATTTTCATCCAAATGCGTCTCTACACGAAAGATCTGGTTAAGAAGTACAAGGCCCGCACGGTCGTAAACCACGTCTCCATCGAGGTCAATCAAGGGGAGATCGTCGGGCTTCTGGGCCCGAACGGCGCCGGAAAGACCACCAGTTTCTATATGATCGTCGGGCTCATCAAGCCCAACGGAGGCAGAATATTTCTGGAAAACGACAACAGCGAAGTCTCCGAGCTCACCGACCTGCCGGTATACCGCCGCGCCCAGATGGGGGTGGGATACCTGGCGCAGGAGGCCTCGGTATTCAGAAACCTGAGCGTCGAGGACAACATCCGGGGCGTGCTGGAGATGACCCGTTTTTCGAAGGAGTATCAGCGCGAACGCTGCGAGGCCCTCATCGAGGAGTTCCGCCTCCAGAAGGTGCGCAAGAGCTTCGGCAACCAGCTCTCCGGCGGCGAGCGCCGCCGGACCGAGATCGCCCGGGCCGTCGCCATCAACCCCGCCTTCATCCTGCTCGACGAACCCTTCGCCGGCGTGGACCCCATTGCCGTGGAGGACATCCAGTCGATCGTTGCCACCCTCAAGGAGAAGAACATCGGCGTCATCATCACCGACCACAACGTCGACGAGACGCTGGCAATCACCGACCGCGCCTACCTGCTCTACGAGGGCAAGGTGCTGATGACCGGAACGCCCGAGGATCTGGCCGCCGACCCCGAGGTCCGCAAGCGCTACCTGGGCCAGCACTTCGAGCTGCGGCGCAGTCCGAAGATCGACCAGCTGCGGCGCGAGGCCGCCGAACGCCACCGCGCCGAGGAGGAGCGCCGCAAGGCCGAGAACGCCCGGTGCGGAACCGAAGAGAGACGATAATCATGGACACGACGCTGTCCGCTTCCGAAATACGGGGCACCCTCACACCGCCCTGCTCGAAGAGCTATGCCCAGCGGGCGCTGGCCGTATCGCTCCTCTGTCCGGGGCGAACCACCCTGCGCAACCTCGAATTCTGCGACGACACGCTGGCCGCCATGCGGTGCATCGAGGCGCTGGGGGCCTCGCTCCGCCGCACGGATGCCTCCACGCTGGAGATCGACGGCGGGCTGAATCCCCGCAGCGACCGGCTCCGGGTCGGCGAATCGGGCCTCTCTGCCCGGCTCTTCACCCCCATAGCCGCCCTGTGCGACCGGCCGGTCGTCATCGACGGTGAGGGCACGCTGCTCAAACGCCCCATGTCGATGATGTTCCCGCCGCTCGAAGATCTGGGCGTGCGGCTCCGCGACGGCGGAGGCTATCTGCCCATCGCCGTCTGCGGCCCCATGCGCGGCCGCGAGGTGCATGTCGACGGCAGCGTATCGTCGCAGTTCATCACCGGACTGCTGCTGGCGCTGGCGTCCCGCAGCGAAGAGATGACCGTAAGGGTCGCCGATCCCGTGTCGACCCCCTATCTGGACATAACCGTCGACACGGCCCGCCGTTTCGGCCGCGAGATCCTGCACCGCGAGGACTACACCGAATTCTATATCCCGGCTGGAGCGGGCTACCGGCCTGCCGATTTCGCAATCGAGGGCGACTGGAGCGCCGCGGCCGCCTGGCTGGTCGGCGGAGCGCTGGCCGGCGAGATCCGCGTGGAAAACCTCTCGTGTCTGTCGAAGCAGGCCGACACGTCCGTCTGCCGGGCGCTGGAGCGGGCCGGAGCGGCCCTGATCTGCGAGGAGCGGGCCGTCACGGTCCGCCGTCGGCCGCTGCGGGCTTTCCGGTTCGACGCGACCCACTGCCCCGACCTCTTTCCCGTGCTGGTCGCACTGGCGGCCGCGGCCGAGGGGACGAGCGAGATCACGGGCACCTCGCGGCTGAAATACAAGGAGTCGGACCGGGCCGAGACCCTGCAGGAGGAGTACGCCCGGCTGGGCATCGGGATCGACCTCTCGGAGCCGGACCGGATGATCGTCCGGGGCGGCCCCATCCGGGGCGGCGTCTGCTCGGCCCGCGGCGACCACCGCATCGCCATGTCGCTGGCCCTCTCGGCGCTCAGGAGCGAGGCTCCCGTCACGATCACGGGAGCCGAGTGCGTCCGCAAGAGCTATCCCTCCTTTTTCGAAGATCTGGAAAACCTGCGCACACGATGAATACCTTCGGCAATCAATTCCGGCTCGCCCTGTTCGGCGAGTCGCACGGAGAAGCGCTCGGCATCCTCATCGACGGTCTGCCGGCCGGAATCCCGCTCGACGAAGCCGACTTCAAGAACGACCTCGCACGCCGGCGCTCCGGCGCCGCAGGCACCACCCCCCGCCGGGAGAGCGACCGCGTGCGCATCGCGGCGGGACTCTACGAAGGCCGCACCACGGGAGCGCCGCTGGCCCTTCTGTTCACCAACGAAAATACCCGCCCGGGCGACTACGACCGTTTCGCGCACCACTTCCGTCCCTCGCACGCCGACTGGGTGGCCCGGGAGAAGTTCCGCGGCCTGAACGACCCGCGGGGCGGAGGCCACTTTTCGGGCCGGCTGACCCTGCCGCTGACAGCAGCAGGGGTGGTCGCCAAAAAACTGCTCGACGGAGTGCGGTTCACGACCCGGCTGACGGAGGTCGGCGGCGAGTGCGACCCGGCCCGGTTCGAAACCGTCCTCCGCGAGGCAGCCGCGGCCGGCGACTCGGTGGGCGCCGTAGCGGAGTGCCGCGCCGAAGGGTGCGGCGTCGGCTGGGGCGAACCCTTCTTCGACACGGCCGAGGGGCTGATCGCCCACCTGCTCTACGCCGTTCCCGGCATCAAGGGGGTGGAGTTCGGCGACGGATTCGCCGCGGCCCGCCTGCGCGGCTCCGAGCACAACGACCCGATCCTGAATGCCGCCGGCACCACGGCGACCAACCACGCGGGCGGCGTTGCGGGCGGCATCCTCAACGGCAATCCGCTGATCGTCCGGGCCGCCTTCAAACCTACGGCCAGCATCGCCCGCGAACAATTCACCTTCGACGCGGCCACCGGCCGGCAGGAGCCGCTCGCAATCGGAGGCCGTCACGATGTCTGCATCGCCATCCGAGGCGCCGCGGCCGTCGAAGCCGCCGTCGCCATCGCGCTGGCCGACCTCAAACTCCGCTGCCGCCTATGACCACCCGACGCGACATTGTGGATCGGCTGGCCCGTGCCTGCGAATCCATCTACGGACGCCCGGAGGCGCTCCGCATCGCCCGCACGATCGTCGGCGAGCGGTGCGGCATCAGCTACTCCGCCCTGCTGGCCGACCCCGCCGAACCGCTGGAGATGGACGGTGCGGAGGAGCTTGCCGAACAGCTGCGGAGCGGACGTCCCCTGCAATACATCCTGGGCCGCGCCGAGTTCTGCGGCATGGAGTTCTCGGTACGCGAGGGGTGTCTGATCCCCCGCCCCGAAACCGAGGAACTGATCCTCAACATCCGTATCGGCGGACAGCGGCCCGCCTCGATCCTCGACGCCGGAACGGGCAGCGGCTGCATCGCCATCGCCCTCAAGAGGCTCTTTCCCGAAGCGGCGGTCACGGCGGTCGACCTCTCGGAGGATGCGCTCGGCATCGCCCGGGAGAACGCCCGGCAGCTGGGCGCGGAGATCGAGCTCCGGCAGGCCGACGCATTCGATCTGGAACGGGAGTTCGCCGGCCGCACCTTCGACCTGATCGTCTCCAACCCGCCCTACATTCCCCGCTGCGAGGAGGCGGAGATGCGGATCAACGTCACCCGGTTCGAGCCCCGCGAAGCGCTCTTCGTGCCGGACGACGACCCCTTGTGCTTCTATCGCGCCATCGGCCGGGCCGCCCTGAAGCTCCTGGCGCCGGGAGGCTCCCTCTGGTTCGAACTGCACGAGACCTGGGCCGAGGCGTGCCGCGACCTGCTCGTCGGAATGGGATTCGACCGCACGGAGCTCTTCCGCGACCTGAACGACAAACCCCGCATGTTATGGAGCCGAAGATAAAGGAGAAACGGACCAAAACACCCGAACAGGCGCTCGCGGCTCTGATGCGTCTCTGCGCCCGGGCCGAGAAGTGCACGGGCGACGCCCGGCGGCTGATGACAGGCTGGGGCGTCGGGCCGGCCGCGCAGGAGGCGGTCCTGAAGAAACTGATCGGGCAGCGGTTCATCGACGACGAACGCTACGCCACCGCCTTCGTGCGCGAAAAGAGCTCGCTGAACGGCTGGGGCCCCTACAAGATCCGCGTCGCCCTGCAGCGCAAGCGGATCGACCGGGAGATCGTCGACCGGGCGCTGGCATCGCTCGACCGCGAAGCGGGGGCCGAGCGACTCCACTCGCTGCTGCAACGCAAACTCCGCACCGCAAAGGGCGCCACCCCCTACGAATTGCGGACCAAGCTGATCCGCTACGGGCTCTCGCTCGGCTACGCTTACGAAGCGGTAGCGGACCGGGTGGCGCAACTGATTCAAGACGACGACGCATGCGAACCCTTTTTCGACTGATCCTGCTGCTGCTCCCCTTCACCGCCGGAGCGCAGCAGCCCGACACGACCTGCTACACCTACCCGCTCCGCAACGTGGCGGGCTACTATTCGGCCAACTTCGGAGAGATGCGGCCCAACCATTTCCATTCGGGAGTGGACATCAAGACCGACGGCACCACCGGCAAACCGGTCGTCGCCGCGGCCGACGGCTACGTGAGCCGGATTTTCCTCTCGCCCTCGGGATACGGACGGGCGCTCTACGTCACCCATCCCAACGGCACGACCTCGGTCTACGGCCACTTGTCGAAGTTCTCGCCCGCCATCGAGGCCTACCTGCTCGCGGAGCGTCACCGCCGGCAGACGAACCGGCTCGACCTCTACTGCGACTCGACCCGGTTCCCGGTCCGCCGCGGCGAGGAGATCGCCCGCTCGGGCAATAGCGGCACCTCGTTCGGACCGCACCTCCATTTCGAGATTCGCGACAACCGGACCGGACGGACGCTCAACACCATCGCAGCCGGAATCATCCGACCGAAGGACCGCATTCCGCCCTACATCCAGCGTATCCACTACCTGGAGGTCGACACCGTGGGCGGCATTCCGGTCCACAGCCGCCCGAAGAGCTACGACGTCAGGAAGATCGACCCGAACACCTACCGGCTCGACGAGGAGAAACCGCTGCCCGTCGGACGCAACGGCTACTTTCTGGTCGAGGCCAGCGACCGCAAGGACGACGTGTCGAACACCTTCGGCATCTACCGGCTGCGCGGCTCGGTCGACGGGACCTGCTATTTCGAATACTGCATGGAGGGATTTTCGTTCGAACAAACCCGCTACTGCAACGCCGTGAGCTACTATCCGCTGCAACTCTCCTCGCGCAACGAGGTGATCCGTCTGGCCCTGCTCGATGGCAGTCTGCCGTCGCTCTACCGCACGCTGCTGAACCGCGGCATCGTCAGCGCCGCTCCGGGCGAACGGCGCGAGGTGCTCATCGAGGCGGAGGACGACTGCGGGAACCGCTCCCGCCTGCGATTCACCGTCGAAGGCGTCGCCGAAGACCGCGACTTCCGGGCCCGGCCGGACACGACGGCCCTCCCGATCCGGCACGACCGCACGTTCCGCTACGAAGACGACGGACTGCAGGTCACCATCCCCAGAGGAGCGCTCTACGAATCGCTCTACGGAAATTTCGGACGGAGCCGGATACCCCTCAAACGCGACTCGACGCTCATCGTCCTCTCGCCCGTCTACCGCATACTCGACCCCACGGTACCGCTCCACAAGGCGCTGACCGCCTCGATCCGCACCTTCGTACCGAAAGCGCTGCAGAAGCATGTCACGCTGGGCGGCCGCAACCGCAAGGGACAGCTCACCCACCTGGGCGGCCGGTACGAGAACGGCGCCGTCACGGGTCGCATCCGCACCGCCGGAGATCTCTATGTCGTAGCCGACACCGTATCGCCCCGCATCCGGCCTAACTTCCAGCCGGGCGCCGACCTCTCGGGCAAAAGCGCCGCAACCTTCCGCATGACCGACAACTTCTCGGGCATCACCCGATGGACGGCTCTCGTCGACGGCATGTGGATGCCGCTCGACTACGATCCGATGCGCGGCACCGCCACCCTGCCCTTCGACGAACGCATCGCCCGCCGTGCGAACCACACCCTGACCGTCCTCGCCACCGACGCCTGCGGAAACACGGGCCGCTGGCAGGGGTCCTTCTTCCGGTAGCGGAAGGATTCTTGAAAGCGACCGATGAGAATAATCAGCTATTTTTAGTCGGGAGTTTGCTTTTCACTCGAAAAGTTATTACTTTTGCAACGCCGAAGCGTCGGTTTACGACGCATGGGAATGGTTCCGTAGCTCAGCTGGATAGAGCAACAGCCTTCTAAGCTGTCGGTCGTGGGTTCGAATCCCGCCGGAATCACGAACTGCCGCAGGCGGCCGAGATGATCGGCCGCCCTTTTCGTATCCGCCCGCAGCGGCACGGATCACCGCACGGCCAGCAGGTCGCGGGCGGCCTGCTCGTCCTCGGAGCGGACGACGATCTGGGCCGGCATGACGCCGACGGGATAGAGCGTCGACATGTATTCATTGCGGATCTCGGCCCGGATGCCGCCGCTGGCAAGCACCGACTTGGCGATCTCGGCCTCGGTAATCGTGTTGTAGCTGCGAATCACAACCATCGTATCGTCTATCATGATCGAAAAATTTTCAAGGTTCGACTTCGGAACCGGCACCGCGTCCGGTTTTTACGACTAAAGTTAGGAATTTTGTTGATAACTTACAACTCTCCTGCCGATTCTTTTTTGAAAATAACCGTTATCTTTGTAAACGGAAATATTTTATTATGCTCGACTTCGTACATCTTCACGTTCACTCGCAATATTCGATCCTCGACGGACAGGCCGCCATCCCCAGGCTGGTGGACAAGGCCATGCGCGACGGCCAGCCCGGCATCGCCATTACCGACCACGGCAATATGTTCGGTATCAAAGAGTTTTATAACTACGTCAAGAAGCAGAACGACAAGAAGCACGACAAGATCAAGTCGCTGAAGAAGCTGCTGGCGGCGCTCGAGACGCTGCTGGCGGAGCAGAGCGACCCGGCCGGTTATCTGGCCGGCCTCCAGACGGCCCTGCAACCGCTGGCCGCGAAAAAGGAGGATACGCCCGACGATGCGGAGGCCTACGACAAGGCCAAATCGCGGGCCGACGAGGTGGAGGCGATGCAGAAGGAGTTCGGATTCGACCCCACGGCCGCCCGCGACAAGATCGCCGCCCTGGAGGCGGTGCCCGACTTCAAGCCCATCATCGGCTGCGAGGTCTACGTGGCGCGCCGCCGGCTGCAGGACAAGGAGGGCAAGCCCGACCAGAGCGGTTACCACCTCATTCTGCTGGCCAAGAATCAGCAGGGCTATCACAATCTGGTCAAGATCGTGTCGAAGGCGTGGACGGAGGGTTTCTACATGCGCCCGCGTACCGACCACACCGAGATCGAGAAGTACCACGAAGGGCTGATCTGCTGCTCGGCCTGTCTGGCGGGCGAGGTGCCGCGCGCCATCACGGCCGACGACCTGCAAAAGGCCGAGGAGGCGATTCTCTGGCACAAGAACCTCTTCGGAGAGGACTATTTTCTGGAATTGCAGCTGCACAAGGCGACCGTCGAACGGGCCAACCACGAGGCCTACGCCATGCAGCTGAAGGTGAACGAGCAGATCCGAAAGCTGGCCGCGAAACACGGCGTCGGGATGGTCTGCACGAACGACGTGCACTTCGTGGACGAGGACAACGCCGAGGCGCACGACCGGCTGATCTGCCTCTCGACGGGCAAGGATCTGGACGACCCCAACCGCATGCTCTACTCGAAGCAGGAGTGGCTGAAGACCCGTGCGGAGATGGAGGCGATCTTCGGCGACGTACCCGAAGCGATGCTCAACACGGTGGATATCTGCAACCGGGTGGAGCACTACACCATCGATCACGCCCCCATCATGCCCAACTTCGAGATTCCGGCCGACTTCGGCACCGAGGAGGGTTACCGGCAGCAGTTCTCGGAACAGGATCTCTTCGACGAGTTCACGCGCGACGAGAACGGCAACGTGACGATGGACGAGGAGTCGGCCCGCAAGAAGATCGACAAGCTGGGCGGCTACGACAAACTCTACCGCATCAAGCTGGAGGCCGACTACCTGCGCAAGCTGACGATGGACGGCGCCCGCCGCCGCTACGGCGACGAGCTGACCGACGAACAGAAGGAGCGGCTGAATTTCGAGCTCCACATCATGAAGACGATGGGTTTCCCAGGCTACTTCCTCATCGTGCAGGACTTCATCCGCGCGGCCCGCGAGGAGTTGGACGTATCGGTGGGTCCGGGCCGCGGTTCGGCGGCCGGTTCGGCCGTAGCCTACTGTCTGGGCATCACGCAGATCGACCCCATAGCCTACGACCTGCTGTTCGAGCGATTCCTCAACCCGGACCGTGTCTCGCTGCCCGATATCGACGTCGACTTCGACGACGACGGCCGCGGCCGCGTGCTGAACTGGGTGACCCAGAAATACGGCAAGGAGAAGGTGGCCCACATCATTACCTACGGAACGATGGCTACGAAGATGGCTATCAAGGATGTCGCCCGCGTGCAGAAACTGCCCCTTCCGGAGTCGGACCGTCTCTGCAAGCTGGTGCCCGACAAGATTCCGGACAAGAAGCTCAACCTGCCCAACGCCATCGAATATGTGCCCGACCTGAAGGCGGCCGCCGAGTCGTCCGACCCCACCCTGCACGACACGATGCGTTACGCGCAGATGCTCGAGGGCAACGTGCGCGGCACGGGCGTGCACGCCTGCGGCACGATCATCTGCCGCGACGACATCACGGACTGGGTGCCCGTATCGACCGCCGACGACAAGGAGACGGGCGAAAAGATGCTCGTGACGCAGTACGAAGGCTCGGTGATCGAAGACACGGGCCTCATCAAGATGGACTTTCTGGGGCTGAAGACCCTCTCGATCCTGAAGGATGCGGTGGAGAACATCCGCCTCACCCGCGGCAAGCGGATCGACATCGACGACTTCTCGATCGTCACCGACCCCACCACTTACAAACTCTTCTGCGAAGGCCGCACCGTCGGAACGTTCCAGTTCGAGTCGGGCGGCATGCAGAAATACCTGCGCGAGCTGCAGCCCTCCACCTTCGAGGACCTGATCGCCATGAACGCCCTCTACCGTCCGGGCCCGATGGACTACATCCCCGACTTCATCGCCCGCAAGCACGGCCGAAGCCCGATCGTCTACGACATTCCGGTGATGGAGAAATACCTGAAGGACACCTACGGCGTGACGGTCTATCAGGAGCAGGTCATGTTGCTCTCGCGTCTGCTGGCCAACTTCACCCGCGGCGAGTCCGACACCCTGCGCAAGGCGATGGGCAAGAAGATCAAGTCGAAGCTGGATGCCCTGCGGCCCAAGTTCCTCAGGGGCGGACAGGCCAACGGCCACGACCCGAAGGTGCTGGAGAAGATCTGGGCCGACTGGGAGAAGTTCGCCTCCTACGCCTTCAACAAGTCGCACGCCACCTGCTACTCGTGGGTCGCCTTCCAGACCGCCTATCTGAAGGCCAACTACCCGTCGGAATACATGGCTGCCGTACTGAGCCGAAACCTCACGAACGTGGATCAGTTGACGATCTACATGAACGAGTGCAAGCGCATGGGCATCAAGGTCATGGGGCCGGACATCAACGAGTCGCGGCGTCAGTTCTCGGCCAACCGCCAGGGCGACATCCGCTTCGGTCTGGCCGCCATCAAGGGGGTCGGCGAGGCGGCCGTGGAGAGCATCATCGCCGAGCGGGAGAGCAACGGACGCTATAAGGATATCTACGACTTCATAGAGCGGGTGAACTTCTCGGTGGTGAACCGCAAATGCCTGGAGAGCATCGCCAGCGCGGGCGGTTTCGACACCATTACGGGATTCCACCGCAGCAAGTTCTTCGCACCCGACTCCCGGGACACCTCGGGCGCCACCTTCATCGAGCAGCTCATCGGCTACGGCCAGCGGGTCCGGATCGAGAAGAACAACGCCCAGCAGAGCCTATTCGGCGGCGGGGCCGTGCTGGACATCCAGAAGCCCGCCGTTCCGGTCTGCGCGGAGTGGAGCCAGCTGGAGACACTGAACAAGGAGCGCGAAATGATCGGGCTCTACCTGTCGGCTCACCCGCTGGATGCCTACGGCGTCGTGATCCGCAACATGTGCCGCACGCAGCTGGGCGATCTGGACCATCTGGACGAACTGAAAAACCGCGAGATCGGCGTGGCCGGCATGGTGGTTGATGTCCAGAACATGATGACCCGCAACAACAAGCCGTGGGGACGATTCAAGCTGGAGGACTACAACGGCGCCCACGAATTCGTCCTCTTCGGCAAGGACTACGAGAACTTCCGCCAGTTCCTCTTCAAGGACTACTTCCTCTTCGTGCGCGGCAAGGTCCAGCCCCGCACCCGCTGGGACAAGGAGACGGGCCGCCCCGTTGCGACCGACGAGCTGGAGTTCAAGATCACGGGCATGACACAGCTGGCCGAGATGATGGAGAACATCAAGAGCCTGACAGTGCAGGTTCCGCTGGGGGAGATCAACCCCGCCTTCATCGACGGACTGACCCGCACGCTGAAGAAGTCGAAGGGCAAGGCGTCGCTCCACCTGAACGTCTACGACCCGCAGTCGAACGTGAAGGTGGCCTTCCTGTCGAAAGGCTACAAGGTGGAGGTGAGCGCCGACCTGCTGACCTATTTCGACGACCTGAACATGCCCTACACGATCAGTTAGCATATAGACACAATATTATATTAACCGTTAAAAACACAAAGCATTATGGCATTAGCAATCACCAACACGAACATCGAGGAGGTACTGGCCTCCGAACTCCCCGTCGTCATCGACTTTTGGGCCGAGTGGTGCGGCCCCTGCCGCCAGATGAGCCCCATCGTGGACGAACTGGCCAAGGAGTACGAGGGCAAAGCCCTGATCTGCAAGTGCGACGTGGAGACGGCCGACGAGGTAGCCATGCGCTTCAAGGTCCGCAACATCCCCACCATCGTCTTCCTCAAGGGGGGCGAACTGAAAGACAAGCAGGTCGGATCGTGCCCCAAGGAGACGCTATCCGGCAAACTCAACGCCCTGCTGTAGGATGATACGCTCGATTGTCTGGAACGGGCTGCTGGCCGTGGAGTTCTCCAAGGGAGCCTACACGGCCCTGCTCGTTCCTTCGATGGGCGCCAACGTCGTGCGCCTGGCCCAAACCGAGATGGGCGTGGAGATTCTCCACACCCCCGCTGCCGCGGAAATGGAGACCTTCCGTAACCGGCCGCAGATCTTCGGTCTGCCCCTGCTCTTCCCGCCCAACCGCATCGAGGACGGGCGCTACGCCTTCGAAGATCGGGTCTACCAATATCCCATCACCATCGAGAAGGAGAACAACTACCACCACGGCATCCTCAAAAGCCAACCCTTCATCGTCTCGAAAGCCGAGGAGAACGACAAGGAGGTGAAGATCGAGTGCCGCTACTATTCGAACGCTGCGAACGACGCCGTGTATAAGCATTTCCCGCACGAATTCAAATGCAAGATCGTCTACCGGCTCTCCGACAAGGGGCTCGAGCAGGAGGTGGTCTTCACGAACAAGAGCCGGGAGGCGATGCCCGTAGGAGTCGGCTTCCACACCCCGCTGATGATCCCCTTCGAGGGCGGCGAGGGCAGCGAGTACCGGCTGCGCGTCGCCGTGGACGAGCAGTGCGAGTTGAGCCCGCGCAACCTGCCGACCGGCAAGACCCTGCCGCTCGACGAGCAGTTCGCCAAGCTGCGCGGCGAGGGGCTGCAAACCACCGACTGCGCCCCCATCGAGGCCGGCTTCACCCTCCGCGAGATCGAGGTGGACGGCAAGAAGTTCCGCGGCGCCGTCGTCGAACACCTCACCACGGGCCGCAAGGTCTTCTACGAAGTGGACGACGAGACCCGCTACTGGACCATCTGGAACAACGGCGGCAACCAACCCTACTGCTGCCCCGAGCCCCAGTCGTGGATCACGAACGCTCCGAACGCCGCCGACCCCGAGACGGCCGGATTCCGGGCCATCAAACCCGGCAAGAGCTGGTCGGCCACCTACCGGCTCTACGTCGAATAGACCGACCGAACCATATGGGCTGTCTGACGAAAGTCGGACAGCCCATATCATAATTCACGATTATCGGGTCTCCCCTCTGTCATGCCGAGCGAAGGGGCCTCGGCACTGCAATCGATTACCGCTTCAATAAGCTTTGGTGCGAGGATGGATGTAGGCGTCCAAACGCTATCTTGTCCGTCACAACGGCCGGCAAATCGATACAATTTTGAGCGCACGCTGAATGGCAAAGGTCAGATGCGAGCTGACTCACGCATCCATACCGACGGTGGAATTGTACACCGGGAAGCTATTCTGAGGCTTATCACCACAGAGAAAAGAGCCGACCTTCGCAAAAGACTGATCCTCTGAAAGACTATGCGGCCATATCCGCTCGATAAACTATCCACAGCTTAGGGCGTGAACTGACGTAAGACCTGCGCAGCATGACAGAGAAGTGCGACACTACATCGTAATATGACGATCCGACCAACACTCTGATTATTGGTTGTTATAACTGGGAAAATCCATTTATACCCTGGTAATGAAAGTGTATCGTAAGGAGGGTTGATATCAATTTCCGTATCGACAAGATTTGTTACTTAGTTGCGACATGGGAATTATTTTTTTACTCAATAAAAGAAGCGGACGGTTTTATCACGAAATCAGGTTGAAATAGATTTTAAAGTAATTATGCTTGCCTCGACGATTTTAAACTATTTTGCAACAAGAAATTATCCACTATAATGCTATGGAAATGCAGAAGTTTAATGGAGCAGTAGAAGGAGATTATTCTAACGTTATTTGTTGATGTAATGATTTTCGAATGTCTACAAATGGGGTGCAACTCCCGGTGGCACTACGAAGCGAGAGTCCGCATGATTGCGGACTCTCGCTTTTTTTTGTTCAGAAGAGTGGGGCGCCGAGGCGGAGCAGTTCGCCCGTGCGGCGGCGCCACCATTGCGGATGCCAGTTTGCGGCCGAGACCGGGTGGCAGGATTTCAGGTCCCGCTCGAAGGTATGCGTAAGCCGCTGTATGAGCTGCCGGTCGTAAAGGAAGGCTGTCACCTCCTCGTTCAGCTCCAGACTGCGGTAGTCCATGTTGGCGGTACCGACGGCGGCCAGCCGGTCGTCGACGATCAGGAATTTGGCGTGCAGGAACCCCTCTTCATATCGGTAGAGCTCCACGCCGGCTGCCAGCAGGTCGTCTATGTAGCTCTCGGCTACGAGGTCGAGCAGCCGCGAATCGCTCACGGTCGGGATCATCACCCGGATGCGGACGCCGCCGCTCGCGGCGCAACGCAGGGCCTGCAGCAGCTCGACGGGGGGCATGAAGTAGGGCGATGTGATGCGGATCTCGCGTTCGGCCCTCAGGATCACGGAGAGGAAGGCGTCGAAGAGCAGCTTCCGCGATCCGCCGCGTCCCGACCAGCCGATCTGTACTGCCGAGCGGCCGGAGGGGGGCATCGCAGGGGTGTCGGGGGTGAAGTCGTTCCCGCCTGCTCGGCGCCAGTCGGCCTGAAAGAGCCGCTGGAGGTCCAGGGCGGCCTCGCCTTCGATGGCGAGATGCTCGTCGCGCCAGGCTCCCTGCTCTCCGCCGTCCAGGTAGTAGCGGGCCAGGTTGATGCCGCCCAGCAGGGCCAGCCGGCTGTCGACGATCACCATCTTGCGGTGGTTGCGTCGCATGGCCGAGGGGGTGAACCACGGGAAGCGGACAGGGGCATAGGGGCGGATGTCGATTCCGGACTGCCGCAGCCGTTTCAGAAATTGCGCCTTGAGACAGCGGGAGCCGAAGGCGTCGTAGATGATCCGGACCTGCACGCCGGCCCGGGCCCGGCGGATCAGGATGTCGCAGACCGTGCGCCCGATCCGGTCGTCGCAGATGATGTAGTAGGAGATCGAGACGGAGCGGCGGGCCCGCTGCAGGGCCGAGATTAGGGCGGCATAGGCGTTCGATCCGTTGTGCAGCAGCTCGACCCGGTTGTGTTCCCGGCGCGGTGCGCCGCAGCCGCTGCGGATCAGCCGGTCCAGCGAGAAGCTGTCGTCCGAATCGGGCTGGGGGCAGGGCAGTGCGCGGGGTTCCTGGCCGACCAGCAGGTAGATCAGCAGGCTCGCCGGGGGACAGAGTGCCGTCAGCAGCCACCACGCCGCGAGCCGTATGGGGTCGCGGTGGCGGTTGGCGAGCCAGGGCAGGGCGAGCAGGGAGATCGCCAGGTGAAGCATCGGAATCCAGTGCATGATCCCGTCTCGTGGCACACTTTATGCCAAAACGCCGGCTGCGGAGGTCGCACGGTCCGGCGAAGCGGCAAAAAGGGGATTCGTCGCCGAAATATTTGGAAAATCGTTTTTTCCTTTTTACCTTTGCATAAACAAAATGAATGTGGGGTTCTAACCTTGAACGGGTTGGAATTCTTTATTTTTTCTGTCTGAAGAACTATGGCAAAAGAGACTATTTATCTGACTGCGGAGGGCTACAAGAAGCTCAAGGAGGAGCTCGATCATATGCGTTCGGTGGAGCGTCCGGCCATTTCGGCTGCGATTGCCGAGGCGCGCGACAAGGGCGACCTTTCGGAGAACGCGGAGTACGACGCTGCCCGGGAGGCGCAGGGCCTGCTGGAGATGCGTATCGCCAAGATGGAGGATACGCTCGCCAATGCCCGTGTGATCGACGAGACGAAGATCGACAAGTCGAAGGTGCAGATCCTGAGCAAGGTCACGCTGAAGAACCACAACACCGGCAAGGAGGTGGTCTATACCATCGTCGCCGAGCACGAGGCCAACCTGCGCGAGGGCAAGCTGGCCATCGGCACCCCCATCGCCAAGGCCCTGCTGGGCAAGAAGAAGGGCGAGTGCGTGGACGTGACGGTTCCGGCCGGTACCATCAAGTTCGAGATTCTCGACATCAATATCTGATCGGGGCGAATACCCGGTTTCGTGCTGGCCGATCCTGCGGGGTCGGCCTTTTTCGTGGAAAGGATCGGGGCGCACCGCAGAAGGGTGCGCCCCGATCGGTTCAGAAGCTGACCTTGATGCCGGCCGTCCAGCTGCGCGGCGTCGACGGTCCGTAAATGTAGCCCGAGTCGCGGTCGGCTCCCCGGTCGAAATCGCGCTGGTAGGCATTGAAGAGGTTTTTAATACCGGCATGAAGCTGTACCCGAACCTGCCGGTAGAGGGCGAATTCGTAGGCGACCTTGACCCCGAGGTCGAAGAACTGCGGAGTGGTGACGGCCGTGTCGCGCACGACGCCCGATCCGGCCATGTGCTGAACCAGCATGCGGCCCGTGTAGGTGCCCGAGAGGTCGATGCCGAACCCTTTTGCGGGGGTGAATCCGGCCGTGAGATAGCCGTAGAGGTCGGGGGTGCGGAACATGCGCCGCTCCGGAGCGACCGTCTCGTCGTCGCTCCAGTATTGCGGCTCCTTGTAGCGGCTTCGCTGCCAGGTGATGCCCGCCTGCAGCTGGAACCAGCGGGTGAAGGCAGCCTTGGCCTCGACGTTGAAGCCCGTGACGCGGGCTCCCGAGCTGTTGTAACGCTCCAGCAGGCGGGTGCCGTCTTCCTCGACGGCCGTTTCGCGAAGGTCGAAGGCGTCGTCCAGCTCGGTATGGAAACCTTCGATCAGGAGGTTCGTCTCCACGCGCCCGAACCGGCGGTACATGTCGGCCGAGAGGCTGACGCTGTGCGAACGCTCCTCCTTGAGGTCGTCGGAGAGCAGGATGCGCACCCGGTCGCCGCCCACGATGGAGATGTGGAGGTCCTCGTCGAAGGCCTGCGGGGCGCGGAATCCTCCGGCGTAGCTCAACCGCAGGCTGATCTGCTCGGTGGGGTTGAAGCGCAGGTTGGCGCGCGGGCTGGCTATCGGTCGGTCGATCAGGTTGTGCTTGTCCAGCCGGCAGCCGATCAGCAGCGACCACTTCTCGTTTTTCCACTCGTTCTGCGCATAGGCGCTGACGATGTGTACGGTCTGGTCGGTGGTTATGCCGTAACCGGTCGATTCGTCCTGCAAGTCGTCGAAGCTGTACTCCGTGCCGAGCGTCAGCTCCGAGGGGAGGAAGAGCAGGCGGCGGAACTCGTGGACGTATTGCGCTCCGGCCGCGAAGGTCAGGTCGTGCGTGTGTCCGTAGGCGTCGAGGTCCCGGTTGCCGCCGTAGTAGCTCCGGCGTGCCGTGTTCTGGAACGAGGCATAGAGGTTCAGCCGGTTGCGATGGTCGTCCGACGAGTAGTCGAACGAGAGCGAGCCGCCGTCGATGCCGTGGTCGGTCTGTTCGGCGACGAGCGCTTCGTGCGGCGGGAGGTCCAGCAGATCGCCTCCGCGCCGGTATTCGTCGATGTGGTGGTACTGGAGCGTAAGGCGCGAGTAGGTCCCGGTGCGTAGGAACGAACGAAGCCCGACGCTCTGGCTCTCGAGCTGGGGCAGCTCGGTGAATCCGTCTCCGTCGTGGTCGTAGCCCGAACGGTGGCGCGCCTGCCCGTAGAGGTAGAGCCCTGCCTTGCGGTTGTCGGTCACGAGGGAGGCGTTGAGCGTCGTGTTGTTGTCGTAGGAGCTGCTGCAGCCGATGGCCGAGAGGGTGTGCGAGAACTCGCCCGAGTTGCGCAGCGGGTCGCGGGTGATGATGTTGATCGTGCCGCCGATGGCCGACGAGCCGAACAGGGCGGAGCCGCCACCGCGCAGCACCTCGACCCGTTCGATCATCGACGCGGGGATCTGCTCCAGTCCGTAGACGCCGGTCAGCGAGGAGAAGATCGGGTGCGAATCCACCAGAATCTGGGAGTAGTGGCCGTCCAGGCCGTTGATGCGCACCTGGGCGAATCCGCAGTTCTGACAGTCGTCCTCGACCCGCACTCCCGGCTGGAAACTTAATCCTTCGGCCAGGCAGGCGGCGCCCACCTTATCGAACAGGTCGGCATTCACGACGTTGACGAGCGCCGGGGCCTGCTTGCGGAGCGTGGCGCTGCGGCTGGCCGATACGACCACTTCGTCGAGCGAGATCCGCTGCTCTTCGATCTCGAAATTGGCCTCCAGCGAGGCGTGTGCGGTGATCGTGACGGGGCGCTCGCTGGTGCGATAGCCTACCGACTGCACGCGCAGGGTGAAATCTCCGACGGGCAGGTTCTTCAGAAAGTAGTGGCCGGTGGCGTCGGTGGTCGTGCCGATGGTGGTGCCGGCCAGCAGTACGGTGACGTAGGGGAGGTGTTCGCCGGTTGTCTTGTCGACGACGTGGCCGTAGATGTGGGCGTCGCTGGGACGCTTCTGGGCATAGCTATGCTGGATGAGCGCGCAGGCCGTCACGACGAGGGACAGCAGCGCCCGGATGAAAAGGTGTTTCATGGATAAGGTATATTATAATATGTATGATGGGTTGCGGCCGGATTATTCCGGCCCAGCGAAGGGGTCCGCGCTGCGGATGTCAGGCGAGAAGGGCGGTCGGCGGCGCCCGCTGGGAGCGTCGCTCCGGGGAGGCGGCGGCAATCCGGCAGGGCGGACAGAGTGGGGCGTCGCCGAGCAGAAGCGTGTCGGGCGTGATGCAGAGCGGCGCGGAGGCCTGCTCGAAATAGTAGAACTCGAAGTGGCAGATCGGGCAGTAGGTGCATACCTGCTCGCGGGCGGCTCCCTCCCGGCCGGCGTCGGCGAGCGTCTCGATCCGCTGGGCCCGGTAGAACTCCGGCGTATGCAGGTCGAAGGTCTTTCCCGTCCAGGCAGCGGCGAAGATCGCCAGCAGAATCAGCGGGCGGACGATCTTTCGGATGCGGTTGTCGGTAGCCATCGTTCGGAGTTTCGTAACGTTTTCGGGTCACGAAGGTAGTCATTTTCTTTTGTCGGCGCAAGTTCCGAAGCCTAAATACGTGATTGTTGGGAGGGCAGGGAAAAAAAATGTCAAAAAAAATAGTACTTTGTTTTGCATAATAGTAAAATTGTTTCTATATTTGCATTACGATAATAGTGGTAATTAACAACAACCCTGAAAACAGAGTTATGAAAGAGACTGTAAATGCCAGTGTAGCATCGCAATCGTTCGTCTTCGAGGCGGATGCCTACTCGGCTTTGAAGAGCTACCTGGACGATATCGCCGCCCGTCTTTCGGAGGAGGAGCGCGAGACGATGCAGGATGTCGAATATCGATTGGCCGAGATCTTCCGCGAGCAGTTGCCCTCCCCGCTGATGGTCGTCACGCTGAAGCAGGTGCAGGAGGCCATGGCCCGGATGGGACGACCCTCCGATTTCGGCGAGCTGCCCGGTGAGGAGGGCGGTGCCGAACCCGAAAAGGAGGAGGTGCGGCGCGTGCTGCGCCGCTCGCTGACCGATCGGTCGATTGCCGGCGTCTGCGGCGGTCTGGCCCGCTTCTTCTCGGTGGACGCCACGCTGATTCGCCTGCTGATGCTGTTGCTGATTCTTTGCGGCGGTCTGTCGATCTGGGCTTACGTCGTCCTCTGGATCGTGATTCCCGAGGAGCCGGCGCGCCCCTTTTACGCGCGAAACAAAAACGAATAACCCCGAAAACCGTTCGTTATGATACAGAAAAGTCTTTACCGTTCGTCGGACCGCATCCTGGCCGGCGTTTGCGGAGGTCTGGCCGACTACCTGGGGCTGGACCGCTCGATGGTCCGGCTCGCTACGCTGATCGGAATCCTCTTTCTGGGGCTTTCCGTGTGGGTCTATGTCCTCATGTGGCTGATCGTTCCCGAGGAGCCGGGTAGGAAATAACGTAGAAAAGAGAGAAATATGAGTGAAGAGAATGTTAAGGCGCAGTTGCGCAAGGGAATTCTGGAGTATTGCATCCTGGCCATTATATCGCGCGAGGACTCCTATGCTCCGAAGATCATCGCCGAGCTGAAGCAGGCGCAGATGATCGTGGTGGAGGGGACCCTCTATCCCATTCTGACCCGGCAGAAGAACGCCGGTCTGCTGACCTACCGTTGGGAGGAGTCGCCCCAGGGGCCTCCCCGCAAGTACTATACCCTGACCGAGAAGGGCCGCGAACAGTTGAACTATTTCGACGAGGCGTGGGACGAACTGGTCGGTCAGATTCAAAAGATCCGCCACGCGGAGACGGAAAACAGAGATTAACCCTTAAAACTTCTATTGTCATGAAAACTGTCGTAAAAACTGTTTTGATCCTGGCCTCGATGCTGGTTTCCATCGTATTTCCCTCCTGCAACCGGGTCGGCTCCCGCTTCTCGGAGTCGCTGCGCGGCAATGGCGACCCGGTGACGAAAACGATTCCCTGCCCCGAATTCACCTCCGTGGAGGCCATGCGGTGCGTCCGGGTCCGTCTGGTCGACGAGCCGACGGACCAGATCACGGTGCGGGCCGACGAGAATGTCATGCCCTATGTCTGGATCACCTGTGAGAACAAGCAGCTCGTGGCGACGATCGATCCGGTCATCAACTCGATCGGCGACATCGAGGTCGAGGTCATCGCTCCGCGAAACGGCCGGATCCGGTCACTCTCGGCCCATTCGGCGGGTCGGGTCGATGCCGGGGAGCTCGCCGGAGAGCAGCCGCTGAAACTCAAGGTATCTTCGGCCGGTAGGATCGACGGCAGCTTCACCGTGCCGGCGTTCGCCGCCAACGCCTCCTCGGCCGGTAAGATCGAGGGCCGCGTCGTGACCGGGAACGTATCGCTCGACGGCTCGTCGGCTGCGAAGATCGAGCTGGAGATCGAGGCGGAGCGGGTCGAGGCGGATGCTTCGTCGGCCGCGAAGATCGAACTGGAGGGTCGCGCGGTGAGCTGCAAGGTGCATGCGAGCTCTTCGGGACAGGTGGATGCCGGAGAACTGACGGTTGACGATGCCGACGTCCGGGCTTCGTCCGGAGGAAAGAGCACGGTCTGCTGTTCGAAGTCGCTGAAGGCGAACGCCTCTTCGGGCGGAGCAGTCGAAAACGGCTGCCGGCCCGAGCAGGCCGATGTAACCACGTCGTCGGGCGGAAGCGTCCGCAGCGGCAGATAATCGATGAACGCATAAACTGATTCGAAAAAAGATGAATACCGTGAAAAAATGCAGTATATCGGGCATCGCCTTTACGCTGGCCGACGATGCTTTCGAGGTGCTGGACGCCTATCTGAAGCGCCTGCGCACCCAATATGCCGGCCATAAGGACGGTGACGAGATCGTGGCCGACATCGAGGCGCGGATCGCCGAGCTGATCCTCTCGGTCCAGGACGGCACCCGCACCGTGGAGCTCCCGCTCATCCGGAACATCATCGCCCAGATGGGCTCGCCCGAACAGATCGGGGAGGAGGGTGCGGAGGGTCCGAAGCCGGCTGCTCCCCGCATTCCGCGCCGACTCTATCGGGACCCTGAGAATGCCAAGCTGGGTGGCGTCTGCGCCGGTCTGGGCAAGTATTTCGACGTGGATTCGGTCTGGATCCGTCTGGCGTTCTTCTCGCCCCTGCTGGCGATGGTGCTGTTCAACTGGATACCTCTTTCGCACTTCTTCGACCGGTTGGCCGGAAACCTGATGGGATTTTTCGTGCTGGGTTATCTGATCATGTGGTTCGTCGTTCCGACGGCCCGCACGGCACGGCAGAAGCTGGAGATGAAAGGCGAGCGCATCACCTCCGCCGCCATCGGCTCGGCGACCGCCGCAGCCGGCGGGGTGGACGGCGACTCCAAAACCGTGGTGGCCAGTACGGTCTCGGCCTTCGGTACGGTGTTGCTGATCCTGCTGAAGCTCTTCGCCGGCCTGATCGTTTTCACCCTCATGGTGGCGGCCTGCGGCTTGATCGTCGCGCTCTTCAGTCTGGGTGTCGTCGTGCCGCATCTGTCCGACCTCTCCGGTTTCCACGTGGTCGACCTGACGGCCACATTCGGCCTGCTGATCGTACTGATTCCCTGCCTGCTGATGATCTACGTACTGATGTGCCTGATCGCCTCGCGCCGCCCGTCGGGCCGCTGGACGCTGGCGACCTTCCTGCTCTGGATCGTTACGATCATCGCGCTGATCGCCTCGGCTGTGCGCGACTGTAACAGCGACGAGGCGGACGAGTGGAGCCGGCCGCTCCCTGCACCGACCCATGACAGCCGGAACCTGCTCTCCGACGTGCCGGCAGAGCGCGAGGCGGACGGAGAGGAGGAGCTTGCCTTCGAAGACCGGATATGAAGAGACCATCCGTTAGTCGGTTGAAATAGAAAGTTCATTGCGAAGGCGCATCCCTCTGCGGGGTGCGCCTTTTTTGCTGTTGCGAGGTTCTGTAAGGCGGAAAGGCGGTGTGCTTTTTGCAGAAGCTAAAAGTTTTCGTAACTTTGAACGTTTTTAATTGGGATTGAAACGATGACGATCAAATGTATCGGCATTCTGACGTCGGGCGGCGATGCTCCCGGCATGAATGCGGCGATTCGTGCGGTAACCCGCACGGCAATCTATAACGGATTCGAGGTCAAGGGAATCATGCGGGGCTACAAAGGCCTGATGACGAATGAAATCGTCGATTTCCGCTCGAAGAGCGTAAGCAATATCATCCAGCAGGGCGGCACCATCCTCAAGACGGCCCGCTGCAAGGAGTTCCAGACGCCCGAGGGGCGCCGGCAGGCCTACGACAACATGCGGGCGGCCGGTATCGACGCGCTGGTGGTGATCGGCGGCGACGGCTCGCTGACCGGTGCCTCGATCTTCGCGCAGGAGTACGACGTGCCGATCGTCGGCCTGCCCGGTACGATCGACAACGATCTGGGCGGCACCGACTCCACCATCGGTTACGATACGGCCCTGAATACCATCGTGGATGCCGTCGACAAGCTGCGCGACACGGCCACGAGCCACGAGCGGCTTTTCTTCGTGGAGGTGATGGGCCACACGGCCGGATTCCTGGCCCTGAACAGCGCCATCGCCTCGGGAGCCGAGGCGGCCATCATCCCCGAGATCGAGACCGAGGTGGACCAGCTGGCCGAGCTTATCAACCACGGATTCCGCAAGAGCAAGAATTCGGCGATCGTGCTGGTGGCCGAGAATCCCGCTACGGGCGGCGCGATGGGGCTGGCCCGGCGCGTGAAGGAGGAGTTTCCCGAGTTCGACGCCCGCGTCACCATTCTGGGACACATTCAGCGCGGCGGTTCGCCCACGGCCATCGACCGCATCCTGGCTTCGCGCATGGGCGAGGCGGCCATCGAGGCGTTGATGGAGGGCCAGCGGAACGTGATGATCGGCATCAAGAACGGACAGATGGTCTACGTCCCCTTCCCGAAGGCGGTCAGACACGACAAGACCATCGACCGCGTGTCGCTCGATCTGGTGAAGATCCTCTCCATTTAGGGGAATTCTTCGCCCGAAACCGAATAATACTAATCCAACATATCGAAAATGAAACGTGTAATAGGTATCGGAAATGCCTTGACCGACATGCTCGTCAATCTGAAGAGCGACTCGGTGCTGGGGCGTTTCCAACTCAAGAAGGGTTCGATGAGCCTGGTCGATACGAAGCTTCAGACCGAAATCTCGAAATCGGTGGCCGGGCTTCCCTACTCCCTCTCGCTCGGCGGTTCGGCCGGCAACACCATCCGGGCAATGGCCCGTCTGGGTGCTTCGGTGGGATTCATCGGCAAGGTGGGACACGACAAGACCGGTGATTTCTTCGAGCAGGCGCTGGAGAATCTGGGGGTCGAACCCATCATCTTCCGCGGCGAGGAGCGCTCCGGCAAGTGCGTGTCGCTGATCTCGCCCGACGGCGAGCGGACGATGGTCACCCACCTGGGCGCCGCGCTGGAGATGAAGGCCGAGGAGATTCAGTCCACCGTCTTCGACGGCTACGACTGCCTCTACGTGGAGGGCTATCTCGTGCAGGATCACGAACTGATCCGCGGGGCCATGCGCACGGCCAAGGCGTGCGGTCTGAAGATCGCCATCGATCTCGCCAGCTTCAACGTGGTGGAGGAAAATCTGGAGTTCCTGCAGGAGCTCGTGCGCGATTATGTCGACATCCTTTTCGCCAACGAGGACGAGGCGCGCGCCTTCACTGGCGAGGCCGAGCCGCTCAATGCGCTCAATGCCATCTCCGAGTCGTGCGAACTGGTGGTGGTGAAGATCGGCATGAAGGGGGCCCTCATCAAGCGCCACGAGGAGGTGGTGCACGTCGGGATCATGGCGGCCGCCAAGCGGGTCGACACGACGGGCGCAGGCGATTTCTACGCCGCGGGATTCCTGGCCGGACTGTGCGAGGGGCTGAACCTGCGTCAGTGCGGTACCATCGGCGCCATTACGGCCGGCAAGGTGATCGAGGTGGTCGGCACGACCTTCGGCGAGGAGGCCTGGCAGGATATTTTCCGTCTGGTGGAGAAGGTCAAGCACGAACGCTATCTCTTCTGATCCCATCCATAACGAAACGAAAGGGGCTGTCCAAGCGGACAGCCCCTTTTATTTATCGAGTTACTTTTCGACGAAGCCGATGGGCGTGCCGTCGAGGGTCACTTCGCCGAATCGGGCCGTAGCGGTTTTCGAACTGTCGCCGCTGTTGACGGCCAAACCGACGCAAACGGTCTCGGGCAGCGTGGCGAAGCTCTCCTTGCGCGGGGTGCCGAAGGTGGCGCCGCCGTCTGCGGACAGGCTGATCGTGCAGTCGCTGCCCGTGCGGACCAGCTTCAGCACCGTTTTGCCGCCCGTTGCGGAGGCGGAGAGGCTGCCGCGGCCGGCATTTCCGGCCGCCACGCGGCGTGAGTAGTAGCCCGTGGCGTTGTAGCCCGCCATGACGTGCAGGAGATTCGTGCCCTGAGCCGTGACGTCCGGGGTCAGCAGAATGCCGGCCATCGCCTGATTGCCGCTCTTGAGGGCCGTGTAGGCGTCGAGCGTGGCGACCAGCTCGAAATCGCCCGTCACCTCGCGGTAGACGTATCCGAACTTCTGGTTGCCGCTCTCGAACTTGCCGCAGGCGGTGATCGAGAGACCGTCGGCCGTGGCGGACACGCTGTTCGACGAGCCGTTGTAGTCGAAGGTCATCCAGCCGTTCGCCAGCTCGACAGGCAGATTCGGGTCGACCGGATCGACCGGACCGGGATCCGTGCCGCCGCCCGTCACGCCGCCGTTGTCGACGGCAATCGGAGCCTTGTCGAAGCCCGCGAGCTTGCCCACGCCGGCACCCGACGGAACGATCTCGGGGATGCGGGCCGCCTCGTCGACCTCATAGGCGTAGGCCGGCTTGAAGTCCTCGTAGCGGTAGGGCGCGGCGATCTTCGGACCGTTGTAGCTCGTGTACTCCACGTTGGTGAAGGGGCCGCGGAAATTCGACGGATTGTTCACATACTCGTTGTCGCACTCGTAAAGGAAACCGGCCTCGCTGCCTTGCAGGTTCGACACCCAGCTGCTGCCGCTCGGCTTGGCGGGGTAGGTGCAGATGTCGGTGGGCAGGGCCACGGCGTCGAAATGGTTGTGCTCGACCAGTACCATCGCCCCGTAGGCGCTGCCGGCTCCGTAGGTCGTGCACCCGTCGTAGAAGTTGTTGTAGACGTGGGCCTTGCCGAAACGGACGCGCGGGTGGCGCGACGACGAGGCGTCGAAGTGGTTGTGGTGGAACGTGACGGTAATCGCCTTGTCGGCCGTCTGGCTGTTGGAGTGGCCTACCAGACAGCTCTTCTGCGTCTGGATGAAGTGGCACCACGACACCGTTACGCCGTGCGTGGCGTGGGTGATGTCGCACGAGCCGTCCTCGTAGTCGTGCGACTGGTTCATCGACTGGAACGTGCAGTGGTCGACCCATACGTTCTCGCAATCCTGCATCGAAATGCCGTCGGCGCCGTTGTCGGCCTTCGGCATCTGGATGTAGAGGTTGCGGATCACGATGTTCGATGCCCGCACCAGGAAGAGGCCGATGTTCTGCATCACGAAGCCGTCGGTGCCGTAAATGGTGATGTTGTGCGTGTCCTTGACGTCGAACCAGGGGCTGCTGGCGGAGCGGCCCTGATCCTTCGTGAAGGTGCCGCTGAGCCATACGATGGCCGGAGTGGTCGACTTGGCCTTCTGACGGGCCAGCAGCCAGGTCTGGAACTTGGCGCCGTCGTCGAAGTGGTGGATGTCGGACGCTGCGGCGCCTTCGCCGCCCGTGGCCTTCTCTCCGTAGCCGTAGAGCTTGTCCAGTTCGACATTACCCGTTACGGGGGGATCGATCGGATCCACGGGTTCGTCGCCTCCCTCCGCCTTCACGGCGATGGCGGCCAGCTTCAGCCGGGCCGAGGAGGAGACGGCCCACAGCACGATCTCGCCCTCGCCGCCGGAGGCCGGAGCGGTGATCTCCACCTGCTCCTCGCTCACCTTCACGGCCCATCCGTCGGGACGCTCGATGCCGATCTCCGCTACGCCGCGCTGTCGGAGCGGGAACGTGCGGGTCTCACCGGCCTCGAAGAGTTCGGTGCCTGAAGAGGTTATCATGAATACGAAAGCTTCGGCGACCGGAACCTCGATCCGCACGCCCGAGATCAGCTCCACGATCAGCGCGCTGCCGTCCTCCGACAGCCGGGCCGAACGGAAGAGCGAATCGGGGAGTTTCGAGGGGTCGGCGGACACAGGTCTGCCGTCGGCGTCGAGGATTCGGACGGCACCGCTGCCGTCGCCGTAGTCGGCCGTCCAATAGCCCTGCGCGTCGATCCCCAGCACGGGAGTCTTCCCCGCGGAGCCCTGCCCGCCGGGACGGCCGGCGGCTCCGGCCTCGCCAGTGCCCTTGACGGGCTGTCCGGCGGTGTCCAGTACATCGGTCCAGCTCTTGCCGCCGTCGGTCGATATCTTCCAATAGCCGTCTGCGGGGTCGATCTTCAGCAGGGGCATCTCTGCGGCACTGCCGTCGGGGCCCTTCTCTCCGGCGGCTCCCTGATCGCCCCGGTCGCCGGTCTCTCCCTTCGCGCCGCAGGAGAGGACATCCGTATCGCCGTTATCGTAGGTGATGGTGACGACGCCGGCCGCCTCCGTCACGCCGGTGATGCAGCGGTAGCCGTCGAGCGACGCCACGAGATCGGCATAGCTCTTCAGGTCGTCGTTGAGCCGGTTCAGTTGCTCGCGGGCGGCCCCGATGCGTGCGGCGAGGTCGTTCGTCCGGCCGTTCAGCTCGGAGTCGTCGTATGCGTCCGAACAGCTCCAGCCCAGCGAAACCGCCGCGAGCAGTGCGGAATAGATGATCTTTTTCATGGTGCGGTCTACTTTTTATATTCGATGACGATGGATACGACCTTGCCGTCTTCGGCCGAGGCATTCTTGAAGAGGAACATGCCGTTGTTGCCGGCCGGGAAGGTGTAGACGTGCTCCGTGGCCTTCACATTGTCGTTCGACGAGAGAACCGCCGTTTCGGTGGCTCCGGCATTGGCCGTCATGGTGAAGATGCTGCCCTTCTTGAGGCCGTTGTCGATCAGGTTGACCGTGATCTTCACGATCTCGCCCAGCGGGGTCGTGTTGCGCAGGGTGGTGTCGCCTGCGGTCGCAGCCTTGTAGAAGTAGAGCACCGGAACCTTTACGGCCGCAGCGTTGGCGCTGGTGGCGAGAGCCAGGTAGCTCTCGAAGCCGATGTCCTCCCAGCTCCAGCTGTTCGGGGAGCCGGCGACCAGACCCGTCTTGCCGGTGGGCAGCCCCAGACCGGCCTCGGACATGGCCTTTGCATCGAGTGTCAGGGTTTCGACGGCGGGTTCGGGGTTGACCGTTCCGGTGGCCGTCGTGCGGACCTCGATCGAAGCCCACTCCGAATCGGTGTAGTTCGTGCCGTCGCCGGCGGCCTTCACGGCTACGGTGTAGGCGGTCTCGGCTGTCAGTTCCGTAACGGTGACGGAGCCCGTCTTGCCCAGCGACTGCTCGGTGCCGCCGTTCACCTTGTAGAGATAGCCCGAGGCGTTCGCGTCGGGCGTCCAGTTCACGGTCACACTCGTGGCGGTGGCGGCGCCGGCCGTCAGGACGGGGGCGTCGAGTTGACGGGCCACGGGAGCTGCCGAGCCGTCGATTCCCACCTCCATGCGCACCACGCAGGAAAGTCCGTTGTTCAGGACGGCCAGCAGCGATACGTCGGTCGACGAGTCGGCCGTGGCCCGCGTGCCTTCGGCCGGAGCCGTGACGCTCACCTTGCCAGCCTCGCAGCCGACCTTCCAGCCGTCGGGCCGGCCCAGCACCTTCACGTAGTCGGCCGAGGCCTTCAGTTCGTAGACTTTCGTCTCGTTATAGGCGAAGAGCTGCTTTTCGGTCACGGGAGCACTGTCCAGCATCAGCTGCGCCAGGGCACTGCCGCCCACGGGGATCGAAAGGGTCTCAGTCGATCCGGCCAGCACCACTTCGAGGGTCGAGCCGTCGTCGGAGAGCTTCGCCGAGGCGAATACCGAGTCGTATCCGGTCGACGGAGCGCCGTTGCCGTTTCCTACGGCCTTCACATCCTCGCCGGCCGCGTCCTTGACTCGCTCGCAGGTCGCACCGCCGTCGTAGCTTACCGTCCAGTAGCCCTCGGCGTCGACGCTCAGGCGCGGCGTAACCCCCTGCGCACCTTCAGGTCCGGTGGCGCCGTCGGGACCTGTCTGACCCAGTGCGCTGATCTTCTGGTTGTTGGGGTACTCCCAGTTCGTGCCGTCGAACGAGATCTGCCAATAGCCCTCGGCGTCGATGCGCCACATCGGGCTGACGGCATCGTCGCCCTTCTCACCGGGTGCGCCCGGACCGCCGGTCTCTCCCTTGTCGCCCTTCGCGCCGTTGGCGATGGTGTAGCTCTGTCCGTCGCTGAAGGTGATCGTGTAGCCGCCGTCGGCTGCGGGCGTCACGGAGGTGATGGCGATGCCGTTCGCAATGCGCTGCAGAGCGGCTATGTCGTCGTTGATCTTGTCGGCGGTCTGTTGCATCCGCTCGATCTGCTGTTCCAGTGTGGAGAGCTGGCTGTCCAGATCGGAGATTTTTCCGCGCAGTTCCGTATCGTCGTAGTCGGAACCGCAGGCGGCCATCGCGAAGGTCGTGATGAGGAGCAGGATTTTTTTCATGATTGTCGGTATTGGTTTTTGGTTGATTTTATGTAGTTTTGTCTCCCCGAATTTTTAACAAATGTATAAAAACGGCGGGCTTCGGACCGGGATATTTTATCAACCCGACAATTTGTCCCATGTTTTTGATAAAATATCCCGACTATTTTTGAATTTCGCCTGAAGAATTTTGTGTAGTAGTGGAAAACGAGCGGATGAACGCCTATTACGGATGGAGCTGGAACCCGTGGCACGGCTGTACGAAGATCAGCCCCGGGTGCCGCTACTGCTATGTCTATCGGCAGGACGAGATGTACGGGACGGAGACGGCCAGCAGCGAGGCGCGGCGGAACCGGGATTACGATCTGCCCCTGAGGCGTAAGCGCGACGGGAGCTGGAAGATCCCTCCCGGAGCCTTCGTCTTCACCTGCTTCACCTCCGATTTCCTGCTCTCCGATGCCGATGCGTGGCGGGCCGGCGCCTGGGAGATGATACGCCGGCGGAGCGACTGCCGCTTCTTCTTTTTCACCAAGCGGATCGACCGTTTCGCCGCTGCGGTGCCCGATGATTGGGGCGACGGCTGGGAAAACGTGATCGTGGGTTGCACGGTGGAGAACCGGGCGATGGCGGAGTATCGGCTGCCGATTTTCCGCGACTTGCCGATCCGCCACAAGGCGATCATCGCCGCGCCCCTGCTCGAGCGGCTCGATCTGTCGTCGTGGCTGGACGATGATGCAATCGAGGAGGTTTCGGTGGGCGGCGAATCGGGCCTGCATGCCCGCCCCTGCGACTACGACTGGGTGCTGGATATCCGGCGGCAGTGCGTGGAGTGCGGCGTGCCCTTCCGGTTCCACCAGACCGGAGCCCGTCTGCTCAAGGAGGGCCGCCTCTATCGCATTCCCCGTTCCTGCCAGATTTCGCAGGCCCGCCGGGCGTCCATCGACTACCGGATCGGCCCCGACGGCATGCCCCTGCCTCGGCACGGAGAGCTGTAAAAACAGTCGAGGCCCCGCGATTGCGGGGCCTCGATCATGTCGGTAAAAGGGTCGGCCACACTTTGTACTCTATTCGCATACATACAATCACTCGCCTATTCGCATGGCCGAACCCTTTTAGGTCTATCTCTTTTCGTCGAGCAGCAGCTGAACCTGTACGTTCGAATCGCCGCCCTTCTTCGTGTTCTCCAGATATACGTCCAGGTAGATGGTTTCGAAGCCCTTGTCCCTGTTCTTGACGTCCAGTGCGAGCTCCACGACCGGATTCTCCTTGCTGATCTCCCGATCTGCGTCGACCAGGCACTGCGAGGCGCCTTTGGCGTTGATCTGGACGCGCTTCAGCGTAACGGGGTCGTTGCCGCGGACATGCGTGAAGCGGATGCCCTTGACGCGGGGATAGAGCACCGGATGGATGAAGTGGGCGAACTTGGTCTTCCCGTCCTGCAGGTCGAGGCTCGACCAGCCCTGAATCGTTCCTTCGGGTTCGTTCGTGATGTGCTTCGTGCTGGCTACCAACTCCTTCGCTGCGGCTACGACGTCGGCGTAAGGCTCCACGGGCGAAAGACCGTGCTTGTCGGCGAACTGATACTCCCACTGGTTGAAGTCGAAGGTGGTGTTCGCTTTGCGGGCGTTGAAGTAGTTCTCCCAGCGGGGCAGGTAGTAGTCGCGGATCAGACCCGACCAGATGCGGGCGCTATAGTCGTTCAGACCGTCGTGGTCGCGGCCGGGACCCCACGTGGTGACCAGACGGCGGGCGTTGGTCTCGTTGCGGTCCTGCTCCTCGGGCGTCACGCCCCAGGCACGGGCGAAGTCGATCCAGCGCTGGAGGTCGTACTGCGGTACGGAGTGGAGGAACTTGTCGGCCGTCAGCATCATGCGGCGGAACTCCTTCTCCTGCTCGGCAGCCTTAGCGGCGTTGCCCTCCAGATAGCTGTTGTAGATCTTGAAGGCCAGCAGATCGGCCTTGCCGAAGGCGTACAGACCGGCGTAGAGAGCCGCGTCGCGGCGGTAAGCCTCGTTGTCGCCCATCTGATCGGCGGCGGCGATGAAGGACTCCAGGGCTTCGAAATGGGTGGGCGTGGTGTCGTAGCAGCCCGAGAGGCGGCGGAACGGCTGTACCTGGATGCGGTAGACGGCACGGCTCGAGAATCCGCGGTTCGAGGATTTCTGCATCTTGTCCCAGAAGGTCACCAGATCCTCGGGGCACTTGCCGTAGCGGGAGAGGGTGTAGCCCTTCAGCCACTCGTCGGCGTCCATGTAGGAGGAGCTCCATGCGGCGTCGGAGATGGCCTCGTAGGTCACTTCGTTGTTCTCGACGCCTTCGGGTGCGGTTCCGTAGCCCATCAGGTTGCCCTTGTTGGGCGAGGTCAGCGCGCGCAGGTGTCCGTTCAGATAGAAGTCGATGTTGCCGATGGGGCAGGTGCGGCCGCCGAAGTTGGGCACGGTGCTGTAGACCCACTGCTTGTTGTAGATCTTGGGGGCGTAGTTCCAGGTGTACTCGCTCTGCCAGATTCCGTAGTTGAAGTCCACGCTCAGGTCGAGCAGCACCAGCTTGTCGTCGGGCACGGCCGAGAAGAGGGCGCGGATGCTTTCGGGATCCCAGATGTGGCGCTGGAAACCGAACATCCAGCCCTGCATCACCCATACGGCGTCGGGATTGACGTCGCAGATCGACTTGTAGAGGTGCTTGCCGTAGTCGGCGATCTGGTCGAAGCGCTCCTGCGTGCCCTTTTCGGCGAAGGGGATCTCCATCTCGTTGAAGCTGTCGGCCAGGTAATACTTGCCCTTGCCGAACTCCTGCTCCCACTCCTTGATATACATGGCGGCGATCTCCTGGTAGAGCTCCGTATCGGAGGGCAGGTAGTGGGCCACGTAGCAGTCGCGGTCGCGCCAGCCGGTCTCCACGAGCTTCACCTCGGGGTGGATGCGCTTCAGCGCTTCGGGCACGAAGCCGGCGAAGGCGTTGTAGATGGGCGACATGCCGAGTTCGTTCATGCGGTCGACGATCTTGTGCTCGAGGGCGATGGTCTGGTCGTAGAAGGCCTGCGAGAGGTTGCCGTCCAGCTTCGACATGTTACCCATGCGGAACCAGGGCAGGTGGGCGCAGCCGGTCACGAAGTCGCCGATCTCCTCGTCGGTCATGCCCATCTTCTTCCATACGCGGGCGAAGATGGCCTCGCTGCCGATGGGCGAAAGGGGCATGTCGAATCCGTGCAGGGCCATCCAGTCCAGCTCGCGCTGCCAGTCCTCCCATTTCCAGTAGGGCATGGTGTAGCCGAACGTGCAGACATTCATGTAGTAACGGTGCTTGAAAGGCGAAACGACCAGCTTCAGTGCCTGATCGTCCAACTGCTCCGGAAGAGCGATGTTGTTGATCGACCAGGTGGCTACGCCGTAGTTGTTGGAACGCACGTAGTCGTAGAAGCCGCGGCAGACGGCCACCGGGGTGCTGCCGCAAACCGTCAGACGGCCGTCGCGCACCTCCGTGGAGAAGTAGTCGGAGCCGTCCTGCAGACGTCCGGTCACCTGCAAGGAGAGATTCTTGGGGTAGTAGCCGAGCGTGCGTTCGATGACACCGCGGGCTGCCGGATCGCTGCCGCCGGTTTTCCTGCCTTTCGACCAGGCATTCGTTCCCATGAGAAGAGTGAGGAACGTCAAGATGAGAATTTTTCGCATATTCTGTCAGGTTTGTTGTTTCAAGTCGACACAAAAGTAGTTCGATATTCGCATGGGGGGGGGTAAAATCGAACATATTCAGGGTAAGATGGCCTTTTTCCCGCGGAAATGAGGCGAATAGGGCTCCGGAGTGCCTCCGGCGGCGATCGGGGTAGGCCGGATTCGCCTTTTTTTGTATGAAATTATCTTTGCGGTTCGGCTTCTATTTACTATCTTCGAAACCAAATTGTACATTGAAATCATGCGTCTATTCGTTATCTTCCTGACTCTCCTCGCTCTGCACCCGATGCTTTCCGACGCGCACCGCGCCTACTCCTATTCGAGAACCTATTCGGTTCAGGAGGGGATGGCATCCAACCAGGTCTACGGAATCGTTCAGGACGATGCGGGCTTCATCTGGTTCGGAACGAACAACGGTCTGAGCCGTTTCGACGGCACCCGTTTCCGCAACTACCGCACCGGCTCCGGCAGCAGCCTTTCGGGCGATTCGATCCTCGATCTGGAGATCGACGACCGCGGCTGCATCTGGCTCACGCTGGACGACGGCGTGGATATTTATGACCCTGATATCGACGACTTTCATCACTTCGACGTCCGCACGGCCGACGGCGTATCCGTCGCAGGCCGGACGATCAAGGTGATGCAGGACAGCGAGGGGGAGATCTGGATCTCGACCGTCGAGCAGGGGCTCTTCCGCTATACGCCCGCAACGGGCGGACTGACGCTCTACCGCCACGATCCCGACGACGAGCACTCCATCTCGCAGAACTACATTTCGGTGGTCTACGAGAGCAGCGACGGGACGATCTGGCTCGGCACCTACGACCAGGGCCTTTGCGCCTTCTCCAAGTCGACCGGCCGGTTCACCCGCTACAAGGCCGGTCCGGGCGGGTTGTCCGACAACTCGATCGACGCCCTGACCGAGGATTCGAACGGCAATATATGGATAGGTACGGTCAATTCGGGCGTCGACTGCCTGGATCGCCGGACGGGAACCTTCACCAATCAGAACGCCTGGAAGCAGGAGGGACTGCTGCACCGCGTCCACTACCTCACCGAGATCGCTCCGGGCGAACTGCTCGTCTGCTCCAACGCCGGAGCCACGGTTTTCAAGATCGTCGAGAACCGTCTCTGCCCGAAGCAGAAGGACAACTCCTCGTTCAGCGGGGGCAGGAACCGCAACGTCTATGCCTGCCTGCGCGACCGGGACGGCAACATCTGGCTGGGCTCCTATTACGACGGCGTCGAGTTCTATCCCGGTCACAATCGCTTCGTCTACTACCACACCTCGCAGCCCGAAAGGCCCGAACTGGGTCGCGAGGTCTACGCCGTCTGTCCGTGGCGCGGGCACCGTTACCTGCTGGGCACGGAGGGAAACGGCATCATGCTGTTCGACGCCGCGACGGGCAGCATGGAGCCTTTCCGCACGCTGCACGAGATGTCGATGCACAACTGCACCATCTATTCGATGCTGGTCGAGGAGGAGCGGCTCTGGATGGCTGCCTACCAGTGCGGTGTGCGGATGATCGATCTCAAGAGCGGCGCGGAGCGGGCCTGGCTGACGGACGAGGACCCCTCGTCGCCCCGCGTATTCAACGTTTTCAGAAGCAAGTCCGGCCGCATATACGCCGGTACGGCGCGCGGTCTGTACGGCTATAACCGGGCGGGGGACTGTTTCGAACTGTTGCAGGAGAGCTCCCGGGTCTGCGACATCGAGGAGGATCCGAACACCGGACTGCTGTGGGTCGCCACGGCCGAGCAGGGCCTTTACTCCTATGACGTGCGGACCGGAACGAGCCGGAGCTATCAGTTCGCCGAGAACGCACCCCGCTCGTTGAGCAGCAACTCGGTGAATGCACTGGCCGTAGGCGATGCGAAACGGCTCTGGGTGGGTACCGAACGGGGGCTCTGTCTCTACGACGCCGCGACGGACGATTTCGTGCGTTACGAGGGGCTGGAGCTGCCGAACAACAACATCAAACATCTGATTCCCGACGGCGAGCGCTTGTGGATCTCGACCGGAAACGGACTGGCCGTGCTGAACGTCGCAACCGGCAACCTGCGGGTCTACCGGCACACGGACGGTCTGAACAGCTCGATGTTCAACTCCAACTCGGGCATCCGCACCCCGGACGGGCAGATGATGCTGGGTACGTCGGACGGTCTCTGTCTCTTCTCGCTGCGGGAGATGGTCGAAGCCCCCGCCGTGGCGCCGGTCGTCATCACCGACCTGCTCGTCGACGGCGAGCCGATCCATCCCGGAGCGGCGAATTCGCCGCTCGAAAAGTCGATCGTCAAGACCCGGCGGATCCGGCTGTCGCACAAACAGTCGTTCATCGGTCTGCGCTTCATCGCACCGGGCTATCTCGCCTCGGAGAATCTGCGGTTCCGGTTCCGGCTCGACGGCAACAACGACGACGAGTCCTGGCACATGATCAACGACGGCAATACGACCGTATATTATAAGCTGCGTCCCGGCAAGTACCTCTTCCGTGTGCAGGCCGCCGTCGGCACCGGCGACTGGTCGATAGCCGAGACGACGCTGGCTATCCAGATCACTCCGCCGTTCCACCGCTCGGTGTGGGCGCTGATCCTCTACTGCCTGCTGGCGTCGGCCTTCCTCTTCTTCTCGGTGAACTACTACCGCATCCGCATCCGGCGGCGGTATCGCGAGAACCTGCGGCAGATCGAGAACGAGCGGGAGCACGAACTCTATCGGGCGCGGATCAACTTCCTGACGAGCCTCGCGCACGAGATCCGAACCCCGCTGACCCTGATCGTCGGACCGCTGGAGTACATCATGCGGCACCGCAAGGCCGACGACAAGGAGAACGAATACCTGCGCATCATCAAGAACAGCACCGACCGGCTGCTGGAGCTCATCAACCAGCTGCTCGATTTCCGGAAGGCCAATGTCGAGGGGAACTTCACGACCCATTTCGACGAGTGCGACCTCTCCGGACTGATCGACGATCAGGTCGAAATGTTCCGCTTTCCGGCCGGCAAGAAGGGGGTCGAGATCCGTTCGGTCTGCCCCGAGCGGCTGTCGATGGTCTCCGACCGCGAGATGCTCACCAAGATTCTGGGCAACCTGCTCAACAACGCCGTCCGTTTCGCCCGGCGTCATATTCTCATCACGGCCTCCCGGCGCGGAAACGGAATCGTGCTGGAGGTGGCCGACGACGGTATCGGCATCCCCGAGATTCACCGCCACAGGGTGTTCGAACTCTTTTGGCAGGCCAAGGACAACGACTCGGAGGCCGCCTCCGAAGGGTTGGGCGTGGGGCTGAATCTGGTGCAGACGCTGGTCGAACTGCTGGGCGGTACGGTCGGCATCGTCGACGGACCGTCGGCGGAGTGCGACCGGGCGCTCTATACCGGCGCCACCTTCTCGGTCTTCATTCCCGACCCCGATCCGAAGGAGATCGGCATCGGGAAGCCGGACGCTGCGGCCGAAGAATCGGCAGCGGAGACGGCTCCGACCCCCCCCCTCGCCTCCGAGCGGCCCGTCCTGCTGGTCGTGGAGGACAATCCCGACATGCTGACCTTCCTCTCCGAATTCCTCGGGAGCGAATACACGGTCCGTCAGGCCGTGAACGGCGAGCAGGCGCTCGGCCTGCTGGCGGAGAACGACGTCGATCTGGTCGTCAGCGACATCATGATGCCGGGCATCAACGGCATCGAGCTGTGCCGCCGGATCAAGGATGACGTGAATACCAGCCACATCCCGGTGGTTCTGCTCTCGGCCAAGACCGATGCCGGCTCCAAGATCGAAGGCCTGGAGTACGGTGCGGATGCCTATATCGAGAAGCCCTTCTCGCCCGAGCATCTGAAGGCGCAGATTGCCAGTCTGTTCCGAAAGCGGCGCCTGCTGCACGACGCCTACTCCAAGATGCCAGTGTCGCAGATCCGCTCGATGGCCCAGAGCCGCCGCGACGGGGAGTTCCTCGACGCCTGCCGCAAGGTCGTGGTGGCCAACATGAGCAATTCGAATCTGTCGGTCGATTTCCTGGCGGCCGAGATGGGGCTGAGCCGGACGGCCATCTTCAAAAAGCTGAA
The DNA here is from genome assembly GCA_910577475.1 of uncultured Alistipes sp. Classification (GTDB taxonomy): domain Bacteria; phylum Bacteroidota; class Bacteroidia; order Bacteroidales; family Rikenellaceae; genus Alistipes. Next base: position 40,786 of record CAJTLJ010000006.1, read on the forward strand.
GGCGCTGACGGGAATGACCCCGAACGATTTCATGAAGACGATTCGTCTGGACGAGGCGTGCCGCATGCTGGTCGAAGGCAAGTACAGCATCACGGAGATCGGTTTCGTCACGGGTTTCAGCTCCTCCTCCTACTTCGCGAAATGCTTCGTCAAGCAATTCGGGGTTCTGCCCTCGGAGTATCTGCAAAATGCGGATAGAAAGTAATCCCGGAGCGGTTTCGGATAATTCCGAAACCGCATATTGTATTTTTATTGTCCTTAAAATGTCCGAAATTATCCTGCGGTAAGCGGCAAAGTTGATACTTTTGATTTCGTGAAAAGGAACAAATGACCTAAAATACTTAATCTATGAAACAACTTCTACTAATGAGCGCAAGCCTTTTTGCTGCGTGTATCCTCTTTGCCGGATGCGACAAGGACGATGAAATTTCGGCGGTTACGCTTCAGAGCATTACCTCGGAGACCTTCTCCTACAAGGGCGGTCTGGGTACGCTGGTCGTGAATTCGGACGGCGGTTTCGTTTCGGCCACCTCGTCCGATCCCGACTGGTGCCGCGTTCAGGTGATGGAAAACACCGTGCTCTTCAACGTGATAGCCTACACCGGCAAGGAAGACCGCACCGCGACCATTACCGTCGAGTCCGGCGCTCTGATGCCGCTTCAGATGCAGATCACCCAGACCCGTTTCGAAGGTCTGATCGTAACCCCCACCACGCTGCTCTTCTCCAACGAGCAGCGCACCCTTTCGTGTACGGTGATGGCTTCGGCCGACTACGAGGTGGGCTTCTCGGAGAATCCCAATAATGCCTTCGGCTTCTCGAAGACCGATTTCGGCGTTACCTTCATCGCCAACCAGGGCCCGAGCCGTATGGACGTGTCGGGCCGCGCCGTGCTGACCCCCACCGACGGCGGTGAACCGGTCGTCATTTCGCTGCTGATTCCCAAGCGTTCGATCTACGACTATCTGATCGGCGAGTGGGTATCTTCGCAGGGCGCCACCGTCAAGTTCACGAAGCGCGACGACCAGCAGAGCTTCAATATCATCGTCAACCAGCCCAACATGGGCGAGGCGACTCCCATCGTGGCGCAGTTCGTCAACGGCGAGGTGGTGATTCAGGGCGGTCAGTCGCTCGGCATCAACAGCGAGGGCAAGTACGTGTCGCTCCACATGAACGGTCCGCAGAACGGTGAGGGATGGTATATCTTCAACCAGCCCGGACGCGTGGCCTGGGCCGGCGAACCGAAGTTCTACGAGGATATCCACCAGATCACCCTCCACCTGGAGGACAACGGGCAGGGCCAGGCCGCAGTCGGCGAGCACTTCGTCGTGTGGGCCTGCACCGACGGCTACTTCCAGTTCGGCTCCGGATCGAATATCATGCAGTATACCTCCTCGGTAGACTTTACCAGAAACTACACCGAATAACCCCGATTAACAGCACACCTATTATGAAAAGATTGTTTTTGATTCTGTTGCTGTTGTCGGCCGCATTCAGCTCGAGTGCCCAGACCCGTAATGTGACGGGTCGGGTCACCGAGCCGGACGGAACGCCGATGATCGGCGCCGTGGTCGAGATCGTCGGCACCTTTACGGCGGTCACCACCTCGGTCGACGGTACCTACCTTTTGAAGAACGTCCCTGCCGACGCGACCCTGAAGGCCTCTTTCCTGGGCTTCGATCCCGTGGAGAAGAAGGCCGACTCCGAGCGTATCGATTTCCAGCTGGCCTCCTCATCCACCCAGATCGCGGAGGTCGTGGTGACCGGTATGCAGAAGATGGACAAGCGCATGTTTACCGGTGCGACCGACAAGCTGAACGCCGCCGACGTCCTGCTGGACGGCGTGAGCGAGATCAGCCGCGGTCTGGAAGGCCGTTCGGCCGGCGTATCGGTCCAGAACGTGTCGGGTACCTTCGGCGCAGCCCCCAAGATCCGCGTGCGCGGCGCCACCTCGATCTTCGGCGACTCGAAGCCGCTGTGGGTGGTCGACGGCGTTATCATGGAGGATGTCGTCAACGTCGACGCCAACTCCCTTTCGTCGGGCGACGCCACCACGCTCATCAGTTCGGCCATCGCCGGCCTGAATGCCGACGATATCGAGAACTTCCAGATTCTGAAGGACGGTTCGGCGACCTCGATCTACGGTGCGCGCGCCATGGCGGGCGTGATCGTCGTGACGACCAAGAAGGGTACGGCCGGCGTGACGCGCGTCAGCTACTCGGGCGAGTTCACCATGCGCATGATTCCCGAGTACTCCTCCTTCAACATCATGAATTCGCAGGAGCAGATGAGCGTCTACGAAGAGATGTACCAGAAGGGCTGGCTGAACTACTCCTCGACGGTCTACAACTCGACGGGCGGCGTCTACCAGAAGCTCTCGCAGCTTATCAAGACCTACGACCCGACGACGGGCCGCTACATGGTCGAGAATACGCCGGCCGGCCGCGCCGCCTACCTGCGTCAGGCCGAGATGCGCAATACCGACTGGTTCAAGGAGCTGTTCCGCAACACCATTCAGCACAACCACTCGATCAGCATCTCCTCGGGTACCGAGAAGGGCTCCTACTACGCTTCGATCGGTGTGCTGGCCGATCCGGGATGGACCGTGCAGAGCAAGGTGCGCCGCTATACGGGTCTGTTCAATACCACCCAGCGCATCCTGAAGGACAAACTCTCGCTCAATATCATCGGTAACGCTTCGTACCGCAACCAGCGGGCTCCCGGTTCGCTCTCTTCCGAGGTCGATCCCGTCTTTGGCACCGTGAAGCGCGACTTCGACATCAACCCCTACTCCTATGCGCTGCGTTCGTCGCGCACGCTCGATCCGGACGAGTTCTACACCCGCAACTACGCCCCCTTCAACATCAAGCACGAGTTGAACAACAACTACATGGACATCAACGTGGGCGATATCAAGGTGCAGGCCGAACTGAAGTGGGAGCCCATCAAGGAGCTTTCGGTGGCCGTGCTGGGTGCCGTGCGCTATCAGCAGTCCACCACCGAGCACCATATCCGCGACGACTCGAACCAGGCCGAGGCCTACCGTGCCGACTACACGTCCATGATTCAGGCCAACAACCCCTATCTGTACTCCAACCCCGACAAACCGGGTGAGAACAAATACTCGATCCTGCCCGAGGGAGGTATCTACAAGCAGAACACCTACCGCGCCCTAAGCCAGGATTTCCGCGCCACGGTGAACTATAACGACACCTTCAACGAGAAGCACGTGGTGAACGCGCTGGGTATCGTGGAGGTCAACTCCACGCAGCGCAGTTCGACCTCGTTCACCGGCTGGGGCTTGCAGTACAACATGGGCGAAACCCCCTTCTACATTCTGGACATGTTCAAGAAGCAGCTGGAGGACAACACCCGCTACTACAGCGTGAACAACACGCTGGAGCGCAACGTCGCCTTCGCCGGTACGGTATCCTACTCCTACGACTATCGCTACACCATCAACGGTACGATCCGCTACGAAGGTTCGAACCGTCTGGGACGCTCCCGTTCGGCCCGCTGGCTGCCGACGTGGAACATCGCCGGAAAGTGGGCCGTCGACGAGGAGAACTTCTTCGATGCGCTGCGTCCCGCTCTGTCGAGCCTCTCGTTCCGCGTATCGTACAGCTTGACCGCCGACCGCGGTCCCGCCTGGGTGAACAACTCCACGGCGACGATCTACTCCTCCAATCCGTGGCGCGGTTCGACCGGTATCATGGAGCCTGCGCTCTCGATCTCGGCCCCCGAGAACTCGGAGCTCACCTATGAGAAGAAGCACGAGTTCAACTTCGGTTTCGACCTCGGCTTCATCGACAACCGGATCTCGCTCTCGCTCGATACCTACAAGCGAAACAACTACGACCTGATCGGCAATGTCATCACCTCGGGTCTCGGCGGTTTCGTGAACAAGATGGGTAACGTGGCCGAGATGGAGTCCTCGGGTGTGGAGGTGTCGCTCTCGACCCGCAACATCGAGAAGAAGGACTTCAGCTGGACGACCAACCTGATCTTCGCCTACATGGACAACAAGGTCACGAAGCTCAACACGACCCTGCGCATGATCGACTATCTGACCGGTTCGGGCTACTCGATGGAGGGCTATCCCCGCGGCTCGCTCTTCTCGCTGCAGTTCGTGGGCCTCGACGACATGGGTATCCCCACCTACGTGTCGCCCTGGGGCGGTACGACGCAGACCGACATTCCTTTCCAGGAGACCCGCAACCTGAGCTGCCTGAAGTACGAAGGCCCCTCGGATCCCACCATGACGGGTAGCTTCGGCAACGTATTCCGCTACAAGGGATTCACGCTGAATGTCTTCATGACCTATTCGTTCGGCAACGTGGTGCGTCTCGACCCCATTTTCGCAAGCAGCTACTCCGACCTGACGGCTACGCCGCGCGAGTTCGCGAACCGCTTCATCAACCCGGGCGATCAGTATCGCACCGACGTCCCGGCCATCGCCAGCACGCGCCAGACCAACAAGATCTCGAACCTCTACGTAGCTTACAACGCCTACAACTATTCGGACGTTCGGGTAGCGAAGGGCGACTTCATCCGCATGAAGGAGATCTCCCTCTCCTACGACTTCCCCAAGTCGGTCACCTCGAAGCTCCGCATGAGCGGTCTTTCGCTGAAGTTCCAGGCCACAAACCCCTTCCTGATCTACTCGGACAAGAAGCTCCAGGGACAGGATCCCGAGTTCTTCAACGCGGGCGGTGTGGCCGTGCCGATGCCGAAACAGTTTACCTTAACCTGCCGAATCACCTTCTAAATCTGTAAGCGATGAAAAAAAGAGATATATTCAAGCTCCTTTTCCTCTCTGCGACGATGGCGCTCTGCTCGTGCAACGATTTTCTCGACGAGCTGCCCGATAACCGCGCCGAGCTGGATTCTGCGGAGAAAATCAACAAGCTGCTCGTGTCGGCCTATCCCAGCCGCAGCTACGTCATCATGTGCGAATTCGCTTCGGACAACAACGACGATGCGGGCGAGGCGAACCACCCCGGAAGCGGCGTGGGCTCGAGACTCTACCACAACAGCTACTGGATGGACATGAACGAGGCCGAAAACGACAGCAACATCAACACCTGGCAGGCCTACTACAACTGCATCGGCGTGGCCAATACCGCCTTGCAGGCCATCGAGGACCTCGGCACGCCCGTCCAGCTGCTGCCCGCCAAGGGCGAAGCGCTGCTCTGCCGCGCCTATGCCCACTTCTGCCTGACGATGCTCTACTGCCTGCCCTATCACCCCGAGAAGGCCTCCGAATATCTGGGCATCACCTATCTGGATGCACCCGAGACCACGCTCAACCCGACCTACGTGCGCGACAATCTGGAGTATGTCTACGAGCATATCGCCGCCGATATCGAGGCCGGCATTCCCCTGATCTCGGACGACAACTACTCCGTGCCGAAGTACCACTTCAACCGGGCGGCAGCCTGCGCCTTCGCGTCGCGCTTCTACCTCTACTACATGAAATGGGACAAGGTCGTGAAGTACGCGAACGAGGTGCTGGGCGTCAATCCCGCCTCGCTGATGTGCGACTGGGAGCAGGTAAGCCAGCTGCTGTGGGACGGTCAGACCCGCTGCCGCGCTTACATCGATACCAGCAAGAAGCACAACCTGATGATGATTCCGCTCGTGTCGAATGCAGGCAACTGCTTCTTCGCCTGGTCGGGCACCGCCAACCGCTTTCCGCACAACAACCGCGTCTGCAAGTGCGAGACGTTCCGCGCGAAGCGTCCGATGGGCGGTCCTTTCGACCTCTGGAAGAAAAACGCCAGCTTCGACCTCTACCGTCACGCCCCGTTCCAGTGGGAGGACAACATCACCAACAAGGTCTACATGCCGAAGTGGTACCCCTACTGGGAGGTTACCGATGCCGTGACGGGCGTAGGTATCGGCCGCAGCGTGTTGGTCGCTTTCACGACCAACGAGACGATTCTGAACCGCGCCGAGGCCTATATCCACCTCAAGGAGTACGACAAGGCGGTCGACGACATGGAGATCTGGGCCGAGTCGATCTACAAGGTGGGCCAGCAGGGCGTCGAGCCCCTTACCCGCGAGCGTATCAACGAGGTCTACGGCGATCCCACCTCGTCGCTCTATATCGAGGAGTACACGACCGAGAAACCCACTTCGCGCAAGCCCCTCCATCCGCACGGCTTCGAGATCGAGCCCGGAGAGCAGGAGAACATGATCCAGTGTCTGCTTTTCTGCCGCCGTCTGGAGACGCTGGGCGACGGCCTGCGCTGGGGTGACGTGAAGCGCTACGGCATCGTAGTCGACCGCTTCGACGACACGAACTACATCGACGACACCACGACGGGCTGGACCGTGAGCGCGACGCTGGGCGAGAAGGATCTCCGCCGGGCCTTCCAGATTCCGATCGAGGTCACCTCGTCCGGAGGCATCGTCCGCAACCCGCGCAACGAGGACGAACCCGGTCATGCCTTTATTCAGTAACCGAAAAAACTGTAACTCATGAAATACGGAAAGTTAATAATGAAATATGCGCTCCTCGCCGTGGCCGCCGTCGGCTTCGTCGCATGCGAGGACGACGAGCCCAGTTCGGTGAGCATCTTCACCGAGGACACGGCTGTCATGTCGGAATTCGACGCCTGGCTGATGCGTCACTACGTAGAGCCTTTCAACATCCGGTTCGAGTACCGCATGCCCGACCGGGAGACCAACTTCGGATACTGGGTTTCGCCCCCGCCCGTACACAAGGCCATCGAGATCGCCAAATCCATCAAGTTCGGTACCATCGACACGATGATCGAGATGATGTCCAACGGCGTCGAGGGCGAGGATCCGACCCTGTTCGTCAAGACCTACTTCCCCAAGCAGCTCTTCATCGTCGGTAACCACGAGGTTTCGAATACGGGTACCGTGGTGCTCGGATCGGCCGAAAACGGTCTGAAGATCAATATCTTCGGTGCGAAATATTTCGACCGTGAGAATCCCGAAAGCGTAACAGGCCTGCTGCTGCACGAGTTCACCCACATTCTGGACGGAACCTATCCCGTTCCGGCGGAGTTCCGCCAGATCACTCCGAACGACTACGTGGGCAGCCGCTACACCTCGCTGGGAGGCGATTTCCTGGAGAAGGGCTTCATCAGCAACTACGGCCGCTCCAGCGTGGCGGAGGATATCGCCGAGATCGGCGGACGGGCCGTATCGGCTACGGACGAGGAGTGGGAGGAGCTCTTCCGCCAGGCCGGCGAGGAGGGTGCCGCCAAGCTCCGGCAGAAGCGTCAGATCGTCCGCGACTGGCTGATGAACTCCTTCGGCGTCGATGCCGACAAGTGGGTCCGCATCTACAAGCGCCGCATGAACGAACTCAAGACCATCGATTGGGATAACCTCGAAGATTAACGTACCATGAAAAAAATACTTTCTTATCTCTTATTGGCCGTCGTGTCGCTGGGCCTCTGGTCGTGCGAAAACGACTACGAGGTGTTCGACCAGACCCCGGCCCAGCGCACGGCGCAGGCGTTGCAGCGCTATAATTTCGCCCTGCAGGCGAACGAGTATTGGGTGATGGAGTACTTTCCCGACGATGAGCTGCGCTACGGCGGCTGGGTCTATGTCGTCCGGTTCGACGGCAACCGGGTCCGCGCCTGGTTCGAGGGCGAATCCTTCGTCGAGATGATGGATATCCCGCAGGTCGAGTCGGAGTACGCCGTGGAGTTCTCCACCGGACCGATGCTGAAGTTCACCACGCACAACGATTTCCTGCACTACTTCTCCCAGGCCGGTTACAACGGCTCGGGCTACCAGGGGTGGAAGGGCGACTACGAGTTCACGATCATGTCCATGTCGGCCGCCTACGACGAGATCATCCTGCGGGGCATCAAGACCGGCAACCGGATCCGCCTCACGCCGCTCTCGGGCGAGTATACCCCCGAAAGCTACATCGCTTCGGTGATCGCCGACCAGCAGGCGCAGTCGCGCAGGTCGTTCCGCGTGATGGCCAACGGCGAGCAGGTGGCGACGATCGACCGTCCCAGCGGCATCTACCTCTCGAACTTCCCGCAGTATGCGGCCAGCAAGGTGTGGACGATCCTCTACACCTATCAGGAGCTGGCTTTCGACTCGGCCGGTCAGCAGATCTTCGACAGCGAGAACAATCCGGTCTATAGGACCGTCGAGGTGGACGATCCCCTCTGCGTGATCTACCTGCCGGGCAACATCATGAAGCTCTATGCGCCCTATGCGTTCAAGGGCGATGTGATTCCGATGCTGGGCGGACAGACGATGCAGACCTTCCAGTGGCAGTTGGGCGTAACCTCCGCTTCGGACAGTTACGTTTGCCGGGATTCGTTCTTCGATTTCCAGTTGGTTCCCTGATGTTCGGACCATCGTTTCGGGGCTGTCGGTTTCCGCAGCCCCGTTTTTGCGTCATTCGGTATATCTTTTCTAAAAAGTGTTCAATATGTTAAAACAGACATTCGTCGCTGTTTCGGCCCTGCTGTTGGCCGCCTGCGCGAACGATCCGGCGGAGGAGGGGAGTCTCCTCTCCCCGGCAGTCGTTTCGCCGCAGACCGAAGCCGTCGTTCCCGGACTGTTCCGGATCAAGCTGGCTCCGCAGGCCGGCGTACTCCGCACCGGCGATTTCACCCGGGGCGAAGGTTCCGGTTGCGCCGCTTTCGATGCCGCCGCCACGCGGGCCGGCGTCCGCGAGGTAAAACGCTCGCTGCCCGACGGCGGCCGTTTCCGCGAGCGGCATCGCCGGGCCGGACTGGACCGCTGGTACGAGGTGGCCTTTCCCGCCGATCTGCCCGTCCGCGAAGCGATGGCCCGTTTCGGCAACCTCTCCGAGATCGAGGTCATGGAACCCGTCTACCGCATGGTTCCCGCCGACATGGAGGCTTCGGCCGGTACGGAGGCCCTCTTCTCGTTCGCAATTCCCCAGTTCGACGACCCCCTGCTGAAAAATCAGTGGTGCTATCGCAACGAGGGCTCTTTCCCGGGCCACGTGGCCGGTGCCGACCTGAACGTCTATCCGGCCTGGTCGGCCGCGACGGGCAGCAGCGACGTGATCGTGGCCGTGTTCGACGGCGGAATCGACTATACCCATCCCGATCTGGCGGACAACATGTGGACCGACGGCGAGGGACACTACGGCTACGACTTCTGCGGAAACAAGCCCGAGGTCGATCCGAGCCCCCACGGAACCCGCATCGCGGGCATGATCGGGGCGGTCAACAACAACGGGCTGGGTGTCTGCGGCATCGCCGGCGGCGACGGTACCCCCGGCAGCGGTGTGAAGATGATGAGCTGCCAGGTATTCGGCGAGGGTTCGGCCGACATCATGAAGATGATGGTCTGGGCCGCCGACCGGGGAGCCGTCATCAGCCAGAACAGCTGGAACTACGTCGGGCTGACGGATCTGTCGCAATACGGCAAGGATGCCATCGACTACTTCATCGAGCATGCCGGCTGCGACGAGAACGGCAACCAGACTGGTCCGATGAGAGGCGGCGTGGTGATCTTTGCGGCCGGTAACGACAATACGAATACGCCGCAGTTCCCCGCTGCCTACGAACCCGTCATCGCCGTCGGTTCGCTCCGTCCCGACTACCGCAAGGTGCCGTCGTCCAACTACGGCAGTTGGGTCGATGTGTGCGCCCTCGGCGGCGAGTCGACCGGCACGGACGGCTGCGACGCCCCCTATACGACCGATATGGGCGGCGGATACATCTTCGCATCCGGCACCTCGATGGCCTGCCCGCAGGTGTCGGGCATCGCGGCGCTCGCCGTCTCCTATTACGCCAAGATGGGTCCCGGCTTCACCGCCGAAGAGCTGCGCCGGCTGCTGGTCGGTTCGGGCCGCCTCGAGGAGGTGCTGAAGCGGAACCCCGGCTACTCGGCGACCGACTTCGGTACGGGACTGGCGGATGCCGAGTATGTCGTCTTCCACGACGCGGTGCCCGACCGGCCCGCCGACCTGAAGGCCGAGCTCCGGAACGGCGTGCTCGAACTGTCGTGGATTATCCCCGGGGATCATCTGTCGCGTGCGATCCGCGACTACGACGTCTATGTGTCGGCCGAGCCCTTTACGGAGAGCGAAACGGACCGTGCGACGAAGTACGAGACGGTCGGCTACGGTACTGTCGGCACCCGGACCGGCTGGCGGGGCGAGAATCTTCCGCAGGCGGAGACCTATTATCTGGCTGTTGCCGCCCGCAGCAAGTACGGTATTCCGTCGGCGCCGGCCTTCGCTACGCTGGAGGCCGGTAAGCCCGGGCCCGGCGATCCCGATCCGGTCGATCCGACTCAGCCCGGTACGATTGCCGAGCCGACTTTCTATCCCAATCCCTTTACAGATCGTCTGAACGTGCGCCTTTCGGCCCCCGAGGGTACGTGCCGCATCATGCTCTACGACCGTGCGGGACGGATGGCCCTGCAGGCGGAGACGGCGATTGCCGGTCATACGGGGGCGGTCGATACGCGCGTACTCTCGCCCGGCAACTACCGGGCGGTGCTCGAGTGGGGCGGCCAGACTTTCGAACGTACTGTCGTGAAACGCTAAACCAAGATTCGAATCATGAAAATGCGTACCTATATTCTTGCCGCGGCGGGGCTGCTCCTGCTGGGCACGCTTTCCGCCCGTTCGCAGGAGAGCTCCGACAACGGCGTGCTGCCGTTCCTCGGATTGGCGACCGACGCCCGCATGGCGGGTCTCGCCGGTGCCGGCTCCACGCTGGGCGATAACACGGCGGCCCTCTACGGCAATGCCGCCTCGGCCCTCACGGGGGAGCGGAAAGCCGGTATCGGGCTCTTCACGGGTCCCTGGGCCGGCGATTTCCAGTCGGACGACGTGCTTCTGGGAGCGAGCGGATACTACAATATCGGCGGGAAAAACGGTATTCTGGCCGGTTTCCGCCGGATTGCCGGGCCCGATATCGAACTGACCGACGAGCAGGGTCTGCCGGTCGGCACGACCCGTTCGTGCGAATGGACCCTCGACCTGGGCTACGGACATCTCTTTGCCGAGCGTTGGGCCGTGGCCGTCACGGCGCATTACGTCCGCTCCGACCTCGGATTCGACGACCCCTCGAACGGAGTGATGTTCGGCCTCCATGCGGCCTATAAGGGGTCGTTCCGCCGGGCCGATACCGGCCGCTGGTCCGTGGGCCTTTCGCTGCTCGACTTCGGACCCGAACTGAAGGTGTCCGGTGCCCGCTATCCGCTGCCCATGCGCCTGCGTCTGGGCGGCTCGGTCGACCGTCGGTTCAGCCGCAACCACGAGCTGGCTGCGGCTCTCGATCTGAACTGCCAGCTGCAGCCGAAGGGGATTTTCGCCGCTTCGCTCGGTGCCGAGTACACCTTTCTGCGGCACGGCGTCGTGCGGGCCGGCTACTGCCTCTCGTCGGCTATGAACGGCTCCGGCAACTACGCTGCGGTCGGCTGCGGGGCGCTGATCGGCCCGGCCCGGATCGATTTCGCCTACCGTTTCGGCGGCGGCGAGCACAATCCGCTCAACCGTACGATCCACCTTTCGGCCGCCGTGCTCTTTTGACCGAGCCGAATTTTATCTTCAGGTCTCCCGATTCCTCGGGAGGCTTTTTTTTGTCATACTGAGCGTGATCCCCGCAGTCGGGAGCATGCTGACGGTGCCGGAAATTCCTCCTTGCGGTGCGTGACGGCTCACGCTGTTCCGAGGGTCGGGACTTCTCGTCTTCGCAGCCGCTCCGCTCGGAAGGACCGGGTATCCGGGCGCGGCCCTGCGTTCGGGGAGACAAAGAGAACCGCATGAAAATGCCGGGAGAGGCTTTTCCTCTCCCGGCATCGTTAAATGTCTGTTTTTCTGCTGCGGCTGCTATTGGTTATCCTTGATACAGCGGACGCGCGAGCCGAGAGTAGGATAATCTCGATAGATTGCATCGCACTGTGCCTCGGGATGCTGGTCGTAATTGCCCTGCTTGGCGGAAATGCGGAAATAACGGGGCATCAAACCATAAAACTCTTCGACGTTCGACATCAGATAGCGGGCGCGGATTACATATCCGGAACCTCCTCCGGTATTATAGGATCCTACGCTGCAATCATGGCTACGGCCTTCCCATACGGGAAATGCGGGCCCTGTCGAGAAATAGAAATATTTATCCTTGACCGTCACCTCTACGCTCAGGTCGTCGGTCAGGGCCATCCAGGCCTTTTCGCTGGCGACTTTCCAGCCGGCGGGACACGGGTCGTAAATAGTCTTCACCTCCATCTCGCCGTCGGGATTGCCCCAAATGGCGCTGCCCTTCGCATATTCACGAATCCAGCGGTATCGCTGGTCATCGCCCGAGGCGCTTGCGTTGAACCATCGATAGGGCAGCTTGGTCGCATAATCCATAGCTTCCTCGTTCGTATAGCCTACCGTACCCGTGATGCTTTCGTTCGAAAGGTAGGTTAACAAATGTTCGCTCGTGTTGCCGAATATCTGATTGCCGACCTTGCCGTAGGAGCCCAGCTCTCCCTCGATCTCCAGCCCGGGAACCGTCGTGAAAGTGGGGGTAAACCATAGACCGGTCATGTAAGAAGCGTCATTGCTTGCATAATCCGGAATCGTGGGGAGCGGATCTTTGCGTCCCCATTGGTACATATTGCCCTGTGTAGCGACTTTGGTGTATCCGTTCAAGGTTTCGTTGGCATCGAGCACAGCTCCTAAGTCGCGCTTCATGAAGGTATAGCCGCCCTTCGTGAAGGTCTGTGTGGCATCGTCGATATCGTAGCCGTTCGACACGATCAGGTTCCAACTCCAGAGGATGTTGGTATTGGTGAACTGACGGGTCGCGGGGTCTACCGTGATTTCGTCGGCCTTGAGAGGCTGGTCGATGGCGGCGATCAGAACGTTGCCGTTCACGAAGGTCTCGGGGGTCGAGAATTCGATGCAGCCGTCCGTAAGCTTTACGGTTTCCAGGATGATGGGGCAGTCGCGCAGCCAGTTGGCGCGGTCGTTCTGCACGGTGTTGTACCACAGCACGACGGCGGCTTGGGGTTCGATCTTCAGATCGGCCTCTGTGTAGGCGAATTCGCCCATGCTGCGGGCGATGCCGTTGCCCTTCACGTCGGCGCGGAACTTGTAGCTCGAGCGCGGCTTGTTGACGATGTAGCAGTTGGCCGTGCCGTCGGCGCTCAGGTCGATGGCTTCGTCGAAAGTGTGGACCTTCGTGTCGGCATCCAGTTTCACCGTCGCCCGGTTCAGCTTGTCGTTGGCGTAGTAGAGCTCTTTGGTGAGAACGATCTCCTTCGTGATCTCGTGCTTGGCGGTCACGATGCGGAACCGCAGCATATCGCCGGCCTCCAGCTTGACGGGCGCCGTCACGGGCCAGAAGACCAGCTCGCCCAGCGTGGGCTGCGCATCGAGCGGGTAGGTGATGCCGACGCTCGGACTGCCGCTCTGGAACGGGGTGCGCAGGTTGATCTGCTGGCCGTTCGCGTCGACGACCTTTGCCGGAACCTCGCCGATATTCATGTAGAGGTTGCCGGTCAGCAGCTTCTCATTGTTCCCCTCGCCGGGGATGACGGTCAGCATGACCGATTCGACCTTCTCGTCGGCCGTCAGCTTCTCGTTCGTAACGGGGAACGCGTATTTCGTCACAGCCATCGGACGGACAAACTGATAGCCGTCTACCTTGAAGGTCTTGTCCACGCTCAATTTGTCGCTGCCTTCGACCTTTTCCGGGGTAACCCATTGGGCTGCTACCAGGAAATCGCTGTAACGGTCGAACGTGGTGACATCGCCGTTATTCTGCTCGGTCTGCAACCGAAGTTCCAGTTTTTTCGGCGCTTCTCCGCGATTGCCGAGAATTTCGTTCGGAATGACACCGGCCATCAGGAACGGTACGCCCTCTTCGTACAGGTCGGGATAGTCGTACTTGCCCAACGAGATATGGATTCCGTCGGCCTGGGGCATTCCGGTCAACCAGTGACCTACGCCGTTGATGCAGAATGCGAATTTCTCGTCCTTGCACCATTTGATGTCACTGAACTCTTCGTCCCAATAGGTGCGGGTGCCGTCGTCGGAGAGGGCTTCGACCTTCTCCCGGGGAACGACGATCATGTGGATGGTTTCCTGCCCGGGGGGTACGACGTCGTCCGTGGCGTCTTTCGAGCAGCCCGGGAGCAGCAGTGCGGCAATGGCCGCGAATCCGAATAGTTGGTAACTCTTTTTCATGGCATTGTCGTTTTTAGAAGTCCAGATCGTTGTAATCGCCGCCGAATCCGGGGCCGTCCTTGTAGTCGTTGTCCTCGATCTCGAGATAGTCGGTCGCGGAGCCGGCGAAGCCCTGCTCGACACCGAACGTGTGGAGTTCGAGTGCCGGGGCGGCGTATTCCTCCGCCCGTGTGGTTGATCTTTTTTCGTTCATGATATTTGTTTTAGGTTTTTGGAATTTCCATGAAGTGTACTCACTCTACAAAAATAGAAAAATCCCCCCCCCGAGATCGAAAAAATAGTACATTTCAGGGGTAAAATCGTATAGCCTCCGGGCTTCGGCCGGGATGAAAGAGCAATGCACGATTCACTTGCTGTCATGTCGAGCGAAGGGCCGCAGGCCCGCAGTCGAGACATCTCGACACTGCCGAAACATGCGCCGTTGCGGTTCGGGAGGCTCCTGCTGATCCGACCGTCGAGACCCCTCGATTCCGCTGCACTCCACTCGGGGTGACAGCATACAAAAACCGGGAGAGGAAAACCTCTCCCGGCGTTGTTAACTGTCTGTTTCTTCTACGGCCTTACTCGGCCTCCTTCACGCAGCGGATGCGGTGGCCCTCCGCCGAGTGGCTCAGGGTCGTTTCGCTGCCTGATTCGGGATTCTGGTCGTAGTGTCCCTGATCGGCGATGATGCGGAAGGTCGTGGTGCGTACGTAGCCGGCACTGTCGTCCGAGTCGGCTGAGTGGTAACGCGCGCTGCAGCGGTAACCGCTGTTGCCCTGGATATCGTAACCCGAGGCGCGTCCGAAGTAGTCGCGTCCGCCCCAAACCGGGAAATAGATGTCCGAGAAGTTGAAATAACGGTCCTCCGCGATGATTGCGACGGTCAGATCGTCGGTCAGGGCGTTCCAGGCCTTCATGCTCGGAACCTTCCAGCCGGCGGGACACGGGTCGTAGATGGTCTTGATCTCCATTTCGCCGTCGGGCGTGCCCCAGAGGGCGGCTCCTCCCTCGGTAGCCTTCTTGACCCAGGCGTACTCTTCTCCGGTGCCGCCGTTGAGCCACAAGTGGGGGTTGCGGACTGCATAGCCGACTGCGACGTCGTTCGAATAGTTCTTGTCGCCGCAGAGATCTCCGATCTTGCAGAGGTGCAACAAGGCGTTGCTGTTGAATATCTGCCCGCCGACATCGTGGCCGTTCGTGCCCATCTTATCTGCGAATTCCAGCGCCGGGACGGTCGTCCAGGTGGGCGTATATTGCAGACCGGTGATGTAGGAGACGTCGGCACTCCCGTAGTCGGGAATGTGGGGGAAAGGATCCTTGCTGCCCCACTGGTAGATATTGCCCTGGCTGGCGGCCTTCGTGTAGGGATCCAGCGTATAGCCGGCGTCGACGACAGCTCCCAGGTCGCGCGTCATGAAGGTATAGCCGCCTTTGGAGTATTGCTGGGCAGCGTCGTTGAGGTCGTATCCTTCGGAGAAGATCAGGTTCCAGCTCCAGAGAATGTTGGCATTGGTCAGCTGGCGGGTGGCGGGATCCACCTCGATCTCCTCGGGCTTCAGTTTTTGGTCGATCACGGCGATCACGGCGTTGCCGCTGACGAATTCGGCCGGCGTCTCGAAGTAGATGTAACCGTCGCTCTTCAGGGCGAGCGTCTTCAGCATGATCGGCAGTGCGTTCTTCCAGACTCCACTCTTGTTCTTGTCTAACTGGGCGCACTCGTACCACAGCAGGATGGCGGCCTTGCCGTCGATCTTCAGCTCCTCCTCCGTGTAGGAGAGGGTGCCTGCCTGCTTCTTGTTGAGGGTGGTGTAGGCCAGGTCGCGGGCGATGCCGTTGCCCTTCACGTTTGCGCGGAACTTGTAGTAGGTGTTGGCCTGGTTGACGATGTAGGAGTTGGCCGCACCGTCGGCGCTCAGGTTCTCGGGCAGATAGAGGTCCTCCTCATCGAACTCGGGCAGTACGGCATCCACCGCAAGCACCTTGCCGGCCGGGAGACCCGCTTCGGGCACCGTGCGGCGGGCCAGAGGATACTTCGTGCCGTTGATGGTCGCGTTGATCTCGAAGGTTTCGCCGGCGTGGCCGGGCGTAACCATCAGGAACAGATGCTGATCCTCGAGGTCGGAGGTGGCGAAGTTGCAGTCGAGGCGAACGCTGTTGCTGCCCGTGGCGCCCGACAGATCGAGCTTGCCGGTGGTGATGTCGATCTTTCCGTTCTCGAACGATACCAGGGCCTTCGTATTTGAGGTGCAGGTGAATTCGATGTCGGTCAGGAAGATACGTACATTCTCCTTCATCGGGATGTGCAGGTCGAGCACCGAGAAGGCGTGCTTGAAGTTCATCGAGATCGGGTCGTCGCTCTTCACCATGTTTTCGGCTCCGGCATACATGAAGTCCAGTGCCGGGAGGTGGCTGGCGTCGTTGTTGGATGACTGGCTCTGTACGTTCGGGATCGAGAGTACGACGGCTGTAGGATCGGTGCCCGCCTGCTCGTTGAACGGCGAATAGGCGTAGAAGTTATGCTTCGAGGTCTCGTCGGCCCAGCGGATGCGCTCGGAGTAGGACGACGGCGAGAAACCGGTCGTGGCAGCCGACTCGTCGGCTATGTAGCAGACGTTGCTGCGGAGCTCCCGGTCGGCCGTGCGGGCGAAGAAGCCGATCCGGTCGCCGGCATCCCAGCTGATTCTGAAGGCCGAGCCGGTGTCCTCGTAGCTGACGCGGGTATCCTCCGGCATGCCCGAGAAGCGGACGGCGTTCGCGTCCTCGATGCCGGGTTCAACGGTGTCGGCATCCTTGGCGCAGCTCACCGAAAGAGCTGCCGCCAGACAAAAAATCATGTATTTTTTCATTTCACGCTTCGTTTTTGATTATTTCCACTCCCATTTGTCCATATCGTCGATGGGGTTGCCGCCCACGCTGCCGACGTTGGGATCGTAGAGCGCCGCGTCGATAAGGGGCTTCAGTACGCCCTCCATCTGGATGAAGGCGTCGTAGTTGGGGTGTACGTGGTCCGTACCGTTCCACCAATACGCCTCTTTCAGGTCGCCGGTTTCGTCTGCCAGCACCGAGTAGTAGTCGGCATAAACGAATCCCTTCGCTTCCACATAGGCCGTGATGAGCTTGTTCAGCTCCACGATGCGGTTCGCCACGTAGTCGCCGTTGTACTTGGCCTTCCACTCCTCGCTCTGCCACCACATGTCGCGGGTGGGAGCGGCCGAGCCGATGATGACCTTCGCTCCGTACTCGTCGGCGCGCTCGGCCATGAAGCGGATGTTGTTGAAGATATCCTCGATCGGGCGGAAATAGCCGTCGTTGTCGGCGATGTCGTTCGTTCCGCAGGCGATCACGGCGCAGAGCGGGTCGTCGGCCAGCACCTGGGAGTTGAAACGTCCTACCATGTTCTGCGAAGTGGTGCCGTCGACTCCGAAATTGGCGTAGTTGTTCTCCGTGAAGAACTCCTTGCGGCCGCGGTCTCTCCAGGTGCGGGTGATGGAGTCGCCCATCAGGGCGGCGCGGTGGCCCGACTGCTTGCCCTGGGGAGCCAGCGTGGCGCTGACCTCCTCCTTAACGCAGCGCATCTGGTAGCCGGCGCCTCCGTAGGTGTTCCAACTGGTGACGCCGCTGTCGGGGTTGGCCCGATAGGGGTAGTGCAGGTCGGTGACGCTGGCCGTGGACAGGAAGATGGCGTCGCCTACGCCGCTGAGCTGGCTGCCTCCGAAACCGGCCTGACGCTGGCCGTTGTTCGGAATGTAGAGGTCGTATTTCGGCGAGTAGACACCGTATTCGGTATTTTCGTACTCTTTCAACAGGTAGTAGTACATGTCGCCCGTGGGGACCTTCCATCCGGGAGGACACGGGTCGTAGATGCTCTTCTCGCTGGTCGATCCGTCCACCGAACCCCAGAGATAGCGCCATTCGGTCATCTCGACATTGTCGGCGGGTTTTCTCTGGTGCCACGTGTAGTTGTTCTCCGCCACGCAGTTGTTGTCCGATCCGTTGCTGACCCATTTGTGGGGCACCTTCACGGTTGCGGCCACGGCGTCGTCCAGCTTGTAGCCTTCGCCCAGGTTGGTAGCCAGACCATAGGCGTTCGAGGCCAGGTTGGCGGAGTAGAGCATGTCGCTGGATCCCCAGTCGTACTGCGAGCAATTCTGCTGCAGCTCCTTGACGGGCGTATGGGTGGGCAGACCCCACTTCATGCCGCCGGCGAGTTCGCCGCCCTTTTCATAGGTCGGAGCGGCGGGGAACGGATCCTTGCGGCCCCACTGGTAGTAGTGGCCGAAGGCCAGGGCGGCTTCGCGCGGATCGGAGGCCTGCATCGCCTCCTTGCCGGCCATGGCGCCGAGGTTGCGGTCCATGACCGTGTAGCGGCCTACCGTGCGGGCTTCGAGGTCGTAGTCGTAGCCCTCTACGGCCCAGATATTCCAGCTCCAGAGGATCTCGCCGGCCTCGTCGTAGGCGGCGATGCCGACATTGCCGTTGACGAACTCGGCGGGCGTGGTGAAATAGACATAGTTGAGCACCGGATCGAGCAGTACCGACTCGGGATCGATGGGGCAGACGTTCTCCCAGCCCGATTCGCCCATCGGCGTGTTGTACCACAGCAGCTTCACCTCGGCGGGACGGATAGCCAGATCGGCATCGGTGTAGCCCTTGCTGACCGGCTGGCCCTCTACGGTCCAGGCGTAGTTGCGGGCAACGCCGTTACCCTTGACGTCGGCACGGAAGCAGTAGGTCGTACCCGGCTTGTTGACCAGATAGGTATTCGCCGGACCCTGTGCGCTCAGGTTGATGCCGTCGCGCGGCTGGAGCGAGGTGCCCAGGTGTACGGACGACCAGCTGCCGGCGTGGATACCCTCCTCGGGAACGATCAGTTCGCCGAGCGAGTATTGCAGCTTGCCCGTGTCGGCGGTGACCTCGATCTTGCGGCCGGCCAGACCGGGCTTGAGTGCAATATAGAAGGTGACGGGCTCCGCGCTCAGGTTGACCGGACGGTCGAACGTTACGGTGATGCGGTTGGAGCCCTCCTCCGTCCACTCCATCGTGCCGTCCTTCAGATTCACCGTCCCGTCGAAGGTCAGCGTCTCGTCGGCGCACTCCAGCAGGAAGGAGCGGATGCCGGGCAGCGACTGGTCGGACGAGACCGAGCAGCGCAGCAGACCGGCGGCCGCCTGGAAGTCCATCGGAATCTCACCCTCGGAGGGCAGACGGTTCTCGCTGGCGGTATACCATACGAAATCGCGCTTCGCGAGCGTGCCGCTCTGGTCGGCCTTCACGGAAGCGGGGATGGCTGTCGGGTCGTCGAACGACGACCGGTAGGGGTAGTAGGCGTAGAAATTCTGCGCTTCGAAGGCATTCTCCCACACCACCGAGTTCTTCGAGGCGGGGCTGATGAAAGAGACTACCTCGCCCATGTTCTGGGCGGCGTAGTAGACGTTGGCGAAGATCGTCCTGTCGCCTTTGGTCGAGAAGAGCCCGATGCGGTCGGTGTCCGTCTCCCAGGTGAAGGGGATCGGCGCGGCGCCGGACTCCATGGCCGTGATCTTGGCCGAACCGCTGAAGCGGATGTCGCCTCCGGTCGCGGGACCCTCGGTCGTCGGGTCGTCGGCACACGAGGCGGCAGTCACGAGCAGAAGCAAGGATGTGAATAATTTCCTCATAAAGTTTTTGGTTTTTAGAATAGTTTCGGTTTTTCTATCCCAAAGTTCAAAATTATTGTCCTTTCGGAGAGAAAAAATCATACATTTTAAGGATAACGACCGGTAAATGTCCTTTCGCCCTTCGGACCCTCGATCGGAGCTCGGGGAGGTAAGGCGAACGGGAGTATTTTGATTTTCAAGATACTCCCGTTCGACGAGGACTTCGGCCGGATGAAATCCGCCCTATTTCAGGGTAAATTCCACGCTTCCGCGGATGTCGTCCGAGGCAGCGCCGACCCAAGCGTCGAATATGCCCTCTTCGGCGGTCCAGAGACCCTTAGCGTCGTCGTAGTATTGCAGTGCCTCGGGGGTGATCTCGAAGCTGACGGTCCGGGTCTCGCCCGGCTCCAGCGACACCTTGCTGAACCCTTTGAGCTCCTTGACGGGGCGGGGCAGGGCCGACTCCCGGTCGCCGATGTAGAGCTGCACGACCTCCTTGCCGGCGCGGTCGCCCGTGTTGGTGACGTCGACCGACACCCGGATCCGGCCGCTCCGCGAGAGCGTTTTCCGGTCGGCACGGACGTTCGCGTAATCGAAGGTGGTGTAGCTCAGTCCGTGACCGAAGGCGAACAGCGGCGCGATCCGCTGCCGCTCGTGCCAGCGGTACCCCACGAAGATGCCTTCGCGGTAGCGCACGCTGTCGCGGGTGCCCGGATGCTCGCCCAGCGCGTGGGCGCTGTTGTCCTCCAGCCGGCGGGGGAAGGTGAAGGGGAGCTTACCCGAGGGGTTCACCTCGCCGAAGAGCACGTCGGCCAATGCCAGACCCGCCTGCGAGCCGCCGAACCAGCCCTGCACGACGGCCGGAACCCGGTCGATCCAGGGCATCGCCACGGCGTTGCCCGATACGAAGACGACTGCCGTGCGGGGGTTGGCCTCGGCCAGCGCCTCGATCAGCGAGTCCTGACCGTAGGGCAGGCCCATTTCGCGGCGGTCGCCGCCCTCGGCATCCTGTCCCCAGGCCTTGTTCAGACCGCCGATGAAGAGCACGGCATCCGCCTCGCGGGCCGCAGCCACGGCGTCGGCGATCAGCTCCGCGGCCGAGCGGTCGTCGCTGAGGTTCTGTTTCGAATCCACGCCGTTGTACGAGGTAGCCAGATGGCCGAGGTAGCCGCGTTCGTAGACCACCTCCATCCGGTCGCCCGCCGCCGCGACGATGCCCTCCAGCGGGGTGTACTCGCGCTGCACCTTGAGCGATGACGAGCCGCCGCCGATAGTCATCCCCTTGATGGCGTTCTCGCCCACCACGAGCAGCTTTTTCGTCTGCTGCGGGTCGATGGGCAGGACCTTGCCGTCGTTCTTGAGCAGGACGATGCCCTCGCCGGCGATGCGGCGGGCGGCGGCGTGGTGCTCGGGCGAGTTGAGCGAGCCGAAGGGCTTGCGGGAGTTCATCGCCGTGCGGAAATTGAGCCTCAGGACGCGACGCACCTTGTCGTCGAGCAGCTCCTCGGACGCCTCGCCCCGCTCGATCATTTCGCGATAGGGGGCGGCCAGGTAGTACTGGTCGTAGGCGATGGCCGGATTGGTCGACATGCCGTCGCTCCAGGTGCCGAACTCCAGATCGAGGCCGTATTCGACCGCCTCCTTCGTGTCGTGGGTTCCGCCCCAGTCGGAGATGACGGCGCCGTCGAATCCCCAGTCGCGCTTCAGAATGTCGTTCAGCAGGTATCGGTTGTGGCAGCAGTGCTGACCCTTATACTTGTTGTAGGCGCCCATGATCGACCAGGCCCCTCCCTCCTGTACGGCGGCCTTGAAGGCCGGCAGATAGATCTCGTGCAGGGCGCGGTCGTCGACCGAAACATCGGTGCAGAGGCGGTAGCTCTCCTGGTTGTTCAGGGCGAAGTGCTTCACGCAGGCCGCCACGCCGTTCTCCTGCACCCCCTGGATGTAGGGCACCACCATGCGCGAGGCCAAATAGGGATCTTCTCCCATGTACTCGAAGTTGCGGCCGTTGAGCGGGGTGCGGTAGATGTTTACGCCGGGCCCCAGCAGGACGTCCTTCTCCCGATAGCGGGCCTCTTCGCCGATCGACTTGCCGTAGAGGGCCGACATCTCAGGGTTCCAGGTGGCGGCCAGACAGGTCAGGGCCGGATAGGCCGTGCAGGAGTCGTTGGTCCATTCGGCCTGATCCCACCGGTTCCAGTACACCTCGGGACGGATGCCGTGCGGTCCGTCGGTGCACCACAGCTCGGGGATGCCCAGACGGGGCACGCCGGCCGACGAGAATTTCGACTGGGCGTGCAGCATGGCTATCTTCTCCTTGAGCGTCATGCGGCCCAGGGCGTCGTCGATGCGTTTTTCGAGGGGTTGCGTTTCGTCCAGATAGACCGCTTCGGCGGTTCGGTTGTCCGGAGCGCCGCAACCTACGGCCAGCGCCAGCCCGAACAGCGTTCCGGCGATCGTGCGTGTAAGGTTCTTTGTCATAAGTTTGCGTTTAAGTTGTCAGCTTTCGGAACAAAGATAAAAAAAAACGGCCTTTGCGGCCGGTAAAAAAATACAAATTCGAAGTAAACGGGACCCGGGGCCCCGTCGGGTGTCAGAGCAGACGCTGCTCGGCGAAGTAGCGCCAGAGCGGCGCGGCGTGCAGCGCTTGCGGAATCTCCCCGGCGACGAGCAGTTCGCGCACCTGGTCTGCGGTCAGCAGGTGCACGTCCAGCTCCTCGGTCGGGTCGAGGTGCCGGTCGGCGACGGGGACGACCCCCTCCGCCACGAAGCAGTAGGTGAGGTTGTTGTGGGTGGCCGGATTGGCCGAGAGGACCATCAGCTGACGCCAGCTGCCGCCGCCGTAGCCGCTCTCCTCCTCCAGCTCCCGCCGGGCGGCCGCCTCCATCGACGGATCGTCCGGATCGACGACCCCGGCGACCAGTTCGTAGTCGGTGCGCTCCAGCCCCGGACGGTATTGGCTGACCGCGACGAAACGCCCGTCGGCCGTCCGGGCGATGACGTTCACCCAGGCGGGATACTCCAGCACGTAGTAGGAGGGGATGATCCTGCCGCCGGGCAGCTCCATGCGCTGGCGGCGGACGGTGAACCACGGTTCGCGGGAGAGGTATTCGCTCGCGAGGACTTTCCAGGGTGTCTGTTTCGGTCTCTCCATCAGAGCTTGATATCGTAGATCTGAATCACGCCCGCCAGCCGTCCGTCCTCCTCGGTAACCAGCAGGGAGGTGACCTTGTTGCGGGTCATCATCTTCTCGGCGGCGATCAGCTTCTCGCCCGGGCGGATGGTTTTGGGGTGCATGGTGGCTATGTCGGCGGCACGGATGCCGAAGAATTCGGACTGCCGGCGCTCCATGGCGCGGCGGATGTCGCCGTCGGTGATGATGCCTTCGACCCTGCCGTCGTCGCAGAGCACGATGAGCCCCAGTCCGCCCTTCGAAATGGCGTGGATCATCTCGGTGGCCGAGCAGTCGGCCGTGACGATCGGAAGGTTCTCCTTGCGCATCACGTCGCCCACGGTCATCAGCAGGCGGCGTCCCAGACTGCCGCCCGGGTGCAGGCGCGCGAAGTCGACCGAGGTGAATTCCCGCAACTTCATCAGCGCCACCGCCAGCGCGTCGCCCATGGCGATCTGGGCCGTGGTCGAGGTAGTGGGGGCCAGGTGGAGGATGCAGGCCTCGTGCTCGACGCTCACGTCGAGGTGGATGTCGGAATTCTCGGCCAGCGAGGATTTCGGGTTGCCCGTCATGGAGATCAGCCGGTTCCCGTTGGAGTGGATGAAGGGGACGATCTTGAGGATCTCGTCCGTCTCGCCCGAGTAGGAGAGGGCCAGAATGATATCCTCCTTCGAGATCATGCCCAGGTCGCCGTGAAAGGCCTCGCCGGGGTGGAGGAAGAAGCTCGGAGTGCCGGTCGAAGCCAGCGTGGCGGCGATTTTGCGGCCGATCAGGCCCGATTTGCCCATGCCGGTCACGATCAGCTTGCCCCGGTTGGCGAGGATGCTCTCGACCGCCTCGACGAACGAGTCGCCCAGTGTCTCCTCCATTTTGCGCAGTGCCTGCGCTTCGGTATCGAGAGTCCGGCGCGCCAGCGCCAGAATCTGTTCTTTCTTGTTGTCGTTCATCGGATCAGCGTTTCTATTACGGTTTCCAGTTCCTCCAGCCGCAGCATGTTGGGGCCGTCGCTCAGGGCGCGGTCGGGATCGGGATGCACCTCGAAGAAGTAGCCCGTGGCGCCGAAAGCTTTGGCCGCGAGCGCCATGGCCGGCACGAACTCGCGGTTGCCGCCCGTCTTGCCCCCGGCGGCTCCGGGCCGCTGCACCGAGTGGGTGCAATCCATGATGACCGTCGGGGCGATCTTCAGCATGTCGGGGATGTTGCGGAAATCGACCACCAGGTTGTTGTAGCCGAACGAGTTGCCGCGCTCGGTGAGCCACACTTCGCGGGCTCCGGCATCCATCGCCTTCTCGTAGGGATAGCGCATGTCGGCGCCCGAGAGGAACTGCGCCTTCTTGATGTTGACCGTGCGGCCCGTGCGGGCGGCGGCGGTCAGCAGGTCGGTCTGGCGGCAGAGAAAGGCGGGGATCTGGATCACGTCGACCACCTCGCCCGCCGGTGCGGCCTGACAGGATTCGTGAATGTCGGTCAGGAGCTTCAGCCCCCATTTCGAGCGGACGTCGGAGAGCATTTGCAACCCCTTCTCCAGCCCTACGCCCCGGTAGGAGCGGACGGAGGTGCGGTTGGCCTTGTCGAACGAAGCCTTGAAGATGATATCGACGCACAGCCGGCGGTTGATGGCGACCAGGCGCTCGGCCACGCAGTCGAGCAGTTCGGCCGATTCGATGACGCAGGGACCGGCGATAAATTGCAGAGCCATGTCGGGTAGTGTTAAAAATCGAAGGTGAAAATAGTAAATTTAATCCATAAATCCTATTTTCACCTCCGAAAAACTTATTTTTTCTCGTTCAGGAACCTCTCGGCCCGCTCCAGATCCTCGGGGGTGTCGATGCCTACCGTGTCGAAATCGGTGATGCCCACGCCGATGCGGTAGCCGTTCTCCAGCCAGCGGAGCTGTTCGAGCGATTCGGCCAGTTCGAGCGGCGACTGCGGCAGGGCGGTCACCTCGCGCAGCACCCCGGTCCGGAAGGCGTAGATGCCGATGTGTTTATAATAGGTGTGGCGCCGCAGCCACTCCGAGCGGTCGACGCCCCGCAGGTAGGGGATCACCGAGCGGGAGAAGCAGAGCGCCCGCGACCGGCTGTCGAGCACGACCTTCGGCGAGTTGGGGTTTTCGAGGGCCTCGAGCCCGTCCTTCTCGGCGAAGGGCTTCACCAGCGTGGCGATCTGCGTTTCGGGATCGTCGAAGCAGCGTTTCAGCGCCTCTAACTGCGCGGGGCGGATGAAGGGTTCGTCGCCCTGCACGTTCACCACCACGTCGTAGGTCTTCCCTTGTTTGCAGTAGGCCTCCCAGCAGCGGTCCGTGCCGCTGCGGTGCTCGGTCGAGGTCATCTCGGCCTTGCCGCCGAAGGCGAGCACGGCGTCGTAGATCCGTCGATCGTCGGTCGCCACCACGGCGTCGTCCAGTACGCCGGCCACCTGCTCGTAGACCCGCCGGATGACCGGTTTGCCGCCCAGCAGGGCGAGCGGCTTGCCCGGGAAGCGAGTCGAAGCGTAGCGCGCCGGTATGATTGCGATGAATTTCATGGTCTCCTATTTTTGCAGGGCGATCTCCAGCACCTCCTCGTTCGAGCGGACGTAGTGGAACGTGAGACCCTCCACGTATTCGGGTTTGATCTCGGCGATATCCTTGCGGTTCTCCTCCGAGAGGATCAGCTCCCGGATGCCGGCCCGCCGGGCGGCCAGAATCTTCTCTTTCACGCCGCCTACCGGGGTCACGCGGCCGCGCAGGGTCGTCTCGCCCGTCATGGCGATGCGCTCCTTCACCTTGCGTCCCGTGTAGGTCGAGACGATCGAGGTAACCATCGTGATGCCGGCCGAGGGGCCGTCCTTCGGAATGGCCCCCTCCGGAACGTGGATGTTGATGTCGTTCTTTTCGAAGGTCTCGGGGGCGATGCCCAGCTCCCGGTGGTGCGCCATCACCCACTCGTGGGCGATGGTGGCCGACTCCTTCATCACATCGCCCAGGTTGCCCGTCAGGCTGATGCGCCCCTTTCCGGGGGTGAGCACCGATTCGATGTAGAGGATGTCGCCTCCCACCTCGGTCCAGGCCAGACCCGTCACGACGCCCACCATATCGGCCACCTCGTACTCCTCCCTGAGGAATTTGGGCATGCCGAGCACCTTCTCCACCTCCTTGGGGGTATATTCCGGCGCGAAGGCCTCCTCGAAGGCGATCTGCTTGGCGCGGGCGCGGGCCAGCTTGGCCAGGTGCTTGTCCAGCGAACGGACGCCCGCCTCGCGGGTGTAGCCCTGGATGATCTGCTCCACCACGGGGGCGGTCAGAATCAGTTCCTGCTCCTTGATGCCGTGCGCCTCGCGCTGCTTGCCGACCAGGTGGTCCAGCGCGATGCGGACCTTGTCCTCGGCCAGGTAGCCCGGGATGTTGATCATCTCCATGCGGTCGCGCAGGGCGGGGTTGATATTGGCCACGTTGTTGGCCGTAGCGATGAAGAGCACCTTCGAAAGGTCGTACTCCACATCGAGGTAGTTGTCGTGGAAGGTGGTGTTCTGCTCGGGGTCGAGCACTTCGAGCAGGGCGCTCGAGGGGTCGCCGTGATTCGATACGGTGAGTTTGTCCACCTCGTCGAGGATGATGACGGGGTTGGACGATCCGCACCGCTTGATGGTCTCGATGATGCGGCCCGGCATGGCGCCGATGTAGGTGCGGCGGTGTCCGCGAATCTCCGCCTCGTCGTGCAGACCGCCCAGCGCGATGCGGCCGAACTTGCGGCCCAGCGCCGCGGCGACCGACTTGCCCAGTGAGGTCTTGCCTACGCCCGGAGGGCCGTAGAGGCAGAGGATGGGCGATTTCAGGTCGCCCTTCAGCTTGATGACCGAAAGGTGCTCCAGAATGCGGTCCTTCACCTCCTCGAGTCCGAAGTGATCGCGGTCCAACTGTTCGCGCGCGGCCGTAAGATCGAGGTTGTCCGGTGTGGTTTCGTCCCAGGGCAGGTCGAGCATCAGCTCCAGATAGGTCATCAGCACGGAGTACTCGGCCACGGCCGGGTTGAGCCGTTCGAGCTTCTGCACCTCCTTTTCGAAGTACTCGGCCACGGCTTCGGACCACTTCTTCTTCTCGGCCCGTTCGCGCAGGCGGTTGATCTCCTCGTCGGTGTTGTCGCCCAGCTCGTCCTGTATGGTTCGCATCTGCTGTTGCAGGTAGTAGTCGCGCTGCTGCTGGTCGATCTGCTGCTTCACCTTCTCCTGGATCTCGTTCTTGAGTTCGGCCAGCTGCTGGTCGCGGATCAGTATCTCGAGCAGCTTGCGGGCGCGGGCCAGCAGACCCGGAGCCTCCAGCAGGGCCTGCTTGTCCTCATCGGCGAAGTCCAGGTTGGTGCAGATGAAGGTGATCATCCCCTGCTTCGACTCGATGTTCTTGATGGGGAACGCGGTCTCCTTCGGGAGGTTGGGCGAGAGGTTGATGAGCCCCAGCGCCACGTCGCGGATCGAGTCGACCAGCGCCTCGAACTCGATGCTGTGCTGGTCCGAAACCGAGGAGTCGCGCAAGGGGGTGACGGTCGCCTTCAGATAGGGGTCGGTCGAGACGTACTCGCCCACCTCGATCTTCTCCAGACCGTTCAGAACGACGGTATAGGTGCCGTTGGGCATCTCCAGTATCTTGATGACGCGGGCCGCCGTGCCCACCTTGTAGAGGTCGTCGGGCGCGGGGTCCTCGATGTCGCCCTCGCGCTGCAGTACGGCGCCCAGGATGCCCGAGGAGGAGTTCACCTCCTTGATCAGGCGGATGCTCTTCTCGCGGCCGACCGTGATGGGGGTCACCGAGCCCGGAAAGAGGACCGAGGTGCGGAGCGCCAGAATGGGAATCACTTCGGGTATGGAGGTCTGCTCCGACGGCGAGTCGGTCGCAGTGACGATGGGCATGATCTTGTGTCGACCGTCGAACAGCTCGGGCAGGGCACCGATGTCGTCCACTTCGATGGTTTCGATCTTATCTTTTTTGCTCATAGGTTTTTCGATTCTGTTTCGCGAATGAATTCGCGTGCAAAGATAACGATTTTTTAGCGAGATTTATTTTAACTTTGACAGATTGTTGATAACTTTGCACCCTACAAACGAAATGCAAAACCCAATTCTATGCCGATAGCAGACAAATACGCTCCTTCGGAGATCGAATCCAAGTGGTACGACTACTGGATCGAACACCGCCTTTTCCACTCCGAGCCCGACCGGCGCGAACCCTATACCATCGTGATCCCTCCCCCCAATGTGACGGGCATGCTCCACATGGGGCACATGCTCAACAATACGCTGCAGGACGTCCTGGTCCGCCGCGCCCGCATGGCCGGCAAGAACGCCTGCTGGGTGCCGGGAACCGACCACGCCTCGATCGCGACCGAGGCGAAGGTGGTCGCCAAGCTGAAGGCCGAGGGGATCGAGAAGTCGTCGCTCACCCGCGAGGAGTTCCTGTCCCACGCCTGGGCCTGGAAGGAGCAGTACGGAGGCATGATCCTCAAGCAGCTGCGCAAGCTGGGCGCCTCGTGCGACTGGGAGCGCACCTGCTTCACGATGGACGACGCCCGCACCGAGGGGGTGCTGAAGGTCTTCTGCGACCTCTACCGCAAGGGCAAGATCTATCGCGGCGTGCGCATGGTGAACTGGGACCCCGCGGCGCAGACCGCCCTCTCGGACGAGGAGGTGGTGTTCAAGGAGTCGCACGGCAAGCTCTACTACCTGCGCTACAAGGTGGAGGGAAGCGACCGGGTGCTGATTGTCGCCACGACGCGTCCCGAGACCATTCTGGGCGATACGGCGCTCTGCGTCAACCCCAACGACCCCCGCTATCGGGATCTGCCGGCCGACGCCCGCGTCATCGTGCCGCTGGTGGGCCGCTCGATTCCGGTCATCCGCGACGAGTACGTCGATATCGAGTTCGGTACGGGAGCCCTGAAGGTGACCCCGGCGCACGACGTGAACGATTACATGCTGGGTGAAAAGTACGGGCTGGAGACCATCGACATCTTCAACGACGACGGCACCATCAACGACAAGGTGGGCCTGTACGTCGGCCGGGAGCGCTTCGAGGTGCGCCGCCTTATCGAAAAGGATCTCGACGAGGCCGGTCTGCTCGAAAGGACCGAGGACTACACCAATAACGTGGGCTACTCGGAGCGCACGGGCGTGGCTATCGAGCCCAAGCTCTCGATGCAGTGGTTCCTCTCGATGGCCGAGCTGGCCGAACCCGCCACGAAGGCCGTGATGGAGGATGTCATCCGCTTCGTCCCCGAGAAATACAAGAATACCTACCGCCACTGGATGGAGAACATCAAGGACTGGTGCATCTCGCGTCAACTGTGGTGGGGCCAGCGCATCCCGGCCTACTACCTGCCCCAGGGCGGCTATGTGGTGGCCGAGACCCCCGAAGAGGCGCTCGAACTGGCTCGCGAGAAGAGCGGCGACGCATCGTTGCAGCTCGCCGACCTGCGTCAGGACGAGGATGTGCTGGATACCTGGTTCTCTTCGTGGCTGTGGCCGATCTCGGTCTTCGACGGCATCCGCAATCCCGACAACGCCGAGGTGAACTACTACTATCCGACCAACGATCTGGTGACCGGTCCCGACATCATCTTCTTCTGGGTGGCCCGCATGATTATGGCCGGTTACGAATATCGCGGCAAGGCCCCCTTCAACCACGTCTATTTCACGGGTATCGTCCGGGACAAGCTGGGCCGCAAGATGTCCAAGCAGTTGGGCAATTCGCCCGACCCGCTCGACCTGATCGCCAAGTACGGCGCCGACGGCATGCGCGTGGCGATGCTGCTCTCCTCGTCGGCCGGCAACGACGTGATGTTCGACGAGGCGCTCTGCGAGCAGGGCCGCAACTTCGGCAACAAGATCTGGAACGCCTACCGCCTGCTCAATGGCTGGGCCGTGAACGAAACGCTCGCCCGGTCGGAGAACAACCGACTGGCCGCCGAATGGTTCGAGCAGACCTTCCGCCGCACGCTGCGCGAAGTGGAGGAGGATTTCGCCTCCTACCGCATCTCGGAGGCCTTCATGGCTATCTACAGGCTCTTCTGGGACGACTTCAGCGGCTGGTACCTCGAGATGGTGAAGCCGGCCTACCAGTCGCCCGCCGATGCCGAGACGCTGGCTGTGACGAAGGGCTTCTTCGACAACCTGCTGCGCCTGCTGCACCCCTTCATGCCCTTCGTGACCGAGGAGATCTGGCAGGACCTGGCGCCCCGCGCCGCCGGCGAATCGATCATGTACGCTCCGAAGCCTGCCGTGCAGGAGCCGGACGAGGCGCTGCTGGCCCGCTTCGAGCTGGTTAAGGAGCTGATCTCGGGCGTCCGCAACGTGCGCAAGCAGAAGAACCTGCCCCAGAAGGAGGAGCTCGTGCTGGAGGTGATCGCTGACGAGAACTGGCCCGCGGAGTTCGCCCCCGTGATCGCTAAAATGGCGAACCTGAAGGAGATTCGTCCGGTGACGGAGAAGAATCCCGCGGCGGCGGCCCTGCTGGTGAAGACCACGCAGTACTTCGTGCCGCTGGAGGGAAAGATCGACGCCGCGGCCGAGCGTCAGAAGCTGGAGGCCGACCTGACCTATCTGGAAGGATTCCTCGCGAGCGTGATGAAGAAGCTCTCGAACGAGCGGTTCGTCAGCTCCGCCCCCGAGAAGGTGGTGGCGAATGAACGGGCCAAGCAGGCCGATGCCGAGGCGAAGATCGCCGCCATCCGGGAGCAGCTGGCCGCATTGAAATAAACAGAAACGACAGAGCGGGGGAGGGGCCGGTGCGGTCGCTCCCCGCTTTTTTAACGACGAACGACCGTGCAAATTACGATCTATACCGACGGTTCGGCACTGGGAAATCCCGGTCCGGGGGGCTACGGCGTGGTGCTGTTGGCCGGCCCGCACCGCAAGGAGCTCTCGCAGGGCTACCGTCTGACGACCAACAACCGGATGGAGCTGATGGCGGTCTGCGTGGCGCTCGAAGCGCTCAAGTTCGAGGGATCGGAGGTAACCATCTACTCCGATTCGCGCTATGTGGTCGATGCCGTGGAGAAGAGATGGGTATTCGGCTGGGTGAAGAAGAACTTCGTGGGCAAGAAGAACCCCGATCTCTGGATGCGCTTTCTGCGGGTCTACCGCCTGCATCGGGTTCGGTTCGTGTGGGTCAAGGGACACGCCGAGACGGTGGAGAACAACCGCTGCGACCAGCTGGCCGTAGCGGCGGCCAACGACCGGGCGCACCTGCTGGAGGATGTCGGTTATCAACCTGAAAATTAAAGCATGATGGAACAGTTCAGCTGGTACGAGGACATGAATTGCGCCGTGACGGTGTGCGACACCGAGGGCGTGATCGTTTATCAGAACAAGGCGGCACGCGAGCTCTACGCCAAGCGCGGCAACCTGATCGGGCAGAATCTTTTCGGCTGCCACAACGAACATTCGCAGGCCATCATCCGCCGCCTGCTGGCCGAGGGTTCGACCAACGCCTATACGATCGAGAAGAAGGGGGTGAAGAAGGTGATCTACCAGACAGCCTGGCGCCGTGCGGACGGTTCGGTCGGCGGTCTGGTCGAGATCTCGATGATCGTCCCCGATCCGATGCCCCACTTCGTGCGGGAGTAGCGGTCGGGGACACGACCTGTTGTCCATTGTGTCGTTTCTCGCTTTACACGACATCGACTCTGTCACCCCGTGCGACGCGCAACGGAGTCGAGAGGTTCCGAGAGTCGTGTCATCGAGGGGGACGTACGAGTCGCACCTCCGTAAGACACCGGCTTTGTCCGGATGGAAGCCTTGCGGCTACCGCATGGTGTGCGTCCGGTTATGTCGGGATGTTTCGACTGCGGGGCTTGCGCCCCTCCGCTCAACATGACAGAGGGTAGGCAATCGTGAATCGAAAATCGTGCATCCGGCCGGTCAATATCCCATTCGCTGCCGGGCCCAGAGCATGACCCGGGCGGGCGGCTGTTTGGCGCGCAGCAAGTCGGCCATGTAGCGCATGTAGGGTTCGGCGTGGCGGAAGAAGGCCTTGTACCCTTCGCAGAGGGCGTTGAGGTGCTCCTCGCCGGCGGCCGTGCGGTCGAAGCGGTGCTTCGGGCATTCGCCCCGGCAGGCGAAATAGTAGCGGCACTTGATGCACTCGTCGGGCAGCCGGTTGTGCTTCGCGGCTCCGAAATCGGCCTGCCGGCGCGATGCGAAGGCCTTCAGCAGGGTGGTGTCGGTGAGGTTGCCCAGCCGGTACTCGGGGTAGACGAAGTGGTCGCACGAGTAGATGTCGCCGTTGTGCTCCACGACCAGCGAATCGCCGCAGGTGTCGCAGAAGGCGCACAGGGCCGGCCGGACGCCGTACCACTGGGCCAGCGCGACGTCGAAGAGCTGGACGTAGCAGCGTCCGACATCGTTCACGATCCACTCGTCGAAGATGTCGCACATGAAGTCGCCGAAGGCGCGGGGCGACACGGACCACTCGCCCAGCGTGCTTCCCGGGGTGTGGGGCGGTACGATGTGGGGACGCGAGCCGGGCGTTTCCCGGCAGGTGTACTCCACGACGGGCATGAACTGCATGAAGCGGCTGCCGATGGATTTCAGGAAGAGGTAGACTTCGCGGCCGCGTCCCTCGCTCAGTCGGTTGACGGTGGACATGGTGTTGAACTCCACGCCGGTGCGCCGCATGAGCTCGATGGCCTGCATCACCCGTCCGAAGGTGGGGCGTCCCCCCTTGTCCAGCCGGTTGCCGTCGTGGATCGACTGCGGGCCGTCTATCGACACGCCGACCAGGAAATTGTGTTCCTTCAGAAAGTCGCACCACTCCCGGTCGATCAGGGTGGCGTTGGTCTGCAGCGAATTCTCGATCCGTTTCCCGCAGGCGTATTTCCGCTGGAGGGCGACGGCCCGGCGATAGAAGTCGAGACCGGCCAGCATGGGCTCGCCGCCGTGCCAGGTGAAGGTCACCGTGTCGACGCGGTTGCCCTCGATATACTGACGGATGTAGCTCTCCAGCAGTTCGTCGCTCATCCGGGGTTCGCGGCCGCCGTAGATGGACTCCTTGTCGAGATAGTAGCAGTATTTGCAGTCGAGGTTGCAGGCCGAGCCTACGGGCTTGACCATCGTCCCGAATGCCCGGGGGAGCTGGCGCTTGAGAATTTCGTCGTATGTCAGATAGGGTTCGTGTGCCATGTTCGAAAATGAATCTTTCGGCTAAAGTAGGGAAAAAGGTCGGAAAATGCAAATCCGCGGCGCAGCCTCTCCCGTCAGCTGAATTTTACCGGAATCGTGTAGCGTATCCGGACGGGTACTCCGTCTTCCGTAGCGGGGGGCCAGCGAGGCGAGCGTCTCAACACGGCGTCGACGGCCCTGGAGAGCAGCTCGTGGGGCGACTTCAGAATCCGGACCTCCGTCAGGCGTCCCTCTTTGTCGATGACGAACTGCGCGATGACCTGCCCTTTGATGTTTTGTTGCGCTGCCTCCGCGGGGTATTGGAGCGTCCGGCTCACCCAGAGCGAAAAATCCCGGAGCGTTCCGCCCTGAAATTTCGCATTGTCGATGTCGGACGGCATCTCCGGATAGGCTTCGGCGAGGCGGGTCTCGATCTCCGCTTCGTCCAGCCCTTCGGACCGCAACTGCCACAGCATGGCCTCCTTGGGGTTTTTCCAGATGCCGAGCCCCTGCGAGAGGAGAAAAGCCATCGTTTGCTGGGCATCCCGATGCCCCTGTTCGGCCGCTTCCCGATACGCCGCCACCGCCGCCTGGCAGTCCGGCTTTATGCCGCGTCCGTTCATCAGGCATTCGCCCATCAGGAACTGCGCCTCCGCATCTCCCAGCCGGGCCGCCTGTTGCAGGTACCTTACCGCTTTCTTATCATTTTGTTCGACCTCCCGGCCCTCCAGATAGAGGGTGCCCAGCCGGGTCATGGCCTCGGCGTCGCCCGCTTTTGCCCGGGCCGTCAGCCCGGCAGGCGGTTCGTCCGCCCGGGCCGCGAGGGCGGCGCACAGCAGCGGGATCAGAAGCAAGGATCGGATATGCATGGTCGGATGCTCTTTACGGAAAGCAAGATACGAAAAAAGAGGGAAATCCGCATGCTTTCCCTCCCTTTTTTTCGTGTGCGGATTACTCCACCGCTTCGCGGACGCACTCGATGCCCACGCGGCGCATCAGGTCCAGCCCCTCCTCCGAGCGGTACTCGTCGCTGTAGACCACGCGGCGGATACCCGCCTGAATGATGAGCTTGGCGCACTCGATGCAGGGCGCGGCCGTGATATAGAGGGTCGATCCGTCGCAGTTGTTGGCCGACTTGGCGACCTTCGTGATGGCGTTGGCCTCGGCGTGGAGCACGTAGCTCTTCGTGTGCCCGTCGGCATCCTCGCAGACGTTCTCGAAGCCCGACGGCGTGCCGTTATAGCCGTCGGAGATAATCATCTTGTCCTTGACGATCAGCGCTCCCACCTTGCGGCGCACACAGTAGGAGTTCTCGGCCCAGATGCGGGCCATCTGCAGGTAGCGCCGGTCGAGCTGACGCTGCTTCTCCTCTTCGTAACCCATTCGGTCAGTCGTTTAAGGCCGCCCGGACCTGCCGGCCCGGGCGACGCCGGTTAGATTCCTTTTCCGTGACAGTTCTTGTACTTCTTGCCCGAACCGCAGGGGCATGGGTCGTTGCGGCCCACCTTCTTCTCCGCGTGCAGCGGCATGGGCTTCTGCTTCTCCGCCTGGCCGGCCTGTGCGGCGGCCTGCATGCGCGAAGCCTGCAACTTGTTCACGTCCACCTTGGCGCGCTGCTGTTGCTGACGCTGCACGGCCTCGGGATTGTTCTCGCGAACGGGTATGTAGGCGCGGTCGAGCACCGAGAGAATCTGCCGGTTGATCTTTTCGAGCATCTTCGAGAAGAGCCCGAACGACTCGAACTTGTAGATCAGCAGCGGGTCCTTCTGCTCGTAGGTGGCGTTCTGCACGCTCTGGCGCAGGTCGTCCATCTCGCGCAGGTGCTCCCTCCAGGCGTCGTCGATGGTGGTGAACATCACCACCTTGGCGAAGACCTTGTAGATCTCGGCCCCGTCCGTCTCCTGACAGCGGCGCAGGTTGACCGGCACGTTGTAGCCCAGATGGCCGTCCGTAAGCGGGAAATAGATGTTGCCGTCCAGCTGCTCCTTGCGCTCCTCGTAGATGCGCTCCATCACGGGGCGAACCGTGTCGGCCACCGCTTTGGCGCGTCGGGCGTAGAGCTCCTGCAGATCCTTGACGATCCACTCCGCCAGCTCGGCGGGTTTCGCCTTGGCATATGCCTCGGCCCCGAACGACGGCTCGACGGCCACCTCGCGGATCAGCTCGAAGCGGAAATCCTCGAATTCGATGCCGCCGTGCTGCTCGACGAAGAGTTCGGCGTAGTCGTAGAGGATGTTGTTCAGGTCGATCTCGATCCGCTCGCCGTAGAGGGCGTGGCGGCGGCGGGTGTAGATCACCTCGCGCTGCGAGTTCATCACGTCGTCGTACTCCAGCAGCCGCTTGCGGATGCCGAAATTGTTCTCCTCGACCTTCTTCTGGGCTCGCTCGATGGCGTTCGAGAGCATCTTGGCCTGCAACGCTTCGCCCTCCTCGTGCCCCATGCGGTCCATGGCCGCGGCGATGCGCGACGCACCGAACAGACGCATCAGGTCGTCCTCGAGCGACACGAAGAACTGCGACGATCCCGGGTCGCCCTGACGGCCGGCGCGGCCGCGCAACTGGCGGTCGACGCGGCGGCTCTCGTGGCGCTCCGTGCCGATGATAGCCAGACCGCCCGCCTTTTTCACCTCCTCGGTGAGCTTGATGTCGGTACCGCGGCCCGCCATGTTGGTGGCGATGGTCACCTGGCCCGGCCGTCCGGCCTCGGCCACGACCTGGGCCTCCAGCTGGTGCTGTTTGGCATTCAGTACGTTATGCTTGATGCCGCGCAACTTCAGCATGCGGCTCAACAGCTCCGAAATCTCGACCGACGTGGTGCCGACCAGCACGGGACGGCCCGCCTTCACCAGCTCGGCCACCTCGTTGATGACGGCATTGTATTTCTCGCGCTTGGTCTTGTAGACCAGATCGGGGCGGTCGTCGCGCTGCACGGGGCGGTTCGTGGGAATCACCACGACGTCCAGCTTGTAGATGGACCAGAACTCCGATGCCTCCGTCTCGGCCGTACCGGTCATGCCGGCCAGCTTGTGATACATGCGGAAGTAGTTCTGCAGGGTGATGGTGGCGAAGGTCTGCGTGGCGGCCTCGACCTTCACGTGCTCCTTGGCCTCGATGGCCTGGTGCAGGCCGTCCGAGTAGCGGCGGCCGTCGAGAATACGGCCCGTCTGCTCGTCGACGATCTTCACCTTGTTGTCCATCACGACGTACTCGGTGTCCTTCTCGAACATCGAGTAGGCCTTCAGCAGCTGGTTCACCGTGTGCACGCGCTCGGACTTGATGGCGTAGTCGTTGATGACGGCATCGCGCTTCTGCACCTTCTCCTCGACCGTGAGGCCGGTCTGCTTCTCCAGCTCGGCCACCTCGGCGCCGATGTCGGGCAGCACGAAGAAGCCGTCCTCGTCGAAGTAGCGCGACAGCGCCTCGTGGCCCTTGTCGGTGAGCTCCACCGAGTTCATCTTCTCGTCGATGACGAAGAAGAGGTCGTCCGTGATCTCGGGCATGCGGCGGTTGTTGTCGGCCATGTAGACGTTCTCGGTCTTCTGCATCTGCACCTTCACGCCGGGCTCGGAGAGGAACTTGATCAGCGGCTTGTATTTCGGCAGACCCTTGTGGGCGCGGTACATCTTGATGCCGCCCTCCTCGTTTTTGCCTTCGGACATCAGCTGACGGGCTTCGGCCACGAGATTCGTCACCAGATTCTTCTGGAGGTTGTAGAGGTTTTCGATCGCCGGACGATACTGCTCGAAGAGCTGGTCGTCGCCCTTCGGTACGGGGCCCGAGATGATGAGCGGCGTCCGGGCGTCGTCGATCAATACCGAGTCCACCTCGTCGACGATGGCGTAGTGGTGCTTGCGCTGCACCAGGTCCTTCGGAGAGGAGGCCATGTTGTCGCGCAGGTAGTCGAAACCGTATTCGTTGTTGGTGCCGAAGGTGATGTCGGCCATGTAGGCGCGGCGGCGGGCTTCGGAGTTGGGCTGGTGCTTGTCGATGCAGTCCACCGACAGCCCGTGGAACTGATACATGGGGCCCATCCACTCGGAGTCGCGCTTAGCCAGGTAGTCGTTCACCGTCACCAGGTGGACGCCCTTGCGGGCCAGCGCATTCAGGAAGACGGGCAGCGTGGCTACCAGCGTCTTGCCTTCGCCCGTCGCCATCTCGGCGATCTTGCCCTTGTGCAGCACCACGCCGCCGAAGAGCTGCACGTCGTAGTGGATCATGTCCCACTTCAGATCGTTGCCGCCGGCGAGCCAGTGGGTGGCGTATACGGCCTTGTCGCCCTCGATGGTGACGAAATCCTTCTCGGCGGCCAGGTCGCGGTCGAAATCGTTGGCCGTCACCACCACGGTCTCGTTCTGTGCGAAGCGGCGGGCCGTATCCTTCATGATGGCGAACGCCTCGGGCAGGATCTCGTCCAGCTGCTCCTCGATCTTCTCGTCGATGCGCTTGACGGTCTGGTCCACCTCCTTCGAATAGTTCTCCTTGTCGTTCAACGAGATGTCGTTGCGCTCGAGCTTGGCCTTCAGATCGACGATGTGGGCTTCGTCGCCGGCGATGGCGTCGGCGATGCGCTTCATCAGAGCGGCCGAGCGGGCGCGCAGTTCGTCGTTCGTAAGGGCTTCGATCGTGGGATAGATCGCCTTGATCTTCTCCACATAGGGTTGAATCTCCTTGCGGTCCTTGTCGGCTTTCGAGCCGAAAATCATCTTCAGTAATCCGGTTACTATATCCATAGTTCGATTTTTATTTTCCGAGGTTGTTACAGATAACTTGCAAAAATAACGATAATTTCCCGAAAAAACCTAAAAAACGCCGGATAATTGCGTGACTGAGCGAGGAATCGGGCCGTTCGGCGCTATTTTCGGGCCGGGCACGCCTCCTTGCGGCGAAGCATGCCCAGCCGGCATCTCGCGCACGCTCCGCGGGAGCAGTGCTCGTTGGAGAGCTGGAGCAGCGCCTGGGATTCGAGGGCGTTGGCCGGCATGATGCCCTCGATCTTCCAGAAGTCGAGCAGGTTGTTCTCTTCCGGCGGCAACGCTTCCCACAGGTCTATGGCCCGCTGGCGAAGCTCCGGCTTGCCGTGCATGTTTCCGTAGAAGTTCTGCAGCACGGGGACCAGATTGATGGACAGGAGTTGGATTTTCTGGGAGCCGAGCCGTTTGGTGGTGCGCTCCTTCGTGTTGGAGGGGCTGTAGTAGCTGCTCCAGTAGGTCGAGGATTCGGCGCTGAATATTCTCGTCGCGTCGTCCAGCGTCCGGCAGTTGATGAGCGTATCGAGCAGGTAGGAGGTGCGCGAGAGCAGCACGGCGATCTGCGACAGCCGCAGCCGCGGGTGGTTGGCAGGCCGGTTGCCGGTCGGTTTCCAGCTGGCGGCATCGAGCGGCCGGATGCTGTATTTATGGCGCAGGTGTTCGAACGTCTGCCGCAGTTCGGACGAATAGGCGTCGTCGCGGCAGCCCTCCAGCAGTCCGGCCGAGCCGAACAGCAGCGCCTCGATGACCGTGACGGAGGGCCCCTCGCGGCGAACCCTTTCGTAGGAGGCCTGCCGGGCGACCTCGAGGTAGTTCTCCCGGTTAGACCGGTCTCCCACGGTCTGCAACAGCATCATGTAGGCGGTCTGCTCCCAGTCCTGGCCGTTCGCTTCGAACAGCTTTTGCAGGTTGCCGGTCTTGCGGGCCATCCGTTCGAAGGCCAGGTCGGCGAAGAGCGCACAGCGCTCGCAACTCTCCATTCCGGCGAGGTGGTTTCGGCAGCTTCGCTTGTCGAAACCGGTTACGGAGCGGTCGTCGTCGGTGTCCATAAGGGGCGGGTCAGAACAGGTTGAGCTCCAGCCGGGCCTCCTCGGTCATCATCTCCTTGCTCCACACGGGGTCGAAGGTCAAGATGACGTTCACCTCCTTCACGCCGCAGACCTTGCCCACCTGCACATTGACATCCTCGACCAGCTGGTCGGCCATCGGGCAGTTAGGGGCGGTGAGGGTCATGCGGATGGTGGCTGTGCCGTCGGGCGTGTAGTCGATCTCGTAGATGAGCCCCAAGTCGTAGATATTGACCGGAATCTCGGGGTCGTAGATGTTTTTCAGGGTCAGGACGATGTCCTGCTCCACCTTCAGTATCTCCTCTTTCGTTGTCATTGCTTGCGGATGTTTATTCGGTTTTCCGGCTGAAGGCCAGTGCGTAGAGCCGCATCTGCTTGACCATGGCCAGCAGTCCGTTGGCCCGCGTGGGCGAAAGGTTGGCGCTCAGCCCGATGCGGTCGATGAAGTAGAGGTCGGTCGAGAGAATCTCCTGCGGCGTGCGTCCGTTCAGCACGCGGATCAGCAGCGAGACGATGCCTTTGGTGATGATGGCGTCGCTGTCGGCCGTGTACCAGACCTTGCCGTCGCGCAGCTCGGCGTCGACCCACACCCGCGACTGACACCCCTGGATGACGTACTGGTCCGTGCGGTGCTTCGCGTCGATTGCGGGCAGCTCGGCGCTCAGTTCGATCAGGTAGTCGTATTTGTCGAGCCAGTCGTCGAAGGCCGAGAACTCTTCGATGATCTCCTCTTGAATCTTGTCCGTTTCCATAGCTATTTCTTGTTTCATACTCTCTTATTCTCCGGTCGCCTCCCGCAGCTCCTCTGCCTCGCAGGCTGCAGGTTCAGGAACGCCCAGCAGCCGGGCGACGGTGGGTGCCACGGCCCGCATCTCCACCTTGCGGTCCACGCGGCGGGGCGTCTGCCCGGGCCGGTAGACGATCAGGGGCACGCGGGTGTCGTAGCCGTACATCGACCCTGACGAGGAGCGCACGGCCTCCTCCTTCTCGATCCAGCCCGGCATCAGATTCAGAATCACGTCGCCCGAGCGACGCGGGTAGAAGCTGT
Source organism: uncultured Alistipes sp. (assembly GCA_910577475.1). Lineage (GTDB taxonomy): Bacteria > Bacteroidota > Bacteroidia > Bacteroidales > Rikenellaceae > Alistipes. The sequence continues at coordinate 80,738 of CAJTLJ010000006.1, forward strand.
TCTGCATCTTCTCCGCATATCCGCTGCCAAAGTAGCTGGTGCGCATCGCCGTGGCCGAAAGGGCGTGCGATACGCCGCGGAACTGCATGGCGAAGGTGGCTACTTCGTTCTGGATGTCGGCCAGCGAGAGCCGCCGTTCGTAGATCAGGTTGTGGTTCAGGTAGATCATCTTGTTCTCGTACTCCAGCAGCCAGTCCTGGGCCTGCTTGCCGTAGCGGGCGTCGAGAAAACTTTCCAGAATCATTTCGAACTGCGCCACGTTGAAGCGGTCGCGCTCGCCCGTCATGAGGTCCCACGAGGGGCTGGTGCCGTGGTCGGAGGTGAGGATCACGGTCACCTCGCGGTCTTTAGCCTGCGCGAAGAGAAAGGTCAGGAAATCCTCCAGGTCGCGGTCCAGCCGGTAGTACATGTCCTCGGCCTCGATCGACTCGGGACCATAGGCCTCCGTGATGCGGCGCGGGGTGTCCAGGCAGATGTTCAGCAGGTCGGGTGTCTCGCCCTTGCCCAGTCCGTAGAGCGAGAGGGCCAGCTTGGCGAAACTGAAGACGGCGCTGTTGCCGGCGGGGGTGTAGATCAGCCGGTCGTAGTCGCGGCGGCAGACCACCTCGCTGCTGAGGTCGCGCACGGGGGCTCCCGTGTCGGGGCGTTCGCCGCGCCGCCGTTCGGGCAGAAGCAGGCAGATGTCGCTCCGGCGCCGGTTCCGGTACTCTTTGGTCGGCAGCATCGCCGACCAGGGCTGCATGACGAAGTTCAGCGGGGCCCGTTCGCGGTTGTACTGCTTCACCCACTCGGGCAGGTAGTTCATGTAGTAGGACGAGGAGCGCCAGTGGCACAGCTCGTCGTTCATCCAGTAGACGATGCCCGCCTTGCCGCCCAGCACGACGGCCGATTCGGGCTCCAGCGCGATAGTCAGGATCTTGCTGTCGGGGCTGTACTGCTTCAGGGTTTCGGTGACGGTGGGGGCGATCAGCCGGTGGGGCGAGAACTGCCCGCCGCCGGTGTGGTACTCCAGCCCCGAGACCGAGGGGTCGTCGATCAGCGAGACGCGCAGGTTCTCCACGTAGTCGCGCCAGTGCGAGGCCACGATGCCGTGGGTCGAGGGCATGCACCCTGTCGTGATCGTAGCCAGCGCCGTGGGGGTCACGGTCTGCTGGCAGTCGTAGGCGGCGCGGGTGAAGCGGGTGCCGCCCTCGGCGAGCCGGCGGAACCCGCCGTCGCAGAAGTTGGGTGCGTAGCGCTCCAGATCCTCGGGACGCATCGATCCCACGACGATCTGAACGACCAGCGGCGCCTTTTCGGCCCGTACCGCGAGCGGGAATCCGCTGCAGAACAGAACGGCCAGGATGAGAATTTTTCCGATATAGAATTTCATGGTGTGCAAAAATACGCATTTTTGAGGGGAGTTCGTATCCCTTCGCCGAAATATTTTCTCAGGGAATCGGGGCTTCGGCGTCCCAGACCGCTTTTTCGGGGCCGAAGTCCAGCCCCGTCTCCCGCTCCAGCGCCGCGGCCTCCGCCAGCTGCCGCTCCGCGAAGCGGCGCCAGGCTTCGCTGCCGGGATGGAGCGGCCGGTGCTGGCTGCTCCTGACGAGCGCTTCGACCCGTTCCGCGAGCCTCCGCACGCCGGGGTCGAGGGCCGCTTCGGAGAAGCGTTCCCAGATGTAGCGTGCGGCCTGCTCCGAGGGGTGGACCAGATCGTCGGCATAGAACCGGTAGTCGCGCAGGTCGTCCGTCAGCAGCTCGAAGGCGGGGAAGTAGTCGATCCGCGGGCAGCGCTCCGCCAGGGCGGCTATCGCCACGCGCAGGATGGCCTTGCTCAACGAATTTTCGGCGGCGCCGTCTCTCAGGTGCCGCACGGGCGAAAGGGTGAGCACGATCCGTTTGTCGCGAAGGGGATCCTCCAGCAGCCTGCTCCAGCGGGACACGATCTCCTCTGCCGCGACGAGCCGGCGGCGGAACCGCTCCTGGGGCTGTTTGTGGCAGTTGGCGACCGGGCGTCCCGTGTCGCGCCGTTCGTAGACCCAGGCCGTTCCGAAGGTAAGGAGCAGGGTGTCGCTCCGGTGCAGGGCCCGGCTTCCCGTCTCGACGGCCCGGTTCATCGCCTCGAGCGCCTGTGCGGCGTCGGGCCGGGTGAACGAGCCGTGGAAATCGTCGTGAAACCACCCCTCCGGGCCTTCGGCCAGCTCGCCGCGGGCGACCGGCTCCGCCCGGTCGAACCGCTCGATGGCGGCGGCGATCGAGAGGGGGTTGAACAGCACGCCGGTCGGATTGGCCGTCAGGTCGAATTTCGCCTGCGCGAGCCGCCGGGCGACGGTGTCGGCGAAGCAGGAGCCCAGCGAGAGGATTCGGCTGCTGTAGCCGATCCGGCAGGCGAGCGGGGTGGGGGTGATCTCGGTGCGGAATTTCATGAAACAAAGATAGGGATAATTCGAAAATATTCTTATCTTTGTAAATATGATTCTTCAAGCCAACTGCAAAATCAATCTGGGGCTCGACGTGTTGCGTCGGCGCGAGGACGGTTTCCACGATCTGGAGACCGTGATGCTCCCCGTAAGGGAGCTGTTCGACGTCGTGGAGGTGCGGCGCCGGGGTGACAATGAACTGCGTTTCCGCCAGCGGGGGCTGACGGTCGACTGCCCCGCCGAGGAGAACGTCTGTGTGAAGGCCTTCCGGCTCATGCAGCGCCGCTACGGCGTGGGGGGCGTGGAGATCACGCTCGACAAGTGCGTGCCGTTCGGTGCGGGGCTGGGCGGCGGTTCGGCCGACGCGACGATGGTCCTGCGGGCCCTGAACGAGCTCTTCGCCCTGCGGCTTTCGGAGGATGTCCTGATCGAGCGGGCTGCGGAGCTGGGCAGCGACACCTCCTTTTTCGTGCGGAACAGCCCCCAGTTCTGTACGGGGCGCGGCGAACGGATGGAGCCGGTGGAACTGCCGCTCGACGGGTTGCGGCTCGTGCTGGTGAAGCCCGGCGAAGGGGTCTCTACTCGCGAAGCCTATGCCGGCGTGCGGCCGGCCGTACCGGAGAGGCCCCTGCTCGAACGGCTGCAAAGCCCCGTTGCCACGTGGCGCGAGTGCGTGAAGAACGATTTCGAGCCCTCCGTATTCGCCCGTCATCCCCGGTTGGCCCTCATCAAGGAGGATCTGCTGAAGCAGGGGGCGCTCTATGCCGCCATGTCCGGGAGCGGATCGACCCTCTTTGGCCTTTTCGCGGACGAGAGGCCCTATATCCCCCCCTTCGACGGACTGTTCGTCCATTCGGAGCAGTTGTAACCCCTCCCTTTCAGGACCGGAACGTGAAGTAGCGGGCGGCCGCGTAGCTGTAGAGGGCGCTGATGACGGTCGTCAGCAGTTTCGACGGGGTGGGCCAGAAGTGTAAGGCGTCTACGAATATCTTCATGCACAGATAGTTGAGCGCGATGGCTCCGGCTACCGAGAGCAGATAGCGCAGCAATTGGGTCCGGGTTTTCCGCCGGGAGCCCCGAAAGGCGATGTTGCGGTTGAGCCAGAATCCGATCAGGAAGGTGAACGGAAAGACGACGGCCAGCGAGGCGATATGGGGGGAAACGACGACGAAGCCCAGATCGAGATAGCGTTCCGCGATGATGTAGTGGTAGATCAGGAAGTAGAGCACGGCATCCGAAAGCATGTTGCCGCCGCCGCATGCGGCATAGCGGAACAACTCCCGGGAGAGGATGCGGTCGAAAGGCCATCGATAGAAGAGGTCGATTGTCCGACCGATTCGCTCCGCCGCCTTCATCCCTTACCGTTTGGAGTAGACCCAGACCTCCGACAGCCCCGTTTTGCGATGCCGGGCCGCCTCGGCCTGCGCCTCCTCGCGGCTCTCCGCCTCGCCGAGCGAGACGAGGAACTTGTCGCCGTAGAGGAAGATGCGGCAGTCGGCCTCCGTCAGGGTTTCGATCTGTGCGATAGCCTGTTCGATGGCCCGGCGGGCGTTGCGCTCGCTGGAGAAGATACCCAGAACGACGTAGCTCTCGCCCGAACGGGTGCGGACGATCTCTTCCTCGGCCGGTGCGGCGGGAGCCGGCTCGGTCAGGGCCGTGACGGTCGGGTCGACGGCCGGGACTGCGGGCTGCGGGGTCGCTTCGGCCCGAAGCGTCGTGTCGGGTTGCACGGCGGGGGTCAGCAGCCGCATCTCGACGACGTCGGGGGTGGAGGAGAACCACTCGGGCCAGCGGGTCACGGGATCGAGCCAGAAGATGCCTGCGGCCGCCAGAAAGACGATGCCGAGCGTGGAGAGGCTCCAGAGCCACCACGGGGTCGTGCGGCGGCGGATCCTTATGTCGCGGCCCTGCGGGTTGAGCAGCCGGTCGAAGGCCGGATCCGGACGGAAACTTTTCTGAATGAGGGTGCCGACCCCCACGATCTCCAGACGGCCGCTCTGCGCGTCGAGGCTCTTGTCGAGCCAGCGGCGGTAGGCTTCGGCAGCCTGTTCGGGGGTGCAGGCGGCGGCGCGGGCAATCGTGTCGACGAGCGAAACGCCCCTTTCGGCCGACGAGAACTCCACGTCGCGGCAGGGCGGAACGATCCGCGTCGCCGAGAGGCGTCGGGCCGGCGTGCGCCGGATGCCGAGCGAGCCGATGCCCGGCAGGAATACCGTCTCTTCGGCGGCCAGTCGGTTCCTGACGACCCGGCCGATCTCTTCCTCGATGGTTGCCATGCTATTTGCTTTTTTTCGTCTTGTTTACGGGAGCCGGCGCTGCGGCGGGACGGCGCAGCGCGTAAACCGTGATGCCGATGCCCAGCAGGATGAACGGTACGCTGAGCAGCTGTCCCATCTTGAGGAACAGCCCCGTGTCGGCGCCTCCCTGCTCCAGTTTCACGTACTCGATGAAGAAGCGCGTGAGGAACACGCCGATCAGTCCGACGCCGAACAGCACGCCGGGCCGCCGCCGTCCGTAATCCTTGCCGTAGTAGAGCCAGCAGAGGATCAGGAAGGTAACCAGATAGCAGCCCGCTTCGTAGAGCTGGGTGGGGTGGCAGGCGGCCGGGGCGCATACCTGCTGCCACTCGCGCGAGCGCAGGAAGCGGAATCCCCACGGCAGCGAGGTCGGCCCGCCGAAGATTTCGGAGTTGAAGAGGTTGCCCAGCCGGACGAACATGCCGCCGATGCCTACCGGGATCATGATGCGGTCCAGCCCCCAGATATAGGGAAGCCTGTTGCGGCGGGCGAAGAGCCACAGACCGATGAGCAGACCGATGGCGGCGCCGTGGCTGGCGAGTCCGCCGTCGCGGAAGCCCGTGACGATCTCCCAGGGGCGGCTCAGGTAGTAGGCCGGGTCGTAGAAGAGGCAGTGCCCCAGCCGGGCGCCCAGGATGGTCGAGAGGGTGCCGTACCAGAACACCGATTCCGACACGGAGTCCGGCAGCCCTTCGCGCTTGCAGAAGTTCTCGAAAAATTTGGCTCCGATGAGGATGGCGAGCACCCACATCAGTCCGTAGTAGCGGACTTCGATCGAACCGATCGAAAAAAGTACGGGATCGAACGTCCAGTCGATCTGCAACAGGTTTGTCATGCCTTGGTTCTTGTCAGGAGGTCTACTTGACGTCCTCGAGTTTTACTTTTTTCAACGTAAAGGAGAAGGTCGAACCCACGCCCAGCTCGCTGCGGACGGAGATCCGTTCGCCATGCGCCTCGACGATGTGCTTCACGATCGCCAGACCCAGGCCCGTGCCGCCCTGCTCGCGCGAGCGTCCCTTGTCCGTGCGGTAGAACCGCTCGAATACGCGGGGAATGTCCTCCTTGCCGATGCCGACGCCGTTGTCCTCCACCTCGATCAGGATGCGGTCGAGCAGGTCGCGGAACGTCACCTTCGTCAGACCGCCCTCCTTGCCGTAGCGGATCGAGTTGATGAGCAGGTTCACCATCACCTGGCCGATGAAATGCTTGTCGGCCATCACCCAGAAGGGCGAGGGGATGTTCTCCGAGCCCTTCACGACGATCTTGATCGACTTCTTGTCGGCATCCATCTCGATCTGGTCGGCGATTTCGCGGGTGAGCGCCACGATGTCGAACTGCTCGCGCTTCATGCGGGTCATGTCGCTCTCGAGCTTCGAGATGGTGTCCAGATCGTTGACGATGTTGATGAGGCGGTCGATGCTCCGCTCGGTCCGCTCGAGGTACTTGCGGTTGATGAGCTCGTCCTCCAGTCCGCCGTCGAGCAGCGTGGAGATGTAGCCCTGGATGTTGAAGATCGGGGTCTTCAGCTCGTGGGCCACGTTGCCCAGATACTGCTTGCGGAACTGCTCGGTCTCCTTCAGGCGGGCGATCTCCTTGTCGTTCGTGTCGGCCCAGGCGGTGAGCTCCTCCGAGATGTGCTCCACGTGTTTCTCCTTCATCTCCGTGAAGATCTCTTTCGTGTGCACGTCGCGGGAGAGGACGATCGAGTAGATGGGCTTGAGTTTATAGGCTACATATTTGCTGATGACCAGCAACGAGAAAAGCGCCACCAGCACGCCGGTGCCCGCCGCGGCGCACAAAACGACCCACCAGGGCTCGGAAACGAGCACGAGGGCGAGCGCGACGGCTATGGTCGCGAGTCCCGCAATGCGCAGCGAGGCGCCCTCTTTGGTTTTTACAACAAACATATATCTGCCTTTTTATATATATAAGTGAATGCAACTTCGCGTCAGCTGTTCAGCACCATCCGTCCGCAGATTCTCCAGGCCTGCAGAACCTCCTTGCGGGGCATCTCCCAGTCGTCGTAACGCTCCTGGTTGTAGCTCTCCAGCCGCCACTTGTCGTCGCCGGCCGAGCGCACGCGCCGCAAAGTTATGACATTTCCGGTCGAAATCACATACTCTTCGCCCGGAATTATCGTCGCGGGGTCTATTTGTTTCAGAAATACGATTGAACCGGCCGGGATGCGGGGGGTCATGGCGTCGGAGGAGTAGAGCATCGCCATGTCGCAGTCCGCTACCGAGGGGAAGACGACCAGTTCGTCCGGGGTGAGCTTGAGGGTCTGCGTGGCGAACCGCTCGACGTCCAGACGGAAGAAAGGAATCTGCGCGCCCCGTAAATTTTCATTCGCGAACATATGGCCGTCTCCGGTCAGCAGCCAGGACTCGCTGATCTCCGGGAACCGGGTCACTACGCGATGGGCTACATCCTTGGAAATCCCGTTGTTACCACGGCGAATCTGGTAGAGGTTTTCGCCACGCGGCAGACCGATGTGGCGGGCGAAATAATTGATCGACATGTTGGCCCAGCTGATGACGGCTTCCAATCTTTGCCAATTATTTTGCTTGTCTTGTGTCATAATTAGAAATTTTTTGTATATTTGCAGTCGCGGTCCCGTAGTTCAATGGATAGAATTTAAGATTCCGGTTCTTACGATAGAGGTTCGAATCCCCTCGGGATCACTTGAAGCAGAGTTCTTTAGCAAAAGAGAACTCTGCTTTTTCGTTCTCCAAAACGCCCGAAAATCCGTCGAACGCCCCGATTCTATCTTTCCATCCGTTTGCCTGCGGATTGCCGATAAAGCAAACAAATGTAGTTATTATTTTCTTTTATTGCAATAAATACGACTAAAATCGCGAAAAATTGTATAATTTTGATTCCGGCCGCTCTTTTTCCGTAGGAAAAGGTCCGTTTTTTTGTCGTTTGGATTTTGTTTCCTACTTTTGTAAAAAGCTTTTTTCCTTCATGGGTGTAGACCGAAACTTACGCAATGTCGAGAGCGATCTCGAATTCGAAAATAAGATCCGACCGCAGGAGCTGCAGAACTTCGCCGGGCAGGAGAAGATCGTCGAAAACCTGCGCATCTTCATCAAGGCGGCCCTCATGCGGGGCGACTCGCTGGACCATGTGCTGCTGCACGGCCCTCCGGGACTGGGCAAGACCACGCTGGCGAACATCATCGCCAACGAGATGGGTTCGCAGCTCAAGACTACATCGGGCCCCGTGCTCGACAAGCCGGGCGACCTGGCCGGCCTGCTCACCAACCTCAATCCCGGCGACGTGCTCTTCATCGACGAGATTCATCGCCTGAGTCCCGTCGTCGAGGAGTATCTCTACTCGGCGATGGAGGATTACAAAATCGACATCGTGCTCGACAAGGGTCCGTCGGCCCGGTCGATCCAGATCGAGCTGGCCCCCTTCACGCTCATCGGCGCCACCACGCGCAGCGGTCTGCTGACCTCGCCCCTGCGGGCCCGCTTCGGCATTCAGTGTCATCTGGAGTATTACGACGGCACGGTGCTCTCGGGTATCGTGCGGCGGTCGGCCCGGATTCTGGACGTGCCCATCGAGGAGGATGCCGCGCTGGAGATCGCCCTTCGCTCGCGCGGCACTCCCCGTATCGCCAACGCTCTGCTGCGGCGGGTGCGCGACTTCGCCATGGTGAAGGGCGAGGGACGGGTCGATCTGGAGATCACCCGTTTCGCGCTGAAGGCGCTGAACATCGACTCGCGCGGACTGGACCGCATGGACAACAAGATTCTGGGGGCCATCATCGAGAAGTTCAACGGCGGCCCCGTGGGGCTCAACACCGTCGCCACGGCGGTGAGCGAGGAGCCCGGCACCATCGAGGAGGTCTACGAGCCGTTCCTGATCAAGGAGGGCTTCCTGAAGCGGACCCCGCGCGGTCGCGAGGCCACCGAGCTGGCCTATGAACATTTGGGTTTCACACGTCCTTCGCAGCAGGGCGGACTGTTTTAAGCGGATGGAAAGGATACCGAATATTGGAATCGCGGCCGACCGGTGCGTCGGCTGCGGTCGTTGCGTGAGGGTGTGCCCCTCGATGGTTTTCGAAATGTCGGGAGCGGATAGTTGTCCCGTCGTCGCGGCGCCGGAGAACTGCATCGGTTGCAGTCACTGCGTGGCTGCCTGCCCGGTGCGGGCGGTCGTGCACGACCGCTTTCCGCCGGAGCGGATCCGTCCCGTCGACCGGTCGCTGCTCCCTTCGCCCGAGCAGCTGCAGCTGCTGATGCGGGCCCGGAGGTCGAACCGCGACCTGACGAAGCGCCCTGTTCCTCAGGAGCATATCGACCGGATTCTCGATGCGGCCCGCTATGCCCCTACGGCCAGCAACTTGCAGCAGGTGGGCTTCACCGTGGTGGCCGATCCCGAGCGGCTGAATCTCGTGGTCGAATACACGCTCGACTTCTGCCGCCGCATGTTGCGCCTGCTGGAGATGCCGCTGCTGGGGCCCGTTGTCCGCCGGTTCGTGAAGGGCGCCGACCGTTACCGGCTGACGTTTCATCGTCTGATCGACGAGTATGAGCAGCATGGCCGCGACCGGGTGCTGCGGGGTGCGACCGCATTGATTCTTTTTCACACGTCGGTCGGAAACCGGTTCGGCGCAATCGACTGCCAACTGGCCTATCAGAACGGTTCGCTGATGGCCGAGGCATTGGGTGTCAGTCAGATATATGCCGGATTCGTCTACACGGCCATTCACGCCGACCGAAAGAACCGGCTGGCTCGGGAGCTCGGGATCGAAGGGACGATCCACGCCGGGATGGCGCTCGGCATGCCCGCCTGTCTTTTCCCCAACTACGTCGAGAAGGGGTGAACGGACAAGGGGTGCCGGTGATGCGAAAAGAGCAATCCGAAGCACGGATTGCTCTTTTTCGCAGGACTCTGTCTCAGAGGCTGATCTTTTTCACGCGGGCCTCATGTCGGCCGCCGTCGAAGGGGGTTTCGAGGAAGAGGCCGAGCCACTCCATCGCCTCGTCGTTCGTGATGAAGCGGGCGGGCAGGACCAGTACGTTCGCATCGTTGTGGCGGCGGATCAGCTCCGCGACCTCTCGGCACCAGACCAGACCGGCCCGAACGCCCTGATGCTTGTTGAGTGTGATGGCCATCCCTTCGCCCGAACCGCAGATGCCGACGCCGCAGGCCACTTCGCCCGACTCGACCGCTGCGCCCAGCGCATGGGCGTAGTCGGGGTAGTCGACGCTTTCGGGCGAGTAGGTGCCGAAGTCCAGCACCTCCCAGCCGCGTGCCGTCAGAAAGCCGGCCAGCAGCTCCTTCAATTCGTAACCTGCATGGTCGCAGGCGATACCGATCTTTTTCATTCCAGATATGTATTTTAAATGGTACGATTCAATCTCCCGACAAAGATAGGAAATTTAACGGTGTTCCGTACACGATTCGTGCAAATTTCGGCCCGAATGCGACCTCCGGCTGCGGGACGGTCGGCGTTTCGCGAAACGGAAGCGCCGGTCGGTCGAAAAAAATGGGGTCGGGTGGTCGAACATAAAAATAAATTTCGTATATTGTGACGCGAAAAAAGGAAAAATGAACCCGGAAACTTCAGGAAACATTCATATCAATCACTTCTCAAAATCATTCACATGAAAAAAATCATTCATTTTCTGCTGTCGCTGACCCTTCTGGTCGGGACAGGGTATGGCCTGGCGGGCTGTTCGAGCAATGAAGAGCCGACTCCCGAACCCGTGCCGAACGAAAAGACCAAGGTCGAGCTGGCGGCGGGCGACGTGACGCCGGGCAATGCGACGGTCATCCTCAACGCGAAGGGAATCCGCTCCTACGCTTTCGTGACCTACACGAAGGCCGACGCCCCCGCTTCGATCCCTTCCGCCGCCGTTATCAATGCGACGGGTGCGACGGGCGACTGTGCCGAGGGTCTGAATACGATCCGTATTTACGACGCCAACGCTCCCGAAACCGAGTATGTCGTCTACTTCGCGCTGACGACCGAGGACGGCGACTTCTACAAGGAGGTACTGAAGGTCGAGTTCAAGACCTCTGCCATCGGTGAAACCGTGGCCCTCGTGCAGTCCAAGCCCGACGGTCTGGTCGTAAACATCAACGTGCCCGAGAGTGTGAAGGAGGCCGGCCATGTGCTGCGCTATACGTTCGCGGACTGGTTCACCTTCCATACCCGGGGAATGGGACTCGATTCCGACGCGCTGATCTATAACACCGGAAAATTCCTGAGCGAGTCGGCTACCCTTACGCTTGACAATGAGCATGCCTACGACTGGGACGACCTGGATCCGAACGGTGATCCTATCTCGCTCTATAACCTGATGTGTCCCGGCGAGCCGATCCTCTTCGTGGTCGGAGAATTCGGACTGGGTAATACGCCTATGGGTTGGACCGAGGGCTATTACGATCCTTGCTTCGATCTGGAGAAGTACCTGAATGATATGGGTGGCGGAGCATTCATGGCTGCCGAGCATCGTCCGTCGCCGCTGGCGCTTGATCCGAATTCGGACGAGGACAAGTATTGGACGGGCTACCACTCGCGCCATGTCTTCTATACGTCCATGCCCGAAAAGATGGAGCAGAAGGTCAGCGTCTCGGTGACGAACCTCTCCACGACCGGATTCACCATCAACTTCATCCCCGACGACGGCATCAAATATTACTGTATCTATGTGGCCGACGAGCAACTTTATAAGGATTATACGCAGGCAATCGGCGGCGAGGAGCTCTGGCAGTGGTTCGTGACCTCCAACGCCGGTATGTGGGAAGGCTGTATGACAGTCATGCCCGAGAACGGCGAGGAGTTCGCCGGTCCCCGGGTGTTCCCCTGCACCGAGTTCGTGCTCGGCTATCCTCAGGCCGGAAGCACCTATCACGTGATCGTGACCGCCATCGGAAGCGAGGATGCCATGAAGCAGAGCTTCACGCACGAGATCTTCCAGGTCCCCAACTATACCATGTCCGCTCCGCAGGTAGTCGTGACGCCGCTGCCCGAGAAGTCGACCGATTCGTTCATCTACTTCAACGTCAAGAATGCCAATCCGAGCGTCCCCATCGTCGTAGCCAAGTCGCTTTGCAACTACGACCGCGAATGGGATCTGGCCGGTGCCGACTACGCATCGATGCTGGCCTCCTACGGCGTGCCTCTCTCGGTCGAAGATATCGCGAAAATCAACTCCGAGGAGGGCCTGGAGTTCGAGTATCCTACGCGTCCCAACGCCACCTCGCGCATGGCCATGTACGTAGAGAACCTGGAGGGCCTTGCCAACGACCTCTCGTCCGGCACGACCGCCGTGGCCGAGGTGCGTTCGAAACCCCGTGCCGACGCTCCGCGCGTAGAGTCGCCTCTCTTCGACGATCTTTGCGGCGAATGGACGGCAACCGCTTCCGTATCGGTATGGAATTACAGCGACGGCGGATATACGCCGAAGGCCGAGCCCGTATCGACGCCGGTAACCATTGCCGGCGGCATTGAGATCGCAGAGACGGTTCCGTCGGATCTCGCAGACCTCTATCCGCTCTGGACCCCCGAGAAGCTGGCCGCCATGTACGAGGAGTACAAGGAGGAGGGCGCCCTGTTCAACCGTTCTGTGCGCGGACAGAACCGTCTGCTTTGTCTGGGCTTCAACTTCGAGCAGGACAAGACCTTCGCACAGCGCCTGGCTTTGCAGACCCCCTATGATCTGCTGATCCATCCGAGCTACAGCACCCCGACCGTGGCGAACATCTTCTACGACTTCGGTCCCAAGTGGTACCTGCAGATCGCCGAGGGCGACAAAGTAACCGCGCCGATCAACAGCGAGGAGTTCAGCCCGCTTTCGAACTGGGCCGACCGCAGCCTCTACACGATGGTGGCACATACCGGTACCGAGATGCTGGGTGTGAATCCGGAGGCTACGGGCAACGACCGTACGCTCCACTTCCCCGTCGAGGTTTCGGCCGACAAGAACCGGATTACGATCAACCCCTACGTTTACGAGGGTAAGACCTATTATCCCAGCCTGGCTTACAGCCGTCAGGGCGCCTACAGCCAGACCGGTACGCTCATCACCTCGCCGATCGTGCTGACCCGCGGCGGCAGCGGTGCAGTGTCGGCCGTTCGTCCGTCGATCTTCAAGCCGGCCGGTTCGGGCAGCCCCCGCAACCGCATCCGCATGGGCCGCACCTCGTTCGAGGGCAAGACCGTCACTCCGCTCAAGGCTTCGCCCTATCTGGAGGAGGCTCGCGCCCGTATGGACCGTCGCATGGGCCGCTAACAAAACGTTTTCGAAGAGAATATCCCGGAGTTCCCGGGATATTCCCTTCGATTTTTATTTACACCCCTAATCATCGTAATTATGAAGAAATTGTTCTGTATGGCCTTTGCGCTGACGATGGCTTTCGTCGCTTCGGCACAGCAGCTGCCCGACGTTCGTGTGGAAAACGCCGAGGGCAAGACGATCTCCACCCGTGAACTCATCGGTGGCAAACCGTTGATCATCTCTTTCTGGTCGCTCGCCTGCAAACCCTGCATTCAGGAGCTCAACGCCATCAACGACCAGCTCGACGAGTGGCGCGAGCAGGCCGACTTCGAGGTAATCGCCGTATCGGTGGACGATGTGCGCATGAAGGCGGCCGCCAAGGCCAAATCCCGCTCCTTCGGCTGGGACTTCATCTGCATCTTCGACGGGAACCAGACCCTGAAGCGGGCCATGAACGTGTCGCTTACCCCCCAGAGCTTCGTGCTGGACAAGGAGGGTCGGATCGTCTTCTCGCACTCGGGTTACACCCCCGGCAGCGAGCAGCTTCTGCTGGATAAAATCTTGGAGCTTAACAAATAGAGGATTATGAAGCGATTTTTGACACTTCTGCTCGCTGCGGGCTGTACCGTGGCGGCGCAGGCGCAGATCCGTCTGGGCGACGGCCAGCTGACGGGCAGCTTCGAGACCAACACGATCTACTACGTCGACGACAACGGGCTCGGCGAGGCCGGCAAGGCACCCAAGGACCACTTCGGTTCCAACAACTATCTGAAGGCGGACTATACCTACGGCCGTTTCTCGGCCGGCCTGCAGGCGGATGCCTACCTGCCCGCCCTGCAAGGTTACGAGATCGGCCAGCAGCCCGGCGGACATAAGTTCTACCTCTCGTCCAAGTACATCCAGTGGCAGGACAAGAACTTCTCGGTGCTGGTGGGCGATATCTTCGACCAGTTCGGCAACGGTCTGATCTACCGCAGCTACGAGGACCGTCAGCTGGGATTCAACAACTCCGTGGAGGGTATCCGCGGTATCTACCGGTTCGGCAGCTTCGTCGAGCTGAAGGGCCTCTACGGCCGTCCGAGGCTCTATACCGACTACACCGATTCGTGGGTGCGCGGCGCCGATCTGAAGATCTCGATCGCCGACATCGCGAAGGCTTCGGAGCTGCAGCTCACCATCGAGGGCAGCTACGTGAACCGTTACGAGGGGCTCGACAAGGACGAGTACGTCGACTTCGCGGAGCTGGGTCTCACCAACCCCAACCTGAACATGTACTCGGGCCGTCTGAATCTGGACTGGAAAGGGCTTTCGCTGCGCGGCGAGTACGCCGTGAAGAGCACGGACCTCTCGTCGCTGAATCAGACCGAGGCCATGAAGGGGCACGCGTCGCTCGTCGAGCTGGGCTACTATTACAAGGGTTTCAGCTTCTCGGGCCAGTTCCGCGAGCTGGATCACATGGGCACTCTCCTCTCGCTCTACGGCAACGGCACGGGCAACACGCTCAACTATCTGCCGGCGCTCACCCGTCAGTACACCTATATGCTGGCTAACCTGAATCCCTATCAGGTCAACGTCGAGGGAGAGATCGGCGGTCAGGTGGATGTCTACTATACCTGGCGCAACCCTTCGAACCGCCACCGCTACTGGAACTTCCACGCCAATTACTCCACCTTCTACACCCGCAACCTGTCGCAGACCGCGTCGTCGGACCGCCACGAACTGCTGTGGCGCGACGCCAACTTCGATATCGAGCGGCAGTGGAACCGGACGTGGAAGACCACGATCCTCTATTCGTTCCAGGAGTGGAACCCCTATCACGGGGCGAAGCACCGCACCTACGTGTCGAACATCTTCGTGGCTGACGTCACCTGCAAGATCTCCAAGAAGTCTTCGCTGCGCGCCGAGGTGCAGTACCTGCTCTCCGACGAGTACGAGGGCGACTGGGTGGCCGGTCTGCTGGAGTACAACCTGGCGCCGCGCTGGAGCATCTTCTTCCAGGACATGTACAATCTGGACGCGACCGCAGCCAACAACTACGAGAAGATCAACTACTACAGCGGCGGTTTCAGCTACACGAAGAGCCGCACCCGCATCCAGCTCAGCTACGGCCGCAACCGCGCCGGCTACATCTGCTCGGGCGGCGTGTGCCGCTATTCGCCGGCCTATACGGGCGTGAACCTTGCGATCACCTCGTCGTTCTAATTTCGTAACACCAAAAAAAGATGAAGATCATGAAATTCTGGAAATATCTGTTGTCGCTGGCCGTCGTGTCGTTCGCGCTGACCGCCTGCCTCAAGGGCGACGGCTGGGAGGAGGAGAACAATCCGCAGCCCGACCCCGCTCCTGCGCTGACCGTCTCGCTCTCTTCCCCGTCGGTGATGGGCAACGGCGAGGACTACGTGGAGGTTACGGTATCCTACGAAGGGCGGACCGTGACGCTTGCCGATGGGCTGACCTTCTGGACCGACGACAAGTCCCTGCTCGAAGAGAGTGCGACCCCGACCGCTTTCGGTACGCGTGCCGAAGGGGGACCCTACGACGTGACGGACTACTTCGAAGAGGTGTCGGGCGTTATCCGACTGAAAGTCGCCCATGTCGGCCTCTTCTCCTTCTGGGCCCAGTACAAGGGTGCATCCACGCAGAAAGATCCGCAGAACGTCAAGGCCGTTCCCGAGGGGCTCTATGCCGAGCTCTCGAAGAGCACCGTCGTGGCCGACGGCCGCGACTACGCCGAGGTGATGGTCTACTACGAAGGCCGCCGGGTGACGGGAGGAATCAACTATTTCGATATGGACAAGCAGCCTGTCGACAACCTCTTCTCCGAGAACCGCTATCGGACGACCACCGTGGGGCAGTTCACCTTCTACGTCTCCTATCTGTCGCTCGATACGTTTGAGAATCCGCTGACCGTCACGGCCGAGGAGCCCGACGAGATCGACGTTCCGGCGAAGGGACTTTACGTCTACCTCTCCAGCACGGTCATCCAGGCCAACGGCAATGACGCCGTTACCGTGAAGGTATTCTTCGACGGCGCGGAGGTGAGCGATCAGGCTACCTACTACAGCCTGCCCGACAACACCGAGTTCAAGTTCCCGAACGGAGTCTATACTACCACGACGGCCGGCAGCTTCTCGTTCTGGGTGGCTTACAAAACGGAGAACACAATCAAGACTCCGTCAACCATCACGGCGGTCAACTTCGCCATTCCCGACCGTCCGGCCGATCCGAACCCGTCGTCGACGAGCTTCGTGCGCCGCGTGCTGGTTATGCAGTTTACGGGTACGGGCTGCGGATACTGCCCGCTGATGATGACAACGCTGCGCAACCTGAAGGCGAACGAGTCCGTCGCCGACAAGTTCAGCGTGGCGGCCTGCCACTCCTACAACTCCTCCGACCCGATGTATTTGGGCGACGGCCTGAGCACCGCATTCGGCGTTCAGAGCTATCCTTCGGTGGTGCTGGATATGCGTCAGCAGATGACGAACTCGCAGGAGAACTCCGTGCGCAACGCCATCGAGAACAACTACAACCGTATCGCTCCGCTCTGCGGCATCGGTGTGCACTCCGAGGTGGACGGCAATACGGTCGTGGCCCATGTCACCGTGAAAGCGGCGCAGCAGAAGCAGTTCCGTATCGGTATCATGGTGCTGGAGGACGGAATCAAAGCCACGCAGGCGAACTACAACAGCCTGCCCGGCGATTTCAACACCCACAACAACACGATCCGCCTGATCGACGGCGGCCGTACCTACAAGGGCTACGAGCTGGGCACGATCAAGGCCGGCAGCGTCGTGGACCACATCTTCGCGCTGAACCTCGACAACTCGTGGGTGAAGGAAAATTGCCGCCTGGCCGTGTATGTCTGCTCGGACGAGGGCAACGGCTACTATGTTAATAACGTTGTTGAAACCGACGCTCTGACGGCGAACCTCTCCTTCGAATACGCGGAGTAGTACCGCTTTCTAAAACAACCCGGGGCTGTCTCTTTTCAGACAGCCCCGGGTTGTTTTATGAAATGAGATCAATGGCCCTTCTCTGAATTACTCATGCTGCTGAGCGAAGGGTGGCAGAACAATTCACAATGCACGATTGTTCAGTGTCTGTCATGTTGAGCGGAGGGCGAAGCCTCTCCCTGTCACCTTGAGCGGAGCGATAGCGAAGTCGAAAGGTCTCGAGTCCGCTGAACATTTGTCGGCGCGATTCGCAATGGCTCTCGTCCGTCCGACCCTCGAGACCCCTCGATTCCGCTGCGCTTCACTCGGGGTGACAGAACAATTCACAATGCACGATTGTTCGGTCACCGCACCCCTCTATTGTCATGTCGAGCGGAGGGCCGCAGGCCCGAAGTCGAGACATCTCGACAGTGCAGAATATCCACCATTGCGACCCGCACGGGTTCACGCCCGTCCGACCGTCGAGATTCCTCGACTGCGCCTGCGCTCGGAATGACAATCACTTCTGTCACCTTGAGCGGAGCGATAGCGGAGTCGAAAGGTCTCGAGTTCGCCGAACATTCGCCGCTGCGATTCGCACGCCCCCCCCCTGCATTTGGAGGGGGACTATCGTTTCCGGTAGGTGGCTTCGTTGTAGTATTCGTAGCCGTATTCCGGCTCTTTCGAGCGGAAGACGAGAACCATTGCGTCGGGGGTGATGGCCGCCACCTGATATCTCTCCGTGTCGCCGCTCTCCGGATAGTCGATGCAGAGCGTTTGTGCGGCAGGGTCGTATGCCCAGCCAATCGACGTGGAGGAGCGGTACGCCTCTCCGTCGTAGCGTTCGCAGTACTCGTAAGTACCCGTGTGGTCGCCTTTGAAAATATAGGTCTCGTCGTAGTCGGGCGATTTCGAGTTCCACTCTTCGAAGTGTCCGTCGTAGACTTCGTAGCCGACCTCTTTCGTCAGTTCCCAGGCGGTGTCGGAGAGATAGTCCGGGGTGCTTTGCGGTTCGTCGGAGTCGGAGCAGGCGAAGGCGAAGAGCAGGGCGGTGAAGATCAGCAGTTTTTTCATGATTATTCTGTGTTTAAGAGTTTCCTGGGTCAGAACACGCATTTTACGCCGGCGGTGAAGGCGGCGCCGTGGAGCGGGTAGCCGGCCCACTCGTAGAGCCGTTGGGCGGCCAGGTTGCGACCCTCGGCGAAGAGGGTCACGCGGCGTGATACCCGATAGTCGGCATGCAACCGGAGGTCGACCGTGATGGGAACCTCGTAGGTCGAGAATCGCCCGGCGGGCGGGGTCTCGGGCCGGGTCGTCACGGCGATCCTCGTCCAGTAGCGGGTGCTGACCAGACGGGCCGAGGCCCCGATCGAGAACCGCCGGTGGTCGTACTGCATGCTGAGGGTCGTTTCGAGCGCCGGCAGCCCTCCGCCGAGTTTGTGTTCGCCGATCCGGGCCGTGAAGTCGTGCATGAATCCGCGCACCTCCCAGTCGATCCGGAAATCGCGGGCCGGGCGCCAGTTGAGTTCGCCGCCGATGACGGCCGTGTTGCGGCGTGCCTGCGCTATGCCGAACTGAAGGTAGTTGTCCGCCGCCGTTTCGGCCTGCGGAAAGTTCAGCCCGTACCAGTAGCGGGCGTTCTCGATCCAGCTCATGCCGATGAAAATCCGGTAGGCGAAGCGGTTGCCGGCGTTGCCCGAGACGCCGAAGCGCAGGTTGTAGTCCACCGTGTTCTTCGGCAATACGAATCCCGTGACGATGTAGGGATTTTCGCGGATCAGCGTCCGGAAATCGTTGCCCTCTACCTGGCCGTCGACCTCGACGAAGGGGACGAAGGCGCCGTTGCCGACGTTGAAATGCAGCCGCAGGTAGGGGAGCAGGTAGTGGAACGGATTGTGTTCGGCCGAGGTCGTGATGCGGCTGTAGGCGTAGTCCAGCCCCGCCTCGGCATCGACCGTTCGCGAGGTGAAGGCGTAGCGCAGGGAGGCCGTGGCGGTGTAGGAGGAATAGCTGCTCAAACCGCCGGCACCCCACGAGCCGTCGAAGAGGGCCCGGATGCGCAGCTGGTGTTTGCGGAAACGGAACCCGATTCCGGCCTCTCCGCCCCCGTCGATCTGCCGGGCGTCGGTCAGCGAGAGGGCTTTCGAGTCGTCGTGCAGAAAGGTGCCGTAACCCTCGATGTTGAAATTGACTTTGCGGTCGTCGAAGTAGTCGTCGCCGATCCGCACCCGGATGCCGGCCTCGCCGAACCGGACGGGGCTGCCCGCCATCGGGTCCTCGCCGGTCTGCGAGGCGCCGTAGCGGTGGTGAATGCGGTGGTCGTACCACACCGTGCCCTCCAGCATGTGCCGTCCCAGGTAGCGGCCCGCCGCCGCTCCGATACGGTTGGTCGTCCGCAGGGAGTTGAGCCGCTGGCCGGCGTCGTTGCGGATCTTTCCGTACTCGCCGTCGTGGTTCAGGCTCAGCAGGGCGTAACCGATGTCCGGATGCTGGGTGGAGAGGTAGAGGTCGGCTACGCTGTTGAGCGGATAGCCTGCCCCGACCTTCAGGTAACAGGGGGTGGGCCGGTTGAACTCCCAGTAGGTGACCGTAGCCGGTCGGAAGGTGTGGGCGGTCAGGTGGGTGTCGAACGAACGGGGCTCGACCGTGTAGTCGATGTCGGGACGGATCTTCACCGTGTCGGTGCGGTCGGGGGCGATGGCCAGCTTCGAGGCGGGGGCCACCTCCGGCAGGTAGCTCTTCGACACCTCGACCTGCTTCTCGACCTGGGCCGTCGCCGCAAGGGGCAGAAGCGACAGCAGCAGGGTCCGGATGGTTTTCTTTATCATCATGGCTGATTCATTTTTGCGATTCGGGAGCGGGCCTCGGCGACGATGCCGTCGTCGGCCGGCGAATAGCCGTCGGCTACGCTCTGATAGGTGGCGCGTGCCTGGAAATTGTCCCCCTGCTTGAGGTAGAGGTCGCCCAACAGCAGGTAGGCGCGGGCCAGCCAATAGTTGTCGGGCGAGGGCATGTCGGCGAAGTCGAAGATCATCTTCTCGGTCGTCTTGTCGTCGCCCGCGCGGAACTTCGACTCGATGACGCGGTACATCGCTTCGGCCCCCTCGGCCGTGCGGACCTCCTGGCGCAGCTGTTCGTAGAGCGCCAGCGCCTCCTTTTCTTGTCCGCGTTCGCGCAGGATCGAGGCCCGGGCGAAGCGGAGCCGACGCAGCGCTTCGGGGGTGGCCTCTTTGCGACTCTCCACGACGTCGCCCGCCGCAAGGATCGCCTCCCGGTCTCCGGCGGCGAGCAGCGCTCGGACGTAGCGCTCCAGCGCCGCGCCGCGCTCCCGCTCGGTCGGGGCGCACTCGCTCAGCCGTTTGTCGGCCTCGGCGGCGGTGGCGTAGCGCTTTTGGGCGAAGGCCGCCTCGGAGAGACGCTCCAGCGTCCCGAGGGTGTACTGGTTCTGCCCCTGGGCGGCGAGCTGTTCGAGCGTCTCCAGCTCGCGAAGCTCCTCCCCGGAGGTGCGGTAGCAGGTGCCGAGGTAGTAGAGGGCGTCGGTGAGGTAGGCCCCCTGCGGGAAGCTCTTCACGTAGCTGCGCAGCGAGCGGGCGGCATCCTCGGTCCGGTCGGCCAGGTAGAGCGAGCGGGCGGCGGCGAAGCTCAACGAGTCGCGCGAGCGGGCCGAGAGGTCGCCGTTTCCGCTCCGCTCGGCGTAGGCGAAATAGCCTTCGGCATTGCCGTCGGCGACGTAGAGTTCGCGGATACCTTCCAGCGCACCGCGAGCCTCGGACGAGGTGGGGGCTGTCTGCACGACCCGGTCGTAATACTCCAGCGACCGCTTCCGGTCGCCCAGATTGGCGTAGATCAGGCCCAGGTCGGAGAGGGCCGACGTGCGGTGCGGCGAGTGGGGATACTGCCCGACGAACCGTTCCAGCACGGCGGCGCTTTCGCGGTACTGCTCCAGCCCGAGGTGGGTGCGCCCCAGTTCGTAGGCCGCTTCGGCGGCGTAGTCGCCCCGGTCGGCCGCGACGATGGCCCGCAGCGCCTCGATCTTGCGTGCCGGCTGTCCCAGGATGCCGAGCATCAGGGCGCGCCGGTACTGGGCGTAGTAGCGCGGAGTGCGGTCGCTCGCGGCGGCGGCCGTGTAACACTGGAGCGCCTGCTCGAACCGGCGGGTGGCGTAGTGGACGTCTCCGCGGCGGTTCAGGGCGTCGGCCCGGTAGTCGTCGTCCGCGGGGTAGAGCTTCAGAAAGCGGTCGAACTGCTCGCCGGCGGCCGGCATCTGCTTGCGGAGGAAGCGGCAGTAGCCCAGATTGTAGTAGGCCAGCGCATATTCGCGCTCCGTGCGGGGAGCCCGGCTCAGGAACCGTTCGTAGAGCTGTGCGGCCGTGTCGTAGCGCCCCTTGCCGAAGGCGATTTCGCCCTGCCAGAAGGTTGCCAGCGCCACGTAGCGGGGGCTGATGCCGATGGCAGCCGACTCCTGCAGGTCGCGCTGCGCCCCCTCGGCATCGCCCTGCTCGTAGCGTTTCAGCGCCCGGAAATAGGTGATTTTCTGCAGGGCGGCCCGCATCTCCGCGTCGGGATCGGGCAGGCTCCGGATCGCCTGGTAGGCGGCGTCGTAATCCTCGGAGTTGTAGTAGGCGGCGGCCAGCAGGATGCGGGCCTCGCCCAGCCGCGGCGAGCGGGGGTAGGAAGCTACGTATTGCCCCAGGATGTGAATCGCCTCGCTGAAGCGTCCCCCTCCGAGCTCGTATTGCAGTTTGCCGTAGTTGAAGAGGGCGTCTTCGGCGATTTCATCGTTCAGATGGCGGTCGGTCGCCATGGCGAAGGCCTGCATCGCCTCCCGCTTGCGCCCCTGACGCAGGTAGCAGTCGGCCAGGTGGTAGGCGGCGTTCTGGGTCAGGGCGTCGTCCGCTCCGCAGACGCGTCGCAGCGCCTCGGCGGCCGCGTCGCAGCGGGCCAGCCGATAGAGCGAGAACCCCTCGATGTAGGTGATCTCGCGCCCCTCCTCGCCCTCCGCCTGCCGGTAGGCCTTCACATAGTCGAGCGCCTTTTCGTAGTTTTCGGTGTGGAAATGGGCTTCTGCCATCATGCGCAGCAGGTCCCGCTGCTGCCGGGGCGAGGCGGTGCGGATCAGCGCGTCGCCGTGGTCGAGGACGTAGGCATAGTTCCGCTGCCGGAACTCCAGCTGCAGCAGGTAGAAAGGGGCCACGGCCCGGTAGACTTCGCTCCGCATCAGCCGCTCGAATCCCGTTCGGGCCTTTGCATAGTCGCCCCGCGTGTAGTCGATGTAGGATTTGTAGTAGAGGGCGTGGTCGCCGTATTCGCAGCGCGGATCGATCCGTTCGAAGTAGCGGTAGGCTTCGTCGTAACGGTCGGAGGCAAACTCCAGATAACCCCGCCGGATGTCGTATTTCGTCCGGTTGCCGGCGTCGAGGGCGCGGTAGTCGGTCGTCTCGAAGGTCTCGAGGGCTTTGTCGTACCGGCCCGCGGTGCAGTAGTAGGAGGCGCGGGCGAACCGCACGTCGTTGGCGCGGAACGATCCGGGATGGCGCTTCTCGTAGTCGAGCAGGGCGGTCTCGGCGTCGGGCCGTCCCAGTTCGACGGCGCAGACGGCCAGGTAGTAGTCGATCTTTTCGCGGGTCGTCGGGTCGCCGGCTTCGGCCTGGGCGCGCAGCAACTCGTGCCGGGCGTCGGCCCAGTGTCCCCGTTCGAAGAGGTCTACGCCCCGCCGGTCCTTGTCGTCGGCCGGGGTTTCCTGCGCCCGGACAGAGGCGGACAGAAGTATGAGAATCAGCGCTGAAAGCGCGAACGGATGTTTTCGCATGGCATCGTCGATTGTTTCACGGGCAAATATACGAAAAAAACGCGAAAGGGGAGGAGGTGTCGGGAACGATTGTTGCTTTGACGGGTGGAGTATTCATTTCAAAAAATCGAAAAACCTATGACTGAAACGGTAACCATTCGGCTGGATGACGAGAACGATTTCCGCCTGACCAGCCACGAGAATTATTGGGCCCTGAACCCGAAGGAGCTCCTGCTGCTGTCGGCCGCCAAGTGCGCCGGCCTGACGCTGCTCTCCTTTCTGAAGAAGGACCGCACGGCCGTGAAGGGGCTGGAGCTGACCGTGTCGGGCGTGCTGTCGACCCCGACCTTGATGCCCGAGAGCGTCTTCTCGAGCTTCAACGTGATCTACAACCTGGAGTGCACCACCCTCGAGGAGCAGACCCGTCTCTCGCGGATCGTGACCCTGACGCACGACAAGTATTGCGGCCTGATGCGGATGCTGCGTATGATCGCTCCCGTCGAGCGCGAGATCGCCGTGGTGAGCACCGAATCGGCCTTCGCCTAAGGCGGAGCGGACGAGAAAAGAGGATCGCTGCTGCGGTCCTCTTTTTCGGTGCGTGCGGCCCGTCAGCGGGTCGGCTCCTCGGCGTGGATGTCGCAGGCCGAACAGTTGCCCGAGCAGCCGGCGTCGGTGCAGTCGGCCGTGCCGTCGTCCGAGCGGGTCTCCTGCACGGCGCAGCGGATTCCCAGCCGCTGCATGTTCTTGTTGGTCGCAATTTCGGAGTCGATGTCGTGGCCTTTGATCATCAGCGTGAGCGACATGCCGATCACGAACAGCAGGACGGCCCCCAGGGCGCAGAGAAATACGATCAACCAGTTCGCCATAATCGTTACTTGAAATAAAACGGTTAAAATTTTGACTTTCCGCCACAAATATATACATTTGTAGGGTATTTTGCAAAATTGCGGCCAAAGGATGCCGTTCGGTCGCGAAGTCCGTTTTTTCGGGCCGGAGCGGCCGGGATCCGGCCGAATACGTACAGGATAAAGGAGAATGAGTTTACGACCATGAGAATCGTGATAGCCGGAGCGGGTGAGATGGGCAGTCACCTGGCCAAGATGTTGAGCGGAAACGGACATGACATAACCATCGTCGACAAGGACCCCAAGGCGCTCGACGTGGTGGGTTCGCTGGCCGACATCATCACCGTCGAGGGCGACTCGACCGCCTTCGCCACCCTGCGCAAGGCCTCGGTGCGCAAGTGCGACCTCTTTATCGCCGTCAACCACGAGGAGAACGACAACGTGGTGGCCGCCACGCTCGCCAAGCAGCTGGGGGCGAAGAAGTCCATAGCCCGCATCGACAACGAGGAGTATCTGGAGCCCAACAACAAGGAGATCTTCATCGAGATGGGCATCGACTACCTTTTTTATCCCGAGAAGGTGGCCGCCTCGGAGGTCATCAACCTGCTGGGCCACACCTCCACCACGGAGTACGTCGACTTCTCGAGTGGCAAGCTCTCGCTGGTGGTCTTCAGGCTCGATCCCGCTTCGTCGCTGATCGGCCGCAAACTCTCGGGCTTCTCCGAGGAGGAGGGGCTGCTGGCCTACCGCACGGTGGCGATCAGCCGCGGCGGGCAGACCATCATCCCCCGGCCCGACGAGTGCTTCATGGGGGGCGATACGGTCTACGTGATTGCGCGGCAGGATGCCGTGCGCGAGGTGATGGAGTTCTCCGGACAATCCTCCATCGAGATCAAGAACATGATGATTCTGGGCGGATCGCGGATCGGCATACAGATTGCTTCTGCCTTGCAGGACGACGTGAACGTGAAACTGGTGGACTACAGCGCCGACTGGGCCTATCGGCTGGCGGAGGTGCTGGAGCGCACGCTCATTATCAACGAGGACGGCCGCAACACGGAGGCGATGATGGAGGAGGGGCTCTCGAACATGGATGCTTTCGTCGCCGTCACCGGCCGCAGCGAGACCAACATCCTCACGGCCATGCTGGCCAAGCGGCTGGGGGTGAAGAAGGTGATTGCCGAGGTGGAGAATATGAACTACATCAACCTGGCCGAGAGCATCGGAATCGACACGATCATCAACAAGAAGCTGGTGACGGCGTCGAACATCTTCCGGTTCACGATGTCGACCGACGTACAGGCCATCAAGTGCCTTACGGGCAGCGATGCCGAGGTGCTGGAGTTCATCGTCAAGCCCAACTCGCCCGCCACGAAGAGCCGCATCCGCGATATGGATTTCCCGGACGACGCCATCATCGGCGGCATCGTGCGGGGCGACAAGGTCTTCATCGCGGTGGGGAATACCGAGATCAACGCCTACGACCGGGTGGTGGTCTTCGCCATGCGGGGCTCGGTGGGCCGGGTAGGGTATTACTTTAATTAGAAACGATCAGAAATTCGAATTACGGGCTTATGGCTCTTCGAAGCAACATATTGCGTACGCTTTTCTCGCTGCGGCTGCGGAAGATCGACCGGTTCCGGCGACATCCGGCTGCCACGCAGCGCGAGATGCTGCACCGGTGCCTTGCCGACGGCTCCGCCACCGCCTTCGGCCGGGAGTTCGGCCTGCAGGCCGGGTGGGACTACGAACGTTTCGCCAGGGCGGTGCCGGCCTTCGACTACGAGCGGTTCAAACCTTACGTCGAGCGGATGATGCGGGGCGAGCGGAGCGTGACGGCGCCGGGGCGGGTGGACGCTTTCGCCCGCTCGTCCGGAACGACCTCCGACCGCAGCAAGTATATTCCCGTCACCGGCCGCTCGATCATCGAGAACCATACGCGCGGCATGCGCGACGTCGTGTCGCTCTATCACGCTTCGACCCCCGGGTCGAGGGTGCTCGACGGCCGCATCCTGACGCTGGGCGGTTCGTGCCGCACGGAGCAGGGCAATCTGGTGGGCGACCTCTCGGCCGTGCTGCTCTATCGCACGGCGCGGTGGAGCCGGCTGCTCTGCACCCCGCCGGCCGCCGAGGCGCTGATCCCCGATTTCGACGCGAAGTGCGAGGCCATCTGCCGGAGCTGTTCGCGGGAGGATGTGCGGGCCTTTACCGGCGTGCCGTCGTGGAATCTGGAGCTCATGCGCCGCATCGTGGCCTTTACCGGCCGGGCGAACCTGCGGGAGGTGTGGCCCAATCTGGAGTGCTTCGCCCACGGGGGCGTCTCGTTCGCTCCCTATCGGGATGCTTTCGAGGAGCTGATCCCCGGCGGCATGCGCTACATGGAGACCTACAACGCCTCGGAGGGATTTTTCGCCATCGCCGACGACCCCGCACGGGACGACATGCTGCTGATGCTCGATTACGGCACCTTCTACGAGTTCCGCCGCGGCACGGAGATCGTGCCGCTGGAGGGGGTTCGTGCGGGCGAGACCTACGCGATGCTGGTTACCTCCGACAACGGACTGTGGCGCTATGAGATCGGCGACACGGTGACCTTCACCTCGACCGATCCCTATCGGATCCGCTTCGCGGGACGGACGCGCCAGTTCCTGAACGTCTTCGGCGAGGAGGTGATCGTGGACAATGCCGAGCGTGCCCTGACCGAGGCCTGCCGCCGAACCGGAGCGCAGGTCGAGGAGTATACGGTGGCGCCCCGATTCATGACCCTGGAGCGCTCCGGAGCGCACGAGTGGTGGGTGGAGTTCCGCCGCGAGCCCGACGACCGGGAGCGGTTCGCCGGGGAGCTGGACGAGGCGCTGCGCCGGATCAACTCCGATTACGACGCCAAACGCCGGACTACCCTCGAAAGGCTTTCGCTCAACGTGATGGCACCGGGGAGCTTCCTGAGATGGATGCGCCGGACGGGAAAGAACAAGGTGCCCCGCATGGCCGGTGACCGGCGCGTGGCCGAGGAGATCGCGCGAATCGCCGCCTCGCCGTTGCGGGCGGAGGGGCGATAAGGCACGGCCGACGGGCGTGGGGCTTCAGCGGCCGGAACCGTAACACAAGAAATAAAGACGTAATAACGATAATTAAACCCCGCGTTCGGATTTGCTGGAGCGAGCCATCCGGACGATGCGCGAAACGGTACGGAGCGGAATAGGCCGGCGTCCGGTCCCTCCCCGGGGGAGGGCAGGGGTGGGGTCGGCACTTGCTGGCACGGCCAAAGGCCGTGGGGCTTCAGCGGCCGGAACCGTAACACAAGAAATAAAGACGTAATAACGATAATTAAACCCAATACCCAATGTATATCGCAATAGCGGGCAATATCGGCAGCGGTAAGACGACCCTGACCGAGATTCTGACGGAGCGTTACGGCGCCAGGGCCTATTATGAAGAGACGAACAATCCCTATATCGGTGATTTTTACGAGGATATGAAGCGCTGGTCGTTCCAGTTGCAGATCTCCTTTCTCGGCAGCCGTATCGAGCAGACGATGGACATGCTCAACAACGCCTCGGGGGATATCTTCCAGGACCGCACGATCTACGAGGATGCCCATATCTTCGCGGACAACCTCCACCGGATGGGGCTTATGTCGGCGCGCGACATCGAGACCTACATGCGTATCTTCCAGCTGGTGACCCATCTCGTGCCGCAGCCCGATCTGCTGATCTATCTGCGGGCGAGCGTCCCGACGCTGATCTCGCAGATCCGCCGCCGCGGCCGCGAATACGAGATGAACATCGACGAGGCCTATCTCGAACGGTTGAACAGGAAGTACGAAAACTGGATCGAGCATATCTATAAAGGTAGGGTGCTTGTCATCGACAAGGACAAGGAGGATTACGTGGCCGATCCGGGCGTGCTGGATCGCGTATGTGCGGAGTTGGACGCCCTGAAGGCGCAAGAGCGGAGATCATGACGCCGCTGCCCGAATCTTTCGTAAGCCGGGTGCTGGAGGAGCTTGGGCCCGACGAGGGCGCGGCTCTGTGCCGGGCGCTGGATACCCCCTCGCCCACCTCGGTGCGGCTGAACCCGGACAAGGGGGCGAAGGCCCCTTCGGCCGAGCGTGTGCCGTGGAGCGAGTGGGGCTATTACCTGCCCGAACGCCCGCTCTTTACCCTCGACCCGGCCTTTCATGCCGGGGCCTACTACGTGCAGGAGGCCTCTTCGCAGTTCGTCGGCCGGCTGTTGCGGGGCGAGGGGCTGCAAGGGGGACGCATTCTCGATCTGTGTGCCGCTCCGGGCGGCAAGACGACTCTCTATGCGTCGGTCGCCGGCCCTGACGGGTGCGTGGTCGCCAACGAGGTCGACCGTCGCCGGGTGCAGGTGCTGGCCGACAACGTGCGCAAGTGGGGACTGGGCAACGTGGCTGTGACGACCGACACCCCCGACCGCTTCGGAGCGCTGGAGGGGTGGTTCGACGTCGTGGCGGCGGATGCCCCCTGCTCGGGCGAGGGGATGTTCCGCAAGATGCCCGAGGCCCGCGAAGCGTGGAGCGAAGGCGAGGTCGTGAGCTGCGCGGCGCGTCAGCTGGATATTCTGAAGGCGGCGTGGCCGGCGCTGAAACCCGGCGGACTGCTGATCTACAGCACCTGCACCTTCAACCATGCGGAGGACGAATCGGTGGCGGAGCGCTTCAGCGAGTGGGCGGGAGAAGAGCTCGAACCGGTCGATGCGGAGCCGCTGCCCGAGGAGTGGGGGATCGTGGCCGGCGAGGCCGGAGCATTCAGTACTTTCCGCTTCTTTCCGCACCGGGCGAAGGGCGAGGGCTTTTTCGCCGCCGTGGCCCGCAAGCGTGCGGAGGGTGCCTCCGTGCGTCCGTCCCGCCCCGCGAAGGGGCGCCGGTCGGTGTTGCAGGCCGTGGAGAAGCGGGAGGCGGCGGAGCTCGTGCGCTGGTGTGCGGAGCCCGACCGGATGCACTTCTACCGGGCGGGCGAACTGCTTTACGGCTGTCGCCGCGGGCGGGCCGCGGAGATCGAATTCCTCTCCCAACGCCTGAACGTGATCTATGCCGGCGTGGCGATGGGGCAGCTCTTCAAGGGGGTGCTGAAGCCCGACGGCGCCCTGGCGTTCTGGACCGGACTGAAGGACGACGTGCTGCCTGTGGCGGAGCTCGATGGCGAGGAGGCGCTCCGGTACCTGCGCAAGGCCGACCTGCCGGCGGACCGCTTCGCCGAGGGGATGAACCGGGTGACGTGGCAGGGCTTCTCGCTGGGCTTTGCGAAGCGGATCGGAAACCGGGTGAACAATCTGTATCCGAATTCGTTGAGAATTCAGAACAAATAGACGGAACCGGACAAACGAAGGAGAAGAACGAAACGATGGAAATCAAGAAACTTTTATACTCGATGGGCGAGGTGTCGGAGATGTTCGACGTCAATCCGTCGCTCATCCGCTACTGGGAGTCGCAGTTCGACGTGCTGCGGCCCAAGAAGAACAAGAAGGGGAACCGGCTCTTCACCCCCGAGGACGTGCAGATGCTCAAGCTGATCTATCACCTGGTCAAGGAGCAGGGCATGACCCTCGAAGGGGCCAAGCGGAGCCTGAAGCAGAACCGCGGGAGCGTCGCGCGCGACAGCGAGCTGCTGGAGCGGCTGCAACGGGTGCGGGCCCTGCTGGTCGAGGTGCGCGAGGATCTGAAGGCGGGCGACGGCGACCTGCTGATCGGCGACGGGACGCCGGCGGTGTCCGCTCCGGCCGAAGGGCCGGCATCCGATCCGGAGGGTGAGGAGGAGCCGGCGGCAGAGGAGGAGCGGTCGGAGCAGCCGCTCGGCGAGCGGAAGCGCCGCCGGGTCCGCAGACCGTCGGAGGTGCAGGAGAAGGAGCTCTTCGCATTTTATGAACAGTCATTGTTTCGGAGTTATGAAGATTAAGGAGATCACCGATGTCATCGAACGCTTCGCGCCTCTCGCGCTGCAGGAGTCTTACGACAACGCGGGGCTGATCGTGGGTCGTCCCGACGACGAGGTGCACGCCGCCCTGCTGGCCGTCGACGTCACCGAGGAGGTGCTGGACGAGGCCGAGCGGGAGGGCTGCGACCTGATCGTAGCGCACCATCCCATCGTCTTCCATCCGCTCAAGCGGTTCAACTCCTCGACCGGGGTCGAGCGCTGCGTGGAGCGGGCCATCCGCCGCGGAATCGCCCTCTATGCCTGCCATACCAACCTGGACAGTGCGCCGGGCGGCATGAGCTGGCGGCTGGCGCAGCTGCTGGGGGTGGAGAACGCACGGGTGCTGGAGCCGCGCCCGGAGAGCCCCGGTGCCGGATTCGGCGTGGTGGGCGAACTGCCCGAGCCGCGGCTGCTGGAGGAGTACCTGCGCTTCGTGAAGGAGACCCTGCGGGTCGGGGCCGTGCGGCACAGCGCGCCGACGGGCCGTCCGGTCGGGCGCGTGGCCCTCTGTACGGGCTCGGGAGCGTCGCTGATGGAGGCGGCGCGCCGGTCGGGCTGCGACCTCTACATCACCGCAGATCTGAAGTATAACGACTTCATGACCCCCGACCGGGACTTCGTGGCGGCCGATGTCGGCCATTTCGAGAGCGAATATTGCGTAATTGATATTTTATTTGACGTTTTTCGAAAAAATTTGCTTACCTTTGCGGTTCGCAAGAGTAGATGCTCTCGTAATCCGATATATTATTTGGTCTAAACTTAAAGCAAACATAATGGCAACAAGAAAAACAACTGAAGTTGACTACTCGATGCAGGAGAAGATCATCGCCCTCTACGAGTTGCAGAAGATCGACTCTCGGATCGACGACATCAACAAGGTAAAGGGAGAACTGCCTTTGGAAGTACAGGATCTGGAGGACGAACTGGCCGGACTGAAGACCCGTGTAGCCAACGTCAATGCCGAAATCGACGAGCTGAATACGCTCACCAAGCAGCGCAAGCGCGAGGTGGATCAGGCCAAGATTCAGATAGCCAATTACAAGGAGCAGCAGAACAACGTGCGCAACAACCGCGAGTTCGAATCCATTTCCAAGGAGATCGAGTATCAGGAGTTGGAGATCGAGCTGGCCGAGAAACGCCTGAAGGAGTACGCCGCCGGAGTCAAGGCCAAGAAGGCCCAGCTGGAGGAGGCCGATACGGTGATCGGCGAGCGCACCAAGGACCTGGAGATGAAGCGCAGCGAGCTGGAGAGCATCGAGGCCGAGACCGCTTCGCAGGTCGAGGAGCTGGAGACCCGGGCCCGTCAGGCGCAGGAGCGCATCGACGAGCGTTTGCTGAAGGCCTACGAGCGGATCCGCACCAGCGTCCGCAACGGACTGGCCGTGGTAACCGTGAAGCGCGACGCCTGCGGCGGCTGCTTCAACCGGATTCCGCCCCAGCGTCAGGCCGAGATCCGTCAGGGCAAGAAGATCATCGTCTGCGAATACTGCGGACGAATCCTGGTGGCCGAGCCCGAGGCCGACGTCGAATAGTTTCGCGGAGTATCCGATTTCCGAATGCGGCAGAGTGAACATTCACTCTGCCGCTCGTTTTTGGCTGCGGCCGGCAGCGGTTTCGGAAAACGATCCTTTTGCCCGGCTGTTAATAATTTAACATCGAAAATGCTTCTGCGTTCGATAAAAAAAACGTACCTTTGCACGGTTAACGGCGATTCGACGCCGAAATGAAGTCCACTCTAAAACGAGGCGCAGATGAAGATAGCTCTTGCTCAGTTAAACTACACGGTCGGTGATATCGACGGCAATACCTCGAAAATCATCGATGCCATTCAGCGGGCCAAAGCCGAAAAGGCCGATCTGGTGATTTTCGCCGAACAGTCCGTCAGCGGTACTCCGGCGTTCGATCTGTTGCGCAAAACGACCTTTCTGGAACTGTGCGAGGACGCACTGGTGGAGATCGCCTCCTGCTGCGACGGCATCGCCGCCCTGATCGGTCTGCCCATCCTCACCGCCGAGGGGGCTGCGAGCGCTGCGGCACTGATCCAGGACCGCAAGGTGCTCCGCTACATCGGCAAGAAGTATATCACGGCACGTCGCGAGATGGGCTTTCTGGTGCCGTCGAAAGGGTACGAGTACGTGACCGTCAAGGGGCAGAAGTGCGCCGTGGTCGTGGGGGACGATCTGAGTCATCTGCACGATCTGGACCGCTCGACCGATCTGGTTATCAGCCTCAACGCCCGCAAATACGGAAAGGGGCTGATGAGCTACCGCTACGAGATGATGCGCAACCTGGCCTTCGTCGAGGGGGTCGATCTGGTGCTGGTCAATCAGGTGGGCGGCTCGACGGAGATCGTCTACGACGGCACCTCGGGCGTCATCAACCGGCGCGGCGAGCTGATGCTGGTGATGAAGAGCTTCGAGGAGGATTTCGCCCTCTACGATACCGAGCATGCGAAGCCCTACGGATCGGTGCCCTATACCACCTACAACGACCGCACCCGCATGATCTACGAGGCGGCCCGGCTGGGGCTGCGCGACTTTTTCCGCAAGAACGGCTATCACAAGGCCTCTATCGGCCTCTCGGGCGGTATCGACTCGGCTGTGGTGGCCTGTCTGGCCGCCGACGCGCTGGGGCGCGAGAATGTCCGGGCCCTGCTGATGCCTTCGCAGTTCTCCTCGGACCACTCGGTCGAGGATGCCAAGCAGCTGGCCGAGAATCTGGGCATCGAATACAACGTGATCCCCATCACGGAGATCTACCGGAGCGTGCTGGACACCCTGAAACCGGTGATCGGCGGCCGGGAGTTCGACTTCACCGAGGAGAACGTCCAGACCCGCATCCGCACCATCCTGCTGATGGCCGTGCAGAACAAGACCGACTACGTGCTGCTGAACTCCTCGAACAAGAGTGAGAACGCGCTGGGCTGGTGTACCCTCTACGGCGATACGGCCGGCGCCTTCAGCCCTACGGGCGACCTCTACAAGACCGAGATGTACGACGTGGCGCGCTATATCAACCGCACCTTCGGCAACATCATTCCCGAGAACATTCTGGACAAGGAGCCCTCCTCGGAGTTGCGTCCCGACCAGAAGGACAGCGACATGCTGCCTCCCTACGAGGTGGTCGACGCCATCCTCTACCGCATGATCGAGGAGGGGCAGCATCGCGAGGAGATCATCAACGCGGGCTTCGACTCGGAGGTGGTGGAGAAGATCCACTCCATGATCATGCGCAACGAGAAGAAACGCTATCAGTTCCCGCCCGTGCTGCGTCTGTCGAGCTGCGCCTTCGGCCACGAGCGGCTGATGCCGCTGACCAACAAATACGGCGACTGATCGAATCATGTCCCGCGAGATCACACATCCGGGTGTCGTGCGCTCCGTGGAGCCCGGCATCGTCCGCGTGGCTATCGTGGCTAACAGTGCCTGCCATTCGTGCCGGGCGCGTCAGGCCTGCGGCATGAGCGAGTCGGCCGAGAAGATGGTCGACGTCGAGACGTCCGACTACGCCCGTTATGCGGCGGGCGACGCCGTGACGGTGGGGGCGGAGCAGCGCATGGGCGCAAGAGCCGTGCTGCTGGCCTACGGCGGTGCCTTCGTCGTGCTGATGGGGGTGCTGATCGCGGCCCAGTCGCTGGGCGTGAACGACGGAGCGAGCGCACTGCTTTCGGTGGCCGGCGTGGCCCTCTACTATTTCGTCGTCTACCTGTTCCGCGATCGGATCAAAAACACAATTCATTTTACAATAACTAAAATCTAATGGAAAACTTACTACTTACCATCCTGACATTGTGCGTGTTGGGAATTCTGGCCGCGGTGATTCTCTATTTCGTGGCCCAGAAGTTCAAAGTGGAGGAGGATCCCCGTATCGACGAGGTCGAGAAGATGCTGCCCGGTGCCAACTGCGGCGGCTGCGGCTTCGCCGGCTGTCGGGGTATGGCCGATGCTCTGGTAAAGCGCGATGACATCTCGGCGCTCTTCTGCCCGGTGGGTGGCGGCGACGTGATGAAGGCTTGCGCTTCCTACCTCGGCAAGGCCGCTCCGGAGAAGGAACCGCAGGTGGCTACGGTGCGTTGCGGCGGCACGTGCGAGAAGCGTCCCCGCACCAATACTTTCGACGGCGCCAAGTCGTGCGCCGTGGCATCGTCGCTCTACGTGGGCGAGACGGGCTGCTCGTTCGGCTGCCTGGGCTTCGGCGACTGCGTGGATGTCTGCCAGTTCGGAGCCATCGCCGTGAACCCCCGGACGGGGCTGCCGGAGGTCGATCCCGACAAGTGTACGGCTTGCGGCGCCTGCGTGAAGGCCTGCCCCAAGCACATCATCGAGCTGCGCAAGAAGTGGCCGAAGAATCGGGCCGTCTACGTGTCGTGCGTCTCGAAGGACAAGGGTGCCGTCGTGATGAAGGCTTGCAAGGCCGGCTGCATCGGCTGCGGCAAGTGTGCCAAGGTCTGCCCGTTCGGCGCCATCACTGTCGAGGGCAATCTGGCCTACATCGATCCGCAGAAGTGCAAGCTCTGCCGCAAGTGCGTGAACGAGTGCCCCACGGGCGCCATCAGGCTCGTAGGCATGGAGCCGCTGCCCAAGGAGCCGAAGCCGGCGCCCGCCGCCGCTCCCAAGGCCGCTCCCGCCCCGAAGGCTGAATCCAACGAATAAATAAAAAAGAGAAGATATGAAGACATTTCCAATGGGCGGCGTTCATCCGCAGGAAAACAAGTTGAGCCGGGCGGCGACCATCGAGGCGCTCGCCCTGCCCGATGTGGTCAACATTCCGCTCGCACAGCATATCGGTGCTCCGGCCGTTGCCAAAGTGGCTAAGGGCGACAAGGTGCTCACCGGTCAGCTGATCGCCGAGGCGGGCAGTTTCATGTCGGCCAACATCCACTCGCCGATCTCGGGAACGGTGACGGCCGTGGACATGGTAGCCAACGGCCAGGGGTTGCGCCAGATGATGATTACCATCAAGCGAGAGGGCGACGAGTGGGTCGAGACCGTCGACCGCTCGACCGAGCTCCGCAAGCAGTGCGACCTCTCCTCGCAGGAGATCATCGCCAAGATCAAGGAGGCCGGTATCGTGGGTATGGGCGGCGCTACGTTCCCTGCGCACGTCAAGCTGTCGGTTCCTCCCGGTAAGAAGGCCGAGTTCCTGATTATCAACGGTGTGGAGTGTGAACCCTACTTGACTTCCGACCACCGCACCATGCTTGAGCGCGGCGAGGAGCTGCTGGTGGGCGTCACCATCCTGATGAAGGCGATCGGAGTGACCGAGGCCTATATCGGTATCGAGAACAACAAGCCCGACGCCATCGCTCACCTGGGCGAGCTGGCGAAGAGCTATCCCGGCGTACACGTGACCCCGCTCAAGGTGCAGTATCCGCAGGGCGGCGAGAAGCAGCTGATCGCGGCCGTAACGGGCCGTCAGGTGCCCCCTCCCCCCGGTCTGCCTATCGACGTGGGTGCCGTGGTCTGCAACGCTTCGACGACGGTGGCCGTCTACGAGGCCGTGCAGAAGGACAAGCCGCTCATCGAGCGCGTGGTTACCCTGACCGGCAAGAGTGTGAAGAATCCGAAGAACCTGCTGACCCGCATGGGCACTCCGATCCGCTCGCTCATCGAGGCTGCGGGCGGTCTGCCCGAGGATACGGGCAAGGTGGTGAACGGCGGTCCGATGATGGGTCGTGCGATGGTAAACCTCGACTCGCCCGTGACGAAGGGCTGCTCGGGCGTGACGATCCTGAGCGAGAAGGAGGCCGTGCGCGGCGTCGCTTCGAACTGCATCAAGTGCGCCAAGTGCGTGTCGGCCTGCCCGATGGGTCTGGAGCCTTTCCTGCTCTCGAAACTCTCCCGCAAGAAGGATTGGGAGACGGTCGAGACCAACCGTATCACCGACTGCATCGAGTGCGGCAGCTGTCAGTTCACCTGCCCGGCCTACCTGCCGCTGCTGGACTGGATCCGTCTGGGCAAGCAGACTGTGATGGGCATCATCCGTGCCCGCGCGGCCGCCAACGCCCCCAAGAAGTAGCCGGAACGTAAACGCGAATTAACAAAAAAAGAAAACTATGGCAAATAAACTTTTCGTTGCACCTTCGCCGCACGTCCACGGCCCGGAGTCGACGCAGAAGATCATGCGCGACGTGATTATCGCTCTGCTCCCCGCTCTGGTCGTTTCGGCTACGGTGTTCGGTTGGGACGTGCTGCGCGTGACGGCTATCGCCATCGCCAGCTGCGTCCTCGTCGAGTACCTCATCCAGAAATTCATGATGAAGGGTGAGTGTACGCTGGGCAACCTCTCGGCCGTCGTAACCGGTCTGTTGCTCTCGTTCAACCTCCCCGCCTCGATTCCCTGGTGGATCGTCGTCATCGGCTCGGTCGTCGCTATCGGCATCGCCAAGATGTCCTTCGGCGGTCTGGGCAAGAACCCCTTCAACCCCGCTCTGGTGGGCCGTGTGTTCCTGTTGATCGCCTATCCCGTACAGATGACTACCTTCCCGGCCGTCTCCGGCAGCTGGACCGACGCTCTGTCGGGCGCTACGCCGCTGGCCGCCATGA
Organism: uncultured Alistipes sp.; assembly: GCA_910577475.1. GTDB lineage: Bacteria > Bacteroidota > Bacteroidia > Bacteroidales > Rikenellaceae > Alistipes. The sequence continues at coordinate 116,720 of CAJTLJ010000006.1, forward strand.
AATTCCAGAGCGAGGCCGCCATGTCGTCGCTCAACATGGGACAGATGTTCGGCGGTCAGATCCCCGGTTCGCTGGGCGAGGTGGCCGCGCTGGCGCTGCTGGTCGGCTTCGCCTACCTGCTCTGGCGCAAGGTCATCACGTGGCACATTCCCGTGGCCGTGCTGGGCTCGATGGCCGTGTTCGCGCTGCTGGTGGCCTTCGGCCGCGGCATGTCGGGCGTGGCGCTCTACGAGTTCCCGCTCTTCCACCTGCTGGCCGGCGGTGCCGTTCTGGGCGCTGTCTACATGGCTACGGACTACGCGACTTCGCCCATGACCCGCAAGGGCATGCTGATCTACGGCGTGGGCATCGGCGTCATCACGATGCTGATCCGTCTCTGGGGTGCCTATCCCGAGGGTATGTCGTTCGCCATTCTGCTGATGAACGCCGTGACGCCTCTGTTGAACAAATATGTCAAACCTACTCGCTTCGGCTTGAAAAAATAGGAGGACAAAGAGATGAAAAGTACACTTTTTAATATGGTGGCCGTCCTGTTCTGCATCACTCTGGTCGCTTCGGCGGGTGTAGGCGGCGTCTACCAGATCACCAAGGAGCCTATCGAGCAGGCCAATGCGCAGGCTGTGACCGAGGCCCTGAACCAGGTGCTGCCCGCCTTCGACGCGAAGACCGAGCAGGAGCTCATGATCGACGAGATGCCGATCGTAGCCTACACCGCCACGAACGGCGGCGATGTGGTCGGTTATGCCGTCAAGACGATGACCAAGAAGGGTTTCGGCGGTCCGATCACTCTCATGGTGGGATTCGATGCGGCCGGCACGGTGCTGAACGTGAATGTGCTGGCGCAGACCGAGACCCCGGGTCTGGGCACCAAGATGGCCGACGAAGGAAATCCGCTGATCGCGAGCTTCCAGGGCAGAAACCCCGGTGAAATGACGCTGGCCGTGAAGAAGGACGGCGGCGACGTGGATGCCCTGACGGCAGCCACGATCTCGTCGCGCGCCTACGTGGATGCCATGGCCCGTGCCTACAACGCCTACCGGCAGGTGGCCTTGCAGGAGCATGACGCAGACGTCATCTCCGGCGCCACGCAGCCAGTGAAGGCAGACGAAACAACCGAACAGACGGGCGAAGAAGACGCTCGGGAAGGAGGTAACAATGAATAAACTGCAACTGATTCTGAGAGGCATCGTCAAGGAGAATCCGACCTTCGTACTGGTGCTCGGCATGTGCCCCACGCTGGGTACGACCACTTCGGCCGCAAACGGCTTCGGTATGGGTGTGGCTACGATGGCCGTGCTCATCATGTCGAACTTCGTGATTTCGCTGGTGAAGAACGTGATCCCCGACAAGGTGCGCATCCCCTCCTTCATCGTCATCATCGCGTCGTTCGTAACCATCATCCAGATGCTGATGCAGGCCTACGTGCCGGCGCTCTACGCCTCGCTGGGCGTCTTCATCCCCCTGATCGTGGTGAACTGCATCATTCTGGGCCGCGCCGAGGCCTTCGCATCGAAGAACGGAGCCTTCGACTCCATCCTCGACGGTGTGGGTATCGGCCTGGGCTTCACCTTCTCGCTGACGGTGATCGGCGCCCTGCGCGAGATCCTGGGCGGCGGCGCCATCTTCGGCTATCAGCTCGGCATCTCCGACTACACGCCGCTGATCTTCGTGCTGGCTCCCGGCGCCTTCTTCGTGCTGGGCTACCTGATGGTTTTGTTTAACAAATATCTCAAGAAGTAGTTATGGAACAGGTATCATATTTCGCAATCGTCATCGGCGCTATCTTCGTCAATAACGTCGTTCTGTCCCAGTTCCTCGGCATCTGCCCCTTCCTGGGAGTGTCGTCGAAGGTGGATACGTCGCTGGGCATGAGCGCCGCCGTGACCTTCGTCATGGCCCTGACGGCCGTGGTGGCCTGGTCGATCCAGGAGTTCATCCTCGTTCCGTTCGGCATCGAGTACATGCAGACCATCGTCTTCATCCTGGTTATCGCCGCGCTGGTGCAGATGGTCGAGATCATCCTGAAGAAGGTCTCCCCGTCGCTCTACCAGGCGCTGGGTATCTTCCTGCCGCTCATCACGACCAACTGCGCCGTGCTGGGTGTGGCGATTCTGATGATTCAGAAGGAGTTCACCCTGTTGCAGAGCGTTACCTATTCGGTGGCTACCGCTGTCGGTTTCGGCGTGGCGCTGGTGCTCTTCGCCGGTATCCGCGAACGCCTCGATTTCGAGGATGTTCCCGCAGCGCTGAAGGGCGCCCCCGTGGCTCTGGTTACGGCCGGAATTCTGGCTATGGCCTTCATGGGCTTCTCGGGTCTGGTGTAACGATTCCGCTTCGAATCCTCATCGCGGGCGGCCGACCATTCGGCCGCCCGCTTTTTACGGGGCGGGGCGAGGACGGCCTGCCGGGACCGGCCGTTCGGTTTGCGGGAAAAACGATCGGTTCGTGATGATTTTTCCGGAATTCGTTGAATTTATTTCCTTTTCAGCCCCCGGTGTCTTAATTTTGCAAACGGTGAAACAGAATATTTTCCGAGAAACCATGACCGAATATACGAAAAGAGTTGTTTTTGGCTGGATGTCGTCGCTGGCGGTGCTGCTTGCGGGATGCGCGGAGACGCAGGTCGAAGAGCCCCGGCCCGGCCCGGTAAGCGTGCGGGTCGCGGCCGCCCGCGAGATCACCCGCACCGAGATCGAGGAGAACGGAACGGTAACCCGCTGGAGCCCCGACGACCGGATCGCCCTATGGGCTTCGGACGGCTCGGCGCTCGCCCTGACCGCGGAGCCCTTCGCGCTGTGGCACTTCGGCGAGGAGTATCCCGAGGCGTGGTTCACGGCGCAGATCGACCCGATGGCCGAGGGGCGCTATACCTACTACGGAGCCTATCCCGAGCCTGATGCCCTCTCGGGCACCGTGGCCGAATACGATCTGCCGGCCGTGCAGGACGGATCGAAGAGCATGCGCCGCGCCGTTATGGTGGCCCGCCCCGCCGAAGGGGAGGCCCTGACGGGTGCCGCGAACGGTGAGCTCCGCCTGAGTTTCGTCCATAAGCTCCATATCCTGAAGATTACGATTCCCGAGCAGAAGAACCTGCTCGGCCAGCCGATCCGTCGGCTCGAGCTCGATTTCGGACGACCGGTCGCCGGCCGGCTGACGGTCGATGTCAGCGACCCCGAGGCACCCGCCGCCCTCACCGAAGGGAAGTCGGTGCTGTCGCTCGATTTCCCGACGCCGGTCGATGCCGGTGCCACGATCTTCGCCGTGATAGCTCCCGTCGATCTCTCCGACGGGGAGGTTTCGTTCCGGGCCTATTCGCAGGCCTGTGAGTCGGAGTCGATCTCCATGCCGGGCAAGCATTTCCTTGCGGGTCATACGACCCCCATCCGGCTGACCATTCCCGCAATGCGGAAGGCGACTTATATCGACTTCTCCTTAGGTACGGGTGAGCTGAACCACTTGGGCGAGGAGCCCCGGTCGTTCCGCATCCGCCTGCTCGACGGCGGGTCGTTCCCCGGCGGCGAGACCGAGCTGGAGTTCGCGTCCGACGATTCGAACCGCTACGAGTACGCATTCGTGGGGGAGTTCGCGGATAACCTTTCGGGCAAACGTTTCGAGGTAGTCTTCACTTCGGACCACGCCGTCGTGCGCAGCGAATACCGGATGCCCGACGTGCAGGTCTACGGCCGCACCGTCGTGCCGGCGCTGGAGGTGCCCTATCTCTTCTTCGAGGATTTCTCGGGGCTCTCGGCCTCGTTCGAAAACCGGTCGGAGTTCTCGAACTCCGATACGGTGAACGCCTCCGCCATATCGCTCGGCAGTTATGCGCTGGAGGGCTGGTTCGGCGCCCGCATCGGCGGCCTCGCAGGCGGCAATATTCGCATCGCTTCGCGTGTGGAGATGGGCTTGTGGGCCCGGAATGTCATGCTGGGCCGGGTCGATTCGGCTCCGCTCGCCAATCTGACGGCTCCGGCGAAGATTCGGGTTACCTACGACTATGCCGGCGACTACTTCGAGGGCGTCGGCTCGGGCGGTTTCCCCGTGTATTCCGCCGGATGCAGCCGAACGGCCGTGAAGAACGGATCGGATGCCATCGAACGGGTGGCGGAGAACGTGAACGGAATCGTTCTGGCTTCCGACGGCAAACACGACAACAGCGCCATGTACGGAGTCACTCCGCATACGGAGAGCTATACGATGGAGGCGTGCGATGCGGAGACCCGCCTGAGCTGGAGCGTGACGAACAACCGCGCGAGCAGTTTCGCCGGCAACGGCCAGTACTGGCTCTACATCGACAACGTGCGGGTCTCGATCGTTCCGTAAAACCGAAAAAGAATTGAACCAAAATAGCTGAATTATGAAAAGAGTATGTTTGAGCCTGATGGCGATGCTGGTGCTGGGCGGCTGCAGCTCGGAGAGCACCGAGTTCTCCGTCGACGGCGGCTTCGGCTACGTGGCGCTCGACTGCGGGGCTTCGGACGAGACGATCGCCCGTGCAGCCGTAGCGATAACTCTTCCCGAAAAGGGGGATTTTTCGCTGACGATCCGCGGCGTGGATGTCGACTACGAGCGGAGCTGGACGAAGTTCTCCGATTTCGTGTCGGCGGACAACCTGCTGGCGGCCGGTAACTATACCGCCTCGGTGGCCTGGGGCGACGCGGCGCAGGAGGGGGTGAACAAGCCCTGCTACGCCGGCTCGCAGACGTTCCGCATCGAGGCGCAGCGGGTGACACCGGCGACCGTGACGGCCTATCTGGGCAATGCGCAGGTGCTGGTGACCTTCACCCGGGCCTTTACGGACTATTTCCACGACGAGCTCTTCACGCTCACTTCGGCCGCCGGCCATGCCTTCGAATTCACGGCGGCCTCGGAGGATGCGGTGTTCATCGCCCCCGGGCGCTTCACCCTGACGGGCAGGGCCCTGACCCAGAACGGCGCGGAGTTCGCCTTCCCCGAACAGAGCCGCAACGCTGAGGCGCGCTATCGCTATACCTACAAGTTCGACCTCTCGACGGCCGGCAAGGCGACGGTGACGATCTCGCTGGACGATACGGTCATCGAGGAGGTGGTGATCGATACCGAACTCAACCCCGAATCCTGACCGACGAATAATAAAACATACGCCATATGAAAAAATTGATTCGAAACGCATTCGCGCTCCTCGCGGCTCTCGGAGCCGTGACGGGCTGCGTCAGTGAAAAGATAGAGTTCGGCGGACCCGGGCCCGTTGCCGGAGACGAGGCGGGCTACGTGGCCTTCGGCGAGGGAGGCCTGACGGTCATCACCGATGCCGAGATCGTGCGTGCCGACGTGCCCGACGTGGATACGTTCCTCTGCGGGATTATCGACGAAAGGACCGGGGCATCGGTCATGAGTTTCGCCTACGGCGACCGCCCTGCGGAGCCGATCTCCCTCAAGCCCGGCAGCTACCGGCTGACCGTAGAGTCGGGCAGCGTGCCCGAACTGGAGTGGGAGAGCCCGGTCTATGCCGCCGTGCAGCCCTTCGCGATCGTGAAGGGAAAGACGACGACCCTTCACGACATCAAGTGCAAGCTGGCCAACATCAAGGTGACCGTGGGTTACGACGCCGATCTGAAGGGTCTGCTGGAGGAGGGGTCGAAAACCTCCGTCACGGTGGGGGCCAACCGGATGGAGTTCCCCTATACGGAGCAGCGGGCCGCCTATTTCAAGGCGGCGGCCGCAGAAAATACGATGGTGATCGACATGTCGCTGACCCTGAACGGCAAGACCTCCTCCATGTCGCACACGATTCCGGGCGTAAAGGCCGGGCAGTGGCGCAAGATCACGGTCAACATGCCGCATGTCAACGAGGGCAACGTGGTCTTCGATATCGTGATCGAGACCCTGACGCTCGACGAGGAGATCGTGGTCGACGTGGCGCAGTACCGCATCGCCGAGGAGACGATTCCCGACGGGAAGCCCGAAGATCCGCTGGCTCCCTCGATCGTCTGGGAGGGCCACGATCTGTCGGAGACCACCTGGCTCAAGGCTTCGATGTTCAATGAGGAGGGAGACTGCACGATTCCCTTCGTGATCGACGTAACGGCCCGCGGCGGCGCCTCCATTCAGGCGTTCGTCGTCGGGATCAGCTCCACCAGCAATGCCTTCATGGCCTCGCTCGCGGAGATGAACATCGAGCGGAACTTCGATCTCTGCCAGGTGACGGCCGCGTCGAACCCCCAGCTGAACACGGCGCTGAAGATGATCGGATTCCCGACCGGTGCGGGCGTGAAGGGCAAGACCTCCGTTCCGTTTGACCTCCAGAACGTGATCGGCATGCTCTACGGATTCGATGGAACGCACGACTTCGAACTGACGATCACCGACTCGGAGAACCGCGTCAGCACGGAGACCCTTTCGCTGCTGGTGGACAGGAGCGGCGAGGGCGGCGATGAGTCGGGCGCCCCGACCATCGAGTGGCTCGGCAACGATATCAGGCACCCCCAGTCCATTGACGAAACCACCGAGGTGAAGATCGAGGTGCGGGCTCCGGCCGGTATCGCGCAGTTCTACGTGGACATCGACTCCGACGTGCTGACTGCGGACGACCTGGCCTCCGTCGGGCTGGCCTCCCATCTCGACCTGGTGAATCCCGAGCCCTCCTACGAAGAGTTCCTGGGCAATCTGTTCCCCATCAAGGATCAGGTGAAGGATCAGACCTTCATTTCGGGCGATACGTTCGACATCACCCAGTTCATGGGCATGCTGATCGGCCTCTCCGGCGGCGGTAAGGGGTATGCCAACTTCAAGCTCTCCATCACCGACAACAGCGGCCGGACCGGTGAGGAGACGCTGCAACTGCTTATCAACCAATAACGGATAGGATCATGAAAAAGATACTTGTTTACGCTTCGGCCTTGCTCGCTCTGCTCTTCGCCTCGTGTGCGAAGAGCGAGGAGGTGCTCCCCGCCGAAAACTTTCCGCAGGGCGAAGGCGGATTGACGCTGCGCGTGATGACCGAGACCCGCGTCGAGAGCGGATACGATCCGATGGACTACTGCACGATCCGGATCTACGGTCCGGAGGGGCTGATCCGCCGCTATGACTCGACCGACGAGATGCCTGAGACCTTGCAGCTGCTGGCGGGCAGCTACTCGGTCGACGTGGAGGCCGGCGACCGGAGCGCCGCCAGCTTCACGAACCGAAGCTACAAGGGCCGGGAGGAGTTCGTCGTCACGGCCGGGAAATTGACCCCGGTGGAGGTGGTCTGCAAGACCCTGAACGCCACGGTCGCGGTGAACTACGCCGCCTCGGTGGCTGAAAACCTGCTGCCCGGTTTCCGGACCGAGGTCCGGATGGGGGGCGACGTGCTGGCCTACACGGAGTCGGCGACGGGCTATTTCCTGCCCGTTGCGGACGATACGGAGCTGAGCTGGACATTCGCCGGCGCGCATGCGGAAAAGGGTGCCGTAGAGAAGACGGGTACGCTGAAGGTGAAAGCCGGCGGTAAATATACGCTGAACTTTGCCTACTCGGAGGATGCGGCCGGCCTGCTCTCCTTCACCGTGACGGTGGTGGATCCCGAGCCCGAAAACGGCGGCGACGTGATTATCTTCAGTCCCGAGCCCACCTTCAAGGGCGAGGATTTCGACCTCTCGGCTCCCCAGAAGTTTTTCGGGGCCGCGCGGAATATCCTGCTGACATCGCCGAATCCCTTGAGCGGACTGACGATGACGTTGGACGGTACCGTTTACGACCTGGTGAACGCAGCTCCTGCCGGGGTGACGCTCACCCGGAGCGACGACAAGAACTGGATCGTCGCCCTTACCGACGAACTCTTCGCGGCCTACGCGGGCGGCGACCACGAACTGCTCTTCACGGCGGCCGATACGGAGGGCGGATCGGGAAAGGCTGCGGCCGTATTCTCCACGCAGGGTATCGTGCCCGCCACGGCTGCAGACTACGATCTGTGGAGCAACACGGGCGACATCCGCGTGAAGGTCTACGATCCGGCGGTGACGACGGTGCAGGTGAAACTGCGCCGCGCGGGCGGCGAGTGGAAGGCCTACGAGGCCGTGCGCACCGACGGGGAGACCTTCACCGCGACGGTTGCCGCCGCATGGACGGAGACGCAGAACGAAGCGGGCGGCGAGGTATGGCGGCCCGACCCCTCGACCGGTATCTTCGCAAACGCTCTCTATGAGGCGAAGGCCGTGATCGGCGGCGAGGAGAAGAGCGCCGTGGCGACCTTCTCGACCGCGGTCGACCAGCCGATCCGCAACGGCGGTTTCGAGGACGGCACGGAGTCGTGCTTCTCCATCAACAACGGCGATGCGCCTTTCTGGGGCAGCGGAAACAACAACTACATGGGTCTTTCGAAGCTGGCGACCCTCTGCACCTGGCAATCCTTCGCGGGACAGGGCGGCGAGCACTGCGCGCGCCTCGCTTCGCAGAGCGCCGTCGTGCTGGCGGCCGGCAACCTCTTCACGGGAACCTTCGTGAAGCCCTCAACCCAGGGCACGGTGGGCTTCGGCGTGGACTACGACTGGAAGGCCCGCCCCACGGCCCTGCGTCTGAAGTACCACGCCGCTATCGGCACGGTCAATTTAGTCAAGTACAAGGATGAAAGCGGGAACGACCCCATTGCGAAGGGCGGGCAGGACAAGGCGCGTATTTTCGTTGCCATCGTCGATTGGGATAGCCGCCACGGCGTGAGCTCGGGTCTGGCAGCCCCCACCGGCATGTGGGATCCGGCTTCGTGGTATCCCGGGGATCCGCGCGTGACCGAAGGCGACGTGATCGGCTACGGCTCGCTCTGGATCGACGGCCCGACCGCAGGCGATTCGATGGTTCAGGTCGAACTGCCCCTCTCCTTCTACGACCGCGCAGCCAAGCCGTCGAAGGCCTACAAGCTGGTGATCTCCTGCTCGGCCAACGCTTACGGAGACTACATGTGCGGCTGCTCGTCGAACGTCCTCTACGTGGACGACTTCGAGTGGGTGTACTGACACGAACGAACGGATTCGGCGAGGGCTCCCGCATCGGGGCGGAGCGCTTCGCCGAGTCCGTCCCCTGTATAAAAATTTAAAGACTCTTTATGAGCAGACTTTTCCGAAACCTGTTGCTGACGCTGCTCTGCGTCGGCGGGGCGGCGGCCGGGATGGCGGAGGCGCAGGAGGTGCGATCCGCACCCGATACGCTGACCGTCAACCAGAAGCGGCAGATGCGCGGCCTGACCTCGAAATCCAATGTCTTCGTACCCCGTGGACAGTGGATTTTCGGCGGTACGGCCTCCTACTCGACCCATACGAACCGGGACTACAACTTTCTGGTTATCGAGGATATCGCCTCCGAGGGCTATACCTTCCGCGTCAGTCCGTTCCTGGCCTATGCGGTTCGCGACAACATGGCCGTCGGCGCCCGCTTCATCTATTCGCGGACGCTGCTGCGCGTGGACAACGCCGACGTAAGCATGGGCGATCCCGATACGGGCGTCAACCTGACCGTGAACGGCTATTACGTCCTCAGGCACAGCTATGAAGGGGCCGTGACGTGGCGCAACTACATCCCGCTGGGACACAGCAAGCGCTTCGCTATCTTCACCGACATGCAGCTCTCCGGAGGCGGCATTCAGGGTAAGTTCGCCGAGGGGCAGCCCGTGCGCGGCACCTACGAATCGGGCTATTCGTTCGGTCTGGGCATCTCGCCCGGTCTGGTGGCCTTCGCGACCAACAACATGGCGATCGAGGTGAGCGTGGGTGTGATGGGTCTCTCCTATTCGCACGTCAGGCAAGTCCACAACCAGGTGACGACGGGCGACCGCTCCTCCAGCAACCTGAATTTCAAGGTCAATATCTTCTCCATCGGCCTGGGCATGGCCTTTTACCTCTAAATGCGGCTGACTATGAGAAAATATCTGCTTCTTTTCGCCCTGCTGCTGTCGTCCGCCGTGCTTTTGGCGCGGACGGAGAACTGCCCCGATCTTCGGGCCGACTCGCTGCCGGCTTCAACCGGCGATACGCTTTCGATTTCGCAAATGCTGTCGGAGGCGATGAACCGCTCCGATGTTCGGATACGACCCGAACGGAAAACCCGCTTTCTGCCCATGCGCCGGCGCATCGACCGCGAGATCGGCAAGAACAAGTTCGTCTACAAGGGGGAGGTCGCCATGGGCTTCACCGCCTCCTACGGTACGCTTTCGAGCGACGACACCGACTTCCTGCTCATCCTCGAGCACATCGATGCCGACGGTACGGTCGCTACCGTGAAACCTTTCTTCGGATACGCTTACCGCGACAACCAGATGCTGGGCGTGCGGTTCGGCTACCGCCATATCAGCGCCTCGCTCGACAACCTGGGCTTCAACCTGGGCGAGCAGAACGATCTGTCGGGGTCGCTCGGGGACATGGACCTCACGAGCGACAACTTCACCTTCTCGTTCTTCCACCGCTCCTACGTGGGGCTCGACGCGAAGGGCCGCTTCGGCCTCTTCGCCGAACTGGAGGCATCCTTCTCGACCGGCACGTCGCGCTTCAGCTATAAGTCGGGCGACGAGCCGAAGAATAACAACAGCAACAATATTCAGGCGAAACTGGCGTTCAATCCGGGAGTGGCGGTCTATATCTTTCCCAACGTCTGCGGCACGCTGTCGTTCGGTCTGGGCGGCATCCAGTACTCGCACGTCACGCAGAAGAACGACGCCGGAGAAAAGATCGGGTCGCGAGACGCTTCGAAGATGCGTTTCCGGCTGAACCTGGCCGATATCAACATCGGCATGACCATCCACCTCTGGGATAAGAAAAAGAGATAAGAGATGAAACGATTTACCGCATACCTGCTCATCGCTCTGTGGGGCTTCGCCGCGACGGGGTGCATCGACAACGATATTCCCTATCCGGTCGAGGTGCTGGAGATCACGGCGCTCGAAGGGGAGGGCTTCACGCTGGGCCCCGACGACATCGACCCGGCCGCACGCACCGTGACGCTCCGGCTCGACGAACGGATCGACCTGCGCCGGGTCACCATCACCCGCGCGGACTTCAACCATCCGCAGACGCAGACTTCGGTGCCGCTGGTCGGTACGTTCGACCTGCGCACCCCGCTCTATGTGTCGCTCTCGCTCTATCAGCGCTACGACTGGCAGATCGTCGCCGAGCAGACCGTTTCGCGCAGCTTTACGGTCGAGGGGCAGATCGGAGCGACGGAGTGGGACACGGAGAACTGCATCGCCCGCGTCTACGTCCCCGAGCAGGGGTTCGACCCGACGGCGGTGAAGGTCACTTCGCTGAAGCTGGGCCCCGAGGGGTGCACGACCATGACCCCCTCGGCCGAGGAGCTCACCGTGTTCGAGAGCGTGCGCTACGTGGATATCGTATATCACGGCGATATCCGGGAGCGCTGGTACCTCTATGTCGTTCCCACCGAGGTGACCGTGACACTGACGGCTGCCGATGCCTGGAGCGGGGTGATCTGGCTCTACGGATCGGGCCTCAGCGGCGCCGAGATGGGATTCCGCTATCGGCGGGCGGGCGAGGAGAGCTGGACCGAGGTGCCCGACGTGCAGGTCGAGGGCGGAACTTTCCGGGCGCGGCTTCGCGCGGTTCCCGAGACGACCTACGAGGTGAAGGCCTACTGCAACGAGGATGAGACCGCGCCGCGGAGCGTGACGACCGAAGGGGTGGCCCAACTGCCCAATGCCGGGCTGGAGGAGTGGTGCCTGCTGAAGGATATCGTCTACCCCTATCCGGCGGATGCTTCGCCCTTCTGGGGATCGGGCAACCCCGGCGCCGCCATTGCGGGCGGCGCGGTGCTCACCGACAAGTGCACCGACGTGCGGCCCGGTTCGGCGGGGCGCTACTCCGCTCTGCTGGAGTCGACCTACGCCAACGTGGCCGGCATCGGCAAGTTCGCCGCCGGAAATCTCTATACGGGCACCTACGTGCGCAATGCGGGTACGAACGGCATCATCACTTTCGGCCGCTCCTTCACGCTGCGGCCTACGGCCCTGAAGTGCTGGTTCAAGTACGAGTGCGGCACGGTGGACAGGATTCTCTCGCTGCCGGCGGGTGCGCAGATGGAGATCGGCGGCCCGGACAACGGTGCGATCTACATCGCGCTGGGTACCTGGACGGCGGAGGAGTACGGCACGACGGAGGAGCGCGGCGAGACGATCCGGGTCGGCACCGACGATTCGCCGATCTGTATCGACACGCGCAACAAGGGCTCCTTCTTCAACCCCCGGGGCAAGGATGTCGTCGGCTACGGGGAGCTGATCCTGGACCATTCGGTCGACGAGTGGCGCGAGGTGACTATCCCGATCGAGTACGTCGCCACGGATATTCGTCCGACCCATGTGCTGGTGGTCTGCTCGGCATCGCGTTACGGCGACTATTTCAGCGGATCGACCAAGAGCCGGATGTGGCTCGACGACTTCGAACTGATCTACGAGTGACCTTCTAAATGAAGGGAGAGGCAAGGGGGCTGTCCGACGGATTTCGGGCAGCCCCTTGCTGCGGCTCAGCGTTTTCAGACTTCGGCGAGCTCGGCGACCGGCTCGGCCAGTCCGTCCTGCCAGTGTACGCGCAGGTGCGTGCCGTCGCAGCAGGGCTTGTTGTGCGACTGCCCGCAGCGGCAGAGGACCGCGCGGTCGCGAACCTCGTAGGCAATGCCCTCGGGGTCGATGACCGGAATCGCGCCCAGGACCCGGATGCCGCCGCTCGCCCGCATGCGCGGATCCTCGATCAGCCCCAGCTCCGTCCTTCGCCCGACCGGATCGCGCCCCTCTACCTTGTCGATGGCCTTCAGCCGTCCGCCCGGGCAGAGGGCGGCCTCGCGGAGAACCTCTTTCCGGACCGCGGGGTCGTCGGTGTGGCCGACCGCCTGCCAGATTCCCTCGCCGGCGTCGCAGAAGCGGGCCAGCACGCAGTAGGGCTCGTCGTCGAGCAGGGTGACGCCCGGACCCTCGTAGCTGGTGACCTCCTCGGGCCGCCTCGCGTGGGGAGCGGTGAGAGCGGGATCCCAGTCGGCCTTGCCGTGGGAGCCGTCGCAGTAGGGTTTGTTTTTCGAAGCTCCGCAGCGGCACAGGTGGACGGGTTCGGGGCGGGTGGCGAAGCTCCGGCCCGGCCGGAAGTCGCGTGCGACGCCCGCCTCGTCGGTCTCGATGGTTTGCAGATGCAGCTCCGGTGCCCCGTAGACCGCATAGGGGCCGGCTTTCATGATCTCGATGCGGGGAGCGGCGGCGCCGTTCGCCCTGTTCGTTTCGCAAGTTTTCGTTCCCATATACTAATTTTTCGGTTTTTTCGTTTGTCGTGCAGGCAAATCTCGTTCCCGCAGCCAAAATTTCCGCTTCGGGTTGGGTTTATTTAAGCCGCTTTCCGTATATTTGCAGAAATTTTGTGTAGCGCAACCTATGGATAAACTGACATCACGCATGCGGAGTCTCCGCCTCCTGCTTCTCGTTTCGTTGTTCGGCCTGGCGGCCTGCAGCGACGAGGAAGAGTTCATTACCCCCGTCATAGCCTTTACCCGGCCGGCTCTCTATATCGCCGCCCCCTCGACCTCCGAAACGGTCGGTTTCGTGGCCTGGCAGGCGGCCGGTCTGGCCGTCACCGGGGCTCCGAAGGGGTGGATCGCGGTTGTCGATCCGGCGGGTTTCGTTACGGTCACCTCGCCGGCCGACGGAGGGGAGGACGAGGAGGAGGCTGCCCGCTCGGGCAACATCTCGCTGACGGCCTATTCGCCTACGGGCAATGCCGCGACGGCTACGCTCTACGTGAGCCGCGACGAGCCCGAGCCGCTCGATGCCGCCCGGTCGAACTGCTACGTGGTGACCCGGGGCGGAAAAAGCTACTCGTTCCCCGTCGACCGGATGGGCGAGAGCGACCGTTCGCTTGCGGTCGCGTCGGTCGGTCTGGTCTGGCAGAGCCCCGGGCGGACCGTTCTCTACCCGCAGCAGGCGGGCGAGGGGCGGGTGAGCTTCTACGTGCCCGAGGAGAAGGGCGAGCTCACCCCCGGCAATGCGCTTTTCGCCGCTTACGACCGCAACGGTGCGGTGCTCTGGACCTGGCACGTGTGGGTGACAACCTCCGAACCCCGCTCCGTGGGCGGATGGATGGACCGCAACCTCGGTGCCGAGCATGCGGCGCACGCTTCGCATACGGATATCCTCCGCTCCTACGGAACCTATTACCAGTGGGGCCGCATGACCCCCTTCGTCGGTCCCTATGCCTATAATTGCGCCTCGTCGGCCGATGCGGACATGTACGGGGCTACCACGTCGTCGCGCGTCTATCTGAACTATGCGGAGACGACGGCCGAGACCGGAACCGTACAGTACGCCGTCAGCCATCCGCTGGTCTACCTGCTGGGCAATGAGGAGAGCGGCTACGACTGGAACCGCTCGCACGACGATACGCTCTGGACCGCCGCAGAGAAGAGTCTTTACGATCCCTGCCCTAAGGGGTGGCGCGTGGCGGCCGACTTCACCGGCTGGCAGGTGGCCGACGACCGCTCGGCCGGAGCGGCCGCATTCGAGGAGCAGTTCGGCTGGAACCTCACGAACGGAAGCGAGACCCTCTTTTTCCTGGGCGGCGGCCGTCGCAGCTGGCTGAACGGTCTGATTACGAACGTCAATACGAGCGAGGTCCCCAAGCCCTGGATCGGCTATTACTGGACCGCGAAGGCCGGGACGGACAACCGCTCGTCGGCGCTCTATTTCAACCTGGATACGGACGATGCCGCCCTTTCCGCGTTCGATCCCAATCTGGCGGCCCGTCGTGCCGAGGGCATGCAGGTGCGCTGCATCAAGGAGGAGTAGGCGATGGGAAAGATCAGAATCGGCCTGTTCGGCTTCGGCGTGGTAGGACAGGGTATTTACGAGGTGCTGCGCCGCACGAAGAATGTGGATGCCGAGATCGTGAAGATCTGCGTCCGCTCGCTCGACAAACCGCGTCCCGGGGAGATCGACCGCCGGTTCTTTACCGATTCGGCCGACGAGATTCTGCTCGACCCCACAATCGACCTGATCGTCGAGGTGATCGACGATGCCGAGGCCTCCTACCGGATCGTGAAGGCGGCGCTGGAGAGGAAAATCCCGGTCGTGTCGGGTAACAAGGCCATGCTGGCGAACCACTTGCAGGAGCTGATCGAGATTCAGAAGCGCAACGGAGTGGCCCTGCTCTACGACGCCTCCTCGTGCGGGTCGATTCCCGTGATCCGCAATCTGGAGGAGTACTACGACAACGATCTGCTGCTGGAGGTGAAGGGTATTCTGAACGGCTCGTCGAACTACATCCTTTCGCGGGTCTTCGACCATCAGTGCCCCTATGCCGAGGCGCTGGCGCAGGCTCAGGCGCTGGGATTCGCCGAGAGCGACCCGTCGTTCGACATCGAGGGCTACGACTCGCTTTTCAAACTGGTTATCATTACCGTGCATGCGCTGGGCGTCTACGTCCATCCGCGCGACATATTCACCTACGGCATCTCTACCATTCACGACTCGGACATCCGCTACGCCCGTGAGAAACGGGTGAAGATCAAGCTGGTGGCCCAGGTGGTGAAGGTGGCCGGGGACCGGTTTACCATGTTCGTCATGCCCGAGTTCGTCTCGCCGAAGAAGTATATCTACAGCGTCGACGACGAGTACAACGGCGTGGTGATCCGCGGCGAGTGCTACGACCGGCAGTTCATGTTCGGCAAGGGGGCGGGTAGCCTGCCCACCGCGTCGTCGATCCTGAGCGACATCATGGCGCGTCAGCACGACTACCGCTACGAATACAAGAAGATGAACTACGCGGACCGGCCTGCCTATACGACCGATATCCTGCTGCGGATCTATGCCCGCTACACCGATACTCCGGTGCCCGCGATTCTCCCCTTCGAGACAATTCACGAGCAGTATTTCAGCTCCGAGTGCAACTACCTGATCGGCGACGTGAAGCTCTCGGCGCTGATCGAACACCGGGCCGAGCTCAACGGAAAGGACCTCTTTTTAGCCAATATTCCGCTCTTCTTCATCGACAGAGATTAAGGAGGCGAAATGTAGTTCGATGAGCAATCGGGATCGTCCCCGGTTGCTCGTTTTTAATTGTCACGGGGGTAGGTGTGCAGTCGAAATACCCTCGCAGTTCGCAGCCAGCGAAGGACCAGATTTATTGCAGTCCTTCGCCGGGGGTGGCTGCGGACTGCCGGCGTAAGACGCCGGACTTATCCGGGATGCGATGTCTTGCGGTTTCAGAAAGGTGTGCGCCGTGCAGCGTCGAGATTCCTCGGCTTCGCTCGGAATGACAAAAAAATGTCACCTTGAGCGGAGGGCGAAGCCCGCAGTCGAAAGGTCTCGACATACCGGAACATTCACCATTACGATCCGCAAAGGCTCCCGCTAAAACAGCCGTCGGGACCCCTCGACTACGTTCGGGGTGACTAAATTGTCATGTTGAGCGGAGGAGCGTAGCTCCGCAGTCGAAACATCTCGACGGGGCCGAATATTCACCCTTGCGACACACTCTCTGCGGACTGTCTGGCGATCCGCTCGTTCAGTACGGCGACCAGTTCGTCGGGTTCTGAGCAGGAGAGATAGAGCCGGTCTTCGTAGATGTCGGTGATCTCGACGAAGCGGTTCCACTCCGTGGCGTAGAGCTTCACGCGCTCCACCTGAACGACATCCAGGTAGTGACCGTAGTAGCCGAAAAATCCGAAGCCGCCGAAGAGGGGGACGATGCCCTTCATCTCGCTGGGCTCCACGCGGCGCACCGAGGCAATCTCGCCGAGCGGAATTTCGGTCATGTCCAGCAGGCAGTCCACCCGGAGCCGCTTGTCGTCGATCCGGATCCGGCGCGGGATGGAGAGCGACATCAGGGCCAGCAGTGCCACGATGCACGAGGAGAACCAGGCCGAGAGATAATCCCCCTCGTAGAGCCGGTAGAGGGCGTAGGCCAGCAGGGCGAAGGCGATGAGATAGACCATCGACAGCATCCATACCCGGCGGCTGAACCGGAATCGGAAAACTCTTTCATTCATGGCCGGCAGGTGTTTCGGGTGCGTCGTCGGCCGCCTGCGCATCGAGCAGGGCGGTCGCCACGGTCAGGTCGTACCGGGTGGTGATCTTCAGGTTGGCCGGTTCGCCCTCGCAGAGCGCTATGGGCAGGCCCGCCTGCTCCACGACCGAAGCGTCGTCGGTGAAGGCGGGGTCGTAGGGCTGTTCGTACCCCTTGCGCAGCCAGTCGGTGCGGAAAATCTGCGGGGTCTGCACGCGACGCAGCGTGCGGCGGTCGATGATTTCGGAGCCGTCGGGCGTGATGCGGCGGTAGGAGTCGGTCGCCTCGACGACCGGAACGGCGGCTCCGCAGGTGCGGGCGCACTCCAGCGTGCGGAGGATCATCTCCGTCGAAGCGAGCGGGCGCACTCCGTCGTGCACGGCGACGAACTCCACTCCTTCGCCCGACTCCAGCAGGCTCCGCAGGCCGGCCCGCACGGAGTGGAACCGCTCCTCGCCCCCCACGGCGAGCAGGTGCCGCGCAACGGGAAAGCGGGCGGAGAGGCTGCGCCAGAAATCGATCTGCGAGGCCGGCAGGACCACCGCGACGGGCGATCCGGGCAGAGCCTCGGCGAAGCGGTTGATCGTGCGGGCCAGTACGGGCAGACCGTTCAGCAGCAGGAATTGTTTGGGTATCGTGCTCCCCATGCGTCGGCCGGAGCCTCCGGCCACGATGATGACACCGGTGTTCAAAGTCGTTTCCATATCAGTTTTTTTCCGAATCCGAGGGTGTTGTCGGTCAATTTCAGTTGGCTCGGCCGCAGCTGCCAGAGCTGCAGCTCCATGACGGCCGCATAGGGGAACCGTTTCAGGTAGATTCTCCGGCCCGCGTCGTCGGCCGGTTCCGCCGTGCCGGCGATTTGCAGCCCCTGCACCCGGCCCACCAGCCGGGTCTCCAGTACGACCGACGCCGCGATGTGCGGGTTCGCACGCATCTGTCGGGCATGCCGGGTGTCGTCTCCGGAGCTGAAGAGGAACCGTCCTTCGGTCTTGTCGTAGGCGTAGAAGAGGTTCGAGCACCAGAGCCCTTCGTCGTCCGAGGTGGCGAGGGTCAGCACGTGGTGACGGCCGATGAAGCGGACGATCCGCTCGTCGATGGAGTTATGGGCGGTCGTCTCCATGCGTCTGGGTCTCTGCGGTCCGATTGTCGGGTACGGCGGGAGCCGTCGAATCGAAGGCCACGGTGTCGCGCAGCGTCAGCCGCTCCTCGTCGGTCACCGTACCGTCCAGTTCGGCCATCACCTTCGCTTTCACGTAGTCGAAGGCGGCGCGGTTCCTGTCGCTGACGGGTTCGGAGGGCTCCTGCGGAATCTTGAGCGGGTCGATGGGCTTGCCGTTGCGCCATACGCGGTAGTCGAGGTGGGGGCCCGTCGAAGCGCCCGTGCTGCCCACGTAGCCGATCAGCTGGCCCTGGGCGACGTGCGAGCCCTGACGGATGCCCTTGGCATAGCCGCTCAGGTGCAGATAGCCGGTCATCATGTTTCCGGCATGTTTGATCTTGAGCGTGTTGCCGCCGCCTCCGCCCCAGCCCTTGAAGGTCACCACTCCGTCGGCCACAGCGACCACCGGAGTGCCTTTCGGTGCGGCAAAGTCGACGCCCGTGTGGGGCCGGACCGTCTTGTAGATGGGATGCCGGCGGGAGTAGGTGAACTTCGAGCTGACGCGCGTGTACTTCAGCGGTGCCTTGAGCATCTGCTTGCGCAGCGACGAGCCGTCGGCCTCCCAATACTCCACCCGCTTGTTCTGGCGGAAGGGAATGGCGTAGTAGTCCTTGCCGAAGTGGGTGAACTTCACGCCCCAGATGCGGCCGACCCCCACCGAGAGGGTGTCGATGAACTTCTCGTCGTAGATCACCGTGAAGCTGTCGCCCTTCTGGACGTTGAAGAAGGAGATGGTCCACTGGTAGATGTCCTCCACCTCGGCGGCCAGCGAATAGGGCATGTCGCCGTCGGTCATGGCGTTCCACAGCGACGACTCGATCACGGCGCTCCGCTTCTGACGGCGGATCTCGAACTCCCGCTCGCCCAGCGTGACCGACACGGAGTCGACTCCCGGCGTGTCGTTGTGGAAGCCGAAAAGGACGTATTGCGACGGGTTGCGCTCGTAGGCCAGGTAGTCCAGGTGGGGCGTGTGGAGCGAATCCTCGTGGATGAAGGCGGTGTAGGCGTGTCCGGCCCGGATGTTCCTCAGGGGCCAGATGCCGGCGGCCTTGCGGTCCAGCCGGTCGACGGCGACGGGAGAGACGCCGAAGCGGTTCAGGATCCGGCCCAGCGTCTCGCCGTGCTGCACCTCGCCCCGCTCGAGGCGATAGTTGTCGGCATCGATGCCGTAAACCAGGTTTTTGGGGGCCTCTTCGACCGGCGTCTGTTCGTCGGTGCGCCCGCCCTCCGCGCAGCCGGCCGCAAGGGCGGCCGCGGCGCACAGCAGTAGGTGGAATAAACTTCTCATAGATGGACCAAAGTTACGAAAAAAACGGGAAACATCGGGTATCGCGCACGGGTTTTCGACGAACGGATTTCGTCTTCTTTTCGCCGAAACTCCGCTTCGGTGCAACTTTTGTGCGGAATGTTTGGCGGTTCGGTGTTTTATGGCTACCTTTGAAAAGTATTATAATCGGATTAACACGTCGTCTATGCTGCGATACCTGCTCGTTCCCGCGTCCTGGATCTACGGATGGGTGGTTCACCTGAGGAACTACCTGTTCGATGCCGGCCTGTTCAAGAGCGAGAAGTTCGACGTGCCGATCATCTGCGTGGGCAACATTACCGTGGGCGGTACGGGCAAGACCCCGATGGCCGAGATGATTATCGGCTACATGGCCAAGAATCACCGCGTGGCCCTGCTCTCGCGCGGCTACGGAAGGCGCACGAAAGGGTATCTGGAGGTGCGGACCGATTCGCACTACCGCGACGTGGGCGACGAACCGCTCCAGATCAAGCTCAAGTTTCCCGATACGGTGGTCGTGGTCTGCGAGAAGCGGGCCGACGGCATCCGCCGCATCCGGCAGGAGCATCCCGACGTCGACCTGATCGTGCTGGACGACGGATTCCAGCACCGCTATGTCACCCCGAAGGTCAACGTGATGATGATCGACGCCACCCGTCCGCCGCAGGAGGACCATTTCCTTCCCTACGGGTCGCTGCGCGACGAGGTGGAGCAGCTGCACCGGGCGCACTACTTCGTGGTGACGAAGTGTCCCGAGAACATGACCCCCATCGACCGGAGGCTCCTCCACAAGAACCTGCTGACGGTGGCCTATCAGAAGATCTACTTCACCCGCATGGAGTCCTTCTCGCCCCGCCCGCTTTTCCCCGATGCAGCGCCGGCCGGACCGCCGGCGCGCGGCCGCCGCGTGGTGGCCCTCTCGGGCATCGGCAACCCCGGGCCTTTCCACCGTTCGCTGGCGGAGTCCTACGACGTGATCGAACGGGTGGCGCTGGACGACCACCATGTCTATAAGGTGCGCGACATGAAGATGCTCGCCGGGCTGGCGGAGCGCTATCCCGACGCCGTGATCGTCACCACGGAGAAGGATGCCGTGAAGCTCGCGAACAGCAATCGCATACCCGCCGCCGTGCGGGAGCGGCTCTACTACCTGCCGATCAATATTTCGTTCATCGAGGATTCGGAGACGGATCTGTTAAATAAACTGGAAAAAGATGTTAGAGGAGATTAAGAAGACCGCGGACTTCATCCGAAGCCGCATCGAAGGATTCAAACCCCAGGTGGGCATCATCCTGGGGACGGGTCTGGGCGATTTCGCCGAGAGCATCGAGGTGAAGCATTCGCTCGACTACCATGATATTCCCGGATTTCCCGTTTCGACGGTACAGGGCCACAAGGGCCGCCTGATCTTCGGCCTGATCGAGGGCCGGCGGGTGGTCGCCATGCAGGGACGTTTCCACTACTACGAGGGGTATCCCATGACGCAGGTCACTTTCCCCGTGCGGGTCATGAAGCTGCTGGGGATCGAATATCTGTTCGTGTCGAACGCCTCGGGAGGCATCAACACCTCTTTCTCGGTGGGCGACCTGATGATTATTACCGACCATATCAACCTGATGCCCAATCCGCTGATCGGAAAGAACATGGAGGAGCTCGGCCCCCGCTTTCCCGACATGCACAACTGCTACGACAAGGAGCTGCGCGCCCGTGCGACGGCTATCGCCGCAGAAAAGGGGATCAAGCTCCAGTATGGCGTCTATGTAGGCGGCACGGGTCCCACGTTCGAGACGCAGGCCGAGTATCGCTATTTCAAGGCGATCGGCGGCGATGCGGCCGGCATGTCGACCGTGCCCGAGGTGATCGTGGCGCGTCACATGTCGATTCCCGTGTTCGGCGTCTCGGTCATCACGAATTGCGGATTGAGCGACGAGATCGGCGATCACGAGGACGTGCAGCGCCAGGGGGCGAAGGCCGGCAGGAACATGGGCCTGCTGTTCCGGGAGATGATCAAGGGTTTGTAAAGCGCGGAAAGATGGTAAACAAGGTGATTTTGGTGGGCAACGTCGGGATGGATCCCGAGGTGCGCACGTTGGAGACCGGAGCCAAGGTAGCCCGGGTCCGTCTGGCGACGACCGAACGGCTGTTCGACCGTCAGAGCAATTCGACGAAGGAGCATACCGAGTGGCATACCGTGACGTTGTGGCGCGGACTGGCCGACGTCGTGGACCGTTTCGTCCGCAAGGGGTCCCAAATCTATATCGAGGGGCGTCTGCGCACCCGCGAGTGGACCGACAAGGACGGCAACAAACGCTACACGACCGAGATTCTCGCCGATGCGATGAACCTGTTGGGGCGTCGTCAGGATAGTGCTCCGGCCGATTCGCAGCCGGCAGCCGGATATGGTGCGCCGCAACAGCCCGCCTATGCGCAGCCCGCACAACCGGCCTATACGCCGCAGCCGGCCGCTCCGCAGGCTCCGGCCCAGCCGGCCGACGAGCTGGACGATCTGCCCTTCTGATCCGGTTCGATAGTGAAGCCGGGGTGTCAGACATGCGTCTGACACCCCGGCTTTGTATTTCGAGCGCAGTAGGCGCGTATCGTTCCGGCTGCGCTCTTTTAGTCGGTTCCTCTCGATCCGTCAGATTTCGGTGCCCCGTATCTCGGGTTCTGCCGGGGCTGCGGTGCGTTCGGGACGGAATACGTCCGGATTTCGTTCGAACAGGGTCGGCTGTACGGGTTTGGTGACGATGCTGTCCACGATGAACTTCGTGAAGCCGCGCCAGGGCAGGGCACCGAAATACTCCTTGTAGTGGAGCTCGATGGTCTGGCCGCCCTGCATCAGCATCAGGTGGCGTCCCAACTCGGGGTTCTCGACCGAGAATTCGAACTCGTAGGACTGCACCGTGCCGGCGGTTTTCGAACGCAGGCCCGACTGGATGAGTTTGCCCTCGTAGGTCTTGAAGAGGACGCCCTTGTAGACGACGTAGTTCAGCTCTCCGCTCTTGACCCCTTCGCCGAATACGAAGTAGAAACGCAGATAGAAGAAGACGGCCAGTGCGACGACGGCCAGCAGAATGAGTATGCCTCCGAATTTTTTCATGACGTTCGTTTTTAGGGCCTTCTCCGTCCGCTCACCGGACGGAGAAGGCCCGGTATTCAATCGTTCAGCGTGGGCAGGAACGAGTAGTTCTTCGAGTATCCGAGCATCTGCCCCGTGTAGTCGTTCGGGTAGACGATCTTCACGTCGACGATCTCGCCCTCCTGTTCGATCAGTTCGTATTCGGGATTCACGAAGCCGCCGTAGGGCTCGATGCCCAGGGCGCGGTAGCGCTCCAGCACCTCGGCGTGCAGCTCCGGATCGATCTTCACGGCGTACTGCTCGACGATGGCGGCGCCGGCCTCGTAGTCGCCCTCGGATTTGATGCGCTGCATCTCGCGGAGCAACTCGCCGAACAGTTCGCGGAGCTTCTCGAAGTCGTTGACGACGATGTAGGTTTTGCCGTTCTCTTTCACCCACTCGATCACCTTCTCCTCCTTGCCCTTTTCATAGCACCACTCGGCGATCAGCTTGCGGTTGCGCATGTGCGACTCCTCGACGTTCTTGCCCAGCTCGATGCGGGCCAGCTGGGTCATCAGACCGTTCATGACGTACTCTGCGTACTGGGCCTTCGCCACGTCGAGCGAGGGGATCAGCCCCAGCTCCACGAGCTTCGGGTCGCCCAGGTAGTAGAGCCCGAAAAGGTCGGCGCGGGCCTCCTCGAGCGTCGAGCCGTAGCTGCGCAGTTCGCTTCCCTTCACGCCCGGAGCCAGCTGGCCCGAGCCGTGGCCCAGGCACTCGTGGATGTCGGTGTGCAGGTCGTCGGCCAGTTTGCCGTACTGCTCGATGCGGGCGCGGTCCTCGCCGCGGAGCATGAACTCCTCCAGGAAACCGTTGCCGTGGGCCGCCTGATCGTAGGCGTAGGTGATGTTGTCGATGGTTACCGACTTCGAGCCGTACTCCTTGCGGATCCAGTCGGCGTTGGGCAGGTTGATGCCGATGGGGGTGGCGGGGTAGCAGTCGCCGCCCAGCATGGCTACGGTAATCACTTTGGCCGATACTCCCTTCACCACCTTCTTCTTGTAGCGGGGGTCGACGGGCGAGTTGTCCTCGAACCACTGCGCGTTCTCGGAGATGATCTGCGTGCGGCGGCAGGCCTCCTTGTCGAGGAAGTTCACGTTGGCCTCCCACGACGCCTTGCGGCCCAGCGGGTCGCCGTAGTTCTCGATGAAGCCGTTCACGAAATCGACGTTCGAGAGGGTGTCCTTCACCCACATGACGTTGTAGCGGTCGAACTCGCGCAGGTCGCCCGTCTCGTAGTAGTTGATCAGCGAGGCGATGGTCGACTTCTGGGGCTCGGCGGCCACCGATTCGGCCTTGCGGAGCCAGTAGACGATCTTCTCGATGGCGGGCGAGTAGAGGCCGCCCACTTTCCACACCTTTTCGCGGATGGTGCCGTCGGCCTCCTTCACCAGCCGGGAGTTCAGGCCGTAGGAGATCGGCTCGGGATCGTTCGCGTCGGTCCGGGCGGTGTAGTACGCCTCGACCTCCTCCTGTGTCAGCTCCCCGCCGTAGTAGTTGTTGGCCGAGGCGGCTATCATGTCGACGCCCGCCGACTGGTTGAGGCGGGTCTGCGCGTAGGCGGGATCGAAGATCGAGCGGACCACCTCGCCTTGAAGGCCGGCGAGCTCGCCCAGCTTCTCGGCGGGAATCGAGGCGATGACGGCCTCGAAATAGGGTTGCGAGAACTCCGGCACGAACTTGTCGTTCGAGTAGTGGTGGTGGATGCCGTTGGCGAACCATACCTTCTTGAGATACTTCTCCAGGGCTTTCCATTCGGGATTTTCGCGGTCGCCGGCGTAGTTCTCGTAGGCGCACTCCAGCGTGCGGCGCACGGCGAGGTTATACTTGAAGTTCTGGTCGAAGAGGATGTCGCGACCGCACTTGGCGGCCTCGGCCAGGTAGTAGACCAGCAGTTTCTCGTCGAGGGGCAGCTCCTCGAAGCGGGGCACTTCGTAGCGGATCACCTTGATGTCGTCGAAACGGTCGACGATCCACGGAGCGTCGGCGGCTTCGGCCGGCTTGTCGCCTCCGCAGGATGTCGCGAGACCGGTAAGAACAGTCATAGTCGAAAGAATGAGGTTCGTTTTCATTGATTTTGCGGTTAAAATATCTTGCCAAAGTTAGCGATTTTCTCCGATATGCCAAAAAAAGCGGGACAAACCCGGAGGTTCGTCCCGTTTTTGCGTGCATGGTCCGGTCTCTATTTCAGGTATTTGTCCAGCCAGCCGAAGAACTCGCGGTTCCAGACCAGCGAATTCTGGGGTTTGAAGACCTGGTGCGCCTCGTTTTCGAAGGAGACCAGACGGGCGTCCAGCCCCCGCATGCGGGCGGCCGTGAAGGCCTCGAGCGACTGGGTGTAGGGGATGCGGTAGTCCTTCTCGCCGGTGACGATCATGATCGGGGTGTCCCACTTGTCGACGTACTTGTGGGGCGAGTTGGCGTAGGAGTGCATCGCCGTGGCGTTCGAGCGGTCCCAGTAGGAGCCGCCGTAGTCGTTGTTCACGAACCACAGCTCCTCGGTCTCGCCGTACATCGAGTCGAAATCGAAGATGCCGCAGTGGGCGATGAAGGCCTTGAACCGCTTCTCGTGGTTGCCGGCCAGGAAGAAGACCGAGTAGCCGCCGTAGGAGGCTCCCACGCAACCCATACGGGTCTCGTCGACCCAGGGCTCGCGTGCCACGTCGTCGATGGCCGCGAGATAGTCGCGGATGTTCTGGCCCGAGTAGTCGCCCGAGATCTGGTCGAGCCACTCCTGACCGAACGACGGCAGGCCGCGGCGGTTGGGCGCCACGACGATGTAACCCTGTGCGGCCATCAGCTGGAAATTCCAGCGGTAGCTCCAGAACTGCGAGACGACGCTCTGCGGACCGCCCTGGCAGTAGAGCAGGGTGGGATACTTTTTCGCCGGGTCGAAGTCGGGCGGCAGGATCACCCAGGCGAGCATCCGCTTGCCGTCGGAGGTCGGAACCCAGCGCTTCTGCACCTCGCCCATGCGGATATGCCGGTATATCTCGCCGTTGATCTCCGACAGCCGCTCCATGCGTCCGTCGGCGGGGTCGACGGTGTAGAACTCCGTAGCCATCGAGATCGTGCAGACCTCGGCGGCGATCCGTCCGCCGGCCAGCGTGAAGGCGTTGATGTCGTGGTCGCCCGAGGTGAGCACCTCCACGATGGGGAGGCTGCGCAGACGCGGGTCGGGCACGTCGACCCGGCAGATCTGGTGGGTGGCCTCGATCGGGGCGATGAAGAGCAGGTGGTCGTCGTCCTCCCAGACGGTGTTCATGGCGTTGTAGTCGAAGCGGGCCGTGAGATACTGCATCAGCCCCGTCTCGAAGTCGTAGACGAACAGGCGCTCCTTGTCCGATTCGTTGCCGGGGCGCTCCATCGAGCGGAAGGCCAGCCTGCGGCCGTCGGGCGACCAGACGGGGTATTTGTCGTAGCCGACCATCGGGTAGCCCTGCGCATTGTCCTTGCAGATGTTCGTCGTCTGCTGTGTCTCCAGGTCGTAGACGTAGATGTCCGAGTCGGTCGAGACGGCGTAGGCAGCGCCGGTCAGCGGCTTGCAGGTGTAGGCCAGCTTGCGGCCGTCGGGCGACCAGGCGATTTCGGCCATGTCGAAGTAGGGGGCCAGCGGAGCGTCCCAGCGGGCCTCGGGCATGATGTCGGTGCCGGCCGCCGCCTTGCCGCCGTTGAGCCCGGCGATGAAGATGTGACGGTAGTCGCCCTCGTCCCAGTAGTCCCAGTGGCGGACCATCAGGTCGTCGTAGATGCGGGCCCGGGAGTGGGGCAGGTCGGGGTGGATCTCTTTGGACCGGAGGTCGGCCGTGTGACAACTCTGCACCCACCAGATATGTCCCCCGTCGGGGCTGATGCCGAAGCCCTCGATGTCGGTGCCGCCGTCCTCGTTGCCGGTGACCTGCTCGGGGTTTTGTCCGTCGGGCGTCATGGCCCATACCTGCATCGACCCGCTGCGGTCGGAGAGGAAGTAGATCCTGCCGCCGTCGGCGCTCCACTGCGGGGAGAGGTTGTTCGACGATCCGTCGGTCAGCCGGCGGACGCTCTTGTCGGCGAGCGACTGGGTGTAGATCGAGGTCACGCCGCGGTTCTCCTGCATGTTGTAGTCGGTGACGGCGTAGAGCAGCACGGAGCCGTCGGGCGAGAGCGAGGAGGAGCCGGCGCGGCGCATCTTCCACATCACCTCGGGGGTCAGGATGCCCGCCTCCATCTCCGTGCGCGTGAGGGCGTTGTCGATTTCGAGCGGCTGGGGACGCTTGTCGCATCCCGCGGCGCCCAACGCTAAAATAGCCATAGAGAGTAGGATTTTTTTCATCGTTTCTGTCGGTTTAACTTCAATTATGCGTATTTTTGCAGCAGTAAAATCTCCTTGCCATGAATCATGCCATCTACTTTGCGGACAAGTCTCTGTTCTTCAGACATCTGTCCGATCCGGTCGAGGGCGTGGTCGTCGAAGAGCCGATCACGCGAGCGAAGATACTCAAATTTTTCGAAACATCCAATGCGCTCACCGTGTCGAGTGCCGATCCCGACGCCTCTTTCGCCGCTTTTTCGCAGGCGTTCCGCCCCGTCGCGGCCGCCGGGGGCATCGTGGTCGACCCTGCGGAGCGCATGCTGATGATTCGCCGCAACGGCCGCTGGGACCTGCCCAAGGGCCATCTGGAGCCCGGCGAGACGCTGGAGGAGTGTGCCTTGCGCGAGGTGGAGGAGGAGACCGGCGTGCGCGCCGACGAACTGGTCCGTCCGCTCTGCACGACCATCCACTGCTACGAGCTCAACCACCACTGGGAGATGAAGCGGACCTACTGGTACGAGATGCGGGTGCAGCAGCCCGTGCAGCCGCAGCCGCAGCGCGAGGAGGGCATCGTGCAGGCCCGCTGGTGCACCGCCGAAGAGGCCGGGGAGTTCCTGAAGGCCAGCTACCCGACCATCCGGACGGTGTTCGAGGCGAAAGACCGCGAATGATCCCCCGGGCGATCGGCGCGAACCCTTGCGAACCGCAGGAAATGAATGAAAAAGCGGCATGGACGAAAATCCATGCCGCGCTTGTTTCTCCGTCAGAACATCGGTGCTCCGTTGAAGGCCTTAGCCATCCCTTCGGCGATCTGGTCGAGGGCTCCCTGCAATTTGGAGCCGATCATCATCTTCAGCATCATGTTCAGCTCGGCGTGCAGCACCAGCCGCATCCGGGTGTCGGTCTCCGATACGGGGTGCAGCTGGATCCAGAAGGCGAAGTCCATCGGCACGCCGTCGCCCTCGACCTTGACGTGTTTGGGGGCGACCCGGTCCGTAATGCGGAGCTTGACGGTGAATCCTTTGGCCTTGAACGAGCAGGTGTCTTCGGTGGCCTGCCACTCCTCCACCTTGTCGGCCAGGGCGGGGGTGAGCCGGTCGAAACGGCTGATCGCCTCGAAGATCATTTCGGCCGGCCGGAGAATCTGTTGTTGTTTGGATTGATATTCCTGCATGGGTATTTTCTGTTAAGGGTTGCGATTCGGGTTGGGGAGTATCAGTCGATCCGGAACGTGCGCTCCTCCTCCGTGTCGGCCGTGATGCGGACGGTCATCACGTCGTCGGGGAGCAGCTCCTCGATCTTCTCGGGCCACTCCACCAGACAGAGGTCGCCCGAGTAGAAGTACTCTTCGTATCCGAAGTCGTAAGCCTCCTCGATGCGGTCGATCCGGTAGAAGTCGAAGTGATAGACCGGCCGGCAGTCGGCGGTCGTGTATTGGTTGACGATGGCGAAGGTGGGGCTGGTTACGTTGTCTTCCGAGCCGAGCCGGGCCAGAATCTCGCGGATGAGGGTGGTCTTTCCGGCCCCCATCTCCCCCCGGAAAACGACGACCGAGCGCCCGTCGAGCGCTTCGATCACCGCATCCGCCACCTCGGGCAGTTCGTTCAGCGAGTCGATGTGCAGTGTCATGCGATTCCTAAAGATTGGTTACTTGCGGCAAAGATAGGAATAAGCGGGGGCAAAAGCAAGTTTCCCTGCATTTCACCCCCGCAGAAACAGCCAAGCCCCGCCGTCGACCGCATATAAATATAAAAATCAT